>CAZFHA010000005.1:88414-156238 GCA_964518595.1 uncultured Oscillospiraceae bacterium
ATCGTCTAGAAGGGGGAGAGGGTAACGATATCTACCAGTTTGGCGTAGGCTATGGAAAAGATACAATTTCTGATACTTCGGGCTCTAATATCATCAAATTTTTAGCTGGCGTTACAGCTGAAGACATTATTATTACTCAAACAGGATCGTATGACCTTACCCTTACCTTACGTCAATCACCTACGGATCAATTGGTTCTAACCTATTTCCGCTACAGCACCTCTTACAGAAATTTTGTCTTAGAGTTTAGTGATGGGAGTACAGCAACGATTGATACCAACTGGGTTTTGGTCACTAGTGCGCCAATCACACCCGAGACCATTTCAGCTAGTGCCATGGCCTTAAGTAGCCTTTATGAAATGGGTGAGGAAACAACTGTGCAAAGTGATGCTGCTTTGCCATCAAGTGAAGTCGCTCCGCCTGAAGCTATTTCAGCGAATAAGCAAGCACTTCTTATGGCAGAGTCTATATCCTCAATACCTACAGGGGAGAATATTTCCGATAGTATGAGTTTTGACAGTAGTCAAAATACAATTGCGGCCAGTGAGCAATTTCTGGCGGATGCCGTTTAAAGTTTAACTAATGAAAGAACAGAGCAGGGCACTTGCCCTGCTCTCCGAAAGGGGACCATTTGTGGACAGTGCCATAGCCTGTTTTATGATTATCACGCAGTTTATTCAAGTTCCGGTAGATGTTGAAATCTTAGAACGAATTAAAACTAACTCGGGGACATCAGAAGATACTGTAAATATACTTAAATATGCCAGTCACTATAAATTAAAAGCAAAATATACAAAGCTTACAACCAAGAAATTACATGTTATTAAATCCCCTATTATTGCCAAAGATGTAAACGGTCAATTCTTCATTCTTGCAAAATGTACAGATAAGGGGATAATGATTATTTACCCTAGTGAGAGTGGTCCCAAATTGATTCCCCTAGACGAATTTGAGCAGTTGTGGGATGGTAGCGCCATTTTTATAACCAGAAAAGGCTTGGCAGATGTGGATGCAGTTTTTAGCTTTCGGTGGTTCATTCCAACTATTGCTAAATTTAAGAAGGAATTTATCAAGGTACTGGTTGCAGTATTTGTTATACAGCTACTGGGGATATTAACCCCCATTATGACCCAAGTAGTAATTGATAAAGTTTTATCCCATCATATTATGTCGACCTTGTATGTTCTTACAATTGGAATCGGACTTGTCTATGTTTTTGACCTTATTCTTTCTTTGGGTAAGAACTATATATTTACCCATACCACTAATCGTATAGATGTGATGTTATCAGCTAAGCTTTTTAAACATCTGTTTGCATTGCCTTTACGATATTTTGAATCGAGAAGAGCAGGTGAAACCGTTGCTAGGGTAAGGGAACTAGATAGCATTCGTCAGTTTTTGACCGGAACGCCGTTATCGTCGGCCATTGACTTGTTTTTTATCATTGTTTATATTGTGGTCTTATTTTTCTACAGCGTTCCCTTAACCTTCCTGGTCTTAGCATCCATTCCCTTTTATGCGGTTTTATCCTTAATTGTTACTCCGCTATTTAAGAAACGATTGGATGAGAAATTTAGTGCAGGGGCAGAGACCCAATCCTTTTTGGTTGAATCTATCAACGGCGTGCAGACTGTAAAATCCTTTGCTTTGGAAGACAGATTTGATAGTAAGTGGGGTGACCTCCAAAGTAACTATGTCCAGGCTAGTTATAAAACCAGTATGATATCCTCCACAGCCGGAACGGTTGCCCAGTTTTTTCAGAAGGTTTTTGACCTATTAATTTTGTTTTTTGCGGCTAAAGCTGTAATGGATGGGAACTTTACCGTAGGTCAACTTGTTGCCTTTAGAATGCTGGCTGGACGAGTATCTGGGCCTGTATTGCGACTTGTCCAACTATGGCAGGAATACCAGCAAGCATCGCTATCTGTTAAGCGAATTGGTGATATTTTTCATTCGCCAGTCGAACCATTGTCTCAGAATATGTTGTCAAAAGTGCCGCAATTGGATGGGCAAATTGTATTTGATAAGGTAAGGTTTCGCTATCGAGTAGATACTTCTGAAGTAATAAAAGACATGAGCTTTACAATCGAGGCGGGAACTACTATTGGTATTGTTGGTCGAAGTGGTTCAGGAAAAAGCACGCTATCTAAGCTGATCCAGCGTTTGTATATTGCAGAAGGAGGAAAAATATCCATTGATGGCATGGATGTATCAACGTTGAATCCTATGCATTTGAGGCCACAGATTGGTGTGGTTTTGCAAGAAAATTTTATGTTTTCAGGAACTGTAGCAGAAAATATCTCAATCCATTTCCCCACCACAAGTATTGAAAAAATCATACATGCTGCGAAGATGGCAGGCGCCCATGACTTCATTTTAGAATTAACGAATGGGTATGACACAATTATCGGTGAAAAGGGTGTGCAGCTTTCCGGGGGACAAAAACAACGAGTGGCTATTGCAAGGGCAATTTTAGGAAATCCTCGAATTCTAATCTTTGATGAAGCTACCAGTGCTTTAGATTATGAATCAGAGAGTATTATACAAAAAAATCTTAAAGAGATTTGCAAAAACCGTACTGTGTTGATAATTGCACATCGTTTGTCAACACTAAAAGATGTGGATAAAATTATGGTTATTGATAATGGTAAATTGGCGGAATTTGATACACAGGAAAACCTTCTCAATCAACGAGGTCTCTATTATGAACTGAACAGCAAGCAATTGAGAGGTGACACAGATGGATAACCGCTTAGCAAAATATATTCTAAAAAACCAACAAAAAAGGGATGAGCAACTTAAATATGATTTTATGCCCTCGCTTTTAGAAATAATAGAGAGACCTTCTCATATTGCAGGCACTGTGATTGTGGCGGCTATTTTTCTATTACTGATAACAGCAATTATATGGTCGGCTCTGGCTAAAATAGACATTGTGATAACTGGCACTGGCAATTTAATGCCTGAAGGAAAGGTAGTAGAATTAAAGCCCATGGTTATGGGAAAAGTCGATAAAATTAATGTTGCGGTGGGAGACTTTGTGGAGCCTGATCAAGCACTGCTTTCACTTGAAAATGAGACAGCTGCAATGGATCGGGTAAAAACGGAAGAAAGTCTGGAATGGAACAAAATTCAAATTGAAATTATCCAAAATCGCATAGAGAACCCTGACTATACAATTCCAATGGAAAATTATGACAGTAAATATTTTGAAGGTCTGCAGCAAATGAACCTTGAAATCCAGATCTACCAATCTCAGCGGGCGCAGCGGCAAAAAGAACTGGATAAGGCGAACCAAGAACTTGAAGCGGCCAGAGGAAAAAATGATCAAGCTCTAATTACATCATTGGAAGAGCGAGTTGCCCTATATCTTTCCTCGATTGAATCTGATAAAACCTCTAATCAGTCACAACTTTATGGTCAGCTCTTTAGTATGAAGAATGAGCAAAAAAGTTATGAAGAGCAATTGAAAAAGGCTGATTTAAATGATGAAAATTACACATTGAAAGCGCCGGTAGCAGGGTATATTAATTCAATCTCTGTAGTTAGTCCTAAACAAGTCATTTCTCCCGGTGAGAGTATCATTTCGATTGTTCCCAGTGATAGCCCCTTACAATTTGAATGTTTCGTTTCTAATAAGGATAGAGGTGAACTTGAGGTTGGACAGGAGGTAATTGTTAAGCTTTCTGCTTTCTCCTTTTCTGATTTTGGAGCAGTTTCTGGCAAAATTAGTTATATAAGTCCATCTTCCTTTACGAACGAGAAAAAAGAAAGTGTCTATGTTTTGTATGTTGATATTGATGAGAAAAATATCAATCCTAATATTGAACTTATCTCTGGACTCTCAGGTAATGTAGAAATAATTACAGGACAAAGAACGATCCTACAATACTTCTTAGATCCAATTGTTGGCAGCCTGAATGAGAGTTTAAAAGAACCATAAAACCTTATGAGGCGCAGCAAGGCCCATAAGATTTTTGGGCGCTTCTTTTCTTGCACCAATCAACAATAGCCCTCCCCAAAGTTTTGGAGAGGGCTATTGTATTCTTGTTACGTAAGCATATAAAAGAAAATCACAGCCTATGTCCTAATCTAGCTTTAACCAATACCTACTACCATAGAGAGTAGCGGAACGATTTGCTTTTTACGGCTCATCACCCCAGGGAGCCAGAAGGAGGTTTTGCCTCTGGCGGCCTCCCCGTAAGCCCGCTCCAGTGCATCGCCTAGACTGCCGGAGACAAGGATTTGTGAACCACCTTGGTTGATATCGGTGAGTGCCATCATGACCATATCGTAGTCTTCTAGTTTTCTGTTCTGCTCCATTTGCTCCAAGAGTTCCTCTTGGCGAGCCATGAAGGGATCAATTTCCATTGAGCTAATCTGGGCGATGGCAACTTTGCTACCGGCCATGCGGAAGACCTTAAAGTCAACATTTAGGAGCTCTTTGGCTGTCATATTTAGCAGGGAGGAGTCAGGGGTAAACATCATCTCAGCTAGGTCTTGGATATCTACAGCGGCAATCCGTGCCAATTTCTCGGCAGTTTTCTGGTCTCTTGGCGTGCAGGTAGGCGACTTAAATAAAATGGTATCTGACAAAATAGCAGCCAAAAGCATACCGGCAATCGGTGGATCTATGGGAATATCACGCTCAAAGTACATGCTGGCAATAATTGTTGAGGTTGAACCGACGGGCTCATTTCGGACGTAAATAGGTCCGTCGGTGGTTACATCGCCAATACGGTGGTGGTCAATAATTTCTACAATTTCAGCCTGCTCCAGACCGGGAAAGGACTGTGCCATTTCGTTGTGGTCTACAAGAATTACCTTTTTGCGTGCGGGACGAATAAGGTGATAGCGGGAAATCGTTCCGGCAATATGCCCCGCCTCGTCCACTACGGGATAGCTTCTAAAACGGGAGCTGAGCATAGCATTTCGCACATCATCCAGGTAATCTTTGAGTCCAAAACAGACCAGATTTTTACGATGCATAATCGAAGAAACCGAGGTAGCTAAGGTAACGAGACGTACTGTGCGATAGACTTCGTAGGGGGACGTGACCACAGTGGTACCGCTTACAGCCAAAGCCTCCGCACTGAGACTTGCAACAAAACTATCCACATCCGGTACATTACAAGCAACCAGACACAGAACTCCCGCAGCTGAAGCTTGAAGAATAGTTTCTGAAGTGATGTCTGCGCCTACAACAATACCACGGGAGTGAAGCTTACAATCTCGCCCGGTTACATAAATTGGTGCCTGAAAGAAGGGCAGTTTTGGACCACAAACATAAGCACCGCTAATGGTTTTAAGTAGATTGTCCAAGGTGGCGGTAGTATTGGCCTCAGAAATTTGATTCATATCATAGCCAGCGATATCACCGGTGGTTATAAGTCCCAACAAATGACCTTGACGATCTGCAACGGGCAAGGATTTTGTTTCAACAGATTTTAGGGAGTCCCAGACTTGGTGTAAAGGCGCATCCGGCAAGATTGGCAGCGGATGATCAATATCCAAGTCTCGTACCTGAGTACGTACATCAGACAGGGAGGGGGGCGGTGCCATATTAAACCGCTTAAGCACCATGGCCGTTTCGGGATTTATATCTCCCAGGCGCACAGCAATGGCAGTCTCGCCTAGCTTGGCTTTCAGTGCTTCATAAGCCATAGCTGCTACAATAGAGTCGGTGTCGGGGTGGCGATGTCCACTGATATACGTTGGGGTACGGAAAAAATCCTGTTGCCGCGGTGGCTCATGGCTAGCCTCTCCCGGAAGAGCTTTTCGCCCAGCCCAAAGGGTGGGGAAGTTTTCTAAGACTTCTTGGTAGTTCTCTGGAGTACCAATATCGATGCAATCGCCCTCGGCTAAGTAGGCATAGACATCTTGGCGAGGATAGAGCCATGAGGGAAAATTACCGGGAGCGTCTGGGGTATTTCCGGCTTCAAGATACTCTTTAAATAAAGGTAGCGTCTCTTTACGGTAAAAATAGGTAGCATAGATCGCAATATCGGTTTCAGGTTCCTTAGGCTTTTCGGCCATTTTGAGCACTTTGCCTTTTTGGTCAATGGTTGCTACGGCTAACTTCTGTAGTTGCTGCCGATCCGGTACACGAATAGCGACCAGTAAATCTTTATAGATATCCTGAAAATAATCATACATATCCTTAAGACGATAGGTGAACAGGTTATCTCCAGCTATGATCACAATATCTTCATCAATTTTTTCTTCTTCAATGGCAAATTGGATATCGCCGATAGCCCCACGTTTGTTGCTATCGTCAGTAGTGCCGTCATCTAAAACAATAATGGGGACAGCCGGTGATAATTCTCTTCTCTTTTGTGCCCATTCTTCGAAGTGACCAGCAAAACGATGATTTGAAATTAAGATAATCTTGGATAGTTCCGGAAGGGTGTCTAGTTCATCAGCGATGTAATCTAACATAGCCCGACCAGCCACAGGGAGTAGGGGCTTAGGAGTATTTATGGTCAAGGGATAAAGTCTGGTTGCATATCCGGCAACGAGCAATAAAGCTATCATCAATAACCTCCGCATAGTATGAGCTCTACTAAGCTCGTGATTTATTAGTAGAACCATAAGTGTACAGTATGTTTCCCTATTATACATTTCTTTATCAATTTCGCCCAGCAGCCGGATAAAGATAAATTATAATTATCATTAATTTCGATGATGATTAAGGGGTAATTTACCCATTATACCGATGCGGTGGTGCTTAGCTATATAAGAGGTATAGCGTCTGAGGGAAAAGCTGAAAAATACTTGACTGAAATCACAGCGGGCTTTGTGAAAAAATTCTCGATTTTTAAGTGTCTGCAAAGCGGATTTTCTTTAGTCTCGCTAAAGTTTTTCACTTTTTTGTTTTAGACGTCTATGGTAAAATGAACTTATAATAAGCAATTTATGGTGTTTGCTGCTTAATTTTAACCAGCTTCGAGGGGAAAGGATGTTGAGAATGAAAAAGAGTAAGACTTTATCACTTTTATTGGTGGTTTTGTTCACAATTGCCAGCTTGCAAATTCAACAATTTGTTTGGGCACAGGAGGAAACGAATCCGCAAACCAGCTCAGCTGAGTCTCTGAATCCAGTTGCATCTTCTGAATCACGGGAAACAACTCAGGTGGAGACAACTATAGATGTTTCAGTGCCGAGCTCCAGCACCACGATTCAAGAGGGAAGTTACCTCACGGAACCCACCATTGAAACCTCTAGTTTGTCTGAAGAGACTATGCTGGAAACCTCTTCACCCACTTTTCAGGCTATTATGCCCTTGGCAGTAAGTGATTGGATGCCTGATCCTTATTTAAGGCAGACAGTTGCTAGTAATTTAGGTATAGATGAAGCGGATCTTACCCAGGCGGACATGTTAAATTTGACTAGCCTATATCTTTCGGCTAGTACCGATCTAGACCTTACAGGCTTAGAATATGCTACTAATCTGACCTCGTTAGGCATTAACGGAATGGCTCATGACCGGATAACGAATTTGAATCTATCGCCTTTTCAGAGCTTAACGGATTTTAATTTGTACAATGTTGCTGTTGATGCCATAAATCTAACGGTCGCTCCTAATATTGAGAATATCTATTTTTATGATGTGATTACCTCAGGAATTACTGTTAGTGGACATCCCAAGCTAAGACAAATAAATTTATCACAAATAAGTGGTGTCAGTACTATGGATTTTGCAAACATACCTGCGCTACAATACCTCACACTTCATATGCCCACGCTGACAAACTTAACACTACAGAATCTGCCAGAGTTAAATTATTTATATCTTCAGGACAATAAGCTGACTTCCTTTATTCTTAGTGACCTTCCCAAACTTAATACAGCGGAATTTATTGGGAACTCAACAATTACTTCCCTAACCATTAGAAATTTACCGCTATTAAATACACTTGGTCTAACAATAAATTCGCTCCAACAGTTAACTATGGAAAATTTACCAGCACTAAGAAACCTTTATATTAACAATTCAAGTATGCGTTCAGTGGAATTGGCGAATTTTCCGGTACTAAATTATCTTTCTGTTTCTGATAATGCTCTGCTTACCAGCATCTCGGTTCGTGATATGTCAAGCCTAACCGACCTTAGCGTATCAGGGAATTCTGCACTCGGTACAGTTGAGGTAAATAATTTACCCGCAATCTTGTACCTGAATTTTAGTAATAACGCTTTCAAGACTTTTACCTTAGATAACTATCCGACGCTTACCAGTCTTTATCTGTATGACAATGAAATCACAGCAGTAAATATTAGTAACATGCCTGCCCTCAATTATTTAGACATAAGTGGAAACAGAATCAGGGATTTGCGCAATATTCAGACAGCCTCCCTATCCGCTTTGGCCAACATTGTGGCATATAACCAAATATTTGACGATCCGCCCCGTGTGACGGTGAACCAACCAACAGACTTATTGGCTCTTTATGACCCCTCTGGGGCATTAATTCCTTGGCAACTACCCGGAACAGCTGGGGTTAACTATGTTCTTAACAGTCCTGGAAATGTTACCTGGTTAACGGGAGGGCTAAAGTCTCTTAATGCCAACTATTCTGCGACTCGACTTAGCTACAGTGCTATTGTGCGACAGACCGTTCTGAACCCGGACGCAGAGGGTTGGACACTTTTAGACGGGCTTACTGACCAAGTGGACAATATTATTCATAACAGCTTTACCCGGGGGGATTTTGCTTTTACGGTTAGCTCTGGTGTTACCAGTGTTAATCGAGATCGTGCAGTGACGCTAAATGAGAATCAGAGAATTACCAATCTAAATACCGGTTCAGTCTATACGTATACTTATTCTTACGGTAATGGTGTATATTCCAATGTCAGAGCGTTACAGGAGGATAATTACTGGGATCTAATTAGTTCTGATATTCCTAAAATCTATATACGTATCAATGCTGATGGCAGTGAAGAAATGAAACGTGTAGACGAGAATACCGCCCAAGGGTTTAAGGTGGAAACGATTACTTCGGTGACCCAGAATGGCGAGATTCGCCATAAGGTAACGCTGACCAATGTTTCCGGCATAGATATGGTTGATGTAGAGCCCATACTCCATATTGATACTCAATTAAATAACAATGATGCAATTAACATTTATGCCACCGGTGGTGGAGGGGTCTACATGGAGGCTGGCGGTATAACGCTGTTTGGTGAACCCTTAGAGGGAACCAGCCTTGTTTATGGTGGGCAATACAATACAACGGCAAAATCTGATTTCCAAAATGAAACTCGGGTACATTCCGCCTGGGGAAGGAATAACGGTGATATATTAGCCGAAAATGTTGACAGTGCCATGTATTTCGGCCCGAGCCCTATAGCTTTATTGGCTGATGGTGAGTCTATTAGTTTTTCTTACCAAGAACGTATTTTCACTCAGGATGAACCAGTCCCACCACCGGTAAACAGTATCCAAGTCCGCTATGTGAATGAAGCAGGGGATCTTTTGGATGAAGAGTTTTTGCAAGGCTCTCCTGGGGATAGCTTCACAACCACAGCCAAGAGTTTTGCTAATTATGACTTACTGCGTACAGAAGGGGCGACTTCAGGTACCTTTACCTTTGAACCGCAAGTGGTGACGTATATCTATGGTCTCAAGGCCGGAGGGAATGTTACGGTACGTTATGTAGATCAAGATGGGCAACCGCTAACTCCGGACATAATCTTAACAGGACAAGTTACTAACACCTTTGCTACTTTAAAGAAAGTTTTTCCCGGTTATACATTTGTGCGAGTGGAAGGGTCGGAACAGGGTGTTTTCACCACGGAAGAGCAGCTAGTGACTTACTTCTATCAGAAAAATACCGATAGCGTAGGTGGAGATGTGCTAGTTCGCTATTTGAATCAGGACGGGAAACCACTGACGGCAGATATTGTTATTCCTGGTGGGCAGATTGGAATGGCCTTTTCTACGGAAAAAAAGAGCTTTACCGGTTATGACTTTGTCCGGGTAGAGGGGCCTACGCAGGGGACATTTACTCAAGATCCTCAGACTGTTACCTATTATTACAAGGCGCAGAGCGTGGTCAAAACCGGTGAAAGCCATCGACCTATTGAAGCTGGATTTTTCGTGCTGGGACTCGCTGGCATGTTAGTTCTGGGAAGCTACTTGTGGCGGCGAAAGCAGCAATCTTCCGACAACTAATTTATTTACTGCAGAATGATAAAATAACTAAGCGGCCTTCTCCTCATCTTTGTGATAATGGAGAAGGTCGTTTTTCTATACAAAGACTTTTTTCTTGATAACAGCTGTGATATGATAGGGAGCAAAGTCTGACAAATCGTTCTTGCGAGGAGAAGGACTTATGGGAGCCGTTTTATTACCCATCCATACATAGACTCTGCAGCCCTAGGGGAAAAATGCCCCTAACGGCCTGGTGAATCAGCTCGGTGCGATTCCACGCAAGATCGATAAGCCTAGAAGTTTTTCTAGGCTGGTTTTGGTAGGAATTGTAACACTACGGCTGATTTTATTATTTTAGGAGGCTATTCATGGAACAGACAATTCAACCGACTGGGGGAAACCTCTGGTCACGTGCGCTCAAACCTTGGTGTAAGAGGGCTCTTCGACGTTATTTGATGGATGCAATGGGGGCAATGGTTTACGGCCTTTTTGCTTCATTACTCATCGGTACGATTCTCAAAACTTTCTTTGGTTTTTTGCCGGAATCTTTTCTGACTCCTTACTTTGCTCAGATTACCTACTGGACGGGGGCTGCCTCCCCTCTGGTGGGTGCGGCTATTGGTGTCTCCGTGGCAGCAGGTCTTAAAAGTAAGCCTTTAGCTATTTATACTTCGGCCGTGGTAGGTGGAATCGCCTATATGATGAATGGTATTGATCCGGCTACCGGAGAGAAAATTGCCGGTGCCATTACCGCCGGTCCGGCCGGTGCGGTAGTTGCCGTCATTATTGCTGCAGAGCTGGGTTCCTTAGTGACAGATAAAACACCCTTTAATTTATTGGTAGTCCCGGCTGTTAGCCTATTGTCCGGAACCGCCGCTGCTTTGTTGATTGGTCCGCCTATTGCTGGTTTTATGCAGGGACTAGGCCAAATGGTTATGTCCGCTACCACTCTTTATCCGCTGCCCATGGGCATTTTGGTGGCGCTGCTGGTAGGATTATCTTTGACGGCACCAATTTCTTCGGCCGCTCTTTGTGTCATGCTCAACTTATCAGGGCTGGCAGCGGGGGCAGCCACCGCCGGATGCTGTGCCCAAATGATTGGTTTTGCGGTGGCTTCCTTTCGAGAAAACCGTTGGAGCGGCCTTTTAGCCCAGGGAGTAGGAACCTCTAAGATTCAGTTCCCCAATGTAGTGGCTCATCCTCAGATTCTCATACCGGCTACCTTAGCCTCAGGGATTGGCGGAGCTTTAGCAACAACGGTCTTTGGCATGACTAACTCGCCCTTAGGTGCGGGCATGGGCACTTGTGGCCTAGTCGGTCCCATTCTGGGTTTTAAAGATATGGTGGAAGTAGGCGGTGACCAGGCTTTGCCGGTACTTCTATCAATTGCACTGCTTTATTTCATTATTCCTGCGGTTTTGGCCTTAACTATCTCTGAATTCATGCGTCGCAAGGGATGGCTCAAAGGCGGTGAAATGAAGCTTTCAAAAGAAGTCTAACGTTCTTCCTTTTTTGCCCCGTTTTCTTTCTTTTGGCCGTGATATAATAGTAGGTGATTTAGGCGGAATTACAAGGCGTTAGCTAATTCCGGCCTATTCGCTTGTTTAAAAGCGCTATACCTCCCCTAAGAGGTTTCATAGATCTCGGAAAGATTTCGAGTAGTAGAAGGAGAACAAAATGGATATTTGCGCAGTAGTTATGGCCGCCGGTGAAGGCACAAGAATGAACTCTAAACACTCAAAGGTTATTCACCGGGTAGCAGGAAAGCCCATGATTAGCTGGGTAGCTGAGGCTCTAACAGAAGCCGGTGCTAAGGAACAACTCTATATTGTCGGCTTTCGCCAAGAAGAGGTTCGGGCTGTTTTGGGTGAGGATGTGGCTTTTGTGCTTCAAGAGAAGCAGCTGGGAACGGGACATGCAGTGATGCAGGCAGCACCTTTTCTTGAGGGCAGAAATGGCTGTACTATTGTAGCCACCGGTGATGCTCCTATGATTACCGCCGACACTTTACGTAAGGCTTTAGCTATGTTTGAAGAAGGTGACTATGGTGCAGTAGTAATCACGGCCAAGACAGCTACACCGGGGCAATATGGGCGGGTGATTCGTAACCATGAAGGCAATGTGCAGCGGATTGTGGAAGCCCAGGAAGCTACGCCGGAAGAAAAGGCAGTGGAAGAGATCAATTCTTCAATCTATTTCTATAAGACCCCCCTTCTCCTTTCTGCCTTAGGCCGCATGGAAGCAGCTAACAAGAAGCAAGAATATTACCTGCCTGATACCATTGAAATTTTGATTAAAGATGGGCAAAGAGTGGGGGCTTTTGTTACAGAATTTGACGAAATTCGGGGAATTAATGACCGCATTGACTTGCATGAAATTGGCTGCTTGTTGAACCGGAGAATTTGTCGAAATCTGATGCTCTCAGGGGTGCAGATTGTAGATGTGGATTCTACTTGGATTGATCCCGGAGTGACTATTGGCCGAGATACCATTATCCGTCCTTTTACCCTCCTAAAGGGTGATACCCATATTGGCGAAGATTGTATCATTGGACCGCAAAGTCGACTTCAAGATGTGACCGTAGGTGATGGTACTACCTTTCTTTATTCCGTGGCTTCGCAGTGTGAAATCGGACGCAATTGCCGCCTGGGGCCTTTCAGTCACGTCCGCCCGGATTCCAAGTTAGGCGATAATATTACCATTGGCGCTTACGTAGAGATTAAGAATTCCAGTCTGGGCGATTATACCCGAGCTGTCCATCATACGTACATTGGTGATGCTCAGGTAGGCAAAAATGTTAATTTTGGCTGTGGAACGGTTACTTGTAACTATGATGGTCTGGATAAGACCGATTGTATCATTGGCGATAACGTCTTTATTGGGGGAAACTCCAACTTGATTTCTCCCGTGGTGCTCCATGATAATTCCTATGTGGCAGCAGGTTCTACTATTACGGATGATGTGCCGCCCTTGAGTCTAGCGATTGCCCGTAATCATCAAGTGGTGAAAGAAAACTGGGTACTGCATAAGAACCGGATTCGGGAAGCGAAACTCATGCCCACAGAACGGGAGTGGTAGGATGCGTTTAATAGTTGGACTGGGGAATCCCGGAAGTCGATATACCTATACTTGGCATAATTGTGGTTTTTTGGCTATCGAAGTTTTAGCCCAACGCCATAAACTGGTTTTAAATAAGACGAAGTTTCAAGGGGAGTACACCCAAGGCAGTATCAAGGGCGAGAAGGTCATGCTACTGCGTCCTCATACCTATATGAATTTGTCGGGAGAAAGTATTCGAGAAGCGGCGGCCTTCTTTAAAATCCCCCCAGCGGATGTTCTGGTGATTTATGATGATATTGATCTGCCTATGGGGAGTCTGCGTTTTCGTAGTAGTGGCGGACCGGGAACCCACAATGGGATGAAATCTATTATTAGTTGTTTAGGGACACAGGATTTTCCTCGACTTAGGATCGGCTGTGGCCCCGTTCCCAAAGAATGGGATTTAGCGGACTATGTTTTGTCAGAAATACCTAAAGACCGGCAGGAAGAAATGTTTTCTATTTTTGTACAGGCAGCGGAGCGAGCGGAGGCTTGGTTAGAGGAGTCCTTATGAGTGAGGAGAAGCAGGAAAGTTTAGATTATTCACAGGTAGAGAGCCTTTTGGCACAGGCTCTTAAGGACCCAATTTTCCAGAATATCGTTGATTTTATCGAAAAAGATCCGGCTTTTAGTCCGGAGGGGCGTCGTCGTCAGCTTAATCATCACCTGAATATCAGTGGTATGGTAGATAGCCAGAAGGCGTATGTGATTGCTGCACTTGCGGCTCATACTGGGTTTCAGCCTGTGGTATTAGTGGCGGATGAGCTCCGTGCCCGGAGTTTACAAAAAGACCTTCAGGCTTTTATATCTGGTGAAATTCTTATTCTACGCCAGCGGGATGTTAATTTGGCCGACATGGATGCCTCCAGCCGGGAAAGTGAATTGGCTCGAGCGGCAGTTCTGCGGCGGATTCTGACCGGTGACTTTGGGGGTGTCATTTTGACAGCCGCATCGTTGCTCCATCGATTACCCCCTGCGCAGAGCTTTCAGGCGCTAACGGTTTCCCTAAAGATTGGTCGTCAGGTCAGACCAGAGGATCTGGCTCTGAAACTCTTGCGGATGGGTTATGAACGGGTGCGGCAAGTGGAAGGGGAAGGCGAGTTCGCCCGGCGAGGGGACGTCTTTGATGTGTATCCACCGGGAGCACTGCCTTTGCGAATTTCTTTCTTTGATGACGATATTGATCAGATTAAGACCTTTAATTCCGAAGACCAGCGCTCCATTGGTCAGCTAACTGAAGCCGAAATTCCCCCGGCACGGGAGATTTTTTTGCCGGAACAGACCGATAAATTAGCGGCTAAAGTTCTGCAAGAAGTGGAAGAGGCTAGGCTGCAAGCCTTACATAACGGGGCAGACCGTAATGTCATTGAGACACTAGGGCGTTTGGGGGTCTTTGATGCGGAGCGTATTCACGAGCAAATGATTTTCCCGGGAATCGAAAAGTGGCTGCCACTTTTACTTCCGGAAGCGCAGAGCGCCTTAGCCTATGTGCGTCAGTCGAAAACGCTCTTGTTTCTAGATGAAGGTGCTACCTTCCGAAAACGGCTGGATGGTGCTCAGGCGGATTTTGCCCAGCACTTTACCAACTTATTTGAAAAAGGACAAGTAACAGCATTGGCTGAGGAAGCCATCTTTAAAGGTAGTGAGATCTTTAAGGAACTTGACCAAAAAGGTTCCGTAATAGCCCTAGCCTCTTTAGGAACTTCCGGGAATGGACTGCCGGGAGGCGATAGTTTTTCCATCAAGGGAAGAGCCTCGGATAGTTTTAGAGGCCATGAAGAAAAACTGGTTGAACTCTTGGAACAACGTCGAAGTCAGGGGCTTGCTACCGCTTTATTGGCTGGTACAGGTACCCGGGCGGAACGGCTGCGGTTATTTTTGGTAGAGCGTGGTAGCTTTGGTGATATTTCCGCTCTCAATTTGCCCAGCGGCTTTGAATATCCTGCTGCCGGACTTCTGGTAGTGGGTACCCAGGATATATTCGGGGTTGAGCGCCCCTTACGGAAGAAAAAGCGTCAAGGGATGCATATCGACTTGTTTAGCGACTTGGTGCCTGGAGAGCTGGTGGTTCATGACCAGCACGGTATTGGTCGTTATGATGGTATGGTTAACCTGGAAAGTGGCGGCAATCGTAGGGATTATCTGAAGATCACCTATGCTGCGGAGGATTCCCTCTATATATCCATGGAAAATCTGGATCAAATCCAGAAATACGTCGGCTCTGAGGGTCGAACGCCCAAGCTTTCACGTCTGGGCGGGCAAGAGTGGAACCGAATGAAAGAGAAGGCCAGAGGTTCCATTCGGAAGCTGGCCATTGACTTGATTGCCCTATATGCCAGCCGACAAGCCGCACGGGGCTTTGCCTTTTCCAAAGATACCGTCTGGCAACGGGAGTTTGAGGAAGACTTTCCCTACCAGGAGACCGACGACCAGTTGGCAGCTATTGCCGATATTAAAAGTGATATGGAAAGCGACAAAATTATGGATCGCCTCCTCTGTGGGGATGTGGGCTTTGGCAAGACGGAAGTAGCCTTTCGGGCGATTTTCAAGTGTGTTATGGATAGTCGCCAAGCCATCCTATTAGCCCCTACCACTGTGCTAGTTCAGCAACATTTCGAAAATCTCAAGAAGCGTACAGCCGCTTTTCCCATAAAAATTGGTCTATTGTCGCGGTTTGCTTCTCAAGCCATGATTAAGCAGACAATCAAGGGGCTGGCCGAGGGTTCAATTGATGTTGTAGTAGGAACGCATCGGGTTTTGTCCAAGGATATCCGACCCAAGGACTTAGGACTCTTAGTGGTAGACGAAGAACAGCGCTTTGGTGTGGAACACAAAGAAAGACTAAAGACCTTCCGCCATTCGGTGGATGTTTTAACCCTTTCAGCTACACCAATTCCCAGAACGTTACACATGTCCTTGGCAGGAATTCGGGACATCTCGGTGTTGGAAGAGCCGCCTCTGGATCGACGTCCGGTGCAGACCTATGTTATGGAATACGAACCGGAAATGATTCAGGAAGCCTGTCTCCGCGAGATCTCCCGTCAAGGTCAAGTCTTTTATCTATTTAATGACACCCATCGGATTCAAGAAAAAGTTGCCGAACTAGAAAAAGCTATGCCCGGAGCCCGGATATTTTATGCCCACGGCAAAATGGGCGAGCGGCAACTAGAGACTATTATCGAAGGCTTTGTAGCTCATGAAGCCGATATTCTGGTGTGCACTACTATCATTGAGTCCGGCATTGATATGCCCACGGTTAATACAATTATTGTAGAAAATGCCGACCGCTTCGGCTTGGCACAACTGTATCAATTACGGGGGCGGGTGGGGCGGTCTGACCGTCAGGCCTACGCCTACATTACCTACCAGAAGGAAAAAATTCTAACGGAAGTGGCGGAAAAGCGCCTGGTGGCGATTCGTGATTTTACCGAACTGGGTTCCGGTATCAAAATTGCACTGAAAGACCTGGAAGTGCGGGGCGCCGGTAATCTCTTGGGCGGTGAGCAACATGGTCAAATGGATGTCATTGGTTATGAACTCTACTGTCGAATGCTGGAAGAAGAGGTCAAAACCCTACAGGGCGAACTACCCCAGCAGAAAGAAAATCCGGTGGTGGTGGAAATGGAAGGAGATGCTTACATTGCGCCCCGTTATATTCCCGACGACGGTCAGCGCATGGATGCCTATCGCCGTCTTAGTAACATTGCCACGGATAAGGAATACATGGATGTGTTGGATGAACTTCTGGATCGCTTCGGTGAGATTCCCCCTCAAGTGGAGACTCTGGCCAATGTATCCTTTATCCGGCACAGTGCGGCAAAGATGGGCTTTCAGCGCGTTACGATTAAGCCTGCCAAAGTCTTTCTCTATTACCGCGAAAACTATAAGCCCGACATTCAGCAACTGAGCCAGCTACTGGAACATCCTGACTATAAGGGGCGAATTCTTCTGTCAGCCATGCAAAAGCCCTATCTGCAGTACAATCCAGCACCGGCGGACCAGCGAGATATCAGTGGTCAGGTGAAGCGGCTCTTACTGCTGTTAGCGGGGGAAGAAGCTTAGGCCAGGGTTTTTCTTTGCCTTTTGGCTCCATTCCTGATATGGACTTTGTTCCCCAGGAAGGACAATATTATGTTCGTCCATATAAGAGTAAATCGCTTCTAAGGCTTGTTTGGCACGAATTTCAGGCGGGATTGCTAAGCAGAATTCTCTGCGAACGTTTTGCCAAAGCGGTGTTGTTGAGTCGCGGAAGGAGTTCAGACATCTTAGACGAGAAGGGACCCTAGTGATTGGCTGAAAGTTATCATCGGCTAGAATGGCAATGCCTTCAATGTAATTAGTAAATGAGTCTCCGCCATTGCCATAGACTACGCGAAGATTTTCATCCCAAAAGCCAATATATTTGGCTTGACTCCAAGGAATAAAAAAAGTGTTAAAGGTAATTCCGCGAGGGTCAACAAGGAGAGTATAATTTTTTCGGCGAATCAGCCAGATAAGCTCTAACAAGTAGAGGGAAACAATAATGGGCAAATACAGTCCACCAAACCCTAGCCCCTCTGGGAGAAGGATCTCACCGCTGATAGACTGAAATGGAAATGCGAAAATTCCTAGTAAGAGAGTTGCAATAAGCGCTGAGACAAGAATGACAACTGCCAAGAGCTTTTTACGATAGCGACTAGAGTTTTGAATCATTAGAGTATTTCCCTCCAGAAGAATGCTCGCTGAATCTTGAACAAAAGACGGCTCCTTTAGAGGTAGGCCTCTCAGTTCCTGGCGAATAAACTGATCTAGCAATTGAAGACCAAATCGCTTCAATTCCTGCACTTTAAAAAAATGAAGATAAATTACCCCTGCCAAAATCATACAAATTCCAATCATTTTATAGATTAAGGGCGCTGAAAGAATAATAAGGGGCAGCCAAAGAGAACACCACATTAGCAGCAGGATATAAAGATAAATCGTTGATGGAGGGATCGGGGTATGTACTCGGACTTCATTATCAAAAGTAAGATAAAAGGTTCTGGCAGCCCCTAAACGCCAAGGTTTGTATTGACTCCTATAGGAGTAACGTCCAAGTGTGTGAATTTTCAACTTTTTCTGGCGATTTGGTTTTGTTTTTGAAATGATGCAATAGTTTCGACCGCCCAGATCAGAAAAATCTGCTTTCTCCCATATTTCTTCGCAACGTTCAATAGGAAGCAGAGAAAAATAACGCCTTGATTTTTTCATAATATTCACCCCAATAAAATAATAAAACTTTTAGAAGTATAGCACTTTTAAAAGGGGAGATAAATAGTATCCTCTTTTTGAAGTATGCTCATGACCGATTGTAAGGAGAACCCTTTCAGTCTTGCCTTTAAATCAATAAGCTAAGGAGAAATACTAGATTTTAAAATCCACCCCTTCAACCAATCTCCAAAACTCATCCAAATACCCATAGCCCACAAAGGTTCCCTCAGCCACCATCCCTTGAATTTCCGTTGAAGAAGCCGCTTTGGCCGCTATAGTCTCACCTTCCTGAAAAATAATCTCAGAAAGATCATAATCCTGCCGAAAGAGCCAGATATCACAAAAGCTATCACTACGTTGTTCCACCAGTACGCACCGACCCTTTTCCGGCGACAACGTTAAGCCCGTCTCTTCCTGCATCTCTCGTAGAGCTGCTGTGAGACTATCATCTCCGGTGACGGCTGACCCAGCCGTACAGGCCCACATCAGAGGATTACCTTTGTTGGGGGCTCTTTGGGTAATCAGAAAATTTCCCTGGGAATTTTGCAGCCACACATGTACGACTACATGATAATCCCCTTTAGCCAAAGGCTCTCCCCGAGGATGACGCCTTCCGGTTACATTTCGCTTCTGGTCGTAGACATCCCAAATTTCATCCTTGGCAGATTGACGATTCAGCCAGCCTTGAAGCTGTTCATATTGTAAGGGCAGAACTTCAGGAAAGCGTAGCTGGGCAGGGAGCCTGGGGAAAAGTGCAATCTCCGCCATTTCAAAGTTTGGCAGTTCATCCAGTTGTTGAATTTGAGCCAAAAAGCATTGTCCCCGTGATTCACCGCTTTCGCTTTGGATGAGGTAGTCAAAAGCGGCTTCCAATTCATAGGCTAAGGCTCCGGTCTCTTCATAAAGTTCCCTGTGGGCTGCCTCCAGAGGCGTTTCGCCCGGCTCAATGTGACCGCCGGGTGCTTCATAGGTCTGGCGGTTTTTGCCACGGCAAAAGAGCCACTTTTCTTGAAAACGGGCAAAAATGATTACCAACTGGTAGGTTTTTAGTTCACCTAGGGGGAAAAAATCCACGGTTACTTTAGGTTTATCTGACATAATCTTCCTCGCAATTGCCAACATTCGCTTCCTGGAAGCCCAGATAAAGGGGGGATAAAAGCAAATTGGCTCTAATTTTATCAAGTAAGAGCCCTTAGACTCACTTAAAAGTATTATACTAAAATATACTTGGGATGCAGGCAGTCTTTTTATACATTTGGTCTGCGTTTCCACTATGTAACTTATAGAGAGCAAATGAGAAAGCGGTTATAAGGTGACAGCTAACGTCTGTTCTAAGGATCGCCAACCTCTCGCAGGATTGATTTATTAGAGTGAAACTCTTACAATATAGAAATTGTAGAAAAATATGTCAGTGAGAGGGAGTTAAGCTTTGCGAAATCGAAAAAACCAGTTCATGAATAGCCTATTGGCGGTGGTCTTTGTCTCTATCATAGCAACTCCCGGACTCTTGCTGCTGACGGGACGAACCAACGACCATATTCTCTTTGGAGAAAAAGAAAAAGCGCTAGTGACTCTGAATTTGGACAATCTAAAGAATAGAGCTTTTCAGTTAGGGTTGGAGGGCTGGTTTTCGCAAAAATATCCTTTGCGTGACCGCGTGGTAGAAACCTACAACCATATTGAACAGAAAAAAGATGCTGCCGATCCCTTCTGGTGGTATCGGAATATCCTCTCCAGACCCCTGTCCAGGCCGGGCATGTCTGTGGCTTCTGCCAAAACTCCCTTATTTCCGGAATACCAGACACCTAGAGAAACACCCACAGCCTTAGGGGGATTTAAGGGTAGTAAGACTATGATTATTGGCGATAATGGTTATATTTTTAAGCCGGAATACATGGATGAAATTTTTGGTTTTGGCTTTGTCGGCTACTATCAAGGCAATTTAGACGCTTATATGATTAAGCAAGTGGAGAAATTAAAGTTTATTCAGGATCGGCTAAAAGAAGAATCCATTGAGTACATGGTAGTAATCACGGCTAACAAGGCTTCTTTATATAGAGAATACATACCGGAATGGTATATAGATAAGTTCCCTGCTATGCCGGAGGATTATAAGCGACCCTATGAGCGGTATAAGGAACTGTTTGATCAATACGGGGTTCAATATCTAGATTCCGAGGCGGTTTTTCAGGAAGTTGGGCTGACAAATACCTTTCCCAAGGCAGGCATCCATTGGAATAAATTGGCGGCCTTTGAGGTGACTCGAGCGATTTCCGATAAATATGATGAATTATCCGGTCAAGAACATAAGGGTCTAAAGGCAACTGGCGTTGTTGCCAGCCCAGAGCCCAGCGGATTTGGTAATCCGGATACAGATGTTTTTGATATTGTTTATTCCGGTAGAGATCTTACAGGGGCAATCCGAGATCCCTTCTTTTATTACCCGACGGTGTCCTTAGCCAAAGAGAATCAGCCAGCCATTAGTAATGTTGTGGTGCAAGGCGGCAGTTTTGCTTTTGATTTTATGTACTACTGGGAAGAATATAAAATTGCCGATACGGCAACCCATTTATACTATGATACCCAGCTAAATAGTGTTGATTGGAATACTTTGCTACAGCCTTCGACTCTATTTATCACAGAAATCAATGAATCAAAAGTGCTGACTTTAGGATCAGATAAAATGGAAAAATCAGACAAGGCTGACAATATGATAGACTCTCTCTATCAATTTTTACTTCATAAATCAGACTAAATTCGGGGAAGGCAGGACGTTCTTGTGGTATTTAGCTCAACCTTATTTTTGTTTTTATTTCTTCCGTTAACGATCTTCTTTTATTTTGTGATCCCGCCGCGGTTTTTAAAGCTGAAAAATACTGTTCTACTGCTGGCTTCTCTGGTGTTTTACGCTTGGGGTGAGCCGATTTATGTATTTCTCATGCTGTTTTCGATCACGATAAATTATTTGTTTGGCTTATTTATTGCCAAGGTGGATAAGAAGCTTTTCTTAAAACGGCTGCTGCTGGTCTTGGCGGTCATCTTCAACTTAGGTATTCTGGGCTACTTTAAATACTTTAATTTTTTTGTCGATAACCTGAACTCGATTTTTCACTTGTCCATTACTACCAACACAGTAATGCTCCCAATCGGCGTCTCCTTCTTTACCTTTCAGATTCTATCCTACACCATTGATGTCTACTGGGGTCATGTAGCACCGCAGAAAAATTGGGGCAAGCTGGCACTCTACATTTCTTTCTTTCCCCAACTGATTGCGGGTCCTATTGTGCGCTATATTGACATCGAAACGCAGTTGTCACAGCGAAAACACTCCATGGCTAAATTTTCTTCCGGCGCTCAGCGTTTCATCATCGGACTGGCCAAAAAAGTCCTAATCGCTAATCAAGTGGCGGTTTTTGCTGATATTGCCTTTGGGCAAGGCACGCCGCCTATCGTGATGGCTTGGGTTGGTGCTATCTGCTATGCACTACAAATCTATTTTGACTTTTCGGGCTACTCAGACATGGCTATCGGCCTGGGGCGAATCTTTGGGTTTGAATTTCTGGAAAACTTCAACTACCCCTACATTTCCCAGTCGATCCAAGAATTCTGGCGCCGATGGCACATCTCCCTCTCCACCTGGTTTCGGGACTATCTCTACATCCCGCTGGGTGGTAATCGGAAGGGCAATGCGCGAACCTATTTGAACTTGTTTATTGTCTTTGCAGTCACTGGTCTGTGGCACGGAGCAAGCTGGTCTTTCGTGCTTTGGGGACTTTTCCACGGGGTATTTTTAGTCATAGAGAGGCTGGGATTTGGACGTGTGCTGAAAAAAATTCCCAGTATTTTCCGCTGGATCTATACCATGCTGGTGGTACTCATCGGCTGGGTGCTGTTTAGAGCAGATAACCTTACCCGAGCTATCGCCTACCTACGCAGCATGTTTACCCTAAAATCGATTGGGCTTACTATGACAATGGCCAACCTCAACGCCTTTATATTCTTTGCCCTTATCTTAGGCATAGTCTTTTCTTTTCCCGTGGCAAAAAAGTTCTGGCAGCCTCAAAATCAGCTGGATTACGAGACTACTGCTTCGGCAGGTAAACTGGGCTGGAAATACTACTTACAGGGTTATGCCCAAATTTTTGTCTGTATCTTTTTGCTGCTTTTATCCATTACCTTCCTGTCTGGTTCTGACTTTAACCCCTTCTTGTACTTTAGATTTTAGGGCTGTTTACTCTTATTAAGCTGGGCTTTGATACCTCCACCAAGTTTCATTCTGAACAGGATAGAAGCCGATAGAATAATAAAACTGCTGGGAAGATAGCACATAAGCTTTTTGGGCACCGCGCTGCTTACATCTCTCAACAGCTTCGATAACCGCCGCTTTGCCAAGACCCATACGCCGATATTCTGGCAGGGTAAAAACCGGCTCCACATAAGCATAGTCGCAATGGGGCAGGTGCCACATACCGCAATGGGCGGCATAGTCACCATTAGGAGCCACCACTAGGGTTCGGAGATGCGGATCAAAATTCGGAGCATCAAAGCCCTCACGCCGGTGCATCGAATCCAGTTCTTTTTGGTTGCGCTGACGCTGGTTATTGAAACCGCGCCAGATAGCATTATAATAGCGGTCAACATCAAAGCTTGCATCATCAAAGCCAATAATTCGATAACCCTCAGGAAGGCTGTAGGCTAAGTGGTTCATTTCAATCATTGCCACCGAAGATTTTTCTGTGCTGGGAACAAAACCTTTCATTAGAACCGTTCTTTGGAAGAGGGAGTCAGTGTCAGGGATGCTAACTCTAATTTTTCCCTCAAGGCTCAATTCCTTAATGGCATAATCAATTAAGTCAGAGAAAATACCCTCATACTGTGGATCAAGGCAAAAATAGACCTCACCTAACTCACACTCATAGGTGATCAGCCCGATAATTACGCCATCAACTTCCGCTAGACCAATACGAGACAAGTGATCCATATTCATGTAGGGACTGAATTGCCATACCCATCTTGCCCACAAATAATGCGGAGTAATTACCCTATCCTTATTAATCCGAATTAAGAAATCGTAAACCCGATAAAAATCCTCAGAATAGCCCAATTCATTTCTATACTTTCTAATTTTCACAGCCATGCAGCCCCCCAAACACTAGACCCAATTTATCCTTTGATAATCTTTTCCTCAGCGAAAAACAAATATTGCCCGAACTGCATTGACCCCTACTCCAATGCATCCCTCCCAATTGGAATTAATTCTACCCTTTTAAAATCAAAAAGAAAACAGACCTGTTGCATTTCAGACCTGCATCCCGTTCTTTTTCCTGGGAAAATCCCTGCAGCACATCAAATTTTAGGATTCTGCAACTTCTTTATAACTTTTTACTTTTTATCTCTTGACGCGAACAAACTTATACGTCAAAATATTTCTGTTATTAAAAATACTACTTGTTTCTTATTAATTCATTCCAGAGCGACATAAAATAGAATAACAAATGGTATAACATCTTACGTCGAGGGGGCAAAGAAGATGAAAAGACCTTTGGCAGCGCACATTAGAGAGGATGAGGCAGGCAAGGTACCTCAGACTGTGGCAGAACACGTAGTGAGAACGGCCGATAAAGCGAGCCAGTTTGCAGCCGTTTTTGGGCATGGCGATCTGGGCTTTTTACTGGGACTTTTCCATGATATAGGGAAAATTGCCGATGCCTTTCAGCGTCGCATCTGGGATAATGTAGGGAAGGCGGATCACTCCAGTGCGGGAGCGATTCTGGTGAACCAGTGCTATAAAGTGATGGGTAAAATACTGGCCTACTGTATTGCCGGACACCATGGCGGATTGCCTAATGGGGGTAGTTCCGCAGACAGTGCTGAGGGGAACAGTCTGGCGGCTAAGCTCCAGCGCCAAGAGCTCTTGGATGATTGTTCTCATTACCCAGCTGTATTAGAGGGAATTGTCTGGCCGGAGAACCCCAGTCTGAATCTAAAGCCGACCCATAGCAAAGAAGGGCAAGCCTTAGGTGAGAGCGTAGGATTCACCTTAGCCTTTTTTACGCGGATGCTCTACTCCTGTCTGGTAGATAGCGATTACTTAGATACAGAAACCTTCATGAAGGGTCAAGAGCGCCCCACGTCCACCGCCTCTATCGCCGACTTACTAAAGAGCTATCGCCAAAGCATCAACCAATTCTCCGAACCTAAGACGAATCTCGATGAGATCCGCAACCAGATTCTGAGGAATTGTTTGGCGGAAGGCACGAGACCGCAAGGGATATTTAGCTTGACTGTCCCCACCGGAGGCGGCAAAACCTGCTCCTCCCTCGGCTTTGCGCTCACCCATGCCCAAGAGCATGGGCTGCGCCGGGTGATTTATGTCATTCCTTACACCTCGATAATTGAGCAGAATGCGGAGGTTTTTCGGGGCTTAGTGGGCAAAGAACATGTGCTTGAGCATCACTCCGCTTTCGATCTGGGTACTCCTAATCCTGAGGACAAAGAGCAAGCCGACTGTTTAGCGCTGGCAGCGGAAAATTGGGATATTCCCTTAGTAGTAACTACCAACGTACAATTTTTCGAATCACTTTTTGCCAACAAAAGCAGTCGTTGCCGCAAGCTTCATAATCTGGCGGACAGCGTGATTATTTTCGACGAAGCCCAGATGCTCCCCACAGAATACTTAAAACCCTGCCTAATGGCCATCAACGAACTGGTGACCCAATACGGCTGTACAGCCGTACTTTGCAGTGCTACCCAACCGGCACTGGATGATTTTTTCCCCCAGCGGCTTAAACCCCAGGAAATCAGTCCCCAGACCGAAAAACTCCATAACTTTTTCAAAAGAGCCCAATTACGCCATATGGGCCAGTTACAGGACGAGGAATTGATCCATCGGTTAAAAGCAGCGCCCCAAGTCCTCTGTATTGTCAACTCCCGTCGTCAGGCGCAAGCCCTTTATGAGGGGGTGGCAGACAGCCAGGGCGTCTTTCACCTCTCCACGCTAATGTATCCGGAGCATCGCAAAGCGACTCTGAAGGAAATCCGCCTCCGCCTAGAGAAAACCTTGCCCTGCAAAGTTATCTCCACCAGTCTAATTGAAGCCGGAGTAGATGTGGATTTCCCCCTGGTCTACCGAGCGGAGGCGGGAATTGACTCCCAAATTCAGGCCGCCGGCCGCTGCAACCGCGAAGGCAAAAAACCGCTGGAAGAAAGTCTGGTCTACATCTTTGCAGCGGAAGAAAAATACAACCGTCACCTAGCCCCCGGCCTAAAGCGCCCCAAAGCCATTGCCGGAATCATCCAAAAACAATATCCGGATGTGACTAGACCAGAGGCGATCAGAGCCTATTTTCAATCCCTATACCACAGTACCGGCACAGGGCTAGATAGCAAAGACATCCTCCAGACCTTAGCCAATGGAGGCCAAGGCCTGAACATCCCTTTTGCCGAAATCGCTGAAAAGTTTAAACTCATCGAAGAAAACACCTATGCGGTAGTCATCCCGGTTAATGCTGACGTTCGCCGCGCCCTTATAGAGCTAGAAGAAGGTAAGGCCAGTCGCGCCAGCCTGCGCCTACTACAGCACTATTCCGTGAACATCTTTCCCCCTGCCTTCAAAGCCTTAGCTGGAGTGGGCGGGGTCGCCCTGTTGGGACATAAGAAAAATAGCCAAATGGGATTCCTCACCGACCTAAGCCGCTATGACAGCAAAAAAGGACTGATAATCCCAGAAAACGGCGGCGAGGCCATCTTTTGCTAATGCAAGGGAGACGGAAAATGAAAAAAGAACCGAAAAAGACAACCTGCCCAAGAGTCCCATTTATGGGACAGATATTCCTTTAGAATAGGTAAAAAAGAAAACCCGCCGTCTATGGGTTAGATAGCGGCGGTGCTTTCTCAAAAATATAACACAAAATTTCAACCCACAGGATTAGAGAATCCTGACCAAAGGTACTTCAACTATTATAGCGGAAAACGAACTAAATGAAATAGAATCTGTAAGTAGTTGTATAAAAACTATTGACATCGTTGTACTAAAGTTGTTTAATACAGCTATGAGCAAAAATTATAATACAAAGAAGTTTAGTTTTGGGAGGATCAAAATGTTATGGAAAATAGTAACCTATATTTCTCACTATCTTATTTGCCTCTACATATTCGGCTCAGGTGCATGGAAACTGCTAAGTTTCCACCGTTCTTTGGCTCAGTACTGCATGGCATCCTAGGCTGGGCGCTTAAGAAGCGCCCAGAAGTCTATGACTATCTTTTTGAAAATCGCAAACTGTCTGTGGGACAGCAGGATGTACCTAATCCATACTTGATTGTCGCTCCCCGTCATCGTTCCTATTACGCACAAGGTGAAAACCTGGAATTTACGTTAGTTCTTCTTGGCCATGGAATTAAATACGCCAAAGACGTACTAGAGGTATTAGTAGAAACAAAACACTTTGAGTTAGGGGCGGAGCGAAAGCCCTTTGAATTAGCTGGAATTTATCAGCCCATGCAAAAAGAAGCAATCTGGACACCTGAGCGAATTAACTTACAGGCACTAAGCATAGAGCAACTAAAGGGCGACAGGCTGGAGAAAGCCAATCATAGTTCAATCATTTTATTTTCACCCCTTCGTATTAGGCGCAATGGTCAGTTGCTAACGGAAATTGACTTTAAAACTTTGTTCCGCAATATTAGTCGGCGGGTAGCCGATCTGACCACTAGATATGGTGGGCACATCAATTTAGATGAAAGAGAATACCTTCTTGAACAGGCAGATTCTATTGAGACAATTTCAAATGGACTGTACTTAGTCAACCTCGAACGGTTCTCTAACCGACAGAATCAGAAAATGGACATGAGTGGACTGCTAGGGACAATGACTTTTAGGGGGGACTTGTCACCTTTTGTTCCTTGGCTACAAGCGGCGAAGGTGCTTCATGTGGGGCGGAATGTAACTTTTGGGTGTGGCTGTGTAGATGTGGTGTATGGGTGAGAAATTCAAAAATCAATAAATAATTGGAGGTGCGTAATGAAACAATCACTTTATTTAGTAGGATCAAATCCTTTACCAATTGCTATTGCTCTGGCTTATGATTGTGGCTTAGTTGAGGGCGGAGATTCATATAACGAAGAGGATAGAATTCATTTCTATTATTCTGAGGAGACTGGTGGCTATTGTAAGAAGATAATAAATTGGTTAAAGAAGAAGTTTGAAGAAAAGGGTCTGCAGTTTGATTCCAATAACATTAGTTCGGAAATAATTGATGATGTGTACAATTCTTATTTTGTATATCATGAGTATTTAAACTCATTCAAAGGAATTTTCCAAGATGGTAATAATGTTGATAAGTTGGTTATTAATGTTTCTGGCGGAACCAAAGTTATGGCAACTAATTTCGTGCTAGCATTGAGCAATTTTGCTGCTTCAAGTGAATCTTCTCTGATTAAAGACAATGTATCTGAGATTGATATTGATCCAGATAAAAATCTGTTGCGTATTAATAATCCTTTCTATCCTGATGCTCCACAGCTATACCCTTCTGGAGGGAAAACAGTAGTTTCTATCTATGGAGATTTGATTAGTATAGATGATATTGTGGATTTGTATGAATACTCCAAACTTCCTTCAAATAGTAAATTTACCCTAGGTTCACCGGAAAATACAATTGAATTCGGGAATAAGATTATTGAGAAACTCGACATATATCGAAAATTTCAGGACATGATTTTTTCTTTAAGAGACCTTGATAAAAGCATTGGCAAACTGAAGCAACTAAACATACATGAAAAAGATTTAATAAAGCTGTCGCACGAGCCAATAAAATCATTGATTAGTTGTAAAGAAAAACAAGCCAAAGCTTGTGATGGTAGTTTTATTCAAAGTTGGTATGATAATTTAGAAAATAGATTATCAGATGATAAGACCTGGTTTGTTGATTTTTTGGTATTATCTGAAATTTTAGAAAGGGATACTTCCGATGCCCCAAGGTACGTCATGTCTGAGAAAAAATTCAAGTATCTTACAGGTGTTTGGCTTGAAGAATATATTTGGGCAATACTTCGATCTATGATAAAAAATAGAAGTGGTTTTGAAATTCAAAATAACTTTGTAGTACATTCTAATGACGTAAAGTCAAATGAGAACACATTCGAAATTGATCTTGTTTTTAGGCGAGGCTTTGATATTACTTTTATTAGCTGCACAACAGACGAAGGAAAATACCTCTCTAACTCAAAAACGCGTGAAGTTTTAGCTAATTCTGAAGCATTAGGTTTGCGAACAAGAACTGTTTTAGTAACTATGTGTAAAAGAAGTTCTAAAGAATTTGCAGAAAGATATAAAGCCTTTTCGACTAGACATTACAAAAATTTAAAAATTATTTGTTTAGAGGATTTGGAGAATATAAAGAGACTGGAAAAACGACTTTGTGAGATTTTTGATATTTGAATTTATGGAGGATTTTATGAGTAAGTGTTTAGCAATTTACGATATCACTGGTATCCAGAGCTATATCTTTAAAACCCGTGAACTTCAAGACATTATTGGTGCCAGTCATTTGGTGCAAACGTTATTCGAAACATCAGATCAGGAAACAAATAAAATAAATAGAAAGTTAATATTCTCAGGTGGTGGGAATGCCATTTTATCATTTGAGACAGAGGGCGATTATAGGAAATTTAATGGATTATTCTCAAGGGAGTTACTTGAGAAATCTCCAGGTATTCAATTTGTTACTTGTTTTATTACGGAAGGTAGTGACTGGGGACGTAATCTTAGAAAGCTTTTCGATCTAGTCAATATAGTTAAACAGACACAAATACAATTTTACGGATTCAACACATTACCCCCTATGATGCAAGCCAGTGACAATAAAGAGCAAGTTGTTGAACAATATGAAGAAGAGTGGTACTCATATACAACTTTAAAGAAAAAATTAAAAGGTAGAGATATCACAGCTATCACGGACACAACAAGTTTTGATTATATTGGTAAGGCTTTCATTTCAGGAACTGAAAGAATGATGGCGGTTGTTCATATAGACGGTAATAATATGGGTGAGCTTTTACGACATGCCTGTAAGCTTATCTCAAGTGCTGATGAACTAAGTAACATTTCAAAAGAGATCAACCAAGCATTTGAAGATGCAGAAAAGGTAATGAAAGATTATATTAGTGAAATAGAATCAAAGATGTATGAACGGGATAACATAGCTTATACTGACGGAAATCCTCATTACAGATTAATTTATCAAAGTGGAGATGACGTTACCTTCGTTTGTCATAGTAGTTATGCAATAACGGCAGTGTGCAAATTCTTTTCTTCTCTTTTTAGAAGAAAAGAGAAGAAAGATCTATTAATTAAAAAAATATCGGCTTGTGCAGGCATTGCTTTTATAAAACCACATTACCCCTTTGATAAAGCAGTCGAAATTGCAATGGAGGGTTGCAAGAATGCTAAAACTGCCGCTAAATCGTCGAATAAAGAGCTTGATATTGGATTTTGGTTAGATTATCAACTAATTAAGGGAACAGATTTATCATACACAGTTACAGAGAATAGCCGGTATCATGTGCCTTACTATGTTGGTGGTTTAGATAACATACATATGGAATCTAATATAGGCGTTTTGGCTACACTTTTGGTTAAAGTACAAAAATCAAAGAACAACAATAGCACGGAAATTCCTCGCAAAAAGCTGAAGTCAATATGGGAAGCTTTTTTGCTTGGTAATCAGGCATATGAAATTGCAATTATGGAATCTATGGGCTACAGCTTTGCTTCAAGTTACTTCCTTTATAGGAAGCGCAGTGGAGCAACTTTTACTTTAGACAAGGCAGGTCGCTTACAAATAGGAGGAAAAAGGTGTGCAATCTACGATGCACTTGAATTAATGGATGTCCATACCGAAACTATAGAAGATTTTTTTATTTAGGGAGGTGATGTACTGTGAATGGCTATATTAAAATGACACTATTATCTGATACATGTGTAGCAACTGGTTTTAGTATCTCTGGAATAGTTGACGAGGAGATTTCGCGAGATGATTTTGGAATACCATTTATCCCAGCCAAGAGAATTTTTGGAATTATGCGTCAACAGGCTATGGATTTATCTGGATTTACAGATCAATCTAATGATCGGATGATTAACAGAATTTTTGGTGCTGCTGGTATGGAAGAGGGTGCTTTGCTAACGCTAAGGAATGGTTATTTAGAAGCTTATGATAACTTAAAACATCGCTTAAATTGGGAGCTAGAGCAGGGAGATAAGCTTTCAAAGGATATACTATCTCCCTGGCAAATAACCAATTACTTTTGTAGCATTCGTTCTCAGACTGCTCTCGAATGTGGTATAGCAAAAGATAATTCTTTGAGAACAATTCAAGCCATAAGAAGGGGCAACATTTTCTTTTTTCCACTTCGACTAGATAACAGTAGTGATGTAGAAAAACAGTTTGTTAAAGATGTTATATCTTGCGTGCGTCATATAGGCTCAAGCCGTAATAGAGGTTTAGGGTATGTGCAATGTGAGTGGATAGAAGATGATGGTCTAGCTACTGAATCTACTGATAATATTGGCTCATCTAAATCTTTGAAGTTTTGCATTACTTTGGAGGCGGATACAGTATTAGGAGGCGATTATATTCCAGCATCAGCAATCCTAGGTATATGTGCGAGCAAATATATAAAGCAAAATCTATCAAGTTCAGCATTCGCTCATGAAGATCAGGGATTCCGCGAACTTTTTCTTGATGGTGAACTTAAGATAAGTAATGCTTATCCAACCGAAGATGGATGTTCAGTAATTCCTGTACCTGACTGTTTCAAAAAATGTAAGGATGAAAACGATTCAAGGCTTTTTAATTTATTGCAGATCGATCAGACAGTTGAGGAGCGAAAATTTGTTTCTCCAAAGTATAAATATATTAGTCACTCGGATAAAAATATTCGTTATCATATACCACAGCAAAAACTTGCTTTTCACCATCGGCGTGGTAGTAATCCTGCGGCAGGTAGTACTAATACTGATGACGGTCAATTTTTTGAGTATGATAGCATTGTTGCGGGTACGAAGTTTATAGGTGAAATGCATTTGGATTCCAAAAGTAAGCACAATTTAGCAGATATAAAGAAGTTACTAGATAATCAATTTGCTTCGTTAGGTAAATCAAAAAAAACTCAATATGGAGATTGTAGATTTACCATAAGTGATGCTAAAGTGACTGATTCAGATTCAGATTATGAGTATGATTTGGATGATGGACAGATTAGTTTGTTATTGACTTCTGACTTAATTAATTTAAATCAATATGGTGAACCATCTTTATCTATAAGTGATTTAGAGGGATTACTCAGAGGCTTGCTTGAAGATGATTTTCTTCAAATAGATAAAGAGCATTCCTATTTTACACGATCTCAATATGGTAGCTTTAATGCTAAGCACAGGATGCCAACCGCTGTCTTATCTTGTTTTGGAAAGGGGTCCGTGGTTACAATAAAATCAGACAAATGTGATGCTATTGCACGCTCTGTATCTCATCTATTTTTTGGTGAAATGACAAACGTGGGCTATGGGCGATTAATTGTGTTACCAAAGCAAGAAGATAGAATCTTTGCCGTGTATCAGAGTAAAAAATTCTGTGAGTTAGCAAAGGTGGAAAGTCCAACATTTGATACACTTTTTTTACAACTCCAAAAACAGTTTTATCTAAAACGTGGACTTACAAAGTTATATACAGATACGTTAACTGGACTTTGGGGAAATGTTGATAAGGTCTTAAATAATTCTGTTGTTAAAAGTCCTTTATTTTATTTATATGATCAGTGTTTAACAATTAAAACAATTTATGAGCTTCATACTGTTATAACTTGTAAAATGGATAATGGATCAACATCAGCTAAGGCATTCTATAATGATTTATATGAAGCTTTAGGCTTTGAACTTCTCGAGAATAAACAGAGCTTGAAGTATAAAAGGTATCCTTCGTGGGATAGTCTAATTGAAGGTAACTTAGGATGCATCTTCGAAGAGGTTCTGGATAAGGATGAGATGTATATTGCTGTAATCATGACATTGTGTCAAAAGGCAATTTTTAAAAGGAGGAGAAATGAGAATGAATAAGAGTAATTTCATCGTGAAAAAAGTCTATATTAAAGGATTACTAAAAGCTTGTTCATCTTTTCTAATAAGTACTAGTGATCAGGTATATGATTTAGCTCCATTAAAAGATGCTGAAGGAAGACCATTTATTCCTGGAAGTAGCATTGCAGGAGTCCTACGGGATTTATTTGAGGATCCAATAGAATTTTTTGGTCATATAAATGATACTGAAAAAGAAACCAGACAAAGCTCATTGATTACCTATGATTGTTTTTTGTCTGATGAATCAATATGGAAATCAAGTGTTCGTGACAATATAAAACTAAAATCCAATGAGAAGATAGTCGAGAGCGGTAAGTTAGCCCAATATGAAGTGGTTGAATCAGGTTGTATTTTTGATTTTATGCTTGAACTAACAATTAGACAAAATGATAACGAAAAAGTGATGCTTAGCTATCTCAATGGAATAATTTCATCTCTCAAAGCTGGCATCAGAATAGGTTCTAAAACGAGACGAGGATTAGGTCTATTTAAGTTGAGTAGTATTGAAATCAAATTTATTGCTGGTGAAAATGCTTATGAAGAGTATGTCAATTTTAACTGGAAGACATCTAAGTTTATTAAGTATGAGGACTGGGTGGTTGAAGAACCTAATAGTCTAGTAAAGAAACATACCTGTGAGAATTTAACGCTTCCAGTTATTTGTCAAGGTACGTTGATAATTCGTACATATGATGATTCTTTGGAAACAGACTTTGAAATGGTAAAAACAAATGGTATTCCCACAATTCCGGCTTCCTCCTGGAATGGATTCTTTAGGAGCCAGGCGAGGCGCATATTGTGTGATTTAGGTATTGTAGAGAAAAACTGCGATCCATTGCTTAGGGAAATATTTGGGGCTGATTTAAACGATGATAGCAAAAAAGCCTCTAATATTACTTTCTTGGACTCTATACTAAACGTTTCTGATAAGAATAAAAATTGGATGCAAACAAATGTTAAAATTGATCGATTTACTCAAGGGGCTTGTGATGGTGCACTTTACACTTCACGTCCAGCTGCTAATTTTCAGACTGATCTCAGTCTAAGTTTGAAGAATCCTAAACTATGGATGTGGGACTTAATTCGTTTGATTATATTGGATATCAATGATGGGTATGCTGCTCTAGGAGGACAGACGAGCATTGGACGTGGGATTTTACAAATTGATTTGTCTAAAGCTAAGCTTCAGGGGAGTTCGAATTACGAGCAACTTAGTGCAAAAATTGCAGAAATGGTAGGTGCCTAATATGCATAACAAAGATAAGGGATATAATTTTCCCAAATTAGTAGCTGTTTCTCCTAGGGAGTGCACAGCGGTTAAGTTTGATATAGGTATGATTTCTGATATAGCTAAACCATTTGAAGATTGCTTTGTTTACTGGCAGTCTGCAGAGATTGTTGATTTTGGTTATTACAAAAATGGGAATATCATTTTGAATCAATATACCCCTAATTATGAATTGCTTCAAGAGTTAAGAATTTTTAACCAAAGTGGGGAACTACGTGTCTGGAAGCATTCAGGAAAACTAAGATACCGCATTCGCAAAGATGGAATAATTGAAAATAAAAATCTTGCAGAAAAGAATTGCCTTATACAAAAAGTTAGGCTTTGGGGTACATCAGCAAGGCAAGAGGATAATTTTATGGTAGTAACAGAAGAGCGCGGATCACGACTATCTTTCCCTGTAAACATGGGAGCGAATCATGAGGGTAGTGAGATAAGTATTTTTTTAGAAGAGTATCGCTATATTAAAGAGGATGAGAATGGTTGTATTTATTTTTATGATAGACGATTTTCACGTCTCTTTGTGAAATCAGGTTCCGACTATATTGAAATGGAGGTAATGCTGAATGACTAAGTTTATTAATCCCTATGCTTTTGTAAATCTACCAACTGAGTGCAACCGTAGTGGGTCAAAGAATAAAGGAAATCTGTCAGGTAAGATAGAGTGTTTATTATATCCTCGCACACACATGTTTATTCCCAATACAACAAATGACTCAGTCTTTGGGGAAAAAGGTAGTTATGATTTTTTTTCCTATAGTAATTTAGCAAATAAAAGCAATCCTCCACCAACAGAACCAGTTATTCCGGGTTCGAGCTTGCGAGGCGAAATTCGGGCACTTTATGAAGCTCTTACAAATTCCTGCCTAAGCAACATTGATAACCAGTCTGTTTTGAGCAAAAGGCTTTCTATTCCAGGAGCTATGGGGATAATAAAAAAGGAAAATAATGTTTATACACTATACCAAGCTCAAAAATACATGGCTTGTTATAGTAGTTGTAACAAGGATAGTACCGTTAAACGTTTTAATGGCGCACCGTGTGGAAAATACTTTAAAACAGATAAACTTAAGGAGGGACAAAAAGTCTTTTTTAAATCAAGTGGGAAAAAATACGGAGGCAATAACTATATGCCTGTCACGGTTGATGAAATAAGTTTAAGCAAAAAAGATGGATTTAAAGAAGGCTATATTCTGATAGGTGCACCGTTTAAAGCTGGCAAGAGACAAAAACATCACTTCACAATTGCTTGCATGGAAAGTGATTCTAAAGGAAGAGCTATTAATTCAAATGAACTAAATAATCTTGAAACTGTTTTGGACATCTACAAAAAAAATAATGAAAAAGAAGACGAAAAATACCTTAGCTACAGTGTAAATCTTGAGATTCTCAAAAACAATAAATCTGGTGAAATTCCTGTGTTTTATAAACTCGTGGGTGAAAAATTATACTTGTCTCCTGCCTGTATTTCTAGGGAAGTGTATTACAATACATTGAGGAATCTATTAGAGAAAGGTAATTACAATCCCTGTCATTCTAAAGATCAGGTATGCCCGGCTTGTAACTTGTTTGGATTTGTGTCTTCTGGGAAAAAAATTACTGAAACAATGGCTGGCAGATTAAGATTTTCCGACGCCAAAATTATGTATGCTGGCAATATTGAAAGACTTTTCGAAAACCCCAAACCCTTAAAGATACTAGGTTCCCCTAAACTATCAACTACTGAGTTTTACTTGCACACACCAAATTTTAATAATCGTGAGCAGTCTAAATTAAAAAAACATGGTGCCGAAATGTGGACTTATGATGCTGCTTTTGATCAGGAGAATGGTAATAGGATCAACACATTAAGTAAGTATACAGCTAGAATTAAAGGGAGAAAATTCTATTGGCAACATAAGGGGATGGCAGATCCTTTCAATAATAATCAAAGCACTTTAAATGAAAATATGAGCTACACTGCAAGGCTATTAAAGCCATGTGTAATACCTGATGAAAAGAATAAGAGTTCAAACCTAGACTATCATTTTAGGTTTGAAATATTCTTTGACATGCTCACCAAGGAGGAATTAGACAAGCTCATTGCAACACTTCACTTAGGTGGAAATGGATATCACTCAATCGGTCATGGTAAACCCTTAGGAATGGGAAGCTCCAAAATTGAGGTTTGTAAGGTAGTATTAAGAAATTTACGTCTTGAAGGTGGACGAATCATAAGAGATACAGACAAGCCATATACATTTGAAATTAAACCATTAAAAGAGATTTTTGCTGATCACCCTGATTCTATAAGTCAAATTGAAAAGTTAGTAGAAATACATGACTTTTCATTCAAAATTAAATATCCAGAATTGGCGACGTGGTTTCAAAAAAATCGCGGTAAAAATAAACCTGTTATAGATGAGGTTTTGAAAGATATTCCTTTGGGTATAGTATCAGATGAAGAACTAGAGAAAGTAGTTTCTTTGAATAGTGAGAAAATAGTTTAAAAAGATAAGAATAGCAAAGAAAAATATCTATAGTCTTGGGTGCGAACCTGAAGTGGTGGGCAAAACTCTGGAGGATTCGCACCAGATTTAATTAGGAAATGACCTCTATTTGATTCTGTGTAGAATTATTAGCTACAAAACGAAAGATTTTATTGTATATTTAGTAGTGTTTTGTGTTAAAGTATAGATAGTTTTTGTTTAACTTTGCTGTCGACTTCCTCACGGGAGTCGTGGATTGAAATCAAGAGCCTGTCATAAAATCTCGCCAATCTTTGGTCGACTTCCTCACGGGAGTCGTGGATTGAAATGCCCTGTTGGAGCTTTTTGAATTCGTCTACTGTCGTCGACTTCCTCACGGGAGTCGTGGATTGAAATATATCGCCGGACCAAGATAGCCGATAAAACAGCCTTGTCGACTTCCTCACGGGAGTCGTGGATTGAAATATCCCTTGCGGTGACTATTGCGCACCCCGGCGTGTCGACTTCCTCACGGGAGTCGTGGATTGAAATATCTTGTGCCGATTCCGTGTAAATGCAAGGCCGAGTCGACTTCCTCACGGGAGTCGTGGATTGAAATAAAACCTGCCGGGAGTTGGGAAGCCGGGACTTTTCGTCGACTTCCTCACGGGAGTCGTGGATTGAAATTGTGAATCCATAGCCAGCTTGAAGATTATAGCTGTCGACTTCCTCACGGGAGTCGTGGATTGAAATAATTACGAGACACTAGACGGAAGCCACCACCAAAGTCGACTTCCTCACGGGAGTCGTGGATTGAAATCGGGCTAGAATTTGCCCAATTTAAGATGCTGCAAAGTCGACTTCCTCACGGGAGTCGTGGATTGAAATCAAGAATAATATTAAGTATATCTAGTTCTTCAAGTCGACTTCCTCACGGGAGTCGTGGATTGAAATCGTTTAAGGTAGCCAAACCGTTAGCGACTCCTAAGTCGACTTCCTCACGGGAGTCGTGGATTGAAATTTCGGCCGCCTCTTGGGCGATCTGCTCGGGTGTTGTCGACTTCCTCACGGGAGTCGTGGATTGAAATCTAATCATTACGCCTTTAGCAGGAGTCTTCTTTTTGTCGACTTCCTCACGGGAGTCGTGGATTGAAATCGTAGAAAAGGTACTGAGAACACTTATACATGAGTCGACTTCCTCACGGGAGTCGTGGATTGAAATCCTGAATACCTTGAATACCCGGTTCCCCTTGGTCGTCGACTTCCTCACGGGAGTCGTGGATTGAAATACCAGTTACTTCATCTCGATAAGTTGATTTACCGAAGTCGACTTCCTCACGGGAGTCGTGGATTGAAATATGTAGACCACGTGGGTAGATACGTGAAAAGTGTGTCGACTTCCTCACGGGAGTCGTGGATTGAAATTCCCCAGAGAAGATGGCTCTACTAAACTTGGGTTGTCGACTTCCTTACAGAAGTCGTGGATTGAATTTGTTGTAAGGTGAGGGGTTCGATCCCCCTCATCTCATCGACTCCCTCCCAAAAAGTCGTGAATTAAACTCTGCAGTCTGCATCAATAATTTATCTAGCAATACCGAACGGGGGCAAGGATTAGTTCGTTTCTTTAACCCTGCATAGTGGCCTAAAGGGGGCAGTTGTGACGGGGGATGAATTTTTTGGGGGGCGTGGGGATTGGAATTTTTGTGGCGATAGCCTTGGTGCTTTTATATAGAGCTAAGTCAATCAGCTATTTTGAAGAGAGAAAGGAGGAGTGTACTGCTATGGGATATGGAATTAAGCTGGAGGTGTGGGGTGAACGGGCTCTGTTTAGCCGTCCTGAGATGAAGGTGGAGCGGGTCAGTTATGACTGTATAACCCCCTCGGCTGCTCGGGGGCTTTTGGAGGCGATTTATTGGAAACCGGCTATTCGCTGGGTTATTGATCGCATTTATGTTTGCAAACCCATTGCCTTTAGCAATATTCGCCGCAACGAGTTGGCGGTGAAGGGGAACAGCCGCAGTGCCCGGACTGCTATGGAAGGACGGGGAGCGGTGGAGTCTTTGTACGCTGCCGATCATATTCAGCAGCGGGCGGCTATGGTGCTCACCGATGTGCGTTATGTCATTGAAGCTCATTTTGAGTTGACGGAGCGGGCTGGGGAGTTGGATAGCCGGGAGAAGCATTACAATATGGCGCTGCGGCGGATGGGCAAGGGGCAGTGTTTTCATCAGCCCTGTCTAGGATGTCGGGAGTTTCCGGCTCATTTTCGCTTGTGGGAAGATCAGGAGGGGGTAAGGATTCCAACGGCCTATGAGGGCGAAAAAGATTTGGGATTTATGCTTTTTGATTTGGACTACTCTCAGGGGGACGAGATCGTTCCGATGTTTTTTCGGGCGGTTTTGCGTGATGGCGTGCTGCAGGTGCGGGGATGTGAGGTGCTGCGATGATACTTCAGTCTTTGGTTGAGTACTATGAGGTTTTAGATCAAGCCGGACAAATTTCGCGACCCGGCTATGGGAAGGCTAATGTGTCTTTTGCACTGGAGCTCTCTGGTGAGGGGGAGGTGCTGGGGATTATTCCTCTAAAAATTTCTGTGCAGCGTGGCAAAAAATCTGTAGAGGTGCCCCAGTCTTTGCCGGTGCCGGAGCAGGTAAAGCGCGCGGTAAATGTGCAGTCTAATTTTCTTTGCGATAATTCCGCTTATTTGTTGGGGCTAGATACCAAAGGGAAGCCGGAGCGAACCAAAGCTTGTTTTGACAATGCCAAAGAGTTGCATGAGGCTATTTTGGCAGGGGTGGAAAGTCCGTCGGCTCAGGCGGTGCTGGGATTTTTCAACCAGTGGGAAGGGAAGACTGAGGAGGAGAAGCTGGCTGTTTTGGGTGAGTATGGGGAGGAGATTTTGAAGGGGGTGAATCTGGTTTTTGACTTTGATTCGACCCATGTTCAAGAAGATTCTCGTATCAAGACCGCTTGGGAGCAGTATAAGTCTGCGGATAGCGATCAGCCTCAGATGACTTGCCTGATTACAGGGGAAAAACGTCCGGTCGCCCGGCTGCATCCGGTGATTAAGGGTGTGCGGGGAGCTGCCAGTATGGGGGTTTCGGTGGTGTCCTTTAATCTGAATGCTTTCTGTTCCTATGGTAGGGACGGTCAGCAGGGCAGTAATGCTCCAGTGAGCGACTATGGCGCCTTTGCTTATGGGACGGCACTTAATGCTTTGTTAGCCTCGAAGAATCAGGTATTTATCGGTGATGCCACGGTGGTTTTCTGGGCGCTAACGGCGGATAGCGGTTATCAAGATTTTGCTCAGGTACTCTTTAATCCGCAAGAGGCGACGGAAGAGGGGGGCAAGCAAGAGGATCATGAGACTACCAATCAGTTGGCGTCTATTTTTCAGCATCTACTGGCTGGAACACCCGTTAATCAGTCTGGTCTGGCGTTAGATCCGAAGAAGGAATTCTACATCTTAGGGGTTGCGCCTAATTCAGCTCGACTGGCCGTGCGATTTTTCTTGGTTCAAGACTATGGTAGTTTTGTTGAAAATTTGATTCAACATCATAGAGACTTGGAGATTGTCAAAGCGGCTTATAATCGACCCTATATTTCTATGGAGCGGCTACTCTGGGAAACGGTTTCCCCCAATGCCAAGGACAAGAGTGCCTCGCCCTTGTTAGCCGGAGCGGTGATGCGGGCAATCCTTCAGGGGAAGCCCTATCCGGAAGCCCTTTACAGTGCTATTCTGCTGCGGATTCGAGGGGAAAAGAATATTTCTTACGAAAAAGCCGCCATTATCAAGGCCTATTTACTACGAAAATATCAAAATAATCCCCACATGAAGGAGGTAATCACTGTGTCACTAAATCAAACTACCACCCATCGTGCCTATGTCTTGGGACGACTTTTTGCCACCTTGGAAAAACTGCAAAAGGATGTGAGTCCGGGACTGAACAGCACCATCAAGGATCGTTATTTTACATCGGCCTGCGCTAATCCCCGGTCGGTTTTCCCCACCTTACTGCGTTTATCTAACCATCATTTGGGGAAGTCTGAGTATGTGCGGACTCATCAGCAGAGAATACAGGAATTGATGGACTTGATTCCTATGGACGGTCAACCCTTTCCCCCACAGTTGTCTTTGGCGGATCAGGGGATTTTTATCTTGGGCTACTATCATCAGGAACAAGAATTTTATAAGAAGAATGAAGATAAGCAGGATCAGAAGGAGGTAAAAGGTGATGAGTGAGGCGATTAAGAATCGGTATGAATTTGTGGTGCTTTTTGAAGTGGAAAATGGGAATCCCAATGGTGACCCAGACGCAGGAAATATGCCTCGTATTGATCCGGAGACAGGTTATGGCATTGTTACCGATGTCTGTCTTAAGCGAAAAATCAGAAACTACGTGGAGACGGTCAAGGCTGGCCAGAGCGGTTATGAGATCTATATTAAGGAGCGTGTACCCCTAAATAGTAGTGATGAAAGAGCTTTTGCGGCGGAAAATATTGACACGAAAGACGAGAAAAAAATCAAAGAACGTAAGAAGAATGATCCTGATTTAGATCGTCGGATTCGAGACTTTATGTGCAGTACTTTTTTCGATATCCGCAGCTTTGGCGCAGTGATGGTTACTTTTGTAAAAGCGTCTCTGAACTGCGGACAAGTAAGAGGTCCGGTACAACTGGGCTTTGCCCGGAGTATTGATCCTATTGTGCCTCAGGATGTGACCATTACCCGGGTGGCGATTACTACGGTGACGGATGCAGAGAAGAAAACCACTGAAATGGGTAGAAAGCACATCATTCCCTACGCCCTATATCAGGTTGAGGGTTATGTTTCGGCCAATTTGGCGCAGAAAACCACTGGCTTTTCTGAAAGTGACCTGGAACTTTTGTGGGAAGCGATTATTAATATGTTTGAGCATGACCACTCAGCGGCTCGGGGACGGATGGCTGTTCGGGAGTTGATTGTTTTTAAGCATGACAGTGAGCTGGGGAACTGCCCATCCTATAAATTGTTCGAAACCATTCAGGTGAAGCGCAAGGATGGGGTGGAGTTTCCGCGGAAATACTCTGACTACGAAGTTACCATCGACGAAGGGGCAGTGCCAGAGGGCGTGCACTGTCAGCGGATGATTTAGCCATGGAGGATGAGGAAGACTTTTTGCTGATTTCCGGGATACAGCACTTTTGTTTTTGTCGACGTCAGTGGGCTCTGATTCACATCGAAAAACAATGGGCAGAAAATCTGTACACCGTGGAAGGGCAGCAACTACACGAAAAAGCCCATGACGGTCTTTCTTCCGAACGTAAGGGTGAACTAATTATTTCCCGGGGCATGCCTGTACTTTCCCGTAGTCTTGGGGCTACGGGAGTCTGTGATATTGTGGAATTTCAACCCCGTTCGACGGGCATTCCCTTGGAAGGACGAGAGGGGCTTTACCAGCCTGTTCCCGTGGAATACAAACGCGGTTCGCCCAAAGAATCCTTGGCAGATGTGCTGCAATTATGCGCCCAAGCCCTTTGCTTAGAAGAAATGCTGCTAACAGAGGTACCTTTGGGCTACTTATATTATGGTGAAACCAAGCATCGCTTGCCCGTGGAGATTACCGACCAGCTCCGGAGTGAAGTCCGGGATATGTTTGTCGAAATGCGCCAATACTATGAACGGCGCTATTCACCCAGAGTTAAACCTAACAAAAGTTGTCAGGCCTGTTCTTTGAAGGATATTTGCCTCCCCGTTCTCGGGCGGGGCAAATCCGCTCAGGCTTATATCAGCCGTCGAATAGAGGAAAGCAGCGATGAAAAAACTACTTAATACCCTTTATGTCACTAGCCCGGAGGCGCGTCTGTCTTTAGAGGGGGAAAATGTGCTCATAAAGCAGGAGGAAAACTTACTGGGGCGCTTTCCGCTGCATAATCTGGAAAGTATCGTAGTTTTCAGTCGGTTAGGAGCCAGCCCGGCTCTCATGGGTGCCTGTGTTCGACACAAAATCGGCCTATGTTTTCTCACCCCTAACGGAAAATTTCTGGCTCACTTGGTGGGGGAAGAGTATGGAAATGTGGTTTTACGCAAAACCCAGTACGCTTTTTCCGAAGATCCAGAGCAGAGCCTTAATTTAGCCCGGAACTTTTTGCTAGGCAAAATCTACAACACCCGCTGGGTCATTGAACGAGCTCTGCGGGACTACCCCCTGCGCGTAGACCGTGAACGACTGCAAAAAGCCAGCGGTTTTTTGCAAAACAGTCTGGTAGCATTAAAAACCGCCGCCAGTTTGGAAGAGCTGAGAGGCATTGAGGGCGAGGCCGCCAGCATCTACTTTGGGGTGCTGGATTGGCTAATTTTGCAGCAAAAAGATGACTTCTTTTTTCATGGTCGTAATCGGCGCCCACCAGTAGACAAAGTTAATGCCCTATTATCTTTTGTCTATACCCTGCTAGCACACCAGTGTGCCGCAGCCGCTACGGCTGTGGGGCTGGACGCCTATGTGGGTTTCCTGCACCGGGATCGTCCCGGTCGCATCTCACTGGGACTGGATCTGATGGAAGAGCTTAGAGTTGTCTATGCCGACCGCTTTGTGATCTCCCTAATTAACAAAAAAATGATTGCTCCCAAAGATTTTGAACATAAAGAGAATGGTGCGGTCATCATGACGGAGGAGGGGCGGAAAAAGATTCTTTCTGCCTGGCAAGAGAAGAAAAAAGAGAAGATAACCCATCCTTTTTTAGAAGAAAAAATCGATTGGGGCTTAGTACCTCATCTTCAGGCCTTACTTTTGGCACGATTTTTACGGGGTGACCTGGATGATTATCCGCCCTTTCTATGGAAGTAGGTGAAATATGCTGGTACTGATTACCTATGACGTGAATACGGAAACGGCTGCAGGACGCAAGCGATTGCGCCAAGTGGCCAAACACTGCACCAATTATGGGCAACGGGTGCAAAACTCAGTTTTCGAATGTGTGATGGATGCAGCCAAGTGTAGTGAGGTAAAGCACCAACTAGAAAAAATTATCAATCCCGACACTGACAGTCTGCGCTTCTACTATTTGGGCAACCATTATAAAAGCAAAGTGGAACATCTGGGAACAAAAGAAAGTTATGATCCAGAGGGCTTTCTCTGCATTTAGTCCGGTGCGAACCGGAAGTGGTGGGTAAAACCCTGGGGGATTCGCACCAACTTTGGGTGGAATTTGATTGTGAAAAGATTTTGGAATCTTTAGAGAGAAAATAGTTTTGACTTTTCTTTGTTCTTGTTGCACAATGAGCTGGTAGATGCTAGATTATTTTTATCTAGTTTTGCTGTCGACTTCCTCACGGGAGTCGTGGATTGAAATATACATGTAGTCAACTGTATATCTATAAGAATCAAGTCGACTTCCTCACGGGAGTCGTGGATTGAAATCTACGTATCTTGGCTACAGAGTTTTGGTTGATGACGTCGACTTCCTCACGGGAGTCGTGGATTGAAATATCAAAATACTCTTTACCGGGAACTTTCCACTCTTGTCGACTTCCTCACGGGAGTCGTGGATTGAAATCGTTACGTGTTCGGGCTCTGGTAGCTCAAGGGGTGTCGACTTCCTCACGGGAGTCGTGGATTGAAATATAATATTATGACAATCTTCGTAAGAATATGAACGTCGACTTCCTCACGGGAGTCGTGGATTGAAATTTTTCCGGTTGTTTGTCAATATCCTCGTTAAACCAGTCGACTTCCTCACGGGAGTCGTGGATTGAAATGCCAGAATCGTTCTTTTTGCAACTAAACATTGCAGTCGACTTCCTCACGGGAGTCGTGGATTGAAATTTTTAGAGACAAGGCAAGTTCATTATTGTCATTAGTCGACTTCCTCACGGGAGTCGTGGATTGAAATCGCATGGATGTATGCAGTGCCCTATATCATACTGGGTCGACTTCCTCACGGGAGTCGTGGATTGAAATCCTGCACACTTCGCACAGGGAACAGCCGCCTTGAAAGTCGACTTCCTCACGGGAGTCGTGGATTGAAATGGTCGACTCTGGATTTTGAGCCGACAGCTCTTTTAAGTCGACTTCCTCACGGGAGTCGTGGATTGAAATCCTTGATAGGGAAGTATTTATACGTCAGCTGCCTCGTCGACTTCCTCACGGGAGTCGTGGATTGAAATTTCTACTGGCGGTGTTGCCGACTGGGGCGATCTGGTCGACTTCCTCACGGGAGTCGTGGATTGAAATCTCTTCGGTGTATGCTCTTGTTTCGGCGGCTGCCGTGTCGACTTCCTCACGGGAGTCGTGGATTGAAATATGTAATCGCCGAATGCAGAAGTTAATGCGCCCAGTCGACTTCCTCACGGGAGTCGTGGATTGAAATAATCCAGCAAGGAGCTTTCGCTCCCGACACCAAGTCGACTTCCTCACGGGAGTCGTGGATTGAAATTTCTGTGCATTGGGAAAGTTTCTTAGGCTTACCAAAGTCGACTTCCTCACGGGAGTCGTGGATTGAAATCTTCAATCTGAGAAGCATGAAAGACAATTGCGTAAAGTCGACTTCCTCACGGGAGTCGTGGATTGAAATGTTGAGAGAAGCTAAAAGCGTTGAAAAATCTATTGGCGGTTGTAAGCTATAGGTGTATAGTTAGCGTCCTGCTTAGTATCGTAAACTGGGGCATATAGGATAGTTTTTGGAACCAAAGAGGTAATTAGTTATGAATGAAGTGATGTTAATTAAACCAACAAGTGAATATTCCGGCGAGATCATGGACTTTCGCCATGAATTGATTGAGCTTGGTAGTGAATTTTCCGGCTGTGGTGCGCTTAGTAATTGTGCGTCAGCCGATGAGTGGATTCGTCTGGTTATAAGCAATGAAACTACCTGTCCTCAGGGTAATGTCACTTCAAGTAGCTATATCGCCGTAAGGTTGAGTGACAACAAAGTCGTTGGCATTATTGATCTAAGGCATCATATTGACCACCCTATTTTGCGTGTTTGGGGTGGACATATGGGCTACACTGTCCGGCCTTCGGAAAGAAGAAAAGGTTATGCCAAAGAAATGTTGAGACAGAATTTGCAAAATTGCCGAGTCCGAGGTATGGATAAAGTCTTGATTACTTGTGAGAGGAATAACATAGCAAGTGAAAAAACTATTCGTGCCAATGGGGGCGTATTTGAAAAAGAAGTATCTGTGGGTGACGGCACCATAAAACGCTTTTGGATTGAACTGTAGGTATTTACAATCTTGTATTTCCAGGTAGTAGCATCTGCGTAGATCTGGGCGAGCATGGGCGAAAGTCGAATCTGCCGTACTTTTTCCACTTTCCGTAATCATCTAAGCTGGAAAATAATCTCTTCTCGGAGACTGTTTTTCTGTAGACTAATTTTCGGCTTTACAAAAGGCTCTTTTGCATCTCTACCTACTTGACATTCTCTCTTGCTAGGATTATATTGACTATATAAATCAATTTAGTCAAATAGTTTAACGATCGATCAGCAAAGCCAATGATCATCAAACGAAGCGACATTTTCACCTTGCTTTCTATTAATACAGCTCACACCCCAAAAGGACAGGTCTGGATCTAAGCCTTTGGGTAGACAGCAAGGAGCAGGCGGACAAAGAGAGGGAATAACATGCCGAAATCCTATTCAGAACATGAACGCACCCAGATCATTCTGCAGTTGAAGGCTCAGGCCAAACTGCTGCTAACACAGTATGGGGTCAAGAAAACTTCTGTAGATGAGCTTGTAAAGCGGGTGAATATTCCGAAGGGAACATTTTATCTATTCTATCCTTCAAAGGAAGCCTTGCTTTTTCAGGTTCTGGAGGAGGAGCAGCAGCGGATTCAGCAGACTTTATTAGAGCAGATCAAGGCATTGGGGAGCTCTGTGTCAGCGGCGCAATTCTCGGCTCTGGTCTTTGATTTATATCAGTGTACTGTTAATTCCTTTCTCTACCACCTCACAGTCAGTGGCGATATGGAACTGCTGATACGCAAGTTGCCACCGGAAGTAGTGAAGAGCCATATTCAGCAGGATGATTTTTACATGCGGCAGTTATTAGCCTTTCTTCCGCCCCAGGGCAGAGAAAAGGCAGAGGTATTTAGCGGCGCGTTGCGAGGGATTTTTCTTTTGCCCATGCATAGACGAGAGGTCGGTGAGGCGGTTTTCGAGGACAGTGTCCGACTGTTAATTGAAGGGCTGTGTAAGCAGCTATTTGAGGAGAAGCTATGATTTCAGTTGAGAATTTATCTTTTAGTTATAGTTCCAAGCCATTTTTAGCGCAGATTAGTTTTACGGTGCAACCGGGTGAGGTTTTTGGTTTTTTGGGACCTTCTGGAGCTGGAAAAAGTACGCTGCAAAAGATTCTCACCGGCTTACTGCGAGGCTATGCAGGCAGCGCTATGGTGCAAGGGGTTGAAGTGCGTCGGAGGGGAAAGGATTTTTACGAAAGAATCGGGGTGGATTTTGAATTTCCCTCTTTCTATGAAAAGCTCACGGCTCGCGAGAACTTATCTTTTTTCGGCTCTCTCTATCGAGGGACGTTACGGAACATGGATGAGCTCTTGACCATGGTGCATTTGGAAAATCATGCGGATAAAAAGGTGGCGGATTTTTCCAAAGGGATGAAGTCCAGGCTGAATTTTGTTAAGGCTCTGCTTCATAATCCAGAGATTATATTTTTAGACGAGCCCACCAGTGGGCTAGACCCGTCCAATAGCTATGATATGAAAAAAATCATCAAAGCGGAGCGGGATCTGGGTAAGGCGATTATTCTTACCACCCACAATATGGAGGATGCGGCGGAGCTCTGCGATAAGGTGGCTTTTATTGTGGACGGAAAAATCAAGGCACTAGATACACCTCACAACCTGATTATGTCAAAGGGTGCCGGTAAGCTGAACTATAGTTATTGGGATAAGGAAGAACAGTGGGGCGAGTGCCTTTTGGCCTCTACAGGAGAGGACAAACAATTGCTTAGGCTACTGGAAGAGAACCGTTTGCTTTCGATTCATAGTGGCGAGCCTAGTCTCAATGATATCTTTCGTGAAGTGACAGGGAGGGGACTGGAGTGAGAGTGAAAAACTTGATCTGGGGCGACATCCGCTTCCAGATAAAGTACGGTTTCTACCTACTTTATGGGCTGGTAACCCTACTGTATTTGGCGCTTCTTTCTTTTATTCCGGCGGATTACAAAAAATCCGTGGCAGGTCTGATTATTTTTACTGATCCGGCAACCCTAGGCCTATTTTTCATGGGCTCCATAGTCCTTTTAGAAAAAAGCCAACGGGTACTGGCCTCCCTGGCCGTATCACCTTTACGGGTAAGCGAGTATATTTTTTCCAAAGTCTTTAGTCTTGGCCTCTTATCCTCGGCCGTTGCCATGATTATTGGCGGTGTCAGCGGCACCCATTCCATCTGGTGGACGGGGATCAGTACCTGGGTAGGGTCGGTGGTTTTTTCCCTGATTGGGATTATCCTTGCTACCAAAGCCAATAGCTTGAACGGTTTTATCCTCCTGACAGTGCCGATCATGCTGGTAATGCTTCTGCCCGCAATTGGGGAGGTATTAGGTTACCGCTATGCGGCGTTGATTATCCACCCTGGTGTAGCTCTATTTCAGTTGATCGAAGGAAATTGGCAAAATCTCCCGCTGTTGTTTCTGATTTTACTGCTCTGGCTGGGCGTGTTTTTTTTCTGGGCATTAAAAGCCACAGATACTATGTGGAAAAGGATCGGGGGAATCAAGCTATGAGTGCGGTTTTTACATCCTTTAGACAATTTCTTTGGCAAATTCGCAAAGATAACATGCTGCTTCTGGTTTGTCTGGCACCCTTACTTGCCGGGGGTGTTTTCCGCTGGGGCATTCCTCAGTTGGAGGCCAAGCTGATTGCTTATTTTGGCGGTACCGGGTTCCTGACTCCCTATTACCTACTCTTTGATATTTTTCTGGGGATTATTACTTCATACCTGTTTTGCTATGCGGCGGCTATGGTTATGCTGGAAGAGCGTGACAACAAAATTACCGGATATCTATCGGTAACGCCTGTGGGGAAGGTGGGTTATTTACTCTCAAGGCTAGGTTTTCCCACCGTGATTTCTGTGCTTTTATCAATCTTTGTTGTGCAGTTCTTTAGCCTTACCGCTATGCGTCCAGAAAAAATACTGGTACTGTGTCTTTTGGCCGCACCGGTAGGCACAATTATTGCTCTACTTATTGTGGTCTTCTCCGCCAACAAAGTCGAGGGTATGGCTATAGCAAAATTCAGTGGTCTAATCATGCTGGGTGTGGCATTGCCCTTTTTTCTGGTTGATGCCCGGCAGTATTGGGGGGCGCTACTACCAACGTTTTGGATAGCGAAGGCGATACTGGATTTTAGGCTGGGCTACGTGCTGGTAGCTTTGTTTTGCTTAGCTCTATGGCTGTTGGGTCTTACAAAGTTGTTTGTTAAGCGGGTTTTGTAAAATTTCCGGTACTGTCATAATATAGTCTGTAGTAGGACACTCTTTCCTAAGAATCTGACCTAGTCATCCTGCTCTTTCAGACCTTGAACAATGTCCAGTCGGTTTACTCTTCTATCAGTAAGTAGAGCCATAAGCGTGGCAATGATAATCACAGTAATAATTGCAATCATATAACTGCTGGAAGCAATATAGGGCTGCATGACAAAATTATCAGTCGAGAACTCTCCCTTTATTGCCTTAAGAAGAAAGTTAGCTAAAAGGCAACCAAGGGGCAGGCCAAGGGCTAATTGGAGCAACATTTCTTTTAGATTGGCAGAGAAGACCCTGCGCCGTCCATAACCCATTATGCTCATAAACATGTACTCAAATTCTTTGGTAGAAAGGCTGATAAGTCCCACGGAATAGAGAACGACTAGACCCAGAACCACAGAAAAAGCAATTAGAAAAACAATCAATATGCCCATACTTTCCATGATGGTTTCAAAACTTTGACGATCGTCCTCGCGGGTAGAGAAGGTATGACCATCCTTTTGCAATTCTTTAACCACCTCCGGAAGCCGGGTGCTTTGTCCGTAAAGGGTGTTATAGACTTGGGGAAGATCTGGGTTAAGGCTATGGAGATATTCATAGCTGGTAAAAATATTAAGCCCCATTACCTGAGGAATGATACCGGAAACGACTGTCTTATAGCCATCTACTTCTAAGTTATCCCCAATGGTGACACCCCATTGCTCTGCCAAATATGCTGGAACAATCACACCGGTATTGAGCATTTCACTGGGCAAATTAACCATGTCAAAGTTGTTTTCACAGATTACCAATAACGTATCCTTTTCTAGAACTCTTACGGGTAGACTTAGAGCTTTATAACTTTTATCTAAGTCCTTGGCAATCGTTGCGGTCTGGGAAAGCGGCTGCGGCGGCAAGTCAATGATAATATCATAGCGAGCAAAGGACGCCATGTGTTGATCTAGGGTATGGGAAACGGAGTTATAAAAGCCTAAAGAAAAGGCGAGTAGGGCGCAGGAGGCAGCCATCCCTAAGACTACCACTAAGATACGCCATTTACCCTTCACCATACCCTTGATGGTGTAACGCGTATTGAATGAAGTCTTTTTCCAGAGGGGCAAGCCTTCAAGTAAAAGTCGCTTGCCTTGTTTGGGCACTTTGGGGCGTAAGGCAAGCGCCGGAAAAAGCTGTGCCACAGGCAGGAGTGAAAAGACACCAGATAATAAGCTGATTGCCAGAGCACAGATCGAAGCTTGTAAAAACAAATTCCCGTAGAAACTAAAGCTCAAGCCAGGTACTTCAAACATCGCCGCAAAAAGGCCAATCATCCAATCACCTAAGAGGAAGGCTGCACCCAAGCCCAGCAGAGAACCCAGGGTAGCCACTAAGGCGAAAGGCAATAAGTAGACTGTCAGAATAGCTCCGTCCTTCCTGCCTAAGGCTTTGAGGATGCCAATTTGTTTGCGATCTTTTTGTACCATACGGGAGAGCATCACTGCAATCATGGCACCGATCAGCAGTGCAAAGATCACCGGGAAAATATAGGCGAAGCTGCCGATTTGATCCAGATCAGACTGATATAACTGAGTAGAAAAATGATCTTTTTCGGCAATAACATCCTGAGCCTGAACCAGAGATTTAAGGTTGTCACCCTGCACCGGGTCGTTAGTGAGAAGCAGAATTTCATTAAAAGCGGTAGCGGTTGTTTGAGGCAAATATAGCACAGCAAAACCGGCGGCCTGTGCCATGGGGGTGCGGGGATTCTGGTATAAGTACATGTACTCCGGACTGGCTACCAGTCCGGTAATCTGGTAATTTTTACCGGCTAAACTAAGGGTACTGCCTACCGTAAGCCCCATAGCATCAGCACTACGTTTAAGGATGGCGCATTCTTCTTGGTTATGAGGCAAGCGCCCACTGTAGAGGTAAGGGTCATTGATACCCTCGGTCAAACTCACCAGACGGAAGACCCTATCCCCCTGACGTACTTCCTGTACCTGACGTCCTTGAACAAGATTCACGCCCTTCAGTTTTTCTAGTGCAGCAAGGGAACTCTGGCTAAACTCACCCTTAAGGGTAAAGCTGGCAAAGTGATTTTCCTGAAAATATCTCTGAGCACTTTCCTGATAGCGTAGTTTAATCGTGAATAGTGTCAAAAAGAAGCCAACCCCGATAGTAATCAGTAATAGTAAGCCAACCAATTGAGGCAGATTATGCTTGGCTTTTTTAAGACTCAACCTAATAAGACTGTTCATTTACCATACCACCTGTTCTGCTGGGAGCGGAGTTGTGTTTTCTTCAATACCGGCGATTTTTCCACTGCGAATCGTCACTACTATATCGGCCATCTTAGCGATTTCCTTATTGTGAGTAATAAAAAGCACCGAAGTTTCTTCCTGCTTTTGAATCTGTGACAACACGCCTAAGACCTTAGAGCCGGTTCTGTAGTCTAAGGCACCGGTAGGTTCATCACAGAGCAGTACTTGAGGCTTTTTGGCGATGGCGCGGGCAATTGAGACCCGTTGCTGTTCGCCACCGGATAATTGGGAAGGATAATGAGTAAGGCGATCACCCAGACCAACCAGCTCTAAAGCCTCTTGAGCCTGAGCCCTACTGCCACCGGTAATCTCAGTACTAAATTCGACATTATCCAAGGCGTGAAGATCTGGTAAAAGATTGTAACTTTGAAAGACAAAACCAATGTTTTTGGCACGGAAAGTAGTCATTTCTGCTTTGCTAAAACCAGTAATGTCTTTGCCTTCGAAAAAAATCTTTCCCTCAGTAGGTTTATCCATACATCCAATCAGATTCAGCAGGGTAGACTTACCAGAACCACTGGCACCTAGAATCGCAATAAATCGTTTTGGGGGCAAGTCTACATGAATTTGATCCAGAGCCGTGACCCGGCTACCGCCGCTACCATAGACTTTACTTATATTTTGGATAGAATAGAGATGACTCATTTTTTACCTCCAAAAACATAGGCAATCAGACTTTCCAGCATCAGTTCAAAAGTCTCTTGGATGGCATCGGAAAGCATCATGTCGGAACTGTTCAAAAAATACATAGTATGCAGATAGTTGTGAACTACACTGGGATTTACTCGGGCAGGGTCGGCACCAATCAAGAGTACCAATTGCCTATAGGATTCCTTTTCCAAACTGGCATAATCCTGCTTCTCTTCCTGAGGCAATTTCATAAAAACCTCTGACAATCCCTTTTCCGCTTGAAAAAAGAAAGCTGTCTCCGGCCTTGAGAACAACTGGCGGATAAAGATGCGCAGACTATCCGGTAGCTTTGCGGGATCACTTTGGCTAATGAAGGTACGGGTCTGTTCCAAATAATCCTGATAAACATCCCAAACCACCCGACTTAAAAAAAGCTCTTTGGTTTCGAAATGCTTGTAAAAGGATCCCTTGGCCATCCCTGCTTTCTGAACTACTTCATCAACACTGATTTTATCCAGACCATGGCGGATGATTAAGGATTTACCCACCTCAACCAACCTATCACATTGGCGGCATTTTTCTTCTTCAGTCAGGGCTCGTGGTGTCATATATTACCTCCTAGAAAACACAAAAAACTATAGTGACTATAAAAGTTAATATAGTCACTATATGCTGAATGCATAAAATTGTCAATGCTATTTTTAAAAAATACAGTCTCCTGGTTCTGGGTTCCGTTTGTTATTGTGAATGCAAGGAGATGTACTCCATTCTTTACCCAGAAAAAAGACTAGACTATATCAAATGCGAATCACTAAAGATAGGACAGCGCATGTTGGAAACAGTACCAGCAAAAAACTGCCACGCTGTTTGTTAGATGATTTTTCTATCATTTAGTGGAGGATTATTATAAAAGAAGAGGGACTTTTCTCTAGTATTTTCTTTAACTATTTTTAATTAAAGTGCCTAGCCAGCTTCGTTTCTGGCTATGAAAACTACCAATGTTGAAGTAAATTAGAATGTATTCTGTGGCTGGTGCGAAACCTAAGTGGTGGGTAAAACCCTGGGAGATTCGCACCGACTTTAAGCGGAATTTAATCGACATAAGCCTCTGGAAGTTTTGGGAAGAAAAGGGTTTTGACTTTTTCTTGTTCTTGTTGCACAATGAGCTGGTAGATGCTAGATTATTTTTATCTAGTTTTGCTGTCGACTTCCTCACGGGAGTCGTGGATTGAAATATAAATTACAAAATCACGAATTAAAAAAAATTGGAGTCGACTTCCTCACGGGAGTCGTGGATTGAAATCCTTTGCATTCGCCTTGAATCGGAATTACTATCACTGTCGACTTCCTCACGGGAGTCGTGGATTGAAATCTGATAAAACGGTTTTTACAAGGGAATATTTGTGCGTCGACTTCCTCACGGGAGTCGTGGATTGAAATGCTGGTTATTACAGCCTTAAAATTTGCCGGGGTTGTCGACTTCCTCACGGGAGTCGTGGATTGAAATTGGTACAGCCATAACGAGCTTACCGGATAATCTGTCGACTTCCTCACGGGAGTCGTGGATTGAAATCGGTTCTGTATCTGCTTCTTGTTCGGTTACTGTGTCGACTTCCTCACGGGAGTCGTGGATTGAAATTTTATGTTTATAGTATACTACATACTTACCCCAGTCGACTTCCTCACGGGAGTCGTGGATTGAAATAGTCCAGTTATATCCAAGTGGCCGGGACTCAGGTTGTCGACTTCCTCACGGGAGTCGTGGATTGAAATGCCAAGGATGATTCCCCATTCCGCTAAATTGTTGTCGACTTCCTCACGGGAGTCGTGGATTGAAATTGTTCCACTTTTGTCTCCTTTCTGCGGCTCAGCCGGTCGACTTCCTCACGGGAGTCGTGGATTGAAATACGGTGCAGACACTCCCTAATGTCTGCATCCATCAGTCGACTTCCTCACGGGAGTCGTGGATTGAAATCTACAAGTGCCAAAATACTAGTTAATAAATCCATGGTCGACTTCCTCACGGGAGTCGTGGATTGAAATTTCGTCATTTTTATTTATGGCTTTAGTTGCGTGAGTCGACTTCCTCACGGGAGTCGTGGATTGAAATCAAGGCCTTGTTAAAAACTCGGTTGATCCTACGTTCGTCGACTTCCTCACGGGAGTCGTGGATTGAAATACACTTGCCCCGGATTTATCTTGATTACCTATCAGTCGACTTCCTCACGGGAGTCGTGGATTGAAATCCAAGCAGGACGCAGAGGCAGGAAAGCCGCTGACGTCGACTTCCTCACGGGAGTCGTGGATTGAAATTGCTTGACCAGGTACCGTCTTGTACAGCAGCCCAGTCGACTTCCTCACGGGAGTCGTGGATTGAAATTTCCCGGACCACGTTAAGTGCACCTCTTTGTCCTGTCGACTTCCTCACGGGAGTCGTGGATTGAAATAGCATTCGGGCGAGATGATCGCCCAGCTCAGTATTGTCGACTTCCTCACGGGAGTCGTGGATTGAAATGCCAAGCTTGGACTGTGTCAGTCCGGCGGACTTGCGTCGACTTCCTCACGGGAGTCGTGGATTGAAATCCCGGGTCGGTTATTAGCGTGACCGAGCTTGGAGCAGGTCGACTTCCTCACGGGAGTCGTGGATTGAAATTAAGTCGGTTAAGACTCATGTGAGTCTTTTTTACTCGTCGACTTCCTCACGGGAGTCGTGGATTGAAATCCAAGGTTTGGTCTTTTTTTACAGCTTCATGGAAGTCGACTTCCTCACGGGAGTCGTGGATTGAAATTTGCTAATATACTCAAAGTTGTTTTGCTCATGTCGTCGACTTCCTCACGGGAGTCGTGGATTGAAATGTGAAGATTACGAAAAGGTTTTGGCTTTAGTCGGGGTCGACTTCCTCACGGGAGTCGTGGATTGAAATAGTTGGTTCTTTAAACTTAATTTGAGATGCAACAAGTCGACTTCCTCACGGGAGTCGTGGATTGAAATTTCGGTAGGTTTTGCACTTGTATAAGCCTGCCCGCCCGTCGACTTCCTCACGGAAGTCGTGGATTGAAATCGTGGACTCGACTAGAGAACATAGAGGAGATCCTTGGTCGATTTCCTCACGGAAGTCGTGGATTGAATACCCAGAGTTTTTGACCGAGAATCAAATATGCGCCAAGCGATTAAGTGGAGATTAAGGCTGCGACAGTTAACAATAAATAGTTACAAGTTAATATTTAAGAAAATTTTCCTTTGTGTATATATATAAAGTGCTATGATTTTATTTGGCAGACTTAGGATACTCTAAAAATCAGATAATTTATGTTTCAACGAGGAGATTTTATATGATAAATAGTTTCTGTTGCACCAATGTCTTTACAAGAAATGCTAGAGCGCTGATAAAGTTCTACCGTGAAACACTTGATATCCCCATGCTTAAAACTGATGTTGATGACTACAATGGCGTCTATCTTGGATTCATAAAAGATGCACCATCAATTTGCATTTGGGATGCAAATGTTTGGGATTTACCTGCTAGTGGGACGATGTCGTTTGTTTTTAGTTGTGATAATCTGGACATGACATGTTTAAATCTAAAGGAAAAAGGTCTAATTCTTAATCCGCCAGAGAAATTTGACTGGGGCACATATGAATTACGTTTGAAAGATCCAGACAATAACGAGATCGTGATTGTAGAGTATCTGAACAAGTGAGATTGTTAATCACATCTTACATCCACCGCACTACTCTTTTGCCGGAGCCATAGAACAAATTTAATCAGTTCTCATTGACAAACTAACGACGGTTGGTTACGGTAGTGCTAACAATTCTTAGGAGAGCTACTGTGAAGATAGTAATGATAAATGGCCAAAATCACAAAGGCAGTACTTACCATGTTGCAAAGCTACTACTCGATAATCTCAGGGGTGAAAATGAGGTGAAAGAGTATTTTCTGCCACACTCACTGAACCATTTTTGCACAGGTTGCTATTCGTGTGTTGAAGATGAAACAAAATGTCCATTTTTTACTGAAAAAAATGCGATTATGTCAGAGGTAGAGCAGGCAGACTTGCTAGTTTTCACAACGCCCAACTATTGCATGGCACCATCAGCCCCCATGAAAGCATTTATTGACTTAACATTCACTTATTGGATGCCTCACAAACCAAGACGCAGCATGTTTAGTAAAAAAGCAGTCGTTATCTCGACAACTGCAGGGATGGGGGAAAAGCAAGCAATCAAGCCCATCAAACGCACCTTGGCTTACTGGGGGGTTCCATTTATTAAAAGTTACGGAATCAGCGTACAGGCAAGTAATTGGGATGATGTTGCCCCTGCGAAAAAAGCTAGAATTGAAAAAGATATGAAAGCGCTTGCGAAAAAGCTAGCGAAAAAAGGACCGCCCATTGTCCCCCTAAAAACTAAATTTCTCTTTATTTTGATGGCTAATATGCAAAAAGCCAACAAAGGAAGTAGTCCAGCTGAAAAAGCATACTGGGAAAAACAAGGCTGGCTTGGAAAGGAACGCCCGTGGAAAAGTTCATAACAACAGCTGAACAAGTGATCCTGATAAATATTCTTTACAATTATCCAAACATTCCCTTACAAGGCAAGAATATAGTGCTATTTTGATAATCTGGTTGTGGAGGCTATTATGATTAATTTACACAAAAAAGACTTGCTTCGTTTTGAGAGTAATGAAGAACTATTTAGCGCAGCTATTCATCCAATATCAATTGAGATGCACAGTGGTAAAGGCGCTGAATATAAATTTAGACTTTATAATGCTTTGTCAAAGGGGCAAAAGGCAGCGTTTATGTTTTGGGTACTTTACACACATTCGTCGCATGAATCTCAACAGTTTTACACTTGGATTCCATATATGCGAGAACCGGCTCAAAACTATTGGGCTGAACTTACTATAGGTATGAATTTGTTTGAGTCTAATCAAATGATACAATTTATTAAGGATTGTGAGAGTGTTTTTAGTATTTTAGAAAGTGCGAATCGTAAAAGAAATAATAATTGGACATCCTTTCACAATAGTGACCTGGAGGATACTGCCATAAAACCTTATATTGATGAGCTTCATATAAAGTTTAAGAATATTGCACCGGGAACGATTGATTTAATTGGACACTATATTAGAGAGAACGTCAATGAATTTCTATCAATTTACAGCGAATAGTAAATGAGCTGAACAAGTGATCCTGATAAGCATTTCCCACAATCATGCATAAGTTTCGCTTAATTTGCTATAATGAATGCAAAACTATACTCTTCCGCTCTTTTTCCCACAAGAAGGATAGACTATATCAATTACGAATCACAAAAGATAGGAAAACTCATGTTGGAAACAGTACCGGCCAAAAACATCATCACTAAAAATAAATCCACCGCCTGGTTTGGAGCGGATTACAACATGAATATTTATCGCGGCTGCAATCACGGTTGTATCTATTGTGATAGCCGCAGTGATTGCTATCATATTCCGGATTTTGATCATGTCAAAGCCAAGGCCGATGCCTTGGGCATAATTCGCAAAAATCTCCAGAGCAAAACTAAAACCGGGGTCATTGCTACCGGTGCCATGAGCGATCCTTACAATCCCTATGAAAAAGAAGCCCAGCTCACCAGACATGGCTTAGAACTGATTTCAGCCTTTGGCTTTGGCGCCGCTATCGCGACCAAGAGCCCTCTGGTGACAAGAGACATTGATATTTTAAAGGAAATTCAGCAGTACCAACCAGCTTTAGTAAAGATTACCATTACTACCTTAGATGACCAGCTTTGCCGTAAGCTGGAGCCAGGGGTTGCCCCTTCCAGTCAAAGATTTGCGGCTATTGAAAAACTTGCTCAGGCCGGAATCTGTACGGGGATTTTGCTCATGCCTATTTTACCTTTTATTAATGATACACCGGAAAATATTTTGGGCATTGTCCAATCTGCCCGGGAAGCCGGAGCACAGTTTATTTATCCGGCTATGGGCGTAACCTTGCGCTCTAATCAGCGGGACTACTTTTACCAACAACTAGACCGGCTGTTTCCTGGTCTGGCAGCACAATACCGGCAGCAGTTCGGTGACAAATACTCTTGCTCCAGCCCCAGAGGGCGAGAACTCTACGCTCTATTCAAAAAAGAATGTCAAAGACAGGGTCTTTTGTATCGGATGCCGGATATCATTGAACTATACCAAGGAAAGTACAAAAATCGCCAAATTAGTTTGTTTGAATAAGTTGTTGATTTGGCAAGCAAAAGCTTTAGTTTTGAATGTTTAGAACACGGAACTTTTCTGATCTTTAGGAGCCAGAATCAGCCCCCATAATTGTATTATTTTAGACTTACAGGTAAAATTAAAACAGTTTGTCATTTTGGGTGTAACGTAGCTGTGGTTTTAAAATGGAGGGGTTGTCTGTGAAGATTCAAAAATTAGTCGTTGTAATTTTACTAAGTAGTTTGCTATTAATCATGGTAGCGGGGTGTAGTTCTAGTAGAGTTGAAAAAGATAAAAAGCCTGTGATTGAGGTGACAGAAGTCGAGCTAGTGGGGATTGGTTCTAGTGATTATCATTTTACTAATTCAAATAAATCAGTGGATAATATACTGTCACTTGTTAGAGCGAGAGCCTATTCAGGAGACAGACCTATTAAAGAAAGTGAGGGACTTTCAAAGTTAATTCGTTGGGTAAGCAGTGACCCAACAAAGATCTCTGTTGCTGTTGAAAAAAAATATACTACTTCTGATGAAGTCCGTTTGCGAGCTGGAATTGCTCAAGACGCCCGTGGTATTTATACCATCCATGCAGAGTCACTGGATGGGAGTTTGAAAAGTAAGCCGGTCACAGTAATTGTAGATAATCCACTGGAAGCAATTCAGAAAGTTGATATAAGTTATAGGGGGCTTGATTTTTATGGTTATAGCAAAAGAGAGGAATCTACATTAATTAGCTCAGAAGCAGCTAAATACGATGCAGAGTTTTTTGCCATGAAGATTCAATCCTTTGCCAATAAAGAACTAAAGACTCTTGATGATGTTAACGATATTATTTGGGTTTCCTCTGATCCCAGTGTCATTTCCGTTGTGACAGAAATTGATAGCAACAATGTTGCAAAAGGTCATATTCAGTTGCACAAAGAGGGGGTTGTGGATATTTATGCTGAGACAAAAGATGGACGTGTGAAGAGTAATAGTGTGCGTTTAACCTATGGAAATTTTTATCAAAAAGAGTCCTTGGCCGCTCGGTTTGCATCCAACTATGTTTTGAATCTTTTACGCTACAAAACGGCTGCTTCAGACTATAAAATGAGTGACATAAATGCAAAATCGATATCTATGTTTAATATGGCTGAATATAATGTTAGGATGGGTTATCAAAACTATGCAGATTCTTCTTTCGTTGAAACAAGAGAAGTTGTTTTTGAGGACGATACAGTGAAAATTTTGGGAATTATTGATACCTTTAGAGAAGATTACAATAAAGTGCGCTTTTCCTTTGCACTTAAATTAAAGGTTCGTCCAGGCACTGATTATGGAAGCTACGATGTCCTTGAATCAGTTTATGAATTCCCAGAACTCATCATTACTCAAGTTACCTTAGAAGATTAATTTATGATGGTTGATTTAGCCTTGTAATAATCCAATAGAGCAACTTGTGCATTGAGCTCATTGAAGACAAGGAGGAGATACTAGGGATAGTGCACTTACTTCAGGGAGAGGAGTAGCCGCAGCTAACTGGGCTATAAGTAAGCAATATGGACTATGGTATGCAAGTACTTTTAGAACAGGACACATTAATAGAAGCGGCTGCCCTTTGCCAAGAATTGGGGCTGCAATTTATTGAGCTAAACATGAACCTCCCAGAATATCAAACAGACAAAATCCAAATAGCACAGCTTAAGGAAATCGCCCAGCGCTATGGCATCTACTACACCATTCATTTGGAGGAAAACCTATCCCCCAGTAGCTTCAATGAAGAAGTTGCTGCTGCCTATAGGACACAGTTATAGAAACAATTAAACTAGCTAAGGAATTATCAATCCCCGTGCTAAATATGCACCTAGACCCAGGCGTTTGGTTCACCTTACCGGAAAAAAGACTGTACCTTTTTCAGAAGTATGAAGAAGACTATTTACGCAAGCTGCAACTTTTTCGCCAGGCCTGTGAAAAAGCAATAGGCACCGCTAACATCAAAATCTGCGTTGAGAATTGTAATCAGTTTGCTGACAAGCCATTTCTAGTCAAAGGGCTGGCTTGTTTATTGGAAAGTCCTGCCTTTAAAATCACCTTGGATGTAGGGCATAGCGCATCTGGCAACTATGCGGATGAAGTTGTTCTCCAAAACTACTTGGACGATTTGTACCACATGCATCTACATGATGCCAAGGGGAAAAGCGACCACTTGACCCTTGGTGAAGGTGAGGTAAATCTTAAACATTATCTAACCCTGGCTTCCCAACACCAATGCCGTGTTGTTATAGAAGTAAAAACGATTGCCGGGCTCAGAGCCTCCCAGCAGTGGCTAAAGGAGCATAACCCATGATACTCTCTGTCTCCCGTCGGACCGATATCCCTTGTCACTACCCCCATTGGTTTATGAACCGTCTGAAAGCGGGCTATTTGCTTGCACCGAATCCCTACAACCCGACTCAGGGCGAACTTCTTCTCGGCACCCTCACAGGGAACGAGAAAGTTATTGAGAAAAACCTGCAGTCTAATAAACAATGGCAAATTAGCTTATAGGGTACAGTCGTAAATTTCTTAGAAAGATTTTAAACATATAATTAGAAATTTTATTCTTGTATGTTACAAGTTTATGCGTAATGTTGACGTTGTGTTTAGACAAACAGATATAGGAAGTCAAATAACCTAACTAAACTACAGTCGATTAAAGTTAGAACCATAATAAATAATTTGAATATCATGAAAAAATCTGAAGCTCGCTAATTACAGAGAAAAAGTCTATTATACAACGTTTTTGCTTGGATGGTTCACGACTTTGAAACTATTTAATACTGCTAATGCAGCTGTTTGCCCCTCAGGAGGTGTGTTTTTAAAGAGGATAAGCAGCTCATATTCTTCCTTTGTTATTTTATAATTAATGTAAGGCAAAAATTTCTCCACATCAAAGCCAAGTAACCATGCCTCAGATACGCCAAAAGATTCAGCAATATTTTTAATCATAGGCAACTTCGGCTTTCTAACACCGTTGCAGTAAGCGCTTATAGTTTGCTTCGAGACATTAATTATTTTGGCATACTCGGTTAGGGTATAATTATTCGACCTCAAACATTCCCTAAACCTTTTTTGAAAATCAGATACTAATTTCATATATAAACTCCTTCTTGATTCTATAGTACCATAAGTGATCAGAAAATCAACAAAAGAGACAAAAAAATAAGAAAAAGTCCACAAAGTGGTTGACGTTTTTTGAAGAAAGACGTATATTGTATATGTCCACAAAAAAGACGGGGGTAATAATCTGATGGGTGATATTAATAGACTTAGAGAAGAAGCATTATCGAAATATAAAAATATATCTCAATTTGCTTCTAAAATTGGATGGAGTAGAAATAAAACATCAAGGATATTAAGTGGTCTTCAAAAACCTGATTTGGACGATATTTTAGATTTAGTTGAATGTTTAGGGATTGATAGTGAGGAAAAATTTACTCACATTTTTTTCCCCTTTGTGACCACTAAGTGGACAAGTGTGGAGATAAGAAAGGAGGTATAGTTATGGTAAAACAGCAGAGCAGAGCAGACTTATACCCAGCTTTCAGAAGAGCTTATTCCATACAGCTAAAATGATTGCAAATACACGAAATTGCATTTGTTCATATGCAATTATTCATCTGAGTAAGAAACTTTGAATTGTGAAAATTTAAAAAATAGAGTTATATATCTCGTTGGAAATCAATGGGTTGCAGATGGATTTGCTGTGGATGCTAAGCATATAAATTATAAAGGTATATTAGAATTGTGGACAAATCTCTAGTTAAATAAATTGCAAGATAAGCAAAAGATTTTAAAAGACAACATGAGTATGCAGGGGATGAGGTTTAGTTTTCGGAATAAAAAATTTTGGTTAAGTAATTATAAATATTAAAAATATATTTATATAAATTAAGCAGCTAAATCTGTAAAAAGCTACTAACAATGAAAAGTGAGGAAATATTCATGAACATAGAATTATATGCCAAAAATAACAAAGATCAGGTTATAGCAGAGGCAAAAAGTATAAGTGCAGAAAGCCTTTTATTTATGGCACTAACCGAAGATGGTGAAATTTCGGTAAATATGGATGGTGTTGTTGATAGCACAGCAATTATCAGTATGATGGCGGCTCTTGCTCGATTACTTAAGAGTCAACAAATTATGGACTATCAGAAAGAAATTCTCTTAGAAGTATTTGCTAGGTTTTCAACAGAAACAACATCGGATAAGATCAGACTTTTATGGACAGTTTTTTTAGCTGAAGCAATGGCAGAACAAGTTGCCAGCAGTGGTATTTCGCCAAAAATTTTTGAAAAAATTCAAGAGTCAATTAATGATGTAAAGAACAATTCAGAACCGGAATGGGAAATTAAGGTATTTGGCAAAGGCGATCAAATTTTTATTAGAGATTATGGAAAAATTTCTGGTTTAAGCGCAATTGCTGCAATAAGAGCATTTGGAAAAAATATAGCTAAAGTAGCAAGAGCTATGGACAAATTTGAAATCATTAGTGATGAAATTTTTATTAATAGCTTTAGTGAAGGACTAAGAGAAGGACAGAGTAATGAAGTAGAAACGATAGCGCAACAGTAACTTCCTTCCAAAGGACTTTAGTAAGTTTGGTTGCGGTTTTGTAATTAAAATAAATGCATTATTTTTAAATGCTATTTCTAAAGCAAACAAAAGTAAACAGAAGAAAGGCTAGGTAACCTATATGTGGACATGCCCAAACTGTGGCGCTAATTTGGACAGCGCATCAGAGCGCTGTGATTGCTTTCCTGTGAGAAAAGAGAATAAATATTCACCTGTACAACCAGATAATAAAAAGGCAACATCTAAGATTTGCCGAGGTGCAGATGTAAAAACATTAGGTACACCAATTAAGAGTAAAAATAAACTTGAAGATGATAAAGATTTTTCATCTTTCTTTAGCGATTGGTAATCATTGTAAAGAATTAATGCAAGTACTAAATCTAAGAGTAAATATTTTACTAGTGTTTTCGATAACCCAAATACCTGTACTGCTAACAATATCATCAGACATTGTTAGCAGTACAGTACGGTGAGAAGCTTACTGATAACTAAATAATTTTTAGTATGTTTCATAATTTTGAAAAGGAGGCTTTGATGGTACTAAGTAGACAAGATATAGAAGATATCTGTGTGATGTATAGGGATGCTAAAGATAAAGAACTGCAAATTACCATTATTTCAGAGCTATACTTAATAAGTGCGAAAGAGGTAAAAAAGATTCTCTCGGATTCCTATGGCTACTAGCCATAAGAGCGATAAAAGTTTTGATAGATCTATTAGAATAATAATTTTATTGAATAGCATATGTGCGTCTGGGTCTTGATGGAATTAGAGAAAGCTGTTACCGCCTCCAAATTTTGTGACTAACGTTTTCTGATCATGCTTATATAAAGCTGTATTTCATCATTTACTTATTTATATATATAAAAATATTAAATGCAGGGGTTTAATTATCAGGCTTGTAATAGATATTACTAAATCAACGAGGATTACTATGGTAAAACGAAGGAAAAAAGAAGAAGATTACGAACTTCTGTTTAATCTGGAAAATCGGATTTCAATTGAGGAGATTACCCAGCAACATGAAGTTTTACACTATCGTACAAAAACAATTAGAGCTGGAAATTTTGTAGACTGTGAAGTGTATCCAATATATAAAAATGCTTATGTAAGCAAAGTAAAGGCAGCCAAAAATAGAATCACACCAGAATCACAATTAGCGGTGAATGAAAGAAATACAAGAAAAAAAGTTATCAGATTACTTAATAGTAATTTTGACTCTTCAGATTTGGTTTGTCATTTAACATATGCGGGAGATCCCCCAGATCAAGCGCAAGCGCAAAATGATATTAGAAACTATATTCGAAGAGTCAAGAGTTGGAGAAAGACAAACAGCTTGCCAGAGCTAAAATATCTTTACGTTATAGAATGGGGGAATGCAGAAGGCGCCAAGAGCAGAAGAATACATCACCATATCGTAATGTCTAATATGGATCGAGATGCTGCGGAAAGGCTTTGGACTTTCGGTTGGGCTAATTGTGACCGACTAAAACCCAATGAATTTGGCTTAGAGGCACTAGGGCGATATATAGTAAAGAACCCTAAAGGTCAAAAAAGATGGGCAGCTTCAAGAAATTTAAAAAAACCTATTGAAACGATTTCTGATCATAAGGTTACTGTTCGGCAAATTGAGCGAATAGCATTACAGATGGAGGAGCAAGCTGGAAAAATATTTACTTTGAAGTTTCCAAATTGTACTCTTCTTGAAATAACAGTCAAAAGATCGGAGCACATTGCGGGAGCATATGTGTACGCTAAAATGCGCAAACATAAATTAGGAGGTTGCAAAAGTGGATAATAAAAGAACAACTGCCATTCAATATGTTAAATATATGTTGGAAAATTGGCGTCAGCTAACAATTAACTGTCAAAGAGGACTAAGTCTAATAGAAGATGCAGATTCTTTGCGTGATGTAATTGAAGCAGTTTCTTTGCCAGCTGTACAGTACGGATCAGTTGGCAGTACTAAAACCTGTGATCCAACGGCCAAAATGTTATCAAATATAGAAAAAATTGATAGAGAGATTAGCGGTCTTACCTCCACGCATGTCCGCTCAAAACAAATAATAGAAGCACGCATGCAGGAAATAGAATTTCTTCTCTCACGTGTGATTGAGTTGCCACCCTCTCACCAGGAGATTATTATTCTCGGATATTATGAGGGTGTAAAAACTTGGGAGCGGGTTGCCAAAAAGGTCTGTTTAAGTCCTAAGACAGTATCAAGGAGAAGGGATGAAGCAATTGGATTAATCGCTGATTCCTGGATAAAAGAACAAATTAGTTATGTAAATTTACAAAAGTAAAAGAATATTAAATTATTGTCTAATGCTGACTACTTTTGACCAGTTCTGTCCGTTGACAGTAGCTGTCAAGACATGTAAAGTTATGGTGTGTAGACGTACACAAGTGAGGTCAAGAGAGAAATAATTATCTAACGTTTTCCATAACCATGGTAGAGGAAACTATAAGAACTATTCATTGGCAAGACAAACATTTATTCTTTATTCAATTTATAGTAGATCAATTACTGGAGTAAGGGGAATTCAAAGTTAAACCTACTAGTGAGGTAATTACCACCTTAGTCGAGAAGTCCTTCAATTACAGAAGTTGGATAGATAAACCAACATGTAAAGTCAGTGTATTTTAAATCACTATTGACTTTGCTTCTACAATGCTGCTTTGAATTAATCCTTTGAGGTTTGCTTGCTTTTAGAAGCAATTGATTAGTGACAGGAATTCGGCGAAGAAAGATAGCCCTCTCCTTTAATTTCTTTGGTGCGCACCATTGAAGAAGAGAATTTAACCAAATATCCATGGAGGAATAGACAATGATTTCTTTTTCAGAACTTGAAGAAATTGTAGCTCTCATTGACCCAGCCACTACCGGTAATAGAATAGTTGAAGTCAATGAAGTATATACGATCATTACTAAGAGGGGAACTTCAGACACTCTAGATTCTGACGATAGCTTAGAAGACAAAATAATATGGGCATATATCGAAAGAGTTTCCTATTTGGATGAAGATCCAATCAAGGTGGGAATCGAAGACCAGTTAGTAGAAAAAGGTGTACCTTTTGAATTTGTACAATACCCGAATGTTTCGGAGAGCCTTTTTACTAAACCATCAGAAAGCGACACCAGAATTTTGTATACATTCTCTTGTCGAGTCTACGATTTTTAGGAGGTTGTTAGTATGGCGTATGAATGAATCATGATCTGCTTTTGTAGCTCAATAGTAAAAGAATATAGTTCTACTTGTTAGGCATAGAACTTCTAAAAAGCTACAGGCAAAAAGAAAAGTACAGGCACAGAAAAGAAGGACTTTCATCTTCTCGGAATTCTAATGCTAGGCTATAAGTTAAATCAAGTCTATTGGCAAAGGCTAACAAAAGGAATGATATAGCTAAGATGAAAGTTAAGGAAAGTCTGAAAAATGATATATCTTCAAGGTGAAGCAAACAGATAGCATCTTGAGTAGTCTTTTTCAGAACAACAGAGAGCGACAGCCGAATAATATAAGAATTCGCTGGACGCATACATAATTTATGGAGGTTATAAAATATGGCATATGTAGGAAAACCAATTGGCGTAAGACGTTTAACAGCATTTCTCCTTGAGGAAGGAACTGACACTACTGATACACCGGCTGAGTATGGTACAGCAATTAAAGTCTCTCGAGCAATTCAGATTGTTACAACTCCTGTACTGACAGAAGCTTTGCTAGAAAGTGATAATGGAGTAGAGGATGAATTAGCCCATTTGAATGCTATTGATGTAACTATTAATGCGTCACAGCTGACTGATACCATTAGAGCTCAGCTTCTGGGTCATCGCTTAGACAGTAATGGTGGTCTTGTTTATAAGAATACAGATATGGGACCATTGCTGGCTTTAGGCTGGGAAGAGTTATTGAGTAAAGGTGATGGCGCTGGTCCAGATCTTTATAAGCGTGTGCTTTTATACAAGGGCCGCTTTAAGGAATTTGTTGAAACCGTTGATACAGTTAAAAAGGAAGGTATTACTTTCCAAACTCATAATCTAGTAGCAAGATTCTACAAGCGTGATTTTGATGGCTTGATTAAATACACCATGCGTCAGGATACACCGAATCTAGATTCTGCTGCATTTGAGGCTTGGTTTGATTCAGTACAAGAGCCAGCAGCAGTTACACCAGTTCAATAATTGAAGAGGAGAGGGGGAGCTAAAAGCTCCCCTTATTCGTAAAATGGAAAAAATTATTTTGTCAGATTTTACTAGTTATGAAAATATATTAATATTAGGAAAAGTTCATGTTAAGCTTTTCTGGAATAACAGATCCATGAAAGAAGCGGAGAGCTATTATAAAAAAATCTATGATGAAAAGAAAGAATTATCTGAAATTATTGATGAACTTGGAAATGGAAAGCTCAGATCTGTCGTTGCTCTGCTTTATGGTGCTATCAAAGCTGCCGATCCAAACATGGACATAAATAAATTCAGTAGTTTTTTTAAAAGTGAAGCTATTTCAACTTATTTAGAAGTTGTATCTGACGGAATTGAAAACTATATGCCGGAGCCAGAACGTAATTTGGCGGAGGGCGTTGATGAGTCTTGGCCAGATACGCAAGCGGAAAAGAAAAAGGAAACGGGAAAGAGTAACCATATTGATTGGGGGTTCTGGATATGGTTCTTTAGAAAACAGCATTTTTCTGAGACGGAATTTATGAACTTGACATTACGCTCGATGATTCACTACAAAAAACGTTATCTATTAGACCACGGAGATGATCAAATTTATGATCAAGACCGGAGCTGGCTATAGTAATTCTGTGTCTAAAAGAAAAGAGAAACTAATTAGCTATAAGATTACTAATATAAGTTCGCTTATAGGGCTTATTTGGTTCGAAGCTCTATTAATAGCAAAAAAATCCTGGCAGATAATTTTCTTCTACAAAAAATGAATAGAATATACAGGAGGTGGCAACGATGGCCACAACAGAAATAAAAACAATCTTTTCTATTGATGGTGCTCAGAAATATACCGATGCCATCAAAAAAATAAATAAAGAGCAAGAGCTTTATAGGGCTGAGATGAATGCCTCAGCTGCAGAAATGAGAGCAGTTGGTAATGCTCAAGGTGAATTACAAGTAAAAATTGAAGGTCTAAGTAAGGTAATAGCAGCACAGAAAAAAGCTGTCGAGGAAAATCAGGCGGCTCTAGAATTTGCGAGAAAAAAATATGGTGAGAATTCTTCCGTTGTTGCGGAACTCAAACTCAGTTATGACCAAAGTCGAGAGGCCATGGCAAGA
>CAZFHA010000006.1:0-151503 GCA_964518595.1 uncultured Oscillospiraceae bacterium
GCGGGTGGTTTTTTGTTTCGCACTCTTCAGTGCTCAACTTGCTAAAGCAGTAATCTAAAAGTCCTAGAACAACTACTGCTCTAGGACTTCTCTTGGTGGGTACTATAGGACTTGAACCTACGACCCCATGCGTGTGAAGCATGTGCTCTCCCAGCTGAGCTAAGCACCCTCTGGACTATTCTTTAGACGATTCACTATAACATAAAATCTTAGGAATAAAAAGCAGTTGACGGGACAGCTGATTGATGTTATGATTTTTCCGTTGCTCTTGCTAGCGGCGCCATAGCCAAGCGGTAAGGCAGAGGTCTGCAAAACCTTTACTCCCCAGTTCGATTCTGGGTGGCGCCTCCAACACAGAAGACCCGAAGTCATTTCGCTTCGGGTCTTTATCATATCCAAGGAGGTTTCTGATGAATTCTCATAAACAAAAGCAAGCCGTTTATCTTTTTGAGGAATACAACAGGGTATTGGGAGAAGTTTACGACCAACTGTTAGAAAGTGTGACTGACGAACGAGCCTTACAAATGCCCGAATTTCAAAGGCAACTACAAATAAATGTCCTTAACAGTATTCAACCTTGGTTTAGTCAAGAACTAGATGGTTTGGAAGACAATACACCTGAGGGCTTCTTTGATTCCTTGTTAGCGTTAGAAGATACCTTGGAGGTTTTTTCCATCGCCGCCCAGCGGATTGACGGTGACATGCCTGATTTACTGCTCCTTCGTCTAGGAGCCTTTGGTCAGCAGGCCGCCGAAAGCCTTTTAGCCTTAGCTCTAAGTCAGGACTGGCAGATTTCATCGAAGGACAGTTTCGACGAAGAGGCTGAACTGGCACTTCGAGAACAACTAGCCATCCCTTTAGCAGCTCTTCGGGTCTTGGGACAATGGCAGTATGAACCGGCAATTAAGCCTTTTTTAGATCGCTTTTGTAGTATAGAAGTACCTGATGAACTGCTGGCAGACAGCATGAAAACCTTCTGCGTAGACTTTGGCGCTACCATTGTACCGGAGCTTCTAGGTAGAATTAGTGTAGCTATGGCCTCAAATTTGAATGGGCCATTCGAATATCTAATTATTTACTTAACTGAAATTGGTATTCAGGAGCCCTCCGAAGAGATTTTCCGTTGTTTGAAAGAGGCCTTTCGCAAGATGGAGCATAAGGTTATTGGTGCGATTTGCTTAGGGGATTATGGCGATGGCAGGGCTATCCCCCTCCTAAAAAGTTACTTGGAACGCCATATTCACGAAATTGACCGTCAATTTTTCTATGAAACGCTATCTGCGATTCACCGGCTCGGTGGAGATACTAAAGATATCCAAGATCCCTTTAGGGATTTCCAGAAATTTACACCTCAGGATTAATCAGGATTAATAAGTAAATAATATTTTTGCCTATTAGTCCTACATAATGGTTTTAAAGTTCAATCAAACTATCCGGTAATTTTTAATTGCCGGGTAGTTTTTTTGTTTCACAACTATTCTCTTCATATTACCTTCATATTATTCGACAAATTGCAAATAAAACATGTCTAATTATGTCCGCCAGTGATAAAATAAGAATAGATAAAACTGTAAAGGACGGTGCTAATATGAAAAATAATTACAATGCATATAAAGGTAGACTCCTACTATTATTTCTGGCAATTCCCCTCATCGTTCTGCTTATTTCTATCAGCTTAGGGAAGTCTTCTACTAACGCTGAAGGTAGCCAGTTCGTTCTTGACCCGCTACCCACGCCGCAAAGCGAAAATTTCACAGGTACAATCGCCAACGTGAGTAATGCAACACAGTTAAGCGATGCCCTACGGAACCAAAACATTACCCAGATTTTTCTAGAGCAGGATATCGCTGTCAGTGGCAATGCTGTTACTACTATTTCAACCACAGGAATCAACCGCAATTTGATGATTGATGGTCAAGGTCATAGGCTTACGGTTACATCTCCCAATGTTTCTGAAGGAAGCTTTTTTCATTTGCGTAATACTACCGCTACCCCGCCAGTTCGAACCTTTATGCTTAGAAATATTATTACAGCCGGTGGTAGGCAGAGTATTAATACTCTATTTCCACTAATACTTGTACAGAGTACCGGCTCCACATCAAGATTGACCTGGGACATAATTCTTGATAACGTCTCTTATACTGGTGACAGTACTCCTTTTAGTAACTTTATTCGTTCTCAGGTAGCCAGTGGTACCTCTGCTGACCGTTTTCGTGTCTTTTTCCGTAATCAAGTTACCATTAACAATACCCAATCCGAAAGATTTCGTGGTACTGTTAGTGCTATATTGGAGCCTAATTCTACAGTTCAAATCAGTAATAATGCCGTTAATGCAACCCAATTTATCTCTTTTGGATCAGGCAGCCTTTTCGTTGGTAATAATAGTAATTTAATTGGCGGGATGTTTACTGGCTATCGTTGGATTGATGTCTACCCAGGTGCCGAAATGAGAGGGCTAGTAGGTTCCGCCTCAGGCCTTTTTGGCTTTGGTAACGCTACAGTTGCTTCTATTCGAGTCGACACTGATGCTATCTTTAGCTTTGAAAGCCAAGTTAATGTCATCCTTTCTGATAGTGGTAGGCCATTATCTCTACTGGGCAATCCCGGTGCTACCATTAGCTTAATCGGTACTAATGCAAATCAGGCAATCAATTTAACCAATGCGAACTCCCGGATTATCCTAGATACCCCCAAATTTTATAATTTTCAGAATCGCACTGCAAGCGCAGCTGCTTTTACTATTAATTCTGCCACAGCCCCACAACTCCAGCTTCTTAATACCGGAATCGCAGTATGGCAGAGAGGCACGGATCAGAATGGAGATCCGACAGCCCCTTCTCCTTTCTCAGGTGCCAGCTTATTAACAGGAAATGCCGGCATTCTTTCTGGTTCTTCGGCTGAGTTAGATACCATGCTGGGAGGATGGCGAACCACAAACTTCTCCCGTTTTAGTGTAGTTTTCGGGGCGAATTTTGACTTGAACGGTGGAGAAGAGCCTGCGCCACCTACCCAAAGTCTCTTCCCGGGTGGTTTCATCAGCGAGCCTAATCCGGCTCCGGTGCGTACGGGACACAGGTTTAACGGCTGGAGCACAGCGGCAGATAACAGCGGCAGTACCTGGAATTTTGCCTTAGATACCATGCCCAGTAGGGATATTACCCTTTACGCCCAGTGGAGTGCCAATCGGTATATGCTGCACTTTAATCTTAATGGTGGTTCTGGTGCGAATCCAGAAAGCCAGTCTGTGGTCTTTGACAGTTTGGCCACGCCCGTAACTCCACCGACTCGTAGCGGCTTTACTTTTGAGGGTTGGAATACAGCTTTAGATGGTTCCGGTCAGCCTTGGGATTTCCTAAGTAGCCGGATGCCGGCTCAGGAAGTAACCCTCTTTGCTCAATGGAGTCGAAACAGTTATCCGGTGACCTTTCAGCTTAATGGTGGTGACGGAGAAGCCCCCACCGGACAAAGCATTTTGTACCAAGGTCTAGTAGAGCCTGTGGCAAATCCCAGTCGTTTGGGTCATGTCTTTGTGGGTTGGAATACGGCGGTAGGTGGAGATGGTGTGACGTGGGATTTTGCCAGTAGTACCATGCCAGCAGCGCCTCTGACTCTCTATGCCCAATGGGTTCTGGATACCTTTAATTTACACTTCCATTTAAATGGCGGTAGTGGACTTCCCCCTGCCAGTCAAGAGGTGCTCTTTGGAGAGCTGGCCTCACCGGTAGATGATCCGGTTCGCGAAGGACATGATTTTATGTCTTGGAATACGGCTCAAAATGGCGGTGGAACCACTTGGGATTTTGGTCTTAATACCGTTCCTGCTGAAGATACTACCCTCTTTGCTCAGTGGCAGATTAATAGCTATTCTTTGAGCTTTGATCTTCAAGGCGGGGATGGGGCTGCACCAGATCCTCAGCTGGTGGTTTTTGGTAGTACCGCCACAGCGGTACCTGATCCGGTGAAAGAGGGACATAGTTTTGTAGGCTGGAACACGGCCTCAGACGGTAGTGGTAACAGCTGGAATTTTGCTACTTCTACCATGCCTGCAGCAGCAGTCACTCTCTATGCCCAGTGGGAAGTAAATCGCTATAACCTGACCTTCCATCTAAATGGTGGTACTGGCGCTCCTCCAGAGAGTCAGAGTGTTCCTTTTTCTGGCTTGGCTAATCCTGTCCCTGATCCAGAGCGGATTGGTTTTAGTTTTCTGGGCTGGAACACAGCCTCGGACGGAGGCGGAGTTCTCTGGAATTTTACTACTAACACCATGCCTTCGGCAGATGTAACGCTCTATGCTCAATGGGGGATTGATCGTTTTACCGTTACCTTTGACATTAACCAAGGGGACAGTGTTACACCTAGCCCCGTCAGTATTGACTTCGATGAAGTAATTCCTGATCCCGGTGACCCTACCCGTTTGGGACATGGTTTTTTAGGCTGGAATACAGCGTCCGATGGAAGTGGGGTGATGTGGGATTTTTCTACTATGACCATGCCTGCTAATCATTTCACCCTTTATGCCCAATGGCGGATTGAGTCTTTTGTAGTGGATTTCGATCTGAATGGCAGTGATGGCCTTCCTCCTGAGGAACAGGTAGTGGAGTTTAACAGCCCAATCTCCCTACCTGAAGTACCGGCCTGGGAAGGGCATACTTTCTTGGGTTGGAATACAGAAGCTGGTGGAGGAGGCGTGATGTGGGATTTTTCTACTATGCCTATGCCTGCCCAGCACTTTACCCTTTATGCTCAGTGGGAAATAAATACTTATGTAGCTAGTTTTAATGTTAATGGCGGGGATACCCCTGCGCCTACCCCTCAGGAGATTGTCTTTGGTGAACTTTTGACTGACCCGGGCAATCCTAGTCGGCTAGGACATAGCTTCTTGGGTTGGAATACGGAACAGAACGGTTCCGGTGTCTATTGGAACTTTGCTTTAGACCCTATGCCTGCACAGAATTTTACCCTTTATGCCCAGTGGAGTCTGGATAGCTTTATGCTCCATTTCCATTTGAATGGTGGCTCTGGTGCAAATCCAGACAGTCAGGAAGTCTTTTTCGGTGCTCGGGCTACGGCTGTAGAGGAGCCTGTTCGTAGCGGTTTTACTTTCGAAGGGTGGAATACAGCCTCAGATGGCAGCGGAAGCTATTGGAATTTCGATATAAGTACGATGCCTGCTAATTCCCTAACCCTTTATGCTATCTGGACAAGAAACAGCTATAACCTCAGCTTTTCGCTCAATGGTGGTACTGGGGCAGTCCCAGTTACCCAGAGTGTTCTTTACCAGTATTTGGCCGAACCTGTAGCTGATCCCAGTTATTTAGGTCATGTCTTTATTGGTTGGAACACTGCCCAGAATGGTAGTGGCATTACCTGGGACTTTGCCAGTAGCCGGATGCCTGCCCAACCTGTGACCCTCTATGCCCAGTGGGATCTAGATACTTTTAACCTGCACTTTCAGTTGAACGGAGGTTCTGGGTTGGCACCTTCCAGTCAGGAAGTCCCTTTTGGTCAGTTGGCTACTCCCGTAAGTGATCCGAATCGAGTGGGCCATAGCTTCCTCCATTGGAACACAGCGCAGAATGGTAGTGGTATTACTTGGAATTTTGCTACTACCACCAAACCGGCACAAGATACTACCCTTTATGCTCAGTGGCAGATTAACAGCTATCCTTTAACCTTTGAACTGCAGGGTGGTCAGGGTGTTACACCTTCACCTCAGGACGTGATCTTTGATAGTCTAGCTACAGCAGTAGCTGATCCTATCCGTGAGGGGCACAGCTTTAGTGGTTGGAACACAGCGACCGATGGCAGTGGTATTACCTGGGATTTTGCTACCACTACTATGCCTGCTAATCCAGTAACTCTTTACGCCCAGTGGGAAGTGAATGCCTATAATTTGACTTTCTACCTGAATGGTGGCCAGACTACGCCCCCCGAAAAACAACAAGTGTTTTTTGATACCTTGGCACAGCCGGTAGACAATCCCGGTCGTTTAGGCTATACCTTTAGAGGCTGGAATACAGAGCTGGACGGCAGTGGTTCTATGTGGAATTTTGCTCTGGATCGGATGCCTGCCCGGGACATTACCCTCTACGCCCAATGGGGAGTAGACAGCTTTACGGTTGATTTTTCGGTGAATGGCGGGGATAGTCCTGCTCCCATTGGTCAGATTATAGATTTTGGCCAACTGATTGTTCAGCCCCCTGATCCCAGTCGCTTAGGTCATAGTTTTATCGGTTGGAATCGGGCAGCGGATGGTAGCGGTCATACTTGGAACTTTGCTTTAGATACCATGCCGGCAGAAAACTTTACCCTCTATGCTCAATGGCGGGTGAATAGTTACATGTTGCACTTTCACTTAAATGGTGGCGAGGGTCTTAATCCTGCCAGTCAGCCAGTAGTCTTTGGCACAACGGCTACAGCGGTAACTGATCCTGTGCGCAGTGGCTTTACCTTTAATGGCTGGAATACAGCGCCAGACGGCAGTGGCTCTACGTGGAACTTTGCCTCTACTACGATGCCTGCTCAGGAGGTTACTCTCTTTGCTCAATGGACGAGAAATAATTATCCAGTTACTTTTGATCTGAATCAGGGTGATGGAGTCCCCCCTCAAGGCCAAAGTATTTCTTATCAGGGTTTGGTCACGCCTGTAGCTGATCCTCTGCGTTTGGGACATGTCTTTGTGGGTTGGAATACGGCTTTGGATGGCAGTGGCATTACATGGGATTTTGCCAGTAGCCGGATGCCTGCTGCCCCTGTGACGCTTTACGCCCAGTGGGTGCTGGATACTTTTAATTTACATTTTAATATAAATGGTGGCTTAGGTTTAGCCCCAGCTAGTCAAGAGGTGCTTTTTGGTGATTTAGCCAGTCCAGTAGCTGATCCTCTTCGCACAGGCCATAGTTTTAGAAGTTGGAACACGCTGCAAAATGGCAGCGGTACAGTGTGGGATTTTGATAACACCACGAAACCAGCCCAAGATACCACCCTCTTTGCCCAATGGGATATAAACAGCTATACTCTTTCCTTTGATCTGCAAGGGGGAGACAGTGAACTGCCTCCGACTCAAGATGTAGTCTTTGAGAGTTTGGCTATTCCAGTAGCCGATCCAACTCGTGAAGGTCATAGCTTTACTGGCTGGAATACGGCTTCTGATGGTAGCGGCACTACTTGGGATTTCGCTTCCACCCTGATGCCTGATAATGCGGTTACTCTCTATGCCCAGTGGGAAATTAACAGTTATAACCTCCACTTCCATGTCAATGGCGGTGATTCTCTTGCCCCTGACTCTCAGCTGATTGTCTTTGGTGATTTGGCATCGGCGGTGTCTGAGCCCAGCCGTACCGGATTTACTTTTACCGGTTGGAACACAGAGCCAAATGGTCAGGGTCTGGCTTGGGACTTTGCTACTACCCGGATGCCAGCAGAGAATCTGACCCTTTATGCTCAGTGGTCTATTAATAGCTACGTAGTAAGTTTTCAGGGTAATGGTGGCAGTCCCGTACCGGATAACCAGCCAGTGGTCTTTGGACAATTGGTTCCCAAGCCCCCAGAGCCAAGTCGGGAAGGACATAGCTTTATGGGCTGGAGCAGTAACCCGGCCGGTACTCCCAAGTGGAATTTCTTCCTAGACACCATGCCCGCTAATAACCTAACCCTTTATGCCCAGTGGAGCCCTAATCTTTATGTGATGAGTTTTAATTTAAACGGTGGCGAAAGCGTTATGCCTGCGATTCAAGCCATAGTGTTTAATGAAAAGGCTACCGCTGTACCTGTTCCGGAGCGTTCCGGTTTCACTTTTAAAGAGTGGAATACAGAACTAGATGGCAGCGGAACCAAGTGGGACTTTGCTTCTACCCTGATGCCTGCTCGAAACCTCACCCTTTATGCCCAATGGACAAGAAACAGTTATACCGTTTCCTTTGCTCTCAATGGCGGTAGTGGTACAGCCCCCGTAAGTCAGAGTGTTCCTTATGACGGCTTCTTGCAAGCGGTGGGTGATCCCAGCCGTAGCGGGCATGTATTTGTTGGTTGGAACACTAAGGCAGATGGCAGTGGTACCACCTGGAGCTTTAGCAGTAGCCGGATGCCTGCGAACCCTATTACCCTCTACGCCCAGTGGGCTCTGGATCGGTTCACCTTACATTTCAACCTAAATGGTGGTGGGCGCTCAGCACCTCCCAGTCAGGAAGTTTACTATGGTCAGTTGGCTACGCCTGTAGAGGATCCGACACGGTTGGGCTATACCTTTATAGGCTGGAATACGGCGGTGGATGGTAGTGGCATTATGTGGGACTTTGCAACCACCAGAAAACCCGCCGAGAACACCATCCTCTTTGCCCAGTGGCAAGTGAACCGTTATATCCTTTCCTTTGACCTACAGGGTAGCGAAGGCGATACCCCCGCCAGTCAGGAAATTATTTTTGAGGGCTTGGCAACGGCTGTACCTGACCCAACAAAGACCGGCTACATCTTTATGGGCTGGAATACAGCCTCTGATGGTAGTGGTACCACTTGGGATTTCTCCGGTAGCACCATGCCTGCCAAGGATGTAACCCTCTACGCCCAATGGCAGCTTGCTGATGCTTTTATCCTTAGTTTTGACCTCAACGGAGCAATAGGAAAAGCCCCTGACAAACAATTATTGCGCCAAGGGGATTTCGCTACCAAGCCTGCTGCCGAGCCGAGCCGCAAAGGATACCGCTTTATGGGCTGGAATACAGCTTCTGACGGCAGTGGACAGCTCTGGAATTTCACGACGGATAAGATGCCTGCCAAAGATGTGACCCTCTATGCTCAGTGGCAGAGATTGCCCTTTACTAAGACCGGAGAAGGGGATACTTTCAGATCGGGTACTGTTACCTTGGCACTGATTTCCGGAGCACTGTTTGTAGTCATTGCCAGCAAAAGGCAAAAACAACCTTATCAAAACAAATAAATATACATCCAGAAGCGAGCTCCCTAAATTTAGCACTTTGGGGGCTCGCTTATTTCTTTACTCTTTCTGATACCTTCGACTCACTTCGGCCCACAAGTTTATTTTTTTCAAAAAAAGTGTTGACAAGGTCTCTATGGGCTGATAGAATCTAATAGCGTTGCGGGGGAGCGCCTGCAAACTCTGATGTTATGGCGGCATAGCTCAGTTGGCCAGAGCGTCCGGTTCATACCCGGCAGGTCGTAGGTTCAAATCCCACTGCCGCTACCATATTCGGCCCGTTGGTCAAGCGGCTAAGACATTGCCCTTTCACGGCGAAGACAGGGGTTCGATTCCCCTACGGGTCACCAACTTGAATAAGACCGAAGGCCAACCGCCTTCGGTTTTTGTTTTTTTCTCGGCCTTTTTCAAAAGGCTGACTATTGCTCTAGAGAGAAAGAAGAAAGGCGGTTGTCTATGTCGGCAGAAACAGAAGTTATTTTTTCTTTATTGGTCAAGATTAGCATCATGATTCTCTTGGGCTATATTTTGAGAAAAACCAAAATTCTCCATCCGGAAATGCAAAAAGGCCTGTCAAATTTTTTACTGGTAGCGCTGTTGCCCTTTAGCATTTTTACCTCCTCCCAGTACCCCTTTGACCCCAAGATTTTTCAAAGTATGATTGCCGTTGGTATTATCGCCATCTTTTTACATGGCATCGGGCTGCTTATAATGACACCCATCAGTAAGAAACTGCCCTTAGCTCCGAAAGAACAAACGGTTTTCACGGCTATGACCGTTTTTGCCAACACCGGCTTTATCGGCTTTCCCTTGATGGCCTCCCTCTTCGGTCCTACCGGCTTACTTTTAGGGGTGGTCTATAATATGATCTATAATTTCTTCATCTTTATATATGCCCCAATTGCCTTCACCCATACTAAGAAAATATACTGGAAGAAGATATTCATTAATCCAATTATGATTTCTTCTTTTGCCAGCATCTTAGTTTTTGTCTCGCCTTTCCGCTTACCGGAAATAGTAAAAACGCCCTTTGCTGAAATTGGCAACATGACAGTTCCTGTATCCATGATTCTTCTGGGTGCCAGTCTGGCCTCCGTGCCCTTTATTCATATCATCCGGGATAAATACTCCTATTTTGTGTCTTTTTTCCGGATGCTGATTTTCCCTCTGCTAATGATTGGAGCGATGAAGCTTTTTCAGGTTCCCCATCTGGTAGCCTCGGTTTGTGTTCTTATGAGTGCTTTACCCTGTGGTACTATGACAGTAATTTTTGCACAGCAATACGATTGTGCACCAGACTATGCTTCGCGGGCGGCGGTTCAAAGCTTGTTATTCATGGTTGGAATGCTGCCTCTGGCAATTTTTGTAACAGCTTGGTTGTTTCCTTTATAGTCTGAGGAGGTAAGTATGAAAGAGATGCTGGACATCATCGAAATTATTGGGGTAGCCGCTTTTTCGATTTCCGGTGCTCATGTTGCGATGGAAAAACGCATGGATTTATTCGGTACTTTCATTCTTGCCTTGGTTACTGCCGTAGGTGGGGGAGCCATTCTGGATGTGGTAATGAATACCGGGATACCGCGCTTTTTCTCCAGCTATTTAACCATCCTTATCGCCCTGGGCAGTGCCGCTCTAACTATATTAATTTACAGCATGAAATCCGTCCACTCCCGTAGAAACAAGCAGATTTGGGGGCGAGTAGTTATCCTTTGCGATGCCATCGGTTTAAGTGTTTTTGCCGTTGATAGTGGGTTAAGAGCCATTAATGCTGGCTACAATCTTGCAGCAGTTCTGTTTATGGCTACGATAACCGGTGTGGGCGGCGGTGTGCTCAGAGATATTCTGGCGCAAAGAATCCCGGTGATTTTGCGAAGAGAAATATATGCGTTAGCCGCCATTGCCGGGGCATTGTTCTTGTGGTTTACTTATCCAATTTTAGGTGAAACCTTGAGTATGTATTTATCCCTGATCTTAATTCTGGTTGTACGCCTAGTCAGTGTTTGGCGCAACTATCATTTACCGGTAGTAGCTGCTCCCGGCGGCTAGTCCAGACAAGGTAACCCCACCACAGAAAGGAGTCTCTTATGAATATTGGAATAATCGGTACCGGCCTTACAGCAAATATTCATGCCGACCTACTTAGAGGAATTGGGCAGAAACTCGTGGCAGTAGTCGGGAGCAGCCTCAAGAGTGCTTCTGCCTTTGCAGAGGCTTGGCAGGTCAGTGCGTTCAGTGATGATCTTCAGCTCTTGGCTAATCCTGAGATTGACTGCGTTCACATCTGTACCCCCCCCACACTACATTTTGCCGCTTTAAAGCAATGTCTGCTCTGGGGAAAGCACCTGATTTGCGAGAAGCCCCTCTGTCTTAGCCCGGAGGAAGCCTGGGAAATCTATCAGCTTGCTCAAGAGAAGGGGCTTCATGTTGGTGTAAACTTCAATGTTCGTTACCATAGCCAGCTCTCGGAAGCCAAATCAATGTTGGCTCAGAAAGACTTTGGTTCAATTTTCTTGCTTCATGGGGTCTATCTTCAAGAATTTCATGCTCTGCCAGAAGCCTATAGCTGGCGTTATGAAGAAAAACTAGCCGGTTCTCTTCGTGCCGTGAGTGAAATTGGTTCTCACCTCATTGATATCAGTCGCTTCTTGACGCAACTTGAAATCCATTCTGTTTCCGCCAGCTTTGGGCGTCAATCCCCTTGGCGAAAATGCATCGAAGGCATAATGTACCCTTCTCCTACCGCTGAGGAAGCTAATTTACAAGTAGGCTCTGAAGATGCCGCCGTTATCTCTATCCGCTTCCAAAATGGGGCAATCGGATCATTTGTGTTGTCAGAAGTTTCTCATGGCCGTAATAATTGTTTGAAGCTTGAGATAACCGGTAGTCAGAAATCCCTCTGGTGGGACTCCGAAAAACCTTTCCAACTCTCTTGTGCCCAAAAAGGTCAAGGTGTTCAAACTTGGACTAATGCTTTTGGTAATAGTTTTGCGGACACCGTGAAGGCATTCTTCAAGGATTTTTATGGCTGTCTTGAAAACCAGAGCTGCCGTTCTTCAAGCTATGCCACAGCCTTAGACGGCTATAAAGTAGCCACAGTCTGCCAAGCCATCGAAAAAAGTGCCCAAGAAGAGGGTGCTTGGACTACCGTATCCTATAAAGACCTAAGCCTGTAGATAGCTCAAAATTCTATAGTACTCGTGCCAAAAGTCGATATAATCAGTTTGGTTCTACCTGAAAAACCACTTCACTGCATATAGCTACTACACGATCAAAGGAGACTAATATGGAACAGAATCCCGATAAAATTCCCCAAGACATTCAAGCCCTTATTGACCACTTTGCCCTCCAACGTCTACCCGTTGAAGGCACACTATACAGAAATACCTACAAGTCCAGTGAAACCCTCTCTTCTGGACGACACTATGGAACGGCAATGCTTGGACTTTACAGTGAATATCCCCTAAGTGTTTCCTGCTTTCACCGCTTGGATGCTCCCGAAGTCTGGCATTTTTACGCCGGTGATCCTATAGAATTACACTTGCTTTTTCCCAATGGCGAATGCCAGACTCACCTTCTAGGCAGCGACTGGAAAGCCGGACAGAAGCTGCAATTCGTCGTACCTGCCGGAGTCTGGCAAGGTGGCTGTGTCGCACCCGGTGGGCGCTACGGCTTATTCGGCTGCACCATGGCGCCGGGATTTTCTGCCCCCGGCTTTGAAGCCGCCGCACCGGATAAATTAATCGCTGAGTATCCGCAGATGTCAGCCATCATTCGCCGCTTAAGTGTCAATGGCGATCATACCCAGATGCCGGAAGGTTTTAGCGACTAGAGCCATTAAAATGTCATCTATCTATGCTATAATTATAGCAATTATCCAGTCAGGGTAACCGCGACAAATGCTATAGAAGAAAGGATGCTGAGCATTCGGTATAGATAGGTAGAATTATGCTATTTGTATTTTTCTTTCTGGCAGCCAGCCTTGTGATCTACTCAGCAATTCAAGTCACCAAATATGTGACTGCTTTTAATGAGAAAACCAATGTTTCGGCAGGTTTTATCGGGTTAGTGGTCTTTTCCCTGATAACCAGCCTGCCGGAGCTAATTACCTCAACCTATGCCGTGATTTTAGGGCAGCCCCTGATGTCCTTTGGTAACATATTGGGTAGCAACGCCTTTAACCTAGTTATTCTGGCAATTCTAAATGTAGTTTTTCTCCGCAAAGGAATTTTCAAACAAGTCTCTAAGACCAACAAAATAACCCTATTGATTATCATTGCGCTGAATCTACTTACACTCCTAGGTCTTATGTTCCCCGTAGTGCTTCCCATCCCCTTATTTCACATTTCGCTAGTTAGTGCCATTATTTTTCTAATCTATGCAGCGGTACTGTTCTGGAGCTACAAATCCGGCTCCGAGGAGGAGGAGGAAGAACCTTCAAATAGTCCACTATCCCACTTAAAAATTGAGCAGATCTTCGCACGCGGCCTGTGCTTTATTGTGCTGATGATTCTCTTTAGCCTCTTAATGACCAAAATTAGCGACCAAATCGTCTTAAATTATCCGCAAATTGGTGCTACCCTAGCCGGAACTCTACTTCTGGCCGTAGCCACCTCCCTGCCCGAGTTAGTAACTACCTACTCCCTATGTAAAATGGGTCGTGCCAATATTGCCATTGCCGGAATCCTGGGCTCAAGTCTCTTTAACTTTACCATTTTATTCGTGGTGGATTTGTTTACCCTACGACTCTCTGTCTTCCAAGAGGCATCACTCTCCCCGGAACTGGCCATCCTGCGAGTTTTAGTGTTCTTAGGAATTAGCCTGTCGGTCTATTTTACCCTCTATTTTTTGATAGCCAAAAAACTTCCCAAAATTATTTATGCGCTGGTTTCTCTGGGGGTAGTTGTGATCTACCTGCTGTTTATAAAGATGATGGTTGGGTAGAAGAGTTTGGGGAACATGCAGCAGTTGGAGACATATCTTTAGCACTTCCCCTCATTATTTACAAAAAGCTCCCCGATTGATACAGTCGGCTCTGAGAATCGCAAGATATGGAGATTTATTATTTGAGTTATTCTACCTGTCCATAGCCTTGTCTCGTATATATTCATCTATTATTTCCGCTGCAGAGGCAACTAGTTCCCCACAGGGACGTCTCTGGTAGTAGGCCTGGCTTCTAGCTTCTGGTATAGGACTATTATCCCCTTCCTCTAAGCCTAAAAGCTCTCGGCAAATGATAGATTGATTTTCAGCCTTAAATTTCATCGCCATGGACTGAATGATCTTATACTGTTCAGCTTTAGCATCCGTGTCCAGCGGATCAGTATACCCATCCAACATACCCAAAACCATAAACATGCCACTAACTGCACCGCAGACTTCTCGTAATCTGCCCATTCCACCCCCAAAGGAAGAGGATATCTTCAAGGCGGTTTCAGCGTCGAGCCCCATCTCATCACAAAAGGCTAACACCACGGCCTGAGAACAATTATAGCCTTGGGTAAATAGGTCTTTGGCTAATGTTGCATGTTCACTCATCTACTACTACTCCTCACATCTTTCAATAACCATTCTAAAACATGTATTTGCTTAATACCATTATAGGAGGTAAGGGGTACGTAGTCCATCGTAAGAAGATACTTGGGGTTATGGTCTTTAATCGCGTCCAAGGATGAGAGTTCTCTTTTTAAAGTCTGTTCTTCCATCACTGTTTGAGACACCTGATAATAAGATGCACCCTCCTCATTAATAGCAATAAAATCAACCTCGATTGTACCTACTTTTCCTACATAAACTTCGTAACCTCTTCTTAAAAGCTCAAGATATACAATATTCTCAAGAATATGCCCCATATCTGTATGTTTGCTACCCAAAAGAAAGTAGCGTAGTCCAATGTCAGCGACATAATATTTTGCCCCTGTTGCTAGATACTGTTTTCCTTTTATATCGTATCGCCCAACTCTATATATAATAAAACTATCCGCAAGGGCATCAAGATAACTTTCAACTGTGGGCACACTTATCTTTCTACCGGAAGATGTCATAGTATTTGCAATCTTTGTAGAAGAAGATAAATTCCCAATATTATCAAATACAAATTCAACAACACTCTGAAGCAAGGATGGGTCTGATATTTTCTTTCTCGTCACAATATCTTTAAGCAGAATCGTATTGTAGATTCCTTCAAGATATGCTCGGATATCTTTTTTTCTCTCCAGTTCGAGAGTCCCTGGAAAAGAGCTATTCTGCAAATAATTCATATATAACTCAGATATATTTGAATTTTGAGGATAAGCAGATACATATTCCTTAAAGGACAGTGGTTGCATTTTGATTTCAACATATCTGCCAGATAGAAGTGTTGCAAGCTCTCCAGATAAAAGAAAGGCATTAGAACCTGTTATATACAAATCAACGTTCTTTTTTGTATAAAGCCAATCTACAGCCTCTTGAAAATTATGAACCTGCTGAACTTCATCCAGGAATACATAGTTGTTTTTATCCTTAATTAGCTTGTTTTCAACATAATCATATAAGGCATTTGCTGTGCGTATTCCCCTAAAGTCTCCATCTTCAAGGTTTACAGTAATAATCTGCTCCTCTTCCACACCATGCTCTTTTAAAAAGTTCTGAAATATTTCAAAGATGGTTGATTTCCCGCAGCGACGTATTCCCATTACAACTTTTATCAAATTTTTATCCTTAAGACGGACTAGATCTTCTAAGGTTTCTTTTCTTTCAATCATAACGCTCACCGCCTTTGCGTATTTTATAAATCAAGATTAACAAAAATAACAAAAACATTCAAGTTAACAAGTCCGATTTACAAAAAAACAAATTCCTTTGTCCAGAATGGGCCATAATACTCCACTTGTTTCTTGTTCTCCGATAATCTTACTCCAATGATATAACTCCAGACAGCTATATTAGCGCATCCGTTGACTTTGAAAAAACACTGAAATGATACCCCTTAATTGGCAGACATCGTGAAAAGCTAGAGATTCCTTTACGCAAAATCTATACTCTAAGCCAGTCTTTCTTTTTTCTGATTTCATATGGTTTCCAGTATTTATGATACAGCGGAAAAAACTCAGATAATACAGGCAGCATATATTTTTGGCGTTCTAGCATTCTAATCTCAGTCACTAGTTCAATGATAATATCAACCATAAACTGAACTGAATAAGATTGAATTATATCCCTTGCTTCAAATTCTTCTAACAGCCCCATAGTATTTGTTATTTCATTACCCTGCAAATCATTAAAACTAATTAGACTGACTGAATCTATTAAATTTGCTAGCTCCTGTTTATTTTGAATAATCTTTTTCTTTTTTGAATAATTTAAAATTTCCTGAGATAGTAAGTACCAATCAGAAAGTGGATCATCATATCTTGCACTTGCATTCATCATAGTGTCTATATTGTAGTAACGTGATTTTTTTGCAAAATCATTTAAAAATGCAACCATTCTAATATGCAAAGAATTTACATCAAATTTAACTCCAATATACTCGCAAAGTTTTATTAAGCCATGTCCAAATTCTCGTGGATCAATATCATTAGGGAAATTACCGTCATTATTAACTCGATACTTACTGATTACAATAATTTTTAATAACCTCTCAATACCAATTGAAAGTGAGAAAAAAGCTTGATAGTAAAGCCCTTTATTATATAAGTCAGCTTTTCTTAAAGCATTTAACCCATTTCCTAACAAAGAGAATGTTAAAGACGCTTCATTTGCTAAATTGCGCTCTTTTTCTGTAAACATTTTTCCTCCTATATCCTTCACCATCTTTATCTGTTGCAGATTATATGGGCTCTTTTATATTTCAGCTATTTTATCAATCAGAAACTTTCCCACACCCTCACCAAACTCCACTTTTACGTTGATATGACTGTCTGGTTTTTTGTGGGAAAGCAGGACTACCGTCTCCACATGCTCCGTCCAGGGAAACATATCCACAGGTTGAATGCGGGTCAAACGATATCCCCCCTCCGCCAAAAGTAAAGCCACATCTCTAGCCAAAGTAGCCGGATCACAGGAGATATAGATAATCCTTGAGGGCTGTAAGGCTTTCAGCAGCTCAATCGCCCCCTTATCACAGCCCTTACGCGGTGGGTCAACCACTACAAGCTCCGGTTTAATCGAAAAATCAGTCAAGTTGACTTCTTCGGCTCTGGTCACTCGATACTGAGCCTGTGCCAATCCATTGCGAAGAGCGTTTTCTTGTGCATCCGTCACGGCGGCAGGATTGCTTTCAATCCCAATAAGAACCGTATCCGCTTGAGCCAAATGTTGCCCCACAGATCCGGTACCGCAATATAAATCTAACAGCACAGAATAGTCTTCTTCCTTTGCAAAATCTGCTGCAATATCGTATAGCCTCTTAGCCATCTCACTATTAACTTGAAAAAAAGATTCTGGGGAAACTTTGTAGCTTCTGGGGGAGATTTCCTCCGAAATAGCATCACTGCCCCAGAGTCGGTTAAGCTGGGCTTTTTGCCAACGGGAATAGGATGAAGTAGAGCCGCTAGCCTTGACAGGTAAAAGTTTTTCCCAGAAGCTTACAAGCTGAAAATTTTGTTTCCCTTTATCCTGATATGGAAGTAAGCAATGTTGTAAATGGTTGACATAGGCAGTGGTCACTTCGCTTATCCAGCAATCTTCCTGTTGACCCAAAAGGACCCAAACTACCATGACTTCACCGGTATGTTCTCCTACACGCACCACCAGATAAGCCAAGTTCTCTAAATTCGCTACTGAATGATGCTGAAAAAAATCAGCCGTTCCTTGTCGAACTGCTTCAATTACCGGATGCGCTAAAAAACAGTGAGTTGGCGAGAACACCTCATGACTTGCGCCCTTGTAAAGACCGATAGTAAGGTGATCTTTTTCGTAGGCAACCGGGTATTGCATGTGATTTCGGTAGCCCACTGGCTGATTCATAGCTATAATGGGCATCATAACCGAGGTGACAGTGGCTGGAGATAACCCTCCAATGCGCAGAAAACAATTCTCAACATGATCGCTCTTTAACTGACACTGTTTTTCATAGGGCAAATGCTGCAGCTCACAACCACCGCATATTTCGTAGTCAGGGCAAAAGGGTTCTTGTCTGTAAGGGGCATCGCTAATGCGTTTTTCACAAATTGCCCGAGCATAGGTCTTCTTCTTAGACTGGATAAGCACTTGAGCCTCTTCTCCCGGTAAAAGCCCCGGACAGAAGACCTTCAAAGGCAAGCCTTTCACATACCCAACTGCATCCCCTTTACTGGTTACGCTCTCAGCTACAAAATGGTAGCGCTCTCCCGGAATAATTTCTGCACACTCATCTATACTCATATCCTAATACCTTCCCCGGAGCGCAGCACCAGCCCAAATTATAGGCTCGTCATAACCACTCATTTCTTACGACCTATTATAGTATTTCTAAAGGGAAAAACCAATTTGCCCAGGTAGAATTCGTGAATAAGCCGTTAACAAATAGCAAAAATTCGGCTCGGAAGAGGCTATTAAGGGCTAAAAACTGTGGCAAATCCCAGGTGTCGCTTTTCTTTCCCGGAAAATATTGGTATCATTATTACAGTATCGTCAGAATTAAAATAGAACGAATTAGATCATAGGCATTACTATACGCAATCTCCAAACCCACTGGTTTTGGAGGCTACCGATACCATAATTACATAATTACACAGCTCATTGGTGTCTTGACGTTATTGCCATTTTAAAAATTTGATTATAAGGAAGAATCGATCTTTTATGAAAAAAAACAATCAATCTTTCTCACCGGACTCCGTCGCTGGCTCCTCTAACAGCCAGGGAATTCCGCCCCAAACACCCCCAGCTTCAGACTGGGACGCTACGAGACGTCAAAGTAGTTCGGCGGCTAATCCCTATCTACCGCCGGTGGAACAGACTCGCCGCCAAGATACGGTTAGACCCACAACTGCTATCCCTAAGGCGGCTCCCCCTCCGCCACCAGTAAGCCATAATCAGGCTTCTCTGCCTCCGGAGATGGAGGTTATTTCCAAGGATTTTCATAAACGTCTACGGGGTAAGCCTACCCACGCTACCCGCCCAAGAAAGTGGTACTTGACTATTGGTTCAGTGCTATTTTCAGCCTTTAAGTTTTTCCTGGTAATTCTATTATTGGCGGCCTTCATCATTGGTGGCTTTGGTGGTGGTATGTTGGTAGCTTATGTTTCCACCGCTGAGCCTTTAACCAATTATGATCTAAAGAATTCGGTCAAGAACGAGACCTCTTTTGTCTATGACAGTGCTGGAAATGAAATAGCCAAGCTAACCGGTGCGGAAAACATTGACAGTATTTATATCCCTTATTCTCAAGTCAAAGATACCTATTTGGCAGCCGCCATTACCTCCATTGAGGACGAGCGCTTCTATACGCATAATGGTATTGATATTCAGCGTATAGGTAGTGCCGTATTATCCGCTCTCGGAAATAGCGGAAATGCTACCCATGGCGGTTCTACCATTACTCAACAGACGGTTAAGATGATTAGCGGCCAGGATCAACGATCCACCCAGCGGAAGATTCAAGAGTGGTTTTCGGCCATGGCCTTAGAAAAAGAACTGACAAAAGATGAAATTATGGAGCTGTATATTAATACCGCCCCTATGGGAAACAATTATATTGGTGTTCAGTCTGCTGCTCTTAACTACTTTGGCAAAGACGCCAAAGATTTAACGCTATTGGAATGTGCCTTTTTGGCAGGAATTCCTAAGAGTCCCAGCTACTATAACCCCTTAAGAGAGTCTGGTAAACGCAACGCCATGCGCCGGATGCGGGTGGTCTTGAGTAAGATGAAGGAACTGGGCAAGATCACGGAAGAACAATACCAAGAGGCTTTAAACAGCGAGCTGATTTTTAAAGTTAAGCCCAAGACAGCTGTGAATACAGTTAATTCTTACTTTGTGGATTACGCGATTCAGGAAGTCATTAATGATCTTAAAGAGCAGAAGGGAATCAAGCCAGACATGGCTGCCAAGCTCGTCTATAGCGGTGGCTATCGTATCTATACCACCTTAGAAGCCGGCCCTCAAAGTGCTCTGGATGCAACTTTCATGAACCAAGAACTATTCCAAAAGGATCCTGCTGCCTGGGAAGATAAGCCAGAAAAGCCTGAAGCGGGTATGGCTGTGATTAATAATCAGACCGGAGCTATCGCCGCTTTGCAAGGGGGCTATGGCGAGAAGGAAAGTAACATGATTCTAAACCGAGCAACGGCTGCCTATAGACAGCCTGGCTCTTCTATTAAACCTCTGGTTGACTACGCTCCGGCCTTTGAAATTGGTAAAATAACCGCTGCAAGTGTCTTCAATGATACAGTTAGACACTTTAACCCAAGTGACCCCGGAGAAGATTGGCCTAAAAATGCGGATAAAAGTTATTGGGGATATATGACCATCAGAAAGGCAATTGCTGAGTCTAGAAATACCATTGCAACAGAGGTGCTGCTAGAAGAGACCGGTATCAAGACAGGGCTTTCCTTTTTACAACAGGTGGGCATTGACCGAATGACTGAGGAGTATCCTTCTGTTTCCATCGGCGCCTTTAATGTGGGTATGTCACCGCTGCAAATGGCTTCCGCTTACGCAACCTTTACGAATAACGGTGTCTATCGTCAGCCCTATTCCTATACCAAGGTCACTGACAGTGATGGCAATGTAATCTTGGAGAAGGAAATCGTCTCCCGCCAAGTCTATTCTGACTCCACCGCCTTTATCATGTCAGATATTTTAAAAGACACCATCGAATACGGTACAGCTTCAGGGACTGTGGATCAGCTCGCTACCGATTCGGGAGAACACATCGATCTAGCCGGAAAAACTGGTACCACAGATGATAATAAGGACAAGTGGTTTGTGGGTTTCTCTCCCTACTACTCAAGCGCTGTATGGTATGGTCTTGATAACCGCTTAACCCCGGACAATATTATACCCGTTGACCGAAGTAACGCCATGCGTATCTGGAACGATGCTATGCAGAACATCCATAAGGGCTTAGCCGGGGCGGCTTTCCTTAAGCCTGATAGCGTAGAGGAATTGACCATCTGTATTGATACCGGAAAATTAGCCAGTGATAGTTGTACCAACCTTAGATCCGAATATTTTGCCGTGGGAACGGAACCGGATTACTGTCCGGGACACGCCCCGGTAGAAACCGCACCACCGGAAACGGCTCCGGCGGAAGAAGCTCCCCCAGTAGAGGAAAATGTGCCCCCTGCTGAGGAAGCCCCACCAGCAGCCTAATCCACAGCTTTTAACCATAACTATACCTAAATAAATCGCCGCCCCTTTTTGTCGAAAAGAAAAGGGACGGCGATTTTATTATTTACAGAAACGCTAATGTTCTAAGTATCTATGGAAACTAAAAAAGTTTGCCCGCCGCTGAAAGACCTTCTAAAACGGGCTTAGAGGTGGATTTTGCAGTGAGGAACGAAGTAGGTGCCAATGTCTGCGCCTTCCAGAATGTCTTCCAAAATTTGTGATTGCGAACCCTCGGCAATTACCCCGCTGATGCCTGCCGCAGTAGCTAGAACCATGGCTGAAATCTTGGTCTGCATTCCGCCTGTTCCCAGCTTACTACCTGCCCCTCCGGCAGAAGCAAACATCTGGCCGTCAATCTTCTCCACTAGGGGTACCCGCTGAGCTGCCGGATTGTCCTTGGGATTACTATCGTATAGCCCGTCAATGTCTGACAAAATAATTAATAAATCAGCTTTAACCAAAGTCGCCACATGAGCCGATAAAGTATCATTATCGCCAAAAGTACCGTTATGCATGATCTCCTGGGTCGAAACGGTGTCATTTTCATTTACAACCGGAACGATCTGCTTCTCTAATAAGGCTTCAAAGGTATTGTGAATATTCTCTCGAGTCAAAGGATCATCTAGGTCATCTTTTGTTAGCAGGATCTGACCTACTACCCGGCTATACTCGGCAAAACACCGACTATAGACATTCATAAGTTCACACTGTCCAACCGCCGCCACGGCTTGCTTTTCCCGCATGGCCTTAGGACGTTCTTTTAAATCCAAGCATCCTATACCCACGCCAATAGCACCGGAAGTCACCAAAACCACTTCCCTACCCTGATTTACAAGACCGCAAATGACCCGGCTGAGGCGGTCAATATTACGTAGATTAATTCGTCCATTTTCATAGGTAATGGTAGAGGTTCCTACTTTAATAACAATGCGCTGTGCTTTCAAAATTTTATTTCTTTCGGGAACTGGTAATATAACCATCTTAGAATCATACCTGCCTTATTCTGAGCGATTATTCTGCCCTGATATGACTAAAATTTCTAGTCCGTTTTACAGCATAATCCCTCCACTCTAAAATTGCAAGTTTCAGCCCTCTATTCTGTTATTTTTTTAATGAAAATGATTGACATACTGAGCAAATAATCTATATAATGACCTTCTGTAGTTTAGTAATAGTAAACTTTTCTCTGGAGGGTGTCATGATCATTGGGGAAAAAATCCGTTTTTTACGGCAGCAAAATCAGCTGACGCAAGAGGAGCTGGCTGACCGCTGCGAATTGTCAAAAGGCTTTATCTCACTATTAGAGAGAGACATGACTTCACCGTCCATCTCAACGTTAAAGGATATTTTAGAAGCCCTGGGCACTGATTTATCCAGCTTTTTCAGCGAACCGGAGAACAGTGCGCTTGTATTCTCCAGCCAAGACCATGCAGTGAAGAAAAATAGCGAAGAGAAGAGTCAGATTTGTTGGCTTATCCCCAATGCTCAGAAAAATTCCATGGAGCCAATCATCCTTACTTTAGAGCCCGGCGGGCAAACCTATCCCGACATTCCCCATGAAGGTGAAGAAATTGGCTATGTTTTGGAAGGCTCCATAACCCTAGTAAGTGGCAAAAATCGTTATAAGGTTAATCAGGGGGAGAGCTTTCTTTTACGTCCCCATCAACCCCATTACGTGATGAATCGCAGTCGCAAAGAAGCTCGCTTGCTCTGGATTTCCTCACCACCGAGTTTTTAGGATAATAAATTGAAAATAATTTTGAGAGGGTAGAAGTAAATGCCAGAGACAAAAAAATCCGTAATACCTACTCAGGTTCTGCCGGATTCCACCGGTAAAGCACACATCATCGAAGTACAAAATCTTAACAAAACCTTTGGAGATCTGAAGGTTCTAAAAGATATCACTTTTTATATTCGCAATAATGAGTTCCTAACGCTACTAGGGCCCTCTGGCTGCGGCAAATCTACCACCCTGCGTATCCTTGCCGGCTTTGAAAATCCGGATAGCGGTCAAGTAACCTTTGAAGGGCAGAACCTACTACAAATTCCAGCTCATAAAAGGCATTTGAACACCGTATTTCAGCGTTATGCTCTTTTTCCCCATCTCAATGTTTTCGATAATGTAGCCTTTGGCTTACGCCTGAAGAAAATTCCCAAGGAAGAAATTCGTCAACGGGTAGAAAAGGCTTTAGCAACGGTTGGATTGGCCGGTTATGGCAGTCGCTGGGTTGACCAAATTTCCGGTGGTCAAATGCAGCGGGTCGCTATCGCTAGAGCGATTATTAACCGTCCGCGGATTCTGCTTCTGGATGAGCCATTGGGTGCTCTGGATCTAAAAATGCGCAAAGAAATGCAAACAGAACTTAAAGAGATGCAGCGTGAGCTGGGTATCACCTTTGTATATGTTACCCACGATCAAGAAGAGGCTCTGACTATGTCTGATACCATTATTGTTATGAAGGATGGAATTATTCAGCAGGTGGGCACTCCTACCGATATCTATAACGAGCCTAAAAATGCGTATGTAGCTGATTTCATTGGCGAATCTAATATCTTGCCGGGTACAATGGATAAGGATTTCGAAGTCTGTTTCTCCGCTACTTGCTTCCCTTGTGTCGACCCACGCTTTCCGGAAATGACTCATTTAAAGGCTCCGGTGGATGTGGTAATTCGCCCTGAGGATATTTATATCCGTGAAGAAGCTCCCAACTGTATTAATGGTACTGTTCATTCTATCGTTTTTAAGGGTGTTCACTACGAAATTGTCGTCGCTGGAGACGATGGCTTTTCTTGGATGATTCATGACGTAGATCCAGTGAGTATTGGTCAAAGAGTCGGACTAACCTTCGATCCTGATGATATTCATATTATGCGCAAATCTATCTTCTCTCCTGACCTAAACAAGAATTCCACCGCTAAAGAGCCTGAGAACGAGCCCTTGGCGGAAGACTTGTAGAGGAGGATAGCTAGTGAATATTAACCCGTTTTTGCAGAAAAAAAATACCGGCAAGCTTCAAAGGCTTAAAGAAACGCCTGCCCTCTCTAAGGCCGCTGGTTTCAGCCTGCTTTTGGCTCTTATCGGACTATTGGGAGTTTTCTTTCCTCTGCTAGAAATCCATCTCTTTAACCAGCGGAAATTAACGGTCTCTCTCCTTCAATTGCTGGTTAGCGGCCAAATGAATGTCACAGTAAAAGAGCAGCTATTTTCTGCCTCTTGGAGTCTGTTGCCGCTACTTTTTTTAGTTGTTTGTCCCCTTTTACTTACCCTTTGGATGACACTGTCTTCCTTTATCTTAAGAAAAGTCCCGCGCGTCGTTTTTTGGTTAATCTCCTTCTTACTATTTTTTCTTCAGGGACTAATCATGATCCTTTTGCCTGGGCTACTACTCAGTCCAGAATTTTTTTCCATCAGTGGGCTAAATCTTTCTGATCTATATTTTACCTACAATACTCTGGGTATATGTATCCTCATCTTTGCTTTTTTAGGGATGATTTTTTCCCTCTGGATGGTCAGTGGTCTTCAGCTAAAAATTAAGATGCTCTCCTATCCCTATATGCTTTGGCTACTGCTTTTTACCCTTCTACCATTGGTGCTTATTTTATTTGCTGCCTTTGTGAGCCCAGGGGAAGACGGCAGTCTTAGTTTCACTACAGCAGGTTTTCAGGCTCTCTTAACAAACCAAATGGTAGAGACCCAATTTTATGGTATGACTCTCTATCTCCAAGAATATTTTGCCGTCTTTTTACGCAGTCTGGATTACGCATTGTGGACTGCCATCGGCTGTCTGGTTCTTGCCTACCCTTTAGCCTATATTTTAGCCGCTCGCGCCAAGCGGATGCATATTCAATCTAGTATTCTTTTATTATTCTTTGTTCTGCCCATGTGGATTAATACTATGCTAAGAACTTATGCCTGGCGAGCGTTTCTTGGCCAAAGCGGTGTTCTAAACAATATTCTACTGCAGCTAAACTGGATCAGTGATCCCATTCCTTTTCTTAAAGTGGATTGGCTGGCGGATGTTGTGATAAAACTGGTCTTAATCAATGATTTTCTCCCCTTCATGCTCTTACCCATTTACGCTGTGCTCCTAAAAGTTGATGATAATGTCCGCCAAGCGGCTATGGATCTAGGGGCTAATACGCGCCAAACTTTTACCAAAGTCGTGTTTCCCCTCTCCTTACCTGGAGTAATTTCCGGTATTCAGATGGTTTTTATGCCAGCCCTGACTTTTTTTATGATTCCGGAGATTATGAGCGAAGGCAGTATCACCACCATTGGCGCTACAGTGCAAACCTTCATTCTAAGCGAGAATGCCATTCATCGGCAGGCCGGTAATGTGCTGTCGCTCCTCTTATTAATCTTTGTGCTGATTACTATGGGTGTTTTACGGAATTCCGATCGCGAAACCAGTGGTGGAGGAATGGTACTATGAGAAAGTTGCGTCAATTATTTCCCAATATTTACATTACGTTACTCTTTATATTTTTGTATCTGCCCATTGCCGTATTAATCATCTTTTCCTTTAACAAGGTTCCAAAATCCTATATTTGGGGTGGTTTTACGCTGAATAATTATATTAAATTATTTAGCGGCAGTGATGGTGGTGAACTCTTGGAAGCTCTCCTCACGACCCTTAAAGTAGCGGCTATTGCCTCGATTTCTGCTACCCTAATTGCAGTAGTGTCTTGCTTGGGGCTTTCTTATCTACAAAAGAAATTACAGGCACTACTCCTAAATACCACCTATATCCCCAACATAATGCCCGAATTAGTAACCGGTATTTCTTTTATGCTGCTTTTCGCATTTATAGGCGTACCCAAGGGAGAACTAACCCTTATTCTCTCTCACATTGCTTTTTGTGTTCCTTTTGCAGTACTCTCTATCAACCCTAAATTACGACAGTTAGATAGAAATTTAGCCGAAGCCGCTCAGGATCTAGGCGCTACAGAATTTCAAGCCATAACCAAAGTAATTATTCCTGAAATCACACCAGGGATATTGTCAGCTCTTTTACTAACTTTTACCCTCTCTGTTGATGACTATCTGATTAGTAATTTCAACGTAGACAGTACCCTACAGACCTTGCCCATGAAAATCTATTCCATGGCAAAATTCGGTATCAACCCCCGCATGAACGCGCTAACAACAATTATGTTTCTTGTAGTTTTTCTACTACTTTTAGCCGCTAATATTCGCACCATTGCGGAGAATCGCCAGCGTCGCAAGCGTTTCAAAGAAAGGAATCGATAATAATGTCCCTCTTGTCCAAGACTAAAAATACTTCCCGGAGCTGCCTTAAGCTCAGAAATATATTCCGTTCTAGCTCCCTTCTCCTGCTTGCCCTCTCTTTACTCTCCGGTTGTGGGGAAGCTCTAGAAATATCCGATCAGCCTCTGGAAAAAAGCGAAGTAATCGTTTACAACTGGGGCGAATACATTGCGGAAGATACAATTTCACGTTTTGAAGCAGCCTATCCACAGTATAATGTTATCTACAGAGAATTTGAAAATAACGAAACCATGTATCCCAACTTGGGCAATACCTATGACATAATTATTCCTTCAGAATACATGGTAGTTCGTCTTATACGCGAAGGCCGCCTGCAAGCACTGGACTACAGCTTACTTCCAGATGTGAAGACGAACATGGAGCCATTATTTAAGGATGTGGCCTACGATAAAGATCCTGAGCTGGCAGCAACCGTATTAGATTATGCTGTGCCTTATCTTTACTGTACAGTGGGCTTAATGTATGATGGCAACAAAGTTGACCTTCCATCTAGCTCCACTGATGCCAAAGAAATCTGGGGTGTTTTGTTAGATCCTGCTTATCGCCAGCAAGTGGGGATGTACGATAGTATGCGTGAGTCTATTGGAATGGCTCTTAACTCTCTGGGATATAGCCAAAATAGTCTTGATCCCATTGAGTTAGAGGAAGCTAAAGCGCTACTCTTAAAGCAGAAAAAAGAGCTCTCACCCACCTATGGAGTTGACAACTTAAAAGATAAATTAGCCTCTGGGGAATTGGCAGCAGCCGAAGCTTGGTCAGGAGATTTTCAAGTGGTTGCTGATCGAATGGAAGAACTAGGCACTGCCGAAAAGATTGATCTGCAATTTGCCTTGCCTGAAGGCGCCAATTGGTCAGTAGATATGATGTGTATACCGGATACAGCCCAGAATTTAGAGGGCGCCCACGCCTTCATTAACTTTATGTATAATCCAGAGATTGCCTTGGCCAACTCTGAATATGTAGGCTATTCTACACCCAATATAGAAGCCAAAGCTCTCCTGCCAGAAGAAATTCAAAACAATCTCAGTTTTTATCCAGACAAAGATACCTTTCAGAGTCTTGAGCTCTTTTTCTCTGACAGCGAAATTGAAAAGACCTATATAAATGTTTGGAATACAGTAAAAGCTTCATCGTAAGCTTATTACAGCGGGAGGTTTCTATGCGCTTCGAACCGGAAGATAATTTGTTACCACCAGAAGACCAAAGAGAGCACTATCTATTTCGACTGCCCTTTTCCTTTAAGCCCATTTGGGTTCATATCGTGTTTTGTTCACTTATTTTTGTAGCGAACCGCTTAGTTCTGATATGGATACCCTATTTGCGCGTACCATTCCAAGTTGCTTTTCTCGTTTTGTTAACATTTTTCTTCTGGAATTTTATGGCCAGCCTTTTCAGTCTCCTCTTTAATCGTTTAGAGGTAACCAACCATAATCTTTCTGGATACAACTTTCCTAACTTTCTTCCTTGGAATAGGCTAACAATTCCCCTGAAGACCATAAGTAGAACAGAAGTACGTACATCTTTACCAGGGCACCTTTTGAATTACGGGAAAGTTATACTCTATTCCGATAAGAATGAACGTTACAGTTTTCTCTATATAGAAGACCCTTCAAAAGTAAAAAAAGCTCTAGATCAAGCCATAAGCCAAGCTAAAAAATGACTAAATAACAGAGCTTCATGTTAGCAGTACAATTACTGGAATCCCTAAAGCCTACATCACGGAAAAAGAAACGTGTAAAAAGGCATTTATAGCGTCTTCAGCATTCGATACTGTTTTATACTCTTATCCTTTGATTCGGCGATTTTGACGACCTCAAAGCCAAAATGTTTGTAGATTAAAGCGTTTTTATCGCTGAAGGTTTCTAAGACCATTTCGGTATTATTTTTTCGAGCATAATCAAAAGCAAATTCCATCATTTCCCGAAAAATGCCTTGCCCTCTTTTCGTCTTATCAATGCCTATATGAGCAAGATAATACGGTATCGGTCTCCGCTTTTTGTACCAATTAAAGCTGTGGACTTCCTGCACTTTCCGGGAATTGCTATTCAGTTTTTTAAGCTCTTCTTTTGTAACCGCCTTGCTAAGTAATTTATTAGACTTTAAAGACATAAGCGCTTTCTTAAGTAAGGAGAACTTTTTTCCATCGATCAACACAAGAATTCCACTCATCTCCTCATCGCTGATAAAAATATCACCATATTTTAGAAAGTATTCCATATCTCGGTACAAATTCTCACGCATTATTATTCTTGCCCCATCTGAGGCAATCCCTGCCGTAACAAGCTCCATGTCCAATTCACCAAAAAATATCTCAAGCATCTGATCCGCTGCTTGATCCAGCTCATGCGCTTTTAATTTTCTCATAATACCACCTTCACAAATAATCCTATAATCGTTAAAGTAATAGCCAAAGATATGTTATTTTATGAGATATTTCTAATGGTATCAAATATAGCTTTAATCCCCTCCGACATCTCACCGGAAGCAACATAAGCAGGAAGATTCAAGCTATGGTCAGCCCCCGGGAAAACATTGATTGTCAAATTAGTCTTTTTACATGCCTGAAATTGCTGATTAATATCGTATACACCTTGCACAGAGCAATTCATATCCAGAGCGCCGTGAAATATATGAATGGGTAATTCTAGCTTAGGAAGCACATCCATATTACTTCGTAAACCGGCATGCTGTAAGAGCCAACCCGATGTCATCGCTGTCATACCACTATTCAAGAGCCATTCATCATTGCCTGCCTCTGCCGCATTAAGGAAATCATTTGCAGTAACTCCAATCAGGGATTTACCCAGCGCAGTCATTTCCGCAAAATCAATATAGCCATCTTGATTCGTATCACATAATTCAAAAGCATTGTCGCCAAGTCCTAGGGTAAGTAAAAACGCGTCTTTTTTCCCTTGATCAAAAGCACTACGGCTTATTCGCCCAGCACCATCCAGCTCAAAGAATTTCTGAAAAATAAGGGTGAAACTTTCACCGCTTAGCTGCCATATCATTGTATCTTTTAAGTTCTTATTTGCATAACCCCAAAGCAATATGGCATCAACTTCTGCAGGGTATTTTTCGGCAAATAAAGGGAGAATGACTGTGCCTTCACTAGCTCCTAACAAGTATATCTTGCTATTTTTTAACCTTTCCATGTTTCTTAGTGCGCAAATTATATAATGAATATCTTCAACGATATGTAGGGGCAAATAGCTTTTATATTCCTCTACATCTAGATCATAGAATAGAGGCGGGTTATTTGTTGCATGAACACCGCGCTGGCTATACATAAAAAATGCAGTCCCATTTCGAGTCAGTTCAGTGGCAAAAGTTTGAAACATATTCACCTCTACCCCTTCATATATATCACGATTTTCACAGGTACCGGGCCCTGATCCGTGTACGTATATTACCAGTTTGGAAACGGCCTCCTCACCTGTCGGCACAGCTAATTGACATTCAAGGGAATACTTATCAAAGGACGTAATATTCATTTTTTCTCTACCCCTTTCACATAAATTACAGTGATTTTAGCACAGAAGCAGATAAGAGAGTTGCCGATTTCCTAAACTGTCCTAGCTGTTTCATAAATGGTATGCTTCTCTTAATGTGAATAGATTATCTGGCTAGGTATCCATGCGTATTTCTACAAATAGAGGATCTTGGCTTAATCAATTCACTCCTATATTTGTATAAATTTCATGCCCATCGAAGACTGTGTGGTAAACTAATAAAGTAGCTACTTTTTATATTATGTCAGGAGAAAACCTGTTTATGGACTCTATTAAGCTCCTCATTATACTATTTGTTGGCCATTTGCTTTATTATTCATGTATTGACGGTCCGGTTGTCTACTATGGTATTAGTTCTTTAACTGGCATTCCTTTCAACTATAAGCGGTCGCTACTGCGATTACTGCCGATCAGCATTTTTTCCGCCCTCTGTAATCTCCTTGCCAATGTTTCAATTGATGGTGTAATTTTGTTTACTGAGGAAACTTATGTAATGAATCTCACCTTTGACTATATCACCAGCTTCTTATTCGTTTTTCTGCTATTCCGCTGGCATAAACCCAAGCTTAAGTTATTGTTGACCGCTAGCTTTATTATTACACTGATAAGGCAGCTAGTTCATCAGGTTGTACTTTTATTTCCCATTAATTTTACCGATAATCTGGCTGACGTTTATTCCTTGGAATTTATTTTTCGCCTATTATTAACCTATAGTCTCCTCTGGTTCCTAACTGCAAGCATTTCGCTACTGCTTTCAAGACTTTTGAAAAGAATAAAATTCGGCAGCATTTTGGAGTATTATATCAGTATCAAAAACATCAGTAATTTTTTTGTTGCCTTATGCTTAACCTTCCCGGCACTATTGTATTTTGTGCAATATCTTACTACCACTGCAGTTACTTTAGTTTATCCCTTAACCGCAATTTTATTGTTGATTGTGCAGCTCGCCAGCATCTATTATCTGGGAAGTAATGCAATACGCCGAGAAAAAATTTCCAATCTTGAAGTGTCGGCTATACAGCAACAGTTCTATACCCAGCAGTTAGAGAAGATACAAAAAGATCTGCGTGTTTTTCAGCATGATTTTCGGAATCGTCTTTCCAGAATCTATCTGCAAATGAATGAAGGTGATTTAGAGGCAGTATCAAACTTCATGCAGACTACCCTATTTGATTTTGATACAGAAATCACGCAGAAGATCAAAGAAATTGCGCCGCTAAATGAAATTCCGATTATCGAGCTAAAAAGCTTGTTATACACAAAGATCTTTACCATGAATCAAAAGGCCATTGCTTATAAATTAGAAATTTTAAGGCCACTAACCGCAATATCTATGGATATAAATGATTTTTGCACCTGTGTGGGTATTTTAATAGACAACGCTATTGAGGAAAGCGAAAATTTAGAGGACGGCTATGTTCTCATACTAATCAGCCGACTAGAGGATTGCGTTACACTTGTGGTAGAGAATAGGGTAAAAAAACCAGTATTAGTACAGCGTATTTGGGATTACGATTATTCAACTAAAGGAAATAACCGGGGCATTGGCCTCTTTAGCTATAGGAGTATTGTCCAGAAATATAAAAATGTCTCTTTTCTTGCTCAAGAATTGGAGGGGAAATTTAGACAAGAGTTGAAAGTGAGTGATCTTTTACTGTGATACCAATTTATCTATGTGATGATGAAAAATCGACCCTTGGTAGATTACAAGAAGTCATCAATGAATATATATCTTATAAAAGATACGATATGGAAATAATTAATGGATTTTCTTCTCCAGAAGACCTCTTAAGCAGCTTGGAAATTGAAGGTAGTGGCGGATTATATTTCTTGGATGTGGATTTAAAGCATCCCCGCTATGATGGATTTTCTTTAGGAGCAGAAATACGAAAAATTGACCCCAGAGGTTTCATAGTATATGTAACAGCCTTTTCTGATTTCGCCTTCAAAAGCTTTGAATATCATATTGAGGCTATGGACTATATCATTAAGGAAAATCCTGATAAATTAAGGGAGGGTATAACTCGCTGCTTAGACACTGTAAGTAGCCGCAGGCAACAGCAAAGCAAGGCATTTGCAGAAGAATCTTATGTAATTAAACTTGCTAACGAGCAAAAGTATATTCGCATTTCTGATATATACTATTTTGAAACTACAGCCAAGTCTCACCATATTATGCTTTATGCAGAAAAGGAAGTAATTGATTTTCTGGGAAGTATGCAAGAAATTGAAAAATCCCTTGGCAGTAAGTTCTTGCGAGTTCATCGCTCCTACATTGTTAATCTTGATAAGGTAAGTGGATATGACTTTTCCAAACAAATGCTTACCTTGGAAAACGGCAGAAGCTGCTTAGTAGCCAGAAAAATGAAAAGTAAATTATTGCAAGCCCTAGAGAGTAAAGCTATACATTATAACAGATAGCTAATTCCTACTCATTTACAATAACCTTGCAGGCTAGATTAGGTCTGCGTTTAAAAGTAAAAGATAAACAATTGGAGATAAACGCTCCTCCTGAATAAAGCCGCCCTCTCATTCAAGAAGGCGGCTTTATCATAGAATTAACTTGTTCTCTTTAATTATTAATTACTCAATAATTGTAGAAACAGTTCCAGCACCAACAGTACGTCCACCCTCACGGATAGCGAACTTCAGACCTGGCTCCATAGCGATAGGAGTGATCAACTCAACAGTAATAGTGATGTGATCACCAGGCATACACATTTCTGTGCCATCTGGAAGAGTAGCTACACCGGTAACGTCAGTTGTACGGAAGTAGAACTGTGGACGATAACCATTGAAGAAAGGCTTATGACGGCCACCTTCTGCATGGGTCAAAACGTATACTTGACCTGTGAACTTGGTGTGAGGAGTGATAGATCCAGGCTTAGACAAAACCTGTCCACGCTCTACTTGCTTACGATCAACACCACGGAGCAATGCACCAATGTTGTCACCAGCTTCAGCTTGATCCAAGAGCTTCTTAAACATTTCAACACCAGTAACAACAGTAGGTCTTGGCTCTTCTTGGAGACCAACGATCTCAGCTGCATCACCAACTTTGATGATACCACGCTCCAGACGACCTGTAGCAACAGTACCACGACCAGTGATGGTGAATACGTCTTCAACAGGCATCAAGAAAGGGAGATCGGTAGGACGTGCAGGAGTAGCGATAAAGCTATCTACAGCTTCCATAAGATCAAGAACACACTTGTACTTAGGCTCATTGATGTCAGTAGAAGAACACTCCAGAGCTTCTAAAGCAGAACCTCTGATAATTGGTGTATCATCACCAGGGAACTCATATTGATTGAGCAGATCACGGATATCCATTTCAACCAACTCTAAGAGCTCTTCGTCATCAACTTGGTCACACTTGTTCATGAAAACAACGATGTATGGAACGCCTACTTGACGAGCCAACAAGATGTGCTCACGTGTCTGAGGCATAGGACCGTCAGAAGCGGATACAACCAGAATTGCACCGTCCATCTGAGCAGCACCGGTAATCATGTTCTTGATATAGTCGGCGTGGCCTGGGCAGTCAACGTGGGCGTAGTGACGCTTATCGGTTTCATACTCAACGTGAGAAGTGTTGATCGTGATACCACGAGCTCTCTCTTCAGGAGCATTGTCGATGTTACCATACTCCTTATACGTAGCACCACCCTTAAGGGCTAAAACCTTAGTAATAGCGGCGGTCAGAGAGGTCTTGCCATGGTCAACGTGTCCAATTGTTCCGATGTTGACATGTGGCTTGTTTCTTTCAAATTTTGCCTTTGCCATTTGTAATTTCCTCCTTCGTCAGCAATTTCATGCTGATATAATCATAAATTTAGCCAAACGCCAGATGCATCTATTTTACTATATTTGCGAGGAATCGCAAGATCTAGTAGATAAATTAGCCTCTGAAGCTTATTTCTTTAGTATAGACTCCATGATACTCTTAGGCATTTCAGCAAAATGGCTGATCTGCATCACAAAAGTACCACGTCCCTGAGTCGTAGAACGCAGGGCGGTAGCATAACCGAACATGTTAGACAGAGGTACTTCTGCCTGAATGGCTTGAGCACCACTTCTGGCTTCAATGCCCTTAATCAAACCACGTCTTGAGTTAATACCACCAATAACATCACCCATGTATTCGTCGGGAACTTCAATATCGACGCGCATGATTGGCTCCAGGAGAACTGGATCACCCTTCTTCATACCCTCTTTAAAGCCCATAGAACCGGCAATCTTAAAGGCCATTTCTGAAGAGTCAACATCATGGTAAGAACCGTCAACAACGGTAACCTTGATATCAACTACAGGATAACCACCCAAGATACCACTGGTCATAGCTTCTTGGATACCAGAATCGATGGGATTGATAAATTCCTTCGGAATGGAACCACCTACAGTTGCATTGATGAATTCATAACCGGAACCTGGTTCTCTAGGTTCGAGTTCCAGAATACAGTGACCATATTGACCGTGACCACCAGACTGACGAACAAAACGACCTTCGGCCCGAACAGGCTTTCTGATGGTCTCTTTGTAAGCAACCTGAGGGGCTCCAACATTGGCTTCTACCTTAAACTCTCTGAAAAGACGGTCTACGATAATATCCAAGTGCAATTCGCCCATACCGGCAATAATAGTCTGACCTGTCTCTTGATCCGTATAGGTTCTGAAAGTTGGATCTTCTTCAGCCAGTTTCTGCAGAGCTGCAATCATCTTTTCTTGAGAAGCTCTTGATTTAGGCTCAATAGCTACTTCAATAACAGGCTCGGGGAAATCCATAGACTCCAGGATAATAGGAGCCTTTTCATCACAGAGGGTATCTCCGGTGGTGGTGTCTTTTAGACCCACAGCTGCGGCGATATCTCCAGCATAAACTTTAGTAATTTCCTCGCGGTGATTAGCATGCATCTGCAAGATACGACCAATACGCTCTTTCTTCTTCTTACCCGCATTTAAAACGTAGGAGCCGGCATCCAGCACCCCAGAATATACACGGAAAAAGCAGAGCTTACCAACAAATGGGTCAGTCATAATCTTGAAAGCTAAGGCTGCAAAAGGTTCCTCATCGGAAGAAGCTCTTGGCTCTTCCTCATCAGTCTGGGTATTGATACCCATGATTGGCGGAATATCCGTTGGTGCAGGCATATAATCAATAACTGCATCCAAGAGCATCTGTGTGCCCTTGTTCTTGTAGGATGATCCGCAAAGAACAGGAGTAACCTTGCAAGCAATAACAGCTTTACGTAAAGCGTCCTTAAGCTCAGCAAGTTCAATCTCTTCCCCTTCAAGGAACTTCAAGGTGAGTTCCTCATCGGTTTCTGCAACGGCTTCAACTAACAGATCGCGGTACATCTTGGCTTCTTCCAGCATCTCGGCCGGAACGTCACGCTCTTCAAACTGAGTACCATCATCACTGGTATAAACCTCAGCTTTCATGGTGACTAAGTCAATAATACCGATAAAAGTATCTTCAGCACCGATTGGCAACTGAATCGGAACAGCATTTGTCTTAAGACGGTCTTTCATCATCTCAACGGCCCGCATAAAGCTGGCACCAAGAATATCCATCTTATTAACAAAAGCCATTCTAGGAACACCGTAACGATCAGCTTGACGCCAAACAGTTTCGGTCTGGGGCTCAACGCCGCCTTTTGCAGAAAGCAATGTAACAGCTCCGTCCAGAACGCGCAAAGAGCGCTCAACTTCGACTGTGAAATCCACGTGACCGGGGGTATCAATAATGTTGATACGATGTCCCTTCCACTCGGCGGTGGTAGCGGCAGATGTGATAGTAATACCACGCTCTTGTTCCTGCTCCATCCAGTCCATTGTTGCGGCTCCCTCATGTACTTCACCAACTTTTCTAATCTTACCGGTGAAATACAGGATTCGCTCTGTGGTAGTCGTCTTTCCGGCGTCAATATGAGCCATGATGCCTATGTTTCTTGTGTTTTCCAAAGAGAAGTCTCTGGCCATGGTTTCAATTGCTCCTTAATTTCTGATGTTACCACCTATAATGTGCGAAAGCTCTGTTAGCATCCGCCATCTTGTGCATGTCTTCTTTCTTCTTAAATGCGCCACCGGTGCTATTAGAAGCATCGATTAACTCACTGGCGAGACGCTCTCTCATAGTTCTTTCGCTTCTGTTTCTGGCATACATTACCAACCAACGTAGACCTAAAGTTTGACGTCTTACCGGACGTACTTCGATAGGAACTTGATAGTTCGCACCACCAACACGTCTGGCTTTAACCTCGAGAACTGGCATTACATTTTCTAGGGCCTGATTGAAAACTTCAATCGCTTCCTTGCCTGTACGCTCTTTGATGATATCAAAGGCGTCATAGCAGATACGTTGTGCTACACCCTTCTTGCCGTCCTGCATGATATTATTGATCAACTTTGTGACCTTAACATCATTATAGAGCGGGTCAGGGAGCACTTCTCTCACTGGGACATTGCCTTTTCTTGGCACTTGTCTTCCCTCCTCTCATGATTATCACTCGGGGGTTATTCCCCTGAAATCATAGGTACTCACGTTATTCTTTGGACCGTGTCAGAGCCAGTTACAATGTCCGGTAAAGAAGCTCACTTCTTATATTGACAGTGTACTGATCACTTATCTGTCCAACCATCAAAATTACTTCTTGACCTTAGCAGCCTTGGGCTTCTTAGCTCCATACTTGGAACGACCCTGCATACGATTGTTAACACCGGCAGTATCAAGGGTACCTCTGATAATGTGATAACGCACACCTGGTAAATCCTTAACACGACCGCCTCTGATCAGAACCACTGAGTGCTCCTGAAGATTGTGCCCAATGCCTGGGATATAGGCTGTAACCTCATAGGTATTGGTCAAACGTACTCTGGCAACCTTCCGCAGAGCCGAGTTAGGCTTCTTAGGAGTAGTTGTCTTTACAACGGTGCACACACCACGCTTCTGAGGAGAAAAACTCTCTGTTTCACGCTTCTTAAGTGTGTTCATTCCGCTTAAAAGAGCCGGAGCCGTAGACTTATAGGTCTTGGAAGTTCTTCCGGTCTTAACCAATTGGTTGAACGTAGGCATCAATACACCTCCTTTCTTCTAATAAATAATGATATAATTACCCACTGTAGCGACGATTCTTCCGGCAAAAAGAGCACAAAAAAAATCTGCCCCTATTTATTCGGGCAATTTAGTATATCATCGACGAGGCATTCTGTAAATAAATTCGCCAAAACTTCTGGAGGCCTTTTTGAGGGATAAATACCCACATAAATTCCCATAAAAATGCCACTCCTCTAGCCACAGTTACATTTACTTTGGAAATTTACCCCGTCGCCCAAAGTATTATTCCTGCTTTACTTCACTTTCACTTTCTGGTACTATATGCCCATCCTGGGGTGCCAGTGAGGTCTTTGAATATCTAGTTTCAAAGATTTCTCGGCTGAGAGAGGTCTAATACCTTAACCCAATTACCTGATGCGGATAATACCGACGTAGGGAGTGATGAAGAGTACATGTTACCTCTTTTCCAGGAAATTTCTTGAAGAGAGGTTTTTTTATGTTTAATTCCGATTCTTTTTCAAATCACAATGATCCAGAAAAGTCTGTCACCGGCTGTCGTTTTTATCTTAGTATTATGAGTGATCATTATATTGAAATTTTACTTCATGCTATAAACCAGGTTAATACTAATAGGGTTTTTGCCACTAGGGATAAAACTTCTACCGTCTATCGAGGTTGTTCTATTCATGTCCTCGACTGCCTGCAGGCGTGCTTTCATTATGCCTATCGGGAAAATATTCATATGACTCTGGAAGCAACTTTTTCCAAAGGTTGTCCTGAGGACACCAAGGGTGATTTTGTCTTTTCCGAAGAAGCTTGTCTAAATCAGATAAGTGCCTCCGCTCCCGTACTCAGTAAAATTTCCTTTTATCCTCTCGGCGATGAGAACTATATGGAGCATATTGCTCACATTATTAAACTAGCTGATAATCGAAAAATTTTTGTAGGCTCCAAGTACTATGTTTCATTTTTGGCAGGTAAAGCTTCAGATATTTTCGACTATTTGCAAGTGGCTATTGATTATGCCAACAATGCTTGCAGTCACTACGCTTTGGAAGTAACCTTGTCAGTCAACAGCCCCAGCTAATTGCTGAGATTAGGAAAGAAAACCAAAATTAAGGAGATTTCTGTGAAATACCGTTGGAAACTAAAGGATATTATACTAGTAGCAATCATTTCTGTCATTTTTGCCATTTTCTATTTGGGGATAGTCTATTTTGCCACTTTCCTATCGGGAATTCTGGCACCTTGGGGACTCTCACCTCTGGCTTTTGAATTCGTTTTTGGCTGTTGGTTTATGGCCGGAACGATGGCTTCCTATATTTTAAGAAAACCCGGCGTGGGTCTTGTCAGCGAAATGTTAGCCGCCTTTATCGAGGTACTCATGGGCAATATGTATGGACCAATGGTCTTTATAGCTGGATTTATCCAGGGTACCGGAACTGAACTGGGTTTCGCTGTCTTTAAGTACAAAAGATTCACTTGGAGCAGCATGCTTTTGGCTTCTTCTTTTAGTGCAATTCTTAGTTTTGCTTGGGGTTTTGTGGTATCAGGATTTTTTGAAATTAAACCTGCTTTTCTCCTACTTATGTTACTGACTCGAATTGCCAGTGCCCTCTTATTTAGTGGGGTAATTACGAAGATTTTAGCCGATCGTTTGGCTCGAAGTGGTGTACTAAAGGGCTATGCCATTGGACAAACACAACTGATAGAGCCCAGCGAGTTATCCCTAGAATCCGATTTAGCGGATTTTGCTCAGGAGTAAAAAATAGTAGTCTAATCATTGCCCTAAGGAGAAAGTCCATGGATATTATTCTCAGAGCTAGGAATCTTACCTTTCGTTATCAAGAAAATGCTACGTTAAACCTTCTCAATCGAATTAATTTAACCTTAGAAAAGGGTAAGGTTACCTTACTCCGAGGTGCTAGTGGCTGCGGTAAAAGCACACTTGCTTATGTGCTCTCCGGCCTTTATCCAGAAAACGGAGGCTTTTTAGAAACAGGAGAGGTTTGGGTGCTGGGGCACAATATTCATCAAATCCCCCCCTTCGAGAGGGTCAAATTGATCGCTATGCTGTTTCAGAACTGCGACTTGCAGTTTTGCATGAGTGACTTAAAAAGAGAACTGCAATTCTGTTTGGAAAATCTGGTCGTTCCTCCTGAAGAATGGGAAACAAAAATACAGGAAACCGCCCAAAAAATTGGGGTGGAAAGTTTACTGACTCGACAATTTTCCACCCTATCCGGTGGCGAAAAGCAGCGCTGCGCTTTGGCTTGTCTTTTTCTGATTCACCCCCAGGTAATGGTCTTGGATGAAGCGTTTGCCAACCTGGATCAAGCTACAGCAAAGGCCTTAATTCATCTAATCAAAGAATCAGGAATCACAGTACTTGCTATTGACCATAACCGGAGTCTTTGGGAGGGGGCTATAGATCAGGAACTGTTTCTACCTTACGATATTAATCAAACAGCCTCTCAGCCAGCGCCTAAGAATTTAGCCCATCTTAGCTCCCAGATATCCCTAGCCTCAAATCGTCAAATAACGTTAACCTCCCCCCTCTTAGCCGATGGAGAGAGAAGCTGCGATCATTGGCCGGCAGATAGAGTGGCTCCAGTAACCAAGCCTGCTCAAATTAAAACCACAGCCCTTGTCCTGCGAGGTTTGCACATACCCGCACTTACATTCCCTCAAGGCTTTATCTCAGCCTTTTTAGGCAAAAGTGGTTCTGGCAAAACGACTCTATTTCATGCGTTCATGAAGCAACTTCCCTATGAAGGTCAAATCCTAATTGACGGCAAAGAACTGCGTCGAATAAGTAGGCGCAAGCTTTATCGCGAATGCGGAATAGTTTTCCAAAATCCCGCCAACCAATTTCTCGCCTTATCAGTTTTTGACGAAATCATGTTTAGTGTTAGGCGTTGGTATCCAAAAAAGGATCCCCACTGGCAAAAACAGAAAACCTTAGCGCTGCTTTCTCAGTTCAAACTGGAAAAATATCGATATTTTTCACCCTATTGCTTAAGCCAGGGGCAGCAGCGACGTTTGGCAGTATTAACTATGTTAGTGGGTAAACAATCGATATTACTACTTGATGAGCCAACCTATGGACAAGATGAAGATAATACAAAAATCATGATGGAATTATTAGAGGAACGGGTAAAGAATGGGTTAACAGTGATTTTTACCACCCACAATGAGAAAGTGGTTTCCCAATATGCCCAACACGTGGAAAGAATTGAGGAATAGGAATGATACATTTTTTGCGTCATGTCAACCCTTATTATAAAGGCATAGTAATTTTAGCACTTTCATTAGTTCTCACCTTTACTTATTATACCTTTCTGAACCTAACTATTTTTGGTCTAAGTTTTCTCCTAATTCTTTTACATACTCGAAAACTAGGCCCATTACTAACATATGTTTTTTTCACTGGTATTATCGCCCTTTGTCTATTCTTTACCGGGCTTAATCAGGGTCAGGGACTTGAGACTGGCCTTGGTCTAGGAAGCCGCCTATTAGCCTTTTCCTCTTTAGGTTATGTATTTTCCCAAACCACTGATTCTGACGAATTTGTTTGCGCTTTGCAAAAACATACTCCGCTTCCCAGAAAATTCGCTTATGGTTTGCTTTGCGCTTTTAATCTTCTGCCACAGATAAAAAAGGAATATGCCCAAGCGCTATTAGCACTTGAAGTTCGCAGTGGCAGGCGAAACCTTCTCTCTCTAAAGCCAATTTTCTCTACCCTAGTTAACAGCGTTAGATGGTCTGAGGCCTTAGCGATGGCCATGGCCTCTAAAGGCTTTTCCGAAGACTGGGAAGACTCTAGAGAGAAAACCTCTACACCCAAATGAAAAGCTCCCACTCTGGATTTAACCAAGAATAGGAGCTTCTCCAAATCCATTAGCTATGAGCTGAATGGTTTTATTTGCGTCAAACTGAAACCGACTACAGCATATAGCAATAAATGTTAAATTAAAGATGCTTTAGCATTACATCTAAAGGGGCGGAATGGATCAGACCTTGCCAATAAACTTTATCTTATTCAACGGCAGCTTGCAAAATCTCTACGGATGCCTCAATGCCTAACTTCCCGCTGTTCAAGAACAAATGGTATAAGTCAGCGTCTTTCCACTGCGTATGGGTGACTGCCTTGAAATAATTCGCCCTGCGCTTGTCCTGCTGGCGAAGTACAGCCTCTGCTTCTTTAGGATCAATTCCGTAAACATTCGTCGCTCTATCTATCCGCATATCATTGTCGGCATGGATAAACACTCTAAGCGTTTTTTCTTTATCTTTTATTAGCGCGGAAGCCCCTCGACCAACTATGACACAAGGACTTATGGAGAGATCAATAATCACATCGGCTTCCACAACGGCGAGCTTTTGGTCAGGAGGTAGAAGCCCTACATCGTTGCCCCAAGCCATATCAGATAACCTAGCCAAATTAAACAACACACTACCGGTTACATTTTCTTCAAGATGCAGCAACTGTTCTGCAGGAATCCCTAGCTTCATCGCCGCTTTCTCAAGAATTTCTTGACCATAGCAGGGTATTCCTAACTTCTGGGCAAGCCTTTGAGCAATTTCCAAACCGCCACTGGCATATTCTCTTTCGATGGTAATCACATTGTAACGCATAATGATTAATCCTCCATTTAAAGTAACAATTACGCTACCGACTCAAACTGGCTGTTGTACAGTTCTGCATAGAATCCGCCCTTATCTAACAACTCACTGTGGCTACCATTCTCAATAATGTCACCGTCTTTCATAACAAGAATCGTATCTGCATTCTTGATTGTCGATAAGCGGTGAGCGATTACGAAGGACGTTCTTCCTACTGTCAGTTTGTCCATCGCTGCTTGAACAATACGCTCAGTTCTTGTATCAACTGAACTGGTGGCTTCATCAAGAATAAGCAGCGGCGCATTTTGAATCATCGCTCGGGCAATCGTTACAAGTTGTTTTTGTCCCTCTGATAAACTGGCTTTATCATTCAGAATGGTATTATAACCATCTGGCAGAGTCTTAATGAAATGATGCAGCCCGACAGTTTTGCAAGCATCTACAACTTGTTCATCTGTGACACCTTCCTTGCTGAAAACAATGTTCTCCTTGATGGTTCCATTGAACAACCAGGAATCTTGAAGCACCATACAAAACTGTTCGTGTACATTTTCTCTAGGTACTTGACTGGTTGGTATTCCATCCAAAAGAATTTCTCCACTATCTAATTCGTAAAACCGCATGAGAAGGTTAACAATTGTGGTCTTGCCCGCACCCGTCGGACCAACGATAGCCACCTTCTGTCCTGATTTAATATACGCTGAAAAATCCTGAATGATCGTTTTTTCTGGTACATAGCCAAATTTGACATGTTTAAACTCCACATTGCCTTGAATATTTTGAAGTGATTTTGGCTTTTGACTTTCGTCTGCCATTTCAGGCTCATCCAAAAATTCGAAAACACGTTCTCCTGCTGCAGCTGTGCGCTGAAGATTATTGGCAGCTTGTGCTATTTGGGAAAGTGGCTGTGTGAACAGGCGAATGTATATCATGAAGGCCACAATGACGCCAAAGGAAATAGTGCCGTTAAGTGCCAAGGCCGCGCCAACAACGCAGACGGCTACATAACTCAAGTTGCCAATAAATTGCATTAACGGCATCATCAAACCAGAAAAAAACTGTGACTTCCAAGCACTGTCGTATAGATTATTGTTGACTTTTTCAAATACTGCCTTAGCGTCTTTGCCACCATTATAGACTTTTACAACGTTATGGCTGGAATAAATTTCCTCAACCTGTCCGTTGACAGCACCAAGTCCAATTTGTTGCTCCAAAAAATATTTCTGTGATTTTTTGGTGATTATCATCATTAGACCAAAACCGATGATACTGGCAGCTACAGCCGTTAGTGCTAAAATCCAGCTATTATAGAACATCATAATTAATGAACCGAAAAACATAGTGATTGCGGTGATTAGAGCACCCACACTCTGGTTCATTGTTTGTCCAATAGCATCAACGTCATTGGTAACACGGCTCAATACATCACCGTAGCTAACTCTGTCAAAATATCGCAGTGGTAAGCGATTGATCTTTCCAGAAATATCTGTACGCATGGATTTGGATATTCTTTGTGTCACCGTAGCCATAATATAACCTTGGGCAAGGCTTAAAATTACGGAGCTCGCATAAAAGATTACCAAAAGCCAAGCTATGCTTGTTACCGCATCAAGGTCAATACTACCTTGTACAGGTACGCCTTTTACCATGGCGGGAAGCCCTTTAGCAATTTCGTTCGTCATATCTTTAAGCTTATTCGGACCAATGATCTGTAGTACAGTTCCAACTACAGCGGCTAAAAGTGCGATGATAATAGCCGGCAAATAGGATTTACTGTATTGAATTAGCTTTCTCCAGGTAACTTTAAAGTTTTTAGCCTTTTCTGCGGGTGCACCCATACCTCCGCCGCCCATAAAGCCACGACGGTTATTTGACCCCCGATTTTGCGTGTTTGAATTCTCACTCATGATGCAAGTTCCTCCTCACTGAGTTGTGACATTGCGATTTCTTTATATACTTCACAAGTCGTGAGCAACTCCTTATGCGTTCCTTTTCCGACGATTCTGCCTTCATCTAGCACAATAATCTGATCGGCATCCATAATCGTTCCAATACGCTGTGCCACAATCATGCTTGTAACACCTGCAGTCTCTTTTTTCAACGCACTTCGTAGTACACGATCTGTTTTATAATCCAGAGCAGAGAAACTGTCATCAAAAATGTAAATTTCTGGATTCCTACATACCGCCCGTGCAATTGCCAGTCGTTGTTTCTGCCCACCTGACACGTTGGTACCACCCTGAGCAATTTCAGATTCATATTGTTCATCCATCGCTTCCACAAAATCAGTTCCTTGTGCAATGGAAACAGCTTTTTTTATCTGATCCAAAGTAAATTCACCTTGTCCATTGTCACCATAACCTACATTAGAAGCAATCGTGCCTCTGAACAGCACGGCCTTTTGTGGCACATAACCGATTTTATTATTCAAAGACTCACCCAAATAGTCCTTAATATTTACACCATCGATGAGTACCTCACCTTCTGTGGCATCATAAAAACGAGGAACCAAGTTAATTAGGGTGCTTTTTCCACTACCAGTGGAACCAATGAAAGCGACAGTTTCACCTTTTTTGACAGAAAAACTGACATCCTGCAGAACATACTCTGCCGCACCAGGGTACTTGAAACTAACATTTTTGAATTCCACTTCGCCGATGATGCCAGGCACGCCTTCCGTTTTTGTTCCATCAAGGATAGTAGGCGCGGTATCTAATACCTCGTTAATACGTCTTGCAGATACGGCAGCTCTCGGCAACATAACAAATATGATAACTAACATCATAAAGGCCATGACAACCTGCATTGCGTAGGAGGAAAAAACTACCATGTTCGAGAAAATTGTTAACCTATCCATGGCGTCAGCACTATTAATCAGATAAGCTCCAATCCAGTAAATTGCAAGAGACAACCCACTCATAATAAGAGTGATAACGGGCATGATAAATGCCATACCACGGCTGGTATAGAGTTGAGTCTGTGTAAGTTCGTTGTTGGCTTTTTCGAACTTTCCTTCTTGGTAGTCTTCCGCATTATAAGCACGAACTACTCGTAGTCCGGTCAAATTCTCCCGAGTTACATTATTAATGTTATCTGTTAGCACCTGCATTTTGCGGAATTTAGGTAATACAAAAATCAGAATCACCAAAAAAGTAAGGATCATTATCAAGACTGCCACTCCAGTTGCAATGGACCATTCAACGCCTTTGCCAGTTATTTTGATAATTGCCCATACGGCTGTAATTGGGGCACTAATAACCATCTGTAAACCCATTACCACCAACAGCTGAACCTGAGTAATATCGTTGGTAGACCGTGTAATTAAGCTGGCAGTAGAGAAGCGATTGATTTCTTCTGTTGAAAATGAAGATACTTTATTAAACTGTAAGCTGCGTAGCCTTTTAGCAAGAGCTGCAGCTATACGAGCCGCAATAAATCCTACAACCACCATTGCTGCCAGACTCCCAAGAGCACAGAGTAACATATACCCGCCTTGTTTCCAGATCTCAGCTATGTCGCTGCCTGGGGTTTGCGCCAACTTGGTAATTGTAGTCATATAGTCTGGTATTTTGAGGTTAAGCCAGACTTGCGCTACAATAAACACAATGCTGATCGCTACTTGAAGCCATTCATTCGGCTTCAGATACTTGAAGATCTTGAACATAAATAATCCTCCATGCCTAATCATCTTATTTTAATCAGTCTTTTAGATAAAAGGAAAATAAAAACAATCAAAAACTTATTGACTATCTTTCCTTTGATTTTTAGCTTGTGTTTGAGTCGCCAACTTATTCATTATTCGAACGTATTCTTTTGCATCTGTCTCTCCTAACATCTCTAGTGTTTCTGCTATGGATTCAATCATCGCTGCCTGACTTTTCACAGCTAGCTCTTTACCAGCAGGGGTGATGGAAACTAAAATTTTCCTCCGGTCATTTACATCAATCCGTCTGGTAATGAATCCCTTTTTTTCTAAGCTATTTAAAGTCTGTGCAATTCTTGCAGAGCTAACATTCATTTCATCGCCTATCTCACCGGGTAATACATCATCACAGCGTGAAAGGTAATTAAGTACAAACTCTTCTCCACGTAAGACCTCACTGGTATTCCTTTGTGGCCTTACCTTGTGCAGTGCGTGTAAATTATTTAATAGCTCAGACGCCAGTTCACGATAATCCACATTCTCACCTCCAACTCAAAATACCTAAGACTATTACATTTTAATCCTGTTAGAATATGCTGTCAACACATATTGGAAGAAAATACTCTTGCTTGATTAGAACTTTAGTGGCACGATTCTGGTCAGGCTGGTGATTTTGCATATAATTTTCTACTTGCAGACGTACAGCAGTTTTCCCACACATTGAAGGCTTAACTTATAAAAGCTCCAATGAATAAAGGATGAGCTGTGGAAGGCTCACCCTTTAATTCGTTCTAATATCTTAAATTATCTGTTTAAAAACTCGATAGGAAGGTTCTTATCCGCCGTACACCAATCCATCTAGAGCCTCTTGAGCTGGGATCTTTTCAGTTCCTATTGATGGAAGAATAAGCAATTCTATCCTAGTGACCATAAGCCAATACCTTAATCTTATCCAGGTTAGTCAAAATATACTAACCCCTTAAAGGCCTCTTTAGCAGGAATTTTTTCCTGACCCACCTCTTGAAAATTGGTTATTTTTAGTACCCCCTTCCGATTATCTGCTGTGGTAAAGTAAATCTTATCCTGAAAATTACTTTTGGTAAAAATAAGCAGCTCTCCTGGATTAACTTTTCCAACGCTTTCTTGACCTTCCTCAAAAAAAGTTACTGTAAATGCCTTTTGAACTACTACTTCTTTTTCTAGTTCATACTCCCTATTCAGAGGAGTGAATTCCCATTGATCATTAACCTGTACATCTTCAATCCTATTCATGTCTAAAAAACCATATTCTCCCACGGAGTAAAAGCGTAACAAACCATCTCCATACACCTCTCTCAGCCATGCACCAGCTCCTTTGTAAGATGTGACTTTACTGCCATCAAAGCGTACAATATAGCTTTCTTCTCGTTTTGGAGTGAATGCTTTATCCTTCAATTCTTTACTGGCTATGGTTTGATTCTCGGCCACATCATTAGATGCCAAACTCGGCTCGAAGAAATCCGCTACCAGCTCAACAAAATTATCACTTTGATCAATATCCACAATTCTTATACCTTCAAAGCCCGACAAAGGAATGGAAAATTTGCCTATATCATCTAGACTAAGCTTATATCCTGTACCCTCCTTTACAACAGCAATCTTTTCCTTCTTGTCATCGCCATTCAAATCTATTTCTAAAAAAAGTCCATCGTCTTGAAAATATTTACTAGCACTATACTCTAAACAGTCGTAGTAATGGTTATAATCAGGCGTAGTATATAAAAACCGTGTTTTATGTAGAACAGATTCTTCAGCCTTGGGATTCTCAGAAAAAGAAAAATCCGTTTGATATCTTGTACCCTTATAGACTCGCTGCAAGTAACCATAAATCGGCTGATAACGCGCCAAATTATCTGCAAAAGAAAGGATTTGATCAAAATCATAATAGACTTTAAATTCAGTCATAGTTTGATCAAAATTTTCAAAAGGGTGAACACGCCAAATCTTAAGATTAGAATCATAGTAGTAATAGCATTCACTATACATTTCCGAATCTGGCAAAGCCTTTTTATTTACACTGCCATCAGTTAAGGCACCTTCGGTCAAATCAATGGGAGGGTGAGCAACTTTGTCGTAGTGACTATAGGCCAATAGCTTACCGGTATCTGGGTTAAAGGTAAATAAGTAACCATAATTCGACTCTTTATTCCCATCTGGATATACACCTAAAAGATCTCCAATCGGCTTAGTTGCTTCTGGTAACCGCTTTGCCATCTCAGCATCAGACTTTGCCACCAGATTTTCACTGGGCTGGGATTCTGGTACTTCTGTCTTGTTTTCCGTAGTCGGAACTGTTGTTTCCTGCGCAGCGGAAGATTCGCTGCTCTCCGAAGTCGAAGCGCTATCTTTTCCTGGTACGGTAACTCCGCAGGCAATTAGTAGTGAAGCTGTGAGGGACAGTAGGACAACTAAAGCCGCAATAACCCACATGGGGCGTCCCATTTTTTGACACTTTAAGATACGTAGCAACCTGGCCTTAACCGGAATCGTAGAATTTGACATACTCATAACTCCTGAAGTCAATGTATTCTCAGGAATGGTGGTGTCCATAAAGGAGAGAATCGCCCACGCATAGCTTTTTCTTTGGTCTTCATTCATCCCCAAGGAAAGCTTCTCATCACAAGCATCTTCTGATGCTATGGAAATTCGCTGGCGAATCATTCTTACCAGTGGGTTGAACCAGTGAATCACTACAGCCATTTCAGCAATAAATTTAAGCAGTAAGTCCCGATTCTTTATATGTGTATATTCATGCAGTAAGGCATAGTAAAGGGCATCTTTTTCCTTGATTACTCTTGGTAAAAAGATTGTCGGCCGTAGTATGCCAAAGACCATAGGCGAATGTATACTGGCTATACGAACCGAGTATTTCCTAACGAATTCTGGCAACGATTCGCTATCTAGCAGTTGACTGTTTTCGAGCAGTAATTTTCTAGCCTTTTGGTAGCGCCAAGTAAATTTACTGCCCATGAATAAAGCCCCAATTAGCCAGAGAGAAAGTCCGATTTCTTTTATACTTAAAGTTTTGAAAAAGTCCAGTGCCGATCCTGTAGCGCCTTGACTGGTAGCAGTCCCTGAAGCTGGTAAATTATTCTCTTGTGGCAAGGATTTCTCCCCTAAATCATTGCCCTGAATTACACTATTTGGGTTCACCGGATCTGGTTGGTTAAAATAACCGGCTACATTTTGGTTTAGTATGATCTCTACTCCATCACCATATTGGAATGATCGCACCGGTGAATTTTGCACAACAGTAGTTAAGCTATTTACATTGGTTAGAAAATATAGCGGTAAAAACAAGGTTAGTAAGCAGGCCACCCAAGCCCACTTCGCAATTCTGGCTGATAATTTGACCCTTCCCAGTCTTTGAAATAGCAGAAGAAGTGTTGATAGAATAATGGCGGTTACAGAGGAAAATAGTAAAGTTTTTAAAATAAGCATACTCATATCACCCCTTAAATATGATTTTCAGCTACACAGCTTCTATTCCTAACTTAGCCTATCATTTAATTTTGTCGTTGGGAGTGGCTGCCCACTCCCAACTCATTCAATACACCTACTCTAATTGCCATAAACGAGTCCATCCAGAGCCTCTTGAGCTGGGATCTTTTCAGTTCCTACATATTGATAATCATAAATTTTTAGGATTCCCTCTCTTTGGTCTTTGGTTTTAAAATAGATTTCATCCTTGAAGTTAGTTTTCGTAAAAGTCAAAGTTTCTCCGGCTTTAACCTGACCTTCTTTAGAAGTGCCCCCCTCTATAAAAGTTACAGTAAAATCTTTTAGCGCCGTAACTTCTCTATCAATCGTAAACAAACGGCTTATCGCTTTAAAGGTCAAAGTTTTATCTACTTCGAAGTCTTCGATATACCCCATGTCAAGGAAGCTATTTCCAGACATATTTACAAGCTGCACCTTGTTATTCTCTAAAACAAATATTTTATCATGAGTGGTGTAATTGTAAAATTTTGAGCCATCATACCGGAACAGGTAACTAAGAGTGTGCCATGGCTGCGGAACGTCAAACTCCACAATCACTTCTAGGTAAGAATCGTTGTTATCAATATCAATAATTCTAAACCCACCCCAATATTCATGGTCGACTTGGAGCGTCTCTGTTCCGTTTACGTCAATTTTAAAATGCGGTCCATCAGGTATTACTTTAATGACCTCTTTAATACCATCTCCATTCATATCTACCTCTAGCCCATTTTTTAGATATATATCTTCTGTATAAAATAGATTCGTATAGTAATGAATGTATTGGGGATCGTCGCCATTTTGTAAGCGTGGAAGATTATTAGCATTTTTAAGCGTCTCTTCACTGTCAAAGTATATTTGAAATTCTTGTGCCTTAGGAGAAAAATCCCCCGGCTCTTTGATAACTTCTCCAGCCGGGCTTATCCGCCAGATATCACGAGAGTTATCATAATAATAAACTATTTCTCTTGGAACTGAATCGGTTAGTGTTCTATAATTCATGCTTCCATCTTTTAGCGCTCCTGTCGACAAATCAGTGGGAGGATATGCTGCCTTATCATAATGACCATAAGCTAAAAGTTTTTCCGTATCCTCATTGTAGGTAAAAAGGAAACTGTCCTTTCGTATATCTGTTCCAAGTCTATTATCAGTTACTGTAGCTACACCTTCCGGTAATCGCTTCGCCATCTCAGCATCAGACTTTGCCACCAGATTTTCACTGGGCTGGGATTCTGGTACTTCTGTCTTGTTTTCCGTAGTCGGAACTGTTGTTTCCTGCGCAGCGGAAGATTCGCTGCTCTCCGAAGTCGAAGCGCTATCTTTTCCTGGTACGGTAACTCCGCAGGCAATTAGTAGTGAAGCTGTGAGGGACAGTAGGACAACTAAAGCCGCAATAACCCACATGGGGCGTCCCATTTTTTGACACTTTAAGATACGTAGCAACCTGGCCTTAACCGGAATCGTAGAATTTGACATACTCATAACTCCTGAAGTCAATGTATTCTCAGGAATGGTGGTGTCCATAAAGGAGAGAATCGCCCACGCATAGCTTTTTCTTTGGTCTTCATTCATCCCCAAGGAAAGCTTCTCATCACAAGCATCTTCTGATGCTATGGAAATTCGCTGGCGAATCATTCTTACCAGTGGGTTGAACCAGTGAATCACTACAGCCATTTCAGCAATAAATTTAAGCAGTAAGTCCCGATTCTTTATATGTGTATATTCATGCAGTAAGGCATAGTAAAGGGCATCTTTTTCCTTGATTACTCTTGGTAAAAAGATTGTCGGCCGTAGTATGCCAAAGACCATAGGCGAATGTATACTGGCTATACGAACCGAGTATTTCCTAACGAATTCTGGCAACGATTCGCTATCTAGCAGTTGACTGTTTTCGAGCAGTAATTTTCTAGCCTTTTGGTAGCGCCAAGTAAATTTACTGCCCATGAATAAAGCCCCAATTAGCCAGAGAGAAAGTCCGATTTCTTTTATACTTAAAGTTTTGAAAAAGTCCAGTGCCGATCCTGTAGCGCCTTGACTGGTAGCAGTCCCTGAAGCTGGTAAATTATTCTCTTGTGGCAAGGATTTCTCCCCTAAATCATTGCCCTGAATTACACTATTTGGGTTCACCGGATCTGGTTGGTTAAAATAACCGGCTACATTTTGGTTTAGTATGATCTCTACTCCATCACCATATTGGAATGATCGCACCGGTGAATTTTGCACAACAGTAGTTAAGCTATTTACATTGGTTAGAAAATATAGCGGTAAAAACAAGGTTAGTAAGCAGGCCACCCAAGCCCACTTCGCAATTCTGGCTGATAATTTGACCCTTCCCAGTCTTTGAAATAGCAGAAGAAGTGTTGATAGAATAATGGCGGTTACAGAGGAAAATAGTAAAGTTTTTAAAATAAGCATACTCATAATTCTTCCCCCTTCTTATTATCGTTATAACCTTCTTGCGAAAGCCATAACTTCAGTTCCGTAATATTGGATGCTGAAAGATCATTTTTCTGATAGAGAGCCGCAATTAGATTCTTAACAGAATTAAGATCCAACTCCTGTACATTCTGGCGCAAAATTTCTTCGTTATAAGCCGATTCTGTTACTCGGGCTTTATAAAAAACGGTTCGTCCTTCACGCCGCTCAATTGACAGCAACCCCCGTTTAACCAGTCTTGATAAAAAAGTATTAACTGTGGTAGTTTTCCACTTAATATCTTGTGGCAATCTGCTTCTAATATCTGCTGAAGAAAGTGGAACCAAAGTAGCCCAAACAATATCCATGATAACGGCTTCAGCCGATGTCATTTTCTCCATGTACCTCACCTCCTTTCTGAAAAAAATCAATTACTACAAGTTGTAGTTTTATATTACTACACCTTGTAGTAATTGTAAATACTCCTTTGAACATTCCAAAAAAATTTATCGCTAAGCCCTTCTAAAAAGCAAAACATCAAAATCCACACTTATATTCATTTATTTGCTAAGTTATTCACAAAACACAAAACCGTCTCACTTTAAATTCACTTTTCAAGAATTAATGGATTTAAATCAAAAATTTATTGAAAAGACTGGAAAAATTTCTTATTGGGTATATAATGAAACTGTGAATTAAATCTATTTTTACTTCACACATTTTTCATCATCGAGAGGCGGTGGCAAATATGAATAACAATCGACCTTTACTAATTATTCAATCTATTATGTTTATCATCTTTGGCTTTCTTTTTCTTTCTCGTCCTATTATCAATACCTTCGCCCTTGTTTTAATTGTTGGTATTGCCTTGGCCGGATATGGTGTAGCCATTATTATTAACGGTATCATTAAACGTCCAAAAATCTCCCAAAAAATTCTGGATGTGCTTCTGGGTCTACTTTTTATATTCTTTGGCGTGGTTTTCTTTATTACTAATCCAGTTCGGGGAGCAATCAGCTTGGTCTATGCCACCCTAATCGCTATTATTGTTTTCTCCATTGCTGAAATTGGGGATATCTTGCGAATGAAATCCGGCGTCAAATGGTTTTTACTTATCGTGTATTTGGCAGTAATCGGCTTTGGTATTTATGCCATCTTTAATCCTGTATTAGCTCTGCAAATCTTCTATTGGACCGTTGCTATTCAGGCCTTTGCAATTGGAGGTACGCTATTGGCACGTGCCTTTGCTGAACCCAAAGAGAAGCCACCGGCGGCAGCTTAAACATCCGCCTTTCAGCTATGTTTACTGACAAAATAAAGGTTGGGTCTAGCCGCTCAACCTTTATTTCTGTATTAAGAAGCGTTCAAAATTAACTGATACCTTATCCTTTCTTTTGTTACTTCTTAAAATTCTCTTGAAAGGCTTTCTATTTTTTGCTACACTTCTACCAAGGGAATGAAGTTCTCCCTGTGCTGATATAGCCGAACCGCTTTACGCTGATGACTTCTGCAAGTTTATTTGCAGAAATGTCAGTTTTTTTATTTCTGCACAGAGGAGAATTGATATGCTTTTTAGTTTAGCACTTATTATTTTATTAGCACTTTTACTCAGTGGCATTATGCAGAAATTACGCCTTCCTGGACTTCTGGGAATGCTTCTAACCGGCATTATCTTGGGGCCTTATGTTTTAAACGCAATCGCTCCGGAATTACTTAATATCTCTGCTGATCTCAGAGAAATAGCCTTGGTAGTAATACTCACTCGCGCCGGTCTTTCTCTGGATATTGAAGATCTAAAGAAGGTAGGTCGACCGGCAATACTTATGTGTTTTATTCCCGCTACCTTTGAGATACTGGCTACAACTCTTTTAGCACCGCTCTTTTTCCCAATTACTCATCTGGAGGCTGCTATATTAGGTGCAGTTTTAGGGGCAGTATCACCTGCAATTATAATACCTAAAATGCTAAAAATCATGGAAGAAGGTCTAGGTAATAGTAAGAAAATCCCTCAGCTAATTATGGCCGGTGCTTCCGTAGATGACATCTACGTTATAATCTTATTTACTTCTTTTCTGGGAATGGAACAAGGTCAGAGCTTTGCGCCTTCAGAACTTTTAAAAATTCCTCTGGCAATTATTTGGGGACTTCTTTTAGGGCTACTCTGCGGACTACTATTAGTTTGGTTGTTTAAAAAGCTTCATATTCGAGATACTGTAAAAATACTGATTTTATTAAGTACAGCATTTTTATTGATTGTTCTGGAATCGAGCATTAAAAGTATTGTTCCAGTTTCCGGGCTCTTAGCTGTAATGACTTTAGGTGGAACACTCTTAAAACAAAACCCGCTCTTAGCGAAACGGCTGTCGGGAAAGTTTTCTAAAATTTGGGTGGCCGCTGAGTTACTTCTCTTTGTGATGGTGGGGGCACTTGTGGATATAAGATATATTCCTAAGGCTGGATTCGCGGCTCTACTTCTCATCCTGCTGGCCTTAACAATCCGCATTATCGGCGTTTTTATCGCCTTAATCAAAACGAATCTCTCTTTTAAAGAACGTTTATTCTGTGCCATTGCCTATCTTCCAAAAGCTACCGTACAGGCAGCTATCGGTGGCATTCCCCTAGCACTGGGTTTACCGGCCGGGGCGACGATCTTAACGGTTTCAGTGTTAGCCATTCTAATAACCGCTCCCCTGGGCTCTTTGGGAATCGAAGCAACCTACAAAAAATTACTATAAAAAAGGCGGAAGAGAGCAAACTTCCGCCTTTTGAGAAAATAAAATTATCCAATCAAGATTTTTGCTTCCTAAAAAAGGTCTTAGTCATTTGCCTTAGCCTAGTAGCAATTTTCTCTCTTGGCCAACTCGGCAACATCCGCCACTCCCAGTTACCACCTAAGGTAGAAGGGGTATTCATCCTCGCCCGATTATCTAAACCCAAAACATCTTGCATTTGTATGATAACCAGTGGACAAGCAGTTCCCATCAATGTGCGTATAGCTCCGTAGTGGTAGCCTTCTTTTTGGGTTAGATGCATATAACGCTTAGCCAAACGCACTTCTGACTTTGGTCCGCCTTTCATCCAGCCCATAAAGGTTTCATTGTCATGGGTACCAATATAAGAAACATAGTTGCCGTGGTGCTGATAGGGGATATCGACAGAATCACCCTTGGGAGAGAAGCCAAACAGCATTACTTTCATGCCTGGATAGCCTGACTCCGCCAACATCTGGCGGACATTGTCATCCATATAGCCTAAATCCTCGGCAATAATCCGAAATCCCTCGATTTTAGACTTGATCGCTGTAAATAATTCAATTCCCGGGCCCTTCATCCAAACACCGTTTCGAGCCGTTTTCTCCCCAAAGGGTACGGCAAAATAGGATTCAAACCCCCGGAAATGGTCAATCCGAACCACATCATAGATTTCCAGCGCAGCAAACAGTCTTCGATGCCACCAATCATACTGGGTAGCTTTATGAACCTCCCATAGATAAAGAGGATTCCCCCAAAGCTGTCCATCAGCGGTGAACCCATCCGGTGGAACGCCAGCTACTTTTACCGGCATACTGTCTTTGTCCAACCAAAACAGTTCACGATGAGACCATTCATCCGCACTGTCATCAGCTACATAGATGGGAATATCACCAATAATGGAAATGCCCTTCTCATTGGCGTAGCCTTTAAGCTTTTCCCACTGGCTGAAAAATAAGTATTGTAAATACTGATGAAACTGCACTTCTTCTTCTAATAGTTTCCGATACTTTTCCAAGGCTTTAGCTTCACGCAAGCGAATGTCTTCAGGCCATTCGTGATAAGACACATAGTCAAAGTGAGCCTTAAGTGCCATAAATAGCCCATAATCCGCTATCCAATACTCTTGCTTAGCGAGAAACCCTTCAAATGCAGCCTTGTCTCTCTTAAAACCACGATTAAAAGCTTTTCGAAGTACCTCTAAACGAGTTTGAAAAAGCTGGCCATAGTTCACATGCTCCGGATCATCGCCAAAGTCTACCGACTTATACTCTTTCTTCTCTAATAATTTTTCCTGATAAAGCAGATCCAAATCAATCAAATAGGGATTGCCCGCAAAAGTTGAAAAAGACTGATAAGGAGAATCTCCATAGCTGGTGGTCAAGATGGGTAAAACCTGCCAATAAGATTGTCCGGCTTGCTGCAAAAAATCAACAAAGTCATAGGCAGCTTGCCCCATTGTGCCAATCCCGTATGGGGATGGCAGCGATGTAATATGCATTAAAATACCACTAGCTCTCATAGTTCTGTCTCCTCTACGTTCAGTATCCTTTTAGCGTTACGCTTTATTTGATTGCCCCTTCAGCAATACCTTTAATAATATACTTCTGCGCACCTAAATAGAAAAGGATAATCGGAATCATACCCATAATTAAGGCGGCAGTAGCCAAGTCCCACTGTTTAGAAAACTGACCAAAAAACAGATACGTGCGCAGTGGTAATGTCTGCCATTCTGGCTTGTTAATCATGAGTTGCGGCAACAAAAAGTCGTTCCAAACCCACATTACATTCAATACACTGACAGTAGCTACAATGGGGCGAAGCAGTGGAAAGACAATTCCCCAGAAAGTTCTGGTCGGCCCACAACCATCAATGGTGGCAGCCTCTTCCAACTCCAAAGGAATTCCTTTGATAAAGCCATGAAAAAGAATAATCGACAAGCTAGAACCAAAGCCCAGGTACATAAAGACCAGTCCAGGTGGATTCTGCAGTCCCAAATTACTCATCAAACGTACCAAAGGTAACATAACACATTGGAAGGGGATCAACATAGCTGCCGCAAAGAGCATAAAAGCAAAGCCGGAAAAGCGTGTTTTATATCGCACAAGAACCCAAGCAGCCATAGAGGTAAATATTAAAATAATCAAAGTAGAAGTTAATGTAATCAACAGAGAATTAACTAAAGCCGTTCCATAATTCATTCGCTCCATAGCATCAGGGTAGTTACTAGTTGTAAAGTAAGGAGGAAGCGGAAGGCCTAAGGTATTAGCAAAAAAACCTTTCTTGGTTTTAAAGGAGTTATTAAGCAAAATTAAGATAGGTGCTAAAAAAGCTAAAGAAAGTAGTGCTCCCACTATCGTTAAAACCAATCGAGATAAAGCTGAGCTTTTCATTAGAGCTCCACCTCCCTCTTTTTATTAAAATAAAGTTGTGTCAATGTAATTGCCGCTACAGCCAACATAAAAATCAAGGCTCTCGCTTGAGCTTGACCTAATAAGTTTTTGGTAAAGGCCACATTGTAAATATTCAAAGCTAACATCATAGTGGAGTTGTTAGGCGCGCCATTTGTAAGTGCTAAGTTTTGATCAAAGAGCTTAAAGCTATTCGATAAACTAATAAAGGTACAAACAGTAAAGGCTGGTGCCACCATGGGCATCATAATCCTCGTAATAATTCGCCCTGTACTAGCACCATCAATCTTGGCGGCTTCAATTAAAGAGTCAGGAATTCCTTGCAAAGCGGCAATGTAAATAATCATCATGTAACCGGACATTTGCCAGACCGCAACAATTACTAATCCCCAAAAGCCAGTAGCTGTATTCGACAGCCAGCCTTCCAGAAAAGGTAACCCCCAGGCTTTGCCAAGGCTCTCAAAAATCTTAGTAAAAATAAATTGCCAAGTAAAGCCAAGGAGCAATCCGCCAATAAGATTCGGCATAAAAAAAACAGCTCGATACATATTTCGACCGGCCAGCTCTCTTGTTACCATAAGGGCAAGTAAAAAACCAATTAAGTTACAAAATAAAACGGCTAAAATAGCAAAAACCGCCGTAAAACCAAAACTCCAAACGAAACTTGGATCTTGAGTAAAAACAGATGAATAGTTGCTAAAACCTACAAAGTTTATTGTATCGTTGATTCCATTCCAATCTGTAAAAGAATAATAAATACCTGTCATCATCGGAATAATGACAACAAGCAGAAAGGATAAAAGTGCCGGAGCAAGAAATAAGGTAAAGGTTAATTTCGATCTTCGCATGGAGAGCTCCCCTTTCGATAAATCTGGCATGAGAGAAACTCCCATGCCAGACAATCCTCATCCAATATGCACTTATTTGCTTCTGGCTTCAGTCCAAGCTGTCTTAGACTGGTCAACCACTTCATCAAAAGTTAGAGCACCGGAGAAATAATCTTGTAGTTTTGTTCCAAAAACACCCATGCCCCAATCTGTTGGGAAGCCCATGAATACCCATGGAATCGTTTTGCCAGCATCGGCATATTCCTTAACTGCCTTGCCCAAGCTATCTGCTGGTTCTAAGCCCTCATAATTAGTGAAAGGAGGAATGAAGCTGAAATCATTAACTACAATTGCCTTACCTTCTTCACTCTGATAGAGCCAGTCTAAGAACGCTTTAGCAGCAGCCTTTTGATTATCGTCAGACTCGGCGTTGACGCACCAGTACATCGGCACACCAACTGGTATGCTATCTTCTACAACACCTTCCAAGGGAAGTGGTAAGATGCCCAGATTCTCTGCAACAGCCTCATCAACACCTTTTACACCGCCATAGATCCAGTTACCTTGTTGAATAGCAGCCACACGCTCAATAGCTAATCCACCCTCTACTTGAGTCGAATAATCAACGGCATTGAGTTTAGCTTTGTCTGTTCCTGAAGAAGTAAAATCAGCATTTAAGTCAATTAATTTCTTGAGAGCATCTTTGTACTTGAACTCAACAGTCTTAGAATCAAAAGCTTCTACTGCACCCTTAGGGAACTCCGGAGAAAGCCCCACATTCAAGGTATGGAGTCCTGTTACCCAAGTCTCTTTGGCAGGGTACTCGGTTACAGCCTCTAAAGCAGGATAGTCTGTCTTTAGATCGCCAGCTTTGATCTTGGCATCAAGGTCTTCGAAAGCCTTCTTGATATCGGCATAGGTTTTCAGTTTGGAAGCATCAATGCCAGCAGCTTCGAAAATACCTTTGTTATAAATCAACCCATAGCCTTCAATCGCATAAGGTAAACCATAAACTTCGTTATTTTCAGTTACAGCCAATAGAGTTCCAGAAACTGCCTTCTCAACCCAAGCTTCCTTGGTCAAAGGTTCCAATTTACCGGTATAGTCTTTCAAATCTTGCGGTCCGCCGATATTAAAAATAGTCGGCACATCGGAAGATTGGAATTTGGCTCGTAAAGCGGCACCATAGTCAGAGCCACCGCCAACAGTTTCTAAGTTAATGGTAACATTAGGATGTATTTCTGTGTAAGTTGCAATCGCGGCCTTCAAAGCATCATTAATCTCCACTTTGAATTGAAAAATATTGATAGTAACTGGTTCACCCGATGCGGTAGTCTCTGCACCTGATGCCGTGCTGCCCGCAGCTGAGCCGGCACTGGTGGTCGCACCACTGGTTGTGGAAGGGGTATTGTTACAGGCAGCCAAGCCTGCAATCATAGCTGACGCTAAAACAGCAGCCGTGACCTTTTTCAGCATTCTGTTCATTTTCATACTACTTTCCTCCATTTGATTTACACATTTGAAATTATCAGTTTCGCCAACACATCTTCTAATTTTCGAAAACTATCGACAATTCTTCTTGGAGTTTAGCACGATAGACTAGCGCTGTCAATAATAAACTAACAAATTACACATAGTTTATTTGTATATTATGCAGATAACGCCAAAGGTATTTTCAGGATATGACCTATTTTTCCTCTTTTACATTCCAGATCATTTTTTCGAAAAACAAAACAAAATCATTGCAGAATTAATTTTTAAAGTTCATACACTTAATAATTTGCAAAAAACAATCCCATTACTATAGCTTTCAACTTTAGGCTACGGCTCACTAATAGTGGCAAAAATGTTAACAAAAAATCGCCCTACCCATAAAAGCAGAACGATTTTTACAAAGAATCTTCTAAAGGTCGAGGATTAGTCTATCTGCCAAATATCTTTGGCGTACTCCCTGATAGTACGGTCACTGGAAAAATAACCCGCCCGGGCAACATTAAGGAAGGCTTTTTGGGCAAAGACAAGATCATTTTTATATTCTGCAATCGCTTCCAACTTCTTATTCATATAGGCCATAAAATCTAACAATAGGTAGTACTGATCGGCCTTGTGCCAAGAAGCCCCCACCAGAAGGGAGTCATGAAGATCTTTAAACATCCCGGTTCTACCATCATCAAAGCTACCGTCAACTAGGGCATCCACCACTTTCTTAAGTCGTGGTTCTTTTTCATAATAGATTTTCGGATCATAGCTGTTCTTGATCTTATTAATATCCTCAACGGTGGCGCCAAAAATGTAGTTATTCTCAAGTCCCGCCTCATGAACAATTTCTACATTCGCTCCGTCAAAAGTTCCCAGAGTTGGAGCACCATTCAGCATTAACTTCATGTTTCCTGTACCTGAGGCTTCGGTCCCGGCTGGTGAGATTTGTTCTGATAGGTCGGCAGCACAAACCAGTTTTTCTGCATAAGACACATTGTAATTTTGGACAAAAACCACACGGAGGTATGCCTTCACTTCTGGATCGCTATTTATCATTTTGGCAATTTCATTAATAAACTTTATGACGCCTTTAGCTCTAAAGTAGCCCGGCGCCGCTTTTGCTCCGAAAATAAAAGCGGTCGGTGTAAAATCTACAATGCGGCCGGACTTAATACCATAGTAAATATCAAGAATCGAAAAGGCATTGAGTAGTTGGCGCTTATACTCATGTAAACGCTTGATTTGGATATCAAATAGGAAGTGTGCCGGAATATCAACACCCTCTTTTTCACGAATATAGTCTGCCAAACGCTGCTTATTATGGCTTTTAATGGCTAAGAATTCCCGAAGAATTTCAGGCTTCTCAGCATCGCTTTCCAATTTTCTTAGTTGATTAAGATCGGTTATCCACTCTTCACTACCAAGTAAGCGGCTGATCATCGCCGAGAGTTCAGGGTTGCAAAGTGCCAGCCAACGCCGCTGTGTAATGCCATTAGTCTTGTTTTGAAAACGCTCCGGGTATAACTCATACCAGTTTTTGAGTACATCAGTTTTTAATATCTCTGTATGAATTTTGGCTACACCATTCACAACATTGGAGCCAAAGATAGCTAGATTAGCCATAGAAATATTGTGATCGTCCAGGATTCTGCAACTCTTCAGATGTTTTTGAAATAGTTCTCCCCCAGCCATAAACTCTTCACTCTGGTAGTGGTTAAGTTTTTTGATAATGTCACAAATCCGGGGTAGAATGCCACGATATAACTGATAATCCCATTTTTCCAAGGCCTCAGCCATAACAGTATGGTTAGTGTAATTAAAAATTTTCCGTGCTAACCTCAGAGCCTCTACAAAGTCTATTTGATAATCGTCACAGAGAATACGAATAAACTCACAAATAGCCACCGTAGGATGTGTATCATTTAATTGAACACTATTGTCGGCGGCGAATTTTTCAAAGTTAGCCCCATATTTCTTAACATGCCGGCGAATCATATCTTGAATCGAGGCACTACAGAAAAAATACTGCTGACGGATACGCAGCTCTTTGCCCTTGTTAGTATCATCGTTTGGATAAAGAACTCGAGAAATATCCTCTGCCTTGTTTTTATCCGCAACTGAGCGCGTATACTGTTGGCGATTAAAGGCGTCAAAATCAAATTCCGTCAAGGCTTCGCTTTGCCAAAGCCTTAAGGTATTAATCTGCTTACCGCCATAACCGATAATTGGCATATCATAGGGAACTGCCTTTACAGTTTCATCGGCAAAGGAGACCATTACTACTTCTTTATTCCGTCGAATAGACCAAGGGTCACCAAAAGCCGTCCAATCATCGGCACTTTCTTTCTGGAAGCCATTTTCGAAATGCTGGGCAAAAAGTCCATATTTATAACGAATGCCATAACCATTTAATGGGTATCCCATAGTGGCAGCAGAATCTAAAAAGCAAGCCGCCAGTCTTCCTAACCCGCCATTACCTAAAGCTGCATCCTCAATTTCTTCAAATTCGTTTAATTCACGGCCTTGGGATTTCAAAAACTCCCGTACGGGCTCAAGCTTCCCTAAAGCCAAAAGATTGTTAAAGATTGCCCGTCCCACTAAAAACTCTGCCGAAAAATAATAAGCTCGACGCTGCTGGCTTTGCTTAACTTCGCAAGCTTTCCAGGTATCAGCAATCTCTTTCATAATTGTACGAGTAAGAGAATCATGCAATTGATATACAGTAGCCATCTCTGATGTGGTCTGAAAATCGGCCTTTAAGCTATCTTCTAAAAAAGAAAAGGAATTATGTTCCATATAAACCTCCGAAACATATCACAAAAACATTTTGCTTCAGATTAAGCTTACATCATATTTTCGAAAATATCAACTCAATGTTCGAAAACCATTAATTCCTGCCGTTAAGGTCGCCCTTCTACCAGATTAAAATTAGCATTTTACCAGCCCAGTGGACTCCCTTATAATCAGCTCTGGCATTAGCTGTATACGACTGATAGCATTGCCTTTCATAATCTGCTCCATTGCCATGCAGACATTCTTACCAATGGTAAGACGGTTTTGCTTAACGGTAGTCAAGGGTGGTGTAGTATAACGAGCCAAGGGAATATCATCAAAACCAATTACACTTATATCTTGAGGAACCCGCAGTCCCAAACGATAAAGTTCCGCTAAAACCCCATGAGCTAAAAGATCACTGGCACAACAAATTGCCGTGGCGCCACCGGAAATAAAGCGGCTCACCAATGCCGGGTCGCAGGGTTCATAAAAATCTGCATGGGCTAACAGCTCTTTTTTGAGACTAAGTCCAGCCTTTTCCATCCCAAGAGTAAAACCTTGCAGTCGTTCCTGAGACACACGGCTATGCTGCTCTCCATTTAAAAAGGCAATAGAATGATGACCAAGCTCCACTAAATGTTCCACAGCTCCAACCATGCCTTGCTGATTATCAATTCCTACACAGGTGACCGAAGGATTGTAGACAACATTATCTAAAAGTACCGTAGGAATTTTAGTTAAAGCCAGTTGTTGCAGAAAATCATTGTGAAGGGTAAAGCCCAACAAAAAGCCTGCAGAATAGTGATTCTGGGTCATGTATTCCTCATAATCATAATCGAAATGACGATCCATAGCCATGGGAATAATATCCACATTCCACTGCTTCTCCGTAGCAGCTAACCTAAACCCGACAATAATCTCATAACCGAACTGTTCAATATGTTCATAACCCATATTCTCTACAAAAATGCAGACTTTCTGAGCATTGCCCGGGCTACGCCCACGCCGAGAAACATACCCCATTTCCAAGGCCGTGTTCAAAATCAGCTGTCTGGTTTCCTCGCTCACGTCACTAGCTCCGCTGAGTCCTTTGGAAACAGAGCTTACGGAAACACCCAATTTTTTCGCTATATCTTTAATAGTAGCCACTTTTTCACACTCAACTTTGCTCTTTTTGATCTCGAAAAAATACACAAAATGCCGGTGCAGAATCTGCAACCAGCATAATTTACGAAAATTCCGAAAATCCTTAGTTAGTTTATCATGTATGTTTATCGGCTGTCAACGGAAACCAGACCCTGTCGCTTTCCGAAAATTATTTTCGAAAAGCAATATTGCAAGCGAATCAAATCTATAGCATTCAAAGAGTCTATCTAACGTAAAAAGAACACAATAGCTACAAAGTGGCAAAGAGCTCCGAAATCAACCAAGAAATGCCAAACCATATGAGCAAAGGGAAAACGCATAGAAAAACTTATAATCCCAGCAGTATAACAAATACCGCCAGCAAATATCAGCCAAAAGGCCGGAGCCGTGGCACCATTAATCAGAGCAGGCATACAGAGCACCACCATCCACCCCATAATTAAGTAGATTGCGATGGTAATAATATAAGCCCGGGGCGTCTTGGAGAAGGCCAAAGATTTGAATAATGTTCCGGCAATAACCAATGCCCACTGAATAATGCAAAGCGCAATTCCTAGAGTTCCACCAATAATTGACAGAGCAATTGGTGTATACGTACCGGCAATGGCTACATAAATCATGATGTGGTCGATCCGATTCATCACGGCTTTATGTGGTGTACCATAACCCATGGCATGGTAAATAGTCGAGGCCATGAACATAAAGAAAATGGAAATAATAAAGACTGATACCCCAAAGACATCTAGTATTTCTTTGCCCGGTGGTGCATTAGTATAGGTTCGAATCGCCGCAAAGGGCAGCATACAAAGCACAAAAATAGCCATAACGCCATGAGTAATGGTGTTGCCAATCTCTTCGCCCAAAGACTCTCTGGTTTTGCGGCGGAGTCGCTTAACCGCATTCTTTCCTTGATCTACCCAAGATAAATCTTTTAGTCCTTCCTCTAAGGCATCTGAGGAAACAGCTTTAACCACTGTATCCACAGCTACCGCTTCCTTATCTCGTCGGCCTTCCAACCAAGCCCGCCAAAAAGTTTTATTATTTGACATTCGATCACCTCGCAGCAAATTTTAAAAAACCTATAATCTAGTTTTCATAATGATATAACAAAATTATACAAATTACAACACAGAGATTAATCAAATTCAATGGTTATCACTATTGGGGGTACGAGCGCCAAGAGCCTTGGCCAACTCAGGGTTAGAAAACTTTGTTGAGTCATCTAGGCGTAGCTGCTCTGCCTGATAAGCTTGACGGTAGAAACGGAAAAGCTGGGTTCCCCCATATATCAACAGCAAAACCGGTAGCATCCACCCACTTAAGCCAGTTGTAGAATCTTGAGAAAACAACATAGACACGCCGGTTAAGGGAGCTCCGGCAATCACCTGCATCCACGCAAAAATGCTCTTACCAATTGACAGAAAAAGATTATTCGTACCCGATTTACTTGCGCCTTCGAAAAGAGGTAAAAACCAACTCGGTATATAGGCCATGAGACTAAAAGCTATGGCACCGAAAAGCCAATCGCGCCGCTTTTTCCCCGCAGTAAAAGCGGAAAAGGCCAGCCATAACAAAACAAAAAGTAGGCTTAGTATTCCTTCAAAAAAGGAAACAGGTCTACTCTTATTGCTGTCGCCAGGAAAATAAGAAGGAAACAGGCTTACAAACACCAGGGCAATGAAGGTAAAAAATAAAAAAATGTTAACAGCTCTTATGCTACGCATAAATTTCTCCTACTTCTATATTGTGTCGTGTATTACGGCGCCACTGAAAATCCAGGTTCAGCTACGCCCCCCGACGCTCCATCTATTACCGGAAACATTTGATCGCGTAAATCTTGATGGAGAGAAGGAATAATAACAGCTTCACTAATTTTAACAGAAATTACAACATTTGCCTCTTCCCACCGATCTAAAATTCCTCCAACCATATTTAGGGCATTATAAAGCTCAACGCCACTACCTAAGGCCAACATAGTAATGGGACGCTCGTAGGAAAAGGTTGTTCCATTAACAGAGAAGCCATTTCCGGTGTCTCGAATTTCCGACATGGCGACTAATCGCTGGCCATTAATAGATAAAGCGCTGCTTCCTGCCGCTTTCAACTCATTTGTAAGCTGCAGGAGCATATTAGCCCGTACAGGTGAATCCTCCGTTGACGCAATGGTAATGAGTAGTCCGCCACCACGAATTTCCATAAAACCCGCTTGCCGGTAGGCCGCTTCAAGCTCTGCCTGTAGTAGCGCCTCTGCCTGTCGGGTATTATCTTTGACCTGCTGGCGTTGATCTAAGGCCTCGGTTAGCTGAATATTTTTTTGCTCCAGTGCTTTATTCTTGTTAGACAGAATAATATACTCACTTCTTAGTTCGCTAACAGATTTATCCGCCACAAATTCTTGTTCAGCTGATTGATGTGTCGCCTGAAACTGCTTTATAATTAAAAAACCCAACAGTAAGCAACTCAAAAAAAAGGTCACTTGAATAATTATACGTCTTATCTTAGGCCGATAGTGCCCATTATGAAAGTCCTCAGACCCCGGCATACTGGCTTTCTCTAATCTCTTCATAAAGCTCCATAAGTCCATTCTTACAACTTAAGAGAATGACCTGCCTGTCCTCAGCCAGCTTCAATAACAGCCCTAAAGCGTAAGCAGCACGTCTATCATCGTATTGAATTAAGGCGTCGTCTAAAAGTAGCGGCATCTTTTCTTCGTCAGGTCGAATAATATCGGCAATAGCCAAGCGAAGTGCCAGATAAATCTGATCTGTCGTTCCGCCACTAAAGTAATCTGCCTTATGAAAATCATAGCCGTTTCTGCCCGCAACTTCAACCATAAAATAGCGATCCACCCGTAAAGATTTGTACACACCACCGGTTAGCGCCTCTAAATACTCACCGGCTTTCTGGTTCATCTCGGGGGCAAATTGCTGTTCCATTTCCCGGTAGGATTCCTCCAGAATCTGGAGAGCTAAAACAGCCCCTTCCCGCCAGAAAGTGGCGGCCTCCAGCCTTTCTTTACAGCGGATAAGAGCAGATTCCACATCTTTTAGCTCTTCCAATCGCAGCGCTAAGATATCCCGACGAGCTTGATTCCGTTCCAGAGCCAAGCGGTTTTCAGTGATAAGTGCACGGTGCTCCTCGCAAAGTATTGCACTATTTTCTCTTTGATGGGTAGTCAAAGCTAACTCTCTATCAACTTGCTCCATCTGGCTATACAATTCCGCAATAAGAGCCTTTGTCGCTACCCGTTCATCTTTATCCTGATGTGAGGCAATATCACTGTCTTCCTCCGGCCAAAATCCCTCCTGCTCCGGAAGGGTTTCTAATTCAGCCAAACGGTGCTGCGCAGCCAAGAAACGCTCCTTTGTCATAGCAAGAAGCTCCCCACGGTGGCGGGAACCTTGAACACGGCTTTCTATCTGAGACTTACGTTTAAGGTCTAAAATTTCCAACCGCTGCTCGATATCTTCTAATTCATCCACCAAATTATCTCTCGCTTCAGTAGCCGCCTTGATCTGCTGATTTCCTTGCACGAGGGTCTGTTCCAGCTGGGAGAGCTGCTGCTTAATCCGTCGCAAGCGCATAAAACTATAGACAAAGATAAGGATAGCCAACGGAACTAATAATCCACCCCATAAAAAGTGTGAGTCTTTCAGAATCACTGCCAAGGCCAACAAAATGCTAAAAAGAAATAAACAAGCAATGATTTGGAGTCGACCGGGATAGAGAAAGGAGCGTCTTCCCTGCTCTTTTTGTCTGACACAGTGCTCGCGTAACATTTTAGCCTGCTGTTCTAAACTACTGGAGTGTATTCGCTGTCGCTCAACAATAGTATTTTGTTTGGCAACTTGCTGGGACAATTCCCCATGTTTTTGGGTTAGCGCAGTAATGACCTCTAAAGTCTCAGCCTCCTCAGCCCGGGCAACATTCTCCAGCAGCTTATCCTCTTCCGCCAAACGGCTGATTTCGGTCTCCGTGTATGCCAGTTCGGCTAGAGCGCCTTCCTTTAGCTTACGTCTTCTAGAGACATTCTCTTGAAGCTGTTTCTCCCGCCGATACTGTTCTGTCTCTCTTTCCAAGCGAATTCGTTCTTCTAAGGCAAATCTTTCCTGGGTAGTTTTAAGCAAAATTTCAATGCGGTTCTGCTCACTCCCAAGAGATTCAACTTTAGACTGGAGCTTGGATAGGCGGGAATGCTCCAATTCAAACGCAGCAGTTAACCTATTCTTTTCGTGAAGAAGCGACTCTTTGTGTTCCTCCAATTTTTCAAGCTCCAGAGCCACTTGATCGGCTTGTTCCTGCTGAATCTGTAATTCGTCTAACTCTGCCGAAAGTTCAAAAATCAGTCCACCCTTCCCTCTAAAAGCCTCCAGTCGAGCCGCTGCCTGGGTCAATCTGCTACGCACATCTTCATAGGAATAGTTCTCATTTCCACTATGTTGAAGATTCGACAAACGAGCGGATATATCTGCTGTTTCTTTATCTGTCTCTAATAAATTACTGGCCAATTGCCCTACAAATACCGTGTTAACAAACTCGGCTTCGCTTACCGCAAATAAATACTCCCCAGGCTCCTTCTGAGCCAGGCCAATTCGGGTACCGCTATCCCAAAAGGTCAGATTTACTTTATCTTCTGCTTTGCGTTGACCAAAGCTTCGTTCTAGCAAATAAAGCTGATCTTGATGTCGAAAACGAATAGAACCACCAAAAGCACGAGCTTCCCACGGCAAAAACTTTTGGCGGCTACTCTCTTTTACCCGTTGACTATTTCGACCAGAAAAACCATAGAACATCGTTCTAATAAAGGATAGCAGCGTACTTTTACCAAATTCATTGTCACCATAAAATAAATTAAAACCCTCTTGAAAAGAAAGATGAAAATCTTCTAGTTTTCCAAACCCACGGATAGCAATTTCTTCAATTATCATGGAAAGACACCTCATTTTCAAAAGCTCTTAATCCAATGGTGAAAGCCGCTTCCAGAAGCCTCACAGCTTCCGTGTCCTGAGCCAAGTTGGCGGCTTCTAAACGTTGTTGAAATTTTCTCGCAAAGACCCCTCGCAGAGAAGATTCTTTAGCAATTTCGTCCCAATTCAGTAGCGGTCGAGTCTTATCCTCCATTCGAACGACAAAAAAGTCATTCTGCAACTGCTCTTTAATAGCGGAAAGATTGGGCACAAAGTCTCCGGGCAATGCTCCTATAAGTGTTATCCGGTAAATATGCCTTTCCCAGTCAGAACCAAACTCACCTACCAAATGCTGCTGAACCCTTTGGATAATCTCACGCTGGGTAGAGCAGCCCTCTACGGAAATTGTCTGGCGGAAATAAGAGCGCCGTCCTACGGGTACAAAATCAAGAGAGGCTCTGGCTTTAGCCAGCTCACCTATATAGACACCCTTTACGCCAACTTCGTCAAAGCCGCGTCCTTCAGGGCAACCCGGATAGGCAAAATAGGTCTGTCTAATTTGACGCAAACCACTGGCTTCGTGGACATGACCCAGCGCCAGATAGTCCAAGCCGCTGTTGCCTATCCACGACCAGGGAATAGGATTATAAGAACTTCGCTCACCCTCATGAGCCTTTACGTCCCCATGAACAACACCTATATGAATGGTATCCTCCGGCAGTTCCTCTGGATTGGAAAGACCAATAATCTGATTTCTAAAAGCTTGCTCCTGAATCTGGAACTCCGATGGTAGTAAGGATCGGCCGCTGCGAGGCGCGCTGAAACCAATGCCCCAAACCACAGCCTGATGCTCCGGTAGGTAAATGCCGGAAAACTCCGCTCCGAAAATGTGGACATGTCCAGGCCATGACAGCTGGCAGTAAGGCGAATCCTTTGTATAGGGATCATGATTTCCCGGGGCAATAAAGATATAGGTCTCAGGAATTTCAGCTAGCAGCTCCATCATTTCCCGCTGACGGGGGAGGTCTAGCCGCGACTGATCAAGAATATCTCCGGCCAAAAGCAGCAACTGCACCTGATGTTCCTTACAAAGGCTAATTACAGCCTGCAATGTTGCGAATTGCTCATTTCTCCTGATTGCAGCTTTATCGGAGGACAGCCCACTGAAGGGAGACCCCAAGTGAAAATCTGCCCCATGTAAGATTCTAATTTGTCTAGCCACCTGAACTCTCCTTTACCGGTTGATTGCTACTATAAGGTAAATAAGATAAAATAGCAGAGTCAATTCAGTTCTAAAAGCGTATTCCCTTAAGTCATAGTCACAGGAAGCAGCCTGTTTCTTTACTGTTTCTTCAAGGAATCATATGTAGTTTTAGAATCAAACTGAAAGTAAATACTATTTTATCATAAAACAGCTGGGAGGACTCCATGTCTAGACAGAAAAATGAAACAAACTCTGCCGCCACTACCGCTACCATTCGCCTAATTTTTTTAGGTATTGTTCTTCTGCTGCAAATAGCACTCATGGCTGTTTTATCCTTTTATTTGCAGAATTTATCCGTATTAATTACCATCCCTCTTCGAATTCTTTCTACTGTCATAGCCATATATGTCTATAATTTCCATACCAATCCTTCAACCCGTCTCTTCTGGCTGATCTTAATTATCTTATTTCCTACCTTTGGTTTACTGCTCTATTTTCTCTGGGGGCGCCCCAGACGCACCGGTAAGAAATATTGGCTCGATCAAGTTTCCCGCGCAGCTGCCACCGCAGCACTCCAGACTTACGCTGAAGAGAATAAAAGTTCCTCCACAGAGGGTCGGCTTGCGCTTTATCAGGAGCATCCCCCACTCAAACCTATAAGCACGTATCTGGAAACCTATGGCTTTCCTGTTTTTGGTAACACCCGTATTACCTACTTCTCCTGTGGAGAAGATCTCTTTGACGATTGTCTTTCAGCCCTAAAGCAAGCCAAGAAAACTATTTTCATGGCCTTTTTCATCTTAAAAGAAGGTAGGCTCTGGGATCAATTTTATCAAATATTAGCCGCCAAGGCTAAGCAGGGTTTAGAGGTTCGTCTACTTTTGGACGATGCCGGAACTATGTTTAATTTATCCCCTGCTTTTATCGAAGGACTACGTAAGGACGGCATATTGGTTGAACTATTTAATCCTACTCACCGCTACCTTAACAGCCTTTATCTAAACTATAGAAACCATCAAAAAATCATTGTGATTGACCATAATATTGGTTATACCGGTGGCGTTAACTTATCTGATGAGTACGCCAACTATACCTCGCCATATGGATACTGGAAAGACACCGGCATCCGCCTAGATGGCCAAGGGGTCTACGGTCTAACGGTAGCCTTCCTTGATAGTTGGGATCAGACCGTAGGCCGCTTAACCCAGTCCTACTTACAGTATTGCCCTCAGGTTCAAGAATCAGAAGAAGGCTTTTGCCAAGTGGTCAGTGATGGACCTGGAAATGATCCTCATAATCCGGCAGAAGGCTTGATTTTTCGCATGTTGGAATCTGCCCAAGACTATATCTACTTGACCACCCCCTATCTGGCCATCTCTTCTTCTCTCATCGACACGATTTGCCGAGTAGCTCAAAGCGGCGTAAAAGTTAAAATACTTGTTCCGTATATTGTCGATCACTGGTATGTGTACGTTGTGACAAAATCAAATTTCCCGGCGCTAATCAAAGCAGGTGTAGAAATATACCGCTTTACTCCGGGTATGCTCCACGCCAAGATGATTGTTTCAGACGACGCACATGCTTTAGTAGGAACAATTAACCTAGACAATCGTAGTTTTTATAGCCAATACGAGGATGGCGTTTGGTTCTGTGGCAAACCAAGCGTTTTGGCTGTTAAAGAGGATATTGAAAAAACCATTGAGATCAGCTATCAAGTTACTGCCGAAGACTGTAAAAAAACCGGGTTATTTTCTGATTTACCCGGTCTTCTCTTCCGACTCTTTTCACCATTAATGTAAGTTGAAAAGCTTTCCTAATTTAACAAGTACAAGAAAAATCCCCCTGCAGAGCTTCTCATTTTGCGGGGGGATTCTTTATAAAAAAGTCCAAATTCATCCAAAGGTTAGCGCCAAGACAGTAAAGCCTCGCCATCACCGGTCAAGCGTAACTCCTCACAATTAGCCGGAACAAAAACCGACTCACCCTTACCGATAGCAACTGTCTCGCGGCTGACACTCTTATAGCTTAGTTCTAAACTTCCAGAAAGAACTAAAAGAGATAGAAAGGAACGCCCATCACCGGGTAGATTCATTGTACCCTTGACCTGTAAACTACTGACCTGAAAATAACGGCAACCAGCCAGATCCGCTCGCTCTCCACCGGTTACAGGATAATACGTAGGCAGAGGAACTTCTCCGGGAACAAAGTCATATTTCAAAACATCAAGAGCCTTCTCTACATGCAGCTCCCGAGTTCGTCCTGAGGCATCCTTACGCTCATAATCAAATACTCGATAGGTAGTATTGGAGTTCTGCTGAACTTCCGCAATTAAAATACCGGCTCCAATCGCATGAATCACCCCAGCCTCAATGAAAAATACATCCCCAGCTTTTACCGATACACGATTCAAAACTTCAGTTAAGCTGCCATCCTGAACACGTCGAGACACTTCTTCACGGCTAACCGGACGATTAAACCCGTAGTAAAGAAAAGCCTCCGGCTCTGCCGCCAAAACATACCACATTTCGGTTTTACCAAACTCTCCCTCAACAGCTAAAGCATATCCATCCTCCGGATGAACTTGTACGGAGAGCGGTTCTTTGGCATCGATCAGCTTAATGAGAAGTGGAAAATATGTAGAAATAAGATTGTTTTGACCCAAGGCATGATCGGCATTTGAAAACAACGCCTCCGAGAGGGTTTTACCGGCTAATGGTCCGTTAAGAATAACGGATTCCCCAGCTCGATTACAGGAAAGGGTCCAGGCTTCTGCGATAATCTTGCTTTCACTTTCAATTGAAAAATCCGTCTTGAGGCGATTGCCACCCCATAAATAGTCTTTAACAACGGGTTGTAGTTTTAGTGGGTACATATCCATCTTCTCCTAAAAGTAAAAATTATATCTCCTCCAGGCTAAGCTCTGTCAACTCAACTTTAGTGTATCTACAGATCTCCTCTAAACGGGGATTCTCGAGATAGGATACAAAAGTATAAGCTGAGCCTGACTTTTTTGCCCGGCCGGTTCGACCAATACGATGTAAATAATACTCATTTTCTTTTGGGACGTCAAAGTTTATCACGCTGTCAATAGCCGAAATGTCGATGCCGCGAGCGGCAATATCCGTAGCAACCAAGATGGGAAAGTGACCTTTTCTAAAGCCCTCCATAACCCGGTTTCGAATATGCTGATTGATATCTCCATGCAGGCAGTCCGCCTTCAATCCGGCCTTAACAAGACGTTCTTTAAGATTGCTGACTCGGCTCTTGGTATTGCAGAAAATAATCACTTTACGTAGATTGCGGTTGCGTATAAGTGTGAGCAGGACATCGAATTTATCTTTATCTGCCACCGCAATGCGGAATTGTTCAATCTGAGGTAAATCCTCTGCTTTAGGAGCAACGTCAATCTCTACAGCTCCGCGCAAATACTGCCAAGAAATATCCATAACATCCCGAGACATCGTAGCCGAGAACAAGGCTATTTGCTTATCTTGGGGTGTAAGTTCGATAATTTTACGAATATCTTTAAAAAATCCCATTCCCAGCATTTCATCAGCCTCATCCAAGACCAAGGTACATACTTTTGAAATATCAATGGCTTTTCGGTGGATGAGATCCAGTAGGCGGCCGGGTGTGGCAACCACTACCTGCGGAACCGCTGAAAGTTCACGAATTTGGCGTGCCATAGGCTGTCCCCCAATTAACGCACAAATTCTAAATCCTGGTATAAATTTCCCAAGACTCTGCATTTCTTGCTTTATCTGCAGAGCCAGTTCCCGAGTAGGGCACAAAATAAGATTTTGCACACTTCGTTCGCGCATATTTAAATATTCTAAGATGGGAATACCAAAGGCAACGGTCTTTCCCGTGCCGGTAGGGGCTTTGGCAATAAGGCTGTAACCTTCCATTAAAACGGGAATTCCTTGCTTCTGAATTGAGGTAGGTTCCGAAAACCCCATAGCTTTCACCGCTTTCTCAACTTCCGGTGACAAGGAAAATTCGGAAAATGACTTATTATTCATTTGTGTCCTTTCTGGTTCTGACTGCTTATTAAAGTATATAGATTGTATTATCACAGGGATAAACAAAGCAAAATATTCCTACTTTGAGTGTAGCATGAGTGCTATTTTTGTCAAACAAATTATTGTATTATAGAGTGAAAAGAAAAATACTCAGCGCTTCCTCTGCTAGTAGGAGACGATTAAGGATAAAGATGAACAGACAAGTATTTCTTCAGGCTTTGCAAAAAGTCAGACTAAACATGCAGTCAGTTATGGTCGGAAAAGAAGGAGCTGTTAACCTACTGCTGGTGGCTCTTTTATGCAACGGCCATGTGCTATTAGAAGATGTGCCGGGCATCGGTAAAACAACTCTGGTTAATGCTCTGGCTCAGTCTTTGGACTGCACCTTTGCCCGCATCCAATTCACGCCGGACATTACACCTTCAGACATTACCGGCTTCTCGCTTTATAACATGAAAACCCAGGAATTTGAATTTAGGCCGGGACCGATTCTTAACCAGATCATCTTAGCGGACGAAATCAACCGCACATCTCCCAAGACACAGTCTAGTCTTTTGGAGATTATGCAGGAACAGCAAGTGACAGTGGATGGTGTAAGTTATCCATTGCCCTCCCCGTTTATGGTATTGGCTACGCAGAATCCTTTAGAGTATGCCGGTACATACCCTTTGCCAGAAGCACAACTGGATCGCTTCTGTCTCTCGGTACGCATGGGTTATCCCACAGTAGATCAAGAAATAGCCATCTTGGCTCGAGCCGAGCATTTCCCTCAGAACAAAGCCCTAGAACCGGTTCTTCATGCTAAGGATATTACAGCCTTGCAAAAAGCCGCCAGTGAGATCTATTGTGCCGAGACCATTAAGCTGTATATTGCTAAAATTGCTGATACATCCCGTAATAGCCCAGAGCTAAAGCTGGGTATCAGTCCCCGAGCCTCCATCCACCTGATGCAGGCTGCCAAGGCAATCGCTTTTATGGAGGGTCGAGATTATGTTGTCCCGGGAGATGTACGCCAAATGTGCCAACCTGTTTTAGCGCACCGGCTTATTCTTCGCGCAGAGAGTAAAGCAGCCGGTAACAACGCTGATACTGTTTTAAATGAAATACTTAGAGGTATTTCTGTGCCGAGGTAATATGCTTTTTCGAAGAATTTTCTTTGTCGTTTTATGGTTCTTAAGCTTATGGTTTCTTTTAGCCAGTGGAAAGCCTTTATTTATCGCACTGTTTTTTGTGATCTCTTTATTGGCTTTTTGCTCAGCACTACAGTTGTTTCTTATGCTGCTATCTTTTCGTCTCCAAGTCAGAATACAGGCTGAAGAAATCGAAAAAGGTGATCCGGCTCAACTGGTTCTCACTCCAAGCACCCGTTTTTTCCCTATCGTCAATGTTAATATTTTGATGGAAATACCTGATTTGTATACAAATGCAGCGCAAAAAGCTGCCGCTCCGGTCTGTCTGAGCTTTGCTCAGAGCAGCCAGATTCCCTTAACCCTCCTGCCCTATTACGCCGATATTTATAACATCAAAATCAATAAGATTGTTTTTCGTGACCTCTTGGGATTGTGGCAACTAAAGGTATCTGGAGAAAAATACCTAGATAGCTGTTACTACTCATACAGCCTATTGCCTAGAGGAGACCTGCCCTTACCGCTTCACAAGACCGGAAACACAGGCAAGGACAGCCCCAAGTATAGCTATGAAGCCACAGAGCTTTCTGGTATTCGTCATTACCGGCAGGGAGACCCCCTCCGTAGTATCCACTGGAAGCAGTCTGCCCGCTTGGGCAAATGGCAAGTCAAAGAATATGAGAATAATTCTGAACCGATTCCGCTACTTTATTTAGATATGGCAACTGGTGACGCACAAGGATTATCCCTTCCCCAACAGGATGCCCTCTTAGAGGCGGCGGCTTCTTATGGGAGACTGCGCCTTGAACAGGGACATAGTTTCGTTCTCTGGTGTCCCAATAGAGAAAAATTGGGCGCTCTGATTTCCTTTGACGGTATAGGACAGTACAAGAATTTTCGAAAGGAACTCATGTCCTATTGCACTCCTGCCGAATCCACCCTCCGTTGGCGCGAAGAGTTCTTGGCTATATTGTCCTCAAATACCTTTACGCCCTCACTCTTCTGCACCGTAGCTTCGACCAGAAATAGCTTTTTAGGAAAAATTCAAGAAGCAATGTATACCGGATCAGGACTGCTATATCTTTTGCCAACAGATTCGGACCAAAGTATTCCCAAAAGCGAAGATCTTTTTCCTTTTGAAGTTTTCTCTATCCCTACCACCGAAAGGGAGGTGGAATAATGGCTTCTCTATTAGGAGAGAAAAATCCCCCTAAACTTTGGTGGCTTTATATTCTAGCCGCCTTTCTAAGCGCTACAGGCTTCACCATGATTATGGCTCAAGATGCGAGTCTGCCCTTTTCACAACCGCTCTCAGCGCTCGTTCTCTGTCTAACCATCATTATTATATTTTTCCTGCTTTTTCGGCGGATGATTATTTTTCTACTTGTGTTAACACTGTCTGTAATCATCATTCTTCTACTCTTCTGGCTTAGGTATGAATGGCTGCAAAACCTATTCTCTGTATTTCAGAACTTCAGTACTTGGATTCTTCCCTTTTGGCAACAAGGAGAACCAAAGGACCCTCTCTTTGAGCAAATTCTGTTTTTACTCTTTGCCTTAATTGGATGTGGCTTAAGTTATATTAGTTTCTTTTTTCTGAAAAATTTATTTTTACTGCTGATCCCTACGTTAACGGCGATTGTACTTTTGGATAACCTTTTTCATCGCCCCCTGAATTATTCTGGGCTTTTCTTTCTCTCTCTGGGATGTATTCTTTTTTTGGTAGCCAGTGCTCGTCAACACTATTATACGGAAACGCCCACCGAGAACAGCTCTCGCCGGGGATTTTACGCCAGTATTTTTCTGTTATTGCCCTTTCTCTTGGCCGGACTCTTATTTACTACCTCCATTACACCCCAAGTTGAAAAAAGCAATGTAAAGTCTGCCGAAGTAGAAAAGATAAGTGAAGGAATTTTAGGTTTTTTCCATTTACCTATTCCCAGTCTGGCCAATCGGAGCCCTTTTAATCTTGGTTCTATGGGTTATTATCCACTGGCAAACCGCCTGGGTGGCAAGGTCAATCAAAGCCCTGAAGCTGTGATGACCGTCGAGACTTCTTCAAATCTTCTACTACGAGGAGCAACCTATAACCGCTATGATAAAAATCTCTGGTCCAACACCTTGTTTGGCGAGTCTAATCGTGCGGCGACAGTTCTTAGTCAGAATCAGGAAACAGATATTTTTGATCGGCAGCGGCCTAGCCCCAGTATTCCCAGCGAAATAAGAGAGGCGGTTTTTGCGGAGGGTACAATCAAAGTTACTCCTGTCGTCGGCAAGGCGGTCAGTTCGTTGTTTGTTCCCGGACATATAGAGTCAATTGCCCTGCCCACAGAACGATTATATTTTAACTCTTCCGGCGAATATTTTTCAGACCTACCTCTGGCAGCGGGAGAAAGTTATGAGGTTTCCTTTTTACGATTCCGCTCCGGTTCGGCAGATTTCAGAAATAGCCTTCTGGCTTTAGAAAACTACATCAAAGAGCATCCGGAAGTCGCTGATAGTCAAGAAAAACTAAACTGGATTAGTCAGAACTACAGCAAAGCCAATATCCCGACTTCTGTCTCAGATTACGCTGCGCAGATTGCCACTTCTGGTCAGACACCTGTGGAAAAAGCCTTTTTACTTCAGGATGCTCTCTTAGGCTACCTGTATAACTTAGAAGTAGAGACTCCACCGGACGAAGCCGATTTTGTTGAATACTTTTTACTCACTCGGGAGGGCTACTGTACCTACTTTGCTTCGGCAATGACCATGCTAGCACGTGCGCAAGGTATTCCTGCGCGCTATGTAGAAGGGTTTGTAGTGGTAAAAGACCCCAAGGCCGACCCAGCGGCGGCAGTTTTGGTAACAGGTAAAGAAGCACATGCTTGGTGCGAAATATACCTGGACGGAATCGGCTGGTTTCCCATTGACGCAACCCCTGCCGGCGCCGATCAATCCCAAAGGCAAACCCCGGAGCAAGTCCAAATCACAACCACGCCAACACCTGCGGCAACTAACACTGCCCCTACGCCCACCCCCATAGTTAAGACAATCATGCCTACAAAGCAGCCGGAAAACATGCCCACGCCTACACCGGTAGTAGCAGAAAAAAACTCGGTCTTTTCTTTAAATTTCTTGTGGTTAAGCGGAATGCTATTAATTCTGCTTTTCCTCGGCATAGTCTTTTTACTGTCCTTAAGAGCCTATCGCTACAAGCGGGGAAGAGGGCGTTTAAAATTACTTGCTTGGGATGCCTTGCAAAGCACCCTCGCTCCTGAGGCAACTTTATCTTATCTTGAGCGGCAAACCCTCAGGCAGTTGTCCATTTTATCTATCAATATCTATCCTGCCGAGACCATGAAAGACTTTGCTCTGCGGTTGCGTCAAATCGCACCCGATCCGAACTATTTCTCCGCCGAATTTGCTTTGCCGGACATTAGCCTACTAGCAGAATTAGTTGAAGCCTGGCGCTATGGTGGAAAGCCCCCCGAAACGGAAGCCTTATTTCTATGCTATCAACAGTGCCAAGCTTTTGAGCAATTGCTGAATTCAGGCTTCAAGCGGCGACGGGATTATATCCGTGCCGTAATTCAGGTAAAATAAAAAAAGAACTTTCCGGCTCGCAAAGGAGATCAGAAATGAAAGCAACAACCGCCAGCCAATCTTTGAACCGCAAGGTCAATACACAGCTAACCTTTATCCAGTCCTCATTCTGGATGACCTACTTGCCCTTTTCGGGTTTTAGCGTGGTGTTGTTACGCTCAAAGTCTTTCAGTGACGGAGAAATTGGGCTGCTCTTATTCTTTCAAGCCTTGGCTTCAATTATTATTCAGCCTTTACTTTCAGGCTTCTTAAGCCGAAATCCTACATATTCACTGAAAAAAGTCATTGCCCTTATGATGGTTTGTGGTGGCCTCTTTTCTGGTCTGCTGTTTTTTATTCCTCACCTCTTTGTTCCGGCGCTGGTAGTTTTTGTTGTACAGGGAGCAACCATAAATGCCGCTCCGGCCTTTATTAATGCCCTCTGTATGCAGCTGCAAAGCCGCGGCATACAGGTAAACTACGGACTAGCTAGAGGTATGGGTTCTTTATTTTATGCCCTCCTGGGTGTAGGCTTAGGAAAACTGGTTGATATGGTAGGCGCAATGTCAGTACTCTGGGTATTCATTCCCCTTACCGCCTTGACAGCATTATTACTTCTGAAACTTTATATACCGGAAGAGGCCATTTCTTCAGTTCCCACTGAAAGAGTAAAGTCAGGCAATATCTGGCGTTTTCTCGTGGATAATCGCCGTTTCGGCTTATTTTGTCTGGCTTCCAGCGGCCTGTTTATTAGCCACGCCTGCATAAACAGCTATTTACCAGCCATTATGGATTATTTAGGCGGGAATGTAACCGATCAAGGAATTACTCGGGCTATCGCCGCTGCTGTGGAGCTTCCTATCATGTTTATTTTTATTTTTGTCGCTCGACGGTTTAGCAGCCCCGGCCTTCTGGCGCTATCAGGGTTTTCCTTTTTACTAAAGGCAGTGGCTACTTTTTTAGCACCTAGCGTTACTTGGCTCTTTCTGGTGCAGCTTTTGCAGATGCCTGCCTTTGGCCTTTATACTCCCTCCGCTGTCTTATACTCGGATCAGGCAGTTCATCCCCGGGAACAAGTCAGAGCCCAAGCCTTGGCTATGATGTTTGGTATGGGGATCGGCTATGCCGGGGGAAATTTGTTAGGCGGTTGGCTACTAGATTGGTTTGGACTAACCGGACTCTTTGCCGCTGCGATCCTCTTCGCCTTCCTCGGCTTTGTTTTAATGCTTTTGGGTTGGCTACTGCCCAAGCCAAAAACAGCCGAAAGTTCCCTTTAGAATCCTTCACTAAGGCTCAAGTCTTAATAGCACTAAGCTCTACTACTTAGGGGGCCAAAGTAATAGAGCTTAGCACGGTTATCTTACTTTATTACAATTACAGCAAAAGAATTGTTGTGAATTATTTAGTGGCAGATAAACGCTCAGGACCAAAACCTTCCGGAAGCAATTCTTCTAAAGTAAAACGGCGAAAGGTTTCGTTATCTTTGGGCAGCCAAATTTCAAAGCTAGCTGGATCACAAAACTCCATCATCATTTGTCTACACACCCCACAGGGCGGACAATACGAACCAGCCTCTTTCATGGGACCGCCCACAACAGCAATAGCTTTAAAGTCCCTCTCCCCCTCACTCACAGCTTTTAAAATGGCAGTGCGTTCGGCACAGGTAGTAGGGGTAAAGGTACAGGACTCCACATTAACGCCTTGATAGATTTTCCCAGATCGACCAAGCAAAGCTGCCCCTACCCAAAATTGGGAATAGGGGGCATAGGCTCGCTGACGCGCCTGATGCGCTTCTGTAATCAGACTCTTTATGTCTTCCTCTAATTCAGCCCAACGAAAATCGCCGTGAGAAGGCTTCTTAGTAGCCATCACCGTGCTCCTTCTTAATTAACTTTACAATTCGACTTGTCCCTAGGCGCGAGGCTCCTGCAGCTAAGAACTGTCGGGCATCATCCAAGGTAGAGATACCACCCGCGGCTTTTATTTTGAGATTTTTGCCAATATAGCGTTTAAAAAGTTGAATATCTTCTAAATTAGCACCGGCATGAGAGAAACCTGTGGAGGTCTTAATGAAGTCTGCCCCTGAGTCTGTCACAACCTGACAGAGTCGGATCTTTTCTTCCTCTGCCAGCAGACAAGTTTCAATGATTACCTTGAGAATAGAGTCAGGACAAGCCTGCCGCACCGCTTTAATCTCCTGAAGTACAGCCTCGTAATGGCCTTGCCGTACATCGCCTAAGTTAACTACCATATCAATCTCCGCAGCCCCCTGCTCCACGGCAACTTTAGTTTCAAATACCTTTACCTGCGTCGTATTGTAGCCATTGGGAAAGCCTATTACCGTACAAACAGGAATCTTTCCGGCGACATAATTTACTGCCCGCTCTACATAACTGGGAGGAATGCAAACACTGGCCACCCCAAACTGTATACCCTCATGGCAGATACCTAAAATATCTTCCCAAGTAGCGGTCTGTCCTAGAAGTGTGTGATCAACTGTCTTTAAAATCAATCTGTCTTCATGGCTAATTTCCAACATAAAATGCCTCCTTTGTCGTTACATGAATTCTAGGGGTATCGGTTCGCCTTCCAGAAGCTCTCGGTCTTTTTCAGGCAAATCCAAATAGGTCGCAATAGTAGCAGCTAAATCTGCAAAACTCCGGCGCTGATGAAAATTCTGTCCGGGTACTAAGTGAGGGCCATAGATCAAGCAGGGTACACTCTCACGAGAGTGGTCGGTTGAAGCTGTTGAGGGATCACAACCATGATCGGCTGTAATAATTAACAGATCTCCCGGTACCAGAGCCTTAAGTATACCGGGCAGAACCTGATCAAAAAAACTAATAGCCTTCGCATAACCATCAATATCATTGCGATGACCGTAGAGCATATCAAAATCCACCAAATTAACAAAGCACAACCCATTAAAGGCTTCATTCATGGCGGCTTTAGTCTTTTCTATGCCATCTTTATTACCTGTAGTTTTCTGCCAACGGCTTATTCCCTGTCCGGCAAAAATATCATAAATTTTGCCAATCGCAATAACATCAATATCATTCGCTTTAAGCCGGTCTAAGAGACTATCATGGGGTGGCAGTAAAGAAACGTCATGGCGTCTGGGTGTGCGAGCAAAATTAGGTGCAGTGCCGTTAAAAGGACGAGCAATGATTCTACCAACACTATGAGAGCCGGTCATGATCTCTCGAGCCATGTCACAATAGCGGTAAAGCTGTTCTACGGGCACAACGTCCTCATGGGCAGCCACTTGAAAAACACTATCTGCCGACGTATAGACAATAAGAGCGCCAGTCTCCACATGCTCCTGCCCAAAATCTCGAATGACCTCTGTGCCTGAATAGGGAAGATTACAGATTACCTTGCGACCGGTGGCTTTTTCAAAGGCGGTAATAATCTCTGGCGGAAAGCCTTGAGGGTAAACCGGCAGCGCCTCCGGTGAAATAATCCCCGCTAATTCCCAGTGGCCAATAGTAGTATCTTTACCTCTAGATGAAGCCAACAAACGTCCATAAGCACCTTGCGGGACAAAATTCTTGTCAGGCAGAGGAAAATCATCTTTCAAGCCCTGGGCCTTGCGCTTTTGCCTAACAGCCTCGGCCACACCGTCAATAGAAAACAAACCAAGCTCCCTCAGGTGAGGAGCATTCAAGTATGGGCTGGTAGCCACTGCAGCTAATGTATTACTACCCTCATCCCCAAAAGCTGCGGCATCTGGTTGTCCGCCAATACCAAAGCTATCTAAAACTATCAAGAAAACCCGTTTTTGCCTGGGGAGCGTCTCGGTAATATCTTTAAAGTGGCAAGCTTCCCCTTGTTTATCCTGTCGATCAAAAGACATACATGACCTCCTTGTATCCCTCTCTATTGGCAGAGGGTAATGCGATAATAGCCTTCCCAGCTCTGATGTGAAGGTAAAATCACCAAATCATCTTTCTCTTCAAATATCCATGAATCCTCCGAAGAAGAGGGCAGCCCCTGCCAGGGCTCAATACACAGGGGTGCTTTTTCAAAGCCTTCGGGCCGCCAAATCACCAGATTAGCAAAGTTTTCAAAGTTAAAACGGATAATTTCTCCACGTCTTTTATGACAAAGACTCACCTGACGAGCCTCCAGATGTTTAAAGATAAAAGAAGGATTACGAAACAGCTCATCGGATAGGGGAAGAATTCGCCCCTCCGGCATGGAGAGAACTGTGTAGTTATCAGGATGCAGGAGTCCATTTTCATCGGCTAAATAAACTTTAGGATCGGTCACCTTTTCAAAAATCAGTTGGTAATCTTCTAAAGAGTCCTCCGGCTGGAATGGACAAGCAAAACCCGGATGCCCCCCTAAAGAAAAGGGCATGGCTTGATTCCCTTTATTCGTCACCTGAAACCGAGTAGTAATACTGTCTGCGTTAAGAAGATGTGCTACCTCCAAATCAAAAGCATACGGATACATCTCCCTGGTTTGGGGATTATCCTCAAGAGACAGTGTAATCTCTTCGCGGTCGGCTCTTTTCGGCGTAAATAATTGTTTTCTGGCAAAACCATGGCGAGGCATTTTATAAGGAACACCGGCAAAACTAGTTCTATCCTCCCGCAATTTTCCAACTATAGGAAAAAGCACCGGTGCCGTTCCAGCCCAGACAGCAGGATCAGCCTGCCAAAGATATTCCTGTCCATTCTTCTCTAAAGAGCAGAGTTCGCCGCCAACTTGAGAAACAGCGGCACGCAGATCCTTATTTTGCAGCACATATCGCATGGTAATCACCTCATTTTGAGACTACTTTTTTATTTATGATAACATGCTTTTTTCTAAAAAAGTTAAAACTGCAAAATTATTTTCCTGCCCGCATAGCATTCAAAATGGCTAAGATAGAGACTCCCACATCCGCAAAAATTGCCATCCACAAATTAGTAACTCCCAAAGCGGCCAAAATCATAACCAGCGCCTTTACAGCTAAGGCAAAGATGATATTTTGCCAAACAATCCGACGGGTTTTTCTGGCAATCCTGATAGTTTTGGGTAACAAGCTCAATTCATCACCCATAAAAACAATATCCGCTGCTTCTACCGCCGCCCCAGAAGCCATAGCACCAATAGCTATCCCCACATCAGCGCGTGCCAAAACAGGCGCATCATTAATTCCGTCCCCCACAAAAATCAAAGAATTCCCTTCTTTGCTCGGCTGGGTAGCCTCAGACTTTTCCAAAATCATTGATTCTACAATTGTAAGCTTATCTTGGGGAAGAAGCTCGCTAAATACCTGATTCACCCCCAGTTCCTGAGCAACTCCATCGGCGACATTTCGGCGATCACCGGTTACCACTGCAAAATCCTTTATGCCTAAAGATTTGAGCTCCCCAATTGTTGCCTTTGCCTCGGCTTTTATTTGATCTCCAATTTCTAGCCACCCCAAAAGCTGCTGATTTCGAGCAATATAAAGAGCGGTATTTTCCTGTTTATCATTGAGACGAACAGTTATCCCTGACTCTTCCATAAAAGCCAAATTCCCTACTAGGACTTGATCTTCATCAACCGTAACCTGCACTCCGCGGCCAGGAATCTCTTTATAATCCTCCGGTTGAGTCGGCCAAAGTTCAAGGTCTCCGGCGCGTGCCTTCACGGAGAGCGCAATAGGATGATTGGAAAAGCGCTCCGCCGTTGCTGCAAGGCGTAAAAGTTCCATCTCGCTGATATCCGCAACGGTTAGAATTTTTTCTACATGAAACACACCGGTGGTTAGGGTTCCGGTTTTATCAAAAACAATCTTTCCCGGTTTGGCAGCAGCATCTAAAAACTGACTTCCCTTTACTAATATTCCCTGCTTACTAGCCGCACCAATTCCGCCAAAATATCCTAAGGGAATAGAAATAACCAAAGCACAAGGACAGGAAATGACTAAAAAGGCCAGACCACGATAAATCCACTCACTTAAGCTACCCATGCCGAAAAGCGGTGGAATGAAAGCCACAGCCAAAGCAGCTCCCACTACCACAGGGGTATAGACTTTAGCAAAGCGGGTGATAAACTTCTCCGTGGATGCTTTCTTCTCCGAAGCTTCTATCACTAGGTCAATAATTTTATTGACCGTAGATTCGGCAAAGACCTTAGTAATCTCAACGGTCAACACCCCGCCCTTATTAATACAACCGGAAAGTACATTATCACCTGGCTCCACAGACCGGGGCAAAGCTTCTCCGGTTAATGCGGCAGTGTCAATTTCTGAGCGACCTGTCTTGACCACCCCGTCTAAAGGCACCCGCTCACCAGGCTGAACTAAAAATATTTGTCCCACTAGAAGATCACCTGGTTCTACCTCCATGATCTTATCTCCCTCAAGCAAATTAACTTTATCTGGACGCAAATCCAATAGATTTTGGATTGATTTTTTCGAACGATGTAAGGCCATTTCTTGAAATAATTCACCAACTTGATAGAACAACATAACTGCAGCAGCCTCTCCCCACTGACCAATGAATAAAGCTCCTATTGTGGCAATAGACATAAGAAAATTTTCATCCAAGAAATCTTTCTTTCGCATATTTTTGGCCGCTCGCCAAAGGATGGGAGCACCTAAAATCAAGTATGAAGTGAAAAACAGTGCCTCTGCAGCAAAAGCAATAGAAAAACTACTATATTCCAGCACCAGACCCAAAAGGAAAAGCATAAAGCCGCTGGAAATCTGAATCAGACTTTTCTTTATTTTCTTAGTCTCTTCTTGGCCTCGTTCCAAAATACGCTCACGGGAATGAATCTTTGCACAAGCACAATCGCCGCCGTTGCAAGAGCTCTGATTTGACAAAGTAAGATCACTTGTTCCCTGTCCATCCATATATAATCACCTCAATACATAATCTTTCATATGAACAACTGTTCATATATTCATTATACGCCACAGATAGCTTTAGGTCAATTACTTTAAGCTGTGATACAATACATTCAAGTATTAACTTAGCTACTGATAAAGGAGTGCGTTATGGAAAGCTTAAGTGTAGCCATGCAAAATTATCTGGAAACTATCTTTCACCTTTCTACCCAACCAACAGCCATGGAAAAGGGCGTGAGAGTTAGTGATATTGCAGCAGAATTAGGCGTATCCAAGGCCAGTGTAAATCATGCCATGAACGTTTTATCAAAGCTCGGCTATGTCTCAAACGAAAAATATCAAGAAATCTATCTTACGGATTTAGGGCAAAAAAGAGCCAGTCTATTGGATGACAAGCACCGGATTATCAAGACACTGTTTCTAAAAGTCATAGGTATGGCACCGGAAATGGCCGATCAAGAGGCCTGTGCTATCGAACACATTATTAGTTATGAAGCGATTGGCCAAATTCATAAATATTTGGAAGAGCAACAAATCGAACTGTTGTAGATTTGTGAATCAAAGAGCCTATCACCCAGATAAATAGGCCAGCCAAGGATTACCCTTGAGAATTCCCTTGACATAAAGTTCATTAGCACCTATAACTAGAAGGGTAAATGCGAATCATTCGCATTTACCCTTTTCTATAAACGACTACTTTAAGGAGTACACACATAATGAAACGATTCTTGTCACTTTTAATTACAGGCTTATTTTCCCTCAGTTTTTTGGCAGCCTGTGGCACATCGCCCAGTAGCTCACCATCTTCCTCCGCAGATAGCTCACCTTCCTCCGCGGCCAACGCCTCCGGTCTGACCATCGTAACTAGCATCTACCCGATGTACGATTTTACGAAGAAGCTTGTCGGCGATAAGGCCACAGTTGTTAACCTGACTCCCCCCGGCATTGAGCCCCATGATTGGGAGCCCTCTTCCAACGATATGATTACTTTGGAAGAGGCCGATCTTTTCATCTATAACGGCAATAATTTTGAACACTGGATAGATAAGACCCTTTCAGCCCTGTCTAACAAAGATAAGCTAATGACTGTAGAGACTACATCCAACCTTGAGAAGGAAAATGCCTCCGATCCACATACCTGGCTTAACCCCTTATTAGCCCGAGAACAGATGGCCGCCATCCTGGCCTCCCTACAGAAGGTTGATCCTGCCAACGCTCAAGCCTATGAGGATAATTTTACTCGCTGGTCTTCCGAATTCGAAAAGCTGGACCAAGATTACACCACGCAGCTGGAGACTTTAAGTCGCCGGGATATTGTAGTTGCCCATGAAGCCTTTGGCTATCTCTCTCAAGCCTATGACCTTAATCAGGTTGCTATTGAAGGCCTTAGTGCTGATTCAGAGCCTGATGCTTCCCGGATGGCAGAGGTAATTGATTTTGTTAAGGCCCACCAGGTGAAAACTATCTTCTTTGAGGAATTAGTCAGCCCCAAAGTCGCCGAAGCCATTGCTGCCGAAACCGGAGCCGAAACAGCCCTGCTTAATCCCATCGAAGGCTTGTCAGAAGAAGACCTTGCCGCCGGTAAGGACTATTTTTCAGTTATGCGTGAGAATTTAGCCGCCCTAGTAAAAGCACTGGCCTAAGAAAAATTTATACAGTAGGAGGTGAGAATGATTTCTCCAGAAGTTTTGGCATCTGATTCAGTACTGGAGGTCAGTGACCTAACCTTCGGTTACCAAGAAGAAATGCTTTTAGATCACCTCTCTTTCGAAGTGAAAAAAGGCGACTTCGCTGCCATTATCGGTTCCAATGGCACCGGTAAGAGCACGCTGATTAAGCTAATGCTCGGGCTTTTATCCCCCTCAGCCGGAGAAATCCGCTTACTGGGTCGGGAGCTGCGTAAGTTTCATGATTTTAGCCAAATTGGCTATGTTCCTCAGAATATCGGCAGCACGGCCGGCAGATTCCCGGCTACAGCAGAGGAAATTGTAATGACCGGCCTATACAAAAAAATTGGCGTGTTTGCTTTACCGAAGAAGAAACATCGTCAAGAGGCTATAGCAGCATTAGCACTGGTAGGTTTAGATAAGGATAAGAAGAAGCTGGTAAGCGAGATGTCCGGCGGACAAAAACAAAGAGTTATGTTAGCTCGGGTATTGGTGCAAAATCCAGAAATTTTACTTCTGGATGAACCTACGGCTGGGATGGATCAGGAATCCATTGCCACAATTCTTACACTGCTGGAAAAGCTTAATCGTGAAAAAAAGGTAACCGTTCTCTTAGTGACCCATGATTTACCGGCAGTTAAGTCTCTGGTGAATCGAGTGTTCTGTTTATCTGACAAGAATTTCAGCGAGGATGAAATTCCTCCCAACTTGCTGGTACATGTGCATAATAGATCACATCAACATACCCATTGAGCGAAATAGAGGAGATAACTATGCCGGGAATTTTTACTTATGAATTTATGCAGCGAGCTTTTCTGGTAGGAATACTTCTAGCGGTTATCATACCTTGTATTGGTTCCGTCATTGTTTTCCGTCGCCTATCCTTAATAGGTGATGCTCTTTCCCACACCTCCTTGGCTGGTGTTGCCATCGGTCTACTGCTGGGCTTTAACCCCATAGTTGGCGCTTTAGCCGCCTGTCTACTGGCTGCTTTCAGCATTGATTTTTTGCGTCAAAAGCTTCCCCGTTTCAGCGAGCTGTCTATTGCAATTGTTTTGTCAGTCGGTGTTGGGCTGGCAGCTATTTTGTCCGGCTTCATCAAAAATGCCACAAACTTTAACAGCTTTCTCTTTGGGAGCATCGTGGCCGTCAGTAATTTCGAAACTATCTTGGTGGCAGGAACCTCGCTTCTGGTTCTTCTTGCCTTTACCTTTTTGTATAAAGAGCTGTTTTATATGATTTTTGATGAACAGGCCGCTGCTTTAGGAGGCGTTCCCGTCAAAATAGTAAATACTATCTTTACTATTCTGACGGCTCTAACTGTATCTATGGCGGCACGTACCATTGGAGCCCTAATTGTCTCTTCCATTATGGTTCTGCCAATCGCCACAGCCATGCTTTTTGCCAAAAGCTACCGTAAAACTTTAATCTGGGCCATTGGTTTTGCCCTGCTCTCCACCACCTGCGGTTTAGTTATCGCTTTCTATGCCGGATTAAAGCCCGGTGGAACTATCATCCTCACCGCCGTGGTCTGTTTTCTCCTAACAGCCCTCTTCACCAAAATTCACCGTATCTACCAAAAAAAGTCAATGTTAAGGATCGAAAAGTAAAGTTATGAAAACCTGTATGAACACTACCCCCACCAATTGGCCTCAAAATTTCAAAAAAACCCTTACTCGATTAGAAGTCTGGGGCATACTTTCAGCCAGCAAATTACCGTTGACAGCGGCTGAGATATTTCAACAATTACTGGAAACCGGCGATTCTTATTGTCTGGCTACGGTCTATCGAACACTTGAGGCCTTTGTTAATCACAATATGGTAAGCAAAACCTATGTTGGAGATGCCACCAAGGCTCACTATCTCCCACTGGCCACTGCACATATCCATTATGGAATTTGTGTTCGCTGCCATACTCGCATGCCCATGGCGGGCTGCCCTTTCGATAGAATAGAGATCAACCATAGTTTGCCGATTCGAGATGAAAATAATCTGCCTTTTCACGTCACCGGGCACAACCTAGAGCTTTTTGGTTACTGTGAAACCTGCTTTTCTCAAGGGGGTTAATTCTAAAGAATTACTTTGACGGCTTAAAACTAATTGTATCCTCGGAGGAATGCCCCACCGGGAGCAGAAAATTTATGACGCAACAAAAAATATACCTTGACTAAAAAGAATTCCCGGACTACGCTAAATAATAACAGGTACACGGCTTTTGTTTCTTCCTATTTAAAAGAAGGAAATGGAGGTAGTGAATCTGGAACTATTTGAACAATAATTTATGAAACCAATCAAGGAGGATTCCCTATGCTACATTTTAGTTCTATTACCAGTGTTCACGGTCGTCAAATCTTGGATTCCCGGGGCAATCCCACAGTCGAAGTTGAAGTATTACTATCTGATGGTAGTTTTGGCCGGGCAGCTGTACCTTCGGGAGCTTCTACCGGAGCTTTTGAAGCAGTTGAATTAAGAGATCAAGATCCGAAATCCTATTTAGGGCAGGGCGTAACCCAAGCGGTTGCTCACGTAAATGGCCCTATTGCTCAAGTTCTTTTAGGACAGAATGCCATGAACCAAGAACAGATAGATCAATTACTTATTGAGGGTGACGGTACTCCCAACAAGAGTAAATGGGGCGCTAATGCTATTCTAGGAGCGTCTCTGGCTGTGGCCAAGGCCGCCGCTGCCGCAAGTCACCTCTCTTTATTCCGCTACTTGGGCGGTGATGAGGCTGTAACTCTCCCCGTACCGATGATGAACATCATCAATGGCGGTAAACACGCCGATAACAGTCTTAATATCCAAGAGTTCATGATTGTTCCCGTGGGCGCAAGCAGTTTTGCACAAGCGTTGGAGCAGAGTGCAACAATTTTCCATACGCTGAAAAAGCTTTTGAAAGCTGATGGCTACGCAACTTCTGTAGGAGATGAGGGCGGTTTTGCTCCAAACTTTAAGAGTGATGAACAAGCCTTAGAATACATTGTTAAGGCTATTGAGAAGGCCGGATACGTGCCCGGTAAAGACTTTTTTATTGCTATTGATGCCGCTTCCACAGAAATGTATGAAGAAGCCAAGAAGGCAGGACGTACAGGAGAGTACTTATTCTGGAAAGAAGGAACGTACAGAAATGTAGAACAAATGCTTGAATTCTGGACCTATCTGGTGGATAAATATCCAGTGATTTCTTTAGAAGACGGCATGGCAGAAGAAGATTGGAATGGTTGGAAGAGTCTGACAGATGCCCTAGGCAAGCGTCTCCAACTCGTGGGTGATGATTTATTTGTGACTAACACAGAGAGAATCAAGCGTGGAATCGAGTCCGGCATCTCCAACTCAGTTTTAATCAAGCTAAATCAGATTGGTACTCTCAGCGAAACCTTGGCTGCCATCCAGATGACCAAGGATGCGGGCTGGACGAATATTATCTCTCACCGTTCCGGAGAAACTGAAGATGTTACCATTGCCGATATCGCTGTTGGCACCAATGCCGGTCAAATCAAAACCGGAGCCCCTTCCCGCACCGACCGAGTAGCCAAATATAATCAATTGCTCAGAATTGAGGAGGAGTTAGGTAGTCGTGCTGTCTATCCAGGCAAAAAGGCTTTTACGTTCTAATACACTATGCATCGCAAACCTTACTTACCTAACATAGAATAGTACTGTTAAAAGACGAGACTTGTACATTTTTTTGTAAAAACTTTATCTTGAGTACTTGTTTTTTGTTAAAAAGCATGGTATGCTTAATTCAGGTCAAAGGTCATGGAATGGTATAGATGGCGATTGGAAATTGTACTTCTTCGTTTCGATTAGGTAGATTTTTAAAGTCCCTGGTTTTTACCCCGTCACCTACCTAATCTACAGTAAGGAGGAATTGTTACTATGCCAGACAAAATGTTAAATTGCAAAGATTGCGGTGTTGAGTTTGCTTTCACCGAGGGTGAGCAGGCTTTCTACGCTGAAAAGGGTTTTACCAACGAACCAGTTCGTTGCCCAGATTGCCGTCGTGCCAGAAAGATGCAACGCAATAGCGAGCGTTCTTACAACGACAACAGCAGATGGTAATTGTGGCTTAGCCACCTTTTATTGTCAAACAGGAGAGTTACTTCGGTAGCTCTCTTTTTTTGTGCAAGTAGCCACTTGTAAATTTTCAGTGGTGCATACTTAGGTATCAAATGAGAAAACACATTCATAATCTCTCCCCATAAACGCAGCAAACCTTGTAAACTAATACTAGTTTTCGAATGAGTATTTTGCTAGATTCCACACAGTTTGCACTAACCTTTGAATAGACCCTTGTATATCTGTTCACTTTTCGGTATAGTTAGCCCATAATCTTATCAAATAAATTTATTAGGGGGAACGTTTATGTCTGAGTATTCAAACAATAACAACAACACAGTTTCAGTAGGTGAATGGATTCTAACTATTTTTCTGACAGGTATTCCATTTGTAGGTTTCATTCTTTTATTAGTTTGGAGCTTTGGAAGTAACACCATCGAATCCAAGAAGAATTGGGCAAGAGCTTATCTTATCTGGTATGTAATCGGTATCGTTGTTGCTCTGCTATTTCTTTTCTTGTTTGGTGGTCTAGCTATGCTAGGTGCAGCAGCTAATGCAGGAACCTAAGACAAAGTTTTTAAGTAAGGTGTGCGAAACTCCATCCTGTCGGGTGGAGTTTTTCTTTTGGGAATTTTCCGTTATAATAGGCCGGTAGTGTAAACAAATCAGCTTTGGGGGGACATTATGAGCCAAAAGCATTCCTACTTCACACTTTTTCGCTCGACTTTTATGCTTAGCGCCTTTACTTTTGGCGGTGGCTATGTGATTATTCCTTTGATGAAAAAAAAGTTTGCCGACGATCTTGGTTGGTTAGAAGAAGAAGAAATGCTTAATTTAGCGGCTATGGCTCAGTCTGCGCCAGGCCCGGTGGCAGTTAATGCTTCGGTACTGATTGGCTGGAAGTGTTTTGGTTTTTGGGGCGCGATTGTGTCTGTTCTGGGTACAGTCATGCCGCCACTGTTGATTTTATCGGTTATCTCTTTATTCTATGCAGCTTTTCGTAGTAATCCGGTGGTGAATGCTGTTCTAAAGGGCATGATGGCCGGTGTGGCCGCGGTCATTTTTGATGTGGCCTTTACTTTAATCAGTCGGGTCATGGGCACCCGTCGCCCCTTACCGTTAATTTTACTGCTAGGAGCCTTTATCTCTGCCTATTTTTTCCATGTTAACGTTATTTATATTATTCTATTCTGTGGAACCGTTGGCGCCTTAGCCTTTACCCAAGGAAAAAAACGGGGGCACGAACTACTATGATTTACTGGGAATTATTTTGGAGCTTTCTCCAAATAGGCTTATTTAGTTTTGGCGGTGGCTATGCCGCCTTGCCTTTAATTCAAAATCAAGTAGTAGTCTTGCACGGTTGGCTTTCTTTACAGGAGTTCACCGATCTGATTACCATTTCGCAAATGACACCTGGGCCAATTGCTATTAATGCCGCAACCTTTGTAGGGATGCGAATCGCTGGTCCCGGTGGCGCCATCCTTTCAACGCTGGGGTGCATCTTTCCATCCGTGGTTATTTCCTCCCTCTTAGCTTGGTTATACCGCCGTTATAAAGAAATGAATTTACTCAAGGGTATCTTAGCTGGACTCAGACCCACAGTTGCCGCTCTGATTATGAGCTCAGGTGTTTCAATCTTGCTCTATTCTCTACTGGGCGGTGAGAGCTTTCCCACAGATTGGTTATCCTTAGATTGGGTTGCGGCAATCTTGTTTCTGGTGGGGCTATTCATTCTGCGAAAGTGGAAACCTAATCCCCTATTTATTATGTTAGGTTGCGGTGTAATCGGCGGGGTGATTTATATGTTGACTGGGAATGCGATGTGATATCTTTTTTCCTAGCAAAAAATTGCGGCTTCATAAGAGATCAGCAAAGTGCCACTATTGTGCAAAATTCTTTCAAACCCACAAACCATATGCTAAAGACAATAAGGGGGAGCTGATTAAAGACCCTCCACCATATACTTCCCAAAACAAAAAAGAGGGAGAGAAAGTTAGAAGTTATCCCTACTCACCAAGAAATATTACTATTCAATCTACTTCCACCAGAAAAAAATTAGGCTTGTACGGGCTTAAGGTCTCCGTAGAAATATGAAGCGGTTGCTCCTCCATCAATCAAAAAATCGGCTCCCGTAATAAAGTCGCCTTGAGCACTCATCAGTAGTGCAGCTACATTGGCAACTTCATCAGCTGTTCCTGGTCTCCCAGCCGGACAATTTGCAAACATGTTTTTATAAAATTCACCTCGGGGACCATTAAATTCGTCAACCGCTAAAGGGGTTACGATAATTCCTGGAGAAATAGAGTTGATACGTGCCCCTCTACGCCCCCATAGGATGGCCTCCGCCATTACCCTTTTCACATTGCAGCGTTTTGCTAGCTGATAGGCATGTAAAGTATCTTTAATATTTTGAGGAGCTAAAATCTCGAGCTGGAGCAACTCTTCTGTGGGTGTAAGGGCTAGTTGCTCATCAATCTCAGCTCCCAAGGCTATCATCCTGTGTCCAGATTGACTAGAGATAGTAACGCCTACACCGCCTTCTTTTATGACCTTCCCAACTTCCTCAAGCAAAATCGCTGTGCCATATAAGTCAACTTTTAGGATAACCCCAATACTGGCCTGACTTGGGGAAACGCCTGCAGCATTAACAAGCATAGAAATTTCACCATGTTTTTGCGCCGCCTCTATCAAGGCAAGAATAGATGACCTGGAGGAAATGTCCACGTCCATAGCAAGAGCATCAAAACCTGCATTTGTCAAAATGGTTGTAATGGTTGTGGCATTGGCTAAGCTTTTATCACTGACTATAATTTTTTTATCAGAACCCATTCGCCTTGCAATAGCCATACCTATTTGGCCAGCTCCTGTGAGTAGCATTATATCCTTCATAGACAGTCCTCTCTTCTTTAGTTTTTTCGTTGCATTAGGTAACTTTCGTGGCAAAAATCTTAATCCTCACCTCGGGTCTCCCCCATGCCAATCTTGCGGCAAGTCACAAAATTTACTAACAGAACAAAACCGCTAAAGCCCAGAGCCGTAGCGGTTTATCATTGGTGGAGAATACCGGGCTCGAACCGGCGACCTCTTACATGCGAAGCAAGCGCTCTCCCAGACTGAGCTAATTCCCCAAGTCGCTGCTTTTTATTATGAAACCTTTCGCCTAAGCTGTCAATTAAAGAATCAATTGATAGGATCAATTATGACTATTTTACAGACTATCTCCGTTATAGCCTATCTAAATTTTCATCGGGAATTGTCTCCTCAGTAAGCCCATGCTTTCGACTGCGCCGTTTTCTTCGATGAAAGGGCGGAACAAACCTTATGAGTGCCGTGACAATAATAACACCGGCAGCCAGGGCACCAGAGCTCTTAATTGCCCGCAGAAAAAAGTCTAGTGCTTCACGATTATCGCTCTCCAAAAGCTTAACAAACATCTGAAACATGTCTCCTCCCGGCACTAAAGGCAAGAGACCTGCCACTAAAAATAACGTTGCGGGAGAACGGCTGATGCGAGCAATGAGTTCAGCAGAAAAAGCAATTACAATGCTGGCAAGAACCATAGCCTTAAACTCGCTCTCACCTAAAAAACTTAGATATGTATAAAAACCCAGAGCACTACAAAGGGCAGCCAGCAGCAAATTCTTACCTCTTACATTAAAAATAACAGAAAAGGCCGTTGAAGCGGCAGCGGCAAAAATAACCGTCTGAATCATAAAGTCACCCCCCCGATTTGAGAAAGTAAACTATAAATAAAGGCAGCCCCACCGGCCAAAGCCGCAGCAATACTAAAGGCTTCCACGGTATGGCTAATGCCCGAGACCAAGTCGCCCGAGGCCACATCCCTCAAAGCATTAGTAAGTAAGAGACCGGGGAATAGTAAGGTCAAAGCCGAAATAGTAATAATCTCCCAATCATGCCCCACGCCAATGAATACCGCAAACCAACCTAAGGATGCGGCTACAACACCTCCAGCCAGATTGGAAAACATGTCGTGCAAATCTAGACGATTAAGACTATACATAAATAAGCGCAGCAACATTCCCACGAAAAAACCAGAAATAAAATCTGCATAGGTACCACCGAAAACAATGGCAAAGGAACCTGTCCCCAGCCCTGTGGCAAGTGTCATTACCGGCAGACGATAGCTGGAAGATTGGGCAATTTGTCGCAGACGCGCTTGTGATTTTCGAATCGGTGGCGGAGTTCCACAGGCTAATTCTTGGGAAAAATCATTCACCAATTTAACTTTATTTAAGTTAAGGCTACGACTCTTTACCCGACGCATATAGGCTCTGGGCACACCATTAACATCAACAATTGACACTACAATCTCTGTAGGAGTAACGGAAATGTCTCGTATCAGAACGCCATAGGCATCGCAAAAATACTCCATGGTCTCTTCTACCCGGAAAATTTCTGCACCGCTCTCCAACATTATCTTTCCTAGCATACAGGTGGTGCGGAGAATCTGATCATTCTCGTCAACGTTCACTGGCAGCCTCCTCATCTTCACACAAATAAATCAGCATTTTCTGTCCTCCATATTTTAACATGTCAAGATTGTTAAATCTATCTGAAAATCACTCACCCTTATTCACATTCCTATAATCTTATGTGGTCAAATAAAAAGTCATAATCATCACCCAAGAAAAACACATTTTTGTCATAGCTTTTTTCTAAACTAGACTCATAAGCAAAGCACCCCTCACATCGAAAGGAGAATTTCTATGAAAAAGATTCACGTATTAGCAACTATTGGTACAATTGCACTGCTTTCCACCGCAATGGCTTGGCCGGTAGCGGCTGCCTCTACAGAAGGTTATACTTTAGCCCAAGCTCGTGCCGAGCAAATTCTCATAAACAAAGCTAACCGAGGCAACAGAGGTAATGATGCGAGCCAGACCCCAAGAGGCGAAGGCCAAAATTATCAGGATCAAGACGGCGACAATATTTGTGATAACTATCCCGGCGGTGCCGGAATTTGTGACGAAGACGGTGACGGTATCTGTGATATCACCGGTGAACCAGTAGGTAATCAGGGTCAAGGCTCTAGAGATGGCACTGGTCGAGGTGCAGGATCAGGCAGAGGCGTGATGGATGCTGACAGTGATGGCATCTGTGATGTTACTGGTGAAGCTGTAGGCAGTCAAGGCCAAGGCTCTCAAGATGGTACTGGTCGGGGCGCCGGATCTGGTAGAGGCATGGTAGATGCTGATGGCGATGGCATCTGCGATGTTACCGGTGAAGCAATCGGCAGTACTGCCGGACAAGGAAGTCAGAGAATGGGCAGAGGAAATCGTAGCTAATACCACTGTAACAGTAATAGAAATAGATTCAGTCTTTTTAATAATTGTGCACTACAATCAAGGAGTGCACAATTATTTTGTCTATTGAGGTTGAAGATGGAAGAAATTTAGGTAGGGTGCTATAATTAGCTCTAGTCTGCCTAATTTAACAAGGTGGGCATGGATTCAAAACTTGGAGGAAACGATTTTGAAAAAGTTACTTGTTCTCAGTCTCACCGCCCTTTTGGCTCTCTCCATAACAGCCTGTGCCGGAAATAATACGACAACCACCTCTTCGGTGGCTGCATCACTTACCACAGCGCCTACTACAATAGCTACCTCTTCCACCGCTAACAGCAACGAAGTTGAGGTAATTTTGCCTGCTATTCTATTCACTAATTCAACAGATGAGCAGATCACTACCATGGCAGAATCACAAGGCTTTATTTCCGCGACGAGGAACGAAGATGGTTCTGTTACGATGAAGATGGCGACATCGGTACATAGTAAGTTTTTGGAAGAGATGAAAGCCGGACTTAAGGGGAAATTTGATAGCTTAATTGGTACTGATTTGGCCTCCTATGTTACTGGCATTGAATTTAATGATGACCTTACTAAGGTTACTGTAAAAGTTATCCGAGCGGATTACGAAGCCGCAGTGGCGGCCGGAACTGAAAGTGACATTTTAAGAATCGGTCTGTTTATCTCCTCTATCCAACCTTTTATGGGGAAGGATCTAACATCAGAAGTTTCAGTTGTTGATGAAGGTACAGAGGAAGTCATTAAATCCTATGTTTTTCCGGAAGCCGCCACCGCCTTACTTAAAGAGGTTATGGCTGCCGGTAGTGAAGCCGCTAACGCAACGAATGCCTCTTAATATAACTTGCGAAAGTCTTTAATCGGGAGTTTCCATACTGAAACTCCCGGTTTGTTTTTTGTCAGGTTTTGTTTGCTTCTAAATAGTTTTTAAAGCTAGGACAAAAAGTTTTAAGGCTCTACTTATACTTAGATAGAATGTGCAGTTAGCACATGAATTACGGTTATGCATAAATTTTGGGGGAAAAATGATTAAAAAAGTACTTATATTGGGACTTCTTGCCTCTCTGATAATCTCCGGTACTGCTTGTACTGCAAATTTTACCTCTGCGCTAGATCAGTTTACAACAGCGACTGGAACGACAAAGGATTCAGTACTAGAAGATAAAATGATTGAGATTGTAGTACCTGAACATATCTTTGCCGATAGTTCGGACGAAGAACTGCGTGACATTGCAGGAGATAAGAACTTTATGTCAGTTACCAGAAACGATGATGGTTCTGTAACAATGAAGATGTCTGCCCATTTCCATCAAACCTATATAGCAGCTCTGCGAGAAAAATTTGATGAAATCCGTCAGAATCTGCTAAATAAGGAAGAGTTTTCTTACCTTAAGGATATCTCATGTTTTGATGATTTTTCTATGATAATAGTTACAGTTAATAGATCCGCCTTTGAAGCAGCTCAAGCTGACGGCAGAGAGACAGCGGTATTGGAATTAGGAATAGCTAGTTGCGATATCTTCCAACCACTAATGGGCATTAAAGTAGGGTCTCAAATTATGGTAGTGGATGAAAGTACCTCAGAAACTATCACCATGTATCTGTTTCCTGAAGCTAGCGAAGATTTGCTAGAAGCTGCTACATCAGAAGCTTTAGCCGGAATAGGTGCAATCGACATTAAGGGATAAAATATCTAACAAAACTAGAGTAGATATGATTTACATGTTATAATCAAAAAGTTATTCTATTTGCTTAGCAAAGAACGGAAACAAAAATTGGAGGAAATGATTTTGAAAAAGTTACTTGTACTTGCCATTGTTGCTGCTTTAGCCATCTCTATGACAGCTTGTGCCGGAAATACCCAGACCACCAGTTCATCTGCTGCAGCTTCTTTAACTACAGCTGCCACAACTGCCGCTACAGAGGCTGAAACAACCGCCAAAGCTGCAGCAACGGGGGAAGATGTTGAGATAATTCTTCCAGCCGCAATTTTCTCCGCTGTGACAGATGAAGAACTCGAATCTATGGTATCACAAAAGGGTTATCTCTCGGCCACAAAGAATGAAGACGGTTCTGTTACTTTAAAGATGACTGCGGAAGTTCATCAAGCGGTTTTGGATGAAATTAATACCACTATGAAAGAGCAACTTAATAGTGATACTATCAGCGCAGCCGCTACCTATGTTACAGATATTGAGTATAATGATGATCTTACTAAAGTTACTATTAAAGTAAACAAAGCTGATTATGAAGCCGCAGTGGCTAGCGGAACCGAGGCTGCAGCCTTAACAATTGGTACAATTGTTTCTACTTTGCAACCTTTTTTGGGAAAAGATCTTACCTCAGAAGTTTCCATTGTCGATGAGAGCAATGATGCCGTCCTCAAAACGTATGTCTTCCCTGAAGATATGTCAAAAATAATGCAAGAACTCATAGGCGCTGCTATGGCCGCCGGTGGCGATGCTACTGCGTCCACCAGTGCTTCTTAAGTAAATCCAATAAGATTTTTTACGTGGGAGTTTCAATTTGGAACTCCCACTTTTTTGTCAAACTAAAGTTTTATTCTTTTCCAACAAAAAATCCCAGTCCCAACGAGATTGGATACAATTTACATGTTATAATTGAAAGGTTATGCTACTTGCTTAGCAAAGAACGGAAACAAAAAATTGGAGGAAATGATTTTGAAAAAGTTACTTGTACTTGGCATTGTTGCTGCTTTAGCCATCTCTATGACAGCTTGTGCCGGAAATACCCAGACCACTACCAGTTCATCTGCTGCAGCGTCTTTAACTACAGCTGCCACAACAGCCCCTACAGAGGCTGAAACAACCGCCAAAGCTGCAGCAGCTTCGGGGGAAGAGGTTGAACTTATTCTGCCTGCATTACTGTTTAGCGTAGCAACGGAGGAAGATCTCCAATTAATGGTAGAAACTCAAGGCTACATTTCTGCTAAAAAGAATGAAGATGGTTCTGTTACGGTTAAGATGACCGCTGAGGTTCACAAAGAAGTCATCGAAAAAATGAAACAAGGACTTGAGGAACAGCTTAGTACGGATGCACTTAGTGAATCGGCTCCTTATGTAACTGCTGTTGAGTTTAATGATGACCTTACCACAGTGACTATCAAAGTAAATAAGGCCGAATATGAAGCCGCCATTGCGAGTGGAGATGAAGCCGCTGTATTTACAGTTGCCCTGACCATTGCTAATATCCAGCCTTTTATGGGCAAAGATTTAATCTCCGAGATTTCCGTTATTGATGAAAGTACCTCTGAGGTAATTAAAACTTATATAATCCCTAGGGATACTGAGATTTTATTAGAAGAGTATATGGCAGCTCTTATGGCTGGTATTGGCGAAACTACTGCTGCGTCCACCAGTGCTTCTTAAGTAAATCCAATAAGATTTTTATGTGGGAGTTTCAATTTGGAACTCCCATTTTTTTATCAAACTAAAGTTTTATTCTTTTCCAACAAAAAATCATTCCCCATTACTGGCTATTCCTATAGGCTTCTGCTATAATACGAATATGAAATTAGCTTGAAGGAAAAAAGCTAATTTCAATAATAATTTGACTAAGGGGGCGTTATTATGAAAAATGCCAAGCAACTCAAAGTTATGTTTATTCTTTTGTCTCTCTTTTATATTTTTATCGGTGTCGCACTGCTTATTTGGCAAGAAACTTCTGTAACACTCATTCGTTATCTGCTCGGCGGTGCACTTATTGTTTATGGTCTTGTTAGAATCGTCGGCTTTTTCCAGAAAAGTAAAAGTCCTGAAGGCGGTGGTTTCGGTATGGTAGCGGGTGTCTTAAGCCTTTTCTTTGGAGCTATACTGTTAATCTTCCCTGGTCTTGTGTCTTTGATCGCTGTAGTCGTTGGTCTTTCTATTATTTTCAATAGCATTATCAAATTGCAAATGGCCTTTGAATTTAAGACAATGGGCGACAAACAATGGTGGGTCACTTTACTTCTTGCCATTTTAACTGGCATTTTAGGTGGTTTCATGTTGTTTAATCCCACAACCTTCGGTCAAACTTTTATAATCGTCTTTGCAGCTTTAACTCTAATTTTTGACGGTTTGGTTAATCTTTGGGCCTTTATTTCCCTTAGTCGGGCAAGTAAGAAAATCCAGTAAGGTCAATAAATATTAACTTTATAGCGCCCGGTAAGAGGTTTTCTCTGCCGGGCTTTTTCTTTTCCAGTAAAGTTCTTCATGCACGCAAACTCACCTATACACAAATGTGAAAAAATGTGTATTCACTTCACAAAAAGTGCTATAATACGAATATACATTCACGCACAGCAAGGTGCGCAGTAAAGGGGGAAGGGTTTATGGTTTTTTCTAAACGATTTAAGGTGCTTTTTATCCTCTTATCCATCTTCTATGTTGCTATGGGCATTGCTTTATTAGCCTGGACTACTTATGTTATCAGTATTCTCCGTTTCCTTATTGGGGGGTTCCTAATTGCTTATGGTGCACTGCGTCTGGTACGGTATTTTTCTAGAAAACAAAGGGGACGAGCAACTTTTGGATTTGGACTTATCTTAGGTATTATTACCTTGGCACTAGGCGTGCTGGTTCTCTTTAATCCTAGAACTATGTTAGCTTTTCCCATCATTATTGGCTTATCTATTGTGGTAGATAGTGTTATGAAACTTCAGATGGCTGTAGACTTAAAGCGTAGCGGAGACCGCCTCTGGTGGTTAACTCTACTTTTTGCCTTAATTGCTTTAGGACTGGGCGCTATGATTATTCTTAATCCAGCTAATTTTGGCAAAGATTTCTTGGTGCTTATTATTGCCATTTCTATGATTTTTGACGGTGCCATTAACCTCTGGGCCTATGGCTCAATGTCGCGGCTGGCTAATCCGGATGAGGATTTAGCTAAGCAGCCGAAACAAACTCCGCCATCCTCTCCCCCCTCTTCTCCACCGATGACCTAATCGGTACAAAAAGTGGTTGTCTCGAAGTGATGAGACAACCACTTTTTTGTGGAAAGAATGGGTATTAAGTATAGACTTTTAGATATCTGTTGTGGCTTAGAGCGTTACATCGGTTTTTTCTTTCCGGGTAATCATCTGGCGGCAGGCTAAATAGGTAGCAATGAAATACAATCCATACACAGCGAGTATCAACAGTGCTGTAATTCCAATGCTTTCCGTGAAACTCACGCCGTCAGAGCCTCTTGAAAGAGTATCAATGATAACTTTAATCCCTACAATAGAATGAATGATTGCTAGTGATAAGGGTACCAGAAAATATATAGCCGTCTGCTTAAAGAGAGCCGCATGTAATAAGCGGGTATCCGTTCCAACTTTTTGTAAAACTAGATAGCGGCGACGATTATCGGCTACTTCCGAAAGCTGCTGTAATGCCAAGATAGCTGAGCTGGCAATCAGAAATACTAGGCCGATATAAATACCAATAAAGGCAATGATTCCACGGGTCATAGCGTAGGTGCTCATGGTAGCAGCGTGAGAATATACATAACTATTCTCTGGCAAGGTTACCATAGCTGGTGTAGTTTCTGTGGGAATAAATAAGCTATAGAACTTTTCCTGCTGTGCCGGACGATCACCAATACAATTGAACTGCAAGACTCGTTCATAAATTGAGAAATTCTCAGCTTCTCCCCCAGCGGACTCTAAAATTCTATCCGGTACTATCAGGGAAGGAGAATAGGGAATTGAAGAACCGGCTACTATGTTATAGGCGTCTATTCCTGGGACAGTCGACAAGGTTTCCTGCCCAATTTGGATTGTTCCCATCTCTTTCCAGACTTGGTTAAGCAGTTCTTTTTCTTCTTCATTAAGGCCGGTTATATTCAAAATAACCTGATCATCTTTCAAGATAGCTTCACCCAGTCCCTGAGATTTTAACGTGCGATTGTAGTCAGACACTTTTACAAAGGTAAGATATGAATCTAACCCGGAAGTAAGATTTTCACTTTCTGCCAAACGCGGATCACTAAAAAGCGCTTCCGGTTGCAAAGTTTTATGGGAGTAGCGGACAATTTCCACCGGGTTATCTGTAAATTCCGATAGTTTTACCCCTTGTTCAGCCAGAATATTCTGAATATAATTCCGGCTATCCTTTTCTGTAGTTAGAGGTGTATCGGCACTTTCCCCAAAAAGGAATACCCCTATGTCAAAGGAAGAGCTTTGGTCAATAGCTGCCTCCATCGCCTTATTCATGCCAAATCCACTGGAGAGAATGGCAATGGTAAAAAACAGCATAAGACAAACCATTGATAGTGAGATATGTAGGGAGTTTATCCGAGCATTGATCTGGCGCAGGATAAAAAAATTCAGTCCTTTATAGTAAAAACCTTTTAGCCGTTGAAACAGACGCAGAAAAAAACCAGAGAGAGAGGCAAAAAACAAGAAGGTTCCCAAAATGCCCAAGAGTATGATGAGACCAAATTCACTGCCAAAATTAGCTAAGCCACGGCTCAATATTTGATAGTAAGCGACACCTAAACAGATGATAGAGAGAACAAACAAGATTCCGGTCACAAGAGGATGCTGTACAACCGGCTTCTGGTTCTGGCGTTCCCCTAAAAATAGGGTGATTAGTTTTGTTTTTGAAATGATAAAAATACTAACAATGGTAACAACTAAAAAGATCAAACCAAAATATAGGAGTGTCTTATAGAAGGCTGCGGAGGAAAAGACAAAAGTGAATTCCTTCATATTGGCTTGGAACACGGAGGCTGTAAAGATGGAGAGCCACTGGGAAAGAAAGACCCCCAAAAATAGGCCTGCACCCAAGGAAAAAAGGCCAATCAAAACGGTTTCAATCAATAGCAGCAAAGCCAGACGCGCTTTTTTCATGCCTAACAATAAGTAAATGCCCATTTCCTGCTTTCGCCGCCGAATGAGGAATTGATTTGCGCCTACAATAAGAAATCCCAAAACAAAGGATATAAAAATAGAAATATAACCAATAATTGTCACTAGCATTTCCATCATGGACTGACTGGAGCTAGATAGTTCAAAAGTAGCCTTTTGGGCATCCAGAGAGTTAAATACATAAAAGATACACACAGCCAAGGTCAAAGTAACAAAGTAGAGCAAATAGTCTTTGATACTCTTCTTAACATTGCGCAGAGCCAACTTAGATATCATTGTCTGCCTCCCCGCCCATGAGAGCTACTACGTCAAGAACCTTTGTATAGAAAGCCTTATGATCGCCCTCACCTCGCACAAGCTCGTGGAAGAGTTGCCCGTCCTTGATAAAAAGAATGCGAGTACAGTAGCTGGCTGCTAAAGGGTCATGGGTTACCATTAAAATTGTGGCGGCCATATCCCTATTTAATTTTTCTAAACTCTCCAAAAGCATTCTGGCTGATTTTGAGTCAAGAGCACCGGTGGGCTCGTCGGCCAGAATCATGGCAGGATTGCCTACAATAGCACGAGCTGCCGCCACTCGCTGGCGTTGTCCCCCAGACATTTGGTAAGGGTGCTTTTCTAAGACATCTGTGATTCCCAACCGCTCAGCTACTTCATCTGTACGTAGGAGCCCTTGACGATGGGGTACTCCGGAAATACTCAAGGCCAGCATGATATTTTCTCTGGCGGTTAAGGTATCTAATAAGTTAAAGTCCTGAAAAATAAAGCCCAGCTTTTTACGGCGAAATTCGGCTAGTTCCCGACTCTTAAGGCTGGTAATATCCTTATTATCAATAAAAATCTTGCCACTTGTTACAGTATCGATGGTAGAAATGCAGTTCAACAAAGTTGACTTACCACTACCGGAAGCACCCATAATTCCCACGAATTCTTTTTCCGCCACCTTAAAGGATACTTTATCCAAGGCTTTGGTCAAATTGCCACGGCTGCCATAGTATTTTACCACCTCAGATACGGTGAGCATTTCATTCATATTGCTTAAACCTCTTTTCATTAATAGTCCTCTTAATTAAGCCAGAGGAAAGAAAAGGCTACCATAAGCTTTACTTACCCAGACCTTACAGATTCGTAAGAAAAAATTATTTTCGAAGGTGGTCAATCCGCTGGTCTTCAGGAAAACATAAGGTAACGACCGTTCCTTTATGCTCACCCTCTGATGAAAGCATCAACTGAATACCAAGCTTCCCCGCCAACTTTTGGCAAAGATACAGTCCCATCCCTGTAGAGCGCCGGTAATTGCGACCAATATGGCCGGTAAAACCTTTTTCAAAGACACGAGAAATATCTTCTGTGACAATACCAATTCCATTATCACGAAGTTCTAAATAAACAGACTGTGCTTCTTGCCAGGCTCGAAAGCTGATATAAGGATTCTCTCCTGCCCGATATTTAATTGAATTGTCCAAAAGTTGTTCCAAAATATAAACTAACCATTTACTATCCGAAGAAATCCAATAATCCAGAGATTCCAGATTTACTTTTATACCAAAATCAATAAAGCTTTGTGAGCGCTGCCGCAATACTTGATAGACCAATGTTTGAACCGGCAACCGGGTGATGATGAAGTCTTTTTCTACACTTTGACTGCGAGCATAAAACAGTACCTGAGTAACGTAATTTTCAATTGTTTCTAGGTCTTTTGCCAAAGCTTGTCGCTCTTCACCACCGTAATTTTCTATGGCTAATGTAGCCGAGGCTATAGGTGTTTTTATCTCATGTATCCAAAGTTCCAGGTACTCCTGATATTCTTTTACTGCCTGATTAGACTGTTGCAACCGTTCAAATCCATCATGACTTAATGTCTGAATCCCATGAAGCAGTAATTCTTCTTCCTGATCTTCCGGTTGGGGCAGAACTTCAGCCAATAACAGCTTGTCCTCTAGCTGTTCTAAACAGGCCAAATATTCCCGATAATAGGCCGATTTTCGCTTAAATTCTAAGAATAAAGGAAGTAAACTCAAAAACAAATAAATGATACCCAAGAACAGTAGCATTATTTCTGTTCCCGGAAAGAAAAAAAAGAAAAACAGGACAAGTAAAATCAGCATCAAGCCATCGGCCACCAGATAGGCTATCTTTTCTTGTAAATAGCTGTGTAATTTCATCTTATGCCCGCCCTACTCCCTAAGGCGATAGCCTTGGGCACGTTTGGTCTCAATTATTTCAGAGAGGCCTATGGTTTCTAATTTGCCACGTAAACGGTTAACATTAACAGTTAACGTATTATCATCTACAAAAAGATCACTATTCCAGAGTGCCAACATTAACTCATCGCGGCTTACAATGTTCCCTTTCGCCTCATGGAGCGCCAAAAATATTCGTAGTTCGTTCTTAGTGAGTTCGACTTCCTTTTGGAGAGTACGCAAAGAGCTTTTCGCCAGCAGTATCTCATAGCTCTTTCCAACAATGCTGTCTCCCACCTGACTGGGATAGGCACGACGCAAGACACTAGCCATTTGAGCTAGAAGAATCTGCGGATGATAAGGCTTAGCAATAAAGCTGTCAGCACCAAGATTAAGGGCCGTCAATTCATCAATTTGAGTATCACTACTGGTGAGAATAATAATGGGTATTGTAGAGACTTCTCGAATTTTTTTGCAAATAAAGAAGCCATCTATACCCGGCAAATTTAAATCCAGCAATACCATCTGATTACCTTCTAAAGGAATATTTTTTGCCAAAGAGGAGAAATCTTCCACTACAGAACAAGAGTAGCCATTTTTCTCAAGAAAAACTGCCAGCTCCTTTCTAATACGCAAATCGTCTTCAATAATTAAAACTTGATATGTATTCATTAATTCCTCTATGATTTTTTCTTCATTTTAACATAAAGTGATAAAGGCAATTGAAAACCTTTTGTCAATTTATTGTTTAATAATCTTGAGCGATTAAAATTATTCTTCCGGATACAAAGAATTTTCTGAGTTTTCACAATTCAATAATAGCTTTTCTCTGCCCTTTATGGCAAAATGTTTTCAGTATCACCGATGATGAGAAATCTTCTACATACAGATTGGATTAGAATGAAAGTAAGACAGCAGATTCAGCAAATTGATTGGAAAGTGTTAGATTGGATATATATTCACTTGCGCCGGAAGGGCTGGAATCGGGTAATGGTTAATCTTACCCGGCTTGGCAACATGGGTCTGATCTGGTTTAGCACCCTTAGTATCCTATTTCTGGGGAAGATTCATCGCCGTGCTGCCCTGGCAATGCTTTTTTCGCTATTGGGTAGTGCGCTACTGGGTAATATTCTGCTTAAGAACTTAGTCCGGCGCCCTAGACCCTTCAACCAAAGAAAGGGCTACGACATCCTTATACCACCGCCTCAGGACTACTCTTTCCCTTCGGGACATACTTCTTCCTCCTTTGCAGCGGCTACAATCTTATGCTTCTTTATTCCTGCTCTAGCTATACCCGCAATGATTGTAGCGATTCTGATTGCCTTTTCACGTCTTTATCTCTGTGTACATTTCTTGTCAGATGTGCTATTCAGCTTATTCTTAGGGGTTAGTATTGCTATATCTGTCTTTTTCCTTATGCGGCTTTACTATTTATTCTAAATCCTTTTAAAGAGTAAGAGGCCTTAAGCCCCTCGACATGGCTTAAAACCTCTATTCTCAAACACATTCTTTTAGCAGACCTGCAAACACTCTCTATTCTTCACCCATCCGCTAGCTACTAGAATCGGTTCCAGCTTTCGTCTTATAAGTACCGTGCAAGGTAACTCTTGGCAGTTTCTTTCTGCATACAAGTGTATATCTTCTAATCGGCGTAAAGAGATAGGATAGCAACAAATCTCAGGGTTATCATAATATTCGCAAAAGATGACCTCGTAGAGGCGATCATCTAACTTATGTAAATGATTAAGAAGCTCATAACGCCCTTTGGCACTGTTAGAGGCTTCCTGCATCAATGATATTGCCATCAAACCACCACGCTTCAAGTATCGAAGCAGCTGGTGTAGAAGTTCGCCATTTTCATCTAGCAATTCCGCAGTGACTTCCAGATCTTGATCTCTGAAAGTCATACAAGCTACACTAGAAAAAGCAACATGCTTATGAAGAGAGCTACAATCTTCAGCCACGACTTGGGCAATCTGTTCCATACCGGTCTGACTAAGTAATGCCTCGGTAGACGTAATGTCTTCCGAGTCCTCGGCTAAGACTAGGACCTGACCTTGATTACCTACCAAGTCACACAAGAAGGCCGTGTCCTTTCCGCTTTTAGGTGTAATGTCAATACATATATCTCCAGCCTTTACATGCTCGGAAAGACATTTATGTACAAAATTCCGCTTTTCCTTATTCATTTCCCCGATTCTCCTACATCTACCAGAAATAAAAAATCTAAAACAAGGCATAATGACGCCCCCACAAGCCTCATGCCGGAAATATCTCTGGTTGTATTGTTTTTATATAGTAGCTACTTTACTGCAAAACAACCATAATGGCACATTTTTTTCCTTAAACCCCCATAATATGTTCTGAAATAGGTAAATCCAACCAAATAATCTTGATAATCAAACTATTTCTCATTTGCATCCGACTATTGACTCTTTTCACTACTACGTGTTACTATTTACTAGTAATAAGTTACACTTACTAGTCATTGTAGTAAAGAAAGGAAATTAGGCATGGAAGGTTTAACGGAAATGCTAAAAGGGGTACTTGAAGGCTGTGTTCTAGAGATAATCAGCCGTCAGGAGACCTATGGCTACGAAATCACCAGACAGCTTCATTCTCTGGGTTTTTCAGATGTGGTAGAAGGAACAGTCTATACAATCCTAGTACGTCTGGAAAAAAATAACTGGGTTGATATTGAAAAAAAGACTTCAACCCTAGGGCCCCCCCGGAAGTTCTATACTCTAAATCAAAGGGGACAGGCCGAGCTTAAAATATTTTGGGAGAAATGGCGTTTTCTATCATCCGCCATCCAAAAATGGAAAGAGGAAAAAACATGAGTGACTTTTTTAATAAATACTTGAACATAAAAAAGATCCGGGAAGAAAAGCGTAAGTACAAGGAACAAATGGCTCGAATTGAAAACCTGCCGTCGGATTATCAGTATGCTTATAAGCGGATTCAGAAGTATATGTGGTCTTTTGCTGCTGGAGACGGCTACGACATGCTAGAAATTCAATATGAACTGCTGGATCTCTTTGAAGAGAGTGCCCTTAATGGCAAAACCGTACTGGAAATAACCGGAGAGGATGTGGCAGAATTTGTCGATGAGCTTCTGCGCAACGCCTCTACCTATACCTTTAATCAGCGAGAACGACTTAACAAGGCTATTGCTAAGAATGTCGGAAAAAAAGATTAAAAGCACGCTTCAAATCCGTACCTCCCATAGTCCATCTTGGGTACAGTAATAGTAGAGCTTACCTCGGCGCGGTTTGGGGAAACGCAGTTCACTGGCTTGTTCTGGATATAACTTTATTAACAGAACTCTATCCATACCAACGTAGGCAAAAAAACTTATATAGTGTGTTTTTTCCATATTATGGGGAAAGGTAATGTATAAATCATCCTCGATTTGCTCAAAGGTAAGGCTATGCGCCGCATCAGCGGCCCTGCTTACCAAAGCTTTCAATTTCCGGCCACAACAGGATATTTCCATTTGTTCTTCTGCGCTACTAATAGCACCACAGCCTGGACAAACATAAAATTTGAGCTTCTGCATATTGCCATTGGCGCCTCTACTTGGCTGTAAGTCGCCTTTCAACAGCTTCTCTACGCTTACCCCTAAGATATTACTCAGCTCGGGCAAAAGCGACACGTCAGGGCAACCCTGCCCCCGCTCCCATTTAGAAATAGTCTTATCACTTAAATTCATACCTGCAGCCAGTTCTTTCTGGGTCAAGTTCTTTTCCTGACGAATTTTCCTAATAAGCTGTCCCATTTGTATACAATCCATAATCTCATCCTCCTGTTACTAGCATAATGATTTCTATCGGGAAAAACAATCAACGCTTCGTAGACTTTACGCCCTTGCTATGGAATCCAAAAAGAAAATCGAGTAGGAGGCTAGCCATTAATTGACTAGCGACCTCTCACACCACCGTACGTACCGTTCGGTATAGGTTGGTTCCTTAGTTTTTACACATTTTCGGATAGTAGTCAGTAAGGGTCATATAACCCATGCTGGGCGCACGAAAAAACAAAAGAGCCGACGAAAACTCACCGACTCTTTTACCCATATGACTATAAAGATACTTATACTAATGTTAGGTGAAAGCTAAACTCTTTTTCTGAGAAAACAGCTTTCGTCTCCGGCCCTGGGCCACAACTGTTAGAGCCAATTCCGGTTTGAGCGTAGTCTAAACACCAGGTCAGACTTTTTTCCAGTTGTAAAGCGTAATTGTGGGTCACCTTTGTAAGCTGTTCGGGACTATAGCGGGACAGGCTGAAGGAAAAGGGTTTAGAACTATAAGCCAATAGCGGTACGGTTCCTTGACTATAGACTGCATAACACCCCCCATGGCTACCATTTTCCTGTGGTTTAATGTAGTCATGATAAAGACCATCCACGGTGCTGGAAAATAGATCCAGATAAGAACTTTGATGCTTATCCCGGTAATTTTCATTGGGGCCTAAGCCATAGTAGGTTATTTGTTCTGCATCAAGGGGACGTTTAAGACAAAGTCCAAAGCGAGGTAAGACCGGCAAATCCTGATTAACCACCACTTTTGACTCGAGAGATATACCGCCTTCCGCTGTAATTTCCCAGAGGGTTTCTATATGAAGAATCTTAGCCACACCATTGGCCACCAACGCGCTCTGGCAGAGGAAGCGCAGAGAATCCGTTTTAGATGTTTCCTGATCAAGCAGTGTGACCTGATAGCCCCGGCTAAAGGCTCGATCGTAACCGGCTTTACTCCATTGCTCTCTAATGTACATGTCATTATCCGTTGGCGCTCGCCAGATGATAAATTCCAGCGGTTCGGTCACAAGTTGCTGATTGTGACGAATCAAACTCTGGAAATTACCTTTCGACTTGGAAAAGATATAACGAAACTGCTCATTTGAGAAGACCCAAGTATCGTTAGTTTCTTCCGCATTAATCTTCCCCCCTACCAAGGTAGGTGAGCAATATCCTAAAGCAGCCGAAATATCTTCAAGTCCAACGGAGGAAGACTCTTCTAAGGCCACTTGGTCAAAGCCTAAACAAGTTTGCCCCTCGCCCTTTGTAGAAAAATAGCGGAAGAGCACATGGCCTTTTGCTTTGTCCTTAACCGCTTCCGGCAGCTCAAAGACAAGACTATTCCCCGGTTCAAGGGAATAGGTTGGCAAAGTTCCCTGCCCAAGACAAGTCCCCTTGTCTTTGATCTCATAAGTAATGTACACCGCCTCAGACAACTCCGTAAAATCAAAAAGATTCCACAAAATAAAGCCATCCGCCGACTTTTCTATCCTCACAGGCCGGAATACATTTTTAAGTTCTAAAAGTCCTGGATGAGGTTTACGATCAGGCGAAACCAAGCCGTCTACGCAGAAATTGCCGTCATGGAGATCTTCACCAAAATCGCCACCATAATCAAAAATCGGCTTACCTTCAGGTGTTCTCCCCCTATAAACCGCATGGTCGCACCACTCCCAGACAAAGCCTCCGGTATAAGCGGGATATTTTCTGGTCAGTTGGTAGTATGTTTCCAGATTACCAGGACCATTACCCATGGCATGGGAGTATTCACATTGAATAAAGGGTTTTTCATTACTCTTATCAGTTAAATAGTTCTCACTTTCCTCCGGTGAGGCATACATGCGAGAGTAAAAATCTAACATCGACAGGTCGTTTTTGTGACCGAAAGATTCGTAAATACTACTTTCATATTGAAGCAAGCGGCTGCTATCGTAAGCCTTAACCCATTTTCCGGCCGCTTCAAAAGAAGGACCATAACCTGATTCATTGCCCAAGGACCAGAAAAGCACGGAAGTGAAGTTCTTTTGCTGTTCGACGTTTATTTGCACCCGATCCATAATCGCAGCATCAAAACGGGCGTCCTGAGCAATCAGGCCGAAGGTTTCTTCCTGAGATGCACCATAAAGTGCCGATACGCCATGAGCCTCAATATCGGCTTCACTCATAACATAGAATCCCATGGTATCGCAAAGCTCATAAAACCAGGGATTGGCTGGATAGTGACTGGTACGGATGGCATTAATGTTATGGTCTTTCATTAATTGCAAATCAACCAGCGCCTGCTCTCTGGAGATCGTAAAGCCAGTGTAAGGATCACTATCGTGACGGTTGACTCCACGGATTTTAAGCGGCTTTCCATTTAAGAGTACCACTTGTTTTTGAATCTCTATCTGTCTTAGTCCCAAAGACTGGCCAATTATCTCCCCTTGGCTTTCTATCAGCAGGCGGTAAAGGCAGGGATTTTCCGCATTCCAGAGCTGAGGCTTCTCAACAGTCAATTGAAACTTTCCACCCTGGGCTTTAGCTTCAGCCACAAGAACATCCTCCGGTGACCATAAGTAAGCTGTAAGCTCAGGCGCTCCAATCGTGGTCAAGGCAATAGTAATAGTAGCCGTCTGATAGTCGTCTGTGAATTTGGTCTTAATAAAATAATCTTGTAGTCGAGCCTTAGGACGCTGTAGCAAATACAGGTCACGAAATATTCCCGACATCCGAAACTTATCTTGATCTTCTAGGTATGAACCGGCACACCATTTTAAAACCAATATGGCTATGCGGTTTGAACCGGGCTTAAGATATTCCGTGAGCCTAAACTCAGAAAATGAGTGCGAGACCTGGCTATAGCCTACTTGTTGCCCATTAACCCAGAGGTAATAGCAAGAATCAACCCCTTCCAGAACGAGAAAATTCTCCCCTTCCGCGGCCTCCGCCGTCAAGTCAAAATCTCGAATATAAGCCCCTGCCGGATTCTCCGTGGGAACATATGGCGGATCAAAGGGAAAAGGATAGCGTACATTGGTGTATTGGTTAGCATCGTAGCCATGAATTTGCCAACAGGAAGGTACTGGTAACCTATCAAATTCAGGCAAAGAGGTCTTATTCTCAATATGACCATAAAACTCCTCCCCTACCTCTGAAACAGATGGATAGTAAAGAAAAAGCCACTCTCCGGCTAAGCTTTGAAATCGGGTAGAGCTCTCACGAGTCGCCGCAAAAGGGCTCTGTCCGGGGGCAAAGGGAATGTAGTAGCTACGTTTGGGTTCGGTACCCACATGAAGAATCTGAGGATCGGCATAGAATCTTTCAATTTTCATCATTTTCACCTTTTAACCAATCTTATTTAATTGAACCAGTCAGGCCATTGGCAAAGTATCTTTGTAAAGCAAAGAAAATAACAATCGTAGGTATTGTAGCCAAAAGTACGCCTAACATCAAGACACCATAGTCAATAACATAGCCGGAAATTAAATTAGCCACCATCATGGGCATTGTTGCCTTGTCATTTGAAAGCATAATAACCTTAGGCCAAAGATAACTGTTCCAAGCATTCATAAAGACAATGGTCATAGCAGCGGCATAGGTGGAAGCCATAGTAGGGATATACATCCGAATAAAAATACGTAATTCTCCCAACCCATCAATTCTGGCCGCTTCAATAATGTCCGATGGAAAGGAGCGGGTATTTTGCCGAAACAGCATAATTAGAAAAGGCGTTGATAATGTCGGTAGAATAAAGCCGACAGTGGAGTTGAGTAAGTTGAGCGAGGAAAACATCTTAAACAAGGGAATCATCGTTGCCGCAAAAGGTACCATCATAGCCAACAGCAGCACAGACATGAGTCGATCTTTACTTTTAGTATGATAGACTTCAAAAGCATAACCGGCTATGGAACAAATAATCAAGGACAATATAGTCAAGGCAATGGCATTTTGAAAGGAATTTTTCATTGCCAAAAATACATCCTGCTGAGCCAAAAGATTCTGGAAATTTTTCATCAGTGAAAATCCTGGCAGGAGTTTGCCACCAATAATTTCTACACTACTATTGGTAGCCGATATAGCCATCCAGTAGAGTGGAAAAATCGAAAGTAATGCCACCAAACTCAGAAAAAAATATTTCCCCAGAGCAGCGATCTTATGTCTCACGGCGATCACCTACCTTCATCTGTATCAGTGCCAAAGCCGCTACCAGAATTAATACCACAAAGGACATGGCGGCTGCGTAGCCAAACTTAGGTGAATAGACAAAAGAAATTTTATAGATGTAATGTGCTAGGGTGATAGTAGCATTCCCCGGCCCCCCATTAGTCAAATTAACCGACTCATCAAATAGCTGCAGTGTGCCATTGGTAGAAATAATAGCCGTTAGCAGTATTACGGGTTTTAATAGAGGCACTGTAATGGAGAAAAACTGTCGAACACTATTTGCACCGTCAATTTTGGCAGCTTCATAAACCGAGTAATCAATATTTTGAAGTCCGGCTAGATAAAAGACCATGTTATATCCGGTCCAGCGCCAGATCAGAGCAAGAATAATCACGAAGCGAGCGGTTTCGGGAATACCCAGCCAGTTAATCCGGCTGGTAATAAAGCCCAAGTTGATTAGAATCGTGTTAATAAATCCATCCACACCAAAAAGAGAACGAAAAATTAGTGCATAAGACACTAAGGAAGTCGCACAGGGCAGAAAGATAGCGGTTCGAAAGAAACTTCGCCCCTTTAACCTCCGGTCATTTAATAGCGACGCTAACAGCAAGGCCAAAATAAGCATGATAGGTACCTGAACAACTAGATAAAGAAAAGTATTAAACAGGGCTTGTTTAAAAACCGGGTCAGCAAATATTCGGACATAATTTGATAGCCCCACCCAATTCATATTACTCCCAACACCACTTTGAAGAGACAAGACAAAGGCACTAATCATAGGATAAAAGCTCATCCACGCAATTAATGCGGCGGCGGGGACAATAAATGACCAACCTATTCGATTATTTTTTTGGTAAACCGTCCTTTTACCTTTAGCCACGGTAACATCCTCCCATACCAAAGAATTAGTTCAGGATCAGCCGCTCTATAAGGAACATGCCCTCATCAAAAGCGGCTAACCCTCCCCTTTAAATTTTTAGGACACCAATGGTTATATGCTAGCCTAACCCTGCATTTGGAAAATTACATTTTCTTCTGCCGCTTTAAGCTCTGTCTCAATATTTCCGCCGGAAATAATATTGGTTAGAGCTACTCCCACAGCATCTCTGGCTTCATAATAAAAAGCCCCGGTAATATTTTTAGGTACTTTAGAAGCAAAGTCAGTAATGTCTAAAAAGATTTTTTGTCCACCGAAAAATGTCGATGGCTCTGCATAGACCTTACTCTCTGCTGCCGGTAACCAGGTACTTAAAGCTCCAGAGGAAGGTAGAATTTGCTCATAGAGCGGAACACTGCCGGCAAAGGTTTGGCGAAAAAAGTCCGTTGCCAGAGCCACATCTTTACAGTTACTCGTTATAACCCAACTGGAACCGCCATTATTAGAGTAATTGGTTGCTCCGTTTACCCCATCAAGCTTTGGAATGTTAGTCAATCCCCACAGCCCTGACTGATCGTTGGCAGCCTGAATAGAGCCTAAGATCCAGCAACCATTCAAAGTTCCTGCTACGGTACTGTTATTGAGTGTACCAATGTACTGATCCCAGTCATTTACTTCTACCATAATTCCCTTCTTAACCAGATCGACATAAATCTCTACCGCTTTCTTTAGAGAATCATTACCCTCAAAGTTTGTGCTGCCATCTGCTTTAAAAAGGCTGGAACCTGAAGACTGTAGAATCTGCATGATAAGATCAGGCGTTCCGGCTTGGGTTGATAGTAGAGGTTTATTGGTTTTTGCCAAAACCTCTTCCCCCAAAGAAATAAAGGTATCCCAGGTAATATCCGTAAAGTCTTCTATTGTAAGTCCGGCTTCCTTTAATACGTCTGTACGAAGGCAAAGAATACTGGCACCGTTGTCAAAGGGCACGCCAAAGTTTTTGCCCTCAACCTGAGAGTAAGCCACTTTAGCCTCTGCAAACTCATCAAAGGCAATGTTTGAATCCGTTAGGTCGGTAAAAACCTCCGGATAATTGGTGTAATTCTTTTGAAAAGCATTATCCTGCATCAGCAAAATATCTGGCAAAGTATCTAACTTACCGGAAGTTGCCGCCGTTGTTAACTTGGTCTGCACATCATCCCACTTAACTTCAATGACCTCTAAAACAAACTCCGGATGGGTCTGCTGATAAATCTTTGCCGCCTCATTCATGGCATAAACATTAAACGTTGGATCCCAGCACCATACTGTTAACTTTTGAGCCCCGGTAGTTCCTGGATCACTACTTCCTTGGAGCGACCCAGCCGTAGTCGCCTCATTTCCTCCGGAACTTCCACTACAGGCCGTGACTAGAAGTAAAGCAGCCGCTAATAAAGCTGTCCAAAATTTCTTCATCTTGATTCCTCCACTTTTACGAGCTGAGCTCGTCATTATGCACAAACAAAAAATCAAAATAACGCGTTACATTGCCAATTATAATAATTAAGGCTATTTATGATTTGCTATTTTTAACTATTAGCTATTCATTTTCGACTTTTATTTTGCCTAGAAACTAAAATTACCCCAAAGGTCTCCTACTAAAAAGTTACCAGAAGGCCTTGATCAAAAAATCTTTCACCCATTATCGCCAGCCATCCATGGTATAAACTTTAAAGTTACTGGGATTACGTTTGCTGATTTTTGGCTGGCTACGCCAGCCACTGGGTGTGAGCCCCATAATGGCTAAAAAATTTCGATTAAAGCTGGAAATAGAGCCAAATCCACAACGTTCCGCAATCACGTAAAGAGAAAGAGCTGTAGTTTGCATGAGTGTACAAGCCTCACGGATACGCACATGATTTAGATATTCAAGTGGAGCTACACCTACGCATTCTTGGAAAATTCTGCGAAAGTGACTTTCACTCATATGACAGCAAATTGCCAAGTCTACAATCCTAATCCCCTGATGAAAGGTCTCAGCGACGCGTTGTAAAGCCGGTAAAACTAAAAGTTCTGCTTTACTAAAACCCGGCTGAATAAGATCATTCTTTTTCTTCTGTAATCTGAGTATCTCAATTGAAACTGCCATTAAAAGGGCCTGAGAAAAACCGCTGGCGTAGGTATCTGGATTGCGATTATCTTCTAAAATTCGAATTAACAGTTCCTGAAAAGGCCTTGCATCCTGCCCAGATACAAAAAAAGGATTTTCTTCACCCGTCAATGTATCTTCCTTTCGGCTATAGCGAAAGTATAAAGCAGGGGAAAAATTCCCCCACAACTTCTTTATATCAAGAAAGATGTATTCCCAGTAGCTCAATTCCCCAGGGGTGCTGTTCGTAGCATGGGGAATAAAAGCCGGTATCCAAGAGAAGCTTCCTGGCCCATATTCGTACAACTGCTGATCGATGCTAAGTGTTCCCGTTCCTTGATGGCAAAATCCAATCTCCAAATAGTTATGAAAATGTTCTTGTTCACGATTATCATACTGCCTAATCCAATGATCGCCCAACAAAGTAAAGTAACACGCTTCCAATGGCATTTCATAATGACGATACTCAAAAATCCGCTTCGTTTTAGGCATAAAACAACCTCCAATTTCTTTTTTTAGCACTAACGATAATTAATGATATTATCAGTCATCGCGTTATTACCATGCATAGGCCCTTGAAGTAAGGCATGGAACTAGAAATTGGCACACGTAGAAACAGAGCTACCTGAATCTCCAGGCGGCTCTGTTTCACTATAGTTAATGGTGTGGTTGTTTAATTAGGGAAATACCCTTGGCAGGGCATATGAGGGGAGTATATTACTTCGTAATGCTCACAAGACTATTCAAGGTGTTCTGGTGGTTAATCTTAATATCCTCAATCGAAAAATCTATAGCCGCCTTATTCCGAAACGTGCTACCGGATTTAGGCTGACCCACCTTAAATGTTAGATTTACTTTATTCTGGTAAGCAAAACCCTTGGGTACCTTAGGAAAATATAAAACAATCTCAGTTAGCTGTTCACCGGTGCCTAAATCAGGAGCCCGGAGCGAAAAGGCTTCATTGGCCTTTATATCTTTTTTGAGAGTCTGGTTCTTCTTAGAGGTAGTCGAGTAACGAATTTCGTACTTGATATTTGAGCCCTTGGTAAAAGCTGGAATCTGACCAGAAAGGAAGGTCAAACCATCTGCCGGAATAAAGGAAATCGCAAATTCCTCTACCTCGTCAGCATAAGGGTTGCTAATTCCTTGAAGTGTATAGGTAATAGTATCTCCAACAGATACCTCTAGCTGTCCAGGTTCGATCTTAAAAGTCGGTGTAGGTGTTGGACGATCTGTAGGTACGGGCGTCGGTTCTGGAGTCACGGTAGGGGTTAGTGTGGGTGTAGGCGATACCGTAGGTTTAGCAGTGGGAGTAGGTGTAACCGTCTCTGTCGGAGTTGGCGTCTGATTCAACTGCCATAAGGCATAAAGGGTCATGTCAGCCTTGACCCGATCTTGAGAAAAATTCCAGCGTTCCTTACCCTCCATGTCCTTATACCAACCTAAGAAAAGATAGCCCGGATATACTGGAATTATTGCAGGCGCAGTAAGTAAACTATTGTAAATTACCTTATCTTGGTACTCATAGGTAGCACCCATAGGATCAAACTCTACAGTATAGGTAATATCCTCCCAAACTGCGAAGAGAGTCACGTTATCATTCAGGGTAATAGTTGCCCCAGGAAGGTAGAAGGAACCTGACCCATTAGCAGCTGTAGCCCACCCCTTTAATTGCTTGCCCGTAGGAGCTTGTAAGTTAGTAGATTTTAAAATATTCAAGTTATTTCCAGGAGCGTTTACTTCATAGTAGATATCAGAATCTGCGTCAGGTAAATAATTGCGACCATCAAAACTACCGACAGGCAAATTGATCCAAGAACCACCATTAGCCTGGTAACGAATCCATGCACTCTCAGTTGCTCCCAGATCACCGGGTGTAGTCCGTACATAACCTCTTTGGTCTAAGGTAAAATAAGCCACATCACTTCTCTGATCGGCAATCCCCTCGGGAAGTAAGGAGACGGTAGGAACGTAGTAAAAAGTGTTGTTCAAAGAACTTAGGGGATTCCCAGCATAGTCCTTGGTAAAGTTAGACCAAAACCTTGGTGTCGCTGATCCAAAAACAGCTTCAGGAGTATGTAGGGTGTTTGTGCCGTTATCAAGGCCTAAGTTCCCACCTAAATCAATGATCTGGTCAGCTTCCAAAGTAGCAATATTATCATAAGCGCTATTGTTTTCGGAAGAGGGGATCACAAGCTGAGAAATAACCGCTGAATTCCCAACAATAATATTATTATGAAGCGTGTACTCTGACGCACGTCCTGGATTACTCATCTGAACACCCAAGGCCCCACCTCTGGCCGAGAGTAAATCACCATAAGCAGCGTTCAGGGTGAAGGTAGAATTATCAATTGCTAATGCCGTATTATCCGAGAGCTGAATCGCCCCACCGGCAGAATCCATAGCCAGAGCGGAATGGAAATTACCGAAAGCTCGGTTACTGTAGAATGTAGAATTAATAATTTGGTGTGTCCTCTGACCATTAGGACTCTCAATAAAAAGTGCACCGCCATCATCATAAGCTTGATTATAAGCAAAAGTAGTACGAGAAATTGATAAATTAGTAGTAATGCTTGCTGTATTTTCTAATGCAAAAGCGCCACCGTCTGCCTTCTCACCAGCGCTGTCCAAAACTTGGTTTCCCAACAAATAACTGGATTTGATCTCAAAAGTTCCACCAAAATCTTTAAGACTAATAGCACCGCCTCTGGCAGTTGATCGGTTATTTAGGAATACCGAATTATTAACCGAGTAGGATTCAACTTGACTCTCTCCCTGAAGAAAGAGAGCACCACCGCCTTGGCTGGTATTTGTGTTTACATTATTATTAAAATAGCAATAAGCAATAGACAAGCCTTTCGTAAGGTAACTGGCATCAATAGCACCGCTAAAGCCGCCGCTATTAGCAATAAAGTTACTTCTATAAACCGATAAGTAGGTATTACCACCAGCAATAACCCGGATAGCACTGTTATTATTGGCACGCAAAACCACATTATAAAGATAGAGCTGTCCGTCAATTAATTCAATTCCGCCTTGAGCAAGTTGACCTTCCTCTAAATAACCGGTGTCTTCATTGATAACAAGTCCACCGTCAAGGGTGATATTTCTAAGCTGAATAGAAAAGTTACTCTGACTTTCTATACTAAAATGACGAGAACCGGGAGCCGCCACTAAGGTCTTTGAGCTACCGTCTTCTTGGATACCGTCAATCACAATATCATAAGGCAGATCGAGCCCATGTAAGCTAATTACCTGAGGTAAAGCAGTAGGAAAGCTTTCACTTAGGGATATATACAAGTCTCCGCTGGCAGCAGCAATCGTAGCTACCAAATCCTCTACAGAATCAACTGTCACCGCACCGGAGCTGGGCAGTGAGGCTGAAGGTAATGACTCTACCTCGCTTGACTCTGTCTCGGAAGAGCTAGAAGGAGAGGAACTGCTCTCACTATCTAAAGTAAAAGACGCACTGGGAGTTGAAAAATCTGAAGACTCAATGGTCTCGCTACTCGCAAAAGTATCCAAAATCAGTTGATCTTCATTGCCCCCGGGAACCGTAAAATCATCTGCAACCGACACCTCGGGAAACTGAGCTTCCAAAGTCGAATCAGAAGTTGAAATCTCGTCTGCTACGCCGTCAACTCCAACGATACCACTTTCGGCGGTACCTGAAATAGCTGCAGACAGCCCCACCTGATTCCAAAATATAACCACGGCCAGAAGGGCAGCCAGAGCAGCCATCCCTCTCTTGGTATACTTCTTAAAAGCGTTAAACATATTCACACCTTTTCCTCCCACCTGCCAAGAATCTCTTCATGGATAAAACTAGTTAATACTTCTGCTTGAGGTACTCAGATTCGCCCAAAACCAGTCCGCTAAATCAGCTTCTACCGGAACCGGTTCGGAAATATCCTGCGTCTTATGAGCCACAGCCCACTCTTCCGTAGCCTGATTATAATACTCACAAATAAGTAATCGCTTCCCATCACGTTCCCGGCTATAAAGCAGAAACATCGCTCCATTTAGCTCTGACTCCACATGAGCATACTGCATTTCTGCCCCTATACGCTTGGCCAGCGCTCGTAATTCCCGACTTCGATTAAGCTTTGATATTCTTGTCCAATCCTCGGGAATAATCGTGGTTGCCTCCGGTTCAGATGGCTGGGATTCTGATGTTAAAGTAGCTAAGGTTTCTTCGATATTCTGATTATTCTGGTTCTCATTCTTCCCTGCAGCTAAGACCTGATCAGAAGTTAACCCACTTTGAGAAGAAGAAGTCTGGGGCGGCTGCAATAAAAACTGGTTAACCAAAAATCCTACCGCCAGTCCTGTAGCTAAAACACTTCCGGCTGCAATGCCAATTTTAACTGCAATATCGGCAAACGCTCCCGAAGAAGCACCGCCTGATGCTGAAGCACCACCGGAAGCAGCACCAGCCGCTACTCCAGCTGTTCCGGCTATAGCGCCACCTTTAAGGAGTAGAGATACCTGCTGCCACATATCACTTCCAACTGCAGGACGACAGATATTGCTGGCATCAGAAATAAGAAAACGGCTCAGTACAGAAACCCCGGCCACACCATAAAAAGAAGCGCCTTGGCCTCTGAGCTGTAAAATGCTCTTCTTGAGAGCCGTGCGAGCCCGAGACAACTTAAGTCGAACTGCATTCGGGGTAATATTCATAGTCTGGGCAATCTCTTCCGTGGAAAGCTGATTATAATAGTATAAAAGGACTGCCATTCTCTGCTCATCAGGTAGTTCAGAAATCACCTGACTCATCTGCCGAGCGGCTTCCTTATCATAAAGTACATCCTCTGGTAAGAACTCTTCACGATCTTCGGTTAATTCTTCACCGAATTCCTCTACAGGTGTATCGGAAAGACGATTGCGTTTACGCAAGGTATCAATACACTTGCCAAAAACAATACGATTCGCCCAAGCGACAAAAGAAATATTATTCTGAAGTCGGTCTATATTATTACGGATATCAATAAAAGTCTCTTGGACAATATCCTTAGCCTCATCATGGTCCTTCAAATGTTTACAAGCAACATAAAATAGAGATTCCCACATGGCTAAATATAGCTGCTCAAAGGCCTGATCATCGCCCTTCTTTACTGCTTCAACTAAAGCCCCAATCTCCTCATGCTTCATGAATGCCCGTATCCTTTCTGCTAAAAAAACTTTCGTGCTCAAAAGAAATCTTCCACACTCAAAACAGAGGGTAAAAGTTCTTCACTCTGGTATAGTATCAGTTTTTGGTGAATTCGTAAATTTGTTTTAAGTGAATTCTAAGCATAATTATAGCTAAAACTCACGAAAAACCTTTCATTTCATCAAAACTTTACAGTTTGGAGACATTTAACCTAAACATCTGCCTAAAGAAAAAGCCCACAGATAGAAACCTTCCAGGGCAATACTCTCACCGTTCTATATGCTAAGATATTATATAGTAGTTCTCTTAATAAATAAAGCAAAGATATAGGGGGCAGAGCGTGGAAAACTTTGACTTATACGACATTTATGAACAGATCAGCATTACAGGAGCAGAGAGCCTTCGTCAGGAGGGCAAAGCCGCCCGCAAAGGATTTCCCTTAGAGCGCCACAGGGAGTTTGTGCCCTTAAACAGAGATCCGGTTCAAATTATCGAAGCACAAAATCAGGGACGCATCAGTGAACTTATTCCGCTACGACAGGAACGCCTATCCCAGTCTGCCTTTAGTTTTTTTCGAGGTACAGCCAAATTAATGGCGCAAGATTTGCAGAAGCAGCCCTCTACGGGAGTCCACGTAGTTATCTGTGGTGACGCTCATATTAATAATTTCGGCTTTTATGCCTCACCTGAAAGAAGGTTGGTTTTTGACTTAAACGATTTTGACGAAGCTGCTCCGGGGCCATGGGAATGGGATCTAAAGCGCCTTCTTACCAGCATTCTTCTTCAAGGCGAAGAAGCCGGATTCTCACTTAGAGACACAGAGGCCGCTGCTATGGAAACTGCTCATGTTTACCGTGGGCGATTGCGTTGCCTGCTTAAGCAAACGCCTTTAGAGCGGTTTTTCGATAGTGTGGATGAAGAACAATTGAAAACCTTTCTACACGATGAGGCACATGCAGAGTTTTCTCAGATAGCCAAAAAGGCAAAAAAGCAGACCTCTGACCGCGCCTTAGAAAAACTTACCCAAGTGGATGCTTTAGGACGGCGGCGTTTCATCGAAAATCCACCGATCCTCACCCATGTTAACCGGGACATGATGTCAACAGTGGAAGGTTATCTCGATGCTTATCGGCAAACGGTTCGCCCTGATGTTGCTCTTTTGCTCTCTCAGGGTACCCTCACGGATATCGCCCGTCGGGTTGTGGGAGTGGGTAGTGTGGGAACGCACTGCTATGTAGCGGTCTTAAGTTTTCCTGATGGCTCCAGACTAATTCTTCAGATTAAAGAAGCTAATCCCTCGGTAATTTCTCAGGCTTGTCACCCAAACAAAACTACACCGCAGCTTTTGCCGGAAGGTTCAAGTCAAGGCTACCGGGTAGTCGCTTGTCAACAAGTCTTACAGGCCTTTTCAGATCCTTTTCTAGGCTACTTTTCGGTGGGAGATAAGGAATTTTATGTCCGTCAGTACCGCGATATGAAAGGTTCTATTGAATGGGGAAAACTATCCTATCCGAACTTCGCCAATTTTGTTACCAGTTGCGGAGTGCTCTTAGCCAGAGCCCACAGCCAGAGCCCCAATGCCTATTGGCTGCAAGGTTATTTAGGCAATAAAGAGAGCTTTAATCAGGCAATTGTAGATTGGTGTAAGCGCTATACCCAGCAGGTGCAGGAAGATTATCATTACTATAAGCGTTTTGTGCAATCAAAGTGAAACTTTTTTACTTGACGCTGGCGGAGTATTTTCGTTATGCTTAGGAGAATTATTCTAAGGAGGCAGATTCATGGGGTTTAATAAAGTCAAAGGAATCTTAAGTGCAATACTTATTTCAACTATAATCATTAGTTTTTTACCCACATCCAGAATTCAAGCTGCAACCGCCAATACCGAATTCATGGTTCCCCCACCAGATACCAATCAGGACATTTCTACGCGTTTTGTTAGTGCAGGTAGTTCCTACATTGACACGGTACTACCACAAGTGGTAGTAATCACCAATAATGCCACGAATCAAGCCGGCGCTCTTTGGACTCGTGGTAAGGTAGATCTGAGAAACCCTTTTGAATATCGTTCCTATTTATATTGGGGTCGGTCTGTATCTCGCGCTATGGGGTCAGCCGGGTCGCAAGTTGGTGGTGATGGTATGACTTTCACCATCCAGAATGATCCTCGCGGTACATCTGCTGTTGGTGGAAACGGGGGGGCTCTTGGCGCCTATAACCGTTCTCCTGTGGCAGGCGTTGCTAATGCCATTTCTTTCGAAGTTGATCCCTACATTAATGGCGGTGGCGGAGACTATGATGCTGGAATGTCGATTAACACTGGCAATATCAATGCTTCACGCCACTTTGCATTTATAAAACCCACCGATCCTATCGGGCAGGCCAAACATTTTTCCTTGCGTAGCTTTAACGATATTAGTTTTCCTGATTCCCAATGGGTACCCTTCATCGCGGACTGGTTTCCTCAGGATGATGGCTCCGGCCGACTGGTTATTACTGTAAACGGCGTGGAAGTATCCTATACCATTGCCAACTACAATTCATATTTTGGCGGGAATTTCGCCCACTTAGGCTACACCGGTGCCACCGGAACGGCTTCCGCACTCCAAGCCGTAGCCATTGAAAACTTACCAACACTGTCTTATACCCTTAGTTTTAATGGTAACGGTGGCGATGCCAGTGCTATCACGGCTCAGACCATTGACGAAGGCGCTTTAGCTACCGAGCCAGCTTTTCCAACTCGTCCAGGCTTTAGCTTTGCCGGGTGGAACACTGCCTCAGATGGAAGTGGCGATATCTGGAATTTTTCTACTTCTACCATGCCTCAAGGCAATCTTACCCTCTTTGCACAATGGACAAATACACCTTTTACCCTGTCTTTTGATACCAATAACGGTAGTACTGCTCCTGCCAATCAACAACTTTTCTATGGCGATGCTGCCACAGAACCTACTGCTCCTACCAAAACCGGCTACACTTTCAAAACTTGGAACACGGCTGCCAATGGTAGCGGACAGACTTGGAATTTCACTACCTCTCGCATGCCTGGCCAGGACACTACCCTCTATGCCCAGTATGAGCAAAATCTCTACACTCTAAGCTTCGATGGAAATGGTGCTACCAGTACCACGCCCCCTGCACAGCAATTGACTTATGATAGTCTAGCTACGGCACCAGAAGATCCAATCCGTCAGGGGCACCAATTCTTAGGTTGGAATGAGACTCTGAACGGAACCGGTAATACATGGGACTTTGGCACATCTAGAATGCCGGATCGTGCAGTAACCCTCTTCGCTCAGTGGCAAAAGAATGCCTATACTGTAACCTTTGAAAGTAATAGCGGATCAACGGTACCTGACCAGACAGTCTTGTTTGATAATTTTATTCTCAAGCCAACCTCCCCCAACCGCAGCGGCTATCAATTTTCTGGTTGGTATGCTGACAAAGAATTAACCAGCCTTTGGGATTTTACCGGAAGTGCTGTAGTAGCTGATATGACTCTTTACGCCAAGTGGATTGATGAAGCTATCCTACCTAACATCACTGTGCCAACCTTTACCGAAATAAAAGTTGGTGGCAGCTTTGATCCTAAGAGTAATCTCAAGGCAAGCTCAGCCTCTGGACAAGATTTAACCAGCCAAGTAACCATCCAAGGAAGCTTTGATACAAAGAAACCGGGGATCTATCTCATTCGTTATGATGTAAAAGACGCCCAAGGTAATAGTGCTCAAGCCACCCAGGTTTTACTCGTAAATGATGGTAACTATGTTCGTGAAAATAATACTATCATTTACGCTACAGACTTCACGATTCCCCTTTCCGAGGCTAAGCTGTCAGATGCCCAAATGATTCAAAAAGCTAACGTTCTGGTCTTTGATCTTGAAAGTAATAGTTATGTAAGTAATCCTCAACTTACCCTAGACCGATCGAAGTATCAAGTGAAGGTGGGGAAATATCCGGTAACCTTTACGTCCAATCCCTCACGAACCATTACTGTCACAGTTACCGGTGCTGTACTGCCAGCCAAAACAGGCGAGGCCAGCCAAGCTGTGTCTCTGGTGGCGGCTCTACTACTGGGTGGTATGGCAGTTACCGCAGGCCTGATATTCCTTCGCCGTAAAGGTAATACCTCAACCTTGTAACTTGTAACGGTTCTAATCATCTTTTGTTTTATATTTAAAGTGCACCACAAATGTTGGATACTACTAACACTTGGAGGTGCACTTTTTCATGGCAAAACTTCTCAAAGCAGCTTGTATTCCGTGGACACCGCCTCCGCCTCAAACCAAATCCTTGGCTCGCGCGAGATTGTCCACACCCAAAAAGAAATTATCGTATGTCTTCATCTTCCTATCTCCTCGTCATCCTTTTAGTCGAATCAGATAACCATCTCTTTCCAAGCGGGTAGCTTCTTCATCATAGTTTTAGCCGCATCTTTGGCAACAGCCTGATCTAGACCTTGCGTTTTAACCATAAAATTGGTTAGACTCAGCAATTTTTCATCGTAGGACTGCATCGTTCCGTCCTCACGTGCGCAAAATTTGCAGTAATCTTTACTAGTGTCACTCATAGCAAAGTCTTTAGCTTCTTTCATAGGCATTCCGCAGGCAATACATGTTTTCATAAATTTAATCTCCTCGTCTCTTCTATTGTTTGATCAAATCAAAATAATTTTGGATTAACTCACTTCCAAGAGCTTTAATAACCGATCCCTCTGGAGTAAATAGTGTTTGATTGGTCAAGTAGTAGTGCAAGATACCTAACCACGTATTGAATAGAAAAGCATTAGGTAAATCTTTAATAATTCCCTTATCCTTCTCAAGGTCAAGTACTTTACTTAGGTGAAAAGCAACGGTGGATTGAATGATAATGAGCGTATTCTGAGCCAGTGGCGGCAAAATATTTCGCTCCGTTATCAACCTTGTATAGAGCGATTCATGGGCAGCAATTGCTCTTAGGTGGGCATCAAGTACATCCAGAATGCTTGCACTCGTTTCTGTCAAATTATGCAGGCTTGTACACAGCTCCTCTCCCAAACTTTCAATAACACACAAAAGTAAATCTTCCCGAGTAGGAAAGTGAACAAAAATAGTCCCGTGAGAAACTTCTGCGGCCTTGGCAATTTCATTTGTAGTTGTACAAAAGCCTTGTAATGCATAGAGTGCGAAGGCCGCTTGCACAATTCTATTTCTGGTTTCTTCTTTCTGACGTTGGCGTTTAGACATCTGCAATTTAACTGACTCCTAACTCAATGAGTTTTAACTCATTATAAATCCGGGGAATCACTCTTGTCAATAGAATCAATTGGATCACTTATTATTGGACACAAATGTAGTATAATAGGCCTTTATATTGCTTGGTCTTGGCGGATCGCCAATTATTTTGGATAGGTATAATGGAGAAGTGAGAATGATAATGAGAAAAATGATTAGACTGTTTAGCTGTTTTCTGGCTTTACTTATACTTTCGGGGTGTAGCTTCATTCCTAGTCGTTTGGGAAGGCTCACTTCCGAGATGAAAGAGATGAAGTCCTGGAACATGACGACTTCCGAGCAAATTCTAGAGTGTTTAAGCTCCACGGATGAGAATGCTTTTAAGGAATTGTTCTGCCCTAAAACCTTAGCCCTGTCTGATACGGATCGGCAGATCGCAGAGAGTTTTGAGTTTTTCAAGGGCAAGGTTGTCTCCTTTGATGATTATGTATCTGGACCTGAGAGTACTTCGTACTCGTATGGGCAAATTATCTTGCAAGAACGTGCCTGGGATATCAGCAATGTTGTTACGGACGCGGGCCAGACCTATGAAATACATGTGCAAACCTATTTGGTTTGCGATGAAGATAAAGAGCGGGAAGGGTTGGGACAAATTACTATATCCTGTATTACCGATAAGAATGATAAAAAAGAAATGACAATTGGCTATGGCTGGCCGCTACATTACGATGAGGGACGCGATTGGGCAGCCCTGATTGTGAGAGCTTTGGATAGCCGTGATGCGCTTCAATTAAATTTTCGATTTTGCGATCAAATTCGTGAAGAGGAGACCATAGATCAAGAAGTTCAGGCTTGCTTGGACTTTATAGAAGGTCGTGTGACCTTTGGGAAAGCTGGGAAAATAAATGGGCATCAAGTGGTTGATTTAAATCATAGTTATTCTACTACTGTGATAGATAAAGAAATCGTGGAGAACAGTATCCCAACGCAGACATACATAGCCGTGAAGATGACCAACATTGAAATGGACAATGGTAAGATCTATCAGGCAGAGTATTATGGTTGCTTGTTGGATGTGAATGATAGAGATACTAAGGGTGTGTGGGCATTGACAGTCTCAGACGAAGAGGGGAATTCGCGGACAATTGGGCATATAGAAGGAGTATCGCATTCGAAACACTACAATAGGAAGTCAAGCGAAGGAAAAGCATATAATTAATGAATAGAGTAAAAGTCCTAATATGCGATGATTCCCAAGCAACGCATGAAGCCATGTCTGCCTATCTTAAGACCGAGGAGATGGATTTTGTGTCGGTCTACGACGGTGAAGCCGCTTTACATGCATTTCAAAAGGAAAATTTTGACATTATTATTTTAGATATTATGATGCCGAAGATTTTTGGCACGGATGTGTGTAAAGAAATTCGCAAATCCTCCGATGTTCCTATTATTCTGCTAACTGCCAAAGGCGAAGAAATAGACCGGATTATCGGACTTGAAATTGGAGCTGATGATTACATCGTAAAGCCCTTTTCACCGCGGGAGATTATTTTAAGAATCAAAACCATCTTAAGAAGAACTCATGCCACAGCTGAAAAGCAAGAAACCCGACTCACCTTTCAAGATTTTGTGGTTGATATTGGAAAGTACGAAGTTTTCATAAAGAATCAAAAGATTGATCTGACACCCAAAGAAACGGAAATCTTATTTTTTCTTGCGAAAAATAGTGGAACTGTGTTTTCAAGAGAACAGCTTCTTGACCATATTTGGGGGTATGACTATTTTGGCGACACTCGTGCGGTAGACACACAGATAAAGCGTTTAAGAAAGAAACTACCGTTGGAGGATCTAACCTTTGAAATTAAGTCAATCTATGGCGTTGGTTATAAATTTGAGGTTTTGACATGAGAGCATTTCGAAAACAAACCTTTCTAAAAGTTACCTTCGCACTGATCATCCTCTTGATTATCGGTCAAATCATTGGTTCCCTGACAATTCGATACCTATTTATTCAAAGCCAAATCCACGAATTATTTCCACAACTACTCAATATTGCTGAAGATATTGCAAGTACAGGTGAGACTCACATAAGGAATGGCAGTTTTATTGTTAAAACTTATGATTTAAAGTTGCAAGACAGCAGTAGTAACGCTAATAAAAATACTAATTTGGAAACCCTAGATGAGGTACTAAAACAAGAGCTCACGCCTGATATCGAAAAAGTTCTGGCCGGTGAAGATGTTAAAACCTTGCGTCAACTAGAGGCCTTTCCACAAACCTCGATTATTTTAGGGACGCCAGTTTACCAAAGTGGCCAAATAGTCGGTGCGGTATTTTTATTAAAACCAGCCTCCGACTATAATGCTGCACTCTACAGTTTTTATCTGGTTTTTTTCGGGGTCACCTTTATCTCCGGCGGTATTATTTTGTTTGTCTTACGATTATATCTGTTAAATCATGAAAAATTGGAGCAAACTCGAAGAGAATATGTGGCCAACGTCAGCCATGAACTTCGAAGTCCTATCTCTTCGGTTAAAGCACTCTCCGAGACCCTTTGCGACGACCTGATAGCAGATGAACAGGCAAAAAAAAGATATTATCATATTATCAGAAACGAAAGTTTTCGGTTGGAAAGGCTCATTAACGACATGCTAGAGCTCTCTAGATTGCAAAACAGTAAAGTAGCGCTGGAGAAGTCTGCGTTTGATGGCCAGTGCCTAAGCGATGAAATCACTGTCAAATATCCTCTCTTGGCCGAAGATATGGGCTTAGAGCTGATAGTCCAAAAAAATGTTAATACGCTACCAAAGCTCTATTCTAACTGCGATCGGATCATACAAGTCATTACTATTTTGATGGACAATGCCTTCAAATTCTGCGGAGAGGAAGGTACCGTAGAAATAGACTGCCAAATCAATCATAAATTTATTACCTTTCACATTAAGAACAGCGGCACCATTATTGAAAAGAAGGATATTCCCTTTATATTTGAGCGCTTTTACAAGAGTACCCAGAGCTATAATGCCCAAGGGAGTGGTTTAGGCTTAGCTATTGCCAAGGAAATCCTAACAGCTCTGGGAGAAAATATTTACGTGAGTTCTGAGCAAGGAAAAGGCACGGTTTTTTCTTTTACCATAAGAAGAGCATTATAAAGTGTCCCTTTTACGCTAAATTTGTGCCCTTTTTGTGCCACATTTTCTTGTTACCATGGATAAATAAAAGAAAACGGAGGACGTAACATGAAAAAAACAATCGCAATATTTTTGCTGGGAATGTTGGCCATAGGGGCTGCAGCATGTACGACAGCAGATAAAAATACAACTACGGTACTGAGCAGTAGCTCCCCTTCAAGCCAGACTACTACAAATAGTACCTCTTCAAATTTATCTGCCGTTACAGAACAGGAGGATGATTCATTGTCAGGCGAAAAAACACCCAGAGGAGAAGGTGGCGGGCTAGGAAATAGCAGCCTCGATACCTCCTTTATCACAAATAAAGAAACGGACATCGCCTATGGAAGTATAAGCGATACACAAAAGCTGGATATTTATTATCCCAACGAAGCAAGTTCCGAACCCTACCCAGTGGTGATCGCGATACATGGCGGTGCCTTTATGATGGGAAATAAGACTGGAGGAGATGTTTCCTCCATGCTACAGGCTGTTAACTATGGTTATGCCGTCGTGAGCGTTGATTACCGTCTGAGTAAAGAAGCCATTTTCCCTGCGGCTATTAGCGACATAAAAGCCGCCATCCGCTTTATTAAGGCCAATGCATCCAAATACAACCTAGATTCAGAAAAAATTGCGGTATGGGGAGACAGTGCAGGCGGAAACTTGGCTGCCCTGGCCGGCACCAGCGGTGACGATGACAGCTTAAATGGCGATAACAAAGAAAATTTGGAGTATTCTTCGGCTGTACAAGCCGTCGTTGACTGGTTTGGACCAATTAATTTTCTGCTGATGGATGAGCAATTTGAAGCCGCCGGTGTGACTCCGAAAATGGGTCAAACCAGTACAGCGAATTCTCCCGAAAGTCAATATATTGGTGGCAACATTACCCAGAATGTTGAGCAAACAGAAAAGGCTAATCCGGAAAACTATATTACCAAAGATGATCCTTACTTTTTTATTCAACACGGAAGTGCCGACCAAAACGTACCCACACAACAGAGCATTGATCTTGCAGCTAAGCTTAAGGAAAGTCTTGGCGAGGATAAAGTTACCTTGGAAATATTAGAAGGTGCTTCTCACGGCGGAACCCAGTTCGACAGTGATGAGAATGTAAAAAAAGTAATCGCATTTCTGGATAGTGTTCTAAAAGGATAGCTAATAGCTTCTGTTATATCCTCTCTATGCGGAAACGCAAAGGCTTATCAAATCTGATTTAATTTTTATGAGTAACGCAGGCTGATTTGCTCTCAAAATGATAAATAGCTATTAAGCCAAACACATATGTACTGAAAAAAGACTGGTTACTTGTGAGAGTAGTCAGTCTTTTTACTTATGCCGCTATAGACAGGAAATGTTATATTAATATCCCCACTATTTCCAAGTGAAGGAGTGATTATGTTTTAGCTCTTCCCCGCCTAATAATTGTACCCAGCGCCAGGCCCGCAAGAGCGATAATAGCCCCTTGGATAATCATGGAGAAGTGGGGGAAATTTAGCTTATCAAAAGCCAGCATGTTGGCCAGACTGAAAGTTGTATATTCAGCTAGCATATACATTATTCCAAAGACTACCGCAGATAGCCATTTATAAACACCCCAGTAGTTCCGGAGCCCAATAATCAGAGAAAGAAAAAGTGTTATTCCTGGAATTAGAATCAGGTGAAAAATGAAGCCATAACCTAAGGCATCGCCAGGATCAGTGAAAAACCAGAAAGATACTAGAGATAGAGTCCAGACAAAAAAGTAAGCAAGAATCAAAATTAATTTCCCATGATTTTTCTTGCCAATTTGATTTGCGTTCTTATTCTCAAGGTTTTCTAAACTCTCAGACATAATAATTGTCTCCTTCATATCCTCTCTTTAAAAGGCTGGCAGTTATATGATTTAAAAAAAGGCTGACCACGTATTAAGTAGTCAGCCTCTTATCTTATGGCGCTTCGGACAGGAATCGAACCCATATCAACAGTACCGGAAACTGCTGTCCTATCCGTTGGACTACCGAAGCACAATGCAGAAATAGGAGTCACCTCGCTGAACTGCATTGATATTATAGCCAATAGAGTTAGAAAACACAAGGGTTATGTTTCAGCCTGGGACCAAAACTCGATCAAATTCTTTAAGCTAACTTGAGAATGACGATAGCGATTTTTACCGGCAGTTTTGTTTTTCCAATCAATAGCGGCTACAGGACAAGCATTAACACAGCCCATACAGAGCTCGCAGCTTTGCGAGAAAATTGGCCGACCTTGCTTATTTTGCTGTATGTTTGTTTTAGGACACACTTGCGTGCAGATACCGCACTGCGTACAACTGTCGGAAATCCTAAAGTGAAGATCGGCTTTACCGCCTTTTCGAGGATATACCCGAGAAAATAGTCCATTTATTGGGGTAGAGGCTTTGGTCTTCACTACTTTTTGGGCTGCTAAATCCGCTGCAATTGCCCTAACGGCCTGATCAGCTTCCGAGTCCAGCTTGGGGTCTGCCTTAGGGTCAAACATGGGTAAGTAATTATCAATCATTTTAATCTGGGCACTATAACTCAGTTGTTGGCCTTTTTTGCGTAGGAGCTTGTCCAGTCCCCCTGCTACGCCTGCAATCATCCCCCCGTAAGTGACCACTGCGTAGATATAGGGATTCGGTTTGGTAATTATCAGTTTTTCTACAAATTCCTTTACTGGTATTGGCATATTCCAAAAATAGGCTGGGAAAATAAACCCAATACTTTCTTCCTGACAGACTTCTGGATCACCTTTGATGGGAATGATTCGTGCCTTCTGACTCTGAGCCAGAGTTTGCGCCACGTGAAGGCTATTGCCTGTTGAACTAAAACAGTAAATTACAGCCATAATTGTTTCCTTTTCCTTTGTGTTATTGTGCTTCTTTTAAACTAGATGTCGCCGTCTTTGGCTTCTAGGGTAAAGCGACCATTTTGGCGAATATCCTCAAAGATTTTCTGAATATAGCCGTCTACCCGCTCTTCATTTTCGAGGAAGGCTGACAAGTCATCCAGTAGAGGTAGAATTTGCTCCAGAGCATGAATAATACCTTGATAATTGGTTACTGTATCACGAAGTATTCCTAGCCTAACCTGAAATATCTCTTGGCAAAGGCGGCGGCAATTTTCACTGGGTTCTTTGTCAAACATGGACATTACGGTTTTTATTTCCGCCAATGAAAAGTGAGAATATTTCATGACCACTACATAGCGTAGTGCTTCAATATCCATATCGGTGTAGTAGCGGTAGCCATTTTCAGCCCGGGTAGGTGATATAATCCCAAGCTTGTCATAATAACGCAGGGAGTCCACAGGAATTCCTGTTATTTCAGCGGTTTTACGAATCGTGTAATTCATAAGGTCTCCCTTCCGATCTTGCCTGGCTGGTTCAAATCTAGTTTTTACCAGCATAACATTGGAGTATACTCCAATGTCAAGGACAATAGAGAAGATAAATTTAAACTACTATCTAATCAATAAAACCTTTGCTAATTGCATTTTCTAGATTTATAAAGCGGCACATGGCTGTTTTTACTTTGCGGAAATTAAACTTTTCATAGAAACCTTCTTTTCCCGGAGTGGCATATAACATAATATTTTTATCCTCTTGACCATCAAGAAGTTCTTGGATAATTATTGCGCCAATCCCCTTCCCCTGGTATTTACTATCAACCACGATATCGTATAAAACTCCCTGATATGAGCCATCCGTTAGTAAACGCCCACAGCCAATAAAGGATTCGCCATCATAAACAAATATTACCTTTGTGCTATTTTCGAAAGCGGCTTTATGCTTTGCCATACTATAAACGGCCATACTCTCCTTTGATAACAAATCTATTACTTCTTGCCAGTTTATATTCTCTGTATCCAGTTGTAATCTTATATCCATAATTACATTCCTATCCTTTTGTTCAGAAGTATTCGATAGCCGATTTATGTATTCTCTTAAACACCTCATCTACTCAATTGTAGCGCAAAAGGGGCTGAATCTGTGTATTGATTCAACCCCTTTTTCTACCTAGTGGAATGTAAGATTATTGCCTTTGGGCTTTGCGTTTCTGATTAATCAGAAGACAGAGCCCGGCTCCGCTCAGTAGCATAAGTCCCCATGCCAAAGTCGGATTAGCTATTTCGCCTGATTTCGGCACTACAAGTGCTTTCCACTGGGCATAAAGAGTAACATAATTGCGTGGCATAGTGTCGGTGGTAAAATTCCAAGTTGTTCCCTTGCCGTCCTTAACGGTGTTCCACCCAGTAAAAGTGTAGCCATCTCTGGTAGGATTGGAAACACTTACCGCTGTCTGACCAACCTGAAGCACTTGCACTTCAGGTACCTGTCCTTTTCCGCCGTTTAGGTCAAAACGCAAGTTATAGGTTAAAGGGCCTGCAATTTGTGTCCAAACAGCTTTCAACGTAATATTTTCGGCAGGCATTGTATTGGTGTTAAAGTCCCACTGGGTGTCGGTTGCGCTTCCGGTAGAATACCACCATCCCGCAAAAATCCACCCTTCTCTTACCGGGTCTGGCACTGCTGTAGCTTTTGACCCAAAGGGAATACTTTGGGTCTGTGGTACCGTTCCGGTGGCACCGTTCAAATCAAAGCTTAACTGGAAATTTTCAGCTGTCCACTGGGCAAAAAGGGTCAGATTCTGACCGGGCATCTGGCTGCTGGCAAAATCCCAGGCACTGCCACTACCATCAGCGGCGGTATTCCATCCAGTGAAACGATAGCCGATTCTTTGTGGATTGGTAACGGACTGTACAAAAGTGGTCTCCGGCACTTGCTGGCTAACCGGGGGCTGCACACTGCCGGTATAGTTCAGATTAAAGTCTACCTGAAAAACAGGTGCATAGCGGTGAATCACCGTCTGGGGTTCATCAGAAAAGAGGCCTGTTTTCGGCGCACTGCTACTGTCTAAGCCAAGATAAGCATATCCAGATGGGGCAGGGCTGGCATCAGGTGCAGTATAATTGACTCCAATATTGCCAAACAAGTAGCTTTCGCTAAATAGCGCTGTGGAGTTCAACCTTAAGAACTGGACGGTAACCGGCGCTGGGAAAGGCGCTTGAAAACCGGCATGATCTTGTAAACGCTGTTCCCCCGAGTAACCGCCGTATTCTACATAGTAGCCTTTAATCGCAAAGTTGTTTGGGTTATACGGCAGGTCATTCCACTGAGAGCCAGAGTAAGCAAACTGTGTCACATACTCCGGCAAACCTCCGGTAAAACTATTATTCGGTTCACTGGGAGGTGTCCAGTTAACATACTGACCCGGAACCGAAGAACCGGTAGCGGCAGTAACACCTTGGAAAAATACCGTACCTGCTTCGGGTCCATTGCTCCAATACCAACTGTTAGCAATTCCTACAGCATACTCAAAATCAGCGATATTAGTAGAAATAACGTTTTCGTCATTAAGCAGGGTGTTAGTAGTCTTATTGCGCAAACGAGTTCCACCCAACCAGCCACCCTCTTTGGCAATAGAGTCATAGATAAAATCCTGTTCTCCCTGACTGGTTATTGTCGCTAAATAACCGGTTAAACCGTTGAAACTTCGTGTTTTGGCCGCATTATAGGCATTTAACCAGTTAATTACATCATCCGGTACAAACTCATAGTAATGAACCACACCGTCAGCATCTACTCTGGAAGAAAGAAAATTTTCACTAACATTAACAGTTAGAGGAACAGCCGTAGTGGGAAATACATTTTCTGTTGTTAAAGTAAAGTAAAGATTGCTTTCTAAAAAACTGACTAAGGTTGTTGGCATACCATTAGTTAGGGGAGCAGGAATAATAAAATTAATAATACTACCACTGACAAACTCATTCCATCCAGCGGGCAAACTGTAATGCGCCGTAAATTCCGAGGGTGGAATAATAGTCAGAGATTTATAGCCCAAAGAGCTGGCTGAAACATCTACGTTAGTTAAAACATAACGAACCCCATTGTTATTGGCAGCATCAGCTGTCACCTCAACCCCATAGGAAATATCATCTGTGGTTGACGGGTATACATTAGCAGCCGAGACAGAATGAGTAAAACCAATACCCAAAGGTAATATGACCGCAAGGCTTAATAGCATACGAACAAGTGTCCATCTGTATTTTTGTTTGGATATGAAAGTCATCCTCTACACCTCCTATTTTGTCAGTATATCAAAATACGCTATCACATTTTATAAATTAATATAAACGTAATAAACAAGAAAGATCTCCATGTCCTTTGCCAAGAGTCCTCTCAATAGAAAAAGAATAAAAAAGAGCCGAACCTATTTGTTGATTCAACCCCTTTTTCTATTCTAAAAATGAAGCTCTCCCGTTAGTCTGATTCACTGTTAAACAGTAAAGGATGGGAAAACCTGCGGCACAGCAGCCGTTTTTCCCATCCTCAGCCATCTTAATAAAGTTAAAACCTAGGTTACTCGTCACAATCTATCATGGTATATTGGGGCATGGGCTGCAATTTATGCAGATTGAGAGCATGAAGCCGATCAATCTTAGCCTTCACCTCCGGTTCAGGCAAGATTCCCTGACGAATATACAAGTCCAAAGTCTCATAACTAAAACCTAAATTGTCCTCGTCGCTTTTGCCGCAAAGGCCATCAATAGGGATTTTTTCGGTGAAACGTGCCGGTAAACCGACCGCCTCTCCTACTGCCTTTACTTCCGTTACTGTTAAGTCAGCCAAAGGGCTAAAGTCTCCGGCCGCATCGCCGAATTTGGTAGAATAACCCACCCAGTCTTCACTATAATTGCAGGTGTTAGCCACCCGCCCACCGATACTGCCGGAAATACCGTAAAGAGTGGTCATCCGCACCCGCGCCGGTGTATTAGAAGTGGTAACCGGCGTTAAGGCAACTCCGGCTTGGCGGAACTGCTCATAGATCGCTTCCACCGCTTCGGCAATATTGATTTCTACAAAAGGAATGTTTAAGGTTTGGCAAAGATCATAGGCCACCGCGATGTCCTCTTGGGTACCTTGAGGCATCAATACCCCCAGTACCCGTTCCGCCCCCAAGGCTTCTACGCAAAGTGCCGCTACTACGGAGCTGTCTTTTCCCCCACTAATGCCAATAACCGCCTTGGTTTCTGGCCCGGCATTTTCTTTAAAATACATAGCAATCCAGGCTACGATTTGGTCTTTTATTCGATTCGCTTGAAACATAAAATCCTCCTTAAAATTGCCCCTGATGAAGTCGTTCCCGAATTTGTGCTAGAGTCTGTTCATTTAACATTTTGCCATTCAAGGTAAACACAGCTCCCTCTCCTTTTATCACTTATATAATATTGATTTGACACATTTTCATAGTCAAAAGTGCCGCCTGGTGGCTTTCCGGAGTAACTCCGGCACAGCAGGAAGCCCTGACACTGATAGGTGTCTCCGGCAGCAACGCCTTGAGCAGTAAAGCGTTAGAAACCACACAGATATCCGTACAAATACCGCAGAGCTCAATTTCATCATAGTTCTCTTCCGCTAGTTTTTGGGCTAATTCCCAAGAGCCAAAGTGTGGCTTGTCAAAAATTCTGCAGCCCCGGCTGTCAAGTTCACCGCTTATCTCATGACCCGGAGTGCCTGTGGTACAGTGGATCACTGGCAAATATTTCCCTTCCTGAGTGGTTAAATAGTCTTCTCCATGACTGTCCCGGGTAAAAAGAACGGTTTGGCCTTGCTCTTTATAGCTTTCTACCAACGCTTTAACCTTGGAAACAATAGCTTGAGCTTCAGGAGTGCCTAAAGTGCCGGAGATAAAATCATTTTGCATATCTATTACCAGTAATAACTTTTTCATAGCTGAGAACTCCTTTCAATCTTTCGTCTTAGTAATTTAGCTGGTCGATGCCCCTTATCTTTGGTGGTCCGGTTCGTCTCCATCACAAAGGGTTGTTGTTTACGTCGAAAATTGGCCGCCAATTCTTTATGTCCCAAGATAGTTTCATAAATATTCTGTAGTTGTGCCCAAGTAAAGTATTCCGGCAGTAGATGAAAGATACTATCACTATATTGTATCTTAGCCTGTAAGCGTTCAAGAGCCGTGATTATCATCTGATAATGGTCAAAGGCAAAGTTTTCCGGGCGGAGAACCACACCATGGTTATCTAGAAAAACCGCCCCCGCCTCCGGGCTTCCTTGTGGCTTTACTTTAAGCCAATTGGCCTCCGGATGATATTTCTGCGCCTCTGCCTCCCGCATCAACCCTAGATAACAGATAGAAATCACTCGCGCTCTTGGATCTCGGTCTACATTACTAAAGGTGTAAAGTTGTTCTAGCCAACAGGCCTCCACCGGGGTCTTCTCTAAAAGCTTACGCCGGATATTCTCCTCCGGGGTTTCATCAATATTCAAAAAACCTCCGGGTAAGCTCCAGGTTCCGGCAAAAGGCTCCTGTTCTCGCCAGTAAACCAGCACATCCAGTTCCCCTTGGGGCAGCTTCCGGTAATTATCAGCCGCCTGAGTCTTGATGGTAAAAATCACACCATCGGTACAAACAAAAGGATGTTCATAAGCAAAAATACTTTCCACTACCTGCCTCCTTTCTCCAAAAGTCCACTGCTCGGGCAGTAGCTGGAATAACCATTAGTAAATCTGTTCGAGCGTAAAGACCATCTTGTTATTAACAAAATGTTAATAACAAGAATAATATATCAGAAAAGCGCTTTCGTCAAGAAGGGAATAGAGAGATTTGAGAATTGAGAAAAGTAAGATTGGATCGTATTTTATAAAATTGTACTTGAAGTTTATCCCCGCACCAAAACCCCACCACCCAGTGCCCCATTCCTGATATAATAGTTCTACAAGCAAAGCCTCATAAAATATAATTCAGAATAAAGGAGAATGTAGCATGGAAACAGCACTACAGCAACAATTTGCGTTATTGGCAGAAAATGTGGTAAGCGTGAAGAAAGATTTCAAATGGGACTGGGAATCCACTAAAACCCTATCGGCATTTTTCTACACAACCCAAGGAAAAAGAGCCGACTGTGATACGATCAAAAACTGCGAGAAATTAATCAAGGCAAATACCGGTATTTTTTCTACCATTCGGGGAAATCTGTCTCTGGTAATTGCCAGTCGACTAGCCCTCTCTCCCGATCCCCAGCAGCTTCTGACTAATACACTAGATGCCTATAACCGATTGAAAAAAGCCAAATTCCACTCTTCAGATTATTTAGTCTATGCCGCTTGCACCATTGCCGAAGAGGCTTCAGTCAGCGACTACGATAAAGTAATAGAACGCGCCCGGGTTTTCTATGAGGGCATGAAAAAAGCCCACTGGTTTATTACCGGACAAGACGACTATCTCTTTGCTGTAACATTGGGTCTTCGTGAAAGCTCTATTGAAATTGGGCTGGCCAACATTGAAAATCTATATTCTGAGCTCAAAAAGCACTTCTCCTCTTCCAATGCCGTCCAAGCCTTAGCACAAGTCCTCTCTTTAAGTACCAATATACAAGAATCTTTGAATAGAGTGCTAAAGCTTCGTGACGCCTTCCGTGAGATGAAGTTTAAACTAGATAAGTCAGAAATTCTCTCTACTTTAGGTGTATTGGCTATGCTGCCGGTCAGCATAGAAACCATTGTTCAGGTTGTAACTGAGGGATATAACTATCTTCGTAAAGAAAAGGGCTTCGGTGCCTTTTCCCTAGACAAAAATGAAGTAATTCTCTTTGTCTGCGGCATCGTTTCCACCTACTACTTATCTGATAGCAGCGAATCTATCGCCACGATTTCAACCAACCTCATTACCATACTGTTAATCCAGCAAATAACCATGTACATCATTATTTTTTCAGCATCCGCCGCGGCTGCCTCAGCCTCTAATTAAGTCTTGTCCTAAATGCATAAAGCAGCTTTGCATGTGATCCCTAGGGATAGTGCGAAGCTGCTTTTGGATTCTTTGCTTGAAGCGTTGGATTGCATTGGCATGGGGGCGAATTCCTACTTTTTCGTCTACCTTATAAAGAGAAAATCCCAATAATTTACTTCTTAGTGGACTATCCACTTTACTCTTTTCTTGGTTTACTTTAAGTTTTAATTTCCCTTTCAGGTAGCTGACACAACTTCCCATAACTAGGGTAGCTACCCTCACACTCTTCACGTAGATGTTGCAATCATCTGCATACCTTACGAATTTATGAGCTCGACTTTCTAGTATACGGTCAAAGCTCGTTAGGTAGATGTTACTAAGAAAAGGTGACAGGCTACCCCCTTGGGGCGTTCTCTGACTCGTCACGCTTACCAGTTCCTACTATCAAGCCTGTAGTGGACTTTGACTACCAAGTTATCGACCATGTCGGGCACACGCAAAAAATCCCCACCAGCACACTGCCGACGGGGATCTCTAATAAAACTTTCAATATCAAATTACTTCAAAAATATGTATATCGTTCTTAATTTACCTTGTAAGTCTTATGTCTTATTTTCCAACCCATCTTCCCCCTAGTGCTGTAATCGTTAATCGCCCTGCTTTTCCATCCGCTACAAGACCTAACTGTACTTGCCTGTTGACTAAGGCAGATGCAGTTTGTCTTCCAAAAACTCCATCAATATCTATTTTGGTGATAGCTTCCTGCAAATCAGCCACGTCCTTTCCACTCATATGCACACCTTCAACATATTTTAGGATTCGACCAACCAACCAAGGTTCTTTAGGTGGCTGCCAAGATACAAATGGAAGCTCTCCTCGTGTAATCTGTATAGCATATTCAGCTTCAACATATCCTCCAGAAGCGATTTGAAGCCAATTATTTCTTGTTATACCTACAGCAGCAAAAGCTTGCCCATTTTCCAAAATATCAATTGTATTTGTATTTCCAAGCATAATTGGTGATTTTCTTCGCCATATAGTAAGCTCAGGTGGTGTATACGTTTTAAACTCAACAACCTGACAATCCGGATCTGGAATGCTGATATCTGTGTAATTGATATCCGTATCCTCAAACCAGTCTGTCCATCCGTCTGAAAGCTCTATTCTTTTGGTTCTAGGTGGTTGCCCTGAACTATATACTTCCGTAAAAGTGCCATCCCCATGGTATACGCCTACATGACCATACCTATAGAGAAAAATCCCTGTGCGATTTGGTAAAGTGTTAATTTTTCCCTTAATGTTTGCCCGCCTGAATGCAGTTTCAGTGTTGCAATCCAAGATACCGTTCTTTTCATAGATGGGATTAATTCCATCTGTACCTATCCAAGTTAAGTACTTTTTTCCGCCATAACAATCTACAACTCGCTTACCCATGGCAGACTTAAGTTTTTTATATCGTTCCGGATACTGCAAATAATAAGCCGTTTTTCCCATGTACTTATATTGCTCTTCTGTTAATACAAAACCAAAACCTCCCATACAATAGCGAACATCTGATACTTGAAGGAATTTATAAAACTCCGATAACTGAATTCCCGATATCATCTAAATCTGTCTCCCTCTGCGTTTTGCAATCTGCCGCTACATAAAGAATTGGATTTTCATTACTTGTCTTTTCCATTCTTAACATCACCCTTTTTTTCAATCATAAATTTCATGAGGCTGATTATTTTTAAAAGAAACGGTGGCATATCTACACCTATTCTCTTTGCATTTTCTAAAATTGATCCGATTTCGGCCAATAGATACCAAACGACTACAAGTGGTGAAATCATTGCTGTAAGCTGTGCTGGTAAAGGCATACCTGCTCTTGCCGCAACTACGCTAATAATTAAATCTACAAGTCCGGTGGCTCCAATAATCAAGAGGATTACCACTTTTTTGGTAATCCCCTTTTTAGCTATGCGACTTGACCATATACCGTCTTGCACTGCAGCACACCATCCAGTCAAATAGTCGATCGTCATCGCAATAACTAACGCTATCACGAGCCAGCCAAACCACCCAATAATTGCTGATACCGCTGCAAAAAATGTAGTTGCTGCGGCTTTCATTGCTGTTGCTTTTTCCATCTCTGTCCTCTCCTGCTAATCATTTCCATTCTCCAACTACAATATATCCCAAGCTTAAAATAGTTTGAGCCGTAGCTCCATTTCTCAACACAAAGCTGCCCCCTGTAATTCCAGATGACGTTCCTACAACCCCATAGTAGTCCCATGTTGTACCTGCCCATCCCGGTGAGACTGTCAGTACCGGTGAACTTCCAGATTTAAAGGCTACTGGATATGTAATTGTTTGACTTACACCATTACTATTTGCAGCCAGGCTCACACTTAACCCGTACTTATATTGGATCATCGTACCATTTGCAAATTTGATATATATTCCACTTGTAGTAGCTCCAGATGCAACGATTGGTACCCCAGCGTATTGCGGCATTCCCATAGGAAAATTTGCAATACCAGCCGTTGAAATTTTAAAGTCTACTACGCCCCCAGATTCATTAAAGTTTCTTCCCACTCTAAATTCTCCGTCAAGAGAATCTACACCAAAATTTTTGTTATCGCCAGTTAGAAATCTTAGTTGTGGAGAGTTTTGCCCTCCATTATCCATGTCAATGCCACTTGCCGATTTTGTCGCATTATTTCCACCAGCACCAAAGGTCACTTTTTCTTTGAAGCTCTTTTTTCCAATTGCACTTTGCTCACCTTTAGTTAAAATGGCATTTGTATCTACGTAGTTTTTATTAGCTACCTGATTACTAGTTTGCGGATCTACAACCAAGGGCGACTGAACAAAGCTTTTCACTCCTCCAATTATCTGATCACCGGTAATTTTTACATTTTCTAAATTGGCAGCCTCAAGTGAGTCTACGTTTTCCTCAATTCCCTGAACTGCATACGATAATGAATCTATTCTGCCATCTAACCCTTGAACAGAGAATAAGGCTTCTTGTAAAGCCCCCCATTCGTCTGTCGATTCTGCCGCCCCTGTAAAATCGGGAGATGATTCAATGGAAATTTGGAACTTTCTACTTCTTGTTTCTGAGAATTCAGCATTTTTGTTTATTATTATCCAACACTGAAGATCTCCACTAACGGCAACTGTCTGACCTGTTACTGTATATTGGACAATCCCATTGATCGGATCTATAACTTCACAATCATTAAACACTTCATATCCGTCTGGCTTAACTGCATAAAATCTAACTTGCGTATTTGTTAGATTAACTGGTAACCCGCCTGACGTCAGGTTGAATTCAATTGTCCTCCCGACAACTTCATTTTGCACAAAAAATACAGACTCAATTACCCTTTGCCACATGTCAACATTAACTCTTTTAAGTATCACCTTTGCTCCTCCTTAAAATATTTTTTATCAGTCCAAATTAGTTTTAGTGCTACCAATTTTCTCTTAAAATATAAATTCAATGGCCAAAGATTTTCAGCCATAATATTATAATAATTGTCATTTATACTTTTATAAAATATTGTATAGATAGACAAAAAGAAAAAACGTTACCTAACCTTTTGCCAAAAAAATCTTAGCACTTCTTAATATAGGTATTTTTAAAGCATAATCATCAAACCGCCAACTTCATCTGTAGATGCAGCATCTTTAGTTCTGTTACTTTTCTTCTAATTATATTCTTCATTGGTTTTATTAGCTCGGGTTAAATTGTTTCTTCAATCGCTTTCCATGCCCCTATTGCCAAATACGAAAAGGTAAAAGATTGAGCTACTGCCCCATTTCTTATCCGCACATTAGCTGTTGTTTCCGTGTTACTATGAGCAATTATACCAAAGTGATCATTCCCATTCGAAGCAGCATTTAGACTAGCATTGAATGCAACCGTTGTTCTGTCTGAGAACTCAAAAGGAAAAGTAACTGTAGTTGCAGCACTTGAATTCGCCGGAATTGCTGCAGCTGATTGTATTCCTCTCCACTGAATTAATGCCCCTCCAGCAAAAAAAACAAAATACCCTCTGCCGACATAGATTCCTGTTCTTTGTAATTTATCTCCACCCACATAAGGCATTTGAGAAAATGATTTCTTTCCCGCTATTGTTTGATCACTGATAAGATTAACAAACCCATTGTCAACATAACTTTTATTGACTGCTTGTCCTGCTACAGTAGGTATCGGAACAGTAGGCGAATTATTGAATGCTTTTATTCCACTAATTGCTTGGTCTCCTAAAATTTTTACACTATTTTGGGCTTCTTCTTCAAGGAAAATAATTCTACTATCAAAGCCACTTAGAGTATTAAGCGATTGCGTTAACGCATTAAATTCGTCAGAAGATTCCACCGCTGCTGAAAAATCGGGAGAAGAAACTATTTGAATTCTAAAAGGACGTGTCCTCGTCTGAAACATGGCGTTTTCTCTGTAGATGATTAAAAAACACTCTAACGCTCCGGCAGCTGCCACGGTTTGGCTTGTAACCGTATATTGAATAATTCCATTTGTTGGATCTGTAATCAGGCAATCATTAAAGATTTCAAAACCGTCTGGCTTAACTGCATAAAACCTAACTTGTGCATTTTTTAAATTTACCGGTATTCCGCCTGAAGTCAGAATGAATTCAAGAGTCCGACCTGAAATCTCATTTTGAACAAAGAATATTGATTCTATTACTCTTTGCCACATATCTACACGAATTCTTCGTAGTATCATTTTTTATCCTCCTAGAAGTATATTTTTCTATAAATATCTTTTTGATAATAAGGTCCATAATTATCTATACCTAAGCAATAAATCTCTTCAATATGTTTGTTTGTTATTAAGATATCCTGATAGTCAGACATTTTCAAAGTTGGTCCATTCCAATCATCCTCTGAATCATGTATTTGTAATGACACATTTTTTTCATCGCCTACTTTTGAAAAAGAAATATCCTGCGACTCTATTCCGAAAGAAACACAAGTTTCTCCAGGATCATAAGGCCCCCAATACCCTTCTTCAATTATTCCAGATACGATTCTAAAAGTAGGATCTTCTGTTGAATCTCTACGGTCAAAACCTACAATTCCAGTGAATTCAAAGTCTTTTACCATTACGTCTCCAATCTTTGCATAGAATTCAGAGTCTGGATCATCTGAAAGTATTCTTGTTAAAAAGGTGGTACTTTCGTTTATAGTAACTAGCCCACCTAAAAATTTATTGGTATTGGTATTATAAAAGCCCATTTTTTCGCCATTTAGAACTGCTCTCGTATTTAATTCTGCGCATTCAGCCACAAATCCCTCTCGTTGGCTAATATAAACATCATTATAACGGCTGCCTTGTTTGATATAACGACTTGTATCCTTTTGCAAAGATGATAGATCAAGTTTTGTTTCATTTACAGAACGAACTAGTGATTTTTGGTTTGAGCCTAAACGTACAGATATGTATTCTTGGTTTAAGCAATCGTAATCATAAGCAATGATTTTCAACTTTTCGTTGGTACCGGTAAACTCATCTTTTATTGTTACAGTGTCACCAATTTGGACTTTCTGTAGCTGTAAATATTCCTTATATTCTTCCGAGGCAGTAATATCTCGAAAAGACACATCAAGACTTTTTACCGGGTAATCGACTCGACCAACACTAAAGGCTTCATTCGCTCTTCGAGCAAGTTCGGTTCTTGCGGCTGCTAAGGTGGGGTATTTGACCACCCCATCAATCTCAGCACCAACTTTTACATCTGTGGCATCAATATATGCTATCCTTGGCGATTCATAAAGGCCTATTCGGGGACTATCTATGAAACCGCCCCCTGTTGTAGCCGTTATAATTGAATCATCAGAATTTCTCCCCATTACTGAAATTCGAGTCACAGCATCTGACTCATCTTCCACAAATTCCAATTTTTCCAAATCCTTACCATAGCGAATTGTTCGCCCCGTATCGGTACCAATAGAGTACTTCATAGCAGCGGTAAAATTATTTACTTGAAGTTCAACGTTGCCAAAGAGGCTGACAAAAGATCCCGCATCTGATCCAATCAGAGCATTAATAGGATTTCTTCTGACAATATTTATATTCTGAACTTCAGTAATATCTGATGTTATAGTGAAGGGGTGGGGGAATTGTGTATTTGACAAAAGTCCCTGAACAATTTCTTGCCCATTCTTAGCAGTTCCTGCATAATTAATAATAGAATTTTTACTCAAGTCCCAAAAAATATGGGTAGCGGTAACTAAAATTTTTCCTTCTACGGTTTTGTTATCTTTTCTTTCAATCCGAAAAAGCTGCTGTCCTCCAGAAGGATCAGGTACAAATAGAACCCTGCCAGTTTCAATTTTTTTCCATTTCCCCCCCTCATCGTAGGGATGGGAAAGTGACAAAGTAAAAGCACCGTTTATTTCTCTGCTAATCGTACAGCTATCAGGAACAAGAGTGCCGTAACCATTGTCTGTAGGTAGTGTATTGATCATTCTGTCATGGATTGTAATCATTTTAGAATTACCTCCAAATTCACTAGTTTTTTATATTTAAAATTGCTCTATTTTCGAACGCTCAATTTAATTCTAGTTGCACAAACGAGAAAAACTAACTTATAAATGTATTAATCTAATAAAGAGAAGAATGCATCACCAATGATATTTTTCCTCCAACCAGAAATAACACACATGATTTTGTCAATAATATTAAATATATTTTTTCACCCCATCTTTTTTTATGTAATACGGTCCATCATTGTCAACACCTAAGCACATTGTTCCATCAGATACCCGTCTAGACATTTCCGCAAATCCTTTATTAGATAATTTTAGCTTTGATATAATGTTATTCACTCCCACCTTAATAGTTGCCTCTTTAGTGCCATCAGCATATTCAGCAAAAATTAATTGTCCAAAACCATCTGTGTTAAAACTAACAATACGTTCCTCAACATTACCAGTAGAACTATTCTTTTTTATCTCCGTTGTGATTTCAAAAATAGGGATTTTTGTTGAATATTTACGGTTAAAACCAAGTATACCTTTGCTTGGCGAGCCACCTACACCGACTGTATCACCAATTTTTGCATAAAAATCCGAATCTACGTCATCAGACAGTACTCCTGCCAAAAAAGCAATAATCCCATCCATATTAGCCATTCCGCCCATAAAAGCATTGGTTGTATTGTTATAGAAGCCCATTTTTTCGCCATTTAGAACTGCTCTCGTATTTAATTCTGCGCATTCAGCCACAAATCCCTCTCGTTGGCTAATATAAACATCATTATAACGGCTGCCTTGTTTGATATAACGACTTGTATCCTTTTGCAAAGATGATAGATCAAGTTTTGTTTCATTTACAGAACGAACTAGTGATTTTTGGTTTGAGCCTAAACGTACAGATATGTATTCTTGGTTTAAGCAATCGTAATCATAAGCAATGATTTTCAACTTTTCGTTGGTACCGGTAAACTCATCTTTTATTGTTACAGTGTCACCAATTTGGACTTTCTGTAGCTGTAAATATTCCTTATATTCTTCCGAGGCAGTAATATCTCGAAAAGACACATCAAGACTTTTTACCGGGTAATCGACTCGACCAACACTAAAGGCTTCATTCGCTCTTCGAGCAAGTTCGGTTCTTGCGGCTGCTAAGGTGGGGTATTTGACCACCCCATCAATCTCAGCACCAACTTTTACATCTGTGGCATCAATATATGCTATCCTTGGCGATTCATAAAGGCCTATTCGGGGACTATCTATGAAACCGCCCCCTGTTGTAGCCGTTATAATTGAATCATCAGAATTTCTCCCCATTACTGAAATTCGAGTCACAGCATCTGACTCATCTTCCACAAATTCCAATTTTTCCAAATCCTTACCATAGCGAATTGTTCGCCCCGTATCGGTACCAATAGAGTACTTCATAGCAGCGGTAAAATTATTTACTTGAAGTTCAACGTTGCCAAAGAGGCTGACAAAAGATCCCGCATCTGATCCAATCAGAGCATTAATAGGATTTCTTCTGACAATATTTATATTCTGAACTTCAGTAATATCTGATGTTATAGTGAAGGGGTGGGGGAATTGTGTATTTGACAAAAGTCCCTGAACAATTTCTTGCCCATTCTTAGCAGTTCCTGCATAATTAATAATAGAATTTTTACTCAAGTCCCAAAAAATATGGGTAGCGGTAACTAAAATTTTTCCTTCTACGGTTTTGTTATCTTTTCTTTCAATCCGAAAAAGCTGCTGTCCTCCAGAAGGATCAGGTACAAATAGAACCCTGCCGATTTCAATTTTTTTCCATTTTTCCCCTTCGTCGTAGGGATGGGAAAGTGACAAAGTAAAAGCACCGTTTATTTCTCTACTAATCGTACAGCTATCAGGAACAAGAGTACCGTAACCATTGTTTGTAGGTAGTTCTTTAATCATTCTGTCATGGATTGTAATCACCCTAGAGCCACCTCCAATTCCCCTGAATCTTTATCTCCGAAATTGCACCTTCCCAAGACACTTCATTTAGTCCGGGCTGTATAATGGCAAAGACTCCCCCCATATAGTGGTTAGCTAAATTATTTTCGTAATAGGCTTCTTGAATTGTTGAATTAATGGTTATCTCAGGAAATGGATTAGGTAGAACAAAAAAGGATTGCCTTCCAATAGTAATAACTCCATTCCCTTTTACTTTAATAATTGGTAAAGAGGCCCAAGAACCCGGATTAAATATCGTACCGGGAAGGGTAAAAATTTCGCTAGGCTCTGAACGTTGATAAAGAAATGGCTGCACAGTAAATGTGATAATCATCCGGTCAACTTTGGGGAAAATTCGTTCTGGATCTATCTTGTTTGTAATTCTAGCGGTGACAAAATTTTCTGGATAAAAGGAAGTAACTAATTGACCCGATCCTGAGAGCCAGGCCATAACAAAATGTCTTTTTTCAGGGTCTTTCATGGTAATTTCAGCAGTGGTTTCATAGTCTTCAAAATTCCCTGTCTGGAAGAATAACGATCCGTCCTTTCCTGGGATGGTTATTTTATTAACTCTCTCGTCTGGCCGTGATAGCCGGGGAACTCGATTAACCATAACGCCCATATCTCGAGAATCAATTCCCTTAAAGATAAAATATCCTGCCATATTATGCCCCCTTTCCCTTGGCTTGTATTTGCTGGTAGGCACCCAGCTGCTCCGAAAGCTGTTTTATGTCAGATTGGCGATTATTCTCTACTGTGCCAATGGAGACATACTGATTATATGTAACACCTCTTTGCGTTGCGGCAATCTGCTGTAAACCTTGAGGTTGTAAAGAAGAAAGTTGACCTTGAGCGGCCGCAGCTTGGGCTGAAATATTCGACATTGAAATTGCGTCCATTCCAAGGTTGATTTTTTTCTTGTCCAGAGCTGCTTGCATAGCCTCCGAAATCTCAACCATCTGGTTTTCAAGATCCGGCACCATTTGTTCCGCACCGACTTCGATACCTTCAGTGACTGATTTTCCGATAGGTATCGTTCTTTTTGACGGTGAATTAACGAAAAAACCAAGTGGTGAACGTAGCTTATTTACAACAGAATTGGCAATGTTAAGGGCTTTGGTTACAAGAGATCCCTCTTTGTTACCCATACCCACTTGTAACCCTTCGCTAACATTTTCGCCTAATGCTATTGTTCGTTTTGATGGAGAATTTATTTGTAACGTTTTTTCCATCGTATAGATTATTCCATTAGTTTCAGCAGCGACAGCAGGATAAAGATCCTCCTCTTTTTCTTTCATTCCCACTAAAAAACCTTGGATAGCTTCCCTTGCTTTTTCCTTAGATGTCGGTGGTAGAGAATCAAAAGATTGGATAAACTTATTTACCATCTCTTTTACTTTAACAGGAATTTCTACACCCATAAGCTCTGCCTCGGCAATCATAGCAACCATAGATAATGAACTATTACTATTTGCCAGATTCCAAGCATCGGTTAAATTTTTAAGCGCAGTAGCATTAGTAGCAAGCATCTCTTCACTTAATAGCCCCTTTTTATATGCCGCTTCTTTATTAATTTCAAGTTCTTCACCTATCAAACCTTTAGCGAACTCACTTAAACCTGCCAACTCATTTTTGATCTCTTTTTCACTTAACAAATATTGCTCATTAGCATCAGCAACCAATTCCATTGAACTAATTGTCTCACCATTTAATTGAATATATTTCTCAGTAACAGACTGAACAACGCCCGTTCTTTCTTCTTCCGCTAGGCGGATTCTTTCATCTCTTTGCAACTGAGCACTAGCAATGGCTTGGTTTTCTGCTTCTTTATCCATTGTGCCAAGTTCGCCGTAAGTTTTAACGGCTATCGCAATAGCATTATCATATTCTTGTTGAGCAATAACCATTTTTTGAGCATACAAATCTTCAGAGGTTTTTAGATAGTTTGCCGCCGCTTCTTCAGTCATCTCTTTTTCATAAGCAATCTTAGCTTCTAAGATTGCTTGACTATCACTAACAGCCTGAATCTTCTTATCTGTATACACATTTATAGTATCAATCAGACGCTTAATGTTTTCCTCTTCTTCTTGAGTGTATGCTCTTGTCTCCTCTGCAGCTGCTTTGGCAATATCCAGAATCTTTTGATGCGCCTCAGCAATACCACCATCCCACGCTGCCGTCTGATCTGCGCCTGTCAAAATCTCAGAAATATCTTGCAGCACATTATTTGCATTGCTCAATTTATCAGTCCAGGATGTAATTGATTCCGCCATCCCCATGCCAGCTGCATTCGCCTTGTCTAATGTACTATGGTATTCTCTTAATCTTTCTTCGGACAGTTTTGACAAAATAGTTACAGCCGCTATTGCAACCCCAACAGCAGCAATTATGGGTAATGCAGCACCACTAGCCAAGCCAATCCCTGAAATAGCCGTACTAACACCATTAGTAGCAGCTGTGGCCGCTACTTCAGCTGCCTGTTTTTCGGCCAACTTAGTAATATACTTGCCAAAACCTTCAGTCAGGCTGCCTACCACACTGGTCATATTACCAACTACTTTTAAAGTTGGACCTGCTGCCGCAGCAATTGCTATAGTCTTTAAGATAAAGTCTTGCGTCTCTGGGCTTAACTCGGAAAATTTAGTAGCTACATCGGCTATCCCTTCAGCCAGCCTTAACAGGGTTGGTGCAAGCTCTGTTCCAGCAACTACCGCAGCATCACGAACTTTGTTCATGGTCAGCTGCATTTGGCTTTCCATTGTCTGATTACTTTCTTTTGCCTCTTTCGTCAGAGAAGTATTTTCTTTCCAGGCAGAAGAAGAAAGCTTTATGGCGTCTTTAAAGGTACCTGATGCACTAGCCGCCTTCAAGAGGGCATCACGCATACCTTTTTCAGTAATGCCCATTTCATCTAAGACGTCGTTGGCAGTGCGTCCTTGGCTTTCTGCTTTAGATAATCCTTCAATAAAATCCAGTAGTGCACCGGTGGCATCTTCTGCAAAGGCTTTTTGAAACTCTGCTGCGGTTTTTCCCGTGACAGATGAAAAACCTTCAAGTAAAATTGACGAATCTATAAAGCCCTTAAATTCTTCAGCTGTATACCCCATGCTGTTTGCTAACGATTCAAAGCCTGTTACGTCGTCCTCAGCATATTTCTTTAAATCAGCTAATGACCTGCCGGTCTTTTCCATGATCTCAGTTGAAGTCATTCCAACAGTTGCCGCCGATTGCATACTACCAAGCAGGGTAGAAAAGGCTGATCCGCCGGTCTCTGCCTCAATGCCTAAGTCTGCCAATGCAGCAGAAAATCCAACAATATCTGACTCAGACATATTGACCTGTGCGCCAGCCTCGGATAGCCCTAGAGCCATATCAACAATCTGGTCTTCCATCACTTTTGAGTTTTGACCTAGGGCAACAATCGAGGAACCTAGTCGATCCATGTCTTGAATCGACATTCCGGTTGTATTACTAAATTTAACTAAACTCGTTGCTGCATCTTGAGCAGACAAAGTAGTAGTTTGTCCTAGTTTAACCATGGTTTTTGAAAAATCGACCATATCATCTGCAGATATTCCTAATCTTCCAGCCGCCTCAGCAACGCCAAACATCTCTTCTGCCGTGATAGGAAGTTCATTTTTTACAAGCCCCCGCAAGCTTGTTTGTAGCTCCTCTAAGGAAGTGTTATCTGTAGCATCTACTGTTTTTACAACACCTGACCAAGCACGATCAAAATCCATTACGGCTTTAACTGCTGTAGTTCCTGCACTAATGGCTGGCATAGTAAAAGATGTTGTCAGCTTACTACCAGCTTTTTCCATCTTATCGCCAGCACCCTTGATCTTGTCACCCACATTAGTAAGGCTATCACCTGTGGTTTTCAGACTGGATCCATTATTGTACAACTCTTTAGTCGTTGACTTTAACTTGTCTTCCATTTGGCCCAATTCTTTTCGAGCCTTTTCATATTCGATGCGAAGACTATTTGTTTCTTGCCCTGTACTCTCTGCGGCATTAGCTTGATACCATAAAGCAGTTCCAGAATCATAGACAATTTGTTTTTGAAGCTTAATTTGCTCATTCAGATTCTCAGTCTGAAATTTTAACTCTCCGGCAGCATCGCCACTTCTTCTGTATTCAGCAACACCTGTGCCTAATTGCGCATTTAAAACCGATAGAGAACTTTTATTTTTATCGATTTGCACTTGTAATTGTTTTGAAATCGAAAAGTTTTTTTCTATCTCATTTGATACTTTTTGGTATGCTTCCGACTGTCTTGCCATGGCCTCTCGACTTTGGTCATAACTGAGTTTGAGTTCCGCAACAACG
>CAZFHA010000007.1:0-148711 GCA_964518595.1 uncultured Oscillospiraceae bacterium
CTAAGCCCTATCTCGGCACTGGCTTTCTCTTTGCCTCTACAGAGAAGGTAATGGGTTGTAAACCGAGGGGGAATGTCATTAGTGCGATAGCCCGGAAACTCACCTTCATCCATCATCTATTCAGTTATGCAAGACAACAAACCCTATTTTTCCTATTATCAAACAGTATGATAGAATGTTTCAAAGGGGGGAGTTTATGAACACTACAATTACTGGTTCTGACCTTTCGCATGGGCTACATCAATTAGGCATCCAATCAGGGATGGCATTAGAAGTTCATTGTTCTCTGAGTCAGTTTGGCCATCTGAAGGGCGGAGCGGACACTGTGATCAATACGCTCATGCAGGAAGTGGGCACCAATGGAGCGATCGTCATGCCATCATTTCGCTTTTCTCCCAACTTGCCACTGACAGATGAAGACCAACGATTAGGGTTGACCATGAAAATCCGCATCCTTTCAGAAACTGAAAAACATTCTGCCATGGGGATTGTTTCTGATACCTTCTGTCAAAGACCAGATGTGATCACTGGAGATGGTATTTTCCGGGTTTCTGCTTGGGGGAAGGATGCAGCTACACATTCAGCAGGCTTTCAACATTTAATTGACAACGACGGATATGCCTTGTTGCTTGGCGTCGATATTTATAGATTATCCACCATGCACTATGTTGAAGATGCGTTGCCTGACGAGATTCGCAATCTGTTTAAGCCCTCCGCTGAAGCCCGGGCAAAATATCCCGAGGAGCAATGGTTCATTGAGTCTTGGGTGCCCGATGGCAAGCCTTGGTACACCATTCAAGATGAAGCGTATTATAAAGGTTTTATTACCGATACCCACATTGGCAATGCCAAGTGTATGTTTCTCAAAGTGCGTCCGGTAATCGAGTTGTATCGTCAAGCCTTATTGGAACGCCCTTTTGAACTCTATGGACTGCGTTAATATTTGTCCTTTCTCTCAACTTTGATTAGGAGATTTTTTCTTTCATCTCCCCCTGATATTAAATAGCTAGTCTCGTATTTTATATAATTATCACATTATATAATTTATAGATATTAAATTTGACTTTTCAGACGGTCTGACCAAACTTAAAGAATCATACTTTTTAGAGGTATGGTTCTTTCAAGCAAAATATCATATGGTGTTTCTTCCGCTTTTTTCTTAAAATCATCACTTGTTAAGTCGTTGTTGGGATTATCGCCGTGCAGATGAGTGTATGTCCGACAGGCATGGATATCTATTTCGGATGAAAGCACATTGATGAAGTCTCCGCCAAGTTCAAACCCACGTCGAATTCCGCCGATGCCGGCACAGAGGTCAATCGTTCTGTATGGCGCAACAAGCGGTATGCGCAACAGATTTTCGATAACATCAACGCAAGCGCAGACATCGGTTTTGATTTGATCCCCCTCAAATCTGAATACTCACCAACCCTCGCTTGTTAATTTTGCGGTTACTTCAATATCGCGAGTCATATTCCGCTCTATTTTAGGAATCCAAAACTCTTCATCGGTTTTAAAAATTTTTTTCTGATGTTTCCAGTCATATCCATGCCAAAACTCGTTGTCGCAAAATACGGCGACTTTTCTCGCTTTAAAGGAAAAATCAGGTTTTCCAAAAACTGATTTATCGTTTTTGACATAAGCGGTTAGACCTCTGCGATTAAGTTCGATGCAAAAAGTGCGTTCAAGCACGCTGTTGCTATTGCGCACTTGACTCATATTGGATCTGATTTGCTCTTTCTTTTTTCGAGCCATAGTGCGTCACCTCAGTTTTTTAGAATTACCCCATAAAACTACTCATCAAGCATAAGCTGACCGCCTTGCTTACGTAGCTTTGTCAGTTTCTCACGTTCAACCGCTTGTATACTCTTTTCGGGTTTGGGTAAATCCTCCGGTAAAGTCGCCCCCATTTCTATAATTGCACCTCGTATTTTCTCTGCGACTTCATAATGTGTGTTGTTCGCTTCAATTGCTGTAGACACCTTGTCGAGGTTTAGTTTTTCCTCTGTCTGAGAAATGCGAAACAAGTTTGCGATAAGCTCTGTGCTGCCCATAAAATCAAGAATTTTTTCGTTCTGTTTCAATCCCTTTTTAGCGTGAATATCGGCAACCGTCATTCCACCGTACAGACCCATATATCCTGCGTTTTGAAAAACCGCAAATTCTTCACTGGTCTGGTTATGATACCAGCATTTTGAGCCGCCTCTGCCAAAAGCTGATTCCATTGTTTGATGTTGCCGCGAGCTATGAGACGCTTGTTGTTTTCGTCAAGCTGATTAAAAGTATCAGCGACTTCGGCACGGCGTGTCTGAATGGCAAAATATGTCTGTCCAGGTGCAATCACTTCTTTGCGCGGGTCTCCGTTTTGAACAATTAAATAGCAAGCGTAACGAGTGAGTTCGTAATCGCTAATACTCTTACGTGCGGTTTTGGGCATCTCTATCGTTTTCCTGACCTCAGGAAAATGTTCGTCTATTGAAAAACCACTATTTTTGCAAGCCAGCATAGCCCTATCTATTACTTTTGAAAAATTTCCCATTTTGCATATTCGAGTACAGGCGCAAGTTCACGCGCAGCCCAAAATTCAGAACCGTCGTCATGGATGCGCCGTATACTTTCAAAATTTTTATATTCATCATAATTCAGCTTTGCCATTAAAAATCTCTCCCACTTCCAGAATTTAAGCGTGTTCTAGTTCGATAATCAGTTCCGCTGAAATACCTTTTTCCGCACAATAACGTGCGATTTCTTTTTGTACCAATCGACTCGGTACGTTGTGACCATTTTCCCAACGATTAAGTGTAGTATAGCTTATGTCTAAATCATGAGCTAACTGTTCTTGTGTGACATCAAGCTCTGTGCGCATGCTTTTAATAATATACTCGATGCCCATAAACTACACCTTTAATTCTATGATTTACACCATAGCATTTAACAAGATAACTTCGACAACATTTTATGTTTTGTAAAAAATTACAATTTCGGACTTACAGCCCCCTTGACAGAACGTAGCAGAGGCTATGGCCGCTAATGGTACCCAGCTGGTATTTTCATTGCTGCCAAAGGAATTGGGGCTAGCCATAACGGTCATACTCTACTCATCAATCAATTTGCGCAGTGGAATAGTAAAAACAGTAAAAATGATTTTCCCAAGGGTAATTTGTTTTTGACTACGTCTGGTAACCTGTCTATAATGAATTCTATTCTTATCTGTGGAGATTCCCCGGCAGCATCTCCACAGAGCTTATGAAAATAGCAGTACACTCTACACCGATACGGTTAGATTTAATAATGAACTCGTCGAAATAGTTCGTGCCAAAAGGAGACCTCAATAGATGGATGGGTATACAATTCTGTCGTTAATATCTACTTTCATGTATATACTTGTGATGGAGCGCACCATGAGGGTATTCTACGAAAAAAGAAATCTTAAACGCCAGATTACATTAGCTATATATGCGTTAGTCTACATTATCCTTCTGCTTCCGCTTTTGCTTTTGAGACACACTGAAAGTAATAGCCGAGGAATAGTCGCCCTTGTCACGGAGTTACTGGCTTATTTTATATTAACCCTTATCGTATCTTCTATTCGCAAAAGGCTGGTCGTGGTCTTAATCACATATATGATGCTTACGTCAATAGCCGTAGTCAGCTCGTCTATCCTCTTAACTACCTCACCTGAATTATCAATCTTGAGCGAAAAATTTCAATCCATCGCCAGAATCATTTATATGCCTGCTGCTTATCTTATTTTTGCTGTATTGCAACGCTTCAGACATATACGTAAAAATCAAGCCTTCTTCCCTACTACTTTATTAATACCAACAAGTTTGGCACTGCTGCTCTTAATACTCTTCTCCTTTCGTGTAGCAACAGGTTTCACTATGGATATTGAAGGAATTGGCTTTACCATTATGCTGGGTATTATTTTAATGGTTTTCATTTTTTCTTCCTTTTACGTGCATGACCAGTTAGCTAGACTATATGAAGAACGGCTAAAGCTTGCCCTTCACGCCCAAGAACGAGAGTACTATTATACGCAATGCCAAATTATGCAAGAATCTGTAGAGCAAGTTAAATCCGTTCGCCATGATATGAAGTTTCACCTTGCCACTCTACGCAGCTATTCGAATGATATTAAGGCAGATAAAATTTCCCATTATGTTGATTCCTTATTAGGTAAGATAAGGACGAAAAATATCTACAGTGATTCAGGTAATATAGCCTTTGACAGTATTCTCAATTTTAAATTGCAACCTATTAATGAAGATGCTATAAATGTAACACTATATACGTGTATTCCCAAAGACCTTGCTATGGATGTTGCCGATATTATAACAATTATGGGCAATCTCTTAGACAATGCAGTTGCAGCGGTGATGGACTGTAAGGATAAGTGGCTCAATATCTATATCGAATACAGTCGACAAACCCTCTTTATTCAGGTGAAAAATCCTTTTTCAGGTGTGGTTAAATATGATGAATTACCGAACAACGAATCAAAGAAAGTCAAGATTAAATCTACGAAAACGTTAGGTGATCACGGCTATGGCCTGAAAAATGTCCAAAAAGCCGTTGATAAGTATACTGGGCAAATGGAGGTGAACCATGAGAATCAGGTATTCTGCGTGAACCTACTGCTGTATGTCGATTCAACGTTTCCTATAGCCCACTAAATTCAGGTTAGATATGCTAAGATTAATCACAAGAAACTTATATACTATATGAGAGGGTAGAGCGTTTACTATGGAAGCAAAATATGTACATACCAATATTATTGCGAAGGACTGGAAAAAGGTTTCTCTATTTTATCAAAATGTCTTTGGCTGTAAGCCTGTGCCTCCTCAGCGGGATTTACGTGGTGACTGGGTAAATCGCTTAACAGGTATTCCTGACTCACACATTATTGGGGAACATTTAACGTTACCGGGTTATGATGGCGCTTTGCCGACATTAGAAATTTATTCATACCATAATATGGATATTAACAATCCAAAGTTAATTAATGGTGTCGGCTTGGCACATTTAGCTTTTGAAGTTGATGATATTGATAGTTTTCTAAAAAAAATCAAGCAAGAGGGCGGAGAGCAGTTAGGCGAAAAGGTAAGTGCCAGTTATCCTAATAATGTTACGGCAACATTTGTATATGCAAAAGATATTGAAGGAAATCTACTAGAATTACAAAGCTGGGTAGTTTCTTCTTAAATAAAATTCATAGAAATTCTGATTGCTTCTGGGAACACCTAATAAGCAGACTAAAATATTTTTGCCCAAGATAAAAGCACCAGAACCAAATTATGTTGTCCTACTCTATATTTGCTACGTTAACTTAACGGGAGGATACCTACAATGACCAAGATACCAAAATACACCCATGTTATTTGGGACTGGAATGGAACACTACTTGATGATGTGCCTTGGTGCATAGATTGTATTAATCTTCTGCTCAAAGAGCGCAATCTTCCAATCTTTGATTCAGTAGAAAGCTACCAAAAAGTATTCGGGTTTCCCATTCGCGACTATTATCAAAGGGCTGGCTTTGACTTCGATAAATATCCTTTCGAAATTTTAGCAAAGGAATACATCCAACTCTACCATAGTAGTGAGAGCAAGGTAAATCTATTCACAGAGGCAAAAGAGATTATTTCCGAACTAAATAGCAAAGAAATAAATCAGATTATTTTGTCTGCTTCTGAAATTGGAAATCTTCTTCGCCAAGTCAAACCCTATGGAATTAATAGCTATTTTGATGAAATATTAGGCGTTTCCGATGTTTACGCCACAAGTAAAGTAGCTATTGCTAAGGATTATATGCGACGGGTTAGACCTAACAAGGCGGTACTGATTGGTGATACCATTCATGATAAAGAGGTAGCAGATGTGCTGGGGATTGATGTTATTCTGATTGCTTCCGGGCACCAGAGCAAAACCAGCCTCGAAAGCAGTGGTGCTTTAGTGATTGACAGGATTAAAGAGGTTAGAAACTTCTTTTAATAACGTGTCTTTGCTCATTCGTTTTTCTTGTTAAATATGATACAATTATTCCTAGAAAGAAGTTAAAGGTGATATATTTTGAGTAAATACAACTTGTTATGGGAATCTATCCGAAAAGATGGCCGCTCACAGATTAAATTATGTTTTGAGGAAATTGATCATATTGCTAAGATTAAAATCGATCATTCTTTTTTGAACTACAAAATGGAACTAACACAATATGGATACCAAGTAAGAAAGATATCCTTTCGTGAAAAAACCATAGTATTTGATAAAATCAACTGATTTTTTCTAAGCCTTAAGTCTCTTACTCGCTTCAAGTCAAGGTAAACAAAAAATTTGAACAGGATTTTACCTATAGAGTGCTGTTCATTATCTCTCTATTTACTTTGCTGCTATTATCTTTCCCTTGGGGCTCTTTCCCTTGGGAGAGATGAATGAATATCTAAAAGCTAAGAGGATACCCTTGTTCTTGGGTATCCTCTTATTGCGTATCTTAAATTTGCTAGTCTTCCACTTGATGTGGCTAATTTCCAGCACTATCAGTCTATTTATATGCCGCAAAGTCTATATCTTAACACCTAAAGTGGGCATAATACCGATATTTTAACTGCTAACCAAATATCATTTAGGGCTCTGCAATTACTTTATAGTAGTCGTTCCTAAATTTAGTGTAGTATTTTCCAACGTGTCAGTTAAGGTATCTATTACAGTATCCGCGTCTATGCTATCATTTTCGCTGAACAAATCTGCTTTCAATGAAACAATCTCTGAAAAGCGTTCCATATCATAAGAGCCTAGCATATCAAGTTGACTTTGCACATTAACATAGATCTGAACTTTATCATTATCAGTGCTAAAGTCTTCCTTTTTTAGGCTTCTGGTAAATATACCATCGCAAGGAATTAGATAGACATTCCAAACCATATAGTAATTGGTGTTATTAGTATTTCCATCATATTCACTACCGATACCATCATTTTTTCTAAACGAGCTAATATAATACGGACGTCCACCACTTTCTACAAAATCGCCAACCTCAACAGGTCCACTTTTAGTAATGGGCAATTCCGCCCTTTGCGTAAGGGGAATTCTTCTAGAATAACCAACATCTTCATTAGCAATTTCAACCTCTAACTCTTTCCCCTCAGCTTCTGTTCCGATAAAAAAGATAGCAAAGAAACCGCCCTCCATATTGTAGGATTTATTTTTGACTGCAGTAAGTTCTTTTTCACCTTGAAAGATATTTATATCAGTAAGATGGCTATCACCTTCATAGGCAAATTTTATCATTAGTGCTGTGGTGGTGGGAGGCAAATCTTGCCCTTCATAGGCATAGCCTGAAACATAATCGCCTTCAAAGGTTGGCACGTGACTCTCCATAAGAATAAAAACATCTAAGGTATCTAAGTCCGCCTTCACTTTAGCCAGTTCTGCGGACTTATCATACTGAGTAGCTTCACTTTGTGAGCTTTCTTCTTTTGAGGAAGAGGTACTTTGACTCGTTTCTTTAGAATTGGATTGGCAACCAGATAAAAAACAGACAAAAATCAGAGAAAGGGCAATTAATTTTTTCATCACACAGCTCTTTTCTTTAATATTTATTACTTTTTAAAAATAATATTACTTTCTTTCTAAAGCTACGGTAATATTATCTCTCTGTCAACTAAATCCTCCACACGTACCTGCGCAAATTGAATACTTCAGCCTATTTTCCAACTGAAAATGAATGCAAAATTTCCCTATAGTATCAGTCTAGACACTACATCGCAAAAGAGATAGTATGAGAGTTGTAAATGCAGGACATATTTTGACTTATCCCCATATTGACTTAATTCAGCAGTGGGTTATTTTACCTAGCAACGCTCTTTCTTTAGGAGGCTCATATATGCAGAAATTTAACCTGTCCGTGTTATGGCTCAAAATGATAAGTGTACTATTTGCCCTATTTGGTGTAATCATTGCCCTTTTCAATCAGACCAAGATTTTCCAACTTCTTTTCGGCAATCAAATTAATGCTATTTTTTGGAAAAATACTGAAATTACTGATGGTGCTATACTTTTCCAGCAATGGATTTACGGCCTTCTAGGTGCAACTTGCCTGATGGTAGGCATTCTGATTTTTTTCATCGTTAAAAATGCCTTTGCCAAAAGAGAAAAATGGGCGTGGAATTGCTTGCTTTGGGGGCTGGTGGCCTGGTTTTTAATAGACACCCCCATTTCGATCTATTTTCAAGTTTACTTTAATGTTATTTTCAACATTTTCTTATTATTAGCTGTTCTTATTCCCTTACTCATGATAAGAGCGGCTTTTCAAGGCAAAGGGGTAGCGGACTGATCTTATAATTTTCTCTTCAATTATTATTTTCTAGAACTGTAATTATATATTCTATGGTATGATACCAGAAACAACTGGGGCTAGACTTATACACTACATCAGTGGCTACATTTTACGATTCTCTTTAGCTAGCAATTGCACCTGCAAAAATCTACAAGAAACAGGAGAAAAGAACATGAAATATGCTCAGATAAGTGGAATTATTAATACGGAAGAAGATATTTTTACAGAATTCAAAGAAATCAGTCAGCCAGAATATGAAAGTCGTCTGGAAAAATTACGAGCCATGGCTCAGGCTAGAGATATAGATGTAATTGTGGTTTATGGTGATAGGGAGCATTTTGCCAGCTTAGAATATCTAACGGGCTATGACCCACGGTTTGAGGAAAGCCTGTTAATCCTTAAAAAGGGCAAGACGCCGGATCTAATAGTAGGTCTTGAAGGCAAAGACTATTCCAATATTTGTCCTTATGAACTAAATCGTCACGTCTATTCCGGCTTTGGGCTACAGGGGCAGCCGAGGGATAACAACAATCTCCTTCAAGTATTAAGAAACTGCGGCCTTTCTGAAGGTATGAAAGTCGGCATAATCGGCTGGAAATTTTACGATGACACAGGATTTTCTCGCCCCGAGTATATCTTTGATATCCCACATTATATCCTTGAGACCTTTAAAAATATTGTGGGTGACGGATTTGTCCAAAATGTCACCGATATTATGATTAATAATGAAAACGGCCTGCGCTTATCCTTAAGCCCTGAAGAAATTATTAGAGCTGAGGTGATGAACACTCTAGCCTCAAGGCAGGTTTATAACGTTATCCGCAATCTTTGTGAAGGTATGAGCGAATTCGATGCGACAAAGTTCTTTGACCTAAGAGGCAACCCCATGTCTACCCACCCCTCTTTGAGTTTTGGAAAAGCTAATGTTGCCTTAGGACTTGCCAGCGTCAGGAATCACACCTATTTGAAAAAAAATGATATCGTCTCTGTGGGCCTGGGCTACAGACAAGCCATGATACACAGAAGTGCTTTTTTCGTTAATAACGAAAATGAGCTGGCTGAGATTGATGAAACCATGCCGACTTTTTACAAACAATATTTTGAACTAATTACTACTTGGTATGAAAAATTAGAAATTGGCATTACCGGCGGAGAAATATATAATCAGCTAAAATTCTACATAGAGCCCATGGGCATTGTACTCAACATGGGGCATCAGATTCATAGTGAAGAATGGATTAACAGCTTATTCTACGAAAACTCAAGGGCAAAGATTCAAAGTGGTATGGCAATTCAGTGTGATTTAATTGGCGCTAAGCAAAATCCCTACGCTACGGTTCACGTAGAAGATGGGATAATCATTGCTGATGAAGCTTTAAGGAAAGAATTAGAACGCATGGCGCCTAAGGCATATAAAAGAATAATAAACCGCCAAAAATTCATGCGTGAAACACTTCGAATTAACATTAGAGATGAAATTTTGCCTCTATCCGATATTCAAGGAATGCTGTTTATATTTATGGAGAATAGTAAGTTGGTTGTAACGAATTAATGATTTTAGGCTAAATTAATTTCCGAATTCTGGGTTTAAAATTCTGGGTCTAAAGTGGATAGTAGAGGGTCATCAACAGTGCTCTACTATCCACTGAAATATATCTTCTGCCTTCAAGCTTCCCTGAGCCACATTTAATCCTAAAAATATAAGCTCTTCCTGTGTATACTCTAAGTCAAATCCATTCACCTTCAAAAATACTAACATTACATGTACCCCAATCCGCTTGTTACCATCTATAAATGGATGATTAGCAATTAAGGCATAGCACATCTGTGCAGCTTTATGTTGGATACTAGGATAGAGCTCTTCCCTTCCAAAACTTTGAAACGGCGACCACAATGCAGACTCTAATAGTCCACGATCAAGTATCCCATCTGATCCACCCGTTTCAGCAATTAGCTGTAAATGAACAGCAATCACTTGCTCTACACTTATCCTTATCATTTGGCAAGCTCCTCATAGGCCTTGCGATTTTGATCAATTAGCCGCTTAGAAATGTCCAAGATATCCTCATCTGACATCTGCTGTTCTTTTTCTAATTGGCTTATTTCCATTACCACATAGCGTGGGACATTGTTTTTTAGAATTATTACTGCACCATTCTCATCTACCATCCGAGTGACCCGAGAAAAATTTTGGTTTGCTTCCGTAATTGACATAAGATTCTTTGTATCTACTTTCAAGTTTGACACCTCCCTTCGCTGCTTCTATTATAACATAAATAGGCTAAATTAATCCTATTTTTTGAATTTCCGAGACACATAAGCACCAAAAATTCAACCTACAGTTGAATTGCGCTAATTTTCAAGTACAGAGTTATTGAATGATCCTAAAACAAAACGTATTATCATATTCTCGGAGGTACGGAAAACTATGCGTGAAATTTTGGCCAGAAACATATCCCAATATAGAAAAGCCATGGGAATCACTCAAGAGTCCTTGGCTGATAAACTTGGAATCACCTTTCAAGCAGTAAGCAAGTGGGAGACGGGTCAAACGATCCCTGATACCATGCTGTTACCGGAAATCGCCAAAATATTTGGGGTCAGTGTAGATAAACTCATGGGTTATTCTGCTTTTGCTGAGGATGTTTCTTACTATGAGGATGAATACAAAAAAGCGGAATACTTTTGGGGCGTTGAACCTTCGGACATGTGCCTAAGGGTGCTAAAACTACTCCCCCCTACCCGACCTTTGAAACTGCTGGATATCGGTTGCGGTGAAGGAAAGGATGCGGTCTTTTTTGCCCGTTGTGGCTATGAAGTAAGTGCTTTTGATATATCCGCCTCCGGGCTTGAAAAAACGAAACGACTAGCCGAAAAAGCTCAGGTTCAGGTTAAAACTTTTCGTGCCAATATCTGGGATTACCGGCTGGAAGAAGATTACGATATCCTCTACTCTAGCGGTGTATTCCACTATATTAAGCCGGAATTACGGGCTGATATCATGGAAAACTACAAGTCACATGTTACCCCCAATGGTCTGGTTGCTTTTCAGGTTTTTGTAGAGAAGCCCTTTATCGCTCCCCCGCCAGAACAAGAGGAGCATTCCTATTTTTGGCAATCTGGAAGGCTGTTTACCGCCTTTCATGACTGGCAGATAGATGAATGCACCGAAAATATCTTTGATTGTAATTCCTCCGGTATCCCTCACCAACACGGGGATAACCGCTTGTTTGCCAGGAAAGTATCGGTTCAATTGTAAATGGAGCTTGGCAGTGTCATTTTATTTAAAATGGCACTGCTGACCTTTCAAAAGGAACGCCATGTCCAGGATAAATCATTTTTACAGGAAGCTTTTTTAACTTAGCTAGGCTGCTGTCTAGCAGATCAAAATTTAGCGCGTTCTGCGCTTGGCAAGGTTTCTTAACATTGGCCCAAGTATCGCCAGCAATTAGATCTCCATTTGGGAAAAGTATGCCAATAGAACCTAGGCTATGGCCAGGAATATGAACGATCTGAGCATCAAGACCGTAAGCTAAGAGGGTATCACCATCGAGCAAATAGATATCTGGTTTAAAAGAATCAAAATCCGCAAGGCTTCTTTGTGTAACTTTTGTTATGGTCTTTTTCAGTAATACAAAGGCCAATCTATAACTCAGGGAACGGTAGCTAAAACTTTCCATCCATTTCTGCAAAGTAGGATTTTCTACTAAGTCTTTATCGCCAACATGAATTGCAATTTTGGCCTGATACAAATTCTTGATGTAAGCAGCATTAAATGCATGATCACAATCACCGTGGGTTAGCACAATTAAACGAAGATCGTTACCCGTACACCCCGCACTCTCAAGGGCAGCAGTTAGTAGTTCTCTTCTACTGGTGGGTTTCTTGTCAGTAACAATATGCCCCCCTGTATCAAAAAGAATAAAACCCTTTTCTGTCTTAATTAAGTAGCAGTTTACGCCATTTAAATTGATTCGCAAAATTGTTGTACTCATAATCAAGCCTCCAAATGCAATAAATCCGCCAATTTGTTTTTAGCTTTTATGTGTTGACACCACCGTATGGTTTCAGCGGTAACACAGATACCATAATATAGAGTAGAAAGTTTGTAATAATATTGATCCTTATTTTCTAATTTATCATAGTGTTCTTTTAAGGCCTGTAACTTGCGCAAGTAGCTTTCATTATTCATTTGGTATTCTGATAGTTGCTGGTTCCGGTTTTCATCCGATAGGTTATCAAAAAAATACACTTTGGCTAAATGCACGTTTGTTCCATCTAGCACGTTCATAGGGGACACTAACCACGCATTAAAGAATTTTTCACCTTCAGCGGTAATTTGATAAAAAATTTTTTTCCTATTCCCATAAGGCTTTTCATACATTAAGAGGTGTCCATCGCTTGTCAAACGCTTTAAGCCTGGGTACAAACTCCCATAACTGGCTCTATAAAATACACCGACTCCTGCTTCTATCTTCTTTTTAAGTTCATAGCCAGTTAAATCTTCATTTAGCAACATGCCAAGAACTATGTAATGTAACACAATCTACCTCCTAGATATATCGAATAGATATATTTTGAATAAAGAACATCCCTTTGTCAAGACATAACCGCAGTTTTATATTTATTACTTGCTTAATCTTCTGAATTTATTCCATCCCTATCCCACTCAACAGACATGCAAATGATTACTCTTAATCATCCCCTCCGGATCATCAAGAGATAGCTGAATAAACTGCGAAGGCGTCACCCCAAAGCACTGTTTAAAGATTCGATAAAAGCTACGCACACTCTCGAAGCCGCTACTAATAGCCACGTCGGTAACGGCAGTATTCTGCTCTAAAAGCATGGTCGCCGCTGCTCTTGAGCGAAGCCTTCCTAAATATTCTGGAATACTACAACCAACATTTTTGTTAAAGGTGTGGGATATGCTGCTACGGCTATAGCCAAGGGAAGTGGCGATCTCTTGTAGGGAGAGCGGTTGCAAATAATGTCCATGCAAGTAATCCAGAATGTCCCGGGTAACATTTTGATCGCTGTTGTAATCTTTGCTATCCATCTGAATATGTTCCAAAAGCAAGCCTAAAATCACATAGCAATGACCGCGCATCAGAAAGGAGTCTTTGCCCTCATCGCCCTCCTGGGATAAAATGCCCAGAGAACGACCGATTTCAGCGCTGGAAGTACCGGCAGTGAGGTGAAGAACCTGACAGCGCCGCCCTTCTATCTTCTGTTGAAACATAGGAATATAATCAATCGGAATAACCATAACATAGGTGTCTGTTTCCGGTGAGGAATTGTAGCGGTGAACAGCATAACCTGGCACGGCCAATAAATCTCCGGCCTGCAGCCGGAAGATTCTGCCATCTGCCGCAGCTTCCAGTTCTCCACTGGTCACATAAACCAGTTCCCAGGAGCTATGGAAATGGGGCATACAGACATTGCCTATCATCTGCCAGCAAGTGGGGTAATGATGAGCATCCCGCTGTACTTCATAGACGCCTAATGTTTTCGACATGCCAAAGTCTCCTTAGCTTAAATATTTGCATTATTTGGCACAAACTAATTCCTTAGTGGCATACAGTTTTACTTTGATTTTTATTATAATGTCGTTAATCAGCAAAATCAATTAAAAACTAAGAGGTGTAGATATGGCAAATTTAAAAGTAGGAATCATCGGATGTGGCGGAATTGCTAACAATAAGCACTTACCGGCTATTGCTAAAGTCGGCTTAGCCGATATCGTCGCATTCTGCGATATTGTTGAAGAACGGGCACAAACTGCCGCTGCAAAATATGGCATTGAAGGAGCGGCTGTTTTTCAAGATTACAAGGAGCTTCTGGCACTGGATTTGGATGCCGTTTATGTTTGCACACCGAACCGCAGCCACAGTGAGATTTCTATTGCTGCCTTACACTCTGGTAAGCATGTCATGTGCGAAAAGCCTATGGCAATGAATTATCAAGAGGCACTGGCGATGTGTGATGCTGCCAAGGAAACAGGAAAGCTCTTGACTATCGGATACCAGAACCGCTTCCGCGCCGATAGCCGTTACTTGAAGACAGAATGTGATAATGGCGAATTAGGTGAGGTCTACTACGCCAAGGCTAAGGCCATCCGCCGTAGAGCTGTACCTACCTGGGGTGTTTTTCTCAATGAATATGAACAAGGCGGCGGACCTCTGATTGATATCGGCACTCATGCTCTGGATCTGACCCTATGGATGATGAACAACTATAAAGTTAAGTCCGTGGTAGGAACAACCTATCACAAGCTTAATAATGAGACCCAGCCCGCCAATGCCTTTGGCCCTTGGAATCCGGAAGAGTTTACCGTGGAAGACAGCGCTTTTGGTTTTATTATTATGGAAAATGGTGCGACTATTACCTTGGAAGCCAGCTGGGCACTGAATACACTGGACGTCAATGAAGCCAAAACCGTGCTCTGCGGTACTAAGGCCGGTGCCGATATGAACGACGGTCTAATCATTAACGGCACTAAGAACGATCGTCAATACACCTTAAAGCCAGACTTGGATATGGGTGAAGTGGCCTTTTTTGAAGGTGCTCAGGATACACCGGAAATCTTAGAACAAAGGACATTCCTTCGGGCGGTCATGGGTGAGGGTGAGCTGGTGGTGTTGCCGGAACAGGCAGCCGCTGTTACCCAAGTGTTGGACGCCATTTATCAGTCAGCTCGTGAAGGCAAGCAGATTGTCCTGTAATTTTTCAGCCCAATTAGTGCTTTGGGTCTTTGTATCTGCTCTTTTATTCTAAGAAAGCTTGAAAGGATATTCATGCTTTGAAAGGAGTCAATATGCCATTAGTTAGAGACTTTTCGATCCAACTCTATTCCCTACGGGAAGAAACTGCCCAAGATTTTGCGGCAGTTTTAGAGCGTCTGGGTCAGATCGGCTATACCGGGGTTGAATTTGCCGGTTATGGTGAGTTTTCAGCACCAGAAATGCGTCAGCTTTTGGATCGCAATCAGCTTCGTTCGGTGGGAAGCCACGTTTCTTTAGAACGTTTACGAGAGAATTTGGCAGAAGAATTAGCCTATAATCAAGTTCTGGGTACAGACTACATTATTGTTCCTTGGTCGGACATCAAGACCAGAAGTGAGGCGGAAGTTTTGGCTGCTGAGCTTACCCTATTGGGGCAAAAAATTACCTCAGCTGGTTTTGGCTTTGCCTATCATAATCATGATCACGAGCTGGTTCTGACTGAGGGTCAAAGGCTTATGGATATCCTACTGGAGAAGGTGCCCTCTTCCCTGATGGACTGGGAGATGGATCTTTTTTGGGGCGCCTATGCCGGCATTGATTTATCCGCGACCCTGAAGCGCTATAGTAATAGAATCCGTCTATTACACCTAAAGCAGATGAAGGATTTTGAAAGTAAACTTTGTGTTGATCTGGACGAAGGGGTTTTGGATTTTTCGCAATTGATTCAAGAGGCTCAGTCTATTGGGGTGAAGCATTTTATCCTTGAGCAGGAGGCCTTTGCAGTTTCACCCTTCACCAGTGTAGAAAAAGGCTATCGCCATATTATGAGTTTATAAAGTAAAGTTTTAAGGAGATACGTATGAAACTTAGTGTATTTACCGTCCCCCTCTATGATCGTTCTACTGAAGAGGCTTTTGCCTATTTAAGCCAAAGAGGCGTACAGATGGTTGAAATTGGTACGGGTGGTTTTCCCGGAACCGGTCACTGCAACCCCACTGAGCTTTTAGCCAGCCCTGCTAAACTGCAGCAGTTTAAAGACTTATTAGAGAAATACCATTTAGAGATTAGCGCTTTTAGCTGCCACTCAAATCACGTACATCCTGACGCTGCCATTCGTCAGCAGGCGGCAGCGGATTTCGCAACCACCTTAAAATTGGCAGAGAAAATGGATATTCATACGGTAGTTACTTTCTCCGGCTGTCCCGGAGACCAAGAGGGCGCTCGCTATTCTAACTGGGTAACTTGCGCTTGGCCGGAAGATTTCCAGAAGATTTTGGCCTATCAGTGGGACGATGTTTTGATTCCTTTCTGGAAGGAGGCAGCTGCTCAAGCCGCAGATTACGGGGTTGATAAAATTGCTCTGGAGATGCACCCGGGCTTCTGCGTTTATAATCCGGCTACCCTCCTGCGTCTGCGCAGTGCAGTAGGTGAGGCCATCGGAGCTAACTTTGACCCTAGTCACCTCTATTGGCAGGGTATGGATCCAGTTGCCGCTATCCGATCTTTAAAAGGTGCAATCTATCATTTTCACGCCAAGGATACAAATATTAACAAGCAGAATACTGCTGAAAATGGTGTTCTGGATACTGGTAATTTAGGCGATATCTCTAATCGTTCCTGGCTGTTCCGTACAGTTGGTTATGGTCATGATGCCGGACAATGGAAGGACACTCTGTCAGCCCTTCGGATCAATGGTTACGATGGTGCCATTAGTATTGAGCATGAGGATGCTTTAATGTCTGTAGAAGAGGGTCTCGATAAGGCTATTCACTTTCTCCATGATGTCATAATTAAAGACAACCCCGGCCAGCTGTGGTGGACATAAGGATTTTGACAGAAAGTAAGGGAAATACATAATGCAAGATAAGATTTTTAATGTAGCCATCATCGGGTATGGCGGCATGGGTGGATGGCATAAAGATACCCTCTGCCGTATCCCCGGTATGCAGGTATTGGGCATCTATGATATTGATTCTGAGCGCCAAGCCTTAGCTCGCTCTCAAGGACTGGCGGTCTATTCCTCTTTAGAAGAGCTCTGGGCTGATCCTCTGGTTGATTTAATAACTATTGCCACTCCTAATGACAGTCACTTGCCTTTGGTGGTGCAGAGCCTTGAGGCCGGTAAGCATGTTTTGTGCGAAAAGCCTGTGGCACTTAATAGTCAGGAGCTGGAGACTATGATCCAAACTGCTGAAAGAATGGGCAAAATCTTTAGTATCCACCAGAACCGCCGCTGGGATGAAGACTTTCTGGTAGTAAAGCAGATCGCTCAAGAGAATGCGCTGGGTCGAATTTTTAATATTGAAAGCCGTGTTCACGGCAGCCGTGGAATCCCTGGAGACTGGCGGACGAAGAAAATTCATGGCGGCGGTATGGTCTTAGACTGGGGTGTTCACCTCTTTGATCAGATGCTGCAGATAATGAAGGCCTATCCCTTAAAGAGCCTCTACGCCCAACTGTTCTATGTCACTTGCGGTGAAGTCGATGACGGTTTTCGAGTCACCTTTAACTTTGATCAAGACATTACTTGGTTAGTTGAAGTTGGAACCAGTAATTTTATTTCTATGCCCCGCTGGTATGTACAGGGCAGTAATGGCAGTGCCATTATTGAGAATTGGCAGAGAGATGGCAAAATTGTAATGGTTTCTGATTGGGAAAAGCGAGATGCCATTCCGGTGGTAACGGCTGCCGGACTAACTAAGACTATGGCGCCCCGGAGTGAAGATACCATTCAGCAGTATCCACTTCCCGATGTAACTGCCGATATTCGCGAACTATATCAGAATATGCAGGCCTCCATTCAAGAGGGGGCAGCCCTAAGGATTCAGCCTCAAGAGGTGCTAATGGTTATGCGGCTGATTGACGCTATCTTTAGTTCTGCACAAAAGAATCAGGTTATTAAGCTGGATGATAGCTTTCAGATCATTGACTGACAACTGAATTTTAGAGCAATCTTTTCATTAAGGTGTGGAGGAAAGTTTTTCTTCACACCTTTTTTGTATCGTAAACATAGCCTTCTAAAACAAGGTTATAGCTCTGGATTATAGCCTCTTCTCTATCTCACTACAGATAATCTATACCAAAATCTGATAGCAAATAGTGCCGCCTAGCTTTACCTTGGCTACTTTTATCTCTAAAATGGAAGTTATAAATTGAAAGAATTACGAGGTATAAATATGTCTACGTTATTTTCACCACTTCAAGTGGGTAATATAGAAATCAAAAATCGAATAGTCATGCCCCCCATGTGCATGTATCAGGCCGACGTCTCCGGCTGCGCCACGGATTTTCACTTGACCCACTACCTTTCCAGAGCTATTGGCGGTGTTGGTTTAATCATTTTGGAAGCTACAGCTATTGAACCCTGTGGAAGAATTTCTGACCAAGATTTAGGTCTGTGGAATGACAATCAAGTGCCTGGACTCCAAAAAATAGCCGGACAAATAAAAAACTATGGTGCGATAGCCGGGATTCAAATCAATCACGCTGGCAGAAAGTGCGGAGCTCTTTCGGAAGAAATCATCTACGGACCTTCAGATATCCCTTTTAGCGAGGATTTTCCCCAGCCCAAAGCCATGACTTTGGAGGATATCAGGCATTGTGTCCAGCTCTTTTCAGAAGCCGCTGCCCGAGCCGAACAAGCCGGTTTTGAATACCTGGAAATCCATGCGGCTCATGGCTACCTGCTGTCTTCCTTTCTATCGCCCCTCTCTAATCAAAGACAAGACGACTATGGTGGTTCTCATGAAAACCGGGTTCGCTTCTTGGCTCAGGTTATTTTGGCGGTAAAGAAAGTTTTTCATGGAGTTCTTGGGGTTCGAATTAGCGCTGAGGATTATGCTCCCGGTGGTAATCAGCCTCTTGATCTGGTTAAAATGATCAATCTGGTTAAAAGCCATGGCGTTGATCTAGTACATGTAAGCTCGGGCGGTGTTGTTTCGGTTGTTCCGCCTTTCTTTCCCGGATATCAAATTCCATTGGCTGAAAAACTAAAAACCGGCTGTAAACTGCCGGTTATTGGTGGTGGGCTATTAACCCAGTCCCATATGTTAGAAGAAATTATTGCCAATAAGCGGGCGGATATGGTTTTTGTGGGCAGGGAACTATTACGTAACCCTCATTTTCCTCTGCAAGCTGCCCATGAATTGGGGGCAAATATCCTTTGGCCCAAAAGTTATGAGCGGGCTAAATTTTTATAAAAAAATCTTTTAATACCAATTACTAAAATTAAGAATATAATAGAGATTGTAGTGGAGGCTCCCCCTTCCCTACGGTCATGCTAAAAAAGAAAAGGGAGACAAATATGGAAAATCAAGAAATCATGGATAAATTAACCAAAGTTTGCTTATGCAAAGCCATTAACCGGGCTGTTATCAAGAAAGCTATTGCTGAAGGAGCACACAGTGTGGAGGCCGTTTGGGCTAAGACCGGAGCTGGTAGTGGTAGCTGTAATGGCAGACGCTGCGGCCCTAAAATTCAGCTTTTGATTGATGAAAGTTTAGCCCAGGATGACTAAAATCTACGAGAAATGAAAAGCTGATATTTTTTTACGCTTTATGCTAGCAGTCAAAGTCAAAATGTAAGGGGTAGAGGGCGCTATTATTAGGGCACTCTTCCCTTTTTCTTTTAAAGCTATTCTCAATATAATTTTCCAGTAATTAGTTCAGAGATTTATATATAATGAGATATATCAGTAATGTTTCCTATGATAGCAGATTGCTTCATTCTAGGCTCTTCTTATTGAAGTTTATAGCTAGTTTTCGAACTCTCAACCTTCAAAAAAATAGTTGACAAATCAATTAAAAAAGCGTAGGATTTAGTTGATTAATCAACTATTACTTTAGCGAGGTTTTATATGTCTACGAAAAATGGCAAGAGATCATCTGGAGACTGTCTTGGTAAGTATTTGTTCATTGTCGACAAGTACTATCGACAATTTTTACGCACCGCCTTAAAGGAGTATGACATGACTTCCAGTGAAGCAATGGTTTTACTAGTATTGTACCAAAATCACCTGACCTCTGGAGAGAAAAGCGGCTGTAGTCAGGATCAGTTGAATGAAGAACTCCACTATGACAAAGCCGCTCTTACCCGCACAATGAAACTGCTAGAGACAAGAAACTTTGTAACACGCCATGCCCACCAAAAGGACAAGCGCTCTTATCTCTTTACCTTAAGGGCGGAAGGCGTTAGCTTTATGCCTACCATTATTGATCTGCTACGCAAGTGGGATCAGATACTTTTTGCTGGGGTTACACCTAAGCAAAAACAGGTCTTTGAAGAGATTTTTTTGAAAGTGGCTGAAAATGCTGGGGAAGCAGCGAGAAAATAAAACGTAATCTTGATATACAAGGAGAACAAAGGCATGGATGACAAGCGTATATTTATACTAAAAGAAGAGCGGGTTCCTATTGCCATTATGAAAATGGCCTTACCGGTGGTAGCCGGAATGATGATTCAAATCCTTTACAATATGGTTGATACTTTTTTTGTAGGGATGCTTAAAGACGCCAATCAATTGGCAGCTACTAACTTGACTCTGCCGGTTTTTATGGTATTGATGTCTATCGCTGGACTTATTGGTACCGGTGCCGCCTCTTTTATTTCCAGAAGTTTGGGGGAGAAAAGAACGGAGCAAGCTACAAGGACCTTGTCTGTTAGCGTAGTATTTGTCCTGATTGCCGGTCTTTTAGCTACGGTTTTTGGCCTAATCTTTTCTAGTCCTCTGGTCAAACTTCTGGGAGCCAGCAGCCAAACTGCCCCCTATGCTGAGGGCTATGTAATTCCTCTCTTTGTGGGCGCTATATTCATTATGGGCAATTTTGCTCTGGGACAAATCCTCCGCAGTGAGGGTGCTGCTATGGACTCTATGAAGGGTATGTTAATTGGAACTGTCGCCAATATTATTTTAGATCCTCTCTTCATTTTTGTATTCAAGATGGGTGTGACGGGAGCGGCTGTTGCCACGGTTATTGGTAATGCTCTGGGGCTGGCCTTTTATCTTTACTTTTATCTGTCAGGTAAGTCACTACTTAAAATTCAGCTCAAGAAAGGCATCTTTCAAAAAGTCATTATCAAGAATATTTTTCTGATTGGAACCCCCAGCACGATTAGTCAGATTCTAGCCGGAGTAGCAATGGCTGTTTGTAATAATTTAGCCGCTGGTTATGGTGATATAACCGTAGCTGCCTATGGAGTAGCCGGAAAAATAATCACTATCGGAACATTTATGTTTATGGGCTTTGGTGCTGGACTACAACCTTTAGTGGGCTATAATTTTGGTGCCAAGAATTTTACCCGTATGAAAGCCATCATCAAGCAAGGTATTGGTATTACTGCTCTGGTAGGAATTGTGTTAACGGTTACCTTTTTGCTCTTCGGCGAAAATCTTATCGCTGTTTTCACCCCTTTACAAGAAGTTATTGATGTTGCTGTTCGGATTCTAAATGCACTGCTGTGGTCTTTACCTTTCTGGGGAGCTATTATGCTATCCTCCATTTCCGTTCAAGCCATGGGAAAACCACTGGCGGCACTACTCTTGTCTGTGCTCCGCCAAGGCATGATTTATATTCCCACTGTCCTGATTATGAATACAGTTTTAGGATTTTATGGTTTAATTTATGCCCAGCCCATTGCTGACTTTGTTTCTTTACTACTATCTTTAACGGTCTTGCAAATCACCTTGCGTCGAAGTGAACGAGATTATCTTGCTAAGGCATCGGTCGTGGCAATGACAGATACCCCAGAGCCGGAAGTTTGCTAAGAGCCATAGACGGTGAAAGGCAAAAACAGACAATACTTATCAAATACTTGCTAAATACATAGTGGCCAAGAATTGTCCGAAGTCAACAAGATAATTCTTAGGCCTCTTTATTCTTTTTTAGTAAAATGACCAGAACGATACAAGCCATATCTTTAGTGATATTTAAGTCATTTTAATTATAATATGCTATACTCTGACTCATATGAATAGCTTTTAGAGGGGGAAAAAGGATATGTTCTGTCAGAAGTGTGGTTATAAGAATAGTGATACCAATAGGCACTGTTCTAACTGCGGAGCTGATTTACCACCTAAAGGTACGGATCTTGTATTAAATGCTCAAATTGATCGACTCATGGATCAACTTCAACCTGTTATAGCAACGGATAAGGATAGGAAAATAAAATGGTTTTTCTTTGCTATGGCCATTTTAATACTGCTCCTGTCTTTCATCTGGTCAAAATTTTTCATTGTTGCTGTAATAGGAATTATTCTTATTGCCTCCGCCGGAATCTCCGCCGGGTTTCCTGAGTTAATTTGGAAAATGGAGCGATACAAATTTCGCTATTATAACACTTCAGGTACGATTGTCCCCAATGAAAAATGGCAAGTTTCTAGAAAGATTAGCTACTGGATTTGTTTCTTTTTGGGGCTCTTCCTTTCACTCATCACCTTTGATGCTTCACTCTTGGGAGCATTTATGATATTTATTGGCGGATTACGATAGTCCCAAACAAAAGTAAATATTACTAAAATTTACTTTCTTCATCCCTTGTATCCTTTTTAAGGCTATGCTAGAATTAGCAAAACTGTATATGAGTGTATGTGCATACGCGAATAAGGAGATCACCAAAATGATTGATATTTTTAAAGCACTTTCAGAGCATAGCCGGTTACGTATTTTGGCCCTTCTACTTCATAGCGAGGCCTGTGTTTGCGAAATTGAAGCCAGTCTTGAAATGACTCAATCAAACGCTTCACGACATTTGACCTTGCTGAAAAAGGCTGGAATTCTGGCTAGTTATAAAAAAGCGCAGTGGATCTACTATTTTATTAGTGATGATTTTAAAAAAAATCATCAGGAGCTTTGGCTGTATTTGGTTCACAATTTACCTCAATTACCGGAATATGCTTCTGACCAAAACGCTCAAAAAGCTTATCGAGCAACTATTGATTGCAAATGATTGATTGATTTGGCTGAATTCCAGCTAAGTAATACCTAAAGTACATGGAGGTTTATTGTGAGTAAGAAAAAAATTTCTACAGGCATCAGTTTTTTTGAAAAGTATCTAACTATTTGGGTGGTTCTTTGTATGATAGTGGGTGTTAGCATCGGTAAATTTCTACCTGCTATCCCGCACTTTTTGAGTAATTTCGAATATGCTCAGGTTTCAATACCTATTGCTATTCTCATTTGGTTAATGATTTATCCAATGATGATGAAGGTGGATTTTGCCAGTATTAAAAATGTTCGTAAAGAGCCTAAAGGACTGTATGTTACCTGGGTTACTAACTGGCTGATCAAACCTTTTACCATGTTTGGAATTGCCTCATTGTTCTTTTTTGTGATTTTTCAAAACCTAATTCCAGCCGATCTGGCTAAAGAGTACCTGGCTGGAGCAGTTCTTCTTGGAGCTGCCCCCTGCACAGCAATGGTCTTTGTTTGGAGCCATTTAACCAAAGGCAATCCAGCCTACACGGTTGTCCAAGTTGCTACCAATGATTTGCTTATTCTATTGCTCTTTACTCCTATTGTAGCTTTCCTGCTAGGAGTCGGTGGCGTTACTGTACCTTGGGATACACTACTTCTTTCCATTCTGCTCTTTGTGGTTATCCCCCTAGCCGCCGGTATGATTACCCGTCATTTAGTAATCAAGAATAAAGGCGAAGGGTATTTTAACACCCAATTCATACCTAAGTTTAACAACATTACTATTATTGGCCTTTTACTGACTCTTGTAATCATCTTTTCTTTCCAGGGCAATGTAATTCTTGAAAATCCCTTACATATTCTTCTCATTGCCATCCCACTAACAATACAGACTTTCTTGATTTTCTTTATTGCCTATCTGGCCTCAAAAAGATTAAAACTACCCCACGACATCGCTGCACCGGCCGGTATGATCGGAGCGTCTAACTTTTTCGAATTGGCTGTGGCTGTAGCCATTGCGCTCTTTGGCACCTCTTCTCCGGCAGCTTTAGCCACTATCGTAGGTGTTTTAGTCGAAGTACCGGTAATGTTAGCCCTTGTAAAAATAGCTAACCGCACGCAGCATTGGTTCCCCAAAGTAGTTACTAAACTTCAGGATAAAAGGGGTTCAGAATCCTAATTGAAGTTAGTCATCTTAAAGAATCCTCTGGGCTGGTAGGCGTTCTTCGCTTACCAGCCCAGACTTTATTCTTTGCTAAAATCAACCCACTCTGGCCTTTGAAGTGAAGACCCCAAATATTGATTATTCGCTTCCCGGAACTTAACGGTCTGATGATTGGCAGGATTATCCCAGTCACCCCAGCCCTTAGGATCAATATGAGAATCAATCCGACAATCTTCAAAGGAAACGGCGGCATAAGACCGCCAAGGCCGCCCTAGAAATACATTTGCGGTTTCTGATTCAGCCGTAAGCAAGCAATCTTTGAAACAAAAGCCACTATTTTGTTGCTCAGGAGTAGCTGCCGCTGTGATATAGCCTGGGAGCTGATCTGGCTGAGTCAGAGAGTGAATTTGACAACGGAAAAATTCCGCCTGCCCGCCACCAAAGATAAAATCTAAGGTGCCTTCTACATAACAATAATCTAGCGTATAGGAACTTTCCGCAAAGGTCCGCCGGATGTAAGCTGCGGTCATTGGATTGCCATACTTATCAGTAGGAGGCAGTGGCCCCAAACAAAGGGTATCCTGATAACCCAGAAAACGGCAATGTTCCAGCTGTATAGACTGACCCCAAAGAAATGCAGCTACCGCCTGTTCCACCACTTCTCCCGGTCCAGCCTCATTAATAATTGTCAAATTACAAAGTCGAATATTTCGGGCATTGACCAGAAGGGTAGCAGTGCGAAAAGTACCTAAGGGTTTCCCTTCTTCGTCTAACTGGTGGGCACTAAGCTCCCCAATTATCTTGACCTCTCCCAAGGCACGAATAGTTACATTATCGCGATAGAGCTTTACATTTTCACGATAGTCTCCAGCCTGCACCAAGAGTAAAAGAGGGCTATCATCCTTAGGTGCCGCAGCCAGAGCTGCTTCTAACGTCTGATAGTGGCAAGTTCCACTTCTGCCAACATAATATACTGTCTCTTTCATTGATTTTCTCTCCCCTATAAAGCTATAGGCTTTCATTTTAGCATGAGCCTGAGAAAGAGAGTATTACCAGAGACAAGGAAACTATCAATATTTTCCATATTCCTTAAAGGCTTGCCACATAGCCAGGTAGTTTTCCGGTGGGACGTCGCTCTGAACATTATGTACTGGAGTAAAGATAAAACCGCCGCCCGTTGCCAAGTGGTCAATTCGCCGCTTAACTTCTTCTCTAATCTCTGCCGGATTGCCTCTGGGAAGTACACTTTGGGTATCAATTCCACCACCCCAAAAAGTAATATCTTTGCCGAATTCACGCTTCAAGTGTTGGCTATCCATTCCCTTGGCACTCACCTGAACCGGGTTAAGTACATCTACCCCCTCATCAATTAATAGGGGAATCAGCTCACTGATGGCACCACAGGAATGATAAAAAATATGCACCGGGCTTTGAGCTTTACTACGAATAAAACTAAACAGCTTTTTGTGGTAAGGGTGGACTACCTTCTTATAAAGCTCCGGAGAAACCAAAAGACTAATCTGGGTAGCCAAATCATCTGCTTCTGACACTACCAAAACATTGCTCCCCACTGTAGCCAGAGCCTTCTCCCAATAAGCCATTTTTTGTTCCGTGATAAATTCCATCAATCCATGGGCATAGCTCTCGTTTACCATCATGTCACAAAAGAATTTTTCAAAGCCATTGGTCCAGAGGGCCATTTCCCAGATTCCAGCACAAAAACGTCCCAAGACATAGGCTTGTTGTTTTTCAAAAACGAAACGGTCTGCCCGCTCCTTCATCGTAGCAAAACGCCCTTCCGCCACCGGATTAGGCCAAGGATAGTTCTTCAGTTCTGCCATATCTTCTACTTCCGCAAGAGGGTGCTTTACCATATCATAATAATGACCACCCTGTCGGGGCATCTTCCACCCAATTCCCCATTCATCGGTCTGCTGCCAGTATTCACCCTGTACTTGCGGTGCAGTTTGTAAGGGCGAGAGTACTGGTGAGGGATCTATACAACGAACATCTACCCCCAAATAATCAATCATATCTTCATCAATGTACGCTAATTGCTGCATTTCATCGACGATCTTCGCCTCTTTTTCCGGTAGGCCAATATAGCTCCGTAGTTTTTTATAGGTAGAAATGTTCATGCCGGTCAGAACTGTTGCTCCCAGATCAAAGGGTATTTGATCCGGTTCTTTATGGGCTAAGGCCAGCTTTACTCGTTCATAGCTATTCATACATTCCTCTTTTCTGCTTGCCCTGGTTCATCTTAGACTCACAACCATGGCTCACTTTATGATTTATTTCAAGCCGCTTTTTTTGATTTTCCTAATTGATCAAGGAGTACCGCACCCAGCAAGGTTGCACCGATTACAAAAGTGTGCCAGTATACATCGACCCCGATTAGGGTTAGACCGTTGGTAATTAAGGCCATAAGTAGTGAACCGAAGAAGGCACCGATTACCGTACCCTCACCACCCTGAAGACTGGCACCACCGATGATAACAGCTGTAATTACCCGCAGTTCTAGTCCGGTTCCCTGGGTTACCGCTGCCGATCCCATTCGGGCAGTAATAACAATACCGGCAAAGCCAGCCAATAAACCTACGATAACGTAATTGATAATTTTGATTTTGCGCACACTCATGCCGGATAGCACGGCTGCATTTTCGTTACCGCCAATGTAATAATTTTGGCGCAAAAACTTGGACTTACGGAGTAAGATATCGCCTACAATCACCAGAATCAGAGCATACCAAATCGGTGACTGAATACCTAAGAATGAGGCTTGGCCAATCCCATTAAATTCACTGCCTAACCCGGCAATATTCTGCCCTCTGGTGACAATCAAGGTCAGACCGCGAAACAGACTCAAGCTGGCCAAGGTGGTAACAAAGGGATTCACTCCGAGCCGTGCCACAACAAAACCGTTGAAAAGACCAGCAATACTACCCACAATCAAGCCTGATACCACGGCTACTGCTGGGGGTAAACCACTTTTCAGAGCTAATCCGGCACAAGCACCGGAAAAGGCTAACACAGAGCCTACAGACATATCAAAACCACCGCTGACCATGAGCATAGTCATGCCTACGGCAATCATAACTTCCACCGACATACTTAAAAAGAGCGCACTCTGGTTAGTAAAAGATAGAAATACCGGGGAATACAGGCTTAAACTGCCAAATAATACCAATACGATAATAAAAATAAAAAACTCTCGTTGTCTTGCTAGTTGTTTAATGACACTCATGGGCGCCTCCCTCTTCTATTGTTGAACCGGCCGCTAAGCTAATGATCTCTTCTTCATTGCTTCCGGCACCTGATAGGATTCCGCTTACGGCTCCATTTTTAATCACAATAATACGATCGCTAAGCCCTAAGATTTCAGGAAGGTCAGAAGAAATCATCAAGATAGCTACCCCTTGGGCAGCTAATTTACGTAAAAGAGTGTAAATTTCACTTTTAGCACCGATATCCACCCCTCTGGTGGGTTCATCCACAATTAGAAGCTTAGGTTTTATGCCAATCCACGTGGCCAGCATGACTTTTTGCTGGTTGCCTCCTGATAACCTGCCAACTAATTGTTCTGGACTGGGGGTGGCAATAGAAAATTCCTCTATATCCTTTCGGGCTCTTTGCAAAATTTTCTTTTCCGATAGGAATCCCCTTTTGCTGAAAGACTTTAAACGATTAGAAATCAAGTTCGCCTTAATGGATGCTCGAATATAAAGACCTTGATTTTTACGGTCTTCACTCATATAACCAATACCAGCCGCAATAGCCTCTTTAGGATTTTGTGGATGCAAAACTTTTTCTTCCAGAGTAATCTCACCCTGGTAATTTCCACCATCTGCACCAAAAATCGTCCGTGCAATTTCGGTTCTACCAGCACCAATGAGACCGGCCATCCCCACAATCTCCCCCCGGCCAATATTGAAAGTAATGTTTTTAAAAACATTCTTTCTGGTTAAGTTACTCACCGCAAAGACTGTTTCGCGAGGAATTTCAAGAACTGGACGCTGCCCATAGATATTCTCCAGTTTGCGCCCTACCATTTTGGTAACCAAAAACTCTTCGTCAATCTCCTTTACCAGAGCCTCACAAATGTACTTTCCATCACGAAGAACCGTTACCCGGTCAGCAATTTCGAAAATCTCATGAAGATGATGGGAAATATAGATAAAGGCAATTCCTTGGGATTTTAGCAAGCGAATATTGGCAAATAGTTCCTTGACTTCCGCTTCCGTTAAAGATGAGGTCGGTTCATCCAGAATCAAGACCTTCGGTTGGTAAGACATAACTTTTAAGATTTCAATAACCTGCCGGTTTCCCGGTGCCAGATGTTTTAATAACAACTGAGGCGGTAGCTGCTCCATCTGAAAGAGGCTGAGCATTTCTTTTGTCATTTGATTAAGCTTTTTACTGTTAACAAAGCCCAGGCTATTCGTAGGTTGACGATTAAAAAAAATATTTTCGGCAATACTTAAATTGGGAACAACACTAAGTTCTTGGTAAACCACACCAATACCCAATTTTTGCGCTTCCGCTGCCGACCCTATTTCAACTGGTTGTCCCTTTAGCAAAATGGTTCCGCTCTCCGGCTGATAAATTCCTCCCAGAGTGAGCATTAACGTTGATTTCCCAGCACCATTTTCACCCACCAGTGCATGAACCTCCCCCGGCCTGATTTTTAAGTTTACCCCATCAAGAGCCTTTACACCGGGGAAGGATTTTACTATATCTCGGGCTTCCAAAAGATACCTTTCCATGATCTCACTACCTTCCTGGAAATAGGGCTGCCAAAAAACAAGCTCTTTAGCAGCCCCATTTCAATCCCTCTTCCTTAGCGCTTAAAATAGGTGTAATTTTTGTCGTCAACAATGATGACTCCGGTATCCACAGAAGCTGGAATGCCTAGTACTCCTGCGGCCTTATTGTCGCTGGTGATTTTAATCTGACTATTTTGCAGGTTCATTAAAATCTGTACACCATAGTAAGGCATTAAAGCCGTTTGCTGTGCAACGGAAGCGGAAATAATCCCTTGCTCAATGCCCTCCAAAACCTCGTTACTGCGATCCATGGTAACAACTTTCACTTTCCCACTTAGACCGGCTTCACGAACAGCCGTGGCTGCACCGGTACCGCTAGCACCGTCAATGCAAGCAATTCCAGCCAAATCAGGATATTTTTGTAAAATAGTGGAGACGTTCTGGGCTGAAATGACAGGGTCCTGCTTGGAATCAACCTGTTCTACAATTTCAATATCTGGAAAGGCTTCCAACGCTTCACGATAGCCAGCGGCTCTCTCTTCTAAGTTAGATTGACCCGGCTGATAGACCAAAACTACCTTTCCCTTTCCACCCACCAGATCAGCCAGCTTTTCACCACCCATTTTGCCGGCAGTTTTATTTCCTGTACCCACAAAAGCTAAACGAGTAGAGTTAGGCAAATCAGCATCCAGGGTAATCACAGGAATACCTGCGTCAGTGGCTTTTTTTACAGTCGGTTCTAATTGGGTATCAAAGCCGATGACAAGAATACCATTAGGCTTTTTGGCAATGGCTTGTTCAAAAGCTGCCACCATAGCATTCATATCCAAATCGGCCGGTCCCACATATTCTGTTCTGACCCCTAATTCTTTTCCGGCCATTTCCATGCCCATTTTGTGATCGTAAAAATAGGGATCACTACCTAATGCTGAAACCAAAATGTAGAGCTCATTTGATCGGTCAGCTGCAGCCAAAACCGTATCTCCACCATTGCTTTCTGCCGCGGGAGTCGACGAGTTCGAACAAGCCACCAATGTGGTTAGAACTAGACACGCCACCAAGAGTAATCCTATCCATCTTTTCATACATAACCTCCTTGCCTTTTTCGGCGAATTTTATTTCGTAGCTCAAGGATATCGGTTTTTCGCCGCACTGTTAGACGGAAAAAATTACTAATTTAGCATTTTTTTGTAGTGTTGATAGGCCTCTTCTAGCTAATACCCCCTTAAATGATAAAAAAGTACTAAAATCGTAAAAAAAGCCTATCTTTTTATCCCGGTGATTTTTTATTATAAGTACACGACGACAGAGAATAAGGGAGGGTATTTTTTGTGTATAATATACTGATAGCAGATGATGAATGGTTATCACGACAAGCCTTTAGGCAACTTCTGCAAAAGCATTGCCCGGAAATCAGCCAAATTTGGGAAGCTGAGAACGGTCAAGTGGCTTGGGAATTGGCCAAGACGATAAAGCCGGATATTATTATCCTTGACATTAAGATGCCAGTTTTAAGCGGAATGGAGGCCGCCGCCAATATCTTAGCTCACAATCCAACTGCGATTATTTTAATGCTTACAGCCTATAGCGACTTTTCTTATGTCCAGGAAGCGATAAATTTAGGCGTAATGGGCTACTTTTTAAAACCTCTTAAAGCGGCAGAAATTGCTCAGCGCCTAAAGAATATCTATAAAATGATTGATGAGCAAAAGGCGAAGGAGCGAGATCGTCATGATTTCGAAAAAAATCTCCGTTCTTTGCAGCCGATTCTCCACCGGGAGCTGGTGAATTACTTCATGGACAGTGCCCAAAAAGAGAGGGATGTTCGTTTTTATCTTGATTTTTTACAGTACAAAATTTCAGCCGGTTACTTCATGCTCCTCTCTTTGGGAGAAGATAAGAACCGAGATAGCTTAACTTTTAACCTGAAAAAAGAGCGGCTAAGTAAGCTTCTGCCAAACATTCTTACCTTTTGGCGCCCGGCATTAATTGGGGACTTTCTTTCTACCTTTTTACCCATCTTTGTATCAACTCCTTCCGAAATTAATCAGGCCTTCCTACGGGAAGAAAGCCGCTCCATTGCCCAAGAGCTGATTATAAAAGCCAAAACCCAGTTAAATTTAGATTTAGGTGTTGCCATTGGCGGGATTTATAGCTCCATTGACTGTTTTCACTGCTCTTTTCAAGAAGCCTTTAGCCTCATTCATACTCTCCCCATAGGGCAGATTATTTGTTTTGGCCAGCAGCATGCTAAGCTACAATCTGCCACCTATCCCTATGAGCTAGAGGCCGCTCTTCTAAGTGCAATCCGCCAGCAGAATGTTGAGCTCATGGAGCAGGCCATAGAACTAATCCTCAGCTATTTTTTTACCGGTCTCTCCTCCGTTCAAGCTATAAGAACCCACCTGCTTCAATGTTTTACTGTAATCTTACGCAGTCTTCATGAGAGCGGTGTCCCCATAGACAAGACTGCCGGTATGCTCTGTTGGCCAGTAGATTTTATTGAACCGACTTTCTCAGAACTGGAGAAATACATCCGCCAAAGCTTTCGCTATATTTGTCAGTTAGCTCATACTAGTTTTCAAAACAAAAACTATGCCCTAGGTGAACGGATGCTACTTTATATCGAAAATCATGTAACCGAAGACATTTCCCTTGAGAGTTTAGCCGATCATATTAACTTATCCTCCCACTACGTCAGCAAACTATTCAAAGAAATTTCCGGCGAAAACTTTATTGATTTCGTAACCCGAAAACGAATTCAAATAGCCTGTGAAGCCCTAAAAGGGAGTGATTTTAACATTCAGGAAATTGCCAGACAAGTAGGTTATGGTGACCAAAATTATTTTTGCCGCCTATTTAAAAAACATACCGGCTTAACCCCAAAAAACTACCGAAAACTTTTAGATTAACAAGTCAGACCAAAGGAGTAACCGTGATGATACCGGAAAAAATAAGCCTTAAAAAGTCTAAGTTAATGTGGGAGCTACTACGGTTCAATTTAATGATTATCGGCATTATGTTTTTGATCATTTTGTACAACTCTAATCTACTTACTCTATTACAAAGAGAAACCGATAAAAATTTACAAGAATTACGTGAGCTACGAGCCGTAGGAAATAATATTGCCGCTATGACCGTAGCCGCCCGTTCCTACTATGAAACAGAAGATCCCCAATACCAGACGATTTTTCAAGATACCTATCAGCCAGTTGCAGCAGAGCTTAATACCCTTACCCAACAATATCCCAAAACCTACGTCTTTCGAGATTTAACCGCCATGACTGATAGCTTTTATCAGGATGGCCTGGACTTCTTTGCCAGCCTTCAAAATCGTAATTCCGAGAAAATTTATTATCGCGATACCTTATTAGCTATGGAGCGTTTAAAACAGTCTATTGATGAAACGCTACTTCTTGCCTTGGAAAACCGACTAAGCTTGGCTCAAGATCACTCCCAGATTGCTGCCAATAATATCAACCATACTCGCCTGATTATGTGGTTGGTGGTGGTAGGTATCACCCTCTTTTGCCTACTATTCTCTATCCGATTCTCGAAACGAACGGCCGAGCCCATCTACAAAATGAGCTGCAAATTTTTTGAAGTTGCTCATGGGGATCTCAGTGTCAGAGAACAGACCTTACACCCTAAGGATGATGTAAGTATTCTCATCTACGCCTTTAATCATATGATGGATCGGTTGCAAAAGGCTGATAAGGAAAGCCGGGCGCAAGCCAAAGTACAGCAACAACTCCAAGCAGAACGAATCAAAAATGTAGAAATGAATCATTTATTGGAAAAATCCCGGTTAGAATACTTGCACATGCAGATCAATCCCCACTTTCTTTTCAATACATTCAATAGCATTTCTGCCTTAGCCCAGTACGAAAATGCCTTTCAAACTCAGGCAATGGTTGATTCCTTGGCTTGTCTTTTACGTTATCACTTGTCCACCGCAGATCATACTATTCCCCTACGGGATGAAGTCCAGATAATTGGTAGCTATCTCTACATTCAAGAAACTCGTTTTGGGAAGCGCATTACCCATGAGATAACTATTCCTGAAGAACTCCTTGACCAGTCTATTCCGGCAATGATTCTACAGCCCTTGGTAGAGAATGCTGTTATCCATGGTCTTGAACCTTTATCAGAGGGTGGTACAGTCAAAATCGAAGCCAAGAGAACCGATCATCATCTGTTGTTGTCTGTTTCTGATGATGGTCAGGGCATGACATCCTCTCAGCTCAGTGAGCTAAAGCAGAAAATTGCCGATGCCCCCTTAGCCAAAAGCGGCATTGGTCTGACTAATGTCAGTAAAAGACTGCAGCTACTTTATGGTTCAAAGGTGATGACTATATCCAGTGAAATCGGCGTGGGTACCTGTATTCAAATTGAGCTTCCAATTTAGAGAGCTAAGTTACCAATGGCTCTCACCTTAATCCTGCTGCTGGAGCGACTTCCCTTCCTCCCATTCTTTAAAAACCTCCGGCAGCGCCTCAGGAATCAGTTCCAAGCACAGCATTACATTTAAGCACCATTGTGAAACACAATTAGTGGATATCCAAGGAATTTCCCTGACTTTTTCCCAAGTAGATGATTCTCTCATACTGTCAACAATAGGGAGGGGCACACCGCTGTTTTTTTCAAAAAGTAAAAGTTCCCAGGCTTTACGAGCTAAAAGAGGATCTTTGCGCCAGTATGCACTGTAAGCAATCATTCCAGCGGCAAACATCGGCCAGGAAAAGTGCTTATTTTCCAATAGCCCATCACTGTGTGTCTTTTTTTCCGCATCCGATAAGGAGTAAAACCAACCAAACTCTGCTAACATATCTTTCCAACTCCGATCCTCAAGACTGTCAGCCAATTCTATCCAAAACTGGGTTGCCCCAAAGGCAATTACCATATGATAACCACTTTCATTACCACTACCTATATAGGTTAGCTGTCCATCCTCCGGTCGGAATAGAAAACTAGGGCCGGACAGTAAGCGTAGAGGGCTACGCCTTATATCCGCAATGCCTTGGTAAAGCTTCTTACACCACGTCTCTTCACCACTTCGCTCCCAAGCCGTAAACCATCCTGAGGCTAAGGCCGCCCAATCCGGCCCAGTTCGAATGGGAATTAATCCATCTTGCTTCTTATAAAATTCTCGTAAGGGGGGAAGCCGCTGGATTGCCATTTCACTTTCTGCCGTAACCTGCAAGATTTCACCAATTCTGGCGTCACCGGTTACGTAATAGTAATAGCGATGAAGGGCAGCCATAGCAATACGAACTTCCTTACAAGAACATCCCCAATGGAGCACATTGTGCCGGGAACCTAACCCTTTATATGTCCCCTCATGGTAGCAATCCACTTCACTGGTATGCCTGGTCATGGCCTCCGCCATAGTGAAAACATCCCCTCGGCCGCTACGTAAAAAGTACTGCCAAAGCCACATATTGGGTACTAGTTCTGTGTTCTGCCAGGCGTACCCCCCTAAATCATATCGCCATTGACTCCGAACCGGGTCATAGGTGTGCATCACATCACCATAATCCCAAAAACCATACCAACTCCGCTGCACTACTTCATCACGATAAAAGTCAAATAGTTGCACCAATTGTTTTTCTAAAAAACTTTCTGCCTCATTAGCTTCCGTTATAAGACTAAATCTGCCCAATCCATGACTGGCTTGATAACGCTCTGGGCTACAAATGAGCCTAGGGGGATAATTGATCCTTTGAGCCAATTCCAGCAACTGGTTAGCTCGAATGGGTTGGTCAAAAAATTCTAAAGTCAAACTAGAGGTATTGGCAATTCCCTCTGCGGTAGAACGAATCTCTGCAAAACCTTCATAGGCACTACGCATATGATCTCGTTGGGAGTAATGTTGAAAAGTCTGAAAGCCTCCCCTAGGACTCAAGAACCAAGCCGCAATCTGACTATTTTGGTCAGCAAGATTTTTAACCTGTAGCTCTGCCGGATATTTTTGCCAAAAATCTTTTATGCTTATAGCTAGACCGCCATCTCCTCCTCCGGCATAAATAAAGCCCGAACTTTGTTCCCCCTCTCCGCCTTTTATTTCCGCTACATGATCTCCAGTAGATTTGAAAAAACAAAAGCGCTTTGGACTTTCTTGATAGAGCGAAAAGTTCTGCCACAGAGGATTCTCCTCACCATAGTCAAGAATAGAATCATCGATTTCTTCACTCTCCAGCCGCTCACCATGGCACTGCTTCTGGTAAAAAATATTGTTGCGACTATGGTAACGCGATAGTAGGGTTTGAGCCGGTTCACAGTAGACAAACTCCGTACTACAAAATTGGAAATAGCGATTCCAAGCTTCGCCTTGTAAGGGTATATCTGCCCCTAGCCCAAATCCTCCCAATGGCTCTTCCTCCATAAGTACCAGCGTGGCTGTAATTTCAATATTATCTTGGCTACGCCAAAAACCAAATCGTAGAATTACCCGGAAGATTTCTCCCTTCAGCTGATTAAAGAAGCTCATGACAGTTTTCACCGCCACGTAGCATTCGCCTTCTTCCTCCACTACAGCTTCAACAATTTCACTCCGACTTATATTTTCAGCCTTGACTAATGGGCATAACTTAGTCAAAAGCAGTGTTTTTTGCCGTTTTACCCAAGCTAATGAATAACTTCCCCGATTGGGAAAAAAGGCTTGAAGGCTACCAGTATCAACGAGTATTCCATTATAGCCTTGGGTTATCATGCTGGATGCAATTTCTTTTTCCACCATTTCCGCTCCCAAGCGAAGGCTTGGCGGCTCATCGCCCACATATTGCAGATAATGACCTGACCACTTTAAGGAACCATCCGGCCAATAAGCCATGACTTTACTTTGAAGCCTTTGCTCCTGACCCTGGCTTTGGCAGGTAATCTTTGCTAAATCTGCTGCGTGTACTTCACCTCTTTTCCAAGGAACCCCCACAAAAAAACCTTGCTGCTCCTTTGGCGGTTGGTTCAGCCAAGACAAGGGAATATCCATCTCTTTTACCTCATTTCTATGATTTTGTAAGAAAAGGGGGCTAAAAAATACTCCCCCGCTGTCATTTCGCAATTCTGTAATTGCTCTTCTCCCAGTCTGCTTAGTTGGAAGGCCTTGGGTGAAGCGGTCATGTTGACCAGCCAGTGCTGTTCCTTATTATTCTTACTTCGCCGTTGAATCCTATAAATGCCTTTCGTAGCTGATAGAGAAGAAGGGTTTGTAAGGCAGGCCAGCGACTGAGCATAAGACCAGATTTTAGCCCTTAAAGCTGCGCCGCCTTTACCGAAAAAACCACTCCCCATGTAGATTATTTTACCTTTTCCAAAATTTTTCTCCATTAGAAAAGATTTGCCCCGTCCTACTCCCTTTGACACATGACCTAAGGAAGCTTGCTCATTCACAGGTATAAACAGTGTACTATCCCCCCATAACGCAAAGGTTTCTCCCAATGCCTCTCCCCAAAGGTCGCTATCTGTGGCCGGAATTTCTACCACCTGATTAATTCCTAATACTTCTCCCAATCCTCCCAATCCTCCCAATCCCCTCTGCTGCTGCCAAGTGTGTTCAGCACTTCGATCGGCTGTTTGCGGCCCCACTAACCAAATGCCACCATTTTCTACAAAGTCTAAAGCCTTGGTCAGAAATGGTTCAGATAAATAACGCAGATAAGGCGTGTGGAGGATTTTATACGGGGAAAGATCAGCAGTCTCTGGAATAAGTTCACGAGAAATATCTAGTGCCAAAAGACCGGAGTAATATTCGGTAATCAGGCTACGATAACTCATTTTATCCGTCGTCTCCACTTGATAAAATAAAGCTGCTACATCAGAGTAAACCAGTGCTGTACCAGGATGAATCACGTGACTCGACTTCACCAGAGGCTCTAACCGCTGCCGTAGATTACCCAATTCTTTAGCACTCTCATAGCCAATATCCGGTTCACCCCAAGAACTAACTACGCCACTATGCGTTTGTTCACAACCTCCAAATAGTCGTCGGAAAGGCCAAATTTGAAAGCAGTCCAGTCCGGCGGCATAGGTGGCAAAAGCCTCAGCTAAAACATAGCCCTCAGGATGAGGAAGGCTGGTTTTCTCCAGATAACCACTGTGGGACAGAGCTGTTTCCAAAAGCCGGCAAGGTTTTCCCGGTTTCAACTGCGGCCATAAATCCAAATTAATCAAGAAGGCAGGATAGTTTTGCGCGGAAGCGTAGGTATCAAAAGAAGTAAAGTCTAACTGTTCAAAAAGTTTTTGATTATTCAGAGAAAAACCCATACCGGTATTGTGGGTTATAGGTAGCTTTGTATAAGAACGTAGGGTCGTAATTTGAAGATCGGCAAAGTCTAATACGGTCTGTTGAGAATATTCTAAATAGGAACGCTCTAAAGCACTATTATGAAGAAAGGCTGTAGACTCAGGAGCCGGAATTTCAGCAAAACTCTGATAAGCTTGGCTCCAAATTGCTGTTTGCCAGCTTCTATTCAAATTTTCAATCCTGCTGTATCTCTCTTCCAACCATTGTCGCCACTTGTCTTGACAAATCGGACAGAAACAAGCTGAGGTGTGCGACTTCCACTCATTATCCAGTTGAATGGCATTTATATGTGAAAATTCACCGATGGTTTTACCAATTTCTTTAAGAAGAGCCACTACCCGCTCACGAAAATAGGGCTGATTTATGCAAAGGTGCTGCCGAGAACCGTGAACCGTCCGTCTCCCTTCTCTGTCTTGAAACAGGCGATCAGAATGCTGAAAACTGAGCCAACGCGGTGGAGCAGCTGTAGGTGTAGCTAAAAGTACCTGTATGCCAGCCCCTTCTAGGCGCTCTAAAGCATAACGTAAAGGCTCCATGCAAAAGTGATCTTCTTTTGGTTCCAGCACCTCCCACATGAATTCACCTATACGGCAATAGTTCATGCCAAGTTTTTTCATATGTAGTAAATCAGTTTGAAACACTTCTTCCGGCCAGACTTCCGGATAAAGAGCAGCACCGTAAAGTAATTCTCCCATTTCATCTTCCCCTTTAAATTTTGCAAGGCAACGAGAAGAGTAGCAAAGGCGCAGCTTTTCCTGAGCCCTTGCCCCTCTAAAAAGTAAAGTCTATTAATCCTCACCCTGGAATTTAAGGATTTTCGTGGAAGAGGGCGTTGACCTCTTTAATAACTTCACTGCCCCCTTGGCTATCCCAATTTGCCCAAGCCGCCTCAAGCCCTACGTCATCAATCTGCCCGACAATATACTGGGTACGAGCATCATCCAGAATTTGATCGAGATTGGCACCATTGAGGGAGTAAGTCTGAGAATTTACCAGATAACCGGCGGCTGGATTAAAAACCGCATTAGCTGCATTGGAAGTTTTTACTTCATTTTCTAAAATTTCCCGTTCATTCATCGCCAACTTAGGATTCTGAGACATAAGGTTAGGAATGTAAGCTACTACTTGATTCAAGCCATTATTATTTTTTTGATTCATAACTAAATCAGTAGTTATGACCTTTATTTCTCCTTTGTCATTCTTTTCCCAATCAATACCTTCTAAGCCATAATCAGCCAGTACCAACATTTCATCATCACACATCTTATCCAGAAAATGGAGACATTTCTCTACATCTTCTTTGGTTTTAGCCGCAGCCTTAGTTATAACGAAAAAGCCATTGTAACCAGATGTTGCCAAGGTTTTGTGCTCAGAAGATTTATCTTTAGCGATAGCTCCAACAAAACCCATCGAAGCCAATCCATCACCGGTAACTGCTTTGACCTCATTAGTGACAAAGTAATCCCATATCCGACGTGAGCTATCGAGAACATCTACAAAGATACCGCACTCACCATTTTTTACTGAATCACTCCAAGTACTGGAATCACGCACTGCCCAGTCCTTATAAACCAAATCTTCTTCATACATTTTCCGTAGCCAGGTAAGAGCTTCCATGTATTCCTTGGTTTGGTGTACCGGAACTAAATTGCCTTCTTCTTCTACCCAGCCATTACCGGCTCCAAACCAAGTCTGCATGATATCGAAAGGTCCTGTATACTTAGACAGAGCTATACCATAGGTATCTTTTACACCATTACCGTCGGGATCTTGTTCTCTAAAGGCTTTTGCCATATTATAAACATCTTCTACTGTCTTAGGTTCTGATAAGCCAAGCTTTTCAGCCCAGTCTTTTCGATAGCCTAATCCGTTTCGCCCAATCGGTCTGGCTCTATAAATTCCTATCAGCTGATTATTAATTGTAATTGCCTGATTTACCTGAGGATTAGCCTTTGATAAATTAGGATAAGCTGAGGTATCCTGCAAGAATTCTGTTAAATCCCAAAATGCTCCGGCGGAAGCCGCCGAGACAACAGTAGGCAACATTTTAGGAATCGTCATAACCATTGGCATTGAAGCTTGATCCATTAGCGTTACGCCCAGCTTATCTTCATAGCTATCATTAGCCACCCAAATAAACTCTACCTCTGTATTAGTATATTCCTTCATCTTGGCAATCACAGTCTCAGAATCACTGCCGCTTAAGGGTGAACCAAAATGATCCGTGGTCATAAAACTGAGTTTAAATGCTTCGCTACTTGACTCTGAAGACGGGCTTGATGAGCCTTTCTCAGCACTGGTACCAACACTGGTGGGGTTAGTCGACCCACCACTACAACCGGCCACCACACTAACAGCCATAATCATAGCCAGAAGTCCTGCTACCTTAGATGTCTTTTTCATACATATACCTCCTCGTATAATAGTTTTTATGTTAAGATCAGCCCTTTACAGCGCCGATCATAACGCCTTTGGTAAAATGTTTCTGAATGAAGGGATAAATCAGTAATATTGGTAGAGTAGAAACAATCGTTGCCGCCATTTTTACCGCCTTATCCGGTGGCATTCCAAATTGAGCATAATCCATCATATTAGCCTGAATCCCTCCGGCCAAAAGCACAATCCGGCGCAGTGTAATCTGTACAACCTCTTTTCGAGGATCATTAATGTATATCATGGCATTAAAATAGTCATTCCACAAAGATACCGCATAGAAGAGAGCTACCGAGGCCAGTGCTGCTTTAGACAAAGGCAATACAATTCTGACAAAAATACCTAAATCATTGCAGCCATCCAATCGGGCAGACTCCTCTAATTCCGTAGGTATAGCCGAAAAGAAATGTTTCAGAATAATCAGGTTAAAGGCATTGATTGCCCCCGGAATAATCAGAGCACTAAAGGAATTCGTCATGCCCAGTCCACTGATTAAAAGGTAGCTAGGAATCAGCCCACCGGAAAAAACCATAGTAATAATCACAAGGTTTAGTATCAAATTACGTCCGGTTAGACCAGGTTTTGATAAGGGATACGCAAAAGTAGTGGTAAAGATCATGGCCATAAGAGTACCCCCGAGAGTTACAATAATTGAATTGCCTAACCCACGAAAAATATCACCGGTACTAAGGATATAACGATAGGCATTTAAAGAAAAAACTCTTGGAAAAATAAAGAAGGCTCTTTCAGTTAATTCTTTTTCGGTAGAAAAAGAACCTGCTAGAATGAAAAGGAAGGGTAGCAAGGTAACAATGGCAAAAGCCCCCACAAAAAGATAGACTAACAAGCTAAAGAGGCGATCTTTCCAGCGTTCTCTGCGAAAATTTTTAATCTTTACACTCATAGTGTCTCCTCCTTAATACAAACCAGATTCACCTAAAATCTTTGAAAGCTTATTAGCCATTAGCACCATGGTCATACTCACAATTGATTTGAATAAACCTACGGCTGTAGCATAGGAATATTGTCCCTGCTTGATACCCCGAGTATAAACATAGGTATCAAATACTTCGGAAGCCTGAATGTTTAAAGAATTCTGCATGAGAAAGATTTGTTCAAAGCCGGTATTTAAAATAGCACCAACCCGAAGAATCAGCATTATCACAATGGTGCCCTTAATGGCTGGAAGTGTAATATGCCACAAGAGCCTGAAACGGCCTGCACCATCGACTTTAGCCGCCTCGTATAACTGGGTATCTACTCCAGCCAGAGCTGCCAGAAAAATGATAGTACCGTAACCGGTCTCTTTCCAGATATTTTGTCCCACAATCAGGCCACTAAAATACTGTGGCGAGCCCAAGAAATCAACAGTCTGACCGGTTATCTTCTGAATCAATAGATTCACCGCGCCATCATTGATATTGAAAAGTGTGTAAGTCAGGCTGGCAACAATAACAAAAGAAATAAAGTGCGGAATATAGATTATTGTTTGCGCCAGCCGCTTATAAATATGATGTCGTATCTCATTTAGAAGTAGAGCAAGAATTATTGGTGCCGGAAAATAAAAGAGCAAGTTTAGAAAGGACAGGGTCAGAGTGTTCTTTAGAATTCGTAAAAAATCCGGACTAGAAAACAAATTTTTGAAGTGATATAAACCCACCCAGGGGCTATCCAAGAAACCGCTATAAGGACTAAATTGTTTAAAGGCTAATAAAAGACCCGCCATGGGGATATAACGAAAAATTAAGAAATAGAGTAATCCCGGCAGCAACATAAAATAAAGCCACTTGTGTTTTTTGAAGGCTGACAAAGGATGCTTTCCTCGCCTTAGGGGCGAAGAAAAGGAGCTTTTCGATAATCTTGAAAAAGTAGTACCTGGTTCCATTCACACCTCCACACTATACATCTTGCACAAAAACATTTCTTTTCCGCCCAGAGCATAGACAGATGGTATCACTAGGGAAATAACAGCGTCAATAATCATTTAAATTACTAAACAAGCTACAAAAGAAGACGAAAAATCGCCTAAAATAGGCAAATTTTCACCTTTTATAACGAAATGATTTTACCGGAATAATCTAAATGCGTATTAGAAAAAACAGCTGATTTTCACAATCCCTCTTGGAAAAGTTGCACAAAAGAATGTGAATAATCATTTTTGATAGTGCTGTCGAAAAGAGCCTGGAGTCTCTCCTACAACTTTACTGAAAAAGCGAATAAAGTTTTGGGCATTGGTGTAATGCAGTAACTGGGCAATCTCGCCTACGGACAACTGTGAGTGAAGCAGTAGATCCTTGGCCTGTTCAATTTTATAAGCAGCCACAAAGTCAGTAAAAGTAGTATGATAATTCTTGAGTACTTTCTGGAGAGTACTGGGATGACAGGCAAGTTGGTCAGCGCATTCCAACAGGCTTAGATTTCCCCGGGTCTTCTTAATAAGGGTGCAAATCTGATGATAGACATAGCCTGAATTTTCCCGACGATAGGTGTATAATGCAGCAATCGCCGGTCGAATAAGTTGCTTTTTGTACCACTCTTTGCTTTGTTTTCGATCATAAAAGCCTTGGATAAGCTTTGAAAATGATTTTCCTTCCTGACTAAAGACTTGATTTACGGGTAGCCCAGCTTCTACCACAGCTTGTACCACCAGTAGCTGAAAACGCAGCAGATAATAATCCCGTTCACTGCCGGACAGATTGTTGCGATAGAGGCCATCCACAAAGAGTTCTGTTATTGCCTCAGCCTTGAGAACATCACAGCTATCAATTGCCTTCAATACTTCACGTTTAATCTCTAAATCAAATTCCGGAAAATTTCTTTCCTGACTAGCTGTTTCAGTAAAAAAGCGAATAGCTCTATAATTAGACTCCCTATCCTGCCACTCTTGCTTTAGGGCTTCAAGGGCTTGATGGTAGGCAAGGGAGAAGAACTCTAATTGACTAAAAACACTACTGGCCCCTAGAACCATCGATATCTGAAAATCCTTTTGAAACAATTCCCGCAACTGCTCGCCTATAGATACGGTTACTGCCTCTACTGCTTCTTGCCTGTTTTCTGCTAAAACGAATAATATCACTTCTGTCAAATTAATAGGTGGCCAATAAAGGTTTACCTTAACTTCAACCGGTATATTGTCCATCAACAGCATACGTAGGGCATCTTGGCGTGCTACTTCGATATCTGCAAGAGCATCCCCCTCTAAGCGAAGAACTACAAGCCTGTAATATGGCCTTACCTCTAAACCGAATTGAGCCAGATTCTGATTAATTGCCGCTGAGGTTAGTTCACCCCGAAGTAAGCGAAACACAAATAACTCTCTGAGCAGAGTTTCTTGTTCTTCTAAAGTCTTACCCATAGAACTATTATGAGCGATAAGCTCATGAAAACTTTTCTCCAGCCAAAGGAATTCATCTTTCGAGTTCATATCCTCTTGATTGATTTTTATCAGTTGACTGCGCAGACGCTGAAGTGGAGTCGTTAGCCAGCGCGAACCCCAAAAGGCCCCCAGCCAAACTATGACTACAATAAACAATAGTAGTACGCCAAAGGAAATAATTTGTTCAGCCCCATCGGTAATCCAGCTGAGATTATAGCCGCCAATATAAACAAAACCAGTCTCTCCAGACCTGAGTGGATAGAGTCGAAAGCTATCAGAGAAATTTTCCTTTATTATATGTATGCTTTCATTCTGAGAAATGTCCTTGTAATTGCTTTGTCCCCAGTCCATAATTTCTTGATTATTGTAGTAAATTGGCTGGCCATTATTGTCTAAAACAGTTATGTCAAAGTCTCCTCTACCTTGAGAAAGACTCTGTTCTAGTCGGGTATGATTGATTTTAATTACCATCATACATTCGCTCCTCTTAGCAGAAGAGGGCAGTAAAACGGCCAAGAGGAGTCCCGAATCATCAAATCTATTACTCTGGCTTAGAGTGGGAGTAGCAATACTCAGGTGATTAATCCACTTATAACGAGAAAGCGGGCTAAGTTCTTGCCGAATTGCTTCAATTGCTTCATCGTTTTTAGCTTCCTCTAAAGTAAAAAGTCCCGTCTGTGATAATACCCAACCATCTTCAAAATTTATAAAGCTATAACCGGAAATATAGTCACTCATATAAGCAGACCCAACCAAAGCGCTGACGGCCTCTTTAAGTTCTACTGACTTCTCATAGCGCATATTACCGGGTACCATAAGCCACTGTACCTTATCTAGATTGCTCAGGTTGCTGTAATACTCACGAATTTTCAATAGGACATAATCGGTCTGATTCTTAGCCTGAAGGGTGGATGCCTTCATGGATAACGTAAATTTCTCAGTGGTTTCCTTTATATAGGTAGAATAAGCAAAAAAACTTAAGGCAATGATAGGAATAACAGCAATAAATAGCATCAAGGTAAAAATACGTTTTCGGAAATAACGAAAACCACCAATTTTTTCCATTATCCTTTCCCCCATTCTCTAAGCCTCATTATGCTACCAATGGGAAAAATCAGCAATTACATATCTTGCAAAAAGTTTTGCCTGCGACGTTTTATGAGTACTATACTGGGAATAATGGAGATGCCTGTTAGAGCCGCTAAGCTTGCTATGAGGAACAGAACTTTTCCCAATGGAACAATATCGAAAATCAGACTAAATTCAATATCAAACCAGCCACAGATTAAAAATATGCTTATGGGCAAACTAATAATCATGCCCACAAGAAATAAACACAGTAATTGAATTAACCAACTTTGTATTAAACGGTTAATGGATAATCCATTAATTCGAAGCAGTGCGTATTTTTTCATATTAAGTTTTGTTTTGGTTAAAAACTGGCTGGTTAAGCTTACAGTTGTTAACAACATTACCAGAGCGATCAGCGAAATAGTGAATATGTCCACCATAGAATTCAGTCTTTTGTAATTGGTCAACTCTGCTTGTTTATCAACTAATAGCATATAGGGAAATTGGGCTTGATGAAGAGCCATTTTTTGGCTCATTGCCTCCGCATCGGAATCAGGTGTTGTGTAAATCCGAAATCGATTGTAAGTATCATTAAGGCCTAAACTATCAAAGGCTTCATTGAGCGTTAAGAATCGATAGACATCTGAAGCGGTAGCTTCAAGATCAAACCACCCAATCGGTGTAGTGATTATAGCGCCAATCTTTACGTGAACATCCTTGCGTTCAAAATACTTTTTGGCTTCTGCAACGCTCACCGCCCCGTTGAATCGCTTATCAGATAGTAATCCAGATAGTGTAATTTCATCCCCTAGCTTCAAAAGAGTATTATGATTTGCAGTACTCAAATCCTCTGGGTAGGGATCATATAGTGCTGAATGAGTTGTACTGCCATCTTCTCCAATTTCCTCTACCTCCTCCAAGGTATAAGGTGGAGCCACCAGAATAACTTCCTCACCGCTGCGAAGTTTGTCATAATTAAACCCACCTGCAGTGATATATTCTTCAAAGTCTTTCAAAACATTTTCAGGATATCCTACCAGCTTCGTGTCTATAATCTGTATATTTGTATACTTAAAATAATCAACAATATCTAGATCTTGAATAAAAGCTTCCATTCCCAAATAGTGCCCATCTTGATAAAAGTCTCTACCATCTATGAAATCGTCAAGCATCCCTTGAGGTAGTAGTAAGTCCATTTTGTTATTCTCTCTAAACATAAAGCTCTCACTAACGCCATCTTCAGCGGTTACAGCATCTATTTGTAACTTAGTTGCCCCATCCTTTTCATAGCTGTCGGTAAAGAATGCCACAGCCTCCATTCCTTCTACTGATCTGCCCAGTAAAGGCTCAGTCACAAACTCAAAGTCATAATCCATAGGCATCATACCTCTATCAGGGTTATACTCTACAGCAGTTTTAAATGAACTCTGATAAAAAATACTACAGATAGCAATGGTTACAGCAGTGGCAATTAATAAGCAGAGGGAAGCTAACACGACTTGACTCTGGATAAATTCAAAGAAATTAAGGTACCAACTGTTCTTCTTTATCCTTATCTGATTTTTTCTCTTGGCACTGGAGGTGAAAAGCGAACGACTAATATGATACATAAAGATACCCACTGCCATGGTACTTGAAAGTATAATCATGAGAATAATTCCAATAATGCCAAATAAATCCACAGAAAAACTAAATACTTGATTAGTATTTCTTCCTAAAGCCCAAAGAATGGGCTGGATACTTGCTAAGGCAATACCTAGTCCAACAACCACTGAGCACAGAATACTTACTATATTCTCTACCCAAATACCTAGGTATAGGTCATTTTTTTTCATGCCTAAATAGTGATAAATTTGCAAACGATCAACAATTCTATTTTTAGATAAAACTAGTAGGTTATAGAGAATAATAATTGTCGAAATAAGCAAAATCCATATAAAAATATCCGGAATAGTAAAAACTGTCTCCTGCGCTTCCAGTTGGGCATTAGCATTTCTATAGAGGCCTTGCTCACCATCCTCAGCGATAAGAATTTCCGTATCCCTTTCAATAAGAACTTGAAAGGCAAAATAGTTAGTTTCTTGAAATAGGGTTGCTGCGAAATCAGGGAATACTAGCACATTATTTGTCTGAATATTATTATCTACTTCCGGCTTACCCTTAACCCACAGCCTTCCGTAATCTTCAACCATACCAACTACTTTTAGGCGATGATTGGCTAATTCTATGGAATCCCCCAGCTCGGAGACAGCTAAAGACTTGAATAAACTTTGTGCAAGCACAATCTCATCCTTGGCCTGAGGGAAATGCCCTTCCAAAAGCTTTACTCGCCCAAGCTTCAGCGCCGTTTCATCACCATAACCAAGGACTAATTGACAATTTTGCTGATTTATCTGTGCGACAGTCGTAAAAATCCCTGCCGATCTATAATCCATCTCCGGTAAATATGATAGTATCTCCTCAGAACTAAGTGGATTTTTTAACACCACATTCTCTAGCTGCGAGTAATAAATATTTGAGAATTCACCATAGACATCCTTCTTGGATTCGGCCACACTACTGAGCATACTTTGGGAAACACCATAGAGAATAACCGGTAGTATTGTCATAAGAATGATTACCAGTGAAAACAATATGGTTGGAATGTTTCTTTTGGATAAAGTTTTAAGACCAATCCGAGTTAGCATAATGATTCTTTTCATTACCTATACTCCTTTAAAACGCCATCTGCCATCGTATAGGTTCTATCCGCAACACTTAGCCATTCCAAATCATGAGTCACCACAATATAGGTTTGAGATAATAATTCCTTTGTTCTTTGGATTAAGCCCATAATTTGTTTGCCGGTTTCTACATCCAGATTACCGGTAGGCTCATCAGCCAATATAATCGCTGGCTGAGTCAGCAAGGCACGCGAGATAGCAACTCGCTGACGCTCACCGCCGGAAAGCTGGTCAGGATAGAAGTTTAGCCGCTCCCCTAATCCAAGGAGATCAATTAAGGTATTCTCATATTCCTGATTATATTTCTGATTCATAATATCAAAGGGAAGGCGCATGTTATTAAGCACATTCAGCTCTTGGACAAGATGAAAAGATTGAAAAATGAACCCAATCTCCCGTCCTCTAAAAGAGCTTCTGGCACTTTCTTTCATATGGAATAGAGATTCCCCCTTAATGTCTACCGAACCTTGATCCGGCTCCAGCAGTCCACCAATCATATTCAAGAAAGTGCTTTTTCCCGAACCACTTCGGCCTGTAATAACTATGATCTCACCTTTACTCGCGTAGAATGAAGTCTTCTTAACCGCCTCAACCTTAAGCTGTCCAGATTCATAGGACTTAGAAATATCAGTAACCTTTAGAATCGCCTCCAGCATCTTCTCGCTCCCCTCTGTTATGAAAATCTGAAACCGATACAGGGACAGGACAACCCTGTACCGGTTACTAAGCAGGTAACTTATTCAAGGTAAGAATTTATAAGTAGTTAAAGTACCACGGTGCTGAAGATTGATAAGCCAAGGACGTACTGCCTACATAATACTTGCAGTAAGATGAACCTTTGCTTCCACCTACACTCTTGTAAGCTTTAAAATAGCTGACATTGTCAGGAGATTGTACATCAAAGTTTTTTGTGGTGCCGGCATTCTTACCTCCAGTATAAGTAATTTTAAGGTCAATTCTCATGTACTTCTCGGCCTTGGTTGAACGAATAGAGCCACCGGTGGATTGGGCTGTATTATCCACACCGTGTGAGAAAGTTAGGCTCCCATTGGCGGCGGAAACAGCACCTGCTGTTCCAATTACAAGCACAGTAAGCATAATTGCAACAATCAAAATTCCACTAAATTTCTTTTTCATAATTATCCATTTCCTTTCATATTATTGATGATTAGGATTTTGATCTAATTATGTCGCTCATCAAATAGGAAAATAAGTCCTGCCTCTTTCGATTATCATCCTAGATTACTATGTCTGAAAGCTTTCTTGTACATGTTACAAACATAATCAAACACTGTCAATGATTACTTGTGAAAATTAACAAAATTCTGAGGAGCTATTTCTTGTCTGCTGCAGAAAAGGCCACCCTACTTGTTTAAAGGTAAAGTTCCTCTTTCTCAGCGGATTGATTAAAGTACATCTGTCAATTACTTTGAAAAGATGAGAACACCTAAAAAAACAGGAAGCTATTAACTAACTCCCTGTTTTATAAATGATCAAAAAATTACCAGCGATTAAGTAGAATTATTAGTCGCTCTTTAGATGAGCGGCTACTAACTGAGCAATTTCGACAACAATCTGAACCACATTAGTGGCTTGGGTTGTTCCGCGCTTGATAGATTTAACTGTATCGCCTACGTCTGTCCCGAGCTCTACAATTGCTTGAACTCCCTCATTAGCAGCTCCGGTGATATCTTCCACATCACTTAGAATCTCAGGTGCAGACTGGCTCACGGCAGCAGAGGTAACTTTAAAATCCTCGGTAATCACTTCTGCATTCTTGGTAATGACCGGAATTGACTGTAGAGTATCTTCTAAGTTTTGACGGTTAGCATCCAATATTCCAGACACTGTAGTTAAAATCTTCTTAAGGCGTAAAAGTACAATAATTAGTACAATACCTACACCCAGTAGAAGAACACAGCCCAGAAAAAGTAAAAGATCTTGTAAGGTAAATGATATAACCATTATCATTCCTCTCCATTCATGAAAGAATTATACTTCCAGATTAGTATCTTCTTTTTCACCTAAATCCTGAGCCTCAGCTTCTGCTGTATCCTCATCATGTTCATGATGTTTACAACAAGCATCAGACACGTGAGATAGTTTCTCTTTAGTCTGAGATACTTTATGAGAAACAGCAGTGTGAATATTATGAGCAGCCTTACCTGTGGTATCTTTAATCACAGCCCGGGTCTCTTTACCTGATTGAGGAGCTAACAAAAGCCCGGCAATCGCTCCGGCCAAAGCACCTACTGTTAATCCCACTCCGACCCCTACAGCAACCCGTCGATCCTGAGCAGCCTGATGTCTTCTTCTCTTTTCTCCTGATAAATCAAATAAACACATAAAAAAGTCTCCCTTCTATTCTGTCCTAATGTATCTTTCAAAGCGAAGGTTCTATTCTTTTTATTATAGCACGATTTCACAAAAATGTACGGTTTCCATGATAGCTACATGGTAAAACAGTTTTGTAAAATTACCGAGACTTTTTCCATCTGCTTAGGGTTGCCTGCCAATATAAGCCAAGATACCGCCATCAACATATAGTATATGTCCATTAACGAAATTTGAGGCATCAGAAGCCAAGAAAATAGCCGGCCCCATAAGATCTTCCGGTTCACCCCAGCGAGAGGCAGGAGTCTTGGCCAGAATAAAAGAATTAAAGGGATGACCCTCTTCCCGTAAAGGAGCGGTTTGAGGTGTAGCAATATAGCCCGGGCCAAGTCCATTACACTGGATGTTATAGGCGCCATATTCAGAGGCAATATTCTTAGTTAGCATCTTAAGCCCACCCTTGGCTGCGGCGTAGGCAGAAACCGTTTCTCTACCAAGCTCGCTCATCATGGAGCAGACATTAATAATTTTTCCATGCCCCTTCTTTATCATGCCGGGAATGACAGCCTTAGCCATAATAAAGGGAGCGGTTAAATCAATATCGACTACTTCTTGAAAATCTTCAACTGACATCTCCGTCATGGGGATTCGCTTAATGATTCCGGCGTTATTTACCAGAATATCAATAGTCCCAACCTCATTTGTGATTTCCTGAATCATTTTTTCAACGGCAGTCTCGTCGGTAACATCACAGACGTAGCCATGAGCCTTTATGCCCATCTTTTCGTACTCTTCCAGCGCCTTTGCCACCTTATCCGCTGAGCGGCCATTAAAGCAAATTTGAGCGCCAGCCTGTGCATAGGAAGATGCAATAGCAAAACCAATTCCATAGGCTGCTCCGGTAACCAGTGCAACCCTACCTTCTAACGAAAAACGTGTATTCATTTTTTCCTCCTGAATATAGTGAAATAGCGTTATTTTGTTACCAGTCAGATACTGGTAACCTCCTCATCCTTTTGGTAAAAGGATAAAACCTTAAGTAGAGGCCGGGACATCAAATAGGCGGTTAAACCTATGCCTATAATAATGAACATGTAATTCACAAAAATAATTGTAGTATTTAGTATAACCATGCAAGCGACAATAAAAAGGATATAAAGGGTCTGTTTAACATGTTTTCCGGCAATAAGAAAAGAGGTCTTAATGGTCTTTAAGGCCGGTAAGTTAAAGAAGTCTTGAATGGTAAAAACATAAAAAAGTGTAATAAGATAGAGGAAACTAAGTCCAAGACTTAAAGCCCAAAAACCCGTAGCCAAGGTACCATCTGTATTAGCCCAGAAGTAGATATTCATACTAAGCACCACTGCCACTAACGCTGCAATGACAAAAACAATGGTCGATCGCTTGAAGTTGCGCTTAAAAGCGGCAAAATAATTCTGGAAAATATTACCTTCCCGTTCCTTCACCATTAAGATCGTTACAGAAAATAAGGCAGAGGTAGAGGCTCCGATGGTAATAATTGGCAGCGAGGTTAAGAGCCATAGTAGATTTAGAATTAAAATATCGGCAACCTTGCCCAGAAAATCAAATACGGGACCATTCATTTGAAAAAATTTGCGCATTCTACCCTCCTGGACTAAAGTGATTTGATGGCTGTTTTGTAGTCAAGTGTTTGCAAATACTTCCGGGCGGCTACGGCATTTTCCGGTACCGTATCCTCCAAAGTTATGTGCATAAAGGGCTTTTGAGCGGCTACAAAGGCTAAAATGGGTCGGTAATCCAATTGACCTAGACCCGCAGCAACGGACTTCAGTCCATTTTCTGTTACCAAAAAGTCTTTGGCATGGAGTACCACGATTTCATCGCCCAGTAAGTCAATAGCCTCATAGACAATCCGTTCCTGTTCTTGGTAATTGCTTATATCCAGCATATTCACTGGATCAAAGATAATTCGCAGATTAGGAGATGCGATTCTTCTTAGCACTTCTTTGGCTCTTTGGGGATTAGAAACAATATGAGAAAAAACCGGCTCAATGGCAATAATTGTGCCCAGTTTCTCCGCTGTGGCTACCACCGGAGCCAGATTTCTAATAAATAGATCCAGGGAATCCTGACTATGACAGGCTGGTTCGTAGCGATACTGTTCATTAGGTGCTCCGGTTTCTGTCCCTACTACTCCTGCCCCCAGTAAGGCTGCAAACCGTAGATGAGCTTCATAGGTGGCTTGAATCTGCATGAGTGTCTTGTCATTAGGATGCGCTAGGTTCAGATAGCAACCCAAAACAGCGACATCTAATTCCTGCTTAGCAAAAAGCCGCTTCAAATGCATAGCCATTCCCGGCGTTAAGGCACCGTTAGCAACAGAATGGTTATGAATAGATTTACTTAATGCCATGTGAACACAGCTAAAACCATCTTGACGAATGTTAGCAATCTGACTCTCAAGGTCTCCCGGTCTGGTATCGTGCATTCTAATACCAATATTCATAGCTACGCTCCTTATCTCATCCAATACAGCTAAACGCACATTCTCTTTACCCTAAAGTATAGCGCAAAAAGTAACAAAGTACAGGTTAAAACGGGCTACTTTACTAGGTTTACTGTTTCAACTCCTGAAAATGAAGTAATATCTATTTCGCCCTGTCCCTCAAGCTCGACATTTTCCAGAAATAATTGCTCAACATTACTGATTATCATGCCACCCTTAGCCACCGCCGCAACGCCGCAAAGCATCTCTGGTTCCTCTGGCAGAAGTTCTTTTTCGGCATAAGAAAAATAGCTGTTTTTGATGGTTATTTTGCGGATTTTTTGTTCCGGCAGGCCGATAATGAAAGCTGCTGCCACTTCTATATCAGTACATTGCAGACGGGAAAAATTCAGCTCCCCTATTTCTGGCGTCCGATAATCCACGGGAAGGGCTTCACGATTTTGCACATAGTGGGTTTTTCCATCGGGATCACAAAAATAAAAACAGTTAATGGCGATGGGGGTTTTTACGCCGGACATAGTAATATTCTCAAAGGTCAAATCATCCAAAACGGAATCTTTACCTCTTCCTCGGCGAGTTTTCATCCGCACACCCCGATCTGTCTGTTGAAAGAGACATTCCCTAACCCTAAGGTTTTTAACGCCTGCTGCGACTTCACTGCCAATGGTGACGGCACCATGGCCCTTTTCCATAAAGCAGCTTCGAATCTCAATTCGCTCTGAAGCCACCTTCAAGCGGCGACCAAGGTAGATTTTGCCTGATTTTAAGGCAATACAGTCATCACCCAAAGAAAAGCGGCAGCCAGAGATGAGAACATCTTTACAAGATTCAATATCCAGACCGTCGGTATTGGGAGATTCCATTGGATTTACTACCTGAATATCACCAATGAACAGTTCATTACAGAAATGAGGGTGAAGTGTCCAGGAAGGGCTATTCTTCAAAGTTATACCCGTTATTGTAATTTTTTTAGATTGGCTCAAAAATAATAGCCTTGGTCGAAAAGGCATTGTCTTTCGATTTTCCTCTTTCCACCAGTCAGCAAAAGAGGCCTGACCATCAAGGCAACCACCTCCGTAGATAGTAACATTTTCTAACCCTATACCCGTTAACAGTGAAGCGTACATGGGAAGAGGATTTCCTTCCCATGTACCAAGATAGTGTTCGTCAGTTTCATCGTAACTTTCAAAAAACCCAGGCAGTATCGGCGGTAAAGCTTGATCTTTCTTATGAAAGCGCAATACCGCCCCCTCACTAAGTTCTAAGAGTAGATTGCTTTTTAGGAATAATGCACCCACTGAATATGTGCCTGCAGGAACTAAGACTCGGCTCTCTACCGGACAAGCCATAATGGCCGCCTGGATGGCGCTTGTATCATCCTGCTCCCCATCACCCCTAGCCCCAAAGTCTTTTACATTGAAGGTGTACTTTTCAGCCAAGGTCTCAAAACCCAAAGCGAACGAGCGACCATCGGCAAAAGTGACCGTCACCTGATAAGAGGTTAGCGGTTTCAGATTGGCGATAAAGCGCACCCGTTTGGAGGAAGAGGAATGAAATTTCCCATTTAGATAGAGATCATATTCCTCAGGCAAATAGTAATGACCAGGTAAGCCAAGTTCAAAGGTAACGCTGCGAGGGGTTTGGTGAAGTATTTGAATCATATCCGTATTCATGTGTGCAAGTACTCCTGATTATCCTTTTACACCACCGGCCGAAATACCGTCAACAAATTGCTTTTGAGCGGCAAAAAAGACGATAATGGAAGGCAGAATAGAAATAAGCGAGATAGCCAAAACCCGATTCCAGTCAAAGCCTTTATCCGCATCCATGGAAAGTTTAACGAATAGGGTAGCGGGAAAACGACTGGGCGTAGTTACATAAAGTAATGGTCCCATAAAGTCATTGGAGGACCACATGAACTGAAAGAGTGCCACAGAAACCAAAGCCGGTTTCAACATGGGGGTAATAATTTTCCAAAGAATTTGCATGATGTTACAACCGTCAACCTTGGCAGCCTCATCAAGTTCCTTGGGTATACCCCGCATGAACTGTACTAACATGAATACGAAGTAAGTATCAATGGCGAACATGGTAGGCACAATTAGAGGTAGGTAGAGCGGTGAATTAATCCAGCCAATGTTATTGAATAGAACGAACTGGGGAACATTTAACACCACTTGCGGCAGGAAAAGTGTGGACATTAAAACGGCAAACAAAACTGTCTTGCCTCTAAAATCAAAACGGCTAAAACCATAAGCGGTAAGAGTGGCCGAAATCAAAGTAAAGAGAACTTTAGGCAAAACAATCAAGTAGGTATTAATCATAGCCCGAAACAAATCAATATCGCCACCATAGTTATTGAAAGCACTTTTATAGCCCTCTAAAGTCGGGTTGCGGGGAATCAGTCCAATACTGGTAAAAATCTCTTCATTAGGCTTAAAAGTAGCCCCCACCATCCAGAGTAAGGGATAGATCATAATGAGACCAACTGCAATTAGCACAAAATATTTAAAGAATGTGCCGATTCGTCTTCTGGTTTTTAAGGTCATCAGAGGTGTTTGCTGTTTAGAGGCAGAAACATTGTCCTTGGCTTCCATATTTTCACTTCCCTTCATCTGAATAATAGACCCAGTACTTCTGACTGGCAAAGGCGACAACTGTAAAGATCATAACAATGATAAACATGACCCAGGCCAAAGCACTAGCCATACCCATTTCATAGTTTTTGAAAGCACTGTTATAAATCAGAATAGAGATTAGCGTTGTAGCATTTCTGGGTCCACCCTGGGTGATAATGTATGGCCCATTAAATTCTTGAAAGGCCTGTACTAACTGGGTAACCAAGTTATAGAAGATTACCGGGGTAATCATCGGAACAGTAACTTTAAAGAATTGACGGGCTTTTCCGGCGCCATCAATCCGGGCTGCTTCATACAAGTCTTCTGGCACAGCTTTCAGAGCCGCCAAGAATATAACCATGGCTGAACCAAACTGCCAGATTCTTAACAGAGAAATAGTAAAAAGGGCATAATTCGGGTCACTGAGCCAATTTACACCTTGTAAACCAACTAGCTCTAAAAAGCCATTAATGAGACCTTCATCCCGAAATAAGGCTTTCCACAAAACAGCAATTGCTACAGAACCACCTAAAATGGAGGGGATATAGTAGGCCGAACGAAAGAAATTAACCGCCTTTAGCTTGAAATTCAAGATATAGGCAATGAATAAAGCGGCAATTAGCTTTAAGGGAACGGTAAGAAAAGCGTACTTAAAAGTTACTAGCAAAGAAGACTGGGTCTTTTTGGAAGTAAAAATCTCTTCATAATTCATGAAACCAAACTCACTGATACCCTTAAACAGATGAAAATCAGTAAAGCTATAGTAAAGGGACGAGGCAAATGGATAGAGCTTAAAAAAGATAAAACCTACCAACCAAAGTAAAATGATAAAAAAGCCCGTGTTTCTCAGAAGGGACTTTTTGAATTTGCCTGATGATCTGTCAGAAAGTCGTTTCAACTCTGCCGTAGATGTAGAATGCGACTGTTTTCCCATCTTAGTTTCCTCCCTATTATATTTTCTCTGTCAGCAAGTACTGGGCGTAGGCCATCATAAAGGGGCCCACTGCCTTGGCTTCGTCGCTAACAATTTCTTCTGACAAGTAATACTCAACGCTTCCGTCACGTTTGTCCCCCGGTCCTAAACCAGCTACCCGGCAGATATCGATCAGATGCCACCTTCCGTCTATTTCCGTGAATTTGTAAGTTAATAGACCTTCAAAAACTAGCAGTCCGGCAGGCAAATATTTTTCTTTACTCAGAACGCCCAGACGGCAAGCCTTTAGCAGTGTATAGGCAACCATAACTGAACCGGATGTTTCTAAGTAGTTACCCTTAAAGTCAGCACGGTCAATCACTTGGAAGAAGAGCCCGGTTTGGCTGTCTTGATACGCTAAAATACCATCAACGGCTTCTTTCAAAAGCTGAGAAAAGCGGCGATAGTCCTCAAAGATTTGTTGATCCATAGCCTCAATAACATCCACTAAAGCCATTAAATACCAGCCCATGGCTCTAATCCAAAAATTAGGCGACAAGCCGGTTTCTTTGTCAGCCCAAGGCTGAATTTTAGCTTCATCAAAAGCATGATAATAAAGCTTTTTCTCCGAGTTAAATAGATATTTTCTGACATTTTCAAACTGAGAAAGTATATCTTGATAGTTTTCTTTACCATTATACTTACTCTCATATTCCATATAAAATGGCTGAGCCATATAAAGACCGTCTAGCCAAATCTGGTTTGGATAAATGCTTTTATGCCAAAAATTACCGGATTTTGTCCGCGGATGCTCTTTAAGCCGAGCCATTATAAAGTCCAGAGCCAACTTATAACGCTCTTCCTTTGTAATCTCGTAAACCTTGAACAGCACTTTTCCGCAGTTAATGCTGTCAATATTATAGGTGTTGCCTTCATAATTTTTGATGGTACCGTCTGCAGCAATAAGCTTATCTACATAGGAAACAACAAAGTCCAGATACGACTTATTCCCTGTAGCTTCATAAAGCTGCAGAGAACCAATTAGAACCACGCCATCCTCATAATTCCAATAGCTTTGGTAAGGCTGGTGCTTAGCTATGTAATCATCAATATAATTCTTTACGGTGTCTATTTGTTTCATTAAAGCCTCCTCACTTTATTGTGTGCCGCCAATCACAAAAATTCCTTCGTGACTGGCGGCGCCATGAAACACCTCAGAGTGTTTAGGACTCTAACACATCAGTAATACCTTCATGCAGAACTTCTGCGGCTTCTCTGGGAGTATAGTCACCATAACTAAGTCCGCCTAAAGCATCCCAGTAGACACCTTCATTCGTGCTCTTAAGCTTGGCATCTTCAAAGAAGGGGTCCATAGAGAACTCGGTTCCAGCCAAAACTTTGGCGTTGGCATCAGCTACCATCGGATCTAAAAGACCTTTTTCACTAGTAATTTCAAAAGCCTTTTTACTCAGAGGGATACCTCTTTCTGATCCCATAAGTTCAATTCCCTCCGGATCATTCAGTAAAAATTGAATCAGAGTGGCACATGCATCCGGGCTGGCCGTTTTAGCGGAGATAGCAAAAGCCATGGATACTTTAGAAAAACCACCTTTAAATTTTCCGAAATCTGCAAAATAGTCTCCAACTACCATCTCTTGTCCGGGAGCTAAAGCATCACGGGATTTAGTAGCGGCTGAATCCCACTCAAACTGTCCGGCATATTTGCCGTCAATCCATTTGGGGTTCTTATCAAAAGATTCGGCGCCATCACCTTTTAGGGTTTTAATGCTGGGAATCACGTGGGCATCTTCCAGTGACTGAATAAAGGTAAGCCCTTCCTCTAGCTGTTCGACGGAGTAATTTAATACACCATCCGTTACCCACTCTTTTCCATACTGCGCTTGGAGATAGAAAACCATAAAAATCATCCGGTCAAACTCGTTCATAGCCAGTGGGTAGTAATCATCACCTAGTTTTTCTTTAAAAACCGGGCCGGCGGCTTTTAAGTCAGCCAAGGTCTTGGGCGTTTCTAGTCCAGCCTTTTCATAAGTAGTTTTGTTCCAGAAGAAAATACGTCCAGTCATGGAAATTGGCACAGCCTGTAAATTGGTACCGTCATCGATGGAGCAAGCCTCTAAAGCGGCTTCCGGGAATTGGGTTAGGTCAATAATGTCTGAAACGTCATTAATGTTCAAATAGGTAGTGCCGTCAGCACTAAAAGAGTTAATCCAGCTCCAATTGATCTGATTTACATCAGGAATATTTCCGGCAAAAACTTTGGTAGACATAGCCTCTTCCCAACCGGTCCAAGCACCGTACTCAGCTTCCACTTTAATGTCTGGATTCTTAGCTTCAAATGCCTTAATAGCATTTTGGGTGGCTTCATGACGTGAATCGCCGCCCCACCAAGAGATTTTAATCGTTCCGGATGGGGTAGAACCACCGGAAGAACCATTGCTTTCTGTTTTTGTTTCCCCATTGCCAGATTTTGTGGTGGTAGCGGCATTCCCACCTCCACAGGCAACCAAAGAAAAGCTTAGGGCGGTAATAAGTAATCCTGCAAGTAACTTCTTTTTCATCTAATTATCTCCTATTCTGCTTTTATACGGACAGGAAGCCAATCCTTATCCAACTCGTATCTGTTCTATCACACCAACCCACGAGATAAATGTACCCTCAAAATTATGTCTTAGAAAATCTTTGAATAAACCGATGTAGTTTCCATTCCCCCTCTCAATTAATAATGTAAGTTAAATCATTTCTACTGTCTCTATGCTTAACGTTTGACGGTCACAATTTAGTAGGCTCATAGCCCAGAAAATACCGTCGCCAGATTAGCCGGCTTTTTGCTGCACCAAATGGAAGGCAAAACCACCAATCTCATCTTGGAGATAAACCGCGACTTTTTGTCCCTTGGCATCATATTTGAACTGATCAACATTAAAGGTTACACCACGAGCTGCCAAATGATACATCGCCCGATCTAAATTAGGCGTAGATATAGCTATATGACCCTTCTCTCCCAGTCCCATGTATTTATTCAGTTCGATCCCTGAACCGGAGAAAATGGAGGAGTTACCATTCTTAATCGGAAAAGAGAAGACGCTAGCTAAAGTCTCAGCTTGTGAGAAAGCTTCGCTTTCACTTCCAAAGTTGAGTCCTACATGTGCCAGTTTAAAATTAAGCATCTTCGTAATGGCCTCAGCGGCCAGGTCTCTAATCTGAGTAAATTTATCTTGGTTAATCAGATCAGAAGTAACCATCCAGCTACCACCACAGGCAATAACCTTAGGGAAATCCAAATAGCTTAACATATTGTCAGGAGTTATGCCGCCTGTGGGCATAAAGGATACGGCTCCATAGGGAGCAGACATTGCTTTAATCATGGGGAGTCCACCAGCGGCTTCTGCCGGGAAAAACTTTACTACTTCTAGGCCTAATTCCAAAGCTGTCTCGATATCACTGGGATTGGCACAACCGGGAAGGATAGGTACATGTAGTTTTTGACTGTGGGCAACAACCTTAGGGTTAAGACCGGGGCTGACTAGAAAAGTCGCTCCAGCAGCTACCGCCTCATCGGCTTGTTGGGTAGTTAAAATCGTTCCAGCTCCAATCAACATCTGAGGAAAGTTTTTGCTCATGATTTGAATAGCCTCAGCTGCAGCTGCCGTCCGAAAAGTAACCTCAGCACAGGGAAGACCGCCATCACAGAGCGCCTTGGCCAAGGGTAAGGCCTTACTTACATCATCAATGGCAATAACTGGTACAATACCTATCTTTTTTATTGTTTCTAGAATCTGGTGCATACAATACCCTCCTTACTATGTGTAAAAACTTATTCACCTACGTTCTATTTGAGACATCACAAGGTAACGCCCTTCTTAAAGATTGCCAAATCATGAAGCCCCATATGTTCACTCTTAACCTTTTCGCCGGAAGCAATTTCTACCACTTTGTTAAACAGGCGTTCACCCATTTCATCCAAGCTTGTTCCGGTCAAAACCAGACTGGCATCAAAATCAATCCAGCCCGGCTTATTGGCAGCCAGAGTCGGATTACTGGAAATTTTTACCGTGGGTACCGGTGAAGCAAAGGGTGTTCCCCGACCGGTGGTAAAAAGTACAATATGAGCACCGGAAGCGGCTAAAGCTGTAGCAGCAACCAGGTCATTTCCCGGTGAACTCAGAAGATTGAGACCTCTGGTTTTAACAACTTCACCATAATTAAGGACATCGGAGATAGGAGCTTCCCCGGATTTTTGCGTGCACCCCAAAGACTTATCTTCTAAAGTAGAAATACCACCGGCTTTATTTCCCGGGGAAGGATTTTCATAAATGGTCTGACCGCAAGCAATAAAATATTCTTTAAAATCGTTAACAAGAGTAACTGTTTTCTCAAAGACCTCGGGGCTAACGCAGCGATTCATCAATAACTGCTCTGCCCCAAACATTTCCGGCACTTCCGTTAAAATCGTTGTTCCTCCAGCGGCTACCAAGCGGTCGGAAAAACGCCCGACGGTAGGATTGGCTGTGATGCCGGAAAAGCCATCCGAACCTCCGCACTTGAGACCGACAATTAACTCAGATACGGGAATAGCACTCCGGGTATAACTCTTAGCCCGAGAAATTAACTGGGCTAAAATTTCAAGACCAGCTTCAATTTCATCCTGTACATCCTGACAAACAAGAAATTGGATACGGCTCTCGTCAAAATCACCCAAATAGCTCTTAAGTTCATTTACCCCACTATTTTCACAGCCCAATCCCAATAGTAAGACAGCCCCAGCGTTGGGATGCTTAGCCAGATCGGACAAAATAATTCTGGTGTTCTCCTGATCTTCCCCCATCTGCGAACAACCATAGGGATGAGGAAAAGCTACTACCCCGTCTAGCTCTTCTGTCCCAGGGAGTTTTCCGGCTAAAGTGGCCAGATTGGTTGCTATGTGATTAACACAGCCTACTGTGGGAATAATCCAGAGATAGTTTCTTACCCCTACCCGTCCATCTTCCCGGCGAAAACCCTGAAAAGTCTTGGTTGGTATAGAGGGTAAAGTACCGATCTCTGGCTGGTATTGATACGTGATAATTCCGTCTAAATTTGTCTTTATATTATGAGTATGTACCCATTCTCCAGCTTTGATAGGCTTCTTGGCAATTCCTATGGGACTACCATATTTGATAATTGGCTCACCTTCGGCGATAGCTTCCAGAGCCACTTTATGACCCGCCAACACTTCTTCTAAAACTGTAAGTTTTGTTTCCTCCAGAGTAATAACTGAATCTGGAGCAAGGGGCACTAATGCCACCGCCACATTATCCTTTGGATGAATTCTGATGTATGACTCCATACCCTTACCTCCTGATTACATAAAAGACTGCCGGTAATGTAGTGCTAAAAGAAAATTTCGGACCAACTTACAATGTTGCTAATGCTCTCTTCATGCCCAGTTCGTGAATCTTTTGACTATCTCTGGTCACAGCAGAGAGTAGTCCGGGAATTTCTGTCAGATCCTGACCAAAGAAAGCCACCTGACTCAAAAATTTCCGCACCAAAGCCGCACTGTCCAGTTCCCTATTCTGCCAAAAGAATTCCAACACAGCCTTATCATCAGAAATAGGATACTCTTCACCCTGACGATCGCCCCATAGTTTACCACCTTCATAACGTTTTCCCTGATAAAACGCAATCAGAGCCGCCAAAGAGAAGGTCAGATTACGTGGTAAGGTATGAAATTTTTGCTGATAAACCAATAAACTCGGTAGGCAACGTGCCCGCCACTTAGAAACCGAATTAAGGGAAATCGACAGTAGCGCATGTTTGATGTAAGGGTTGCCAAAACGGTCTTGTACCGCTGCCGCAAAAGATTTTAACTCCTCTTCCGGTAAGGCCAAGGTAGGGATAACCTCCTGATAAATCACCTGATTCATAAATCTGGCAACATCCTTATCCTCCAAAGACTCCCGAACAAAATCATGACCAGCCAGAAAAGCCGCTGGCACAAAGGAGGTATGGGCACCGTTAAGAATACGAACTTTTCTTTGTTTATAAGGAGTCTGGTTATTGGTAAAAAGCACACCAACCCCAGCTTGATCCAGAGGAAATTCAGCCCGAATATCTTTATCCGTTTCAATAACCCATAAAGCAAAAGGTTCCCCGGTTACAATTAGATTGTCTTTGTAGCCCCATTCCGCCCAGAGCTTCTCTTTCTCATCAGCCGGAAAACCGGTAATAATTCGATCGACTAAAGTACTACCAAATACGCAAGCCTTTTCCATCCAGGAAATAAACTCATCACCTAACTGCCAATCTAAAGCCAGCTGCATGACATGCTTTTTTAGCATGATTCCATTATCGTCAATGAGCTCTACAGGCAAGAAAATTAGCCCTTTCGTGACATCGCCTGAAAAGTGTTTGTAGCGTTCATAGAGTAGTTTAGTAACCTTTCCGGGAAAGGATGTGGGGGGATTAAGACTGAACGAGTCTTCAGAATCATAGACAATACCTGCTTCAGTGGTATTAGAGACTACAAAGCGCAGGCTATCTAGTTTAATGTATTCCAAGTATTTTTCATATTCCAAATAAGGGTCAATAACATCTCTTACCGATGTAACCTGCCGCTTAATTAGCTGCTCCTGACCCTTGTCAATACCACGAAGTAGTACGGTATACTGACAATCCTGAGCTTTGAAAGCCTCCAGACTGCCATGGGAAATCGGCTTCACCAAAACAATATCACCGTCAAACAAATTCTTTTCGTTAGCTATATCAACCATATAGTCAACGAAACCTCGTAAAAAGTTACCTTCTCCGAACTGCATGATCTTAATCGGCCGATCAATCTTCTTTGTCATAGCCTTGTTCAGCAAATCCACGTTTTTTACCTCCGAGTTTCGTCACTTTAAACTAATTTGTAAGCGTTTACATGCAGATTATATGCCCGACCTGTGCACTTGTCAATATAATTCTTGCAACAAACCGCATTTTTTGTTTATTTTCCGTGGTAAAAATAGCATTTTAGCCAAAGGAAAGAAAAAACCGTCGATCCGATATTGATTTTATGATAATTTGAAGCTACAATGAAACCGTGATCCTGTAAGCGATTACAATTATTACCTTTTCTGATATGGCAGTAGCTTTTACCCACTAGTTACTGCCATTACTATTACATTCCATGCCGTCTGCTATTTGCCAGCCAAAGGGGTCAATTTAATGACAGAACACATTAACATTTATGATGTATCGAAAAAAGCCGGTGTCTCTATTGCAACGGTTTCTCGGGTTATCAACGGGACGAATAATGTCAGCCCAAAGACAAAGGCCAAGGTATTAAAGGTAATCGAAGAGTTTGGTTACACCCCTAATGTCTTTGCCCGGGGTCTGGGAACAAACTCTATGCAGACCATAGGTCTACTTTGTGCCGATTCTTCCGACCCTTATCTGGCCAAAGCCATCTACTTTCTTGAAGGCACTTTGCGGCAGCACGGGTATGATGTTTTGTTATGCTGTACCGGCTATCAACATGAAACGAAGCAAAAATACCTGGAACTGCTTTTGGCTAAAAGAGTTGACGGCTTGATTCTGGTAGGCTCAAATTATGTAGAGTCCCAAGAGGCACAAAATGATTATATCCGTCGTGCAGCCAAAAATGTTCCTATTGTAATTGTTAATGCTTGCCTGACTGGTAGCAATATCTACTGCAGTCTCTGCGATGACTATCAGGGAATTTACGATGTAACAACCCAATGTATCCAGGCCGGAATTTCTGATATTTTATATCTATACAGTAACCTATCTTACAGTGGAAGACAAAAACTAGCAGGCTACCAGAAGGCTTTAGAGGATCAAAATATTACTGTTAACGCTAACCTCATGCACCAGATTACCGGTACCGATGCTCTGGTTCATCAAGTCCGGGATCGCCTTTTAGATCTAGATGAAAGGGGGATTAGCTTCCGGGCTGTCATTACTGCCAATGATATGTTAGCTGTGGGCGCCGTCAAATATGCGCTGCTAACAAAGCGCTCTATCCCCCGTGATGTAATGGTTATCGGTTATAACAATTCCGCCATTGCCGAATATTGTATACCGGAAATTTCATCCGTGGACAATAAGCTTCAGGAGATCTGTAAGCAAAGTATTCAGCTACTCTTAGAAGTCTTGCGTGGTAATAGCGTCCCCAAAAAAGCCATATTCTCCGCAACCCTGGTAGAAAGAGAAACCTCTAATATTAAAAACTTAACTCAGTAACTGAGAATATAAAAAGCAAGAAAGAAGGTACATGCAATGAAGCCCTTTATGGATCAGGATTTTCTTCTCCAAACACCTACCGCCCAAACCCTCTATCATGAATATGCCGCAGCTCTACCCATCGTAGACTATCACTGCCATATTAGCCCGGAAGCTATCGCTAATAATCATGCCTTTAAAAATATTACCGAAGTTTGGTTAGGAGGCGACCACTATAAATGGCGTCTGATGCGGGCAAATGGTATAGACGAAAAGTTTATTACCGGAGATGCCTCGGACAAAGAAAAATTCTTAGCTTGGGCAGAGACCTTACCCGGAGCCATCGGAAATCCGGTCTATCATTGGAGTCATTTGGAATTACAGCGCTACTTTGGTTATGAGGGACAGCTAAATCCCCAAACGGCTGAAACTGTCTGGGAGCTCTGTAACAGTAAACTCCGGACCGAAGCCTTTCGGGTTCGTGGACTCATTGAAAGCTCCAATGTAGCGGTTATTTGTACCACCGACGATCCTACCGCTACTCTTGAATGGCACAAAAAAATCGCCGCCGATGCCAGCTTCAAAACCAAAGTCCTGCCAACTTTCCGCCCCGACCGGGCAATGAATCTGGAAAAAGATGATTACCTTACTTATTTGGAAGAACTAGCCGCTGCCGCAGAAACACCAATCAAGACCCTGGCTGATTTACAAACAGTCATTCAGAAACGCTTGGACTATTTTGCTGCTGTGGGGTGCTGTATCTCAGATCACGCGGTTGATTTTGTACCCTACGTCTCCACCACACCGCAAGAAATTGAGGGAATTTTTCAAAAAAGACTTTCCGGTCAAATTCCCACTGCCGCAGAAGAAACAGCTTTCAAGACAGCTTTTCTGCACTTTGTAGGCAGTGAATATAGTAAAAGAGACTGGGCTATGCAGATACATTATGGCTGTAAGCGTAATAATAATACCAAGACCTTTCTAAAGCTAGGTCCAGATACTGGTTATGACTGCATTAATAATTATGCCCCCAGCCAATTTCTGGCCGACTTTTTAAACAGTCTTGAAAAAGATAATGCTCTCCCCCGCACCATTATCTATAGCCTTAACCCCAATGATAATGCCAGTATTGTTACCGTTGCCGGTTGCTTTCAAGATGCCTCTACCCGGGGCAAAGTACAACATGGTTCCGCTTGGTGGTTCAACGATCACAAAAAGGGCATGGAAGAGCAGTTGGAGAATTTAGCTTCCGTAGGCTATCTAGGCAACTTTATTGGTATGCTGACAGATTCCCGCAGCTTCCTCTCCTACCCAAGGCATGAATATTTCCGCCGCATCCTCTGTAACCTCATAGCGAATTGGGTGGAGAATGGTGAATATCCAGCCGATCAGGAAGCCCTTAAAACAATTGTTCAAGATATTTCTGCCTATAATGCCTTACGCTATTTTAAGTGGAAATAAATTAATCCTTTCCCCGATAGGTAGAGCCGCGGAAGGCCTTCTATCGGGGAATTTTATGTTAGGAAATTAAATGTTTGGTGAAATACTAGAGCTTATTTTATGGCTTTTAACATTTTAAGAGACAATAGCAATGTGTAAGTAGTTACGTTAAAGGGTTACCAGAGATTCTGGTAATAAGGAAGATTTTTTAACTACTATGGCTCATAAAATTGCTGAGAGCGCTCATAATCTTCCTTGGTGCTATACTTGGCTAACGTTACTGAGTTTAATTTTCCCCGAAGAAATCTAAACTTTATACGACAGTAAGGGGATTCAAAGCGATACAAGAGGGTTATTGCATGGTATAGCGGATTGAGTGGGCGCCCACTAGGAAGTTCCTCTGCTGGTTGTATACCCTTTATACCGTAGACCTCCTCAACCTTGCCATAACTGTCTCCCAAAGTTATACCTTGAGGAAAATTTACATTTATATCATATCCTATGAAACCATCAAAGTATATCGAAGTACACTCACACTGATAATAAGGTAGTACCTTTGTGGTATTATTTTTAATTGATAAGATAATTCGATTAATAGAACTTACACGTCCTTGCACCGGTGTATAATGTATGTATGGCAAGGTCATACTTTCTCCAGAGGGAATGAGTTTTTCTTTTAAATTAACATACTTCCCCTCCGTATCGTTGATACAATCTACAGTCCACCCATTTTTCTCAAATTCCGCAACGGTTAAGTCTTCTGAAAAAGTGTAGGTTACACCATCTAATGCAAATTTAATTGGAGACTCCAATGGTTCAGACCATAAATGCATACGTCCTGTTTTCAATGGTTCGTAAAAAATGATGACCACTACAATAAGGATTAAAATCCCTAGCCTTAAATATTGCTTGGTTATCTCCCTCATAGCTCTTACCTCTTACAAAAATAACTTCAAAATAAATGCTTTAGCCTTTTATTTTTGTATTACCAACTTAAACTAGAAGTTATTTTTAATAGTATAGCATAAAAGACAGAGTTACCTATTTGTAAAAATCACTTTCAACTCGAAACATCAGTCATTTAGCAATATCATTTACACATAATTAGCAAAACAATTGTGCAAACCAACCACAAATCGTTTTATAAGGGGAGGGGGACAGTGCTTGTAATCTATTTTCTCACACTTAGTTTTCAGGAGGAAGATATATCCTTAACCCCGAATAACACTATAAATATATGTATTTCTTGTTAAAACTGAAGAGGGGGCACTTCAAAAAGCCCCTCCCTCCAATCTAACAACTCAAATAATAGAAAATACACAAGCAACCCCCTCCTCACCATCCATTTCCTACTGTCCGTAATAAGCCTCCGGTCCATGCTTACGCAAGAAATGACGATCCAGCAGTTCCCCTTGCATGGGACTTTTAGGGGCTGAGGCTGCCAAAGCTTCCGTTCGCCAAGCCAGTTTAGCTACCTCTTCTAATACAACTGCATGGTAAACCGCCTCTGCTGCGTCTTTCCCCCAAGTAAAGGGGCCATGAGAGGCCACTAAAACCGCCGGAATATCTAAGGGTGAAATCCATTGCGCCTTAAAGGTGTCTACAATTACCTGTCCTGTCTCCCATTCGTAATTACCTTCAATGGCTGCTTTGCTCATAGGTGGTGTACAAGGAATGGCACCATAGAAATAATCCCCATGGGTAGTACCATAAGCAGGGATTGACCTTTGCCCCTGAGCCCAAGTCGTCGCCCAAGGGGAGTGGGTATGAACAATCCCTCCTATTTCCGGAAAAGCTTGATAGATAGCGGCGTGAGTCAAAGTATCGGAAGAGGGTGCCAGATCGCCCTCGACTTTTTCGCCACGAAGATTCACCACGACCATGTCTTGAACTGTGAGTTCCTCATAGGACACCCCAGAAGGCTTGATTACAAAAAGACCACTTTCCCGGTGAAAGCCAGAAGCATTCCCCCAGGTAAATACGACTAAATTATGTTTCTGTAAAGCTAAATTAGCCTGAAAAACTTCTTCTTTCAGTTGTTCTAACATACCCTGTCCCCCTGTTTCTTCCTGGATTTTGTTGTTTTTTCAAAATTCTATCCACAGCTTAGCGGCGGTAGAAGGTTTCATTCCAGCGCAGTTCTTTTTTCAATTCAGATATTACCGTATTTTCACCGATATGAATAAATTCTATATCCATCATCTCAGCCCAATCTCTCAAAATATCTGCATCTAAGGCATAGCTCATTACATTGTGGTGGGCGCCACCGGCCAAAATCCAAGCCTCTGTACCCGTAGCCAAGTCTGGCTTCGGGCGCCACATCACTCTGGCAACGGGGAGCTTAGGCATAGTCTGTAGGGGCTCTACTGCCCTTACATCACAGACAATCAAGCGCATCCGCCCACCCATATCCACCAGTGAAGCTAAAACGGCTTCACCGCCCTGGCCATCATAGACCAGACGAGCCGGCGCCTTCTTGCCGCCAATGCCCAAAGGATGGACTTCGATTCGTGGTCGGTGTGAGGCTAAACTAGGACAAATTTCCAGCATATGAGCACCAAGCACATAGTTATTGTCAGGCTCAAAATGATAGGTATAGTCTTCCATAAAAGAAGTACCGCCAGGCAGACCTTCAGCCATAACCTTCATGATTCTAGTCATAGCAGCCGTCTTCCAATCCCCTTCGCCACCAAAACCATAGCCATCTGCCATCATGTTTTGCACCGCCAGACCCGGTAGCTGCTCCATGCCATGTAAATCTTCAAAGGTGTCGGTGAAAGCCTTACAGCCATGCTTATCGCAGAGTCGGCGCAAGGCAATTTCAATTTTGGCCTGATAGCGGACGGCTTCCAGCTCTTCTGTAGCCATTTGGTAACGCTGGCAATACTCTTGAACTTTTTCATCAATCTCTACGGTGGTGACTTGAGCCATCAGATCAGTTAAATCACCAATACCCCAGCTGTTTACCTGCCAGCCTAATTTGATTTGTGCCTCGACTTTATCCCCTTCCGTAACGGCTACTTGACGCATATTATCCCCTAAACGCAGAACCTTTAGCCTCCGGCTAAGGGCAGCACCTAAGGCGGCTCGCATCCACCGCCCGATTCGAGTCTGGGTATGTTTATCGCTCCAGTGCCCGGTGATTACCTGTCGGGAAAGTCCCATACGCGCAGTAATAAAACCATGTTCCTTATCACCATGAGCCGATTGATTGAGATTCATAAAATCCATATCAATTGTCTCCCAAGGAATATCCCGATTATATTGGGTATCAAATTGCAGAAGGGGTTTCTTATAAAGGGACAAACCGCCGATCCACATTTTTGAGGGTGAAAAAGTATGCATCCAAGTAATAATTCCGGCACATTCCGGAGTAATCATAGCCTGTTCTAAGAGAGAGCTGATTTCATCGGCTTCGGTTACTACCGGCTTACAGACCACCCTCCCCGAAATTTGGGCAGAATCATTAAGTGCTGCTACAATCTCTTGGGAATGATTAACAATGTCCTGAAAAATATCGCCATATAGTTTTTGCGCCCCTGTAATAAACCAAAACTCATACTGCTTCATACTCATGTTAAAACTCCTTTACTTACTTGTTAGTCTCCCCCAGCGGAGGAGCTGCCGTCGAATCCTTGATAATTAATTCCATATCCATAGTCAGTGAAAGGGCTGTTTTTCCCGTTTCAATCATATCCAAAAGCCGCCAAGCGGCCTGACGCCCTAGCATTTCAGCCGGATGCCGTAAAGTGGTAATCCGCACCGGCGAAAGCTCGGATAAAGTTGAATCATCAAAACCCATAACCGACTTATCTTCCGGCACCCTAAGATGGTTCTTTTGAAAAAGTTTAATTATATTCATGGCAATCTGGTCGTTATAACAAACAACGGCCGTACATTTCCCCAGCCGTTTCAAGAGTCGTCCTTCTTCACTACGTAAAAACAAATGATCCAGGTCGGCAGTTGTGTACCAAATAACCTCATCATCATTTAGTGGCAAGTCGTAAATCACCATTTGCTCAGAAAAACCTGCATAACGCTCGTGACCCTGACGATCGTCCCCTTTAAAGATTCCCCCAATCCGTCTATGTCCTAATTCATATAAATGTTTGACCGCTTGCTGCCCGCCCAAGCGGTCGTTGGTTACCACAAATACGGGGTCAAGATCTTTATAATATCCGTTGATAAAAACATAGGGTATACCTCTTTGCGTCAACAAACGATATAAGGGCAAATTCGGATTAGGCAGTGCCGAGCGGTTTCCTTCGATAATGATTCCGTCGATACCTTGATTCATCAGGGATTTAAGCAATTGCTGCTCAATTTCCACCCGATTTTTGGTGACTCCCAGAGTCATGTTATAGCCTTTGCCTGAGAGAATCTCTTCAATTCCACTGGTAATTTGCGGAAAAATATAGTCGCTGATATTTGTCGCTACATAACCGATTAGACCAGCTTTAGTCTTGTCGGAAACATAGGTTCCGCTCCCTCTTCGACTCACCAATACGCCACCTTCTTCTAGATGGCGAATCGCCAAGCGCACCGTCTGGCGGCTAATGTTAAACTGTTCCGCCAGACGGTTTTCGGAGGGGATTTTTTGTCCACTGGTGAAAGTTCCTTCTCTAATGGCAGAACGTATCCAAGCTTCCAAAGCTTCATACTTATGCTTACTGTTTTCATCAAAAGCCATTCCGCTACTCCAACTTCTAATTCGTCAATTCTCTGTGTCCTTTGTCTAACAAATTTAAAGTACCATTTCAATCTAGCAAAGGCAACATATATACCGTCAATGCGGAAAGTAAAATGACAATTGTTTTATTGGCGCATTAGCGAGAGGAACGGCGTTTAGATAACACATCAAAAGTTACGGCACCCAACAGAACCGCCCCTTTAACAACCTTCTGCCAATCCACCGACCAGCCCAAGAGTGACATACTCATGTTCAAAACACCCATGATCATCGCACCAACTACCGCACCTAAAACCGTTCCAATACCACCAGTGGTAGAAGCCCCACCAATATAACAAGAAGCCATGGCATCCAACTCAAAGCCATCCCCGGCTTTAGGCGTAGCCGCTCCATTTCTGGAAGCTAACAGGATACCTGCTACCGCACACATCAGTCCCATATTTACATATACCCAGAAAAGAACGCCTTTCGTATTGATACCAGAAAGCTGTGCCGCTTTGCTATTTCCGCCTAAGGCATAGATATGGCGCCCAGCTACAGTACTTCTGGTCAGAAAAGAGTAACCAACTATAATAAAAATCAGAATAACCAATACGATGGGAAGTCCCGATGCCCGTCCCAGTTTATAGGTAAAAATGTTGATAATAATAATGATAATCGCTGATTTTATCACCGATTGCAGAATAGAAGGTACGGCAAAATTATATTTTTTCTTTGTTTTGCGATAGTTGATTTCTAAGAAAATTACCACCACTGAGGCTATAAGGCCAACAATCAGTGCCACTACATCCAGCTTAAATCCGCCAACAATCATACCGCCCAAGATTCTATACTTGCCGATTGAGATGAAGGCAGTAGGCATATATCCGGCTGCGATCTGACGAAAGCCATCGGCTAAAGGCCCTTTGGTCTGCCCCTGCAAGACCACCATGGTAAGGCCACGGAATATCAACATATTGGCTAAAGTCACAATAAAGGCGGGAATCTTTAGGTAAGCAATAAAAATTCCTTGAAAAGCACCCACCAGAATACCAATCAACAGTCCAAACAGAACCGCCGGAACCACAGGAATCTTGTAGTCTAGCATGGCTGTGGCAATACTTGCCCCTACAAAGGCTACCACTGATCCCACTGACAAATCTACATTGCCGGTCAAAACACATAAAACCATACCACAAGCCAACACCACAACATAAGAGTTCTGCATAACTAGGTTATTGAAGTTATCCGGTAGGAAGAGCTTCCCTCCGGTGGCTAATGAGAAAAGCAAGAAAATAGCAATCAAAGCAAACATCATTCCATATTGGCGCAGATTACTACTGTTATTTGTTTTATTTTTGAGTATCTTTTCTTTTGTACTCATGACGAGACGCCTCCTTTTTGATGAGACATAATACACTTCATAATAGCTTCTTGGCTGGCTGCTTGCCTGGATAATTCACCGGCAATCTCACCTTCATTCACCACATACACCCGGTCGGCCATCCCAAGTAGCTCTGGCATTTCCGAAGAAATCAAGATAACCGATTTTCCTTCTTCTACCAGCTGGTTAATAAGGCAATAAATTTCGTATTTGGCACCCACGTCAATCCCCCGAGTCGGCTCATCAAGAATCAGAATATCGGGATGGGTTAATATCCATTTAGCTAAAACCACTTTCTGCTGATTTCCGCCGGAGAGGCTTCCTACACTTTGCTCAATACTATTAGACTTAATATTGACTCGCTTCCGATAATCTTCCGCGGCCAAAATCTCCTCATTCTGGTTAATAACACCGCTTTTAGAAAAAGAATGTAAGCTTGCCAATGTCATGTTCCACTTAATGTCATTTATCAACACTAAGCCGTACTGCTTACGGTCTTCTGTCACATAGGCTAAACCGTTAGAAACTGCTTCCGGAATTGTTTTAACACTGATGGGTTTTCCATTTTTGTAAACCTGCCCAGATATATTTTGGCCATAAGAACGACCAAAAATACTCATAGCTAATTCTGTTCTTCCTGCACCCATCAGCCCGGCCAAGCCTAACACTTCACCTTTACGCAGAGAGAAATTAGCTTTATTAATAACTTTTCGGTCAGCTTCCAGAGGATGGTGAACTGTCCAATCCTTGACCTCAAAAATCACTTCTCCAGGCTGATGTTTTCTTTCTGGATATCGATTCGTGATTTCTCGTCCCACCATCCCCTTAATAATTCGATCTTCATCAATAGCCTTTGCTCCACGAGCTAGGGTTTCAATGGTCTGCCCGTCTCGAATTACTGTAATTCTGTCAGCCACCTGAGAAATCTCATTAAGTTTATGGGAAATCATAATGGAGGTTATTCCTTGTTTTTGCAAAGTTTTAAGTAGTGCCAACAAGTTAGCACTCTCTTCATCATTTAAGGCAGCGGTGGGCTCATCCAAAATCAATAACTTAACCTTTTTAGCCAGAGCCTTGGCAATCTCAATTAGCTGCTGCTTACCTACCCCAATATCCATAACCCGAGTATGAATATTTTCGTCAGTTAAGCCCACTTGTTCTAGCAGTTCTGCGGCTCGAGCATTGGTTCTATTCCAATCAATTTTGAAACCATGACTACTCTGTTCGTTGCCGATAAATACATTTTCGGCGATAGATAAATAAGGGCTTAAGGCCAACTCCTGATGAATAATAACAATGCCTTCTTTTTCACTAGACTTGATATCGCTAAACTTGCATTCCTTTCCTTCAAAAAGAATTTTCCCTTCATAGCTTCCAAAAGGATATACCCCACTTAAAATATTCATTAGCGTAGACTTTCCGGCACCATTTTCACCACATAGAGCATGAATCTCTCCTGCCTTCACAGTTAAGTTGACATCATTAAGGGCCTTGACACCAGAAAAACTCTTACTAATATGGCTCATTTCTAAAAGCACTTCGGCCATGGTCAGAAACTCCCTTCTTACAACTGTCGGCGGCAGGGAGGCTGCCGCCGACCGATCGGTTTTTACCGGAACCAACAGCTTATAATTACTGTAATTTTTCCTTTGAATAGTAGCCGGAATCCACTAAGATTTTTTCATAGTTATCCTTGGTAACCGTTTCCGGAACACAAAGATAAGAAGGAACAACCTTTACGTTATTGTTATAGGTTTTGGTATCATTAATTTCCGGTTCAGTTCCTTCCAGAACCGCCTGTACCATGGTGACGCATTTCTCAGCCAGAATGCGAGTATCTTTAAAAATGGTCATAGCCTGTTTACCGGAAATAATATTCTTAATTGCCATTATTTCCGCATCTTGACCAGTAATCACCGGCCAACCAGCCCCAGCAGAATAGCCTGCCCCTTCTAGCGCAGCGGCAATTCCGTAGGAGATACCATCAAAAGGTGACAAGACTGCATCAACTCGCTGGTCTTGAGAATAATTGCCGGAAAGAATGTTTTCCATCCGCTGCTGTGCCACTTCCATGGACCAACGCAAAATCGCACATTTGTCAAAATCCGTCTGACCTGATCTGACTACTAACTTCCCAGAATCAAGATACTCTTTCAGTGTATCCATAGCACCCTGCCAAAAAAGTTTTGCATTGTTATCATCGGGTGACCCAGAAAAAAGTTCAATATTATAGGGACCCTTGCCCTCCTTTAGACCCAAAGTTTCCACTAAATAATTGGCCTGAAGGACACCAACCTGATAATTATCAAAGGTAGCGTAATAGGAAACCGCATCTGTATCCATAAGGAGACGGTCATAGGCAATAACAGGGATATCTGCCGCTTTGGCCTTGGCTAGAACATTGACTAAAGCCGATGAATCAATAGAGGCAACTACCAGACAGTTGGCACCGCTGGAAATCATGTTCTCTAGCTGATTTACCTGAACTTGCACATCATCTTCCGCATACTGCAAATCAACGGTATACCCTAAGTCCTCCAGTTGTTTTTTCATATTGGAACCATCATTAATCCAGCGTTCAGAGGACTGGGTAGGCATAGCCACCCCCACTCGAAATTGACCATTAGCAGCACCTTTAACTGATGCCCCTTGGCTAGAGTCACCCTTAGATACTGCCGCCTTTGATTCTTCTGCTTTGGTAGTACCGGAATCGTCCTCCACAGGGGTACAAGCAGCACCAGCCATCAAAATTGCGCTTCCCAACAGAAATACCAAGATTGATTTTAACTTTTTCATGTTCCTCTCCTTCTACATAATAAAATTTGTGGCTCCAAACTTGTCAAACCAAAAGCAACTAACAATACATCTTTCACCAATTTTCTCTTAGAGGTGAAAAACAAATTGCAAACAAATGATAATCAATACAAGTTTAGACTTCTATATTGGGGATATTACACGTTATCAAACGTCAATGTCAATATCAAACAGCTTTAAAAAAGGCTATTTTTGTTGTTTTTACACAAAAACAGCCTTTTCTTCCGGAGTTGTACCAAAACAAAACAACTTAACCAACCAGAGCAAACAAAACAAATACAACTTAGAAACAACTTTAATTATTCCCTCATTCAAAGCCCAAATAAGACCTAAGTTAGTGTAGACTCAACTACCTTGTTCCTCCCTTTGAAGTAACATAGAGCTTAAAGCACATCCTCCTTTTACCATGGGAAAAACTAACTCTTCTTCATCAACCAAGCATTCAATAATCGAGGTAGAGGATGCCATATTCGATGTAGTAATAGCCTGCTTCAAAGCCTCGATTGTCCCTACTCTATAAGCCGGTAAGTTATAGGCTTGAGCTAAAATACTAAAATCCGGCAAATATTCAGGGCAGGCTTCACTTGACCCCGAACAATACTTCGGACAACTCCTACGGCGTCCCAAACAAGTCATAACATAACTTTTGTCATAAAAAAGCTTTTGCCACTGCCGCACCATCCCAAGACTTCGATTGTTAAAAATTAGAATCTTAAGATTTACTCCAGCGGCCGAAATAGCCGCTAACTCCTGTTGGTTCATTTGAAAGCCCCCATCGCCCGTTAAGCAAATTACCGGAACATCTTTGCAGGCCAAGGCGGCACCTACCGCTGCCGGAAGGGCAAAGCCCATCGTACCAAGCCCTCCTGAAGTTATTAGTGACCTATTGGGGTCAAGCTTCAAGTATTGGGCCGCCCACATTTGGTGCTGGCCAACATCTGTAACCCAAATAGCTTTGGGCCAATGTTGATTTAGTTCTGAAAATATCCCTTTGGGGCTAAAAGAATTATTAGCTGTTCCTCTCTGCGCTCTTCTCCAAGCCGCAATTTCAGCAAGCCACAAATCGGTTTTATTTTCTGGCTCATAATCAAATAAATCTGCCAAAACATCTTTACTATCACCTAGTAAAGACACCACCGGATTAATTCCCTTTTCCATTGCTATAGCTTCAATGTCTACCTGGATGATTTGCGCCTGAGAGGCGAATAATTGTTTGTTCCCAGTAACTCGGTCATTTAGTCGTGCACCTAAAACTAAAAGTACATCACAATTTGATATAGCCAGATTAGCTTCATAATGACCATGCATTCCCACATGCCCAATATGGAAGGGGTGGGTAGTAGATAAAACCCCCTTTCCAAGCAGCGTTGTTACCACCGGGATACGCTTCTTTTCAATAATTTCTAGTAGTAGCTCTGAACAACGAGAGCCTTTACCGCCATTACCTGCTAGGATAAGTGGCCTTTGAGCTGTTTTTAAGATATCTTGGGCCACTTTAATCAATGCCTTTTTTGGCCGTATCTTCGAAGAGGAAAAACTTTGTGCTCTCGCAGAGGTATATTCATCGGTACCAAAGGCAGACAAAATATCCTTCGGTAAATCAATAACTACCGGACCTGGACGACCCGAGGTTGCTATAGCAAAGGCTTTTTGAATCAAACCACCTAACTCCTCACGGCTTTGAACTACGGCACCATACTTAACCAAACTGCGAGTAATGTCCACAATGTTCACTTCTTGAAAAGCTCCGCTACCAATTAAGTCACTTTGAACCTGCCCGGTGAAGCAGACCAGGGGTACGCCATCATAAAAAGCATTGGCAATTGCAGTAACCAAATTAGTAGCTCCCGGCCCACTGGTTACAATGCACACGCCTGGTTTTCCACTAGCCCTGGCGTAGCCATCAGCCCCATGCCCCAGAGCTTGCTCATGACGTGGAAGAAAAACCTCAATAGCACTATCTTTCCAAAGAACATCAAAGATTTCCATTACTGTGCTGCCGGGATAGCCAAATACTAACTCCACACCTTCAGCTTTTAATGCTTTTACCAAAAGTTCTGTACCTTTAATTTCCATCGTCTTCCTCCTTTGCCGAACATAAAAAAACGCCCTAAGCTATAAAAGCTTAGGGCGAACATATGTCCGTGATACCACCTAAATTCGAAGCAAAACTTCGCACTCTGCCGGTGCGGAACTCTCCGCCGACAAAAGCCTCAGCGTACGCATTCGATACCGATTTCCTGATAACGGTGGAAAAGACCGTTGAAGCCTACTCAATCTCTCTTTCGGTTCACAGCTCAGGGGCTACTTCAATATGGCTTCCATGAAGATTTCCACCAACCATCTTCTCTCTGTAATATCCGCCGATATCTACTCCTCCCCGTCAATGCCTTTGGCAATTTCGAGTGGGTTAATAATAGCAATACTCTTTTTAGTCTGTCAAGAGGGCCGCCCGACTGTTTTTCCTGCTAAAAAATCAGCTATGCTACTTCACTTTCCACGTCTCCTCTCTTCCTAAATTAGCGAATTTGTCTTTTTCGTTTTTTTACCGCCAACAAACTTCCAAAACCAATCCCTAACCCAATCATAATAAAAGCAATACCGATACCAGCACTATCAGTGCCTTCGCCAGTTTTAATTATCGGAGCAGGTTTTGGTGTAGGGCTCTGAGTAGGAACAGCCGTAGGCGTTGGCGTAGGAGACACTTCCTGCTGATAAACAAATTCCACATCTACTTGAGGAGAACGATTACCAACCTGATCTTCGCTATAGGCACTAAGGAGATAATGTCCCTGTGCAAAATTATTTATTGCTAAGGCTGAGTCGGTAAAGGAACCAGCTTTCCAAACCGAACCCGTTGTCACGTTAGTAATGGTGTAAAAAACGGCTACTGGACTACCATGATCAATGGCTTCTGGAAAATACAAGGTAATATCCGGTGAATGGACAAAAATTTTCTGTTCATTCTCTTTTCCTACTAAAACAATTTTCGGTATCTCTGGATTAGTCTGATCAATCTTTGCATTATAGACTGGGCTTATTTGGCTATAGAGACCAGACTTACTCAAAAACCGGAAACGATAGTAGTCATTTTGAGAACCTGTTACCTGATGATATTTAGAAGGCGGATTAGAAACCGCTTCCCATCCGGACCAATTCAGACCATCTAAGGAATGCGAGTACTCAAATTGTGCCAGACCCGACGGTGTCACCTCACCTTCTCCCAGGAGAAAGTAAATTGGTTCTTTTACCCAGTCTCCTGTATAAGGAACATCTTTTACACTTGACAGCAGGCTTAAGGCCATAACTTGCTTATCGGGATCCGGCTGCAGCTGAATCTCTTTAAACAATACAGGGTCTACCAGAATACTTTGTGGAACCTCTTTGTCAATTTTAATTTGCTGCTCCAACCTACTTTGATTACCAAGATTATTGGTAGCAATAATTTCTACCAGGTTGTCTGTCTGCTCTCCTGTAAGAACTAGATAGTATGGTAGACTACTGCCTTGCCAATCTGAATACTTATATTCGGCATAGACAATACCATTGAGCATAATAATCACCTGTTCAATACCATTCAAGCTATCCTCTGCTGTCAAATCTACAGAAACAGCTTGGTTATACCAGCCATATTCATTGGGAAGAGTTCTGGGGGCGATTGAAACCAATGGCATAGATTCGTTATTTATAATAATGTCTTGGCTGATAGCTTGGTTCATGTTCTGCTCATTGCCGGAAATATCTACAGCATAAGCTTGAATCTTACCCTCAAAACCGATCGGAATCTGAATTTCAACCATACCATCGGCTGTAACCATAGCTGATATCGCCTCAGAAGGCTGTCCATTTTTAGGGATAAATTGATAAACAATGGAACGAAGGCCTGAAAGATTATCATACCCTACTAGGCGAACAAAAATCGGTTGGTTCTCCATAATTTTTCCATTCACCATATGAGCCGGACTACCATCTCGGAGCACATAATCAATAGACGAAATCGTTGGCGATGTATTGTCTACCTCCGCATACACCGATGCTATCGGACTTATATTACCAGCTGCATCAACCGCTCTGACCCTGTAGCTATGGGCACCGTCCCTTGTATCAAATACTCCTGAACTGTAGTTTTGCCACGAACCTCCATCTACAGAATATTCTGTCTGTATTGGGCTGCCACTGTCTTGAGCCGTAGGTATGACTTGCAAGCTTCCGGCATGATACCATCCTGCCTGCCCATCAGGAGACGACAAGGTGATTTGGGGAGCCGCCGGAATAGTTTTATCAATCCGTACCGTAACTTCCTTTGACGAGGACATCAGAGATGGTGTCGCTTTATTCTGAGCATAGTAAGCTAAAAGCAACCCCGCACTGGGAGTATCCGCTGTTAAATCAATAATATTATTAATTAAGAAAGGAACTCCACTGCCAGCATTGTAATAGTCCACACCGGATGGGTTTACTCCTGTATTAGACAAAGTGATTCTAACATCTCTATTTGTCCACTCACCCGAATAAGTACTATTGTCATCCTGATAAGAGGCGCCAATTTGAAGATTCGGTACTGTATTGTCAATCCATACTTCTATGAAGGCTGATGAACCAATGATGCCGGTACCAGCAACAGTACGGACTTGGCAGCGATTTACACCTAAGTTTGTAACGTTGAATGACCGTTCACCAAAAGCTAAATCTCGCCAGCCACTACCATCATTTACCTGATAGTGGTCAATACCTGAAACTGGTGCAGGCTCGGGATCATTTATAGTAATTTTCACGTTTTCACTAGTCCAAGTTTCTGGTGTATATGATCCTGATGCAGTACTGGCACTTAATAAGGGCAAACCCGGCGGATCAAGATCAATCACGATCTTTTTTGAAACAACTGAGGATATATTACCGGCACGGTCAGTAGATCGCGCATAGATAGTTCCCCTAAAGTTGGTCTCCACATAGAGTAAGCTATAACTATGCCAAGGAAGATCAGCTTCATTCTCACCCTCTGGAACAATTTTATACTCAATGGATATAATTCCACTGGTTGCATCAAAGGCCTGAAGTAAGACCTGTACGCTTTGATTAAATATATGATTAGAGGCCATAGGATTAAAGGCAATTTCCGCCATCTGTGGAGCTGTTCCATCAACTTTAATTACCTGACTATCTGTAAAGGTTTCTTTGTTAACACCATCAACCGTCTTCAGGTCTAAAATATAGGTTCCGTCCCCACTGATGGCAGGAACAGTTGTCCCATATGGCAGCGGATTACTACCTGATGCATACAGAGAATAGTAAGTGGTGATAGGAGAACGTACCACATGATCTACATCCTCAATAACTTCACTGGCAGCAATCGTCGGAATAGCCTTATACCAGTTATTTAGTCCCATCTGCCCTGTTATATTGCTTTGCGCTACCATAGGTGCCACTTTATCCACCTTAACCTCATTACTCAAAGACTCTGCCGAGGCCACCGCCGTTACAAGCCGGAAGTCATAGCTATAAATCCCACTGTCGGTAATCTGTAAGGTATTTCCCGTAAGAGGAAGCCAAGTGTCGCTGGCATGGAGTTTATACTCATAGCTATAGGGTGAATTGTAGGTCTTCGTGGTAGACAGGGTGAATAGCGGACTATCCTTTGTCCACTCACTACCGGGAGTGAGGGATACTTGTATGTCTGGTACGACCGGGTCTCGTTTCACCGTATAAAGAGCTATGGGGCCCGTTATTCCACTACGGGAAATCGCCCGTACCCGAATATTGCTAACTCCGGCTTGAGTTATAGTAACCCCCGTACCCTCTGTCCAAGTGGTACCACCGTCGAGACTGAACTGGTAGGTAGAAATGCCACTGAATAGTGGATCAGTATTGTCACCACCGGAGAAAACCAAGTCTACCGGGCTGGCTGTCCAACCTAAATCGTAGGGCTGTCCCTCTATGGAACCACGGATTATCGGAGCAACCGGGACAGAATTATCTACCCAAACTTGGTTCGAAGTAAGGCTATAGCTATTGCCTGCCTTGTCAATCACCCGAAGCCTTACTGTCCCCTTATACTGGGGCGCAATCGTAAAGGCACCACTATAGGTAGACCAGGTGTTCCCTTGATCCAAGGAGTAGCTCACTTCCGCTACACCGCTTAAGCTATCTCCTACTGTTGTAGAAACAGTAGGTGCTTGGCTATAAAGACCCGAAGTAACCTCTTGTCCCGTTACCGTAATGGTTCCCCAAGGTAACTGGGTATCGATTTGTGTCAGAAAGCCTTGGGTGCGAACCGCATTTCTTTGCTCCTGTAAAATACCATCGTCATAGCGGGTAATCGCTCTAAAGTAGTATAGATTTTGTTGATTCTGACTGAGGCTAAAGGTAGCGGTCTGATCCATAGCTTGGAAGACCAGATTGGCGGGTTGACTCCAGACCAGACCATCTGTGCTCACCTCATAACCAAGAATGGTGGTGTATTCCGGCAGCGGGTCGGTATAGAGTCTGTACTGAACACCTGAGGAAGTCCATTCTCCCTGATAGTCACTGGGTGAGATGGCCTGGGCTCTGGTTATGACCCGGCTGGTTACCACTTGAAAGGCAGGTGTAGTCAGAACCTGCTGGTTACCGGCCTTGTCCCGGGTAGTAATCCGTAAGACACCGGAGAAAGTAGCTGGAATACGAAGATAGCCTTCACCATCGGTTAAGAGTACCGGTAAAGTAATATCCGAAACCCCTACCTGATCACTGTCCAGAATGGCTTGTATAAAGCTAATACCACTTTCAGCATCACTGGCTGTAACTGTTCCTTCGGTAAAGTCCTCATAGACACCATTCACCAAGGTCTTGGTAAAGGTGAAATCTAATTGAGGTACTGTCATGTCAATCTGCCAGGTAGAACTGCCTACTGTGGACAGATTCCCTGCCGCATCTTGTGCCCATACTTCTAACTGGTATTCACCATTCTCATCCACAGTAATGGGAGAGGCATAGACCCCTTCATATACCACAGCTTGGTTATGGCGGAGCCGCAGATAGGTGGTTACTGTACTGCCAATATCTTGCACCGTTGGTACAACAGTAATCACTTGGGCTTCTGTACGATAGGGCTCTTGTCCTAAGGGATTGATTACTCCTGGAAGCACGGTAAAGCCTGGGGTAAGGGGAGCGATCCGGTCAATAACAGAGACCACCCGTGTCTTTGTGGCGGTTCTACCCAGAGTATCCGTGACCGTAAAGACATAGCTGCCATTTACCGGTAATTTAATCGTTGCCTGAGTTCCCCCAGAGAAGCGCGGTGATAGATCTATGGGAGCACCACCATCCAAGCTTACGGTAATAGAGGCTAACCCAGACAAGCCTACAGAATAGGATAAAGATACTTCTGCATCTCTGGAAATAGGAGCGGTATCTACTACATCAGCCGTAAGTGTAGGCGGCGTAGAATCGTTCTTTACCCGTAAACTAGCAGGACTACTCAAGACCAGTAGACTATTATCTTCATTGCTCAAAGGATTGGCACTATAGAATTTATACTGGCTAATGGCATTACTGGGCGCAGTTATCCCTTCCGCTGGCATAAGCTCCAAGGGGCCATCGTTAAGGCGATAGTAATAGGCTTTTATGCCACTAAGGGCTTCAGACTGATCTACCGTGATTTTCACCTCATCGGCTGTCCAGGTATTGTCTGTATATGCTCCCAGATTGTTACTCCCCTCATAGCGAGAAGCGGAAACTACTGGAGTAGTTGGAGGCAGAGCATCGGCGACAAAGGGCATAGAAGCCAAGGTCTTGGTTCGTCCACTGATATCTTTTACAGCCAGATAAACCCTTCCCTTATACTGAGGCGATACAGTTACATAGTAATCTGACCCGCTACGACCAGCTAATGTAAAAGGGCCACTGGGATTAAAACTAGAACCTTCCGGCACCAACTGGTAGTAGACATTGTATAGCCCACTCATAGAATCTGTAACCGATGCCGATACCTTAACATCTCCACTAAACAGTTGATAGATATCCCAGAAACCTGTTAAGTCGGCTAGGTTAATTCGGCTTAAGCTTACAGCACCGATAAGAGGATTCTCCAGGTCTACTTCTATACTGCGAGTAGTCACCAAGCTTCTATTTCCGGCTGCATCCAGAGAATAGACTTCCAAGCTATAGATACCCTGCTCGGTAATAACCGGGCTATTACTGCCGGTAAATTCAACCGGGCTAGCCCCAGAAAACTCACTGGCTAATGCAAATTTATAGTAGACCTTACTGGGGCTGGCAGGGGAATCCTCCACAGCCGCTGGGGTAATCACTATGGTAGGTATACTAATATACCAACCGTTCTCTCCATCTGGAGTGTCTGGGGTAACTGCACCTAAAGCATTTACTTGAACGGTAGCGGATAGAGGCGTTATTTTATCGACCTTAACCGCCGAAGTCATAAGATTTGAACTAAGACCGCTGGCCGTAATACATTTAAAACTATAGAGACTATTTACACTGTCCGTAATTGTAAAGGTTGAACTAATACCAGGGTTAACTGTACTAATAGCAGTCCAATTGGTTTCACCCTGCTTTTGATAATAGAATGTATAGGGTTCCACTACACTACTATTACTATTAGCCAAAAGAATGGTCACATTTTCCTTTGTCCAAAGATCCTCGGAAGTTGAAGATAGAGTCAAAATCGGAGTCTGGTTTGAAACCTTGACAGTTTGGGAAGCCGTTTGAACTTGGTTACCAGAAAAATCCGTCACGCGAAGAACCAGAGAATATACTCCATTGCCTTGGAAAGTATAACTTCCCAAATAGGATTGAGCACCTCGGCCTGTAGAAAGGACTGCTGGCGAATCTGTAAAGGTAACATTGCCATTTACCAATACTTCTACGCGCTTAATTCCTGACTGCATATCTTCAGCTGAAATACTAAAGGGAATACTTTGATACCAGCTATTCGGATCAAAGTTGTTAATCTCCGGTACTAGGTTTACTGTAGGCAGTTTATTTTCGCTGATAAATTTTCCTTGTGTATCAGAAACAGATGTACTTATATTACCTACACCATCAACTATCCTAAGAGCCACAGCACCGATAAACTCGACCTCAGGTGCATCGGCATAGTTGGGCTGAGCAGCAAAGGTATAATTTTTTAGCTGCAAGGGATTGCCAAAATCTACCGTAGTCCAAGCCGATTCAGATATAGAGCCGCCATCAGAAATAAATTGGTATAGAAGGGTCTTTACGCCACTTTCAGAGTCAGCCAAAGAAACCGTTATTTCACTACTCTGCTTGGTAAAGCAGCTATAGTTAAGTGTCTGCGTAATATCTTGATAATCAGTAGAGCCTTGTGGGGCAATTTTAATTGCTGAAATAACAGGATTGTTATTATCAATATTGATTGTCTTAGTGTATGTCGTGGTCGCTTTATTTCCACTGGTATCTTTTGCATCAATTGAATAGATTCCGCCACTACTTGCTACAAAGCTATAACTATTGCCTGCGCCTATTGTCACAGGAACAACTGCTCCTCCAGGTGAAGTTACAATCACATCTGCTACATTGACCGCTACATTATCTGTTACTGTAAAGGAAACTGTCTCGTTGGTCTTTACCCAAGAAGTATTTTTTAGATATGTAGGCGTTGATATCACTGGCGCTACGGTATCAGGGGGTGTTCGAATAGTGGTAACGGCAGTAGCGATACTCTTAACAGTGGTACCGGCCAAAGTTCCGGTAAGAGTGATAATATCATCTCCCACACTGGCATTAGCTGGAACGGTAACGGTTACCTTTACGGATTTTTGATTTCCGGCCGGGATATTATAACTATCCGGCTGAACGGACAAAGTATATCCCCGAGAAGAGGCTGCGGTGAAAGACACTGAAGCACTATTGCTGTTATCTACATTGGAGACTAAAAAGTTATATTGTAACTGAGTAGAGGATGAGGGAGAATCTATGGTCTGAGATTGGGGACTCAAAATTTGAACGGAACCGCCCAAAGAAAAACGTTCAGTAGCGGCTGTGTTATAACTCGCCCCCGCACCTAAAGATCCTTGATTCCACTGTAAATAATAGCTTTGATCGACATTGGAAGAAGTTACCGTATTGGGTAAAGCGCCTTGATCTGCATAGCCTGCACCGGTATTATATCTGCCGGCATAATAGGCAGATGCCGGTGATGAGCTATTACCCGATAGGCCCATGTATGCTGAGTTTGCACTAGAGGAACGAACATAGACCATATTGGTTTGAGCATCCCAATAAGAATAGCCATAGTCATTTCCAGAAAAAAATGTATCACCACCGTAGATCACTTTGATATTAGACATGGACTTACTGGTAAGATTGGTAAAGTAGAACTCTCTTTGAAGCGAAAGAGAACCGCTGGAATAGATATAACGCATTTCAAAACTAAACTCTGCCATTGTCCATTTTACGCTGATAGTATTATTGTTAGGCTTTGTAACCACCGCATCACTATCTTTTAACTGAGTACCGGAACTTGAGGCCCAAGTAGTGAAATAAGGTGTTACATAGTGTTTAACTACCCCGTTAACCGTATAGTATATAGAAACACCGGAAGAATTTTTATCGTAGTACTGATTTTTCCAAGTGCCACTACCTAAAGCATCCGTTTTAAAAACTTCGACCGTAGCTAGATTCGGATACCTAACAGCGGTATCACCCCGGTCATATACCAAATATAAATAGTCTCCACTTCCCCCTCCCAAAGTAAAATCAGCCGCTGCCGGGGCAATGGCCGAGGCAAAAGAACGGCTGATTTTTTCTCTAAGAGGCCCAGTGGGATCAAATGGATTACCGGATTCAGGAGTATCTTCTGAATTAGTAGTATTATCGGCAACAGAAGTAGCTGTTTTACTCTCTTGCGAAGGTTCCAAATAACTTTCTTCCACTGTAGTTGAAACTGTATTTTGCGCTTCCGTCGCTTCCTCATCTATAGGCTCATCCAAAGTCTCCTCCGAAGACTGCGTATCTTCTTGCGAAGGCACGTCCAGATTCACACTTTCCTGAACCGCCCACAATGGTACATATGTCTGACTAAAAACTAAACTTAAACATAAAATAACCGCCAAACCAATTAAAAGTTTGCTTTTCTTCACCATAACATCCTCCCCAGAATACATTGCGAAATTTTTTACTATAAAATCACTCTTACTAAGCCGATTTAAAGCAGCAGATAACAGATGCTAAGAACCACAATTCCTTTATTAGCACGAACCTTATACAGCCACCAGCTTTCTGACAAAATCAGTTTTAGGATTAGCCAAGAGTGTTGAGGGCGAATCAATTTGATCTATACGTCCCTGATTCATTACCATCACGCGGCTGCCAAGTTTTAATGCTTCTTTTACATCACGAGTAATAAAAAGTATCGTTACACCTGTCATACGATGAATATTTCTGATTTCATCTTGTAAACTCCGTCTGGTCATTTCATCTACAGCGCCAAAAGGATCATCCATCAATAGTATGTGCTGATTGGCAGCTAGTGCTCTGGCAATTCCCACTCGTTGCTTCTGTCCACTAACCAAATCTTTCGGATAGTAAGATAATATTTGTCGATCAAGACCAACGATATCACTGAGCTCATTTACTCTTCGGTCAACAAAATATTTCTCCTCACCTAAAAGATTAAGAACATAGGCAATATTATTTTTTATATTCATATGCGGAAACAAACCAACACCTTGAATAACATAGCCTACACTTCTGCGTAGTTCTGTCTGGTCAATCTGGCTAATCTCTTTCCCCTGTAAACGGATACGTCCCGAATCCGGCGCCAATAAACCGTTAAGAAGTTTTAGTAGTGTAGTTTTACCACAACCTTGATTGCCTACTACGGTTACAAACTCTCCGTCATACACCCGAAGACTCAAATTCTGTAACACAACTCTACTTCCGAAATTTTTGGATACCTTTTGAAATTCAATCAAAGCTCTGGCCATAGTCATCCTCCTGTTCATCTAACCTATGATTTTTATCAAGGTCTGCCATATGTTTTGCTTTTGATCTCAACTGCACCCCATGAGCCACACAAGATTTTGGAATAAACCATTACATCCGCAAACTTTATTAGCTACTTTTAATTGTGATAATAATTTAAAATTTATTCACTCTAAGTTTGCATTTATATAAGAATCATATAATGAATTTCTGAAATTGTAAAGCCAGCAAATCAATTAAATTTGGTTTATATTCTCTAAGGGAATAGGACAGAAGTATATAGATTTATGTCTAACACATAAAAAGAAATCTAAGAAACAGAAAAAAACAGCCGGAAACCCTTTATTTCCAGGCTGTTAATGATTTAAAGCAAAAATTTTCATAGGTATTTTTTGCTTATCTGATTTCAAAATTAATTTGGCAAAAAGAAATATAACTTTCTTTTTCTACAAAGTGAACAAACTCAAGGAACATTTTTCTCTTTTTTGACACATTTATAAAATTAACTTTTCTTGCTCAAAGCGAAAAAAATGTCACGTTTATGGTTGAGTTTACCTTGATTCTTAACCGCTAAAATCTCTGCCATAATGGCAATAGCAATCTCTTGGGGTGAACCTGAGGCGATATCTAAGCCGATGGGAGCATAAACCCCCTTGATGTTTTCAGCAGAATATCCTTCGGATAACAGTCGACTATGAAGGGTAGTTACTTTCTGCTTACTGCCAATCATGCCAATGTAAGGCAATGTAGCTTCATGAGCTAAGCAGAAACGTAAGGCTTTATCATCGGTATTATGCCCACGAGTGCAAATAACGGCATAAGTAAAAGGTGAAATATGAACTTCTTTTTCATAGTCTTCCGGACTACAGCAGACATAGCGCGCAGTAGTAAAGGCATCAATAAATTCTGGACGGTCTTCGACTACAGTAACGGAGAATCCAGCCAGATAGGCAATTTGGGCTAGACTCTGAGCCACATGTCCACCACCAAAAAGCAGTAGGTTAGCTTCTGTGCCTAGGATATTGCCAAAACCAGCCATACCACCGCCACAGACCATACCACTTTCTGCATGATCAAAATCAAAACTAAAGACTCTTTCTCCCTTGGCCATGGCCTCTAAGGCCATAGAAATAACCCGGTATTCACTGGCTCCACCACCAATTGTTCCTTTGGTTTTGCCATCTTCCCGAACAGACATAACTTGTCCTAAGGAAGCCGGAGAGCTACCATAGGTTTTGGTAACAGTAATTAGGGCAACCTTTTTCCCTGCGGCTGCTTCTTCCCGCACAAAATCTAAAATATCAACCGTCATCGTTCATCCTACTTTCTTTTTGCATTTAAAATATAGGGCAGCCTCCAGTGCTGCACCACCCAGACAACGAGCCTTATCAGAAATAGTGTAACAATCCACGTCGGTACGGGGATCAATATCGGCAATCTTCATTCCTTTCGGCACTTCAGTCCCCACAGGAATCAGCCCACGCAAGAGTCCTGTAAAGGGTGCCAATACTCCCGTGTCTGCCACCTTAAGAACCTCCTGCCCCTTTTCAACAATATCACCAATTCTGTAGGTAGAGGAAACGATTCCACTACAGGGAGCATGAACTACCCGCAGAGCAGACTGGCCACCAATTTCGCCGGGAATACCGGTATTAGGGATCGCTTCTCCCGTGAGAATTAGACGACCTAAATCGTGCCCCCGCATGGTTTCTATTACACCATCAACCTCTTCTCCGGCTCTAAAACCCGGTCCCAAGGCCAAGGTAATCGGTGCCATGCTTTTGTTAGTTCCCAAGTTTCTTTTCGCTAAAATACAATCAACCACAACCAGTGGTTTCAAAACGCCTATCGAACTGCCTTGTGGATCAATAAGTAGCGGAACTCTTCCCTTTGCCCATACCTCTTCAGCCTCATTGACCTGATCTATAAGCGTAGCAATTACATCTTCTACCTGACAAGAGCCCTGATAGACGGCTTCACTTAAAGTCACGGTGCGGCGAATCGCTAAAGGCTTGGCTGTCTCCAAAACACAGACAGAAAAACCGGCTCGCCAGAATTTCTGAATAACGCCGGTAGCTAGATCACCACCGCCCCTAATAACTACAATATCCTGATCCTGGGATTTTTCCATTTCTACGACTCCTGCTTTTAGGTAAATTTTTTCCATTCTCTGAGGCGAGCACTGCCATAAAGCAAGTGGGTAAAAAAATCTGGCTTTCGCGCCTTAATTTCCTCTAACAGTTGCACTGCCAGCTTTTGGGTAGCTTCATCCTCAACCTGATTTATCATAACACATAATTTGCCTTGCTTTCGCCGAAAAAGTCCTTCCTCAGCTAAAATAACCGTGACAAAATCTTCCAAAGTAATAATGTCTCCCGGCTTTTTCTGTACCAGCTGCAAAAATTCCTCTAAGCGAAAGATAGAGGTATCAGTAGCTTCTTTTCCAAGAGAATTTAGGCAAATCACCCCAACAGTATAGTCACACTCGGGGAAAAGTACCGGTTCATCTGATTTCCAACCCTTTAGGGGTAGGCCAAAAGAGCCGTCCCCCTCAGCCAAAATCAAATCAAAATCTCCTGCTCGGACTGTCAATAACGCAAGACTAAAGCTCTCTAGCTTTCCGCTAGTTTTATTAAACTCTCCCGCCTGTAAAATCCCTTGAAAGGGGCGCAATAAAGAAAACTGCTTAGCGTCTTTTATTAAAGCTATGCCCGGTTCTTCCCGGGGATACATTTTAGTAGTGGGGGTCACTAAAACAGCATAGGCTTTAGTCTCCTCCGCCAACTGCCAGATTATAGAGGTTTTGCCACCAAAACCTTGAAAACTAAGACGAGCAGGAAAGGTAATTTCTAATACTTGGGTCAAAGATATCATAAAGTAATCGCTCGTTCGGCTTCTGTCAGTAGGGTAACAATTGTGTACATATCAACTACTTCTCCCACTGCCAGTTGTGAAAGCAAATCATAATAATTTAAACAAGTTCCGCAAGCCTGAATCAAACACCCCTTTTGCTCCAGCACCCGTAAATCCTCTACCGTAGCCGCCCCTTGAGCCACCAAAGAAACACCTTTATTCATAAAAACAACAGCTTTTGGCGGCTGGGGCAGCTCCGCCAGAGCAAAGATAAAGCCCTTCATTAACATCCGTCCCAGCTCTTCGCTACCTTTTCCTAGGTAATCACTGGATAGCAAGATAACCGCGCCGGCTGGGTTATGACCTTGAGTGGCCTCCATGGGATTGGTCAAGGATAGAGTAGCATTTTCCCGGCTCAAAACCACCAAGAAGTCACCTTCCCCTTGGGTATCTTGGCGAAAGCCATAGCCCATTCCCATAGCCATTTTTTCCAGATTCTGGACAGCCGCCAAATTGTCCACGCGCACCGAAACTTCCTGATTACTAGGTATCGCCAAGGCTTTCTTGGCTTCTATCACCGGAATAGGGCAAGGTTTTCCAATCATATTAAGTTCCAGCATAAAATTCCTCCTTAAAAATAATCGCATTTTCTTGACGGGGAATTACCTCCCCTACCATTGCTGCTAAAGGATCTTGCAGACGGATCTTAGCCAGCAGAGATTCCGCCTGGGTTTTATCTATTGCTAATAATAAACCGCCTGAGGTTTGGGGATCAAAAAGTAGTTCTTGCAGGGGAAAGGGTAGCTCGGATACATCAGTTTTCTGAGCCGCGGCCAAGCGGTTACGCTGTCCGGCAGCAGTCAGCAAATATTCACTGGCATAATCCCAAGCAGCGGCTAAATAAGGAATATTTCGCCAATTTATAATCAACGAGACCTGATCTCCAGCCATCTCTAGCCCGTGACCAATAAAGCCAAATCCTGTTACATCAGTACAAGCACTGACCTCATAACCCATCATGGCTTCAGCTGCATTGCGGTTGAGCTTTTCCATGGAAGCTATGGCAGCGGAGGTAGCCTCTAATGAAGCTTGTCCGCCCCGTTCTGCCGCCAAAATAATACCAGTACCCAGAGGCTTGGTCAGAATGAGACGATCACCGATTTGTGGGGGGCCATTGCGAATAATCTTTTGATTAGAAACAATGCCGGTAACCGCTAAACCATACTTTGCCTCTTTATCATAGATAGAGTGACCACCGCCTAGCACAGCTCCGGCCTCACGAATTTTTTCCAGTCCTCCAGCTAAAATTTCCTTAAGGATAGCGGCATCTGCCTGCTGAGGAAAGCAGATTAAATTAAGTGCTAGAAGTGGCTTACCACCCATGGCATAGACATCACTTAGGGCATTAGCCGCTGCAATTCTGCCAAAGGTTCGGGGATTTGAAACCATCGGTGAAAAGAAGTCCACCGTGGAAATCAAACTTTTTTCTTCATCAACCTGGTAAACCGCTGCATCATCTGCCCGGCCAAAGCCTACTAATAGGTTTGGGTCACCGACAAGATCAAGCTGGCTTAATATCTCCTGTAAAGTATTGGGAGCTATTTTAGCACCGCAGCCGCCACTGCTACATTCCGAAAAAGCCAGCTCTAAGGGCGACTCTAAAGTAGAAAGGGGCTGCTGGCTATTTTTATCTTCCCAAGGCTCGTAGACCGATCCCGCCGCCGTAATCCCTCGTTGGTACATGCCCTCAGGTACAATGGTCTTGGCGGCGAGTACACCCCTTGCCCCAGAAGCTTCTTCCCGATCTAACCGCAGGCACAAACCGCAACCGGCTTTAATCTGACTGGGTAAAGACATCACTCTGGGAGCCATTTCTGCCGCCTGAAGAATCTGCTCTGCCTGTATTACCTGATTAGTAGTGGTAAAAGAAAATACGATCTCCATCTTGTCTCATCTGGGCAAGCAGTCTCTACTTATAGCCCTAAGGGCTGTAAGGCTCTGCTCTACCTCAACCTCCGTAGTAAAGTATGAAAAAGAAAAACGAACCGTTCCTCGCTGACCAGTTCCTATAGCCTCATGCAATAGTGGTGCACAGTGGAGTCCCGCCCGGATGGCGATTCTCCATCCCTCCCAAAGCCGCTCTGCGGTCTCTTGGGAGGTTAAATCCGCTACATTCAGGCTAATAACCGGCAAGGTCTCTGCTTCCGTTAAAGGCCCATATAGCCGCAGACCAGAAATAGCTCTGCACCCGGCAACAAACTGCTCAATCAAAGCCTGTTCTTTCCGACGAATCCGGTCAATGCCCTGATCCTGAACAAAAGCCACGCCCGCCGCCAAACCCATAATACCGGGTACATTAGGTGTCCCGGCTTCAAATACCTCCGGCACAGAGGCACTTATAGCCTCTAATCCTAAACTACTCTGACCATTGCCGCCAGTCTTCAGCGGCCGAAAATTAATATGACTTTTAGAAATAACGCCCCCAGTTCCCATAGGCCCAAACAAAGCTTTATGTCCGGCAAAGCATAGTACATCGGCCATTTGAGCAGACAGGGGATAACAGCCAAAAGTTTGGGCTATATCTGCAATAAGAATAAGTTCATGCCTCTGGCAAAACTGATAGATTTCTTCCAGTGGTAGTATCGTTCCCAGCACATTAGAACCATGAGTACAAACGAAAAAGCGCGCCCTATTTGAAAGCTTTTCTTCCAGCTCCTCCCAGACTAATTGGCCAGAATCATCTATTCCCAAAACTAAAAGTTCACAACCAATTTGTCTTAAAGGTCGCAGCACCGAATTGTGTTCAAAAACAGTCGTAATGACTTGATCCTCCGGGTTAATTAAGCCCTTAAGTGCTAAATTCAAACTTTCTGTTGCTCCAGAAGTAAAGGCCACAGCCAAAGGATCGGAAGCCGCTGATATGTCTGCTATCTGGCAGCGAGCTTTATATATTTCCCGAAGGGAAAACAGTGCCGGCTCCGCGGCAGAACGACCGGGGTTACCTCCTTGGCGCAAAGACGCCAAGAGAGCCTGCTCTACAGCTTGAGGTTTATTTCTGGTTGTTGCCGCATTATCTAAATAGATAAGCTCCTCCACGGTGGTTTCTCCTTCGATCTTGCATCGTATTTGCTTTTCTTTTATCATACCATGTAAGCTCAAGTGAGAGACAGAGTACCGTCGTTTTTTATTCACTATCCTTTCTCAGATTATTGTCCCTTTCGGTTTCCCCCCACAAAAAAACCGACCCTATTTCTGAATCGGTTTTTTAAAATTAAACTTATGCCGATGCCCAGACCATTTTTTCCAGCACCAGCAGCTTTTCTACCTCATCCCACTCCTGATTGGTGAGCCCACTAAGCCAAGTGCTCTGTCCTCTGCCTAATTTCGAAGTATTAGGCTGACTTCTTTGTTCATAAGCAGGTAATGGTGTCTGAAAGGGGAGCTTGAGGCGTAGCTGCCTAGAACAGTCAGCCACAACTCTGGCATAACGATCCATATGGAACAGATTTACTTGTACACACCAGTGGGTTGAGGTAGCCTCAATGGCAAAGAGTGCCGGTCCCACGGGCAAAGAATATTTAAGGGAAAAACTGTCTTTTTGCTCAACTAAAGCAACCCGCAAGCGCAGGGATTCACCCAATTCATGTAGGGAAGTAACAGCTTCCTGATCATCGCTGTCCAATTGGCTTAACCAAGCTGTCACTAACGGATAATAATTAAGAGTACTTTTCATAAAGCTGTCTCCGTTTCTTTTATAATAAAGTATCCAAATTTTTAGAGGGGGGAAGCCCGGCAAGCTGCCGGGCTTCCTAGGGGAGAGAATGTTTATTGTCAATTGCTCTTGTGGTCTTTTGTTTCTGTCGATTCAGCTTGCTTGTGCGCTACCTCTTCTGTCCGCCGCCGTTTAGCTTCAGCTACCATAAACTCGTAAGTTTTACTGAGTCTAAACAGTATCATGATTAGTAAGATAACTACAAGTGCAATAACAATGATAATTGATAGGCAGCAAGTGCCTTGAGGATTATCTCCACCGGAATCAACAATGTTTTCAATCTGATCCGGAAGATCAATACGTTCACCTGTTACAATCAGACGATGACTGTTTACCATATAAGGTGTACAGGTTAACAGTGTAATTTCATCTTTATCTGGTACGATCCTTAATTGATCCACTTCTATCGGCTCAATTACTCGTATATCTTTCACTTCATATGCCAAGGTATCACCTAACACTTCCACATAGAATTTATCACCCATTTTCACATCCGGTAAATCAGAAAATAGTTTGGCGGTGGGTAAGCCTCGATGTCCGGTAATTACACTATGAGTACTGCTCCCCCCTACCGGATAAGAAGTTCCCGGTAAGAGTCCCGCACCCTTTTGCAGTTGCAGCTCACCAACGCCTTCATAGACGGGAAGATTTACATCAATACTGGGAAGATGTAGTACTGCGATGGGCTCCATACCGGCTCCGGATAAAGCATCCACAACTACACCATCATTGTTTATCGGTTCGGTTTCAGCCACGGTCTGGGCAAAGGGGTCTCCTGATATGGGAGCACCTCCGGCTAAAGCCGCATTTTTCTCTGTCCATTCCTTGCGTTTGGCATCAAGTTCCTCTGGGGTCTGTTCTTGCACGATTTTGTGATAATCATCAATCGCTCGGGTCTGGAAATAGGTAGAGTAGAGGTTACTTAGAATCGGGTATAGAAAAATACCCGCTCCCAAAATCAATATGAGTACTGCTAAAACAACCGTTACTCTCCTCATTGCCTCAAGTCTCCGTTATTTCCCTTGAGTGGGCGGAAGAAGCTATTTTCTTCCGCCACTCAAAGTCAGGCTGTTTGTAATTCGTCTATTTAATTTTAACTGTCACTTCGTTCTCGTCCTCATCTTTTTTCTTCTTCTTGAGCAGGAAGAATAATGCTGTTGCCATCAGAGCACCACCGCCTACAAAGAAGATTATGGTACCAATACCACCCGTTACAGGTATAACCGGTTGGTTGGAGTTCTGAATCGTAATGGTGTTATCCTGAGCATAACTATTCTTGTCTACAACAAAGTGAACATCTTGGGTTAAGAGATTATAGCCGGTAGGGGCTTTAATTTCTTCGATGAAGTAGTCGCCATAGGCCAAACCTTTCATCTCAAAGTTTCCGGTTGCACTTGATGTAAAGACATTGCCTTGCGCCTTATCTGTGTTCCAAGTTACATTCATTGCTGAATCTTGAACTGCATATTCTTTTGTCTCTCCATTCATGCGATAGATTTTGAACTGAGCACCTTGGAGAGTTTGTGCGGAGGTATTAACCTTTAAGAATTGACGTCCGCCGGTTACTACAGTAGGAGCATGGATTGAATCTGTAGTATGTGCCACAAAGCTATTATTGTAAGCCAAGGTGGCGCTGTTAGGAATTTCTACTCCCGGCACTGCGGTCTTGTTAATTACGGTATCAAAAGTAATGGTAATTTTGCTCTTGCCATTTAATTGACTGAGAGCACCGCCAAAGGAACTGCTAACAAAAGTTACCTTAAGCTTCGGATTAGAAACTGTTGGAGCCGTAATATTATAAGCGGCAGGATTGACAGCACTTCCATCAACCTTAATGCTTAAATTGCCCTTATAGTCCAATCGGCTATCCAGTGTATCGCTAATCTCATATTCGGTATACTGCATGATATTAGCGGGAATGTCTGAACTAATTTGCCAAGTATTTACTACGCCAATATCAGAACTGGAAGGGGTTAATAGAGCCTTATCAATGGTTGGAGCCAGATAGTTAGCTACATTGTTCTTAGTATCGCTGGTGGAACCAACTTTTATAACCTTAGCATCAATAATAGCTCCCGTTGGATCAAAAGCATGATCTGTGGTTTTGATTTCAAACTCATATTTATTAGCATTCAGCAAGTACCCTTGTGGAGCACTTGTTTCTTGAAAATAGTATTTTCCAACAACCAAATTGCTAACTATAGGAGTATATCCATTTAAATCTGTTAACAAATCGGCTTCTACGATAGTATCTCGACCATCATTTCCTTTGTAATACAAGTTAAATTTAGCTCCGGCCAAGGGGCTGGTTTTGCCGGTTTCACCTTTGTACTTAAATAGATTGGCAGCACCCAGAGTAGATATCTCTTTAGCATAAAGATGAATATCAGCGTTCCAACTCTGTCCATCCGGGTTCATCATCGGCAGCCAAGCCACGATAGGGGCGGTGGTTTGTTTAGCACCGGAATCATCATTCACTTCATAAATCAGATATTTAGCCGCCGGTAGCTCCGGTGTACGGAAAATACCATTTATATCGGTGGCGCCTTGAGCCTTTGCATAATTAGGATCATCTTTATGAGCATCATAAAAACGCTTGGCTTCTTCTTGTGTTGGATTCTCACCTAAATCCGTCACATTCTTAATTTCAATAAAGTGGAAGGTTGCCCCTTGAATAGCTGTAGCAGTTGGAAACCTTGCCGGATCAATTTCTGTTCCATCTCCATTTATAGCTGGAGCATCCTCTTCCTCTGCTGGATCCGGGAAATGCAATTTGTGAATAATAAAAGTACCTTTATCCGGTTTGGTAACAGCTGCGCTGACAGGTGTCATAGGTAGTACCACTGCGGCAGTCATTACAATGGCTAGTAGAGTCATGCGTATTCGGTGTCTTGTGCTTTGTTTTGTTTTCATGATAACCTCCTGTTGCTCTTCTCCCTTTTTAAGGGATCACGGTTGTCAAATCATGTGGCGTCACTTCGCCCGGCCGATAAATTATGTTTATGAATGCATTGTATGACACAAAAATAACATATAATCAATTATTTCTCAACACTTTTTTCACATTTACAAAACATTTCGGCAATGTGTACATTATTTAGTCACAAATTTGTAACAATGCAACCAAATTTTCCACAACAAAAAACTGCCCCCTCTTGGTCATTGCAGAACCAAGTGAGGACAGCTTCCTAGGTCTTAGGCCGGTTTACTTATTTTAGTGTGTCCACATTATCTTTGTTAATAACGGCAACCCCTGTATCTACTTCAGTCTTCTCCAGTTTCTCTCCCTGAAGAACTTTAACTGCGGCCATCAATCCTTCATATCCCATAACATCAGGATTCTGCACCATGGTACAGTAGAGTGTGCCATCTTTAATCAGAGACAAAATAGAGTCTGATTTATCAAAGCCTACACCGACAACTTCTCCGCCGTCACCTTTAATAGCATTTCCAACCCCAACAGTTGCGCCTTCATTTGCCCCAAAAATTCCCACACAGCCGTCAGTAATGAAGTTATCCGCAGCGTCCTGAGACTTTGCCGTATCACCCTCAGCATATTGGGTTTCTAGAATTTTAAAGTCACTACCTTCAAATGCCGCCCGGAAACCCTCTTCCCGAAGTACGGTAGACTTAGTAGACGCATTAATATTTACGATACCAATGCTACCTGAGGTAACACCCTTATCTTTGAGTGCTTGAATCATCTCTTCACCGGCGGTTTGTCCAGCGGCCTTATTGTCCGTGGCAAAGGTAGCTTCTGCCGGGAAATTCGCCGGTGAATCTACATAGATAATCTTAATGCCTTCAGCTTCAGCTTCTTTAAGGGCTGACGTTATGGAATCAGGACCGTTAGCAGCGATCAAAATGGCATTAGCACCGCTGGCAATGGCATTATTAATCCGCTCAATTTGCTGGGCATCATCCTTTTTGTCGGGAGCCATCCACTGATACTCAACATTTCCGGCTTCTGTTGCAGCTTTTTGGGCACCTTTATCCACTGATACCCAATGTTGGTCGGTACTGTCCATAGTAATCAGGACAATTTTAAAGGTCTCACCGGAAGCGGTTTTGGATGTCTCTCCGGCTTTACTCTCAGTGCCTGTTCCTTCACTGGCACCTTTGGTTGTGGTTGTGGCTGGGTTATCGCCGCCACCGCACCCTGTAACGAGTCCGGCTACTAAAGCACTTGCCAGCAGAAGCGAAAAAAGTTTCTTTTTCATTTTCTTACCTCCTCTTGGTTTCATAAGATATTATAACTAAAGCCTTAGGGGCTCTAATTCGATTTAGGGGCTACTTTAGTTGTAGCTTTTGCCCTTGTTTTTCTGGGACGTCCCGTCCGGATAACCACATCAAGTAACACAGACACAATAACAATAATACCTATTACAATGTTTCTTATGGCCACGGGAGCACCGGCAAATTGCAGTCCGTTTTGGAGTACGCCCCAGATGGAAGCACCTACAGCCGTACCTGCCAATATTCCTTGACCCCCTAAGGTGGATACACCACCGATAACTGAAGCCGCAACAGCGTACATCTCATACATATTCCCTGCATCCATGGCGCCATTTCCTGCACTGGCGGTGGTGATAAGTCCTACAACACAGGCGCAAAAGGCACTTACCATGTAGACCTTTGTGGTAGTAGCGACTAAATTTACCCCTGATAATTTTGAGGCGTCACTATTACTACCCACGGCATAAATATGACGACCGGTACGGGTCATACTTAAAAGAAAGTTGAAAATGAGAAATAAGATAATGGCAATCCATACGGTATTATATAGACCTAAACTTTTTCCGTAGTAGAAAAGATTCTTAAAGCCATCAGCTTTTTCGCCTATAGCATCCGTGTTGTAGTTATTATTGACAATTTGAGCTATACCTCGCGCAATGGTCATCGTTCCCAAGGTGGCAATAAAGGGAGGCAGCTTGCACTTAGCGACTAATAAACCATTGCCCACACCGGTCAGAAGACAGACAAAAATGGTTATCAGAGCGGCTACCCAAGGATTTACGCCTCTGGTCATAAGGGTCGCGGAAATCATACAACTCATGCCCACTACAGACCCAATGGACAAATCAATATTCCCCGTAATCAAAACATAGGACTGACCAATACCGATAATCAAAATCGGCGCAATCTGCCTTAGCAGGTTACTGACATTTTTTGCTGAATAGAAAGAGTTATTAAGCAGTGAAAAGGCAATGCACAGTACTAAAAGACCTGCACCGGCTGTTAGCACCTGACCAATGCCGCGAACAGCTAACAGTCTTTCTATTGGATTTGCTTTCTTTTGTTCCATATTATTCCCTCCATATAACCTCTACGTACCGCTCCCGTCCGCAGTAACTTTTTTATCAAACTGTGTTGCATAGGTTAGAATCTCGTCTTGGGTTGTTTCGTCTCGGTTAAGAACCCCTGTAATTCGGCCATCACACATGACTAATATTCTGTCACTAATCCCCATAATTTCAGGCATTTCTGAAGAGACAAACAAAACGGCTATCCCCTCTTGTTTTAGCTGATTCATAAGGTTATAGATTTCAACTTTAGCCGCCACATCAATACCTCTAGTAGGTTCATCAAAGATAACTACCCGAGAAGTTCTGGCTAACCATTTGCCCACAACAACTTTTTGCTGGTTTCCTCCCGAAAGAGAACCGGCGATTGTATCTGCATTAGGCAGACGAATCTTAAGGCTATCAATGGCTTTTGAAGCCATCTCTCGCTCCTTTTTCCGATACACTACGCCTAACTTATTACAGAGAATATCTAAATTAGGCAGGGCAATGTTCTCTCGGACGCTCTGCTTTATGCAAAGACCATCTTTTTTTCGATCCTCCGGTGCCAAAACAATCCCCTGACGTATGGCGTCAATGGGCTGCTTAATTTGAATTACCTTACCATCTAAGACGAGCTTGCCATCGGTTTTAGGGTCAATGCCAAAAATCGCCCGGGTCATCTCTGTCCGGCCAGCTCCCATAAGACCCGCTACCCCAACAATCTCACCTTCATGTAAGGTGAAGCTAATATCTCTTACCATGGGCCCGGCGTTTAAATTTTGAACCTCAAAAACAGCTTTTCCCTGCTTAGTTTTGACTCGGGGAAATTGATCGGCAATGGTACGCCCCACCATATGAGAAATCATTTTATCCATAGGCAATTCCTTAAAAGGTGCATCCATAATATAGTGCCCATCACGCATAATGGTAACATGATCGACAATGTATTGGAGTTCCTCAAGCCGATGTGAAATATAAACAATGCCGCAGCCTTGGGCTTTTAAGTCATGTATGACAGCAAACAAGTCTTCAATTTCTTTTGACGTTAACGCCGACGTGGGCTCGTCCATAATTAAAATTCTGGCCTTCGTCGACAAGGCCTTAGCAATTTCGACCATTTGTTGCTTAGAAACCGGTAGATGACCGACAATATCTGTAGGTCTAATATCCACCCGAAGCTGATGTAAAATATCTCCAGCGGCCTTATTCATTTGTCTTTTAGACAAAACTCTTTTGTTTGTCAGCTCTCTGCCCAAAAACATGTTCTCGGCAACCGTTAAATGGGCACACATATTTAGTTCTTGGTGAATAATAGCCACACCCAGTTTTTGTGCTTGCTTGGGATTTAGATCATGTTGCTCTTTACCATGAATCCAAATTGTACCTGCATCTTTTTGGTATATCCCGCTTACTATCTTCATTAAGGTAGATTTACCAGCACCATTTTCACCCAGTAGTGCCATGACCTGTCCGGATTGCAAAGAAAAATCAACCTCTTCCAGTGCTTTTACACCGGGGAATGACTTACTAATACCTTTCATTTCCACAAGGAAATCACTCATTTCCACTGCCCCCCTTCTTTATTTTGCCGCTAGTGTAACACTGAAAGATACAAAGAATAAGGCGGCTAGATTTTGAATTAAGGGGTGATTCTTATGCACTTCTGGTATCTTTTGTGATTAATACACATGATATCAGCCTGTTTTTTGTGCATAAAGTCAACAACTATATTGAGAGACAGACTTTACCTCCTTTGGCTTAAGCTATTCTCAGACAAAAAATAGCGCCTGTTTTTTGCTCTGAAAACGACAAAAGCAAAGAGCTCTCTTCTGTGACAAATTTCCCTAAGAACAGCCCTAATGTTTCGCTGCCCAAAAATCGGAAAGTCCATCAGTAAAAGATAGCTCTTTACTTTGTTTGTGCTATTAATGTCTTTCTAAAAAGCCTAGCCTCAGCCGCGCATTTTTTTGACAATAGCCATAGTCTCACGACTGGCCTCTTCAATGGCAGCGAAATTCTGAGAATTAATCCACTCCGCTTTTACCATCCAACTACCACCACAGGCCAGAATACGGTTAAACGCTAAGTACTCTTCCAACCGGGGCAATGTAATACCACCTGTTGGCATAAAGCGCATCTGAGAGTACGGTGCGGCAATCATCTTAATGGTATTGATTCCGCCTAATGGCTCTGCCGGGAAAAACTTCACGGCTTCTAGAGAGAGCTCCATGGCCTGCTCAATTTCTCCTGGGGTCATGACACCGGGAACCATTAGCACACCCTTATCTTGGCAATGCTTAACAACCTTGGGATTGAGACCCGGACTAACCAAAAAGGAGGCTCCTGCCGCAATTGCACGGTCAGCCTGCTCAGTAGTCAGAATTGTACCTGCCCCAATTAGCATTTCCGGACAAGCCTCTTTCATGATTCGTAAGCTCTCTTCAGCCGCTTTCGTTCTGAAAGTTACTTCGGCGCAAAGGAGACCACCTTTGTTTAGAGCCTGGGCTAAAGGCTTAGCTGCGGTAGCATCATTGATTACAACGACTGGAACAACTCCCGTCGTATTCATCTGCGTCAAAATTTTCTCCATCTTTAAAATTCCCTTCACTTTCATTGCCTGAGCAATGCAAATTTTGGGTTAAGTATAACATAACTCCCTGTGATCTCTAAAGCATTTTCAGCGATAACTTGAAAAAAAGGTTAATTTTCACAGTTAAATTCACGAAATTTTTCACCCCAAAACCAATCGTGAAGGGCTTTCCCAAAACTGATTGCAAAACAGATTGATAACCTCGGCTATAAAACTGTACTTTCCCGATTAAAATATAAAAATTCGCTGCGGCTAAATTCCTGCATCAAGGCTCCACTTTTAAAGATTAATAAACGATCCGCCGGAATAAGTGAATCCGATAGATTCACTGCCAAAATCACGACTGCTACACCTCGGCTTTTCAGTTCTTCAATATGTTTAACGATTCGGCTACGCACATACATATCTGCATCGGCAAAGGGTTGAATACATATAAGCAGTTTCGGCTTGGCTAGGTAATGCCGGTAATAAATCAAGTCATAGCGCTCCAGTACAGAAAGGTCTTGAAGGCTAGATTTGCCTAAGGATTCACCCATAAGCTGGGTAAACTCCTGAAAGATGCTTTTTTTATAGCGCTTAGGGAGCCAATAGCAAAATCTTTGATTTAGCAGGAAGCATAGATTCTCCATAGGTGTTAGCTCAGAATAGAGCATAGAAGTTAAAGGATACTGATTAATAAAACCAATTCCTTGCTTTATTGCTGTATGGAAATAATCGGTTCTGTAGTTTTTTTTCAGATAACGAATTTGGCCGGAATAAGGCTTTCTTTCACCTAAAAGCAAATCAATCATTTCGCCGGAAAGAGTGTTGTTCATATCCATAATAACAATGCACTCGCCTTGCTGAACGGAAAAACTGATGTTTTTTAGTTCTTGTTGATATACCTGATCGAAAGCCAGCACTTCTTCCGACGCTTTGACTTGACAAGGTTTCGTCTCAAAAACAGAATAGGCCGGAGCATAGAAAGGGACAAAATAACGCCGCTCAAATTGGCGCTGATCAAATATTTTCACAATTCGCCCCTTCTCCATCAAGGCAATTCGGTCGCATATTTTGAAGCACTCTTCGTGATGATTAGCCATATAAAGAAAGCTGGTTCCTTGCCCAGCAAAGTGCCGCAAAAGTTGGTGAAAATGAATCAGTTCTATGCGTGATATTTGGTTACTTAAATCCTTAATTACGACTAGCTTCATTCCCGTAATCATGCAGCGTACCAGTTCACTTAGATACCGTCGGTAAGGACTTAACTTGGCTACTCTTTCATCCCCAACCAGTTCTATACCCAGTTCATTTGTATAGAGCTGAAGCTGCCGATTCAAGGTTTTCCGCCGAATAAAGTACTTTCTAAAGCCTCTTCTTAAAACAAAAATATTATCAGCAATGGTCAGATCCTCTACCAGACGGCTGTGGCGTTCCACAATGCCAATCTTGTTGTAGCTACCGTCGGAATAGGCGTAGCTATTCACCAATACCTCCAGAAAATAGATACGTCCATAATCTAGAGGTAGATTCTGTGTCAGAATTTCCAAGAGCTCCCCTTGCCCAAGAGAATCAATGCCCAGAAGTCCCAGAATCTCACCCTGGTACATTTGCAGGGTAAAGTCATCCAGACATTGGCGTCCATCCACTTGGCGGCTCACATGATCTAAACGCAGTACTTCTTCTTTCATTACACCTTCTACTTTCCTTAAAGGTCACGCATGAGTTCTGTGATGCGTGGCAAAGTGATAACTACATCCGTTCCCAAATTCACGGTACTATATAAACTAAGCCCAAAAGCCTCACCGAAGAGAAGTTTTATACGCCGATTCACATTTTTTAAGGCAATGCCGCCTTTATCTGATTCTGTTTCATTCATGGCACCGCTAAAAACTTGATTTAATTTCTGACTAATACTACGGAGGGTATCTACCGCTATACCGACACCGTCATCAGAAACTCTGATGATCAGACGCTCCGGAGTGGTTTCAATTTTAATGTTAACCGTTCCCTTTTCAACCTTCTCTTCCAGACCGTGACAAATCGCATTTTCCACAATCGGCTGTAAAGTCAGCTTAGGCAAACGATATTTTAAGACCTTTTCCTCTTCATCCTGATCCCATTCCACAGTTAGCTTCAGTCTGTCACCAAAACGATACTGTTGAATAATAAAATAGTTTTTAATATTACTTAGCTCATCCTCTAGGGTAACCAAATACTCCACTCTTGATATATTGTAGCGAAAAAAGGTAGCAAGAGCCTCTGTCATCTTTGAGACATTGTCTAAACCGGCATTCAGAGTCTCACCACGAATGCCCTCTAAGGTGTTATACAAAAAATGAGGATTGATCTGATTTTGCAGAGCCAAGTACTGAGCCTGACGTTCAGACGCTTCTAAAAGTGATTTCTGATCCAGCAGGAGCTGTAATTTTTTCAGCATTTCCTCATAATCAGAATTAATATGAACTTTTTGTAGGAACAGATCCTGAAAGGTATAGCCGCTATTGAACAAAGCTAGAATTCGTTTTTGTTCGCGATAAGGCAGATAGACTAAGCGCCCCAGTATGAAACTTAAAATTAGAAGTAGCAAAAGACCGAGGCTGCCCCAAAGATACAGGGGCTGCTGTAAAAAGTCCAGTAAAATCAGAAGTATAATCAACCCCAAATAGCTGCTACCCAGTACCCATAAACAACGTTTAAGCCGTTTATTTAAATAGACTTTTTTCGATGTTTCCCTCATTTTGGCCACCTCATGGAAATAGAATAAGCTCTAATTTTTCTTTTACCTATCACTGAAATGAGAAAGTTAAGCATACAGCTTTCTATATTCGTTGGGCTTAAGTCCGGTAAAACTTTTGAAATTTTTACTAAAATGTTTAAGATCACTATAGCCTACCTGCTCACAAATGGCCGCAATACTTAGGTCGGTATCTTTCAGTAGCTCCGTCGCTTTTTCCATGCGTAAGCGTAGCACATACTCCAGAAAATTTTCGCCGGTTTCTTTTTTGAAAAAGCTACTAAAGTAAGCCGTGCTAAAGCCTACGACCCGCCCCACTTCTTCCAAGGTAACGGGGCGCATATAGTTTTGCTGCAAATATTGTTTTGCTAAGCGGATAGGGCGGCTCTCAGCCTGCTTTCTGGCTTCATCCATCTCTGCCATATTCTGCTCCAAAATAGAGCCAAGTTTTTCTTCTAGCCCGGTCAAAGAATGGCAGCGCTGCAGTAAAATGCGATTCCTACCTAACAGGTCAAATAAATCCTCAACTAATAAATTTTCTTTTTGAGCCAATGTTAAGAAGGAACGGTAGGCGCGTTCAGCAATTTCATAGCCCTGAAAAGCAGTGGGATCAGGTTGATTCTCTAAAAAAACAAAAATTTCCTTGACAGCTGATCTGGCTAAACTCTGATCCAATTGTAAAACTGCCGTCTCCATTGACCGCTGATATTTCCCCCACAATTCGGAAGGCAGATTCTGGGTCAAAGCCGGTTCTTGCTCTACGATTTGCTCAGTCCCTGCCCATAGACGGCTTTGTAAAATTTTGCGCGTCCGAAGAATTCCTACCGTTAATTTCTGGGGTGAATCTAACTGCGGGCCAATGGCTAAGGTAAAGGTTACTCCGTTAAAGAAGTTTTTAAGGAGCACCAATTCATTATGCAAAGTCTTAATATCCCGCCGCAATAAGCTCTGCTGTTCAGGCAAATAATTAAGCAGTAGTATAATTTCATCAGTGGTACGACAATATTCTATATCAAGACAAAGCTGCGCCACAGCTTCCAGTGCCATCCTGGCGATTCGCTCCAATAATATTTCTAAACTCTTACTGATATCTTCACCTTCAACACTGTCGACTTTAATGATTAGCAGCTGCCAAAGACCTGGAGCAAACCTATAGCCATAGATTTGATTAATCTGATCAATCTCAAGGACTGTATCCTCGGCTTGTTTTTGTAACTGCTGCAAAAATCTTTGACGTTTTTCTCTAATTTCTTCTTCTAAGCGTAACCGCAAGGCCTCTGCCGCACTGAGTCGATTGCACTGCAAGCGATGCTTTTCAATGCAACGTTCTAAGGCCTGGCTTAATTCACTTTGATTGATTGGCTTAAGTAGATAATCCCTTACCCCATAGCTCAAAGCTTCGTGAGCGTAATCAAAGTGGCGATAGCCGCTGATAATGATAATCTCTAAATCCTCTGCCTCCGCTTTTAACTTACCAATGAGAGTAAGTCCGTCACATCCCGGCATTCTGATATCCGTGATTAAAATATCTGGTTTTTGTTGCTCTGTTAATCGGAGCGCTTCAAGGCCATTGGCAGCCACACCTACCAGTTCTAAACCCAGCGCCTCCCATTGAATCAGACTTTGGAGCAACTGACAAACTTTAGCTTCATCATCAGCAATTACTACTTTTATCTTATCCATGTCACACAACCTCTCAACACCCAAAGACCCAAAATTACTATATCTGAACAAAGCCTATTTCTCTCTGCGCGAGTAATTTCTTAATACCCCTTAGTTAATTAAGTATCTACAGTTACTTAAGGTAAAGCCCAATTTTCAAAAGCAAGATTTCCACTGGACAGCAAATGCGCTGAATCAGATAATTCCGATAACCTAAGCTGCACAGGCTGCCTCTCACGATAGATAAAGCGCTTCGAGACCCGCTGAGAAAGCTCCCTTATAATCGGTGCTCCTGCCGCAGCCAACTCGCCCCCGATAATAATGGTTTCCACATCTGTTATATTTATAATATTAACCAGAAGACAGGCTAGATATTCTGCCTCCATTGCCAGTCCGGCTCTTGCCTTTGAACACGCCTTATCTAAACCGGACAATACCTGCGACCACTGGCTGTACTCCGGCCACTTTTGCCTTAGCTGATTCATCAGATTAGGAATAGAAGCATAGAGTTCCGCACAGCCAAAATTTCCGCAACTGCACCGCTCACCCTGAAAATTAATGGAGCTATGGCCAAACTCATTGCCTAAGCCACGACTCCCCATCTGTAGTACCCCATCAAGTACAAGACCCACACCAACGCCACTATCCACTACCAGTAGTATATAATCGGAAATATCCTGAGCAGCCCCATATACTTTTTCAGCTAAGGCCATAGCACCGGCATTATTTTCCAAATATACCGGTACCCCTAAACTTTGGGAAAAATACGCCTTAATAGGAAAATTTCTAAAAACATCAAAGTTGGGGGGCTGCAAGATAATTCCCTCACGATTGTCCAGTGGCCCCGGCGCAGTGATACCCAGCCCCACCATTTGTCCAGGAAGCCTACGGGTAAGACAGCGCTTAAAGTCGTCTTTCAAAGGCTGGAGCAAAGTCTCGGCGGTGCTTTGAGAATCCAGAGGTAAGCTATGCTCCTCCAGTATCCGACCAGAAAAATCCATTACCCCCCAGGTAATCTCTGTGCGCGCAATATTGAGTCCCAAGCTCCAGCAGGCCTCAGGATTAATTCCTAAAGAAAGACCCCTTCGTCCGGCACCTTTACCTACTGTCTTAAAGGGCTGCTCAGTGATAACACCTTGCTTAAGTAAGTCTTCGGTAATTAAACTTATAGATGCACGGGTCAATCCAGTCGCTCTGGCTAAATCAGCCCGACTACTGGGAGTCACTCTTAGACTTCGGACAACGCGCTGTCGATTTTGTGCTTTCATAGCTGCTGCATTTAGTGTTTTTTCGTACATAAATCTCGCCTCACCAGCTATTATAATACAAATTCTTCCGGGAACTATGCTCTAAAAATAATTCTCAGTTCAATTCTATTTGCAGCTATAAAAAAACACTGCTTTACCCTCCCAACCGCAATTTGTTAAACCAATTGACAAATTGCAAAATTACTTTTATACTCAGCGCAAAGACTAATGTCATTACATGGGGGGAGGGTAAGCCATGACTCAATCCCATTCTCTGCTGGTTATGAAAAAAGGCTTTAATTTTTCTGAGGATGGCCCTGGAAACCGACTGGTTTATCATTTACAGGGCTGTAATTTACGTTGCCTTTGGTGTGCCAATCCGGAAAGCTTTCTTTTAGAAGGAACAGAAATAATGAGTAGCGGTCGCAGGCAATTGTCTTGCCAGAGCTATCCCATTGAGGAGCTTTATAAGGAAGCTTTAGACAGCAAAAGTTTATTTTTTGACAATGGTGGGGTCACCTTTAGCGGCGGTGAACCGACGTTGCAATTTGCGCCACTTAAAGCCTTACTCCAAAAACTTACCCAGCACAAAATTCATACCGTCATTGAAACCAATGGCACGCATCCGGCTCTCACTGAATTAGATGAGGTAATCAATTATCTTATTCTCGATTTCAAGCACATTGATACCCAAAAACACCTGAATTTTACCGGTGGCGATAATGAAATCATTCTCCAGAACATCACCCATCTACTATCTTTTGACCGTCCTCTCTTACTGCGAATTCCGCTTATCAACGGCTTCAATGCCGACCAAAACACCATTACAGCCATGGCTAAATGGCTTCATAAACGGCAGAAAAATACCCTAGTCACCTATGAATTTCTGCCCTACCATGAGTATGGCAGAAATAAATGGGAGGCTTGCGGTCTGGATTATCCCTTTGACCATGGATATATCCGAAAAGATTTTTATTCCTTTTGCACTAAAACCTTCTCACAAGAAGGACTTACGGTTATCAAGACCTAACTGAAAGTAAAGGAGATTTCTATGTCAATATCGGCTAAATATCGTGAAAAAATCACCCCTGATTCAGAAAAAACTGCCTTTGCACCAGAGACCGTTAAAAAAATGGCTCAAAATCTATTTGCAGAGGAGCGCAGCAAAACGCAATTGGAAGGCTGGTTTAAATTGTGGGAGTCCAGGTTGGAAGTCTCGGATCAGCAATCAGATTTCCCTCCGGCTCTAAAAGCCGCTTATGGCCTTAGAAAAGGTATTGAAAGCCTCTCCTTGGAACTATCGGAAAACCAGATTTTTGCCGGAAGCCAAAGAGACGCCTTTGCCCGTAGCTATGCCTTAATCAATCCTGAATTCAAGGTGGAGAGCTTTAGCGGTTACTGCGACCCTACAGCGGTTTTTTCAGATATTCATCCATCAAAAAATCTTTCAAAAGAAAGAATTCAGTCCGTAAAAGAACAAGTTGAAAAGAGTCCTTTTACACAAAAGTTAAAGGCTGTTTATCAAAACTATGAAAAAGAAACAAAAGAAGTAGCCTTTTTTGTCGAGCAGGTAACCGGTCATCTGATTCCCGACTTCCGCTTAGCACTAAAAAAAGGACTGTGTGGGCTACTGGAAGAAGTAAAGCAGCAAAAGCTACTGGCAGTTGATCCAGAAACCACCTATCAATACGAAGCCATGACTCTTAGTCTGGAAACAGCCCTTCTACTGGCTCAAGGCTATGCAAAGCTGGCCAAAGAACAAAAGCTAACTGCCCAGGCGCACCGCAAGATTCAGCTGGAGCGGATGATACATGCCTTAACAGAAGGAATACAGTACGGGGCTAACGATCTTTACCAAGGGATTCAGATTTATTTGATTTTATGGCAGGTTATGTGTCTTGAACAGGCACCTAATCCATTTGCCTTCTCGGTGGGCAATGCCGACCGAATTTTTGAGCCTTACCGGATTAAAGAAAATCTAACCCGAGAAGAAACTGCAGCTCTTTTTTGTCACTTTTTGGTTTTCTTTAATGTAGGTGATAGAAGTTGGGCCATTTCACAAAATATTTTATTAGGTGGAAAAGATTATCAAGGATGCGATCAAACTAGTTTATCTACTTTAGCTCTGCTGGATGCTTTTTATAGCATGAACTTACCCCAACCCATTCTATCAATTAAGCTGCATAAGAATACCCCCGACCAGCTCTATGAAGAGTTGGGACGTTTCTTTTTTACTCCCGGCCTATTGACCCCTTCCTTATTCAATGACGATGCACTCTTTCCCCTCTTAGAAAGTCGGGGTGTCAGCCAAAAAGATTGTCAAGATTATGCCGTGGCCGGTTGTCAGGAACCCTTAATTATGGGTAAAGATAACGGAAACACTACCAACAGCTGGTTAAATCTAGCCAAAATTCTGGAATTAACAATTCATCAAGGCTATTCCAGCCTAACGGGAGAATGGGTAGGTGCTTCTGATGCAGTCCTTCAATCCCCCCAAGAAAAAGTGTGCAAAAATCTTCGCCAGTTATTTTTGGATAATTGCCGGTACTTTGCCAGGCGAATGGAGGCGGCTGCCAATGAGGCTACTGCAGCGCTTTCACTCCTTCCGATTCCCTTTTTATCTCTATTTATGGGTGGTCTGCAAAGTGGTGTCGACTTGCGCGATATTCGAAAACAAGCAAGCCCCTATAATGGCAGTGGCTGCTTAATTCATGGTTTATCCGTAGTTTCTGATAGCTTCGTAGCTATTGATTATCTACTTCAATCTGCACCGGAAATGATTCAGGATTTGCCCAAGGCACTTAAGGCCAATTTCCAAGGCTTTACAGAACTTCGGAATATATTATTAGCTGCGCCGAAATTCGGCAATAATCAAAAACTGCCTGACGAAGAAGCTCTCTGGCTAGCCCGAGAGATCTCCACTTTAGTCTCCAGTCTGAGGAACAATTGGAGCCAACCCTTCCGCCCAGATTGGTCAACCCCCTCTACGCATTTATTATATGGCTACCAAACCGGAGCCACGCCTGATGGTAGAGAAGCCAGATCCATGCTAAATTACGGTATAGATCCATTATTGGGGGAAGCCCAAAACGGTCTGGGCTTCCGAGTCCTTTCAGCCCGAAAACTCCCCTATGAGAGCTTTATTGGTGGCTACGCTTCCCATTTAGGCTTAGATCCCAAATACTTTCCCGCCAAGGAAAACAGCCAAAAAGGGCTGGAGTTTAAAAGCAGAGTCATCCAGCCGCTCTTTTATCAGGCAGAAGAGTCCGCCAAAATGTCACCCTTCTATCTTTACTGTAATGTAACTACCGCTGATACGCTACGAAAAGTACGGCAAAAACCGGAAAAATACGCTCCTTCCGGTGTCTACATCATGAGAATTCACGGTACCTTTGTCAATTTTTTAGACCTCTCCCCCAGCATTCAAGAAGATATAATTTTACGCCTTGATCCAGCTTCGACTGCCCTATAAATGCTAAGGCTGACCAGATAGAAAATGGTCTTTTCTTAAAATGCAAAAGCTGTCATTATAGAGTAAGCTATTTAGTCAATGTTGTGGAAATGATAAGGAGAAACCCATGATTGTAGTTGGATTAGATATCGGCACTACCGGCCTTTGCGCTCTGGCCTACGATACCCCAAGCAAGAGTATCTTGACCACCAAAATTCTGGCTAATCCGGGAATCCTGGCTGGTTCGTCCCAAGCTCCGCACCATTTTTGCCAAGACCCGGAATCCATTTGGCAAGGTTGCCAAAGCCTCATAGAAAGTGTAGCTCACCACGTGGGTCAAATTGATGCAATCGGCATAAGCGGGCAAATGCATGGAATTCTGTATCTAGATGAAGCCGGTGTGCCCCTTTCCCCGCTCTATACTTGGCAAGATCAATCGGGAGAACTGCCTTGGCCAGAAGCTGATTCTGATACCCCCCTTACTTACAGTCAAAAGCTTTCTCAACTTACAGGTTATCCTATGTCCACGGGCTACGGACTTACAACGCATTTCTATTTACAAAATTCCGGTCAAGTTCCCCCTCTAAGCCACCGGATATCCACCATCATGGACTATGTAGCCATGAGGCTATGTAGTAAAAACCAGCCGCTTATTCATAGTAGTAACGCTGCTGCTCTGGGTTTGTATTGTATAGATCAGGGAAAGTTTGATCAAGAAGCATTAACGCAAGCAAAGATTTCCTCAAAACTACTTCCCCCGGTCAAAACCCGCCCAGAAATCCTTGGCAAGACCAAAGAAGGCTGGCCGGTAGTATTAGCTTTAGGTGATAACCAAGCCGGAGTTTTAGGCAGCCTTTGTGACGAAAAGGGTATTTTAATTAACATTGGCACCTCGAGTCAAGTTTCTTTTTTTACTCAGGATCAAAGCCTATTGCCGAATCAGCAAGCAGCCCAACATCGCCCCTACTTCGGCTCGAAAAGCCTCTGGGTTTCCAGTTGTCTCTGCGGAGGCTACGCCTATCAAATGCTAAAAGACTTTTTTCTCCAATCAGCCAGCCTCTTTTACCCTTCAACAGGTAAACCACCCCAAGAGGTCTATTCCATCATGGATGCCGCTGCTTCAGCTGCCCAAAATCTACCCGGCTTAGAAATAGATACCCGGTTTTTCGGGACACGCCAAAATCCCCATCTCCGGGGCAGTATTGAGCAGTTAGGTCCTGATAATTTCACCCCCGGTGCCTTTGCCCTGGGGGTATTACGTGGCATGGTTCAAGAGCTCTACCAGAATTATAAGCAAATGGCTGGGGATGAACTGAAACACAGCTATCTAATTGGCTCTGGAAACGCCATAACTCATAGTCCTCTGCTACAAAATCTTATTTCTACTGCCTTTGAGCTCCCCCTGCGACTGGCTAAGCATACAGAAGGAGCCGCTTTTGGCGCTGCACTACATGCCTATAGCACAGTAAAAAGCTTACCGGCTGAAATAGTAAAAGATCACATTCCCTACACCTACTTATCCACGCCTTTCACCCAAAAAATTGCGTCAAAACCAATTTTCTTCCAGCGTAATCGAGTTCGGCGGGTGTATCAAGGCGGCAAACAATTCCATGATTTCTTTGGTGATGAAGACAAAGACAATCACTATCCGGAAGAGTGGATTGCCTCAACGGTACGGGCATTGAATAAGGATTCGCAGAACCCCTTAGAAGGTATGAGTCTTATTAAGGATACAGCTATACCATTTGCCGATCTTTTAGCGGCGGAATCTACAGCACTGCTAGGTGAAGAGACTAGCTTTCCCCTTCTGGTGAAACTCTTAGATAGCGGAATTCGCCTTCCCCTTCAGACCCATCCCCATAAGGATTTTTCCCAACGCTATTTACATAGTCCCTTTGGCAAAACAGAAATGTGGCTTATTTTGTCTACCCGCCCAGAAGCGAGACTCTATTTCGGTTTTCGAGAAAAAATAAGTAAAGCCGCTTTTACTAAAGCAATTGAGGAAAGCAGAGAAAATAAATCGGTAATGACTAGCCTGGTGAATGAAATTACACCTAAGCCTGGAGAAGTCTATCTTATACCTGCCAGGGCAGTCCATGCCATAGGCTACGGTTGTCTACTCTTAGAAGTGCAAGAACCTACCGATTTTACCATTCAACCGGAATACTGGTGTGGAGATTATCTTTTGCAGCCAGAGGAAATGTATCTTGGTCTAGACCCAGAGATAGCACTAGAGTGCTTTGATTTTGAACTCACAGGAAAAGAAAGTCTTCAAAAGGCCAAGCGAAGTCCCCAAGTTGTTTTTCAAAGCCGGGGAATACTTTTAGAAAACTTAATTAGCGCTAAAGATACCCCTTGCTTCTCTTGCCAAAGATTGAGCCTTACTCATAGTAGTTATCTCCTTGAAGCCGCCCCCGCCGTGTATGTAGTTTTGGAGGGTCAAGGAAAGCTCCTGTCACCAGATAAAGACTTTTCTCCTATAGCTATAAAAAAAGGCGATTACTTTTTTCTCCCGGCAACTTTGCGTCAACGCTGTGAACTAAGAACTACAGAAAAACTCCTTGTGGCTATCTGTCTGCCTCCGGGAAAAAAATTAGCAATATAAGCTTTATCAGTCCCCTTGCTAATGATATCCAACCGCCTCCGCCATTCACACCCATTCACAATTTCACAATTTATTCACATTTTTGTAGGATAATAGAGCTGACATAGTGTCGCTTAGATTGTGCGAAAGGTGGGGGTTATTATGAAGAAACTACTGAGTGGATTAATTTTAACAGTTCTACTACTGTCACTCTTAAACAGTTGCAGCCCTTCAGAATCAACAAATAGTAACAGCAGTAATGAAAGTCAGTCCCAAAATACCGCTACAGGATCGGAGGCTTCCGGTGACAGTACCGCTGTGACTACGCAGAAGGCCGTTCCCCTATCAGCGGACAGTCCGGCTAAAGGTTACTCTGGTTATCTGGAAGTAAAAAGTGATGCCTTGGAAAAAATTCTCAACGCCGCATCCGTAGATGAGCAGACCAACCTTACTATTTCTCAAGGTGTTTTGCCTGTTTCCATGAGCGATCTCTCGCTGCTTTTTCTTACGGTTCTGGATAATCAAGATAGTTTAGTAACAGAAAAAGCCTTAAACTTTCTTGGGCTCAATAATGTCTCTATAAAAAGAGAAGACATGGGCTATACCATTACTTACGATAACCCCGAAGGAAAAAGCTTTGTACTGACATGCCTCTATGACTCTCCTAATGATCGACTTCACGCAGAACTGAAAGATGGGCAAGGAAAGACCGTTCTCTATTTTGACTATATTAAAGTAGGTAGTGCCTATGTATCACAGACCTATTTCGATACTGGTGAAAACTATTACTTAGTAAAGGGTTATTTTGACAAAGACACCGTAGCCGCTTTTGGCATTGAAGAAAGCCTCACCATACCTGCTTCCCTCTGGGAGCAAGAAGATTTAACGCCAGATTTTGTTAAAAATGGTTCTCTCTACGTAATTTTGCAGCAAGGAACACTAATTTATGGCAACCGTAGTAAAGAGATGATCTTTCAAACCAGAGAAAACTAAAAGTCTAAGGATAGACATAGTATAATCGAAAAAGGACACTGTTTCAAAAATAAACAGCGTCCTTTTTCTTCGGTCAGTTGCTCTGTGCATGAGTAAATTCAACCAGTCTTCTTCCCTTATGAATTTACTAGGAGAGACCCAAGAGCTTAACCAGTTCACCTTGGCGATGCAAAGCCATCATATCATCACAGCCGCCAATAAATTTTTTATTAATAAAAATCTGTGGAACCGTATCCCAATGGGTTTGAGACTGAATTTGCCTATATTCCTCTGGTTGCCGATAGATATCTATTTCTTCGTATTCCACGCCCAACTCTTTGAAGAGCCCCTTGGCACGGATACAATATGGACAACCTGCCATAGTATAAATAACCACCTGATTCATCTGTACCTACCTCCTAAGTCAAAGTCTTACCTAAAATTGTAGCAAAAGAAAACTTTCGCTTCCGTAACCTTTGCAAAACTAGAGGCAGATAAATAATGTCATTTCCACCTTCAGCTATCTGCAGCTTATAAAGTCTACCCAGGATTCTTAACTTCTATTCTTAGCCGCTTTATCGTGTGTTTGTCTGTTTCCAGAACAATAATACGAATTTTTTCCAACTCTAAAACATCTTGTGGCTCAGGAAAGCGATGTAAAGAACCCACAACATATCCGCCAATTGAGGCGTAATCTTTTGATAACAACTCTAAGCCCAAGGCCTCATTAACATCTTGCAAATGGGTTGTCCCCTCTACCAGATAACTGTTGTTACCTAAAGGAAGAATATCTGCTTTGCCTTCATCAAATTCGTCAAAAATATCGCCAACAATTTCTTCCAATAAATCTTCCATGGTAATAAGTCCATCAGTTCCGCCATATTCATCCAGAATAACCGCCAACTGAATCTTCTTTTCCCTCATTCGGGCAAAGACTTCATCAATCTTCTCTTTTTCATAAACAAACAGCGCCGGGCGCATAATCGCTTTTGGGGAAAATCCCTCAGGGTTGGGGCGCAGAAGCAAATCTTTTATGTAAAGAACGCCTATAATATGATCAATATCCGTTGAATAAACCGGCAGTCGAGAAAAATGTCGGCTGGAAAAAAGCGCTAAAACCTCCTCATAGCTGGCATCCTCCGTAACCGCAACAATTTCTGTTCTTGGGGTCATGGCATTCTTAACCGGCACACCACCAAAGGCAAAGATATTCTGAATCATATTGCGTTCCTCTGTCTCAAGAGCACCGCTACTATGGCTTAAATTAACCATGGTCTTAAGTTCTGAGGTAGTAATCTGGGTAACCTCTTCTCCCTTATCGCCCCCAATGAGGCGAACTAAAGCACCGGTAATAGCGCCAAAAAAAGCAATCAAAGGTCTTAAAATAAAAATAATTATACGTAAGTAAGGAGCTACAAATAGAGCAATGGTCTCCGGGCGCTTAGCGGCCAGACTTTTAGGTGTAATTTCCGCAAAAATCAAGATAACCAAGGTCATAAACATGGCCGAAAAAGCCACTGAAGAGGGACCTAACCAGCTAGTAAAAACCACTGCAGCCAAAGTAGAGGCAATAATCATCACCAAATTATTACCAATTAGAATAGCGCTTAGTAGTCTATCCGGGCGCGCCAAAAGCTGCTCAACCACTACAGCATTCTTGCGCTTCTCTTCCACTAAATGACGCAGACGGATACGGTTGATTGAGGTTAAGGCAGTCTCAGCCGTTGAAAAGAATGCGGAAAGTATAATTAAAAGTACAAGTACGAGCAATTGAAGAATAACATTCGTATTCATAATTTTCCGCCCCATTCTCTATTTAATACATTCATTATAGCTTAAGTTTCGGAAAAATTGCTGTATGGTTTCAATATTTTGCGTCTTTTCTATTCTAGACAGAGCCAAAGAAAATCTCCTATACTAAGATAAATATGAAAGGTAGGAAATAAAATGATTGATTCACTGCTTAATTTTACAATCAGCACGGGAACCTTAAACTTCCAAAGTCTTATTTCAAGTCTGATTCTATCACTACTTTTGGGTCTAATAATTTGCTGGTCATACCGAAAGGGACACCAAAGTGGTACCCCATCCAACAACTTTAGTTTAACACTGATTTTACTGCCTGCAGTGGTTGCAGCTATAATCATCCTGGTGGGAACAAATATAGCCAGTGCCTTTAGCTTAGCGGGGGCTTTTTCCATTATTCGCTTCCGAAGTGCACCTGGTGATCCTAAGGATATTCTTTATGTGCTCTTAACCATGGCTGTGGGCTTGGCTTCTGGTATGGGGTTCTTAGCCTACGCTGTAATTATTGCCCTTTTGCTTAGTAGTATAATGCTAATTCTGCAAATCAGCCCTTTATCCAAGGAAAGAGACCAGGCAAAGTTGCTTAAAATTACCATACCCGAAAACGTAGACTATGAAACAGCCTTCAAAGACATTATGGAAAAATACACCTCCAGACATAGCCTAATGCGCGTGGCAACCACCGATCTCGGCAGCCTTTATGAACTGGTGTACGAGGTTTCTTGCAAAACGTCCATCAACGAAAAAGAATTTATTGATGAATTACGCTGTAAAAATAGTAATCTTCGTATCATGCTTCTATCAAAAGCTACTACTGCCACCGATCACTTTTAGAAATATCGGCTTTTATCCACCTTCGCTTCCTTTCAACGTGGTAAAATAAGAGGAGTTTACTTACAATTGGGAGGATTAAAGATGAAAAAACTAGTTAATTTGGCGTTTTACTATGCTATCTTTGCCTTGGCAGGAGGTGTTTTTTATCGGGAATTTACCAAGTTTAATGGTTTTGAAGGACGCACAACGTTGGCCTTTGTTCATCTTCATGCTTTTGTCTTAGGTAGTTTTTTCCTGCTGCTTTTATTACTACTGGATTCTGTCTTTAAGCTAAGAGACAGAAAGAGCTTTGCAAAATTCTTAATTATTTATAATATTGGTCTTCATATTACTTTGGGTACCTTTATCTGGCGCGGTATCCTTCAGGTCTTAGAAATAGCTTTGCCTGCTGGTCAAAGCAGTATGATTTCCGGCATTGCCGGATTGGGTCACATTCTTTTAGGTAGCGCTATTATTGCTTTTTTTGTCTTGATAAAAAAGCAAGTAGCGCTAAAGGAAGGGGTCAGTTATTAAATTCGAAAAATTTGGGGTCAAGGAGATAAGTCAATTGTCTAAAGCAGGCGCTTCACTAGGTAGATTGGTAATTAAAAAGAGAGTGAAAAGCGCCCTTTTAAGTTACCAATTATACTAGCTCTCCGGTAACTCATTGTTATTTCTTCCACAGCATTTCTTGTATTTTTTACCGCTTCCACAAGGACAAGGGGCGTTGCGCCCTATTTTTTCTCGGACAAGGGGAATATTATCATTAACAAGCTCATCGTCGAATAGTTTTTCTGGTCTTTGCCACATGTCAGTTAGTTCTACAATTGATTGTATCTTCGACGAATTCTTCTTCCTGTCTTTTGACAACTCATAATTAGAGTACCCTCTATTAATCCACTTACGAGTATGTTCTTCGGCAGCAGTGATGTCCTCTAGATAATGCTGTAGCAATTTACCTTCTAAAAAAATGTCATTCTTTTCCAGTATATCAACATACATCTGTATGCTATACTCGTCTTTCAGGTAAACGGCTATCTCACCGGTCATCTCTTTTGCCTTTACCGCCGGAAGCAGTAACTCATGGGTTAAAAATTTTTCAAGATTTTGTAACTGTGACGTCTGCTCAGTATATTTTTCGTCACTGTAGAGGAGAAACTGCCGCTTAGAAGGAATATAAAGATCGATATCTGATTCAAAGATAAATTCATCCAAGGCGCCGCTTTTGTACTCCTTCTCCAGCATAAAATGTACTAAATATTCATTTTCTAAATCTAAATCAAAAGTAACACCAATTCGAGAAGAAAGGACTTCATAACATTCCTCTTCACTAGTCTTGACTTTATTCTGACGATTAAAGATTTTAATAAGTTCTGGTATGGAAAGAAAACCATACAGGTTTACGGCCGCCTCCGCATATTGTGTAAGTAAGAGTATCCGCTCTTTCCACCTTACAAACTTTGAGTTAGCTAAATCCTTATAGGCCTCTTTGATCTCTCTAGGAATAACATAGTGTAGGTACCCCTTCCAACGATAGATTACAAGAAATCCAGTCGAGAGCAAAAGCAGTGGCCCATTCTCTAACTCTTCCTCTGCTACTATCATATCGGAGGTTTGTAGCTGCAGAAATAGAGCCCATTCTTTTCTTTCAAGCGCAGTCAGAACCAGAAACATTCCTTCTGGACTTAGCATAAGATGAACGAGTTCGGAAATAAGCTCAGCCTTTTTTAAATAGGAAAAACCTTTTAGCTCGTAAAGTTTGGCTAAAGATTTCAAATATTTAAGGGTGCGTAGCTGCAAGCATCCAGCCAAGTCAAGCTTAGGTTCACTGTCGATAAACAGAAAACGCCTAACTTTACTCAACAAATTATCCATATCCCTTTCGAACAACTCTTCATCGTCAATTAATTCGTCCAATTCTGAAAAGGATTCTTCTATCATAAAACTCACCAAATTTTCTTTTGTATATTTCTTTACTCATTTTCAACCTTATATTTTGCAGTGCCTACAGGCAATATATCACAGGCAAGCTAAAGTGTGGTTAAAAATTCATAGGCCTTATCAGCATAACCCGGTAGGTAATCATGTCCAAAATCAGGATATATAAGCATCTCTTTGGGACAAGTCAAATGGTTATAGCCCGCAAATTGCGTTGAGGGCGGACAGATCGTATCCATTTGTCCCAAAGCCCACAGAACCTTACCTTTAATTCTGGGCGTAAAATTTACCACATCGATATAATCTAACTTACCAAAGATTTCCTCATGTCGATTATGAAGCGGATCGAAACGCCGAAACCAAGTAATAATGTCTTCATAAGCGTCACGGCAAAGATCCATATCCCAGACTCGGCGGTAATCCGAAAGAAAGGGATACGCCGCCGCGATGCCTTTAATGGTAGGAGTTAAAGCGGCACAAACGAGTGCTAAAGCACCGCCTTGCGAACTACCGGTGGTCATCATCCTATCTGAGTCAACTTCAGAGAAAGTTGAAACCACCTGAGTTAGCCTGGCAGTATCTAAAAAGATATGATAATAGAGTAAGTCTTTCGGTTCTTTTTCTATACCTCTGGTTATATGACCGGCTAAAGTATTGCCGTAAATTCCACCAATATCTTGGGATAATCCGCCTTGCCCTCGGCAGTCCAAAGCGACTACACAAAAACCATTCAATCCGTAGGCCAATTTACTCGTCCAGTCTCCCGAGTTACCGCTATACCCATGAAACTCTAAGATAACCGGACAGTTTTTAGCCCCTACAGGACGCAGATACTTGGCATGGATACGAGCACCACCAGAACCCACAAAATAGAGATCAAAGCACTCCACGCCCTTAGAAACAAAGCTAGCCGGAATTAACTCTATTTGAGGATTAATCTCCGATAATTCAGCAAGCCCGGCAGACCAAAACTCATCAAAATTCTCCGGACGCCGACTGCATCCTTGGTATGTAGCCAATCTATCAAGTGGCCAATCTATCATAGGCATAAGCTATATCCCTTTCTTTATGATTTTTACATTTCCACCAATGCACTCTCTTTAACTTCAGTCAGGGTAGGTATAGAAGGTGCCGCACCTTTTCTCGATACCGCTATAGATGAGGCCACTGAGGCTGTAGCTAAAGCCCTTTTGGGGTCTACGCCCCGAGCAATCTCTGTAACAAAATATCCGGTAAAAGTATCACCGGCCGCCGTTGTGTCAACTACAGGAACTTTGTATATCCCATGAGAAAATTCACCTTCCGGGCCACGATAAACCGCTCCGGCTGAACCCAAGGTCAGAACAATGGCACTCTTGGGATAACGCTGCTGAAGCAAATCCAGAGCTGCCTTAGGGCTCATCTCCTTTTGGTCGCCAAGAATCCCAGCAGCTTCAATTTCATTAAGCATGAATAGGTCTACAAGCTCAAGAGGTAAGCCGGCAATCTTCTCATCCATGGGTGAAGGGTTTAAAACGATCTTAAGTCCTTGAGATTTAGCTTTCTCCATAATATAAGCTAATTCGTTAACCTCATTCTGCAGCACCAGCCAATCGCCCTCCCCAAAGGAACCTAACACTTGATCGATCCACGGCCGGGTCAACATTTGATTCGTACCGCCATATAAAAGGATGCAGTTTTGCCCCTGCTTATCAACCTGAATCAAAGCATGCCCACTGATAGCCGCCTGATCCTTTTTAACAAAATCCGTCTGCACAGAGCTCTTGCTAAGCATGTCCAAGAGCATATCACCATCTTGGCCAACAATTCCAGCATGATAGACCATTGAACCGGCTCGAGCTAAAGCAACGGATTGATTAAGCCCCTTCCCACCGGCGTACAAACTAAGATTTCGCGAAGATATTGTCTCACCACCCCGAACAAAATGATCTACATCATAGACGTAATCAACATTTAAAGAGCCAAAATTTAAAATTTTCATCTTTTCCTCCTCCCATACAAATCCTATATTTTTTCCAGGAGCTCCCTAATTTTAAATTTATAGTCCGTTATGATTTGACGACGTCGCTCTATATTTCCTTCTGTCTTTAGCTCCTCTTGACTCTTTCGAGTCATACCCGAAATCTTATCCAGCAAGGTTTCAACTTCTGCATGAGTAGATCTAAGTCGCAGCTGTCCTAAGGACTCTGGCATACCTTGCGTAGGAACTTTATGCGGTAGCGGAACAGCTAAATCAAGGGTTTCCTGTAGTCTGGGGATATATGTATCAAGCCCCAGTTCTGCCTCAATCACCTGAGAAAACTCTTCAATGACTTCTGCCTCACCGTGTACAAGTAGGACCTTTTGAGGCTTCTTCTGAAAAGCCTTAAGCCATCCCAGTAATCCGGCCTGATCGGCATGTCCTGAAAAACCATCGATCATTTCAATCCTAGCCTTTACAGCTATCTCTTCGTCAAAAATACGAATGAGTTTTTCACCATCTACCAATCTGCGTCCCAAAGTTCCCAAGGCCTGAAAGCCAACAAAAATAACCGTAGAATCTTTTCTCCAAAGGTTATGCTTTAAGTGATGCTTAATACGCCCCGCATCGCACATACCGCTGGCTGAAATAATAATTTTACTCTCTTCCATTTGATTCAGTTCTTTGGACTCCTCAGCACTGGCGGTAAAGTGTAAATTCGGAAAATCTAAGGGGTTATCGCCATTATGAATATAATTTCTGGCTTCTTCGTCAAAGCAATCTTCGTTATTGCGAAAAACTTGAGTAGCCGATACCGCCATGGGGCTGTCCACAAAGACCGGAACCTCCATGAGGGCGGAACGAGCTGAGCTGTAGAGTGCCTCTTGACGGTTCAATTCATAAATAATCTCCTGAGTACGTCCAACGGCAAAGGAAGGAATGATAACATTTCCACCACCCTCTATGGTCTCATTAATAATTTTAACAAAGCGTTCGACTTTATCAGCCGAATCCTTATGAAGACGATTACCATAAGTGGACTCTATTACCAGAAAATCCGCTTCAAGAATTGGAGTCGGGTCTCTTAAAATAGGCATATTTTTGTTACCCAAGTCCCCTGAGAAGACGATCTTTTTTTCCGTACCACCTTCTGTAATCCATATTTCCAGAATTGCCGAGCCAAGAATATGCCCGGCATCACGCATAATTACCTTCACATCCGAAGTCGGCTGAAAGCTCTGATCGTAACGAACTTCTTTGAATAGGCCGCAAGCCTCTATAGCGGATTGCATGGTGTAGAGTGGCTCTTCGGCCTTTTTCCCAGCTCGCTGATTCTTTCGATTGCGCCACTCCTGTTCCGTTTCTTGAATATGTCCGGAATCTGGAAGCATGATTCGGCAAAGCTCTACCGTTGCTTTTGTACCATAAACAGGATTCCGATAACCATCTACGTAAAGTTTAGGTATACGCCCACTATGATCAATATGAGCATGGGTAAGTAGGACAAAATCTATTTCTGGTGTGGAAAAGGGAAAAGGTTGCCGGTTGAGTTCAACTTCGCTAAAGCGCCCCTGATGTAAACCACAATCAACTAAGAATGTTGACTGCTCTGTCTCCACCAAATAGCAAGAACCTGTCACCGTCTCTGCAGCACCTAAAAAAGTAATTTTCATTCCAAAAATCCTCCCACTCGAGATACATTGCCCCAGTCATAGCTCATTAGCTACTGATAAAACTCGGCGCAACAGGGAAATTATACCATAAAAAGTTAGTTTTACGCGCTTTACTTCTGTACAATTAGACAATTTCCACGTGTTAAAGCTTAAAAAAGAGTTGCCTCAAAACTGAGACAACTCCCATGGAGATTTTTTTTAGGAAGGTCAGCCTTTACTTCTTATTCCATACCCTCAATCAGTTCGGTAATGGCTTTTAGGGCTATTTCTTCGTCTGCACCATCACAGCGAATCGTGATTTCTGTTGATTTAGTAATGCCTGCAGCCATGACCCCCAGAATGCTCTTAGCATCAATCACCTTATCCTGATAAAGGATCAAAACTTTACTGGCATATTGCTGTGCCAGAGAGCAGAGCATACTAGCCGGACGAGCATGTAGCCCCGTGCTGCTATTGACTAAAACTTTCTTTTCAACCATTCGAGTGTCCTCCTACCTTACGGCCTTTCTGTAACTATTGAATTATACTACTCAGTTTTATTGCCTAGTTCTGTATCTACTTGATCTGCTGTAGATGCTTCTGCTCTTGGAGATGAACTGCCAGCTCTGATCGCATCTGACAAGGAACCATCCATTCTGGTTTGAATAATGGTAGAGAGACTCCTTTGATCCACAGTCATAGGACCTAAGACCACCTTCCGATTCAGAGAGCCCTTTCGGCCGGGAGTAACACTAACCAGTTCAACTATTCCTGCGTATTCACCACTGCCTAGAGTATAGGTGTAAAATTCCGTCCAATGACGATCCGAAGCCACATCTCTGGGGTTAAGCAGGGCAGAGAGATTTCCGGCGGCAAAATCGGCTTTCAACTGAGTGATCTCGGCAGCGGACAAAGGATTAAGATAAATAGGATTTTTACTTCTCTTCATCCAACTGTTGCCCTTTTCATCAAAAGGTCGACGATGTTGTTTAGCGGAAATCGTGCCAAAAATAAGCACAAGAACAGGTTCTATCCAGATAGCCAGAGCACCAATAAAGCCTTCACCACCGGTGCGGAGTGCTAAAGCAAAAAATTCATTGACCCCCTGAAGCAGATATAATGGCCTTAACAAAATTGTCTCTAAAGACAGGATATATTCTCTAGGGTTAAAAAGGAAATCCCCCCAAACATCACCAGCTTCCAACCAATACACTGTAGCCAGTAAGTAAGCACCTAAATACACATAAGCCCCCACCGCCGCCACAATAAAGCAGAAAATTTTCAGCAGGCCACTGCCTCGTACTTTAAAAAGGCGAAACAAAAGGTTAAAAATTCCACCTATTAGAAAACCCAGCACAACTGCAAGTAAAAATTCAAAAAACCAATGGCTAGCAATAATTCCCAAGGTAGCCAAAACCGCTGCCAAGGGAATTGTTATCAGTAGTGCAATAACTGAACTAATCAAAGCTTTCAGCCATATGCCTACTGCGGACCGGTCAACTTCTTGTTCGTACATTTTCATTCCTCACCCTTATCTTACTTATCTTAAATCATTTCTCAAAAGCTTATAAACAACGATTAAATTATCGGCTGTCCTCCAATAAAGACACCGGCAATATTCAAGTCTCTGTCCAGTAGTAGGAAGTCAGCTTGTTTGCCCACTGCGATAGAACCGACCTGTTGATCTATGCCGACTACTTTAGCAGGGTTTATGGTGGCTGCCTTTACTGCCATTTCAAGGGAAATACCAAAAGAAACAGCATTCTTCATACAGGTATATAGATTAGTGGCCGAACCAGCAATGGTTCCATCAATCAAAGTAGCTTTACCTTGGTTGACCAAAACCTCTTGACCGCCTAAATCATAATGACCATCTTCCAGCCCACAAGCACGCATGGCATCACTAATAAGAACAACACGATCCTGACCAAACCAAGAAAAAACCGAACGTATTACCGCCGGATGAAGATGAATGCCATCGCAGATCATCTCCACTGTAGCCTTGGCATCAAAGGCCGCGCCCACCACACCGGGATCACGATGGGAAAAAGCCGGCATGGCATTAAACAAATGGGTAACATGACTGGCACCTTGAGCAAAAGCTTCTGTGGCCGTATCATAATCTGCCATTGTGTGCGCCAAGGATACGGTTGTCTCTTGAGCCGCTTCACGAATAAAAGACATCGCCCCTTCTAACTCGGGAGCTACATCAACGATGCGTATGGTCTGTCCGGAAACTTCTTGCAAGCGTTTAAACATCATAATATCCGGATCAATAATATACTTTTCGGATTGTGCGCCCTTCTTGGCTTTAGAAAAGAAAGGCCCCTCCATATGAATTCCACGCATCTGAGCGCCCTTGGGAATACCCGCGGCAATCATTTCCTGACCAATACGAAAAATCTGTTCTAATCGCTCCTCATCGAAAGCCATTGAAGTAGCAATAAAAGAGGTAATGCCTTGCTTAATCAAATAAGCTGACATCCCCTCAATAGCCTCTTTTGTCCCATCGCAAAAATCAAAACCATTGCAAGCATGAATATGAATATCTACCAATCCAGGAACAACATACAGTCCAGTAGCGTCAAAGGTCATTCCCTCTGTGGGAGCACCTTCTGTTACTTCGGCAATCTTGTCTCCAGCAAGGCCAATGCTTAATGGCTTAAACTGAAAATTTTCGTCTAATACGAGCCCGTTACGAATATACATGTATACCTCCAAGACAGCTACATCAAGATCCTCTTAAACCACTGAGCGCCGCCTCATCGGCAACGATAGTTACATCAGGGTGTAGTTGGATTATGGAGGCAGGAACGGCTGGAGTAATTGGGCCGGAAACTGCGGCTAAGAGAATATCTGCCTTATCGGCACCGCTGGCTACCAAGAGAATTTTCTTGGCCTGCATAATCTCCTTAATTCCCATGGTATAAGCATACTGTGGAACTTCCTCCGCCGAAGCAAAAAAACGTGCATTGGCTTCAATGGTGCGCGGGTTCAACTGTACCTTATGGGTGGTTCTGTCAAAGGCTTCATCCGGCTCATTAAAACCAATATGACCATTATGTCCAATGCCTAAGAGTTGCAGGTCAATCCCCCCCAATTCCTCAATCAGTTCATCATATCGGCGGCATTCTGCCTCAGAATCTTTGGCCAAACCATCGGGAAGAAAGGTGTTATCCATAGAGATATTAATGTGATTAAATAAATTTGTATTCATAAAGTAGCGATAGCTCTGCTCATGAGTAGGGGCAAGACCGCAATATTCATCTAGATTAACTGTGTGTACCCGCGAAAAATCAATATCATCCTTTTCATACCATTCAATAAGCTGGCGATATACTCCTAAAGGAGTAGATCCTGTTGCCAATCCCAATACGCTCTTGGGATATAAAATAACCTGGGCCGAAATAATATTAGCCGCTTTCCGGCTCATGGCCGCATAATCTTGAGCTTGAATAATTTTCATAAAACTCTCCTTTTGCTATTTACTATATCTTTTGCAGACAATAACAGTAAAACTATGAGAAAAAATTCTCAGATGTAGTTCTATTCTAAACGCTGTCCTCACCTTCTGCAACCACCAGCTAGGCTATGACAGTCTTCATAGCGGTTACGAAAGCCACACACCCACTTGATAAAAGATAAAGGCAACCACCCAGGCAATTCCCGTCTGATAAAACACCATCAAAAGTGCTAACTTTCCGCTGTTCATTTCTCTTCTAAAAGCATTGACTGCAGCAATGCAAGGTGTGTATAACAAAGTGAATACAAGAAAGGACATAGCCGCTAAGGGTGTGAAGATTTCTCCCAGCGCCGTGGGCAGCGCTGAAGTATCTGCACGGAGTAGCACAGCCAGACTACTGATTACCGCTTCCTTGGCCATAAAACCAGAAAGAAGCGCAGTGGCAGCTCGCCAATCCCCAAAGCCCAAAGGTGCGAAGAAGGGTGCTAATCCATGACCGATTCCTGCCAACATACTATCAGCACTGTCAGCAACCGGATTCAGACGAATGTCAAAGGTTTGTAGGACCCATATCACTATGGAAGAGATAAAAATGACCGTAAAAGCACGAGTAATAAAATCTTTCGTTTTATCCCAGAGTAAAAGCAATACGCTCTTCAGCCCCGGCAGACGATAATGGGGCAACTCCATAATAAAAGGCACAGGCTTGCCTCTAAAAACAGTCTTCTTTAGGAGTAAGCCAGTTAAAATTGCCATGATTCCCCCTAAAAGATATAGACCGGTCATAACCAAGGCGGCTTGATTGGGAAAGAAAGCCATAGCGAAAATGCCATAAATAGGAAGCTTTGCACTGCAGCTCATAAACGGAATCAAGATGATAGTCATCTTACGATCTCTTTCACTGGAAAGGGTTCGAGCTGACATAATCGCCGGAACAGAGCAACCAAAACCAATTAGCATAGGAACAAAGCTTCTACCGGACAAACCAATTTTTCGAAGCAAACGATCCATAACAAAAGCGACTCTTGCCATATAACCGCTGTCCTCTAAAAGAGCTAACAGGAAAAAAAGCACAATGATTGTCGGTACAAAGGAGAGAACGCTCCCCACCCCGGCAAAAACTCCGTCAATTATCAAGGATATTACAATGGGATTCACGGCTAAATTCTCTAATGCCCCTTGAGTCACGTTACTAAGGGCACTTATACCGGTGCCCAACCAGTCACTTAAAAAGGCACCGATAAAACCAAAGGTAAGCCAAAAAACCAACGCCATAACCAAGACAAAAATTGGCAGTGCCAAATATTTATTGGTTAGCAGGGCATCAATGCGTAAACTGCGGCGGTGCTGAAGATTAACCTCAGGTTTCACTACCGCCTCCGCTGTTATCTTTTCAATAAAGGTATAACGCATATCCGCAATTGCGGCCTTACGATCAGTACCTTCCTCGTTCTCCATCTCTTTAATGGTATGTTCAATCGTCTCTTTTTCGTTTTGGCTTAAGGCCAACCGCTCAAATAACAGTTGATCGCCTTCTACTAGTTTGGTAGCGGCAAAAGGAGCAGACACACCAATTCTTTCCGCATGATCTTCAATCAGATGGCTGATGGCATGGATAGATCGATGGATGCTTCCACTGCAAAAATCAAGACGCCGGGGTAATATCCCACCTTTAACAACCCTTAGGATTTGAGAAATTACTTCCTCTACCCCCTCATTCTTACTGGCTGAAATAGGAATTACCGGAACGCCCAAAGCGGCTTCCATTTTTTGTATGTCAATAGAACCACCGCTACTTCTGACTTCATCCATCATATTTAAGGCGATTACCATGGGAATATTCAGTTGCAGCAGTTGAAGGCTCAGATAAAGGTTTCGCTCAATATTGCCAGCATCCACAATGTTAATAATGCCATCGGGACGCTGGTCAAATAGGAAATCGCGGGTAACAATTTCTTCACTGGAATACGGTGCCAGTGAATAGATGCCCGGCAAATCTACCACCGTAACATCTTTAAGGCCTCTGACCTTTCCGTCTTTCCTCTCCACGGTAACACCGGGAAAGTTACCTACATGCTGATTCCCTCCGGTCAGTTGATTAAAAAGAGTTGTCTTGCCAGAGTTCTGATTCCCTGCTAACGCTAAAATCATTCCGTCATTGTCTCCACGTGAATATTTCGAGCTTCTTCCTTACGCAGTGTTAACTCGTAACCGCGAAGAGTAATCTCTAAAGGATCACCTAAAGGTGCTGTCTTGCGGATACAGACTTTTGTTCTGGGTGTCAGCCCCATATCAAGCAGTCGATCTCTTAGAGCACCTTGTCCGGCAACGGTTAGAATTTTAGCCGGTTGCCCAATGGGAAGATCACTAAGAACCAGAGATGATCGATCTTTTTCCATAATTCACCTTCAATGTTAGATTAAACTAATTCTTATTTATAATAGACCTTTCTCCGCTAAAAGACAAGCTGAAATATGTAAATAAATCAATAAGATATCCCCTTAAGCTGCCAGGCTACCCGCTATTCTTTTACCTTAAAAATAGTGTATAATTTCAAAATAAAGTGCTTAGCATGACATCACATCAAACTCATGTACACCTTACTTCAGAATTCAAATTTACGGGCTACTAGACTCAAGGTTTAAGGCTTTACAGCCTAGTATAAAGGAGGTGCTCTGATGGCTGCTTGGTGGCAAGAGCAAGTTGCATACCAAATTTATCCTCGGAGTTTTATGGACAGTAATGGGGACGGCATTGGTGACATACCCGGTATTATCTCTCGTCTGCCGATCCTCAAAAATTTAGGCATCGGCATTCTTTGGCTGTCGCCCGTCTATGCCTCACCCAATGACGATAATGGTTACGACATTAGTGACTATCGGCAGATTCACCCCGACTATGGCACCATGGCTGATATGGAAGAATTAATTCACCAGGCTGAGAGTCTGGGCATTCGCTTAGTGATGGATCTGGTGATTAACCATACCTCAGACGAGCATGTCTGGTTTCAAAATAGTCGAGACCCAAAAAGTCCCTACCGAGACTATTATTACTGGCGCCCCGGAAAAGGTGGACAGGCAGCTAAGCCGGGAGACAAAAAAGATCTGCCGAATAACTGGACTAGCTTTTTTGCCGAAGACTGCTGGGAATATGACGAGAAGAGCCAGGAGTACTATTTACATTTATTTTCAAAAAAACAACCCGATCTAAACTATCACAATCCCCAAGTACTTAAAGAAGTAAAGTCGATTATGACTTTTTGGCTGGACAAAGGTGTTGCCGGTTTCCGCTGTGATGTTATTAACCTGCTCTATAAAACCTCCCTTGAAAAAGGGCGGCGCCGCTTTATTCTTACTGGTAGTGAACATTATTTAACCACCCCGGGACTTCATCAGCTTCTCCAAGAGTTTCGTCGGGATATCTGGGATAAATATGATTGTTTTACAGTTGGAGAAACAGTTTTTGTGACGCCTCAGCAAGGGCAAGATCTTTCTGACCCTGAGCGCAAAGAGCTGGACACAATTTTCAGCTTTGAACACATGGAAACAGATCAAATCATAGTAAAGTGGTTTAAGCGCCCCTTTTCCCCAGCTCGTTTCGCGCGGGTTATAAGCAAGTGGCAGAAAACCTTATTCTGGCCGGCGAATTATTTAGAGAACCATGATCAGATTCGTAGCTTATCCCGTTTTGGTGATCCCCAAAAATACCCCTTACCTTCCGGCAAGATGCTGGCTACCCTCCTTCTCTCACTCAGAGGTACGCCCTTTATTTATCAAGGGCAGGAATTGGGTATGACCAACTTCGACTTTTCTTCCATGGCAGAGATTCGTGATATTGAGTCAATCAATGTTAACCGCTTAGCCAAAAAGCTCAAAATCCCTGCCGCCCTGCGCTGGAAAATGATTCAGGCTACCAGCCGAGACAACACGCGTACCCCTATGCAGTGGGATAGTAGTCCTCATGGCGGCTTTACTAAGGGCAAACCCTGGATTTCGGTTAATCAAAATTATCATACGATTAATTGGGAAAAGGAAAAGGCCGATCCTGAGTCCCTTTGGCATTTTTACCAAAGGTTAATTGCGCTACGCCAGCAAAGTGAGGTGCTAAAATTTGGTGATTTTACACCACTATACATTGGCTCCAAACTATTTATTTTTTCTCGTAGCTTAGCTGATGAACAGGTAATTATCATTCTATCTTTTTCCTCTCGAGCCCAAAAAGTTAAGCTTCCCCTTACCGGGAATGTCCTAATAAATAACTACGAGCACAAGAACTTCAATCCCATTCTTAAGCCCTATGAAGCGATGATTCTACAAAACACAGAAAAAACGGGAGGTAAACCATGATTGCTTTTGAGAAAGGTATTTTTCATTTAGCCACCCTTTCCACCAGTTATATCTTCCGGCTAACAACCTTCGGTCATTTAGAGTCGATTCACTATGGCGAAAAGGTTATGGATGAGGATCTAACTGCCCTAACCCATAAACGAAGTGCAATGATTGGCAGCTCTATAGCCTATGATCCCTCTGACGAGCTTTACTGTTTGGATAATTTACCTCTGGAATGGTCCTCCGTAGGCAAGGGGGATTTTCGCTCTCCTCCGGCAGAAATCATCATGCCGGATCAAAGTTTTGTCTATGATTTTATCTATCAGGAGCATGAAATTTCCACTGGTGCTCTTAACCCTAAGACCCTTCCGGGAGCCATTGGGGAAGCGGATAGCTGCTCCACCCTTACAATACTGCTTCAAGACAAAAAATTTCCAGCAATTAAACTCCACCTAGTTTACACAGTCTATCCGGAAAGTAATGTTATCACTCGTCGAGGGGTAATTGAAAACCAAGCAGATGCACCGATTATTCTCAGAAAAATTATGAGCTTCATGCTGGATTTACCTAACCGGAACTATACCTTAACCAGCTTTTATGGGGGCTGGATTCGCGAGGCTCATAGCCAAAAAGTGCCTCTATTTCATGGTACATATATTAACCAAAGCACTACAGGAGCCTCAAGTAATCGCCATAATCCAGGTTTCTTTTTAGCCGAACACAGTGCCCAAGAGGACTATGGAAGGGTCTATGGCTTTAATTTAATTTACAGTGGCAATCATTTCGGAGCCGTTGAAGTTTCCACCCAAGAGTCTGTAAGGGTAATGCAGGGAATTAATCCCTATTGTTTTCAGTGGCAGATTGCCCCGGGCGACAGCTTTGAAACCCCAGAAGCCGTTATGACTTTTTCAGAAAAGGGTTATAACTTGGCCAGTCAAAATTTTCACCACTTTATTAACAACCATATTGTAAGGGGTGACTGGAAAAACAAACCCCGCCCGGTGCTACTGAATAACTGGGAAGCGCATTTCCATAATTTTAATGAAAGAAAATTACTGAATCTGGCTCGCAAAGGCAAAAAGCTGGGTATTGAGCTCTTTGTTCTCGACGACGGGTGGTTCGGTGAACGTAACAGCGATAAAGCTGGGTTAGGTGATTATCATGTTAACCGCCATAAGTTACCCGGTGGCCTAGAAAGGCTAGCACGAAAAATAAATAAACTCGGTATGGATTTCGGGCTCTGGTTTGAACCGGAAATGGTTAATCCAGATAGCGAACTTTTCCGTAATCACCCGGAGTTTACGATCTCTGTCCCCCAGCGCCCGGCCTCTTTAGGACGAAATCAATTGGTGCTGGACTTATGTAACCCTAAAGTTAGAAAATATATCATTGATAATGTAAGGCAGGTATTGGATTCTGCCAATATACGCTATGTAAAATGGGATATGAATCGTCATATCAGTGATATGTATTCGCCATGCCTACACAATCAAGGAGAGTTTTTTCATCGTTATATTATGGGACTATATGAAATTCTGGAAGCGATTTTTGCGGATAGACCGCATATTTTATTAGAAAGTTGCGCCAGTGGAGGCGATCGTTTTGATTTAGGGATGTTGTGTTATTCACCGCAAATTTGGGCTTCGGATAACACCGATCCTGTTGAACGTCTAAAAATTCAGAGTGGCTTATCTTATCTTTATCCCCCATCCAGTATGGGAGCACATGTCTCTTTAGCCCCACATCAACAAACCCTGCGCACTACCCCTCTCTCCAGCCGCTTTAATGTGGCTGCCTTTGGTTGTTTGGGCTATGAACTAGACTTGAGCTTTCTTTCCAAAGGGGAAAAGCGTGAAATTGCCGCTCAAATTGCCTTTTACAAAAGCAAACGCAGTTTGTTACAGTACGGAAAGTTTTTCCGTTATGAGGCTTACAAGGATAACAAAGTTCATTGGCAGTCTGTAGATCAAAGCCAAAAACAAAGCATTGCCGGTTTTTATCAAACCCTGCTCCAGAGTGCTGAAAGTTTTGATTTTTTACCCTTATCAGGGCTTATGCCTAATAGCACCTATCGCGTAAAAACCTATTTGCAGCCCCTTTATCTTAAACGCTTTGGAGCGCTTATCAATCACCTTTTGCCACTGCGAGTTCATCCGAATGGCCTTCTAATGGCTTTATTAAACCGTTTTTATAAGATGAATGATTGTGTTGAAACCTATTTAGGTAGTGGCAGACTACTGATGTCCGGGTTAAAACTTAATAATCAGTTTATGGGAACCTACTATAATTCTGCCACTCGCCTCCTTGGCGATTTTGGTTCTTACCTATATACTATCGATGAGGAAGAAATACCATCGGTACCTTCCCTCTAATAGAAAGAACAGTCTCATCAGCCCGCCCCTTAAGATTACCCAACCATCGATTACAGCACCCTATAAATTAAGGAGAAGAGATGAATATAGATACAACGAATCAAGTCGACCCCACAGATATTCAAAGAGACCTCCGTGGCCGGGATCATTTCGTACGCAATCTGCTCACCTTTGGCCCTGGAACAATCGGTCGTGATATGCTCTACACTCTGGTAACACTTTACCTTACATTCTACCTCACAGAGGAACTAGTTTTACCGGATTCTATCCTCTTGGGTACAACAGTTATTATCGTTATTTTACGTATTTTTGACGCTGCTAACGACCCCTTTATGGGCTACATCGTAGATAATACCAAGACCCGCTTTGGCCGCTTTAAACCTTGGATTGCCATTGGCGCAATTGCCGCCTGTGCCTTTGCCTGTTTGTTTTTTTGGGATTTTGGTTTGGAAGGCAGCGGATTCTTAATCCTGTTCACCTTTAATTACCTATTATGGGGTATTTCCTTTACCATAAATGACATCTCCTTCTGGTCAATGCTTCCTTCTTTAACCCTTGACCAGAAAAAGAGAGAAACCATCGGTGCCGTAGCACGAATTTGCGCTAATTTGGGATTGTTCGCCATTGTAGTCGCTTTTCAGCCGATTATCAGCCTCTTACAAGATGTCTTACCTAACCCTCGTCAGGCCTACTTTTTATTAGCCCTGGGTGTAGCGGTTTTAATGTTACTGTTTCAGTGCATTACTTTATTTGGAGTAAAAGAACCGGATAAACTCTTTAAAACCGAAGAACCTACCACCTTAAAAGCGATGAGACGTGCATTATTTAAAAATGATCAGCTTATGGTAGTTGCTATATCTTTGGCTCTGTTTATGATTGGTTATACTACTACCACCAGCTTTGGGCTCTACTTTTTCAAATATGCCTACAAAGACGAAAGCATGTATCCTTCTTTTGCACTTATTTTAGGCTTAGCTCAAGTGGCGGCTCTGCTGCTCTTCCCTCTCTTTAGCCACCTATGGCCACGTAAAAAACTCTATACTATTGGCACTGTTCTGGTAGTTTTAGGTTATATTATTTTCTTTTTCTCACCTATGAATATGATCTTTATTGGAGCTGCCGGGGTTTTGCTTTTTATGGGACAAGCCTTTATACAACTGCTCATGCTGGTCTTTCTGACCGATACCATTGAGTATGGCCAGTGGAAACTAGGGCGTAGAAACGATAGTATCACCTTTTCCATTCAGCCCTTTATCAATAAGGTTGGTGGAGCAATGGCTAATGGAATTGTCGGCCTGACTGTAGTATTTGCCGGAATTAGCCAAGCCAAAACCCCTGAGGATGTCACTCCTCAAGGGCTCTGGCTGATGAAGATATCTATGCTCGTTCTTCCCCTTATTTGTATCGTTGTTGGATACATCATCTACCGCAAAAAATACAAGATAGACAAAGCCTTTTATGACCAAATTCTGTTGGATCTAAGAAATCGTGGTGATATTGAACAATAGTCCCTTTCCCTTCTGGTTCCCATAAATGAAGAGTTAGTTGCTGATACGTTGATGGATTGCCGGAGAATCAAAACGCAAGGGACAGAAAGTATAGCCTTCACTTCTATAGTAGTCAATAATACCTTGGAGTGCCTCTGCTGTAGTTACTTGCTTGGGTGCATCATGCATCAATACAATTAAATATGGCTTATGGGTCTTACCCACAAAGGTATATTGCCTTAAATTTTGCAGGATGTCTTCTGGAGAAACAGCTTTAGAGGTGGCATCGCCGGAATCTGCGTTCCAATCATAGTAGCTATACCCGCGCTTTCCAACTTCTTGGCTAAGTCGACTCATAATACCCGGAGAATATTTGCTACTAACAGTATTACTGGAACCACCCGGAAAGCGCAAAATTTTAGACTCAATGCCTGTAAGGGCTTTTACATAATCAGAAATTTGCTGTAAGTCAGCAAAATAGGCCTCATCATTTTGATACAACTCATTATAGCGGTGAGAAAATGTATGCAGTGCCAAGGAGTGACCCTCATCTACAATTCGGCGATACATATCTTCCATCTCTGAGTGTTTTACAAAGAAAGTAGCAGGCACTTGATTCTGCTTTAAGACATCCAAAATAGTACTGGTGTTGGTTGAAGGTCCATCATCAAACGTCAAAAAGACAAATTTTTGTTGTATTGGTGATGGTAAACCATTACCGGAGGACAACGCTATCATTTGCTCATAGGCAAGTTGCTGAGCAGCTAAAAGCTCAGGTGGGGTAGCATGAATAGAGGGAATGTCTTTAGTCGGTGCTGTTGTTTCCGTTGGCACCGGGGTTGGACTGGGCGAAGGGGTGGTGCTTTGTACTGCTGTAGTCTCTACCTGAACTGTAGTAGCAGACGTAGTCGAATTCCTACCCTGTCCACCTTGACCTTTACCGTTTCCCTTATGCCCCTTACCGTCTTTTGAGGTCTCCACAGATCCTGGCAAGGGGACTAAACTACTGCTTTGCCATTTGGTTGGTGTCTCCAGCTCCCAAAAGAACCAGGCAATATAGAATATCCCCATAGCTAAGAGCATTCCTGTGATAATCAATAGAGCATTACGTCGGGCATCTTTGTTTGGTTTCTCGCCCACTGTATTTTTCTTCTTTCCCATAAAATTAACACCCCTGTCAATAATTATTTTTTAAACAAATCCTCAGCCCAAAGTAAAACCTCTTCCCTTGGTGGTTCAGTATTGGTGAGGGAATAATTTAGCCCTAGTTGCTGCCATTTAGAGGCACCTAATTGATGAAAAGGTAATACATCTATTCTTTCGACCGTGTTGTAGCGCAAGAGCCGCTCAGCCCCGCTACACAGTTCGGAATTTTCTCTATACCAATGTTCACTACTCTCCGTTTCACAGGCAAAAACAGTCAAATCCGGGACTAAAACATGTCGAATCCAGACTGGTTTACCGATAGCTTCACAATAATCTAAAATCTCCCAACAGTAATTATTTGGCCTGCCGGTAATTGCTTTAACTGCCTGTGAGTCAAAAGATTTAATATCTAAAAGTAAAAGATCTGCCAAATCTATAACTGTTCTGGCTGCCTTTAGCGAGACTAAACCAGAAGTGTCTACTGCACAATGCATCTGATAGTTATCTTTGAGACTCTGAAACAAAGCCTGTACAAAAGTCGGCTGCAGTAGAGGCTCACCCCCTGAAACCGTTACCCCTTGAATAAAACGACGGTAGCTTCCAATTGCCTTCACCTGCTCTTCAACGGTAGTCCAATAACCGGCCCACTCACTCCAGCTATCCGGATTATGACAATAGAGACACCGAGCCATACATCCCTGTAAAAACAAAACATATCTTAACCCCGGTCCATCCAAAGCACCTAAGGTTTCAACGGAATGAAATTTACCTCTCATATAAAAATTGCTACTAAGCTGCCTTTCACATATTACGCCAAAATTCGAGCATGAACGGTTCGTCTTACTACTTCTAGTTGTTGCTCACGGGTTAACTGATTAAAATTAACTGCATAGCCTGAAACACGAATGGTAAGCTGAGGATATTTTTCCGGGTGATCCATAGCATCCAAAAGCAGTTTGCGTTGAATCACGTTAACATTCATATGATGTCCACCTTCTCCAAAGTAGGCATCCAGCAGAGTAGACAGATTATCAGACTGTTCCTTTTCTATTTTGCCCAAAGTGGCAGGCAAAATAGAAAACGTATAAGAAATGCCATCTTCACTATAGTCGTAGGGCAATCCGGCGACTGAACGCATGGAAGCAATTGCGCCCTTACGATCCCGTCCGTGCATAGGGTTAGCACCAGGGGCAAAGGCCTCTCCAGCTTTTCTCCCATCTGGGGTAGCTCCGGTCATCTTGCCATAAACCACATTGGAAGTAATTGTCAGCAGCGACAACGTAGGCCTACTGTGGCGATAAGTCTTATGTCTGGAAAGGGTTGTGGTAAAATGCTTAACTACCGACTTAGCCATCTGATCTACCCGGGGATCATCATTACCAAAGCTGGGAAAATCTCCCTCTATTTGGAAAGACACAGTAAGCCCATTCTCATCTCTTATGGGCTTAACCTTGGCATAGCGAATAGCACTTAAGCTATCGGCTACGACAGAAAGCCCAGCTAAGCCGCAGGCCATGGTTCGATAAACAGCCTCATCATGAAGAGCCATTTCAAGCCTTTCATAACAATACTTGTCATGCATATAATGAATAACATTCAAAGTATTGATATAAAGCCTACCCAGCCAATCGCATACTTGCTCAAAGCTTTTCATCACTTGTTCATAAACCAGATACTCCCCTTGAAGCGGTTCCAAAACAGGGGCAACTTGTTCACCGGTTAACTCATCACGTCCGCCATTGAGCGAATACAGTAAGGCCTTGGCCAGATTAACTCTTGCCCCGAAAAACTGCATTTGTTTACCCACTTTCATGGCTGACACGCAACAGGCAATGGCATAATCGTCACCAAACTTCTCCCGCATGAGATCGTCATTCTCATACTGAATAGATGAGGTCTTTATTGATAGATTACTACAGAAGTTTTTAAATGCTTTAGGCAGAAGAGAGCTCCATAAGACTGTCATATTGGGCTCCGGTGCCGGACCCAAGTTCACTAAGGTTTGTAAAAAACGATAGGACATCTTGGTGACCATGTGCCGCCCATCTAAGCCAACACCACCAATGGCCTCCGTGACCCAAGTAGGATCACCTGAAAACAGCTCGTCATAGGCCGGTGTACGTAAAAATCGAACAAAACGCAACTTCATAATAAACTGATCAACCAGCTCCTGCACTCCGCTCTCGGTAATCAAACCAGAAGCTAAATCCCGCTCGGCATAAATGTCCAAGAAAGTGGATACTCGCCCCAAGGACATAGCCGCACCATTCTGCTCCTTAATTGCTGCTAAATAAGCAAAATAAAGCCATTGAAAAGCTTCTTGGCAATTACGGGCTGGTTGGCTGATATCAAAACCATAACTTTGGGCCATTGTGGTTAGCTCTTCTAGTGCACGTACTTGCTCCGCCAGTTCTTCCCGCTCTTGAATTGCCTCAGCGTCCAAATAGTCCGGTGTTCTTTCTTGACGTGCTTGCTGCTTCTTTTTGATTAAGAAGGCTGTTCCATACAAAGGTACCCGCCGATAATCACCGATAATTCTTCCCCGCCCATAGGAATCAGGAAGCCCTGTAATCAGACCAGACCTGCGAGCAGCTTTCATTTCATCGGTATAGGCATCAAAGACTCCATCATTATGTGTCTTGCGATAGCGGAAAATTTGGTCTATCTCTGGAGCTAATTGTCGGTTGTAGGCAGAGAGGGAACTATGAACCATGCGAATACCACCGAAGGGCATAACGCTTCGCTTCAAGGGCTTATCCGTCTGGAAACCAACAATCTTTTCAAGAGGGGGATTAAGATAACCAGGTTCATGAGAGGTAATTCCGGAAATTCGCTCTGTATCAATATCCAGTACCCCCCCAGCAGCAATCTCTTCTTGACGTAAGGCCATACATTGCTGCCAAAGGGTCAAACTGTCCTCGGATGGTGGACATAAAAAAGTCTCATCCCCATCATAGGGGGTGTAATTTCGCTGAATGAAATCTCGCACATGTATATCATCTGACCACTTCCCCTGAATAAACACGGCCTCACCTGCTCTCTCTGACTCTCTGAAGGCTTACTCTCCTTGCCAAAAGAGACGAGCCGTCCAGAGCTAAAACTGTCTTCTGCTTACCTTCTATTTAATATCAACAAGAGTACCTAAGCAAGAGGTAAATAGCATATCTTTCGATTTTGTTAGATAGTAGTAAAAATCACTTTTGCAACAAAGAAATTTGAGGATAATGTCCTACTGCTTAGATTTCATAAAATTATGCCTCTACGGGACTGTAATCCAAACAGCAAAAGTGATGGTAGATTGATAAATTTACTTCACGATTTAAAAATTTCATGGTATTGTAGGAGAGTCAGAGTAAGTAGAGTTTCTGAGGTTTCGCTGAAAACAAAGGCGAAAGATATCGCTAAATGTCCTTGAGTCACGCATAGTAGAATGCTGATTTTGATAGCCTTCAAACCATTACTATACTGAAAAATATGAAAAAGGTGTGTTGTTATGAGAAAAACAAAAATAATCTGTACCGTAGGACCGGCTTCCGAATCTGAAGAGGTATTGCGACAATTAATGATTGCCGGAATGAATGTCTGTCGACTAAATTTTTCCCACGGAACTCACGAGGAGCACAAAATCAGAATTGAGCGTATCAAGAAGTTACGAGACGAGCTTAAGCTACCAGTGGCACTCCTCTTAGATACAAAAGGACCCGAAATTCGCACCGGCACCTTTAACGGCGGTAAAGCCGTTCTGGTTGAAGGTGAAACTGTTGTTATACGTCATCAAGACATTTCCGGCAACAAAAATGAATTCTCCGTCACCTATAAAGACCTTGCCCACGATGTTAAAATTGGCAGCCGGGTCTTAATTGATGACGGCTTAATTGAATTATCGGTAACCGACATCCAAAAACAAGATATTTACTGTCACGTAGAAAATGGTGGACAGGTCTCTGATAAGAAAAGCATCAATGTTCCCGGAACTGAACTTCGTTTACCGGCTCTTACCGAAAAAGATCTGGCAGATATCAAGTTTGCCATTGATAATGATTTTGATTTCATCGCTGCCTCCTTTGTGCGAAAGCCCAAAGATGTCCAAGAGATTCGTCATGTCTTAGAAAAATATAACGGGGTAGGCATAAATATCATCGCCAAGATTGAGAATGGCGAAGGTGTATCAAACTTCGAAGATATCCTAAAAGTGGCGGATGGAATCATGGTAGCCAGAGGCGATCTTGGTGTGGAAATTCCGGCTTCGGAGGTTCCTCTTGTTCAGAAGAAGTGTATTCAACTGTGTCAAAATGTTGGTAAGATTTCTATTACTGCGACCCAAATGTTAGATTCTATGATGCGTAATCCCCGTCCCACCAGAGCGGAAGTCAGCGACGTGGCTAATGCTATTTTTGACGGCACCAGTGCTGTCATGTTATCTGGTGAGACTGCTGCCGGTAAATATGCCGTAGAGTCTTTAGAAATGATGGTTGAGATCGCCCGTCAGACCGAAGGTGCTATTGACTATTGGAACAATTTGCGTACTTCAAGATTTTCCATGATGTCTTCTGTAGCCAACGCCATCAGTCACGCAACCTGTACCACCGCCATGGATTTAAACGCCAAAGCCATTGTAACCATCACCCACGCCGGACGTACGGCACGCTTGGTTTCACGTTTCAGACCCGCTTGCCCAATTATTGCCACAACAGTTTTCCCTAGAATTCAACGCCAACTTAATCTTAGCTGGGGGGTGTGGCCAATTCTGGTAGATGAAGTTACAACCACAGATGGAATGTTTGATGTCGGTACCTCAGCAGCTAAAAATTGCGGTTTCTTATTTGATGGCGATATTATTGTAATGACTGGTGGCACACCGGTGGGAATGAGTGGAACCACCAACACCATTAAAGTTGAAGCCATCGGCCATTCTTTGGTAAATGGCAAGGGTCAACCAACCGGCTCTCCTGCTCAGACCAAAGTTACCGGAACCGTATTTGTCATTCGTGATCCGGAGCACCTACCCGCTGCTTCGGCTCTACCGGAAGAAGACACAATTTTGGTGGCACCCTATACCAACAACCAAATGTTGCCTTTGATTCGCAAGTGTAAGGCTTTAGTCGTCGAGGACGAAGATCCCTTCAGTCATGCAGCTACTGTTGCTACCGCACTAGAAATTCCAGCAGTTCTGTCCTGTGATAGCGCTTCTCGCCGGCTCAAAGATGGCTGGACAGTGACGATAGATATTGAGCGAGGCATTGTGTCTTAATTACAACATGTGTTTATTGCATAGCCTAGATAAATGGTGTCCGTTTATCTAGGCTCATTTTTTGACGGGAGAAAGATACATGTCCTTTTCAATTTTATTTTTGGCCTTTAGTTTCTATAGCTTTTTAGGCTGGTTTACCGAGACACTTTATTGCTCGATTGGGGCGCGCAAGTTTGTTTATCGGGGATTCTTACATGGCCCGGTCTGCCCAATTTATGGTTTTGGTGCTATAGCCATTCTACTCTGTTTAGAGCCCTTTTCTAAGTTGCCCTGGTTGGTTTTTATCCTTGGCACACTAATAGCCTCCTTACTCGAGTATTTCGTTAGCTATTTATTAGAGAAGCTTTTCCATAAATCCTGGTGGGACTACAGTAATAAAAAATTTAACTTGAACGGGCGTATTTGCCTTTTAAACAGCCTGTTCTGGGGTATATTAGCAATTGCTCTGGTATATTTTCTTCAACCATTTTTTATGAACCTGGCGTTGCGAATAGAATCTATCTATCTTAGTGTAATAACAGTAACCCTCTTGATTCTATTTGCTCTTGACCTCTTTCTCTCTGTACGTCAGACCTTGGATTTCAACAAGAGTATGCAAGAGATCAGCAAGTTAACCCAAAAAATTGAAAGTCTTAAGACTCAGCTTGCCCAGTCTCTTTCCAGTCTAAAAACGGATGGCAAAGAGAAACTGGAAGCCGATCTGGCAGAGCTCCTCCAGAATCGAACAGATAAGGTCAATTTGTTTTTGGCTCGCAGCAAAAGAATTCGTACAGCATTCCCTAAAATGCGTCTCCACCACAAAGACCGCATATCACTCATAGAAAGGCTTCATTCCTACCGGAATAAGGGTTAAATTTTGCCATTGCTACCTTTTATGTTATAATGTGAGCAAATTATGTTTGCATATTAATAGGCTGAGAGAATATGATTTATATCCCTCAGTTTTTTGAAAGGGTAATATGAAATTTATTGGAATACCAAAAACAGTTTCTCGTCGCAGCGAGAAAATCCGAGCATTCGTCGGTGGGGTTCTTCTGATAACGGTGGTGTCATTATTTATTTTTGTCGCTAAATCTTTTTTCTTTGCTCCCTCTACGATTTCAGCTCCTACGGAGAGCAGTAGTCAAGAGCCTTCGTTGTCGGCCTCTTCAGCGAATACACTTCCGGCGGTAGATGACTCCCTCACCTCTTTGAAATCGAGATCAGATGATGATCTACTGGGAACCACTGTGCCTACACTCTCTGAGGAATCAGCCTCAGCCCAGGCGGATGTTACGAATCCCCCGGTTGCTACCGCCCCTGCTGTAAGTGAAACAGCGTTGGCCTCCAGCTACTATGTTACATCGGATCTATTTATCCGCAAGGGTCCCGGCACCACCTATGAGAAAGTGGGCGAGTACGGCTACGGTGACTATATTGATGTCGTGGCCAAGACTGATAACGGTTGGTATAAGCTAGGTAACGGCAATTATGTTTTTGCAGAGTTTTTGTCCTCCGCGCCTCCTGAAACAGAGACTAGCGGTACGCTTTATGCCACTGGAGCCGTTAATGTTCGAAGTGGTCCCGGTACTGACTTTGAAGTAACACGTAAGCTTGAGGTCGGTGAACCGATTACTGTTGTCAGTAAGACGAGTAATGGTTGGTATAAGACGGTCAAGGGAACCTATGTTAAGAAAGAGTTTTTCTCTTTTGATCCACCTTCTACCCCCACCCCAATTCCCACACCCCAACCCACCGCAAAACCGGATAATAAGCCTAAGCCCACAGAAAAACCCAAACCTACCCCTCCACCAGCTCCCGGCCCCGGTGAAATGAAGTATTTAGGCAGTTTTAAGGTTACTTACTATGGTCCACAGAACGGTAATGTAGTGACAGCTTCCGGTGCTATCTGTGAGCATGGGGTAACATTAGCAGTAGATCCCAGCATAATCTCTTTAGGCACATCTGTTTATGTAAGCCTTAACGGGCAGCCATTCTCTATCAACAGCAATGGCGGTCATTTTAGAGCTCAAGACACGGGTGGTGCTATCAAGGGAAATATCATTGATATCTTTGTGCCATCAGAAGAAATTGCTAATCAAATGAATAATGGCATCTATGTAGATGTTTATATTGAAAGCTAAGGCAACAATTTTGCATATCCCCATAAGGATGCGGTTGTTATTTTCCCTTTGCTTTCAGCAGTAGAAGGTCTAAGACCTTCTATATGTGAAAAATAGAACTCATGTAATAGAAGATTCTTAACAGAATGCTGCTATTACTTTGGTTGAGCCTCTGTTTCAGAGGCTTTACGACTTTGATTTTAAAAGCCGAAAGGATGAATATATGTTACCAAGTAAAAAGAAAGGTGATGATCCTCTGGGATCATCCAAAAAGGCTCCTACCGACTACAATAATGCTGTGAGCTTACCCGGCAGGAGCAAGCCAACTCACCCCCCTAAAGCTAAAGCTCCCCATCAGGGGGAAAAAAGAAGCCCTAATCCTGATACGCTGGAAAAGAGACCCTCTACGCCCAGACCTCAGAGAGACGGCAAAACTAAGCCCAATGTCCCAAAAGGAGAACGTCCTTTCCCCAGAAAAGCAGCAAAAAGTGCCCCTTTGTCCAGTCGTGAACCACTCTTTGTTGAAGGTACGCGTACCAATAAGGACAAGCAAAAGAAGAAAGGTGCCTTGCGAGTTATTCCCTTGGGCGGTCTGGGTGAAATCGGCAAGAACATGACACTTCTGGAGTATGGCAACGACATAATTCTCGTTGACTGCGGTATGGCCTTTCCGGAAGAAAACATGCCCGGTATTGATGCTGTTATTCAAGACTACTCCTATATTATGCAGAATAAAGAGCGGGTTCGAGGCGTCTTTCTCACCCATGGTCACGAAGACCATATTGGCGCGCTTCCCTATTTGATGAAGGATCTCAAGTGCCCCATTTACGGCGGAAAGCTTACCATTGAACTGGTTCGTTCTAAACTACTGGACAAGGGAACCGGAACCCGTGGTATCCCCTTGCAGCAATGTCTGGCTGGTGATGTTGTTAAGGCAGGACATGGCTTTTCAGTAGAGTTTATTCGGGTTAACCACAGTATTGCTGATGCCTTTTCTTTGGCTATTCGCACACCTGTAGGCACGGTCATTCATACCGGAGATTTCAAGATAGACTTCACACCAATTGATGGTGAACCTATTGACTTACAGCGCTTTGCTCAATATGGGCAAGAAGGTGTTTTACTTTTGTTGGCAGAAAGTACCAATGTAGAAATCCCCGGATCTTCTACCTCGGAGCGCCATGTGGGAGAATCTTTTCAGAAAATTTTCCAGAATACCTCCGGCCGTATTATCATCGCAACCTTCTCTTCTCATGTTCACCGGATGCAACAAATTTTTACAGCCGCCGAAATGTATAACCGCAAAGTTGCACTGATTGGCCGCAGCATGTTGAATGTTTTTGCCGCAGCTAATTCTTTAGGTTATCTCCAGATGAAACCTGGTACCCTGATTGATATTAATGAAATCGACCGTTACCAGCCGGAACAAGTGGTTATTCTTACTACCGGTAGCCAGGCAGAACCAATGTCAGCATTGAGCAGAATGGCCTTTGCCTCACATCGTTTAGTGGAAATTCATCAAGGCGATACTGTTATTATTTCCGCTCACCCCATTCCGGGAAACGAAAAGCCTATTTACAGAGTTATTAACGAGTTATTTAAGCTAGGTGCCCATGTTATTTACGAAGACTTGGCTGACGTGCACGTCTCTGGACATGCCTACCGCAATGAACTTATGCTTATTCATCAGTTAGTCAAACCCAAGTTCTTTATGCCCATTCATGGCGAATACCGGATGCTCTACCGCCATGCCCAATTGGCCAAGAGCCTAGGTCATCCTTGGAATCATACTTTTTTGTTAAATAATGGTGATATTTTTGAATGCACTAAGGATATGGCGCGAATTTCAGGCTATATTAATGCCGCTCCTGTGTTGATTGATGGTTCTGGAGTAGGTGACTTAGATAATCGGGTCTTACGAGATCGGCGTTTATTAGCAGATGATGGTATCGTTTCGATTTCTTTGGTCATTGACAAAAAGAGTAACAAACTCCTGGCTACACCCTCAATTCAAGCCATGGGCTTTCTTTATGATAGTGAAGCCAAAGCCGTAATCAAGGAGTGCAGTGATAAACTGGTAACCTATGCCAATAAATGTACAACCCAGAAGAAATCCATTATTAGTCAGGCTGAATCTGGTCAAATGCGTGACTTTGTCAAAAGTCTTCTCTTTGAAAAAACCAAGAGACGCCCAATGATTATGATTTCAATCACAGATTTATAACGTTTCCTCTTAGAGAAATCAATGCAAAGGAACGCCGAAAAAATTTGGCGTTCCTTTTTGTATCCTGATTTACCTGAGAGAATAAGGGAATTGTAGATGAAAAACAGCTATGATATGATGAATACCTTATCAGAACTGATTCTAATTAGATTAAACTAAAATAACAAGGGTGGAGCGGAGTTAATTATGAGTAAGTTTGTCGTCTTAGATACAGAAACCACCTGGGGTGACGCAGTAATGTCTATCGGTGTTGTTGTGGCCGATGCAGAGACTTTTGAGCTAATCGACAAGCGCTATTATATTCTGACTCCTTTTAAGGATCATGGTGGAATGTATAGTAGTGCATTGTATGCTCAGGGCATCATACCTGATTTGGAAGGCACCCGGGAAGAAACCATGACGGATATGATTCGATTTCTTGCCACTCACGGAATCAAGACTATATTTGCCTATAATGCCGCCTTTGACTACCGTCATTTACCAGAACTTTCGCTTTTTGCCTGGCATGACATTATGAGATTGGCCGCCTATCGTCAGCATAATTCCAGGATACCCCACCATGCCGAATGCTATAGTACCGGTCGACTAAAGCGCGGCTATGGTGTAGAGAGTATTTATCGCCTGTTAAGCGAAAACACTTCCTATCGAGAAATACATAACGCTCTAACCGACGCTATGGATGAACTTGAAATCATGCGCCTATTAGACCATCGACTGGGTAAATATGCAGTCGCACGCCTTGTTGATTAATTGCCCCATGCTGCTACTCTCCCAGAGGATTATACTGGCTAGTGACCGCGCCGTACCTCAATTACATCTTTGACCTTTTTTAAATGATTCACAAGGCGCTCATACTGCCCCTGACTCTTTACTTCAATAGTCATATGAAAGCTAGCCGTAGCATCTTTGTGTGACTGTATCTGAGCATTAATTAAGGACACCTTTTCATCAGAAATAATATTTGAAATATCTGCCAGCAAGTGGCGCCGATCTTGTGCCAAGATGCTGATCTCAACCTGATAGCTCTCCTCCACCCCACGTTTACTCCAATACACTTCTATGAGGCGGGAAGCCCTTTCGGCATCCTTGGCACTGCCTGCAGAATTTTTCATGATATTACGGATATTACTACAGTCAATTCGGTGTATACCTACGCCATTTCCCCGGGTAATATAGCCAATAATCTGATCTCCCGGAACAGGACTGCAGCAGCGGGCTAGATGAACTAAACAATTATCAATGCCCTTAACAGTAATGCCCGAATCGTTCTGACGCTTACGTTTGGTTGGTGCCTTTGTCTTGGTTAAATTTTTAACCGCGGCGGTTTCTTCACTAATTGTAGCCGGTAAAGGTGAAAACATAACCTGTCCACCAGAAGTGATCCGGTATCCTAAGGCTGTCCGCTCATCCTCCGGTAAAGACTTAATATATTCGTCCTTCAGCCTTCCTACCACCTTACCAGCCGTAATAGCACCATAACCTATAGACGCATACAAGTCATCAGCAGTAGCACTTGAATGACGCTTTTGAACCAAAGCTAATAACTCTGGTCTAATCAGCTGGGCATGGGTAAAGCCCAATTTTTTGATTTCACGCTCAACCAATTCTTTACCGTGAAGGATATTCTCATCTCTCATTTCCTTCTTGAACCACTGATTAATTTTTGAACGGGCAGCCGAACTCTTGACAATCTTTAGCCAATCCCGTGATGGACCATGAACCTTATCTGAAGTAAGGATTTCAATGATATCTCCATTTTGAAGTTCATAGGTTAGGGGCACAATACGTCCGTTAACTTTAGCCCCATACATCCGGTTACCAACACCACTATGGATAGTATAGGCAAAATCAATGGGTACAGAATGAGCAGGCAAAGAAATCACATCACCTTTGGGGGTAAATACAAAAACTTCGTCTGCTACCAAGCCATGTTTAAGTGTATCTAGAAATTCACCTGCGTCTTTTGACTCACCTTGCCAATCTAATATCTGACGCAGCCAAGAAAGCTTACTATCCAAAGAATCAGGATTATGGGTTCCCTGGGTGTCACCTTCTTTATATTTCCAATGGGCGGCAATACCATATTCTGCAGTACGATGCATGGCGAAGGTTCTAATCTGCACCTCGAAAGGAATTCCCTTCCCCCCAATTACTGTAGTATGTAAAGACTGATACATATTAGGTTTGGGCATGGCAATGTAATCTTTAAATCGTCCGGGAATGGGATAATAAAGATCATGAACTAAGCCCAAAACGGCATAACAATCGGTAACCGTTCCTACAATAATTCGGCAAGCAAACAAATCAAAAATCTGATCTAAATTCTTGCCTTGTTTTTTCATCTTGTTGTAGATACTATAAAAATGTTTAGGTCTACCTTCGATCTCTGCATCAATTCCCATTTCTGCAATGCGCCTCTGGAGTTCGCCAATCACTTCACCCAAAAACTCTTCCCGCTCCGAGCGCTTTTGTGCAATGGAGCCCACTAATTCATAGTAGGCCTCCTTATCTAAGTAGCGTAAACAAAGATCTTCTAACTCCCACTTAATTTTATAGATACCTAAGCGGTGTGCCAGCGGTGCATAAATATCACGAGTTTCGAGAGCCTTTTCTACTTGCTTCTCCTGAGAAAGATGCTTAATTGTACGCATATTGTGGAGCCTATCCGCTAACTTTATAAGCACTACACGAATATCCTTAGCCATCGCCAAGAGCATTTTGCGCATATTTTCTGCTTGTATTTCTTCTTTAGAAGAATATGGAATTCGACCTAATTTAGTAACGCCATCCACCAACCAAGCTACATCAGCACCAAATAATTCACTAATCAATTCAGTACTAACGGCAGTATCCTCTACAGTATCATGAAGTAAAGCTGCCACTAAGGTATCAGCATCTACTTCCAGCTCTGTTAAAATTTCCGTAGTCGCCAAGGGGTGAATAATATAGGGTTGCCCCGTCTTTCGAATCTGCGGCCCATGTGCCTTATAGGCAAAGACAAAAGCATTTCTAATCTTCTGTGATTCATCTCTGTCGGAGTAACTCTTGTAACGCTGAATAATTTCATCCAGTGACTCCATAATCTCAGGTGCCAAGTCCGAAGGCACAGTAAAATCGCGCAAGTCGTTAAAAAAATCAGCTAACTTTTGCCGTTCTTCCATCATTTCCGGTGTAAGCTTGTGCTCTTTCTTATGTTCAGTCATGCTGTTAATCCCCCCTCCGTCACGAGCCGTTTAAAGGTTGCAGATTCCTCCAGTTTAACCTTTCCATCCACAAATAACAAGGTAAAGCCCAAGATAGATTCATACCTTCCCCAGATTTTTAACAGTCCACTTTCTGCAAAAATATCTAAAATTCGCGCCAATGAAAAGGCATTGAGGCTTAACTCTCCACAGCCCTCAAGCCATGCTGCCAATAATTGGCAGTGACCAATAAAAGACTCTTGTGCAAAGCTCTGCTTCAAGAGTTCGTAAACCTTACGAATCTGAGCTCGGCTAGGCATCATTTCCGCCATTGATAATCCAGCCAACTGAGCTAACTGCTTAATAGCGATCCCATGCTGATAGAGTTGCTCTACACTATCTTGTTTCGCCTTGCCAAGTCGACCAAAATCACTCAAACGTAGGTCTATAACTTGGAGTGTAATGCTTTCTTGTCCCCTCCAAATAGATCTTTGAAGGGTTACAACTAGATCAATCTGACGACCTGGGCTATACATGCCTGCCAAAGGACCAAACCCAAAGGCTATTGCCTCCAGGTCTTGAGGTGACTGCTCCTCGGCACAAACTTCCAGCCTTAGCTTAATATGCTTATCATTACCGCACAGACGGCATTCCCTAATCAAACAATTCTCCAGTAAAAAGCGTGGTTCACGATTTCCCTCACCAAAAGGAGCCATTTGAGCAATTTCATTATATAGGGCAGAGTCTATGCCCTTCGCCTGCAAAGAAAAATCAACTTGCACGGCTGCATCAAAAGGTACGGGGATACTTTGACCAAATTGGCTCAGGCGATTACAAAACTCCTCATAAACGGCAAAAGAAAGGCTCAGTCCGGCTGCCTTTGGATGACCACCAAAGGCAGTCATTAAGTCTCGAACAGAACTGAGGGCTTCAAAAATATTATAGCCGTCGGTAGAGCGAGCCGACCCCTTGAGAATACCCTCATCACCTGACAGCGCCGTTAATACCACTGCCGGACGACCATAGCGGCTGACTAAACGTGAGGCGACAATGCCGATTACTCCGGGGTGCCATGACTCGCCCCACACCACCAGAGGACCCATACCAAAACAGGCCGCACCGGGCTTAGGCTCTACCGCTTCTATCTGAGCAATGGCTTCTGCCAGAATAGAGGCTTCCAATTCCTGACGCCGGCGGTTTTCCTCCGCTAATTCTCCAGCAATTCGGTCAGCTTCCTCTTTATCATGGGTAAGCAGTAGCCGAACACCTCTTTGGGCATCACCTAAGCGTCCAGCAGCATTGATTCGCGGCGCTAAGGAAAAGGCAAGTGTGGTTGCCGTTGCCTCTGGTATAACTTCCTTGTTAGCCACTAAAGTTTTTCGCAAGGCCAGTATTCCCGGACGAGAAGACGCATTAATCTGTTTAAGTCCAGTTTTAAGTATGGTTCGATTCTCATCAATAATGGGAACTACATCAGCCACTGTCCCCAAAGCGGCAATATCTAAGTAAAGCTGCCAAGCTTCCTTAGGCGCAGAGAAGTCAGGATATTCCGATAATGCTGCTAGTAATTTTAAGGCTACGCCCACACCAGCCAGCGAAGGAAAGGGGCTTTGACATTCCTGTCGTCGGGGATTAATAACGGCCACTGCATTAGGTAGCCTTTCACCCAACTCATGATGATCAGTTATGATAACATCAACCCCTTGAGACATGAGCCCTGCTACAGCCTCGACACTAGCAACGCCACAATCTACTGTAATAACCAGCTTCACACTTGCGGCCACAATCCTATCAACATGGCTAAGCGATAGACCGTACCCCTCTACCATCCGATCGGGAATAAGATGGGTTACATTGCCTTGATGCGTCCGCAAAAAATCCACCATCATAGCTGTAGCCGTGACACCGTCACAATCATAGTCTCCATAAATCAGAATTGACTGCTTTTCTTTGACTGCCGTGCAAATCCGCCTACAAGCCGCTTCCATATCAGGCAGAAGAAAAGGATCATGCCATACAAAGGAGTTCTCCGTTTCACTCTGATTATTGGGATAAAGCGCTTGCTTCTTTTCGCTTAGCCAGGCTTCAAGGGAAGGATCATTTCCCTGAGATTCTTCCTTCGACTCATCCAATTGCCAGCGTTTCTGAATTAATAACAAAGTTATACCCTCACTCACAAACTGATCGATTTGGAACAAGTTATCTCAAATAGAATAACCACCT
>CAZFHA010000008.1:0-111378 GCA_964518595.1 uncultured Oscillospiraceae bacterium
TACGGTGGTGTGAGAGGTCGGCTAGCCAACTAATGGCTAGCCTCCTACTCGATTGGAAATTTTTAGAACCCCTTTACAAGCTTTTATTTAGGGTGTATAGTTAGTTATATAAGTAGTTAACCAGTTAACGAGTTTAGCAATGTAAAACAGAAAGGAGCGTAGCATGCAGCTGGATTTTTCAGATAATAGACCGATTTTTCTGCAGTTGGCAGAGCAAATCGAAGAAGGCATTCTTTCAGGAGCCTTTCCGGAAGAAAGTCAGATTCCCTCCACTACGGAGATTGCTACCCATTATAAAATTAACCCGGCTACAGCTTTAAAGGGTATTAACCTTTTGGTAGAGAACGATACAGTTTATAAAAAGAGAGGTGTGGGTATGTTTGTATCAACCGGTGCTGTCACCAAAATTCGTCAAAAAAGAAAGCAGGCTTTTTTTCAAGACTATATTGCCTCGCTTTTGGCCGAAGCACAGCGTTTAGGCATTGGGGAAGAAGAAATTATTACCATGATTAAGGAAGGTGAAAGATCATGAGTACTTTGGAAGTAAAAAATGTTAGTAAGTCTTTTGGATCGGTGCAGGCAGTAAAGCAAGTTAGCTTTACCCTAGAGAGCCATAAAGTCTATGGTCTTTTAGGCCGAAATGGTGCCGGGAAATCAACGATTTTAAATATGATTAGCGGGCGCTTGTTTGCAGACCAGGGACAGATTTTGTTGGATGGAAAATCCATAGAGGAAAGAGATAGTGCCTTGGGTCAAATGTACCTAATGAGTGAAAAGAACCTCTATCCAGACGGGAAAAAAATCAAGCAAATTTGGAAGTGGACCGCAAATTTTTATCCCCAGTTTGATCAGAATATGGCTGAGTCTTTGGCAGCAAAATTCGGCCTTTCTACAAGCAAGAAAGTGAAATCTTTATCTACCGGCTATGGTTCTATATTCCGGCTGATTACAGCGCTATCCTCCAAAGCTAGCTTTATCTTTTTAGACGAGCCGGTTCTGGGATTGGATGCTAATCACAGAGAACTTTTTTATCGTATCATTGTGGAGTATATTACTGATCATCCCTGCTGCTTACTACTATCTACCCATTTAATTGAGGAGGCTGCTGGACTTTTGGAAGAAGTCTTGATTATTAAAGATGGAGAAATTATCAAGAGTGAGAGTCGGGAAAAACTTCTGGCTCAAGGGTACACTGTGTCGGGTGTTGCTAACCTGGTTGATCGTTTTTTGGTGGGAAAAAACTGCTTAGGTATAGATAGCCTTGGTGGATTAAAGACAGCCTACATTCTTGGAAACTTAGAGGAAACGGAATTGCCCAGTGGGTTAGAAATCGGAAAGATGGATTTGCAGCGATTATTCATTCAGCTGACAAACCAGTAAGGGAGGGGAAAAAAATGAAGTATAAAGCGACTTATTTATATAAACTTGCGACGGCTAAAATGCCGGTGTCTATTTATTATATTGTTATTTTAGGTCTCATGCTGTTAACTTTAATTTTGCGTATGGTATTGCCCAACATGGATGGTAGTTTTACCGGTTTGGAATTGAGTAGTATAATTTTTCTATTTATTTTTGGACTCAATAGTTTTAAAGAGGATTTTCATTTCTCTTTGCAAAACGGAGTCTCTCGTAGGACACAGTTTTTAGCTTCAATGGGAATTTTTGCCACAGTTTCATTAATTTTTACTTTGATTGATCGGGTAATCATTGCCTCTTTATCACTATATGTTTTAGGTGGTGAAGGTTATGTTGGATTCTATGATGCTCTTTATCAGTTAAATATAGGTAAGATATCCCTCCCTAGCCTCCTATTTGCTTTTCTGCTCTATTTTCTTGCCATAGCGGGTGGTTATTTTCTGACTTTACTCTATTACAGAATGAATCGGACGCTTAAAGTTATTTTCTCCGTCTTTGTACCAGTTTTCTTGATCATTATTTTTCCGATCCTGAACTCTTTCTCTGGTGGGGAAATAGGGCGAATAATAGTCCAGGGATTTATTCAGGTTATGGGTATCGGTATCGGGGGGAATTCCATCCCAGCCTTAGGGATGCTAACTCTTCTGGTAGGCAGTGCTGGTTTTTCTGGACTAAGCTGGCTCCTGATGCGCAGAGCAACTATTAAAGGTTAACCATTTTACAAATTATTTTCTGATGCTATAAAAGGGAGCAGTGACCTGCTCTCTTTTTTTGAGGTAAAGGTGGTACGTTTGCCTCTTCTCCCCCCTTTTGTATTACTACGTAAATAACTCTCTTCCGCTTCCTGGTAAAATTGGGTAAAATAAAAAACAGTAAAGTCACAGATGCAATTCTAAAAGCTAAGCAAAAGAGAAAGGAACAGGAAGCTTGAGTAAATATTTCTAAAACTTCAAGTTTTTCAGGGCGAAGGGGAATATGTTAGAGCGCTTTTTAGAGCGGGAGGAATTTTCTTCCTATGAAGATTTTTTGGCGAATTATGAACTGAAAGTTCCGGAGAATTTTAATTTTGCTTTTGATGTGATTGATATTTGGAGCCAAGAGGAGCCTGACAAAGAAGCCTTGGTCTGGTGCAATGATTATGGCGATGAAAAGCGTTTTTCTTTTTCCGAAATCGCTGATCTTAGTGCTAGAGCGGCAGCACTTTTAGCTGATCTCGGTATCAAAAAAGGTGATACTGTCCTACTGCTGTTGAAACGGCGTTGGCAGTTTTGGATTCTGGCTCCTGCGCTCATGCGTTTAGGGGCTATCTTTATTCCGGCTACTGTGCAGCTTACCAAGAAAGATTTACTTTATCGTTTGGAGGCAGCTTCAGTGCACTCGGTAATAACGATTACAGAGGCGCCTATTGTAGAGGCCCTTAAAGCCGCAGCTGAAGAGTATCCGGCTTTGAAAAACATCGCATTCTTAACTTCTGAGGCAGGACAAAGGTTGCAAGAAGAAGTAGTTCCAACGCCAAAAAATTGGGTTGATTTCAATCAGCGTTTAGAGCAGACCTCTAAAGCGCAAGGCGAAATTTGGCTGAAAAGACCAGCAGTAGCCGGTGGGGAAGACCCGATGTTGCTCTACTTTACTTCCGGAACTACAGGCATGCCCAAGATGGTACTACATAACTATAACCATCCCTTAGGTCATATTGTGACGGCTCGTTACTGGCAGCAGTTACGCTCGGATGATTTACACATTAGTGTGGCTGATACCGGCTGGGCGAAGTGCGGCTGGGGTAAGATCTATGGCCAGTGGATTTGTGGTGCTGCTAACTTTGTTTATGATATGGAGCGCTTTGATCCCAGAGGCCTTCTGGAGAAGCTTGCACATTACAGGGTAACGACTTTTTGTGCACCACCGACGATTTATCGTTTTATGATCCAAGAAAAGCTAAGCGATTTTGATTTGTCGCATTTGCGTTTGGCTTTAACTGCCGGTGAGCCCCTGAACCCTGAAGTTTTTAATCGGTTTAAAGCTGAAACCGGATTGGAAATATTAGAAGGTTTTGGTCAGACTGAGGGGTCTGTGCTCTGTGCCAGTTTTCCCTGGTTTCCACCTCGGCCTGGTTCTATGGGTAAACCAGCCCCCTTGTATAAGCTGGATATTGTCGATGATGATAACTGTTCTTGTCCGGCGGGAACGGAAGGTCGTGTGGTGGTGACAGGCTTAGATCAGGGCTCAATCCCAGGATTATTTTGCGGCTATTATCGGGATGAAAAAACGACTCTCTCTGTCTGGCATGATGGTATCTACGAGACTGGGGATGTTGCTTGGAAGGACGAAGAGGGGTACTTTTGGTATGTGGGCAGAAATGATGATGTAATTAAATGTTCCGGTTATCGTATTGGCCCTTTTGAAGTTGAAAGTGCCCTTCAGGAGCACCCGGCGGTGTTGGAGTGTGCTGTAACAGCCGTGCCCGATGCGGTTCGGGGACAAATTGTTAAGGCTTCCATTATTTTAACGAAGAATTTTGAGCCCTCTGAGGATTTGGTAAAAGCTCTTCAAGAACATGTTAAAAAGACCACGGCTCCTTATAAGTATCCGCGGATTATTGAATTTGTAGATGTATTACCCAAAACGATTAGTGGTAAAATTAGGCGAGTAGAAATTAGAAGTTTTGATGAGAAAGGGCAAGTATGAATGGGCAAGAAATGACCGCGAAGATTAAATTGCTGGCTTTGGATTTAGATGGAACCAGCCTTCATAGCCATGGGGATTGGTCAGCGGCGACGCGGCGTTCTTTGACAGCGGCTGTGGAACGAGGCTATTTACTGGTAGTCGCTACAGGGCGAACTCTGACCCAAATTCCTGACTCTATTCGAGCCTTTCCTGGTATTCACTATTATGTGGTAGCCAACGGTGCAAGAGTGATTGACCGTCAACAAGACGCAGAAATTCATAGTAATCTCTTGTCTTTGGAGCAGAGCCGGAAAGTCATTAGTATAATTCGAGAGCTGGGCTGCAATTTTACCGTATTGATTCAAGGGATATCCCATGCCTCCCAGGAAAACTACCATGGCCTACAAAAAATATTTACGGAAAACGGTCCTAATTTTGATTGGGTCTTTCAGCGTATTCGGTTTGTTGAAACCTTTGAACAGTGGCTTTCTAATGAAACAACTTTTTCCGGTGTAGAAAAAATCAATGTCTATCGAGTTCCCGAAACCAGAAGAGAAGAGTTTAAGAATACCTTAGAAGACTGGGGAATTCGGGCTATTGACTCAGATTCGGGTAATATGGAAGTTACGACGCTTTCTGCAAACAAGGCAACGGGGCTGATGGCTTTGGGAGAGCGGATAGGAATCAAGGGCAAAGAAATGATGTGTTTTGGCGATGGGCACAACGATGTAGAGATGCTGCGGATGTCGGGCTTTTCTGTGGCTATGGCTAATGGAGTTGAAGAAGCTAAAGCGGTAGCTTCCTACATTACTTTATCAAATTACGACGATGGCGTTGCTCTGGCTTTGAACAAATTTTTACCTTTACAGGATTAGTTCTTGCGCAGATATAAAATGATCCCCTGAGGAAGTAATGTCTTTCATGACTGCTTTTCCTCAGGGGATTTTATTTGCTTATTTTTGATAAGATTTGCCTGTTAGGCGCTTTTAACTTCTATCAGCGTTCGGACTGAAACATTAGCTTGGCTGGCTGACTGCACCTAAAAACAAGATCGTGCTATCTGTTTGGTCATAAATCACAAATATAAAGGGGCGATCTGCCCTGAAGGTCTTAATCTCTCCCACCGGAGCCGATACGGGAGTCATAATTCCTTGGGTTGCCGCAGCGGCTTCAGCACCCTTTTCATCAACTTTGATAAAACTCTGATGTAGTACACTGGAAAGATAGAGTGGGGTGCTTTCATTAATCATACCACTAAAATCTGCCTGGGTGCGGTCAAAGGCGGCGGTAATACCCTTCTCTTTCAGCCAACTGTCCAGGGGCGCGTTATAGAGAAACTCAAACTTTGGTAGGCTGATATCCGTGTGCTCTGGCTTAAGGGAATCAGTAACGGTAGCAAAGCTCACATTCTGGAGCTCCCCGGCAACCTCGCGAAGATCTTTTTCTTTGGTAGGAAGGATAAAGGCCATAGCATACTTACTATCAGGCACGGCTGATTCTTTTGATTCAGCCGCCGTAGGAGTGGCTTCTGTCTCTTCAGGCGTGGGTTCGCCAAAGGGCAAGGCGATCATAGAATAATTGGGCGTTTCGGCATAAAGGGTGCTGTGTGAGGCGTACATAAAGTCTACTTCAACTTCCATCTTGCCGCCAATAAAAACATCTTTCTTACTTAAAGCACTATCAAAGGGCGTCTCCCACTGGCCTAAAAAATGCATAGCATTTACCAGTGCCATGGCGGTATCCGCTGGTAGCGGCTCCGGGTTTAGTTCGGGAATCTTGCCATTGGTTTGGCTCTTAACCCAATCGTTGATGGCTTGGGTTGCCGCTTCTGGATCTTTGGCAAAATCAGCTCTTCCGGCAGTAGCCATGAAATTTTTGGTAAGAGTATTTAGGTACGTATCTTGGAAACTATATTGGCTATCAAGCCAGACTGCATTGGCCGCCTGCATACCGTTACTATTGGAACGCCACATTAGCTGTTTAGCGGCAGCTTCAATTTCTTGCTGAGAAAGTTCATTCAAATATAGCGCTTTCTTAATCTGTTCGGCGGTTTCGCCCTTAGCTCCGGCCTGAATCATTGACATGGTAAAGACAATACTGGCTGGGGAAAGAGACAGATTCTCAGCTTCATACAAATCTTTAAGCGCTCCAAAACCAACCTGATTAATGCCTTCACTAAATTGAGCCGGAAAGGCAGAAATAGGTACAGCCGTCAGGTCACCTTCGTAAAGAGCACTGAGGGGGTTGACTGCACTGGAGGTTGTAGTCGTCGTCTCTGGGCTACTGCTGGCTACGGAAGGGGTGCTAGTCTCGCTGGCTGATGTAGTCGTAGTCGTATTGTTACAGGCGGCACCCAGTGCAAGAGCACCAACTAAACCGGCTGAAATCAATCCTTTATAAATCTTAGACATGTTCTTTATCCTCCCTGTATTTGGTTTGCTTTCTACCAAAAATTTCTGCTGAACAAATAAAATACTATGTAAAAATATTGTCCAACTATGCCTAGTATAGCATGTAGAAAAGGGGTGAACAATTGGCTTGCCAAAAATTCCTTTTACAGGCAGAATAGACAGAGATATCCGTTGGAATTTTGATTTTCCGTTTAGAGGAGGCTCATGTATGGATAAGAATATTGATGCTATTTGGCATGAAAAACTAGAGCAGGTCGCTCAAAAACTTCGTAGTAATCGGATGGAGGCTTTTGTGCTGGACTCTTTGGCGGAGCTGGAACCTCTACTGGATCAACTGGTAGAGAAAGGCAGCAGAGTGGCCTCCGGTGGGTCTATGACCCTTAAAGAGACGGGCGTTATCGACTATCTTTCCAAGGGCGATTTTCGATTTTATGATCGAAGTGATCCAGAGATCACCACCCCTGAACAGATTGCCGATACCTACTTGCAGGCTTTTTCGGCAGATTATTATTTTGTCTCCAGCAATGCTATCACTGCCGAAGGGTGGTTATATAATGTAGACGGTCGAGGGAACCGGGTGGCTGCTATGCTTTACGGGCCTAAGAAGGTTATTGTAATTGTTGGAAGAAACAAATGGGCTCCTGACTTGGAAGCTGCCATTACAAGAAATCGAGAGTTTGCCGCTCCGGCCAACTGTATTCGTCTGAATCGAAATACCCCCTGTACCAGAACCGGTAGTTGTCAAGATTGTAAATCTGAAGACCGCATCTGTAATGAATATACAATTATTCGCCGTCAGGGCGATAAGGATCGTATCAAGGTGATTTTGTTAAACTTTGATGCAGGTTATTAGACTTTGTTTATAAATAAGGTAAGGTGATTACATTGAAACAACAGCCAGTGGTCAATAAAAAGCAGATGACGGTAATTGCGGCTCTTCTAGTAGTGGCGGCTCTTTTATCTTGGCTGCTTTTTTCTCTAGGTGAACCTATTCCAGCCTTCGTCTCCCAAGGCATTATTACGGAAGCTACTCTGGCTAGTTCTCAAGTAGAGACAACTTCAACTGCCACTTCGGAAAGCCAAACAGAGTCCACCTCGTCGGTGCAGTCCACGATTGTGGCTACCTCGGCTACCACTTCTGAAAGTAGCACGCCTACTGCCACCAGCTCTGAAACCACTTCCGCTACTACCAGTGCGACTACCTCCGGTACTACAACTACGGAAACCACTACCTTCCAAACTACAATGGAAACCGTGCCTCCAGAACCGGCTGCTCCTTAAGCTGGTTTAGTCGTAGAATTTCTTGCTTTATATTGACTCCGTCTGTGGCTTACTTTAGCCAAGGATGGAGTCTCTTGCTTAGATGGGAAGATCGAAACCAAAAGCAGGCAGCTCTCGGTAGAGCTGTCCCAGGGGTAAACCCATTATCGTGTAGTAGTCACCGATAATTTCGGATATGAGCAAAGCTCCTCGTCCTTGGATTCCGTAAGCCCCGGCTTTATCAAGACTTTCACCGCTTTCCACATAGTTACGGATGAGAGCGGGAGAAAGCGGGTAGAATTGCACCAGAGCTCGAGCGTGGAAAGAGACTCTTTTGTGGTGGCTTAACAGGCTCACAGCGGTAATGACCTGATGCTTTTGGCCGGAGAGTAGCTCTAGCATACTTTCAGCTTCAGCCTGATTTCTTGGTTTGCCCAGAATTTTGACTTCTTTTGTACCTGAAGAGGCGGCTTCCCACGGTGGAATTACTACCACGGTGTCGGCACCAATAACCACGGCCTGAGGATGCTGGCGATGTATGGCGGCAGCTTTTTCTAAGCTTAATTTTTCTAAAGCTTGGGGCAAGGGTAAGTCCTTGGCAATAGTCTCTTCAATTTGGGGAGCTTTAATACTGAAGGGAAGGCCGGTAAGGGCTAAAAGCTCCTGACGGCGGGGGGATGCGCTGGCTAGAATGAGTTCAGGCATAGTCTACCTCCTTTATTTGTTTTTTACTATAACATAGACTTTTATTTAAAAGGAGTAGAGCTTGGCTAGGGGGATTGACAAGGCCTTGCTGCTGTACTATTGTATTAGTTAATTAATACAATAGTACAAATGATGTGAAACTGAGCATAAGAGTGGGAGATGGAATTAAGATGGAAAGTGGTTTTCACGAAAATGCGCCGATATACTTACAGATTCTTCAGAAATTCTATTTGCGTATTGTAGGCGGTGAATGGCCGCCAGGGGCGCGAATTCAGAGTGTTAGAGAGTTGGCCTTAACCTTTCAGGTGAATCCCAATACTGTTCAAAAGGCGTTGGCAGAGCTGGAGCGTCAGGAGCTGGCCTATAGCGAGCGAACCAGTGGTCGTTTTGTAACTCAGGATGAACTACGTATCAAGGCGCTACGCGAGCAGTTAATACGTGAGCAGATTAAGGATTTTGTACATAAGATGAGGGAAATTAAATGTGAGGAGTCTACGTGGCTAAAATGGCTAATGGAAGAGACGAATCGGGGAGGCAAAAAAGATGAGCTTAATTAAGATTAACAACTTAAACAAAAGCTATGGCAAGAAGATTGTTTTGCAGCAGATTGATTTAACTTTAGAGGGGGGACAGATCGTTGGGCTTTTAGGACCTAATGGTTGTGGTAAAAGTACCCTCCTCAAAATTTTGGCTGGCCTTATAAGCGACTATCAAGGTAATGTAATGATTGCCGGAGAAGAGCCGGGGATCACGAGTAAAAGTTTGGTCTCCTATCTTCCGGAGAAGACATATTTGAGTGGTTGGATGAAACCGAAAGATGCCTTCAATATTTTTAGCGATTTTTATCAGGATTTTGATCGGGCTAAGGCGGAAGATATGCTAAGCCGTTTTCGTATCAATCAGAACCAGGCCATTAAGACCATGTCTAAAGGTATGCAAGAGAAGCTACAGCTTACCCTGGTGATGTCCAGAAATGCCAAGATTTATCTTTTGGATGAGCCAATGGGAGGGATTGATCCGGCTACTCGCAGCTCTATTTTAGACACTACTCTTAGGCACTACCAAGAAGATGCCATTATGATTTTTGCTACCCACCTTATTGCCGATGTGGAAGCTATATTTGATCGGGTCATTTTTCTGGGCGAGGGTAAGATAAAACTTGATGCGCCAGTAGATCAAATTCGTCAAGACTATGGCAAAAGCGTAGATGGAGTTTTTCGGGAGGTGTTTGCATGTTTGGGAAATTGATGAAACATGAATGGAGAGCCACGGCAAGGCAGATTATGCCGGTTTTTGTAGTAAATATTCTATTTGTGGTTCTTTTTGTTATAGCTCGTCTCATTAAGGTGCCCATTGTCAGCCAGGGATTATTTATTTTGCTGCCAATTATTATTTTTGCTCAAGTGGTTACTACCCTCATTCTTTTAGTAGTGCGCTACTATAAGAATCTATATGGGAGTGAAGGCTATTTAACCCACACATTACCGGTTAAGCCGCGGCTACTTTTGGCCTCTAAATTGCTTGTTTCTTTTATCTGGATGTGTCTAAGCTATATCCTCGCAGCGGCCAGTGTCTTTGTTTTTATATTCAAAGGCTTGCTGCAAGAAGGTGAGGAGATCAAACAACTAACAGAGATGGGTACCTGGTTTATCAAGTTCATCGGCTTTGAACAGAACCCTGGCTTGCTGGGATTAATTGTCTTTTGGGTCTTGATTTTTGGAATTCTGAACACTTTATTAAATCTTTACCTATCAATATCTTTAGGGAGTACACCGCTATTTGCTCCCTTAGGTGTGGGTGGTCCTATTATTGTCTACTTTATTCTCTCTGCAATTGGCCAGGTTTTATCAGTAGTTGCAGCGCTTTTGATACCGATTGGTATTTCTCCAGTTATGGAAGCAAATGGTGGTAGGCATTTTCAACTAATACTTAGCAGTGCTTTTGAGTTTATTGCAGTTATTACTACTCGTACGTACAGTGCCATGCCATCCTTTATACCTTTAGGGAGCTATATTATACTTCCTCTTGTGGCTGTAGTTTATTGCCTTATAACTGTCCAGATTATAAAAAAGAAGACAAATTTACGTTAATTGATTAACTCAAAAAGTAAAAGAGTACTATAATAGATAGGGTATAAACAATACCAAATAGATATAGCGTTTGACCTATAGATGGAGGAAAAAATGGCCGACAAGAAGAAAAAGAGAAAATGGATTAAGTGGGTAATAATTTTAGTTGTGCTGGCAGCAATTGTGGGGTTCGTGGTGATTAGCGGACAAGCTTCGGCTGCAGCTATGGCTAGAATGGCACTGGCTGATTCATTGGTTCAGAGCAAAAAGGGAGATATTTCGGTAGTTGTTCAGGCAGGTGGGTCTATTTCTTCTGCTGACAGCATAACAGAGCTAGCACCAGTGGGGGCGACCATTGATACTGTGACACTAAAAAATGGTGATCGAGTTGAAGCTGGTCAGACGGTCTTAACCTTAAAAAGTACGACTCTTTCCGATGAAATTACTAAGTTGCAGTCTGATTTACAGAGCCAAGACAGCCAGCTGCGCATGATGGATAAATCAAAAAGTTCAAAGATTTCTGCTCCTGTTTCCGGTCGGGTTAAAGCAATTTATACAGCGGATGGTCAGAATGTCAATGCAGCTATGACGAATCACGGAGGACTTCTGCTTCTCTCAATTGACGATGTAATGGCAGTAAGTTTTACTCCCAGCCAAGAAATCCATGCCGGTGATGCCGTGCGTCTGCGAATTGGGGAACAAGAAATAGAGTCTACCATTGCAGATTTTTCTAATAACACAGCACTGGTACTTTTTCCTGATAATAGTTATGAGCTAGGCCAGATGGTGACGGTGATGAATGGTGCAGGTGAAGGTATAGGCGAAGGGCCACTTCAGGTAAATAACCCTTTCTATCTTTCTGCTACAGCCGGTGTGGTAAAGACCATTCGGGTGGCTCTAGGGGATCAGGTCTCAACAGGTGATACACTGGTTGAACTTACAGACTCTGTCTACTCAGAAGAGTACCGTCAACTACTCCAAAACCGTCAAAGAACCTTGGAAAATCTTCAAGATAAGCAGGAGGCTCAAGAGAGCTTAGAGATAAAGGCAGACAGAACCGGTATTATCACTGAGCTTACTTTGGTTGAAGGTGCTTCGGTTATGGAAGGCAGTCCATTATTTAGCGTTGGCAGTGACGAGGCTTTTGAGTTGACTGTTGCTGTTGATGAACTTGATGTTGCGCGTGTTGAAGTCGGTCAAGCGGTTAGCATTGCGGTAGATGCTGTAGCAGATACTACCTATACCGGTAAAGTTACCAGAATTTCTGGAGCCGGAGATTTTGCTTCCGGAGTAACTAGCTTTGATGTGACAGTATCTTTGGACAAAGCAGATAAGCTACGCACGGGTATGAGTGCCCGGGCTGATATTCAAGTCGCCAATGCAACGGATGTAGTTTTGATTCCGGCAGGGGCGCTTAAGACTGTTGACGGAGAAAAGTATGTCGTTATCATGCCGGCGCCGGAGTCTGCTGATTTATTGACTACGGAAGGTGTTGAAACAAAGGTTAAAGTTGGCTTGAACGACGGTGCCTATGTTGAAATTCTTGAAGGGCTGGAAGAAGGACAGTATGTGAAAGACTTCACAGTGAGAGCTGATTCCCTGCAAGTATTCGGAATGAGAGGTGGCGGTGCTTCTGGAGGAAACAGCGCTAATAACAATAGTAATGCAGGGGCGGCATCATGATAGATTTACGAGATATACGAAAGACCTATCAGCTGGGCGATGAAACGGTGCATGCCGTGGATGGACTGTCTCTGCTGATAGAAGAGAAGGAGTTTGTCGCTATTATTGGTCAATCGGGAAGTGGTAAGTCTACTTTGATGAACATCATCGGTTGTCTTGATACGGCAGATGAGGGGCAGTACTTCATTCATGATGTGGATATTACCTCCTATTCCTCACAACAGATGGCTACCTTGCGGAATAAAGAAATTGGCTTTATTTTTCAACAATTTAATTTGCTTCAAAAATTGACCGCCCTTGAAAATGTAGAATTACCACTGATTTATCAGGGCGTAGGGGCTAGGGAACGTCACGAAAGGGCTAGGGAAGCTTTGACACGAGTGGGTCTTGAAGCACGTATGCGTCATCGCCCGAATCAATTGTCTGGAGGACAACAACAGCGGGTAGCCGTGGCACGTGCCTTAGTGACAAAACCCTCGCTAATTTTGGCTGATGAACCAACGGGTAATTTGGACTCAAAATCAAGCCGTGATATTTTAGCTCTTCTGCACGAACTTCATGAGGCAGGCAATACAATTCTTCTGATTACTCATGATGACAAGATTGCCTCAGAAGCGGAACGACGGGTACGAATCATTGACGGTAAAATTGTCTCCGATAGCAAGCTGCACCCAGAGGAGGAGAAAGCGTGAAATTTACACAGGCAATAAAAATGGCATTTTCTGCCATTCTTAGTAACAAGATGCGTTCCTTTCTGACAATGTTGGGTATTATCATTGGTGTGCTTTCAGTTACCTTACTGGTTTCGATTGTACAAGGTGCTACAGACTCTGTCACATCAGAACTGGAATCCTTAGGCGGCAATAAGTTAATGGTAACCGTAACCAGTCCTAGAGACAGCTTTATCACCAGGTCGGATTTACAAAACTTAGAGAATCGGAATGGCGTTTCTTTGATTGCGCCATATATTAATGGAAAAGGCAGTGCCCGGGCTGAAGGCAGGGATTCCTCTGCCACAATCATAGGCGTAACCGGTAACTACCAAACGGTTTCCGGCGCTAACGTGGCTAGTGGACGTTTTATTACTGATACCGATGATAGTAATCGTTTTAATGTAGCTGTGATTGGTGTTACTATTGCCCAGGACCTCTTCGGTACCACAGAAGTATTAGGCAACCGTTTTACTATGCTGGGGCGTTCTTTTGAAGTGGTAGGCGTACTGGATGAAGATGGTGTGAACTCTATGACCTCAAGGGACTCTAATGTTTACATTCCCTTTGAAACCGCAGCTCGTCTTTTAGGTCAAACCACCATTAGAACCTTTGATGTAAGTACTGCTTCGGTGGAGTCGGTGGATCAAGCGCGGACGGCGGTTGAGGCTTTCTTAGCCCAGAAGATCAAAGTAGTCGAAGATGGTAGTGATGAAAAGGGTTATACTATTTTTAACATGGGCGATATCCTCAGTGCTTTTGATAGCGTTATGTCTACCATGTCCCTCTTACTCGGTGGTATAGCCAGTATCTCACTTATTGTCGGTGGTATTGGAATTATGAATATTATGTTGGTTTCCGTGACGGAGCGAACCAGAGAAATCGGTATTCGTAAGGCTATTGGTGCTAAGCATGGTGATATTTTGAGCCAGTTTTTGATTGAGGCTATTGTAATCTCCATTACTGGTGGTATTGTCGGAATGATTTTGGGGGCGATCTTGCTCCAACTTCTCAGTGGAGTCATGCAAATGCCCTTGCAACTATCCTTGCCGGTATCCGCAGTGGCTCTAGGGTTCTCCTTGGTGATAGGTGTGGTCTTTGGTATCTATCCGGCGAATAAAGCCGCTAAACTACGACCTATTGATGCCTTGCGTTATGAATAAAGGAGTGTGATAGTTTGGCTGAAACTATCAAAATTGATATGCATCAGATTCCTGCCTATGTGCGGACTTGTCTTGCTCGTCTTATAGATGGCGGGTATGAGGCGCATTTGGTGGGAGGGGCTGTGCGCGATGTTCTTTTAGGCGCAAGACCCTGGGACTTTGATGTAGCTACTAATGCTTGGCCGGAGGAAGTGGCGACACTTTTCTCCGGCTTTAGCCTTTTGCCCACAGGACTAGCTCATGGAACACAAACGCTACTGATAGAGGGGCATCATATTGAGATAACCACCTATCGGATAGATGGAACTTATAGTGACAGTCGTCGACCGGATACTGTATTTTTCAGCCGGAATTTAAGAGAAGATGTATTACGGCGGGATTTTACCATTAATGCTTTAGCCATTGATGCTGACGGGGTAGTCGTGGATTATGTGGGTGGCTATGATGATGTAAAAAAGAAATTGATTCGGGCTGTAGGACAGCCGGAATTGCGCTTTAAGGAAGATGCGCTGCGAATTTTACGGGCACTGCGCTTCGCCTCGACTTTGGGTTTTTCCATTGAGGAGGAGACAAGCGCACACTTGTTTTTGGATCAAAAATTACTGGACAAAGTATCCCCTGAACGAATTAGCCAGGAGTTTTCTCGTTTGCTCTTGGGTGATGAAGTAGGGGCGATTCTACGCCAGTATTGGGCAGTGATCGCTGAGTTTATTCCCGAAATTTTGCCGATGGTGGGCTTTGAGCAACACAGCCCTTATCATAGCTATGATGTCTGGGAGCACACCGTGAGAGTAGTTTCAGCAGTGCCCAAGAGATTGTCGCTGCGCTTAGCGGCTCTTTTTCATGACCTGGGCAAACCTTTGGCTTACACCAGAGATGATGAAGGGGTAGGGCACTTTTTTGGACATCAAAGAATTAGTTTGCGGCTGACCCAGGCCGTTCTACCGCGTTTAAAGTTAAAAAAACAGTTAGTGGAGCAGGTGGAAAAGTTAGTTCTTTGGCATGATATACCACTTCTGCCTACGCGAAAAATTGTTCTGCGGCGGCTTAAGGATTTTGGTGTAGACTTTTTGGGAGATTTAGTTTTGCTTAAGCGAGCGGATACTTTGGCGCAGTCGGAAAAAGCCCAGCCTCGTTTAAAGGAACTGGAGGAATTTTCTACTTTGCTGGAGCAGATTTTAAAAGAAGAGCCCTGTTTTCAAATTAAGGATTTGGCCATTGATGGGAGAGATCTGCTATCCTTGGGAATAGCGCCGGGCCCGCAAATCGGTCAGCTCTTACAGCAGCTGCTTATGGCCGTGGTGGAGGAAGAAGTGGAGAATCAGCCTGAAGCCCTGGTGGCCTGGGTAAAGGAAAAGGGCGAATTTGTATTATAGATAAGGCCGTAGTTGACTCGATTATTATAAGTGAAAGTCCTCGCCTAATGCACTATTAGGGGCGAAGGTAGAGATATGATAAAATAAATCAGCCTATAATTTTAGAGGGCTGATTTTTTTTTTGGAGGTTTTGCGTCGTGAAGATTACAGATAGATTGAATGGGCATGGGGTGAGTTTTTCCTTTGAGGTATTTCCCCCGAAAACAAAGGCGGGCTATGAAAGTGTAGATCAGGCGGTGCGGGCGCTGGAAAAGCTTCAGCCCGACTATATTTCGGTTACCTATGGAGCTGGTGGCGGCACTTCAGAGAATACTGTGCGAATTGCTTCGGAAATTCAAGAACGTTCGGGGATTGTTGCTTTGCCTCACTTAAGTTGTGTTTCTTCCCGGCGTGAAGAGATAGTAGCTTTGCTTAGTGAGATGAGAGCTAAGGGACTGCAGAATGTTTTGGCGCTTCGGGGTGATATACCTGACGGTGCCAGTGACTTGCCTCAAGATTATGCCTTAGCGGCAGAGCTTGTTTCGGAGATTAAGCATCAGGGAGAGTTTTGCATTGGAGCGGCTTGCTATCCGGAGGGTCACATTGAAGCGGTGAATAAAGATCAAGATATGATTTTTCTAAAAGAAAAAGTTGATCATGGTGTGGACTTTTTGATTAGTCAAATGTTCTTTGATAATCAAGTGCTTTATAGCTTCCTTTACCGTGCCTACCGCAATCAGATAAATGTACCGGTTATTGCTGGAGTGATGCCGGTAACCTCACCTAAGCTGATTGAGCGCATTTGTAAGCTCTCTGGCACCTCTCTGACCCCCAGATTTAAAGTTATTTTAGACAAGTGGGGTCATGATCCGGAGTCCATGACGAAAGCCGGGATTATCTATGCTACAGAGCAAATTATCGATTTGGTAGCTAATGGCGTTACCGGGATTCATCTGTATACGATGAATAAGCCGGAGATCGCTGCTGAAATCATGGCGAATCTGGGAAGCCTGCTTGGGCGCTCTCCGAAAGAGGCATAGGTAGTATTTCCGCAGCCAGTAATGTCTTAGTTACTTCATGAGCAGGGGAGGTAAGTAGCTGTTGGCTACTGCCAGCTTCGACAATTTGCCCGTGATCCATCACGTAAAGCCGACTACATAATCTTCTTATAACTGCCAAGTCATGGGATACCAAGAGAAAGGAAATTCCTTTCTCGCGATGTAATTTTTGGAGTAGCACAAGTATCTGTTCCTGAATCCGGTAGTCTAAGGCCGATACCGGTTCATCGGCGATGATGAGCTGGGGAGATAGCATAAGGTTGAGCGCTATAGCCGCCCGCTGGCGCTGGCCGCCGGATAATTGATGAGGATAGCGGCTATAATATGTTTCATCCAACCCCACTTCGGCTAAAGACTGCAAAGCCCTTGGCTTGCAGTCTTTCTGGCCTTTTGCCTTTAGGGGTTCTTCCAAGATCCAGCCAATGGTTTTCATTGGGTGCAAAGAGCTGTAGGGGTCTTGGAAAATCATGCCTATATGGGTATTCGCCAGATCAGACCAATTCTTTTGTCCGGAACTTGGTGTCAGGAGTCCACTGATAACTCTGGCAAGGGTAGTTTTTCCAGAGCCGCTACTACCCACCAGACCAACAATTTCTCGGGGATAAATCTCTAAGGAAATGTCTTTAATCGTACTATCCTGTTGCCCCTTTTCCCAGGCAAAGCGCGAAGAGTATCCAGCTGACAGATTTTTTAGCGCTAAGAGAGGCTCTTGGTTGAGGCTAGACGGAGGCTGTTCTAAGAAAGGCAGTTTTGTTGGTTTTTCCAAGGTGCTTTGGAGCTTATGGGGCTCAATAAATCGCAATATTTTATGGTTTTCCATCAGGCAAATCCGATGGCAATAGTGCTCCAGAAGAGGAAGATTATGGCTGATGAGCAGTATAGCCAAGGCGTATTTTTCTGACAATTCACGAAGCTGCCCCAGTATTTGCGCCTGGGTAATGCTGTCCAAGGCAGTAGTAGGCTCGTCTGCGATTAAGAGCTTGGGCTTAAGGAGAAGACAACCGGCCAATAGGACACGCTGACGTTGGCCGCCGGATAATTCATGAGGGTAAGCCTTATACACTCTTAGAACATCTTCAAAACCAAGATCCTCTAAAATGCTCAGAATGGCTTCACGCAGAGACTGTTTCGATACTTTATTGGTTTTGTGAGCGATAAGTATCTCTTGTAATTGACTACCAATAGACATGAGAGGGTTAAGTGCTGACAAAGGCTCTTGAAAAACCATTGCAATGTCTTGCCCCAGGAGTTTACGCCGATCTTTAGCCGAGAGTAACAGCAAATTTTTATTATCCAGAAAAATCTTTCCTTGAGTAATTTCGGCTTGTGGGGGCAAAAGTCCGGCTATGGCAAGGGCGGTCATGGTTTTGCCACAGCCAGAGGGGCCGGCCAGACCCAGCACTTCCCCTGGTGCAACCTGAAAGGATACCTCTTCGACGACTCGGCCTTCGTGCCGCTTATGACGCAAGGATACCTGAAGCTTTTCTACTTTTAGCCGCTCCGAACCGGCGTTTAAGATCCCTTTTGTTTCCGTCATTGCTGTTGACTCCTTTTATCTAAGGTAAAACGCAGAGCCTCACTGAGAAAGTAGAGGCCGAGAACGTAGATAATCAAAAATAGAGAAGGAAAAATTATCAGCCACGGTGCGGTGAAAATATAAGTCTGGGCTTCGGCTAATAATTTGCCCCAGCTAGAGGCCGGCGGCTGAATACCTAAACCTAAATAGCTCATGCCGGCTTCGGCCAGAGAGGCATTAGCAATGCCGGTTACCAGTGCAGGAAGTAGGATAGGCCAAAGGCAAGGCAGAAAGTGGCGCAGTACTAGTCGCGTCGGGGGAACCTTGAGAAGACGCATTTGCAAAATAAACTCTTGTTCTCTTAGTTTGTGCATTTCGCTCCGAAGGAGTCTAATATAACCGGGAATAAATAGTAGACCGAGTGCTAACACCAGCATGGGTTGGGAGGTGCCTCCTACGGCAACAAAGACCAAAGCCAGCAAAATGCCGGGAAAGGCCATTAAGCTATCTGAAAACTGCATGATACCCCGATCAAGCCAGCCGTTTCTATAGCCGGAAATAAGTCCCAGAAGAATACCGAAAAAAGCACCAATTATTACTGCGCCTAAAGAAATCAGAATGGTTTGCTGGGATGCAGCCATAATACGGCTCAGTAAATCCCTGCCAAAGTTATCACAGCCAAGCCAATGCTCCCAAGAAGGCGGGGCAAATCTTAACCTTACATTGGTTTTTTCTGGATCATATGGGGTATAGAATAAGGATACCGTAAATATCAACAAAATAAAGCCGGTCAAGAGTAAGCCTAATACTCTTGAGAGGTTGTGGCTTTTGGAGGTTGAACTAAGTGAAAAATAGGCAGATTTCATTGCAGTCTCCTTACTTTAACCGAATGCGGGGATCAAGTCGACTATTAATGATATCCAAAAGGAGATAAATGAAGACCGCAACAGCGGCAAGATAAATGACAATTCCTTGAAGCAGGGGGAAGTCACGACTGGATACGGCATCCTTCAGTAAGCGCCCCAGCCCGGGCACATTAAAGACTTGCTCCACAATCAGACTGCCGCCCAAAATCTCGGTGGCAGTTAGCGCCAAAACAGAAAGCACAGGTATAAGTGCGTTGGGAAAGATATGGCGCAGTAGAACTTTAGTGTCTGACAGGCCATGACTTTGAGCGGTACGAACATAATCACGGCTATTTTCACCTAAGATGGCCGCTCGCATAAACTTTACCGTCATGGCTATTTTAGGTAGGGCAATAGCTACCGCCGGGGTTAAAAGTGCAAGGAGAAAAAGCCCGACATTTTCCTCCCAAGAGACATAGTTGCCAACAACGAAAATGCCGAAAATTTGACCTAACAGTAAGGTTAGGAGTAAGGCGATAATAAAAGGCGGTAATGCAATAAAACTATGAGTGAGAATGGCAATCAGTTGATCTAAAAACCGACCGGGTCTTTTGGCACTTAAGAGACCCAGAGGTAAGGCAATCAGTAAAGTAATCAATAAGGCCAGCCCGCCCAAGGCTAAGGTGACGGGGAGTCTTTGGCTGATTAGCTCTGCAACAGGAACTTGATAGCGGACGGATTCCCCTAAATCTCCCGTAGCAAAGCCTTTTAGCACTTGAAAATACTGCAGCGGGAGAGGCTGATCCAAACCCAGCTCCTGACGCAGCTTTTCTACCTGTTCGGGACTGGCATTGGGGCCTAGGATTGTCCGCGCCGGATCCTGAGGTATAACAGAGAAGGCTAAAAATGTTATAAAGGAAACAATTAATAGTGTTAGTAGTAATTGTAGCGCTTTAGAGGCTATAAAACGGATCATGGGCGCACATCCTCATTCCTATGGGGTAGTTTTCTCAAAGTAAACGCTGGAAAGATCCTGCAGATAGAAAGGGAAAATCTTATAGCCGCCGATGCCTTTTTTTACGGCAACTATATTGGAAGGGTCTTGTAAAAAGACTGAGGCATTATCTTCTACTAAAATCTCCTGCATACGATGATATAAGCCAATTTGTTCACTGGCTTCCGTAGTTGCCAGTAGTGCTGCATACATGCTATCAAATTCCGCTGAGTTGAAGTTAATAAAGTTATCACTAGAAGTAGAAACGTAGCGTGACATTACATCTCGAGGGGGAAAATTAGAGGTTAAAGCGATAACGGTAGTCTCATAGTTACGATCGACATAAACTTCTTTCAGCCAAGTATTCCAATCTACTTGTTTAATCTCCAGAGTAATACCGGAGGCCTTTAACTGGTCGGCTAAGACAATAGCAGTATTAACATGAATCAAATAATTAGAAGGGACGGTAATGGTAGTAGAAATGCCATCAGGATAACCGGCCTCCGTAAGCAAAGCCTTGGCCTTTTCGGGATTGTATTGATAAGCGCCGGAAAGGCTACTGTTGAAAAATTCACCCATAACCGGTGTCATACCGGTAAATAAGCTGGTGCCGAAACCTTCCATGGTCTGCTCAATTAGCATTTCCCGATCAACCGCATAGTTAAAGGCTTCCCGAACCAAGGGCTTATCGAAGGGGGCAACTTTGTTGTTTAGAGCGAAAATCTGTACCATGTTTGTATCCCCAGACATAATATTGTAGGTCTGGGTCAGTTGACGGGCCTTATCGTTGGTTAAATAGGGAAATATATCAATAGATCCGGCTTGCAGTTCCAAAAACCCAGAATCCATATCAGCGGTAATTTTAAAAACAACTTCATCCAAATAGGGCAAATCCTTCTGCCAATACTGGTTATTCTTTTCCAGTACGACATTCTGCCCCACTGTGTAACTGGAAAATTTAAAGGGTCCGGTACCGGAAGGGTGCTTCTCTTCACCGGAATTCTTAGGAATAATGGCACTGGAAAAAAATGGTAGCAATCCGGAATCAGGAGTTTTGAGGGTAACGGTCACCTGGTTTTCACCGGTCGCTTTAACGCTTTGCACCACAGCCAGATCGCTAATCAGGGGGATACCATCGTTGAGACCTGCTACCTGGGACAAGGAGTAGACCACATCCTCAGCAGTGAGTGGCTGCCCATTATGAAAATAGACCTCTGGGCGAAGATTAAAGACATAACTTAATGCATCAGGCGCAATCTCATAGCTTTCGGCTAGGGCAGGACTAAAGCCGCCTTCAGAATTGGCTTTCATCAAACCCTCATATATATTAAATAAGATTTCTTTATCACCAGCCGCTTGAGCCTTATGCGGATTGAAAAGTCCCGGTTCTTGGGTGATACCAAGGGTTAAACTATCTTTGCCTCCGGGGGTGGTTTGACTTTCGGCTTGGGACTGGCTGGGTGTTGAAGCACGGCTGCATGCTCCTAAAAACACTGCTACTACTAATAAAAACGGCAACAACCGTAAAGTTCTGCTAGGCTTTTTGAACATAGTATCCCACCTCGTATAAATTATAATTTTCTAGATCAAACTGTGCAAAGTTCTATTCTACTCTCCTTTTAAGGAAATATGCAAATGTAAAGGCAGATTGAAAATAAAACTACTCTGCTGATTGTATCACTGCATAGAGGGATAGAAAAGAACCGCTCTATTTATTCTGCCACAAAATTCCCACATAAATCTTAAGTTTTTGCAACCCTTTCCGGCAGTGAAAAAGTTATCATAAAGCCAGTCAATAGCAGCAATTGACTTAAGTTCAAACCCTCCTTACATTTTCGTTCCTCATATCTTATTTCCTTATTATAAAAAACGCCTGTGTTACAGAACACAGGCGTTTTTTAATTAAATTTCAAAATTTCTTCACAATTTGTCCTTATTTGTGGTATAATCAATTTACCAAATAGATATTGAGTGGGAAATTTATCCGAAAAATCGGTTTAATGTGGAGAGAATGAGACTTTTAAGTGAAGAGCGACTGAGCAATGTGGATGTGACAGCAGGTGAAAAGGAGGCCGCTTATGAGACGCAGCAGATTTAGCTCCATATTCAAACAAAACAGAATTTCAGCCATTGTAACCGCCCTATTTACTATTATTTTCTTTAGTGTAGCAATTTATGCACTTTCACCGGAAGGGCAAAAAATGTATGAAGGTGCTGCCAACCAAGCCGAAAGCTCCCTTTCTTCAACAGAAGAAACAGAGATGCAGGCTTTTTCTCCCCGGAAAATGCAGGAGACTAGTGAGACATTGCCAAGAGTGGAGTCATCGGCGGAGACTACTCTTCCACCAGAGACTACATTAATGGCAACGACTGTAGCCCCAAGTACTACTTCACCTGCCAAGACCCCATTTGTGGCTACAGAAGCTACAACTGAGGCACCGCCGGTAACGGAGGCACCTACCGCACCGCCACCACCCAGTACGGAGGCACCTACCGCACCACCTCCGCCACCAACGCAGCCCCCGACGTCTAATTTGACTAGCCAACCGGAAATGGCTCAGGCAGTTCTGGACTATGTGAATCAAGAACGTGCTAACGCTGGCGTTGGCAGCCTAAGTTGGGATGATACTTTAACTGGATCGGCGGCGATTCGGGCACAAGAAATCCAAGTTTCTTGGTCTCATACAAGACCGGATGGATCGCCTTGGTATACAGCCGGAGCGCAAAAACAAATGGGGGAAAACTTGGCTTACGGACAAAGTTCAGCCTCTCAAGTAGTAAGTGAATGGATGGCTTCTTCCGGTCATAGAGAAAATATTCTGGACGGCCGCTATAGCCAAATGGGAGTGGCTTGTTACTATGATAGCAGTACCGGCACCTACTATTGGGCACAGCACTTTGCCTAAATGTACATTTACCCTCTTCTAAAGCTAAGTAAAATAGACTAGAATAGAGTAAAACTGATCCCAGTCTGTGATCGGCTGGGATCAGTGCATTTACCCTAGGAGGCACTATGGCTGAAATAGATTACAATTCTTTCGATCATTCCTTGCATAAGACTAAAGGTAAAGGAAAAGTATGGGGACGGCGCTTATTTATCTTTGGTACACCCCTTGTCGTTGTTCTGGGCTTGCTATATGTCTATATTTTTGATCCGGTAAAGCAGGGGCAATTCTTTATTCCTTGCCTTTTTCTAAAAAATTTTGGTTTATACTGCCCTGGCTGTGGAAATACTCGGGCACTGCATTCCCTTTTGCATCTAGAGATAGGCGAGGTTTTCCACTTTAATTTGTTATTTCCGTTTCTGGCTTTTATTCTTGGCTGGTTATTGGTTGGAGAATATCTGCGTGTCTTACTGGGGCGAAGAGTACTTTGGCTCCCCAAGAGAGTTCATCCGGTACTCTTAGGAATAGCTGTTTTGATTGTTGTTGCCTATACGGTGGCCAGAAACTTACCCTTCTATCCTTTTTATCTATTGGCACCTTAAGGTAGATTTTTTCGGGTTAACCCTCAGCTGCCATTTCTGTTGATTGGGTGTATGATTGGTTGAGACATTATAAATAAGAAAAGAGCGCTTTGTTTAGCTTTTATGGGGGGAATATTATGGCATCTTGTCCGTATTGTGGAAATAAACTGGGGAATGACTATTTTTGCCGTTCCTGTGGAGCGGCTAGACCGGTGGAGGATAATGAGGTATCGGCACAGCCTACGCCCATTGAGGCTCTGAAGCAACCGGCTTCGGAACCCGTCAGAGAGAAGCTTCCTGACTCTTCAGGGATGATGGCTTTTTCTATTATAAACACAGTTATGGGAGGCTTGTTTTGTTGTTGTTATGGTGCGGGCCTTGTCAGTTTAATATTAGGAATCATTGCTATTAGCACTGTCAGCAAAACAAAATATGAGCAGACTGCTGTAGGAGCAAGACGGAGACTGGCTACGGCTAAAACCTTAAATATTATTGCTTTAGTTTTTCTGTTTTTAGGACTGATTTATGCCTTGCTAATGGGGGGAGCTCGAGTTTTAACCGAGGCTACTCTGTCAGATTACTAATTTAATGGATAGCGTTTACCAAGGATTAGAGATAAACTTTTATTTAGAAATCAAGGGTTTAGGCCTAACCGGCAGGGGAATCGTCATTTTAGGTTGACGAATGGCCAGGGATTTATTAAGCTTATGAGAGGCTGTTAGTTACAATCGGAATAATGGGTGTAAGCATCCCTTATTTAATAAATTTTTATTAAAAAGTAGCTACTAAAGTTACAGCAGGAGGATTTTATGGCATTTTGCAAAAATTGTGGTACCGACATTGGAGAAAGTACTTTCTGCCCATCATGCGGGACTAAGCAGGACTCGACTGTGGCTGAAAACAACATTGCACCCGAAATCACAGCTCCCGAATATGGGTCATCTGAAACGAATGTTGAGGACGGAAGAGTTACCTCTACTGTGGATACTACCCCACCGGTTTACTCTGCTCCGGTCTATTCAACGAGTACATCCTCAATGCCGGAGACAGGCGGTCTGATGGCTTTTTCGATTGTGAATATCGTCTTAGGTGTAATTGGCTGCTGCTGCTATGGCGCAGGTATTATAACCTTAATTATGGGTATAATCGCAACAGTTACCGTTAATCAGGCTAAAACGGCTCAAAGCGCAGAGGAGGCTCAACAAAAATTACGCACGGCTAAAATTCTTAATATTGTCGGCGTTGTAATTTTTGCCTTGGCTTTAATTATTTCCCTTATTGCTAGCCTCGTTGGTGGCTTTAATTACAGCGAATGGCTCAGCGACTTACCCATGCAATAATTTTATTATGAGACGAAAAGGGACATAAAGGCTCTAAATCGCTCAAGGAACAGTGGAACGATAACTTTTACTCATATTCTTTTCACTGTGCCTTGCACGTGATATAATTTCTTCTAGAAAAAGGCGAAGACGTCTTCTCTCCACCGGGAAGGGGTCTTTTCTTGTTTAGAGCCTGCCTAACAAGGCGCAGAGAAGAAAAGAGGACAAAATATGGCTGGGACAATCAATGCGGCAGAAATTTTTGGGATCAATGTTTTTAGTGATGAAGTAATGAGACGGCGCTTGCCGAAAAATGTTTATCGAGAGCTAAAGCAGACAATTGAAGAAGGGGCAGAATTGCACCCGGAAGTTGCCGATATTGTGGCCGCTATTATGCGCGATTGGGCAGTAGAACGTGGGGCAACCCACTATACTCACTGGTTTCAACCTATGACTGGCATTACTGCAGAGAAACATGATGCTTTTTTGACAGTTACCTCCGAAGGCCGAGCCATCTTGGATTTTTCTGGAAAGGAACTTATTAAGGGAGAGCCGGATGCTTCTTCCTTCCCTTCCGGCGGCTTAAGGGCGACCTTTGAAGCCAGAGGTTACACCGCTTGGGACTGTACTTCACCGGCCTTTATTCGCGAAGATGCGGCTGGGGTTACCTTGGTTATTCCTACCGCTTTTTGCTCTTACACTGGGGAAGCTCTGGATAAAAAGACTCCACTCTTACGTTCCATGGAGGCGATTAACCTTCAGGCTATGCGTATTCTAAGGCTCTTTGGTAATAACACAGCTTCCCGAGTGATTGCCTCGGTGGGACCGGAACAGGAATACTTTTTGGTGGACAAGGCTCTCTACCAACAACGGAAAGATTTGATTTTTACCGGTCGAACACTTTTTGGTGCGATGGCTCCAAAGGGGCAAGAGCTGGACGATCATTACTATGGCTCTATTAAGGAACGAGTTGCGGCCTTTATGCGAGATGCCAATATTGAAATGTGGAAATTAGGCATACCTGCCAAAACCCAGCATAATGAGGCTGCTCCAGCACAGCATGAAATCGCTCCATTCTATGGTACTACCAACATTGCCGCCGACCATAATCAATTGGTCATGGAGACCCTTAAGAAAGTGGCCGACCGTCATGACTTGGTATGTTTACTCCATGAGAAGCCTTTTGCTGGGGTTAACGGTTCTGGTAAGCACAATAATTGGTCTATTGGTACCGATGATGGAATCAACTTATTTAACCCCGGCCATCGTCCCCATGAAAACTTGCAATTCTTACTCTTTTTAGTGGCCGTGCTTCATGCAGTGGATGAGTATGCTCCGCTTCTGCGCTTTTCAGCAGCCAATGCCGGAAATGATCTGCGGTTGGGCGGACATGAAGCGCCCCCAGCGATCATCTCGGTCTTCTTGGGTGAGCAGCTAGACGATATTTTAGAGCAGATTGAAAATGGACATCTGGATCATACCAAGGCAGGAGGGATGCTTGACATTGGCGTGGCCAGCTTACCTAACCTGAAACGCGATGCTACAGACAGAAATCGTACTTCGGCCTTTGCCTTTACAGGAAACAAGTTTGAGTTTCGTATGGTGCCCTCTTCCGGCTCTGTTTCTACACCCAACTACGTCCTCAATACAATAACAGCTGAAATTCTTTGCCGTTATGCGGATGAGTTGGAACGGGCTGATGATTTTCCCAAAGCTATTTGGACGCTTTTGCAGCGCAATGTAAAAGCTCATAAGCGGGTGGTATTTAACGGCAATGGTTATTCTGAGGAATGGCGGGAAGAGGCTGCTCGGCGTGGGCTGCCTAATATTGCTACTACAGTAGACAGCGTACCGGTTTTGTTAGAAAAAGAGACGGTGACCTTATTTGAAAAACATCATGTCCTTACACAGGCGGAGCTGTTCTCGCGGGCAGAGATGACCTACGAAAAGTACATTAAGACAATTATGATTGAAGCCAGAACCATGATTGACATGACTACCAAGCAAGTTATTCCGGCGGTTTTACGTTACTGTGGTAGCCTAGCTAAAACCATTAATCAGATGAAAGAATGTGGAATTACTACTCCTGTACCGGAACAAATTCTGCAAAAGGTAACGGTACAGTTAACTTCACTTTATCGGGAATTGGAAGATCTTCAAGAAAAAACCCAGTCCGTTGCCGCTATTGATAGCTCCTTAAGCGCAAAAGCAGGCGCTTGTCAAGAGGATTTGGTGAAAGCTATGGAGCGTCTGAGAGCACCGGCAGATCAGCTGGAAATGCTGATAGATCAGGCTTTTTGGCCCTTCCCAACCTACGATGAGTTGATGTTTAAGATTTAAGCCCGGAAATAAAAGTCATTGTGCACACAAAATGCACATGAAATACTGGAATTTGACAATGGATGTTGTTCTCATTGCATAGTATAATATTTCTATTAGCTATACCAAGGAGGACGAATACATGATCAATTATCCAGCTGATAAGATTCGCAATATCACTTTGCTGGGACATGGCGGATCCGGTAAGACAGCTTTAGCCGAGGCGATGCTGTTTAGTGCTAAGTCCATTGACCGGATAGGCCGGGCGGCTGACGGCAATACTACGATGGATTTTGACCCTGAGGAAGTCAGGCGCAAGATATCCATCAACACGACTTTCGCCGCCTGTGAGTGGAAGGGTTCTAAGATGAACATCATTGACACTCCCGGCGATTTTGATTTTTTGGGTGAGACCATGGCCGGCATTCGTATCGCCGATAGTGCTATTGTGATGATTAGTGCTAAAGGCGGTACTTCTGTGGGCTCGGAGAAGGCAGTTCGTCTTCTGAAGAAACGCAATGTTCCATTTTTGTTTTTTATGAACCGTATGGATGAGCCCAACGCTGATTTTGAAGCTGTGGCTAATCGAATGCGTGAGAATTATGGTTCAGGTGTAATTCCTTTATCTCTGCCGATTATGGAAGGTGAGAAGATGACAGGAATTGTGGATGTCATGAACCGTCGGGCCTTTTCTATTGATGAGAAGTCTGGAGCTATGACGGAGATTTCTGTGCCTGAGAGCTTTAATTCCAGAATTGACCAGCTTCAGGAGGCGGTTAATGAAGTTGTTGCAGAATGTGATGAAGAGCTTATGGAGAAGTATTTCGCCGGAGAGCCCTTCACTGAAGATGAATTCCGGAGGGGTGTGCATGCCGGATTTAGGGACGGTACACTACATCCAATTTATGTGGGCTCTGCATATCGTAATTGGGGCGTAGAATTTTTACTTAACTGCTTGGCCAAGGATACTCCGGCAGCAGGAGAGAAAGAACCGGTAATCGGGGAGTCTCTTGAAGGCGAAGAGGTTACTGTGGCCTGTGACGAGAAAGACCCTCTGGCGGCTTTCGTCTTCAAGACCATTGCCGACCCCTTTGTAGGTCGTATTACCATGTTTCGGGTCTATTCTGGTGTACTTAAATCCAATAGCACCATTTACAATGCGGCTAAGGATAAGGATGAACGGATTGGCAGTCTTTTCTATATGGTTGGCAAGAAGCAGATTCTTGCGGATCAGGTTGTGGCTGGTGATATCGGAGCTGTGGCTAAGTTACTTATAACGCAGACTAATGATACTCTCTGTGACCGTTCAAGGCCGGTTCTTCTTCCCCAGATTAGTTTTCCTACTCCCTGTCTCTCCATGGCTGTTGTACCTAAAGTGAGAGGAGAAGAAGATAAGATTATGTCCGGTCTTGGTAAACTTTCTGATGAAGACCCGGTTTTTACCGTTATTAACAACTCTGAAACCCGTCAACTGGTAATTTCCGGTTTAGGGGAACAGCAGATTTCGGTTTTACGCAGTAAGCTCAAGAGTAAGTTTAATGTGGATGCGGAATTAGAATCCCCTCGCGTTCCTTATCGAGAGGCTATTCGCAAGAAGGTGAAAGTTCAGGGCAAGCACAAGAAGCAATCCGGCGGACATGGTCAATATGGTGATGTCTGGATTGAGTTTGAACCGGCTGATTCAGAAGCTTTGATTTTTGAAGAGAAGGTGTTTGGTGGTGCAGTGCCTAAGAATTTCTTTCCGGCTGTGGAGAAGGGACTACAGGAGGCTGTGAACCGGGGCGTGTTAGCCGGTTTTCCCGTGGTTAACTTGAAAGCTACTTTAGTGGATGGCTCTTACCACGATGTAGATTCATCAGAAATGGCCTTCAAGATTGCTGCCAGCTTAGCCTTTAAGAATGGTTTACCCCAAGCTTCTCCGGTATTACTAGAGCCTATCAGTGCTGTTGTAGTGCATGTCCCAGAAGAGAAGCAGGGTGATATTATGGGGGATATCAATAAACGTCGGGGACGGATAATGGGAATTGATTCGGATGAGGACGGTTCTACCGTTACTTGTGAAGTTCCCACCGCAGAAATGGTGACCTATGCCACGGATCTTAAGTCAATGACCCAAGGTCGTGGTTGGTATACCATTAACCATGCCCGTTATGAACAAGCTCCTCCGGAAGTCTCCTCTAAAGTGATTGAAGAACGGAAGATTTTGTTAGCAGAAGAGAACTAACCATAATTGAATTGATTTTATGATATACCGTGGGTAGTTTGAGACTATTCACGGTATTCTTTTGGCAGGTAAAGAATTCTAAATGATAAGTGAGAAATTTTATAAATGAAAAGAGGGCAACCACTCAGAGAATATAGAATAGAAGGTGATTTTGAAGAGGAATATTTGCGGCAAGTGGCGGCTGTAAAAAATCTTCCTACTTTTTCTTTTCAAAGTCCGGTTACATTTTTTGTCGGGGAAAACGGAACCGGTAAGTCAACTCTATTAGAGGCATTAGCTATTAAATCGGGTTTTAATGCTGAGGGAGGAACGCGAAATACGCTTTTCTCCACGAGAGCGAGTCACTCGACGCTACATAAAAATATTAGAATCGTGAAAGGCATCTCCTTTCCAAAAGATGGTTTTTTTCTGCGGGCAGAGAGTTTTTATAATGTAGCTACAGAGATTGATCGTTTAGACAAGATTACTTTGGGGGGAGAAATCGAAGACGAAGACAACAGCCCCCATAGCTTTATAGCACAAAACTATGGCGGTAAGTCTTTACACCAACAGTCTCACGGAGAAAGCTTCTTGTCTTTGATCTTAAATCGGTTTCATAATGAAAGTCTGTTTTTCTTAGATGAACCGGAAGCCGCTCTTTCAGTATCAAGACAAATGAGCTTGTTAGCCAGAGTGCACGACTTGGTTAAGGGCGGATGTCAATTTATTATTGCAACGCACTCCCCCATACTTATAGCCTACCCTAATGCGCAGATTATTTCCTTTTCGGAAGAGAGGGCAGAGCTTGTCTCCTATAAAGAGACTGAGCAATATAGTTTGACTAAAAGATTTCTGGATGATACCGAGCGAATGCTGAGCTATCTTTTAGAGGATGAATCTTCAACGTAAAGCTTGTTGGCAGAAAAATACTAATATAGACTATACACAATTGTGTTAGAATCATCGGCCACTTGAACAGCTAATTTCAAATGTTTTTGAAAAAAACTTTCGTCAAAGGGGTTAGGACTGTCGTCTGGCAGTTTGTCCATGGTTCGCAATTCATTATCTACTAGGACATAGCTAATGTGATAGGTACGACAGAGCTGGCGAAATTTTTCGATGTCACCATTGGCTCCTGACAAAAGTTCTCTGTAGATTTCGGCGCGGCCTTCGGTATCGTGTCCGGCTGACCAGGCGTAGTAAGGATGCCCATAGAAACTAAATCGACCGGATAAGAAAAAGACATTCATGGAGTAGGGTGCGGTGAGAAATACCGAACCGTGCAAGGTGTTTTTCTCAATCCAGCTTACAAGTGCAGACTTAGTATTTAAGGTAATGGCGTTTCGGTTAATATTGGTATAAATAATCCATTCGCTAATACCTGTACTCATTAGTGCAAGTAAGAGTAAAATGGCTAAACTGCGTTTCAACCAATAGAAGAGCGAATAGGATTTTTTCGAAAAATTTGGCTTGTCCCAAGGGGTTGCTTCCGGATTATAGTCGCGATACTGAGCGACAGAAAGCTTTTGGGGCGCCGGTTTAGAGCGCCAAAGTCCCACCCAGAAAGCAGCTACAAAAATGGTGACTAAGATAAGACTAATTTGCACAAACTTATGATTGGCCGTGACATCGGCAGTTAAGGAGACCACAAAAGCAAAGACTAAAGGCAGTAGAAAGGCGGCTAGAATCACTTTTCGGTAGGCGTTACGTTGGAAAAAGAGTAAAAATATAACAATAAGAGCGGATATGCCCATAATATCCATAAAATAGAAAGGTAGATTCATGAAAAAAGGTGGTTCTACCAAGAATCCCCAATAAATACCGGGGGAAATTACTTCTTTCGCCCCACCGGAAAAGGCCGTGGTCTGAACAAAGGCGGAGGTGATTGCGACTCCGGCCAGCAGTAGATAGAATAAGCGATTTTCAGAAAAAACAGCCATAAAGGCTAGTATCAGAAGAGCGGCGATTAAAGCAGAGCCGTGGAAATAAGGGAAACAAATTGCTGTTAGTATGGCGAGGGATAGCAAAAAGAAGGGGCGTAGAGGGTCTTTTTTCAAGGGAAGCCATGCTTGACGACTGAAAAAAAAGAAGGTTAATTTATCAGAGGTCTTAGGAATCTTGTAGAGATGTACAAACATTCGCCGGAGATGGGGTAAAAATAAAAATACCAGTAAGAGGAGCAGACCTACGCCTAATAGCAGATGGCGCTGATTAGCATATACATTAATTGACCAAAGCCCCCATTCATCCCGGGGTGTATCACCGATCCAACGTTGAGCTTCTAAAATCCCCTGAATTGCCGTGACGAGATTTGCACCGGGCTTTTGAGCCAGAGAAATAATCTGACTTATAATTGCCGTGGAACTACGAAACAAGACTAACACCGGAGCCAATAGGAAAATCAAACGTTGTCCAAAAAGTAGTAATCCTAAAACGCCCAAAAGACAAAAGCAGCTGACCATAATTAGAATTGAAGGCAGATTAATAGCGAAGTCAATGGGTAGCCCTAGAGCTTGGAGGTTACCACAAATAAAGAAGAAGAGAAAGTGATAGCGGATGCCGTCGCCGGAAAAATGAGGGTATTGGGCGGGAAAGTTTCTGCCTACCGCAAAGGAGGATACCAGGGCTGTATGAGGGCCGAAATCACTGAAAATGGAATAACCAGCATGTAAAGTGCCATTAGAAATGTAAAAACTGTAAAAGAACAGATAGGTAGCAGCTACAAAGAAAAAAATAAGACTCAGACTATAGAAAATAGTCGCTTTTTTTGTAGAGGTATAAGCTAGAACTTTCAGGCTCTTTTTCGCAGTGGGAGGGAAGGGGCGAATAATGGCTTTCTTGGCTCTACCTTCATTAATGTCCTCTTCTTCCTCTGGAGGAATCCACTTAGGGTGAAGACGGCGGTAACGCTTTTGCCAAAAAAGAGAACCAAAATACAGGGCAAGACAAGCACTGATTATATTTACCGGATGCAATAGATTAATATTGGCGGGAATGTGGGAGTTCATTGCGCAGGCCAGTAAATAGGTGAAAAAGCTAACGCTAACTAATCCCACTAAGAATCCAGCAGGATAATAAAAAAGCTGCGGCGGAACTAAGGTGAGATTAATCTTTTTGTAAGCAATTCCCACAAAGAGACGCTGGGGGTCTGGTAATACCAGCCTCACTAACTGTAGCCCAAAGTAAAAGCAAATCAGAAGATATGCCAGTCCGAATATAAACATCCGAATGCCTCCTACTTATCTTGGGTATCTTCGGAGATTATATAGCGAGGGCGATTTTTAACTTCCTCGAAGATGCGGGCAATGTAGGTACCAATTAAGCCTAAGCTAATCATAATACAGGCTCCGATAATTAACTCCACTACGATAATTGTGGTGAAACCATTGGCAGCGGCACCGGTAAAGAAATTAACCAAGGTTTGAATCAGAAGAATAAAGGCTCCTACTAGAAATAATAGGCCAATAGTGGTAATCAGCTGTAGGGGCATGGCAGAAAAAGAGGTAATGGCATTAGTGGAAAGGCGCATGAGTTGTCGAAAGGACCAACGGGATTGGCCGGTTTGGCGGTCAGCCACTTCAAATTCGAAGGTGACTCGATTGAAACCTAACCAGGCGGATAGGCCGCGGAAAAAGGTATTGTGTTCCGAGAACTGGCGCCATTTTAAAACTACTTTCCGGTCTAAAAGTTTAAAGTCGGAAGCATTAGCCAGTTTATAACCGGAGACCTTATGGAAGAGGCCATAAAAAACAGTAGCGTTTAGACGACTACCTAAGCTCTCTTTGCCCCGAGAACTCTTGACACCTTCAACGATATCATAGCCTCCGTCTTTCCATAAACGTAGCATTTCCGGTATAAATTCTGGCGGATGCTGTAAATCACCGTCCATTAATATCACTGCATCTGCATCAGCTTGATCAAGTCCGGCACAGATCGCCGCTTCCTTACCAAAGTTGCGTGACAGCTTAAGCCCACGCACATGTTTCGGATTGTCTGCTGCGGCTTTGGCAATGGCTGCCCAAGTTCCGTCTTTAGAACCATCGTCAACCAATAGCAGGTAGTATTCAATCGAGAGAGGATCAATAATTTCCCGCAAACGAGTCACGGTAAGGGGGATTTGTTTCTCTTCATTATAGAAAGGCATAAGGATTATCAGTTGCATAAGCCAGCCGTCGCTTTCTTCAGAAAGTATTCACATTTATCTTACCATATTTTCCCGCTAAAAGCTGTGGCAGAAGTGAGCTTTTTTCACAAAGCAAGGCCAAAGATGTTTGACAAATTTTAAACTAGGTCGCAAAATAGAGAAGGCGGTTTAACCGTTATTTTCTGACAAAAAAGCAGCTCGGGCTCCTAATTTGGAAGAGAGGTAATCAGGATTTTTGGCCGATAATCCTTTTCGGCTTTTCGTGTTGCGTCTTTTCTTTGGAGGAAAAGGACGCTTTTTATTTGTTACCAAGGAGGAAGTTATGAAAAGAATTGCGGTAGTCTCGGCAATCTTAGAGCAACCGTCACTTTGTCAGCAGCTATTTAATGATACGGTTTCCGAATTTCAAGGGCTGGTTAAGGGGCGCATGGGCATTCCTTTTACGGAAGTGCCGGTAGCAGTAGTTAGCCTTACTTTGGTAGGGGAACTGGATGAAATTAATCGGTTAACCGGTGCTTTGGGACGAATTAATGGCGTTACGGCCAAGACAGCCATTGGCAAAACTACAATTCCTAGGGAAGAGAAAGAGGATGTCTTATGATAATTGAGAACATGGAAATTGAGCCCTTTATTAATGGGGAAGAAATATGGTCTATTTTGGAAGCGGCTAAAGGGGCAGATACAAAGACTATTACTGATATATTAGCAAAAGCAGAAGCTTTTCAGGGGCTCAATAGGCAGGAGGTAGCCATTCTTTTGCAAATGGATGATAGCCATTTGGCGGAACTCTTTCGTATCAGCCGGAAAATAAAGGATCATATTTATGGCAATCGCATTGTCATGTTTGCCCCTTTATATGTCAGTGACTATTGTATCAACCGATGTGCCTATTGTAGTTATAACGATTGTCATAAATTTACTCGACGCCGTTTAACGATGGATGAAGTGCGGGAAGAAGTCATTGAAATCGAAAAACTTGGACATAAGCGAATTGCTTTGGAAGCGGGAGAAGACCCAGAGAATTGTCCTATTGAGTATATTTTGGCGTGTTTAAAGACAATTTATTCTACTCAATCTGATACTTCAGGAGAAATTCGACGTGCCAACGTTAATATTGCTTCCACTACTGTCGATAATTATAAGCTTTTAAAGGAGGCTGGAATAGGTACCTATATACTGTTTCAGGAAACCTATCATAAACCCACCTATGAAAAATACCATATAGCCGGACCCAAAAAAGATTATTGGTATCATACCACAGCCTTTGACCGGGCGCAGAAAGCCGGTATCGACGATGTGGGAGGAGGTGTACTCTTTGGGCTTTACGACTCAAGCTTTGAGGTACTGGCTCTTATGACCCATAATCAGCACTTGGAGGAGACGTATGGTGTTGGTTTCCATACCATTTCCGTCCCGCGGATTCGTCCGGCTACGGGAGTTGATATGAGTAATCTTTACCCTCAAGTGCCGGATGATGCTACTTTCCGTAAACTTGTAGCTATCTTGCGTTTGGCAGTGCCCTATACAGGTATTATTGTATCTACCAGAGAAGATGCGGTGATGCGTAAAGAGCTTTTGGATTGTGGCGTTACCCAACTCAGTGCCTGTAGTGCGGTGGGTGTAGGCGGATATGCGGCGGCTAGACGGGAGAAAGAGGGTGGCATAGCGGAGGAACTGACGGCTCAATTTGACAAAAATGATGAGCGCTCTGCGGAAGAAATTGTGGCTTGGCTACTGGAAGAGGGTCTGATACCATCTTGGTGTACGGCTTGTTATCGGGCGGGGCGAACAGGAGATCGATTTATGGCCTTAGCTAAAAGCGGTCAGATTAAGAATGTCTGCCAGCCCAATGCCCTAATGACCTTGGCAGAGTATCTGGAAGATTATGCCGAAGAAGAGACCAGAAAAGCAGGCTATCGTTTAATAGAAAAAGAGTTAGAAAAAATTGAGAATCCTGAGCATAAAGCTTTGGCGAAGGAAAATATTGAGAAAATCAGGCAAGGCCGAACACGAGATTTGTTTTTTTAACCTGCCCAAGGGCATATTGTAAGGAGAAGAAGATTGAAACAGCTTATTGTTATTGGCGCTGGAGCTGCCGGTTTTATGGCAGCTATTGCTGCCGCTCAAAAGCTTCAAGAGGCTAAAAAAGGGCAAATAGGCCCTAAGAGCTGGGAAATTGTCTTGCTTGAAAAAATGCAAGAGCCGGGCAAAAAGCTCCTGATTACCGGACATGGGCGCTGTAATCTGACCCATGATATGTTGGATCAGGACAGTTATATTGCGGCCTATTTTGCCGGTGGACGCTTTCTTTATTCTGCTCTGAACCAGTTCTCTCCCGAAGATTGCCAGGAATTTTTTATTCGTCAAGGTGTGCCACTAAAAAATCAGAATGGACGAATTTTCCCTGCTCGTGACCGGGCTGAAGATGTTGTAAATGCTTTGTATACCACTGCTAAAAAGCTGGGGGTAGTAGTCTCTCTGGGTGAAGCTGTTGTAGGATTAGAGACGGCTAAAGATAATGAGGGAATTATTGTAGTTACGGCAAAAAAGAAGTATAAGCCTGCGGCCTGTATTCTCTGTACCGGTGGCGCCTCCTACCCAGGAACGGGTTCTACCGGTGAAGGCTATAATTGGCTAAAGGCTCTAGGTCATACTGTTATTCCACCAAGAGCTTCCCTCGCCCCCCTGCCAATTGATTTAAACCAAGGGCTGGCAGAGACCTGGGAGCCGGCAGGGATATCCTTGCCGGCTGTTGCAGGAAAGATCCTTGCTGGAGGAAAGGTCGTGGGTAAGGCTCAGGGGGATCTGCTGTTTACCCATAAAGGGATTTCTGGGCCGCTGAGTTTTCGGCTGTCGCGCTTTTTACCCTTGGAAGCTCAGTCTTATCAACCGCAGCACTGGCAATTGGTATTAGATTTTTATCCGCAGGAGAAACTGCCTCAGCTAGAGGAAAATTTAGCCGCAAGACTAAAAAAGAATCCGCAAAAATTGGTCTTGTCTGTCTTACGAGAGCTTTGGCCAGAAAAGGTCGCTTTGTTTTTTCTGGCGCATTCCGGCATTAACCGTCAAAGTCTGGCAGGACAAATAAGCAAAGCCAAACAAGCTACCTTGGCAGGTCTGATAAAGAATTTTGTTTGGGACATAGAAAAGCCCCCGCTACTTGCAGGGGCTACAGTTACCGCAGGTGGTTTAAACCTAAAGGAGATTAACCCAAAAACCATGGCTTCTAAACTTTATCCCCAGCTCTTTGTGGCAGGTGAGGTCTTGGATATTGATGGTGATACCGGAGGATACAATCTCCAGGCGGCTTTCTCTACTGGTTGGCTGGCAGGGAGAGAAGGGGCAAATTGGCTTATGTAAGCCTTCATTTTACTCCTTATTGGTAATGGTGGCACCGAAGGGGATCAGAGCAAGCATGGCCATTTTAAAGCTCTGCAGGCCAAAGGGAATGCCGATAATTGTGATACAGTAAATCAGTCCGATAACCAAATGTGCTAAAGCCAGTCCCCAACCAAAGATGAGCAGCCAAATGATGTTGCCGATAAGGCTACCGGCACCAAACTTGCCATAATCGATCACTTTGCCAACGGGAGCAAAGGCGAGGGCGGCTATCTTGAAGCATTGGATACCAAAAGGAATACCGATAATAGTAATACAACAAATCAATCCGGCAAGTGCCCAGAGAAGCCCTAAAATCAGACCACCAAAGATCAACCAGAGAATGTTACCGAGAATACGCATAATGTTTACCTTCTTTCTGTTTTAAGGGGAGATCCGGTGATGTGCGGATGATTCCTTACTGACCAAAGTCAAAAAGAAAATTTGTCCGGATCAGAACCCATTCGCCAATCTTTATTAAGACTGTCGATTTTCTTTAACTCTTCAGGGGTAAGGGCAAAATCATAGAGCTGACTGTTGCTAATAATTCTATCCTTATGAACAGATTTCGGAATGACTACATAACCCTTTTCCAGATGCCAACGTAAAATAATTGCGGCCACGGTGGTGTTTTTGGCTTCTGCTAAAGCGGTTAAGATCGGATCATCAAAGTAGGCTCCCCGACCTAGGGGACTCCAAGATTCTATGTGAATATTCCTTTTCACAAAATACTCTACTACTTCTTCCTGGGTGAACATGGGATGGAGTTCAATTTGATTAATCACCGGCATAATTTCAGCTTGCTTCTCTAGCTCCTCAAAATGATGGGGCTTAAAATTACTCACACCAATAGCACGAATCTTACCTGCCTTGTAGAGTTTTTCCATTATCTTCCAAGAAGATACATATTTGTCTTTTACCGGCCAATGGATAAGATAAAGATCAATATAGTCAGTTTGGAGTCGCTGTAGACTTTCATGAAAAGCCTCCTCCTGACGATCCTGACGCATATCCTCATTCCAAAGCTTAGTCGTGATAAAAATTTCTTCTCTGGGGATACCAGACTCTTTGACAGCTTGACCGACACTCTCTTCATTGCCATAAATAGTAGCGGTATCAATATGGCGGTAACCGGCCTCCAAGGCAAATCGAACCGCATTATAGGTTTCGTCTCCGGGAGGAGATTTAAACACCCCCAGCCCTAAACGTGGAATTTTTACTTGGTTAGATAAGGTTAGTGTACTTTTAATATCCATAAGGAAAACCTACCTTTACACTTTCTTTTACTATAGATTTATTTTATCATGATAGGAAAGAAAAAGTTGGGCAAGAATTTTGTTATTTTTTTGCTTCGGAAAGTTGGAGGATTTAGGTGGCATTAACAGGAAGCTTAGTTAACTTTATAGCTATTATTTTAGGTGGTGGGGTTGGCTTACTATTTCGCCGTGGTTTACCGAAAAAATATATGCTGGCTGTGCTTCATGTAATTGGGCTGGTAGTAATAACTTTAGGAATTTCTTATGTTTTGGAGAGTAAGCAAATACTGGTAATTATTATCAGTGTAATTCTGGGTACCCTTATAGGAACCGCTTTGGGTTTGGAAGATCGTCTTAAAACCTTAGGGGATTTTCTCCAGAATCGAATCCGCTTAGGGGGCGAGCACTTTTCCGAAGGATTTACCGGCGCCACCTTGTTATTTTGTGTTGGCGCCATGGCTATCACCGGTTCAATGCAGAGCGGTTTGGCACAAGATCATACAATTTTATATGTAAAAGCTGTGATGGACGGTATCATTGCTCTTTTTATGGCTTCTACATTAGGGGTAGGGGTTTTATTTTCGGCCGTTCCGGTTCTTGTTTATCAAGGGGTGGTAACACTATTGGCAGTGTACTTACGTTCTTATCTTAGTCCTGATTTAGTGGCTGAAATGTCCGCGGTGGGTGGCGTTGCCTTACTATCTTTGGGCTTAGGAATGGCTGAAATCAAAAAAATGAAAACGGCGGATATGCTTCCCGGTATTTTTTTACCGCCATTAGTAGCACCGCTGGTCAGCCTACTACTAAGTAAAATTCCATAAGGTATGGCTGGTTATTTAACTAAATTTGACAGCGAAGGATATTGAAATGAATAATGACAAAAATAGCAGTTTAGATAAAGGTAATAGGAATAAAGGGAAGTATAGGGGCATAGGAGAGGCGGCTGCAACAGTAAAGGAGCAGCCGCGAAGAGCAGTCCAGGAAAAGACCAATCCTCAGGTCAGAGTAGGGGATAAACCGAAGCGACACTGGAATCGGCAGGGGAATCGGCAGAGAAGTATTATTCTTATCGGTATGCCGGGAAGCGGTAAAAGTACTATCGGTGTACTTTTAGCGCAAAAGCTTCGCAAAGGTTTTATTGATGTAGACCAATTTATTCGAAAAAGGGAGAACTTGACCCTTCAGGAGATTCTTGATGAAAAAGGAGTAGCTTATTTTTCAACGGTTGAAGAGCGGGCCCTATTGGCGCTAAGACAAAGGGGTCAGGTGATTGCCACGGGAGGATCAGCGGTCTTGCATCCGGAAGGCATGAAACATCTAAAAACCTTAGGTACAGTGATTTATTTAGATGTACCCTTTCATCTGTTAAAGTATCGCCTCTGGAATGTAAAAACCCGGGGAATTGTTTTGAAGCCAGGGCAGACAATTCAGGATCTCTACCAGTATCGGCGTCCTTTTTATGAGCGCTACGCAGATATTCGTATTCCTATTGGGCGTACCCGACCTGCCAATGTGGTACAAACTATTCTTAAAGAACTAGAAAAACAAAAAGGGCTGCCAGGAAAAGAAAAGGAAACCCAAAAGAAAAATCCACCCCCTAAGGCAGATCAGCCATAGGGGATGGACAGGTAGTAGCTCTGTGATTGATTAAATCTCCTCTAAGTTTCGAATTTCATCCTGATGTCGACGAGTTTTTTCTAGCATCATATCTTTAACCTTCATCAAGCGGGTAATGGAGCCACGTTCATTTTCTTCCAGCTTCATTGTAATGAAACGAATGGTTTCCATATATTGAGGAATCATTACGTGCTCTAAAGCGTTAACCCGGCGACGGGTTTTTTCTATTTCCGAAGCCATAAGCTGGCAGGCCTTTTCCAATTCGGCTAAACGTAGTAGGTCCGGCATAATATCTGAAAATGCCCGAACAGCTTCGTCTAAGTCCATAGCAGTAAAAGCAAAACCGTAGGAATAGATATCATTCGCATCGGCAGTCTTGTACTGGGTCTGAAACTTGGGTACTCGAACGCTCATGACATTCTTCTCAGAGACTTCCAGCGACATTTCTTGCTTTGGAAACATCATTGCCACATCTAAAGCTTCATTTGACATCAGTGACCGGGCAACAGACATGTGCTGGTTGGCTCTTAAGAGGCCTGCCTCTACTTCTATACGCAAACGTTTATTCTCGCGAACGGCCTCTAAAAATTGCCGCATTAGCTCATCACGCTTGTCTTTTAGTAACTTATGACCCCGTCGAGCGGTTACTAACCGTCGTTTTAAACGGGTTAGCTCCATCCGGGTGGGATTGACATTCATAATAGCCATAATTAGCTACCCATCCTCCTTGCAGAATAAAGAACCAGCTTCATTGCATTTAAACCTGTTCCTCATAATATTTGTCAAGGAAACTGTCACTGATACGCTTATGCTCACTTCTGGGGAGCAGGCGTAAAAGCTTCCATCCTAAGTTTAGTGTTTCTTCGATAGATCTATCGGTGCTAAATCCCTGAGAAACATACTCTTGTTCAAAGGCTTCCGCAAAACGAGCATAAAGCTTGTCCATATCAGTTAAGGCGGCTTCGCCAAGAATAACCATTAATTCCTTAGCATCCTTACCACGAGCATAGGCGGCAAAGAGCTGATTCATGGTGTTGGAATGATCTTCCCGGGTCTTGCCTTCGCCAATTCCCTTATCCTTAAGACGCGACAGAGAGGGGAGAACGTCAATGGGGGGAAAGAGGTTCTTTCTGTAGAGTTCCCGACTTAGAATAATCTGACCTTCAGTAATATAACCGGTTAAATCAGGAATAGGATGAGTTTTATCATCTTCCGGCATGGTAAGAATGGGAATCATAGTGATACTACCATTCTTGCCTTTTTGGCGGCCAGCTCTTTCATAGAGTGAAGCTAAATCGGTATACATGTAGCCGGGGTATCCTCTACGTCCGGGAACTTCTTTACGGGCCGCGGATACTTCACGTAAGGCATCCGCATAGTTGGTGATATCAGTTAAAATAACCAGCACGTGCATACCCAGTGTAAAGGCCAAATACTCGGCGGCTGTCAAAGCCATTCTAGGGGTTGCAATACGCTCGATAGCTGGGTCATTAGCCAGATTGACAAACAGCACCGTACGGTCAAGGGCACCTGTCTCCCGGAAACTTTCCATAAAATAGTTAGCTTCTTCAAAGGTAATGCCTATAGCCGCAAATACTACAGCGAAGGGCTCGGTAGTGCCGGAAACCTTAGCTTGACGGGCAATCTGAGCGGCTAACTGAGCATGGGGAAGACCGCTGGCGGAAAATATTGGCAGTTTCTGACCTCGTACCAGTGTATTTAATCCGTCAATTGCAGATACTCCGGTTTGAATAAACTCTTTAGGATAATTACGGGCAGCCGGATTCATGGGCGTTCCGTTAATATCCAACCGGGCATCAGGCAAAATCTCCGGCCCATCATCAATGGGGCGACCCAGACCGTCAAATACACGACCCAACATATCTGGAGACACTGCCAGTTCCATTTGATGGCCTAAAAAGCGCACCTTGCTCTCGGCCAAATTGATACCGGCACCACTTTCAAACAACTGAACCAGAGCGTCTGTACCATTAATTTCCAGAACTCGGCAGCGCCTTTTCTCTTTGTTAGCCAGCTCGATTTCGCCTAGCTCATTATAACTAACATCCGATACACCCCGAACCAACATCAGTGGTCCGGCTACTTCTTCAATCGTACGATATTCCTTAGGCATTATTCCGCCTCCTTTATTAACAGCCGACTCAATTCATGTTTGAGCTGGGCTTCTACTTGCTCAAATTCTTTATCCACCTGATCTTCAGGTACATACTTAAAACGACCTATCCGTTCGCGAACAGGCAGAGCTACCAATTCATCGATTGCAGCTCCTGCGACCAGGGTTTCCGAAGCCAAATCGTAGTAGAGCAGAATGAGTTTCATCATGAGTTCTTGCTTGTGCAGGGAGGTATGAGTATCAACTTCATGGAAGGCAAGTTGATGCAGAAAGTCCTCACGGATGGAACGGGCAGCTTCCATTTTTAAGCGGTCTGAAGGGGAGAGGGCATCCATTCCAACCAAGCGAACAATTTCTTCCAGCTCTGATTCATCTTGAAGTAGATGCATCAGACGACCACGATTTCTCATCCAGTCTCCTGAAACCTCTTGATCAAACCAACGGCTCAAAGAATCTACGTAAAGTGAATAGCTGGTAAGCCAGTTAATGGCCGGAAAATGCCGCTTATAGGCTAGATTTGCATCTAGTCCCCAGAAAACTTTTACGATTCGCAAGGTGGCCTGAGAAACAGGCTCAGAAATGTCACCTCCAGGAGGGGATACAGCACCAATGGCTGTTAGGGTACCTTGACGATTATCTTGTCCCAGGGTAGTAACCTGACCGGCACGTTCATAAAATTGAGCCAAACGGCTACCAAGATAGGCTGGATAACCTTCTTCACCAGGCATTTCTTCCAGTCGGCCGGACATCTCACGTAAGGCCTCCGCCCAACGGGAGGTTGAGTCAGCCATAAGCGCTACAGAGTAGCCCATATCACGGAAATACTCGGCAATGGTTATGCCGGTGTAGATGGAGGCTTCACGAGCTGCAACAGGCATGTCGGAGGTATTGGCAATTAAGACTGTACGCTCCATTAAGGACTTACCGGTATGAGGGTCAATGAGCTCTGGGAACTCATTAAGTACGTCGGTCATTTCGTTACCACGCTCACCGCAACCAATATAGACCACAATATCAGCTTGCGCCCACTTAGCCAACTGGTGTTGGGTAATGGTTTTACCACTGCCGAAAGGTCCGGGAATAGCGGCTACACCACCTTTGGCTAAGGGGAATAGACAGTCAATGACTCGCTGCCCGGTAACCAGAGGCATAACCGGAGCGTGCTTCCTTTGATAGGGACGACCTACCCGAACCGGCCATTTCTGCATTAAGGTTAAAGGTACAAGCTCACCCTCGCTGGTGCGCAAGGTTCCAATGGTGTCGGTTAAGGTAAAGTCACCTTGATGAATGGTTTCTAGCCGTCCCTTTTTGCCTGGGGGAACCATCACTTTATGTGAAACTACATCAGTTTCCTGTACAGTACCCAAAATATCTCCTGGTTGAACTTCGCTACCAGCTTCTAATGCTGGTAAAAAACTCCAACGTTTTTCACGGTTCAAGGAGGCTACTTCTACACCACGAGGCAAATTATTACCGGCGACCTTCATGATTTCCACTAGGGGTCTCTGAATACCATCATAAATGCTACCGATAAGACCCGGCCCTAATTCAACGGAGAGCGGAATCCCCATAGACTCTACCGGCTCGCCGGTTTTCAGTCCGGAAGTTTCTTCGTAGACCTGAATAGAGGCCTTATCACCATGCATTTCAATAATTTCGCCAATGAGCCGGTGAGAGCTAACTCGCACCACGTCAAACAGATTGGCGTCCCGCATTCCTTCTGCAATTACCAGCGGACCGGATACTTTAAGAATTGAGCCCGTACTCTTTGCCATAACCTTTGTACTCCTTTATGTATCTGCCAAAATATCAAAACCGACAGCTTTTTCTACGGCTTTGCTAATAGATTTCATTCCAATACCCTCATTTCCGCTTACTCCAGGAATGGGTATAATTACCGGGAGCTGTTTTTCGCGATAGCGATCAATAACGGTTTCCAATTTAGCGGCCAAGGCCTCGGTAATATAAATTACAGCGTAACCGCTGTCCACTAAATTCTGCAGGGCCTTCCCTGGGTTATCTAGGCTATCTTCTGGGAAAATATCGAGACCAATAGAGGAAAAGCCGGTAATACTATCTCGATCACCCATAGCTGCTACTTTATGCATATATCCTCCTTAAACGAGGGCGAACCTTTTCGGCAGGAAGACCACTTTCTAAGGTCGCCAGAATCATGCGCAGGTTTTTGATCTCGGTCTCTTTGGCCAAATAATAGGCAATTAGAGGATCTGGTCCAAAAAATTGATATTTGGCTTTTTCCAGTAAGGCCATAATTTGATCATCCATCCACCTTTCAAAGGAGGCCGGTTCTTCCACCAATAAAGCTACGGCCGGGGCGTAGATGGTAGAATTAAGATACTGCTGCAAGGCTTCAACGCCTCTTAATGCGGCATTTATCAACTGATTTTTATCAAGGGTCTGACACTCGGCTATGGCTCGGCGCAGGAAATCTTGATTTTTACCCGAAATTGCGCTTCTGAAAGCGATTTTTATATTGGCTTTTACCGGATAAAATTCAACGATCTGAGAAATTAGAGGATTTCCCAGTGCCTTGGCCCGCGCCTGCATATCTGTTAGAGCACCTTGGTCTAAGATTGTATCTGTAAGTTGACCGTCTCCAGTTCGAACTAATACATCGTAGGCTTCCTCCGCAACCATTGCCATTTGTTCCGGCAGCTGATGAAAATTACGTTGTTGCACTGCCTCTACAATCAAATGCGGTTCTAGTACCGTAGGCCCGGTAAAATAGTGACTCAGATCAAGATCACTGAGTTTACACTTTATGGCGGCCTTTACGTTCTGGTAATCCCGTTCGATAAGTAGCGGATAGAATAGTTCCACCTCCGGAGCCACTTCCCGAATAAAATCCCAACTTCTTAACAGTTCCTCCTGCAGTAAACGATTACTACTATGCTTTCCTTCCGGAATTTTCCAACCCTGTTCTGCCAAATAGGCCAGAGCATCGGACAGGCTGGTAGCACTGAGCAGTTGTTCCATCTCAGCAGCGTCCAGTAGAGAGGATTCTTTTACCCGCACACTGGTTACGGCAAAGGCATAACGGGTATTTTGCATGATTACTTGGCTCCTTTTTTGTTTCTTGGGTATCTTACTCCCCAAAGAGTTTCTGATTTAACAAATCTTTTAATTTTTCACGATTTTCATTGATCAAGGCTTCCACAGAACCATTGTATTCAATATCGCCATAAAGCAGCACGACTCCGGCCTTGAAATTTCCAGGTGTAGAGGAGATCGCTACCGGGGTTCCTAATTCTGTTTCCAGCGAAGCCGTAAAATCAGCGGGCAATCGGTCTTGATCCCTTTGGGTTAAGACTACAGTAGCCGGCTTGGGCTCATGGTGCCTGCGGATAAAATCTTTTAACATCTCAAAATAGTCTTGAGGCGGAAGATTGATCAAAGCCTCGCTGACAGCCTCCAAGGTTTCCTCAATTAGGGTAACCTTAGCGGCTAATATTTGCTGCTTTGCCTTTTGGGCAGCAGTGGAATTGGCTCGTTTTTCGATTTGAAAAGCTTCTTGCCGAGCCATTTCCAAGATAGCCTCCTCCTGTCGGCGACTGTCTTCCAGCCCCTGAACAGCTAGAAGATCTGCCTCAGCCTTAGCATCGGCTAAAAGTCGCTGAGCAACTTTCTCAGCATCGGTAATAATTTTTTCTAGTATAGCCTCAAGTCCTGACATACATACACTCCTTGGTGTTTGGGATTATAATCCCAGTTTGGTAATGTTCATAACCATTAAGAAAGAAGTGATAAAAGACAACAGAGCGTAGAATTCAACAAGGGTCGCAGAGATAATAGCCTTAGAGGATTCTGCCGGCTTCTTAGCAACAATGCTGACACCAGCGGCAGCTACACGGCCTTGGGCTACGGCGGAGAACCAGCCACCGATTGCGATGGGTAAGCAAGAGGCTAAATAGAGCAGACCGGCAGGTAAAGAAATGTCGGCAGAGCCACCTAAAACACCTACTTGCAATAGAACCATAACGCCGATAACCAGACCATAGAGACCTTGGGTACCCGGCAATAATTGCAGGATCAACAGCTTAGCAAACTTAGACGGATCATCAATAATGACGGCAGCAGCGGATTCGCTGGCGGTACCTACGCCAATAGCAGAGCCGATACAGGCCAACCCTACAGCCAGAGCAGCTCCGGCTAGTGCAAAAAACATTCCTAAATTTTCCATTTTACTTGTCCTCCTTGAATTTGAAGTGATTTGTGTGTACTCCGAAAGGTCTGAAGGCACGGCCTCCACCCTCATAGAATTTACTGAAAAACTCAACATACTGTAGTCGATTACCATGAACATAAGCACCGAGTAAATTAATACCTAAGTTAATAGCGTGACCTACCAAAAAGACGGCAATAAATACAATTATGCCGACCAGACTATTACCGGCGATTGCACCAATCGTATTAACTACTGTACCGATAATTCCCGTTACTAAGCCCAAAGCCATTAACCGAGAATAGGATAAGAGATCACTAAAATACCCGGTAACACTATAAAGGCTGGCTACACCACCCAAAATTTTACCGGCGAGTTTCTTGCTGGCACGTCCTTGGGTTAGCACTAAGCCAATCGCTCCGGCTAGGGCTGTATAGGTGCCGATCTGCTGCAGGGGAATCGTTGTACTGATCATACCGGCAGCAAGTATTACACCTAAGCCTAGGAATATAACCCACCAGAAGCCAATATCGAAAATGGCAGCAGCTTTACTGTCATACTTCCATAGCTGGCGGAATTTAATAATCATGCCAACCATTACATGGATAAACCCAAGTATAATGCTGAAGATCAATAGCTTTAAGGGATCATTTACCGGATCAAACCATAATGGCTTCAATTGAATGTCTTGACCAAAAAAAGTAAAGGAAATGGTATAGACTAAGTTGCCAAACCAACTGCCGAAGAGTGCTCCCCAAAGAATTGTTGAGGCGCCGCAGAAAAGAAATTTAAGCAGATTTTGGCGACTCTTTCCTTCTGGTTTTTTGAATTTAAGGATGAGACCTGTGGCTAGAACCATCAATATTCCGTACCCGGCATCTGAAAGCATCAAACCGAAAAAAAGATAGTAGAAAAAAGCCATGACAAAGTTCGGGTCAATATCGTTCTTGGAAGGAAGGCTGTAGGCTTCTGTAATATCTTCTAGAGGATAGGCCAGCAGATTATTATGCAGAGAAACCGGTACCTCAACTTCTTCCGACGGATCACTAACCACCATGGAAAGGGTAAAGTTTTGCGTTAATTCTTTTTCTAATGCCGCTACATCCCGTTCAGGAATAAAACCCTGAAGGATAAAAGTTTTCTGGGAAAACTGTAAATCTCCTAGCGCACTGTATTTGTCTCTACGTAAGAGATAATAATCTGCCATGAAAAGCAAATCTTGTCGCAAATTCGCCATGGACTGAATTTCGTCACTGAGGCTATCAATCTCTTTTTCAGCGTTTTCAATCTTCTGACGTAGCCGGTTGAGACGATGGGAAGGTGGATGTTTGGTGGGATCTGTCGGCCAGACAAAGCCAATATCCCTTAGGAGCTTCTTAACCTGAAGCTCTGCTGTTCTATGACAAAAAACCACCACGCAAGACTGTTCTCGACTGGCATAAACCACTTGGATAAAGAGTGGGGGCAGAACGGCATCGCCCGCATCATCACCCTGACTTTTAGCCTGGATTTCTAGTGCCTCTGCCAAACTCTCAGGGCTATAGAGACTGGGCAAGGTGCCAACAAATGCAGCCGTATACGTTGAACCGGAATACTGCATGGGGATATCAAGCTCTTCCCAAGGGAGTAAATTTTCAACTAGAGCTTTGGTATGAGTTATGGCAGTCTCCGCGGCATCAATTTTTTGTGAAAGGTTGGTTATGAGACGTGCCTTCTTAGATATCTCCTCAATACGGGAAGCCATTGCCTCATACTCTTTTTCAGAAAGCTCTTGCCTGCCGGCAAAACCGTCCACAATTGACTTTTTAAAAGCAGAATAGCGATCCAGAATCGCCAAGGCTTGATTGGCAAGCTGTAAACTCTTCTCAAACTGAACAACACTTCCTTGGTTAGAGAAATGGCTAAGGGCAGTCAAAGGAGATTCATCTTCTTTGACTTTCTGCTTAGTTATTTCTACTACACCACGAAGCTGAAGCAAGTCTACAATTTCTTTGGCGTTTTGCTGGAGGGCTATGATCTCCAGACATTTCATCTTAAGTACAGCCATAGTATTACGCCTTTCCCAATAAAAGAGCTATAGCTGCTTCCACGGCTTTGGCCTGGCGCACCCGAGCCGAAGCTACCAGTGCAGCGGCGTCTTCCTCGGCTTTTTCAGTAGCAGAGGATAAGTAGCTCTCAGCCTCCGTAGTAGCCTGGGCTAAAAACGCAGTGCTCTTTTTCTGAGCCAGCTCAAGGGCTTCTTTTCTTTTTTGATTTGAAAGTATTCTTTGCTCAACTAAAAGCTGCTCGCCTTGTTCTCGAGCAGCTTTCTCTATAGCAGCAGCTCTTGCTTCTGCATCAACTACTTGTGAGACTTCTGTAGATGCCATGATGACCTCCTTGAAGTTTGCTTCAATTATGAAGTATTGCCTCTATTTTTGCATGTTTTTCAAAATTTTACAATCGTTTTGTCAAATTTTAAGGAATACGAAATGGCCTGTAAGATTCCTTAGAGGGGTTAGATTGGTTTTAAAAAACATTGTCTTTTGTTTTATTTGTCTATGAAATGCAATAGTTTTTCTTATCTCGCTAAGTCCTAGGGAATCCTTTTGGCCTTTACAACGGATTGACTTTCTGATTCTTGAGAGTATCATAGGGTTAATCGGGAACGATTTATCTATATCTTCCTGCTTTAACTTGAGGCTTTTTTATAGCCGGGGCAAGAGGAAATCTTTGTTCTCTGGAGGAGACTATGCTCGAAATAAAGAATCTCACTAAAACCTACCCGGGAGGCAAAACGGCGGTTCGAGATTTGTCATTAACCGTTGAAAATGGCGATCTATTTGCTTTTATTGGTCAGAATGGTGCGGGAAAAACTACTACCATTAAGTCAGCGGTAGGGCTAATTCCCTTTGAAAGTGGAGAAATTTACGTTAATGGTATCTCTGTTAAGGATGACCCCATTGCTTGCAAGCGGGTGATTGCTTATTTACCGGATAATCCTGATTTGTATGAATCTCTCACTGGCATAGCTTATTTGAACTTTGTTGCCGATATTTTTAGGGTCTCTGAGAGTCTGCGCCAAGAACGAATTCAGAAATATGCTCAGTTATTAGAGATTTCAGGTAATCTCAACGATATGATTTCTTCTTACTCTCATGGTATGAAGCAAAAACTGGCCATTGTATCTGCCTTTGTACATGAACCTAAGCTACTGATTTTGGATGAGCCTTTTGTGGGGTTAGATCCCAAGGCCAGCTTTACCCTTAAGTCTCTTATGAAGGAATTTTGTGAACAAGGTAATGCCATCTTTTTTTCAACGCATGTTTTGGAAGTTGCTGAAAAGCTTTGTACCAAGGTTGGAATTATCAAAAATGGCGATTTGATTGCTTGTGGAACCATGGATGAGATCAGAGGCAACCAGTCTCTGGAACAGGTGTTTTTGGAGCTTACGGAAAATGACTGATTTAATGATATTAGTAAAAAATAATGCTCGTGTTTTTTGGGGCTCAATTAAAAATCGAAAAAAAGCCCGTTATGCTGCATCCGGTGCTTTAATGGCTGGTGTAGTTATTTTGGTGGGTTTCTTTCTTGTGGCTCAATCCCTGGGTCAAGTTTTTATGATGAAAGAGGCGGGAGTGCCGGAACTTGCGATTTTTTCAGCGCTGATTTCCGCTTTGACCTTGGGTATTCTATTTTCTTTAATGCGGGCAGCAGGACCTATGGTTATTAAGGATGCTGAATTACTTCTGGCTATGCCAGTAAAACGCACCACTGTGGTTTTAAGTAAGCTTCTGACTCAATATATTTTTGATGCCCCGTTAATGATTGGGATACTAGGGTCGTCTATTATCGCCTATGTAGTAATTAATGATGCAGGGGTACTTGTGCTTATAAGGGGGCTTATTTTAACTTTTATTTTACCTTTATTTCCCATGGCCTTAGCACAATTAGTTGGTGCTGGGCTGTTTCGCTTACAGCAAAAATTCAAGTCTACCAGCATCGTTAGCACCGCAATTTTAATGGTGTTGTTTGTTGGTTATATGGCACTTTCCCTACAAACCTCAAAGTTATACAGTGTGGCCGAAGGAATGAATTCTGATATGCTTCCTAGCATCTTTGATCGGGTTGCGCCCCTGGGCTACTTAACTCGTTTTGTTTTGTACGGGAACCTGACGGCAATTCTTTTCTCCTTAGTGATGATTCTTATACCCTTCGCTTTAGGCGTAATGGTCTATTCGCGCGATTTTGGTCAGACTGCCAGAGGCTATCGATCTAAAAATAAACATTTGTCCTTTGCTGTGAAGTCTCCTAAAAGAGCCATGCTTCATAAAGAAAAGGCACGTTATTTAGAATGCTCTATCTATGTTTTTAACACGGCTTTTTCTCCTCTTATCATGATAATTCTAACTGGAGCTATTTTGTTTCTGGGATCAGAACGGATTTTTAGCTCTATGAGTATTCCCGCTTCCGTCCTATCGGAATTTAGTGCCACTAATGGCTATATTCTTCTGGTTGGAATTCTTAGTGCCACTGTAGCTATAGCTTCTACTACAGCTTCTTCAATTTCTTTAGAAGGAAATAGTTTTTGGATTGTCAAGGCATTGCCGGTGGCAGTGGAAGACGTATTTTTCGGCAAATATATGCTGAATATTTTACTAGTAAGTCCGGTAGCTTTTCTATGTGGTCTTTTAGCTGGACTTAGATTAGGTGCCAGTCCGATTGAAGCTATTGGTTTAGGGTTAGTACCGGCCTTAATGGGCGTCTGTACGGCTTTTCTGGGTCTTATCTGCAATCTCTTTTTCCCCCGTTTTGATTGGACAAGTGAAACCGCTGTGGTGAAACAAAGCATGAGTGTACTTTTGACCATGCTACTGGGGGTAATAGTGGTAGCTGTTCCCTTTGTCTTGTTTTTTACTGTTGTTCCCAGCCATAGTCTGGCGGCCTTTTTAGCAACGGGTATCCTGTGCTATGCTGGAATCAGCATCCTCCTTTACCTTTTCCTCAAGACGAAGGGCAAAAAAATGTTTTTAGCTTTATAAAAATAGCGTATCATGCTAGTGAAAGTAGTTGCCCGCTAAAGCGGAAGTCAATCATGGTATACAGGGGATGAATAAATTACATATGAAGGACTATCGGAATGAAGAGATAGAAAGTCTAACCAAATTCTCTAAAATTTTTTGGCATTTAGGCGATATCTTCTCGTATCTGGCCATTCGGGTTGCCATTATTATTATGACAATTGGTGTGGGAATGTTTCTTGGCCTTGTAAGTATTGACCGGATCAGAGGATATTTTTATGGTACCGGACTTATTATTCTTGGTCTAGTCTTTTTCGGTGCAAGCGTTTTGGTAAAAAGACGGTTAATAAGAAGTGAAGCAGTTTTATTTCGTCATGATGGTAGCTTCAATAAGATGGAAGATACTGACAATGTAAAATCAGTAAATCAAGGTCAATTAAGTCAATCAAAGTATTCTTCTAAAACCCGAAAGCCTAAAAGACTGATTGGGGTTTTGGTTTTATTGAGTCTGATTACGATTCTAAGTTTAGTGGCATTTCGTTTCTTTGTCTTTTCTCCAAGTCAAGCTGAGCTGCAGGAAATTTTAATACAACAGTATGGCGATACAGGATTGACTATAACTAATGTCCATAGTTTGTCTAATGAAGGTGGAATGGCTTCTTGGTCAAAGTATCTTGTTAACACAATAACTTCTGAGGGGGTTCGTGTTGATCTGCATTGGAGTCAAGAGAACAAGACTTTTGTAGACATAGATGTTCGGGAGGCCTATGAACAAGCCAAGGAAGCTTATCAAAAAACACAATCTCTTCAGGGGCGCATGAATGACTTAGGTGATAATTTAGCCTATATTTTCCCTAAGGACACTGAAAAGGGTGCAAAATATGACACGATTCATCTGTATTTTTTTGGTGTCCAAATGGGCGAGGATTCTCCGGCGTATATTCAGAGAATTAAGGGCAGCTTTCTAACTTGGTTGGTGGAAAATCAAATGTCAGGTGCTACCTTGCGGGTCTTTTTCATTTCGGCCGGTCAGGCCAGTGTTTTTGAGGAGGAGGCATATAAGAATCGCAACCAGATAAAGCTGGTAGTAGATAGCCCACTCATGGATTTGGCAGATTATTATGTGGATGAGTATGTAGACGCTGGGACGTTTAAAGTATTGATTGATAAGCGGAAGGCTGACTACCTTCAAATTACTGAGTCAAATAAAAGAAGATTAGCTCCTGCTGTTAGGGCGAAAATTGAAGAGTATGCCCGAGAAAATAAATTGATGGATGATTTTTTCGTGATGGAGCCAGAAGTTTATGTCAATCAAGAAAACTTTAACAGCTATTTTATTTTGAGCGGAATCAATAATAAGCAGACTGATGGGGAGCCAAAATCTCTGATCATTTGTGGGACCTTTGATATTGCAAGCGGTCTCTTTTCTTTGGAAACAAAGCCGGCAGTGGCTAGCTATCAAGAAAGGGATAACTTGATTCCCTTAGCTTTCAGAGAGATATCTTAACCCTCATCCTTGCAACAAGAGTTCAGTGATGAGTACGGTTGCTGAAGCTGATAGTGCTACAGTTAGCAAACCTTTACGAAAATAAGCCATTACTAGTGCAGTAGTCATACCTAAGACAGCTGACAGTAGGTGGCTGGTAGAGGATAAGACTCCCGGGAAAACCATAGCCGTTAAAATGCCATAGGGTAAGTAAGACAGAAAAGAGGCAATATAGGGGTTCTGAATTTGCTTTCTCACAAAAAGCAGAGGAAGTGTTCGTGGCAAGTAAGTACAAAGTCCCATAACGATAACGGTTACAAGGGTTTGTTGATCACTCATAGATTACACTCCTCTTCTTGCTTTTTTGGCATTTCTAATGGAAAAAGATAGGCAGCTATGGCTGCGGCCAGAACACCACAGATAATGATGATGAACCCATCACCCAAAAAAGAAAACAGTGGTAGATAATTTAGTAGACAACTTGAAATAAGTGCTATAAGTATTACTTTGAGAATAGGGGAGGACTGGCGAGCCGCTGGAACTAATATAGCAATGAACATGCCATAGAGGCTGATTCCCAAAGACTTTCTTAGTATTTCCGGCAGGGTTGATCCGGCAACTGCTCCCAGTAGCGTTCCAAGATTCCAGCCTAAGTAAGAGGTGAGTATCAGGCTGGAAAGATACGCAAAGGGAAGGGTAGATTTTTGGCCAATGGCCACGGCAAAAACCTCGTCTGTATTACCAAAGCCGATAAAAAGTCTTTGCCAAAAGGGTAATTTTCTTGGTAGGTGCTGGGACAAGGTTACAGACATAAGCAAGTAACGTATATTGATAACCAACAAGGTGAGTGCGACTTCTCCTAAGGCAGCATTACTGCTGATTAGGTCGATACCGGCAAATTGGCCTGTACCGGTAAAATTAATCAGTGACATAAGGATGGGTGACCAGAAGGGCAGACCACGTTCCAGCGCCAAGATTCCGAAGGCAAAAGAAATGGACAAGTAGCCCAGGGCAATGGGCATACCATCTATGATACCCTTTCGAAAGGTCAACATCATTATCCCTCCTGGTTTTACCTTTGGAAAATTACCTTTACGGCTATGGTTTTTACCATGTAAGACAGCATTATACTATAAAGTCAAAAGGGACTTTTGCGTTAAACAAAAGAAAACTGAACGAAAGGCAATTTTTTCATTCCGCCCTTCCTATCTGGGATTCTGTACGCTAAAATGATACATGAGTAAAAGCGCTTAGGCGATACTTAGGAGTTTGGATAGGTTATACCGGAGGTAGGGATGGACATTTTTCGCAATCTTTTTCAAGTCTTGATGGGAAAAACCAATGAGATTGATAAGCCGATTTTTACAAAACCATATGTCGATAAAACGTACGACATGCTGGAACTGGCAAGGAAACTTGATCAAGCGCCTGAAGAGACAAAGCCAATGTTTCGGGACGCTATGGAGAGCTTGGCCGAGAAGATCAAAATTCATCAAGGGATTCATGATGTCTTGGAGAATAGTGGCTTACCCATACTGATTCTCTATGACGTACATCTTCTCACCGAAGCAGGGTCCGCTACCGTTGACTATGTAATTTTATCTAACCGCTTTTTAATCACCTTATCCTATGAAGCTGAATCTGGAGAAAAAATCTCGGTTCAAGCAGATGAGGGGCTATCGACCTCTCCGGCACATAAGATACCGGTAAGCGAGCATGCTGCTTACATATTTACTCGGCTGTTGGAAGATGAAAAGCTAATTAACAAAAAACAGTTAAAAATGATCTGGCCATTAACGGTTATGACTCACCCTGATAGACTACAGCCAGAGCAAACTTCAGCGAGTGTGATGCAGCCCTTTAGTAGTGCCTTTTCAGAAATTTATCGTCAGCAGCTCCTTACTGTAGAGGAGCTGGTAAATCAGTTAAAAAAGATGTTTCAATTTGACGATGATTTTAGTTGGCTTAGCAATCGGGAAATTATCACTATTTCCGATACTCTACTGAAGTACGAGGAATCCACAATATGTAAGGCAGGAGTTTAACATGACGGAATACCCCCTAGATGACATTTTTCAAAGACTTAATAGCATACCGGTTTTAGAGCAGAAAATGATTCGACTGGAAAGTCGGATGCAGGATTGCCAAAGCCGCGTAGAAATCTTAGAACAACGTTTGCAAGTTCTCACCGGTGAACGAGAAAAATTGGAAAAAGAGTCTTTTTCCAAGCTCTTTCAGCGGCTTATAGGCTTACACCACGGGAAACTAACGAAAAAAGATGAACAACTCTTGGCGGCCAAGCTTGAATTAGAAAAAGAAAAGGAACATTTACAGGATTTGCGCGATGAAAAGACGGAGCTAAGCCAAAGAATAAGTCTTTTAAGCACCCAGAAAGTTGCCTTAGAAGAGCAGATGCGAAAGCGTGAGAAAGAAATTCTCGCCGGTGCTGAATCAGAATTATTTGAAGCCTATTGCCAAGTTGTTCACACCTCAAAAACCACCGGGCGTCAGTTGATAGAGACTGAGGAGGCCTTGGAGGCAGCCAGAAAAGTGAAAGATGTAGCTTTGGAGGCCTTGGCAGAGGTGAAAGACCTAGAACAATGGGCAGATGCTGATATTTGGGGCGGCTCCAGCCTACTGATTCCCAGCCGAGCCCTGAAAAAAATCGATCAGGCTCAAGGGGTATTTAATCGCTTGACTACCCAGATTAAGGACTTTGAACGAGAACTTTCGGAAGTTAATTTGGCTGAACCAGCTATTTTTAGTCGGATCTCCTCGGCCAGTCATATGGTGGAATTTTGGTTTGACAATGTCTTTTCTCAGAACAATCTCAAAGTTATTCTGGGAAATGGTCAAGGTCAACTCCGTGCCCTTGTTGCTCAGATGGATGAAATCATTACCAAACTGTCGGAAATGTCTAGCAACCATACTGATTCCCTTGAGAGTCTGCAGAAAGAAAAAGCCACCCTTTTGCTTAGCTGCGGCCAAAACAATAAGACTAGCAGGGCTGAGGACTGGTTAGATGAAGAGTAATCTCTTAACCATTGGTGGAAGGCAGATCAAAGGCCCCTTAGCTTTAGCTCCGATGGCTGGGACAAGTGATATTACTTTTCGAACCTTATGTCATGAGCAGGGGGCAGACTTGGTTTGTACCGAGTTGATAAGTGCCAGGGGGATACGCTATCAGCAAAGTATTACTAAGTCTTACCGCTATTTAGAAATTGATCCTACCCAAGAGGGTCCGGTGGCTATTCAGCTTTTTGGTAGTGCGCCGGAAGATTTCGCAATTGCAATCCCTTTAATCCTAGAACACCCATTACTAAGGCAAGCCACTTGTATTGATTTGAATATGGGATGCCCGGTACCTAAAGTAGTAAAGACCGGTGCAGGGGCGGCTTTAATGAAAGATTTTCAAAGAGCCTCCGCTATTATTGAGACCAGCGTTCGCCAAGGTGAGAAAGCAGGCATTCCTGTTACCGTGAAATTTCGTACCGGTTGGGATGAAGCACAAATAAACTGTGTTCCCTTTGCCTTAATGTGTCGAGATGCTGGTGCAGCGGCAGTAACAGTTCATGGGCGAACCCGAGAACAAATGTACCAAGGGCAGGCAGATTGGCAAAGTATTGCCCAGGTAGCCGAAGTGCTGAAAGGCTCAAAGGTAGTTGTTTTTGGAAATGGCGATATTAGGGACACCGCAAGTGCCAAAAAAATGCTGGTAGAAACACAGGTACAGGGTCTAATGATTGGCAGGGCGGCTCAAGGTAATCCTTGGCTATTTGCTCAGATTAGTGCCGGACTGGCAGGACAGCCGGAACCCAATCTACCCTCGGCAGAGGAAAGGGTGCAGATAGTTTTACGTCATTTAAAAGGTCTTTGTACCAGATTGGGCGAGACTGCGGCGGTAAAGGAAATGCGCGGAAATTTGGCCTGCTATTTTAAAGGGCAGTATCTGGCCACACAGTTTAAACAAAGGGCGATGCTGGTCGTTTCTTTAGCAGAGGTAGAAACCTTGTTAGGCGAGTGGCTGGATGACGTTAGCTAAAAAGGCTGGGTTTGTACCAACACTGGGAAATGTGTATACTGATTCTAACCACTATCTTAATTATAGGAGGTCTTATGAACGAAAAAAGTGATTCTAGGCCGGCCTTGTCGGATTGTTGTGAGTCTAATGTAGTCCACGAAGGTGTTATTCAAGGGGTGCAGGCAGAGCTGCTGCCGCGCTCTCTTCGGGCAGAAATGGCTGATTTTTATAAGATTATGGGTGATTTTACCCGCATAAGTATTTTGAATGCACTATCGTCGGCAGAATTATGTGTCTGCGATATTGCCTGTCTCCTGGATATGAGTCAGTCAGCTATTTCTCACCAACTTAAAACGCTGCGTCAGGCCAGGCTGGTACGAGCTCGCCGCAGCGGTAAATCAATGTACTATTCTCTGAATGACGATCATGTCAGAGGTGTTATAGAGTTGGTTAGGGTGCATTTAGAAGAGGTGTAGGACCAAATATTGAAAGGCAGGGGATAGCTTGTGACTTTGATTACGCTACTGCTCTATTTATTTTGCGGGGCAGTTTTGTGTTTAGCCGGATACCGTTTATTTCGCTTTACCATGGGTCTGGCGGGATTTCTTTTAGGTAGTGCCTTGGGCTATTTTATTTTCAACCTAAGCAGAGAGGCATTGCCCAATAAGGGTAACGGCATTTGGCTTTATGTATTTATGCTAGTAGGTGGGATTCTTTTGGGGTATCTCTCCTTCAAAATCTATAAAGCCGCACTTTTTTATGTAAGTTTTAGCTTTAGTGGTTATGTACTTCTAAAATCATATTTGCAGGTTATTGGTGAAAGTGAAAAAGGCATAACCGGTTGGCTTTTGGAATGGATTGGCGGAAGTTCTTCTGTGTCGAAATCTGCTGATGCGGCTGCGTCCTTACCCTTTGGAAGCAGTAATTTAGGCGCAGAGGTGGGCAACTTGATCGACACTGCCGCTTCCGGCAGTGAAGGGGGCGCCCGGTGGGGAATCGTATTGTTAATTGTATTGGCAGTTGCCTTGGTGGTGGCATTTTTGGTAGTGCTTTTTCAGCGTCCGGCCATTATTCTTCTTACGGCTATTTTTGGTGCTTACATTATTTCTCAGAATATTTTCAACCTGTTGACCTTGCTCTCTGCTAAAGGTGGGGAACTGGAAGAAACCTTTATTATGACGACAAAAGCTAATCCGTGGTTGGTGAATGCTGTTTTTCTGGCTTTTTCGCTTCTGGGAATTTTAGTACAATTTAATAGCCGAAAAACACATGTTAAAGGTTAGGGGAAAATAAAAAACGTTTGTTGAGAATGGTAATAAAAATAGTGACTACTATTTTTAAAATAAATGAAAAGTAAGGGAGCTTAAATAATGAGAGCAATAATGTATAGACAAAAAGGATTAATTCTGATTATGGTGGTTTGTTTCTTAGGAGGGATATTAGGAATCGGTAGCGGTGCTGTAATGGCCGTCGGAAATGATGTTGCGTCTTCTTCGGTGGCGAGATATCCGGTTATCTATAATGATGTGAACGGGGTGAATTTGTTTAACGATATTGGAAGGTATCAGTACCAACTATTCGGTAATTCTAATACTGTAGGATACGACGAGGGAAATGCGACCTCCAGACCCTTTTACGAATACATAGATAAAGATAATGATCCGTCTACCTATAACAGCACGTCTATGGATTATATTCCACAGGGAAGAGTAATAAAAGCTTACCTATACTTGGCACAAAGCTATGATGTAGTTGGTCTACAAAATGCTAATCCTACTCGGGATAATGCTTTTATTTTAGGCCCACAAGGGGATAGATTTTATTTCGATGATGGTTATCAAGATGCTTACTATGATATTACCGGTTTTATTCAGCAGCAAGGTGGCGGAACCTATTGGGGAAAGAATATTGATAGCGAGCGCACCATGATGTCTACCAGAGATAATTTTGCTAATTGGGAAATCGTTGTTATTGAAGAAAATGATGTTTACAACTATAGACAACTGTCCCTTCAAGGTTACAATTTGCGAATGCTGAATGCCACGCGAATTCTAAATGCTTCACCAACTCCTTTTGCCACTCCTCGTACGGATATCACAGGTCAAGCGATTTTAAGCGCTGGGGGTGGTAACTCGACAATTTTTAGCGGCAGTGCTTACATAAATTCTTTGGAAGATGGCAATCAAATTGGACAAAGCCTTCTTCCAACAGGTGTCAGAGGGGCTGACTTACTACAAGGGAGAATCACAGATAATGGTAGTGACCTTTTAGATCGTAATCCTAATCGCATTCCAGCTAATATTGACCTTCTGGCGCAGACAATTGATAGCTCAGTTATCTCTGACGGTGCTAATAATCTTCAATTACAACTTACCACAGCTAATGATGCAATTTTTTTACATATGCTGGGAATTGCAGTGGATATTGGCAAGCCCAATATCACTCTAAATTCTTTTATTCAAACTGAGGGTACAACTGATAGTTACTTTCAAATTGGTGATGAAGTGACAATCAGCGGTAAAATAACACCAGACCCCTTGGAGGACACCTTCTTCCTGCATACTCCTGTAATAAAAATTCAATTACCCTCTAATACCAAGTATGTTGATAATTCAGTGCAGATGAGTGGTGCTACTGTTGGAAATATAGAGTATGACAGTGCTACTGGGATATTACAAATACATCTAGCGACGCCCGTTACCAATAGTCCTATAGGATATAGCTATAGACTTGAAACCCGTTCGGGGATGACGGTGAGTAGTATTGATACATCCTTATCAGGCTATAATGAAGTTCAGGGAGATGCTACGGATTTTTCACTTTCATACACTTCAAATCAGGTTTCGCTTTATCCTTCCTATCCCGTTACCATTAATTTTATTAATCAAAATACCAACAAAAACCTAAGCCAAAAGACTTTGACCGGCAATCATGGCGAAGGCTTTGGTGTTCTGTTGCCTTATCTCCCAGGTTTTAGCTTTAATGAAGCTGCTGAAAATTCGGCTATGAATGGTGTTTTTTCAGATGTTAGTCAAGTTTTGAATTTTTACTATCTACCCAACGTTTATACGTTGCAGTTTGATCTTCGCGGTGGGAACAGCCAGGTTCCAGACCCACAGCAAGTGGAGTTCGGTGGACTTGCTATAGCAGTCTCAAACCCAACTAGAACAGGTCATACCTTCCTGCGCTGGAATACTTTGGCAGATGGGACAGGGATAGAGTGGGATTTTGCCGGTAGTAAAATGCCTGCAGAAGATATAACCCTATATGCTCAATGGGATGTGAATCGTTATACCCTTGAATTTAATCTGAACGGTGGCGGAGGCAGTGCTCCAGAAAATCAAAAAGTGGAATTTGGTAAGCCAATTGCTGTTATCCCAGACCCTATTAGATCCGGCTATATTTTCAAAGGCTGGAATACGCAAGCTGATGGTCAGGGAGAAAAATGGAATTTTGAAACTTCTACCATGCCAGCGAAGGCTCTTACGCTGTATGCACAATGGGAAAGAGCTCCCATAATGAAAACCGGAGAAATCGGCTCTAACTCAACAGATTTACTAATTATAATGTTGGCTATGTCAGGTGTGCTACTAGGGATAGTAGCACACAAAAAAAACGCCAACAAATCAGAGAATAAAATTTAAGGCTTCAAAAGCACCATAGGCCACAGCGGTTACCACAGCTCCGGCCACTAAAACTCCGGCCGCCACAGCCAGAAAGGCATCACGAAAACGCATCTCTAAGACAGCGGCGATTCCCGCACCTGTCCAAGCACCGGTGCCGGGAAGAGGGATAGCGACAAAGAGCATAATGCCCCAAAAGGTCAGCCCCTTCATTTGGTGAGATTTTTTAACAAAACTATTTTCAAAGCGTACTACGAGCCTACCCGGGCGATCAAACTTTTTCAGCCAAGCAAATACTCGGGTGACAAAGAGTAGGATGAAGGGTACCGGCAGGAGATTTCCGGCTACGGCTAGAAGGTATGTCTGCCAAATAGGCAAGTGGTAAACGGCAGCGCCAAGAGGAATTGCCCCTCTTAGTTCAATTACCGGTACCATGGCCAGAAAAAAAACGGTCAATTGCTGCCAAATGGGCTCTAAAAAAGCGGGAATCGCTAATAACATACTAAACCTCCAAGGAAAATTGCTAGGACTAAGGATACCATAAGGGAGCTAGGAATACAAAAGGATGCGTTTTCATAATAGCTTTACTTGAAATCTTAAACTTCAGAAAGGATGATGTGACAAAATAGTGCTTTTGCGGTAGAATATCCAGAGTTGAGGTTAAATAAAGATATTTTTAGGCTTTTATATGTATCAGAAGACTTTCGTAAGGGGAAGAAAGTAAATAAGAAGGTGGCACATGTCCAATAAGAAAACGACCAAAAGGACCATCAATATGCTTTCTAGCGCGCACAAGATTAAAGGTCAAGGTGTGGGCTCTGCTTATGAAGAACAAGTGGCTCTGGTTAAAGAACATTTAGCCAAAGAATACGAAGTTTTTGAAAATAAAGTAATGATGCCGGATATCACTCACTATCATACAATAGATGTGCGTTTTTCCTTATTTCGTCCTTGGGTCAAGCGTCGTGGCATGACAGTGGGGTACGTTCATATGATTCCGGAGACGGTGGAGAATAGCTTACGGCTACCGCCTGTGTTTAAAAAATGGTTCTACCGTTACATGGTTAACTTTTATAAGCGAATGGATTTTTTGGTAACGGTAAACTCTTACTTTATTGGTAAGCTTGAAGATCTGGGCATAGACCGAGATAAGGTTACCTATATTCCAAACTATGTTTCTGGTGAGGTTTTTTTCAAGTGTGAGGCGAAAAATCGAAGTTCTTTTCGGGAAAAGCATCAGATTCCGCAAGATAAATTTGTGGTGTTAGGAGTGGGGCAGCTTCAGACTCGTAAGGGCATTTTTGATTTTGTGGAGACGGCTAAACGTCTGCCAGATATACATTTTGTTTGGGCTGGGGGCTTTTCCTTTGGCGCTATTACAGATGGTTATAATGATATTAAGAAATATATGGAGACCCCCCCGGCCAATGTCCAGTTCTTGGGCATTGTAGAGCGAGAGGTGATGCCTGAAATTTATAATACGGCGGATGTGATGTTCTTACCCTCTTTTGAAGAGCTTTTCCCCATGACTGTGTTGGAATCTATGAGTTGCCAGATTCCTATTTTGCTTCGAGATTTAGATATATATGAAGATATACTGATGGATTTTTACTTGAAGGCAGATAGCGTTGAAAGTTTTGTAGATCGGATTCAACGTTTGGCTGAAGATCCGAAATACTATGAAGCCGCTGTAGCAGCTTCTGGGCGAGGCAGGATTTTTTATTCCAAAGAACATGTATCAAGCCTTTGGAAGGCATTCTACGATAAAGTTTATGAAGAAAAAGTGAGGCTATATGGAGAAGGTTGAGACCCCCACCAAAGGTGTGAAAAATAATTACTTTAACTTGGCGTTGTGCGCCTTTTCCTTTGTTTTTTTGCTGGTCTACCTTTTTGTGGTGGATGACGTTTCAGAGGTAGTCAAAAATTTGCAGAGTCTAAACTGGGCTTGGATTAGCGTCGCCGTCCTCTTTATGGTGATGTATTGGCTACTGGAAGCCTATGTATTACATCTTACCCTAAAACCGCTGCATTCAACCCAAAGATTGGGCGTAACTTTCCGTATCTCTATGATTGGACAGTACTTTAATGCCATTACCCCTTTTGCCTCCGGTGGACAACCTATGCAGGCATATTTTTTACTAAAACGGGGTATGCCCTTAGGTAAATCCATGACGGGACTATTAACCAAATTTATTATTTACCAGATTACCTTAACCTTTTATTGTTTAACAATGCTACTTTTGCGCTACCAGTATTTTGCCACCCATAGAAGTACATTGATGATCGGCGTACTTGTTGGTTTTATTATTCAATTAGCAGTAATGGTGCTTCTGATTTCGGCGGCTTTCTTTAAAAGCGGCACCATTCGCTTCGTTACCTGGTTGATTCATCTCCTGACTAAAATAAAAATCGTTAGACACCCAAAAGAAAAGCTTATCTACTGGAGTAATGAGTTGGAAATTTTCCATGATCAGTTTCAGTACCTTCTAAAAAATAAGGGTCAACTGATTAAAATGTGTCTACTTTCTGCCCTTCAGCTCACCGCATTCTTCATTATTGGCAACGTAATATACAGAAGTTTTGGCCTATCGGGCGAAGATTCCTTGGCAATGATTGCCTGTCAAGCTTTTGTACTATTAATTACATCTTTTGTACCCTTGCCGGGAGCACTTCTGGCAGCAGAGGGGGTTTTCTTTCTTTTCTTCAGTCTTTATTTCCCAGAGAACCAGATAAGCCTAGCCATAATTATGTGGCGCTTTATTACCTTCTATTTTCCAATTATTGTCGGCCTAATCTTTACCTTGCTGGAGAAAAAGCAAGACACGCCTTTGAGTACCCAAGAAGTTCAGGCAGAAAAATAGTTAAATTGCCACACTTTCGCCATGTGTTTGTGACAGAATAGATAAGAAAAAAATGCTATTCTTTTCTTAGTCTTACTGCTACGGAGGATTCTTGGTGAAATCCATAAATGAACAATCAGACAAGGTTAAAGTGACAGGATCTAGTCAAGCCAAACAAAAGGGCTATTCGCTCTTACGTATTGTGATTCAAATCGTTTTTCTTTTTTTGCTACCGGCACTTTTTGCAGCAGCGTTCTCGGGTCTGATGGAGATCGGTTACTTGCTGCTAAATCCACAGAGAAGTTGGCAAGAAGTCTGGTTGAATCTGATTCCTTTTCTTCTTGTCGGATTAGTGAGCCTACTTTGGGGGCGCCTTTTCTGTGGGTGGCTTTGTGCTTTTGGTTCTGTTACAGACTGGCTCAATCAACTCTTTTCTTTTTTGCCATTCAGAAAGCAGACCCTTACAGCTAAAGCTGATCGTTACCTAAAGAAAAGCAAATATTTCATTCTTGCGGCACTTTTTCTTTTAGCTGTTTTAGCACCTCAACTGTCCTTGTCCTTCCTAAGTCCCTGGGATGCGTTTGCACTTCTGTTTACTCCAGGAAAAGCACCTGATTTTACAACAGTATTCTCTAGCCTTATACCGGGTTTTATTTTCTTGGTGTTTATTTTATTTGCCTCCCTGTGGATAGAACGCTTTTTCTGTCGCTATTTGTGTCCTTATGGCGGTTTTTTAGCACTAATATCAAAAATCAGCCCCACTGCGTTAGCTAAGCCAACGCAGCATTGCGGAGCCTGTAAGCTGTGTCAGAAAAAATGTGCTACCCAGATTCCTCTGAGCAAGAGGGAAGAAGTTCGAGGTGGTGAGTGCATTCTTTGCCTGCGCTGCCTTCATAACTGTCCTCGCAAAAACATCGAACTACGAGTTTTTGGTAAGCGGATTCAGCCTGTTCTCTGGATTATCATGGGTATTCTTGTGTTGGCAGGGAGTTATTATCTTTTGACATATCAGTTTTCGCCTAAGACTTCTGTATCGGATACCCCGGCATCGATAACCCCAACCAGTGAAGCTATGAAGATCAGTGAAAAGACAGTTCCGGAGACAACTTTTTCTGAAAGCCAGAGTCAAGGGAATACCGCAGCTGCAACTATACCTAGTACAGCTTCGGAAGCGACAACATCTGAAACCAATAGTGGGCTTCTAACCGGCACGTATAAAGATGGGGTATATGAAGGCAGTGGAACGGGCTTTCGGCGGGGCACAACAGTGATTCAAGTTACGGTTACATCCGGTGCCATTAGTGACATTACGGTTGTCTCTCATCAGGATGATGAGCCTTACTTTAGCCGGGCTTTTGCGCAGATAAAGGAGCAAATTATTGATTCTCAAAATCTGGAGGCAGACATCGTTTCTAGAGCTACCTACAGCAGCCAAGGGATTCTAGAGGCGATTGAAAATGCTTTAGCAGAGGCTAAAGCTTGATTTTAGATGACAGACATAGTTATTTCAGCTATTATTAGCCTGTTAGCAGGAGATACTAAAGGAGAAAACTATGCTGGAAGTCAAACATGTTACAAAAAAATACCAAGATACCCTTGCCAATCAAGATGTTAATTTTGCACTTTCCAATGGAGAAATAGGTCTTCTACTTGGCCCTAATGGAGCCGGTAAGTCAACTTTGATTAAATGTATCATGGGGCTTTTACGCTTTCAAGGTGAGATCGAAATTGACGGTCTGGGCAACAAGACCACAGAAGCCAAGAGCATTATGGGCTATGTGCCAGAGATGCCTTCACTTTATGATCTGCTTACGGTAGAGGAACATGTGGAGTTTATTATTCGCGCCTACCGTTTGGATGATTCAGCCAAGGCCTATGGGGAGGAGCTACTAACTCGTTTTGATTTGGCAGATAAGCGTAAAAAACTTGGCCGCGAGCTCTCTAAGGGCATGCAGCAGAAGGTGAGCATTATTTGTGCCGTTTTACCCAGACCGAAAATGATCTTATTGGATGAACCTCTGGTGGGACTCGATCCCCATGGCATAAAAGAACTAAGAGAGTTACTACATGAAATGAAAAGAGCAGGCACAACCATTATTCTCTCTACCCATATGCTGGATAGTGTGGAAGGATTTTGGGATCAGGCCTTCATTATGGTGAAAGGAAAAATCTTGGCTACTTGTAGTAAAAGTCAAGAGCAAGAGTCGGGGCAGAGTCTTGAGGAATTATTTTTTGCCATAACGGAGGGAAAAGAATGAATGCCTTACTTTTTCTTTTCATCACTATTATTAAAAACTGGTTCCGGCAGCTACTAAAAAAACCAGCCGCACTTGTGCCAGTTATTGCTATTGTTTTCTTTTTTCTTCTGACTTTGCGTTCCGGTAATGGACAGATCAGCCAAAATCAGATATCCGGAGTCCTGTACTTCCGGACGATTCTTTTCTTGCTTTTAGGTTTTATTATCTACCTGAATTTGTCAACCGGCTTAAAACAAGGCTCAACATTTTTCTCCATGGCAGACGTAAATTTCTTGTTTACCTCTCCACTCCCGGCTCAAGCGGTACTACTCTATGGAATTATTCGCCAGATGGGAACCAGTGCTTTAGCTACCCTTTTTCTTCTCTATCAAGGACAGAATATGCGGAATCTTTTAGGTTTCGGCACCTTTGAAATTTTTATCGTTTTATTTGCCTGGTTTTTAATGGCCTTTTCCAGTCAGATTATTGCCTTGGGTTTATACTCCTTTACTGCCGCCCATCCCAGCCGTCGCCGGGTTGGACGAATAATTTTGCGTGGTTTTGTGCTTCTTCTTATTCTAGGCGGTATTATTTCTCTTTTACGTAATGGGGGCAATGTCGATGGTCTTTGGAGTTATTTTAACTGGCCCGGACTAGATTTCTTTCCTCTGATTGGCTGGATTAATGGATTCATTGGGGGAATGATTAGCAGAGATTGGTTGCGCGGTTTCTTTTTTCTCGCACTAACCCTGATACTTCCGGCTCTTTCCTTACTCGTGCTGAAGCGCTCGAAAGGGGATTATTACGAAGATGTTCTACAGGCAACAGAGAACATGCAGGCCAAAAAGGCGGCAGTGCAAAGTGGTGAAATGGGTAGGGTTACCAGTTCCCGTGTTGTTAGAACCGGAAAAAGTGGCTTGGCTGGAAAAAGCGGTGGTGCTTCAACTTTTTTTTGGCGACAGATCACAGAGCAGCGGCGCAGTGGTGCACTTTTTATTGATTTTAGTTCTTTTATCGTTATTGGTGTTAGTATAGTTGGTGCTATTATTTTACAGCGCATGATAGTCGATAAAGTTGTAGAAGTTTTTACGGTACAGATTATTGCCCTGGTATTTTTTGGTTATATGCTATTTTTCATGTCACTGGCGAATAAATTTAATCAGGAGATGGCAAAACCATACATATATTTAGTCCCTGCTTCTGGGTTGAAAAAGCTGTTTTTTGCAAATTTAGCAGTAATAATTAAGACTCTGCTGGAAGGGATTGTCGTTTTTAGTCTTATAAGTGTGATGACAGGTTTACATTGGTGGTATAGTCCCCTAGCCGCTTTAGTGTATGCCTCTTTAGCTTTAGTTTACACCAGTCTTGGCATTTTAGTTCGACGTATTTTAGGTTTTATGAATGCTAAGCTGTTGAGTACCTTTATTTATTTCCTGACCGCTAGCCTGATAATGGGGCCGGGGCTGGCAATCTTTGGGATACTTCTCTGGATTACCTATGGAAATATTTCAGCCCTCGGATTTATCCCCTACCTGGTAGCCTTTGGCTATAATCTTGTGGCATCGCTCGTGATTTTTTATGTTAGCAGAGGTATTTTGGCAGAGAAGATCTAGCCATTAATAGTGCTGGGGGCCTATTCACTATTCTCCTTAAATGGTTTCAGCGGCTAAGGTAATCAACGGCAATCTTGCTTTAAGAGTCCGCTGATGGAGGTTTGTGCTATTTTTTTAAGGGAGGACTTTAAAATGAAGCTGCAGGTTGCCAGCATCAAGAGCAATGCCAGAAGATAGCTTTGCCAATTAGGAACAAAGGTAACTTGCCGGTGGCTGATAAGGTGTAGGGCAAAATTTATCAACAAACTGCTGGGAATACTAATCACCAAAGCTTTAAAGCCATAGTAGAAACTTTCATACAGAATCATACGGCGCAAAACACTTTTGCTCATACCCAGCGCTTGTAAAATAGCAAATTCCCGCTGTCTTTGTCCTATGGACATGTGAGATGTGTTGATAATGTTGGCTAAGGAAATCAGGCTAACCGCAAGGATGAAGCCGTAAATAAAAAGTGCAACAGTCAGAAACTGCTGCTTGTCACCTTGAGCTTGCGTCTGCATAATGGTCGATTGCTGAATTTCTTGGGGCAAAGAGGTTAGCCCTTCGGCCACTGAATAATTCAATTCGTAGCTGGTAGCTGCCTCAATGATTTCAGGATGCGCATAACTCGAAGCAACAAAAAACAAGATCAGGCTCATAATCAGAGAAGAGAGGGCAAGACGAAATTGTTGACGGGTACGTCGGAGGTTTTGCTTGGCTAAGACGGCTTCTACACCACCAAAGCGACGTAGCCAGCCGCGATTCAAAGCTTTGATGTTGGCTAATTGTAGCGTATGATCGTGCTGTGATCGTAGTGAAGCTAGCGCGGCAGTTTTACCGGCTTGGCGGGCAGGGAAGATAAGTGAAATTCCCAGTGCTATTAGAGTTAGGGTTAGAGCTAGTAGCGGAGCCCATAGAGGAATAATAATTCTTAAGTTTAAGTCTTGTAGGCTTAAGGCTCCTTCCAGCAAAGGGCTAAATTGCCCAATTAGAACCTTAACACCCAAGATCCCCAGAAGGAGACCCAAAGGAATACTACATATAGATAAAAGCAAGCTTTCAATCCAGATATGTTGCCGATTTTGTTTCTGACTTGCTCCGCAGCCAGCTAATAGACTAAGGGCATTTTTTCGAGCGGTCAATGAAATAGCGAAAGCGTTATAAATTAGAAAGGAGCTGGTTAGAAGCACAATCAGACAGATGCCTGAAGCCAGAAAAAGAATTAAGTCGGGTTTTTGCCCCGGCGCAATGACACCTTGATAGCGTAAAAGTGATTGATGAAAATCAGCCCTTTCGTAAGGAATATCGGCCTGTTGTAAAAGGTTAGAGATCTCTTCGTAATATTGAAAAGATGGTGAATTTGAGTAGAGAAATAGGAGCTTTGTATCTGGAGTCAGCTGGGTATCTTTAGTTGAGATAATGGCTTGATTTTCTTTAGATGGAGAAATAATGCCTTTAGGGGGTAAGAATAAGCCAACTACTTTGTAGCTGCCATGCTGAACTCCCGACCATAACTCTACAATTGGTTCTGTATCAGCATAATATTGACTAGATTCACTATTCATCGCTAGGGCAATTTCGCCTTCTTTTTCTGGAAGGCGACCATGGAAAATGGTTGGGGGAAAGGCAGCAGATATTCTATCATCCCAGTATAAAAGCTGTAAGTTTTTTTCTGCCACAGAGGAGACAGTCTTTGTTTTTACCGGTAAAATATGGGACACAACTTGGCTCCTGCTCAGAGCCGCCTCCGAGGACAACAGGGGCAGCGTAAGTCGAACTGTCCAATTGCCTTCAGAAGAAGACACTTTCCGGGCCATAGCATCTAAATACGATACAGAAAAGAGTATTACAGCCATAAAAAGTGCAGTAGCCACCATCAGCCCGGAGGCTGTGAGTAGGAGCCATTTTTTCTGGTGGAAAAGATTTCTAACTGTAAACCGAAGGATAATATTCAAGGGCGTATTACCTCATCCTGAATAATGCGACCGTCTTCCATCGTTAACAGCCGGTCTGCTTGCAAGGCAATATTACTGTCGTGGGTGATGATGATAAGGGTTTGTTTGAACTGCCGGTTACAGCGGCGGAAGAGTTCCATGATGTCAGCGCTGTTTTTACGATCTAAACTACCGGTAGGTTCGTCGGCTAAAACCAGAGCCGGAGTGCTTATTAGGGCACGACCGATGGAAACTCTCTGCTGCTGCCCACCGGAGAGTTGTGTTGGGGGTTGATGGGCTTGTTGGCTTAAATTAAGTAACTTAAGCATTTCGGTGATATAGGTGGGATCGGAATCCCTGCCATCTAACAGCAGAGGGAGGGCAATATTTTCTTCTACCGACAAGGTGGGCAGTAAATTGCCAAACTGATAGATAAGACCGATTTGCCGCCGCCGAAAAATGGCTAATTGGGTATCTTTTAGCTGATAGATATCTGTTCCGTCTACAAAGACTTTGCCATGATCCGGCGGATCGATACCGCCTAAAATATGGAGTAAGGTTGACTTGCCGGAACCTGAGGGCCCCATTAGAGCAACAAATTCACCTCGCCTGACAGAAAAAGACACATCTTTAAGAGCTTCTACTTGCGTATTGCCCTGACCATAAGTCCGAGTAAGATTCTGTACACGAAGGATTGTCATCTCTGGTACTCCTAATTACTTGATTCTTTTATTGTAGCAGTTGTGGCTAAGGTTTTTGTGACAGAGCTGTCATGAAAGCTGGAGAAAAATTTTATTACAAATAGAGCTCCCCCTTGCTCACCGTTCTTAGCATCTATACTGCCTCCCTGAGCCTGAATAATGCTTTTAGTCATAGCTAGTCCAATGCCGACACTTTCGCCGGTGGCATTTTTACCGCGGAAAAATCGGTCAAAAAGGTAAGGAATCTCCTCTGGAGGAAAGCCTGAACCACTGTCTTCAATAGATAATTGGGTAAAAAGCGGATTTTGAAAGCAATGTACGTTTATTTCACCACCTTGGGGCGTGTGCTCCATACAATTTTTGATAACATTGAGGAGGCTTTCAGAAGTCCAGGACAGGTCACAATAAACTTCTGCGTGGATTTCTCCGGTTAAGTGGATTTTTTGGCCTCGGAGCTCAGAAGCAACCAATAGTGGGGAAGTAGCTTTTTTAAACAGAGCTTCAACCGGAACTTGATTTAAGTTAAACACGATTGTACCGGCATCAATTTGAGCTAATTTCAAAAGGGAGGTGGAAAGCCACTGCAAGCGTTCAATTTGTGCCTGGATTTGGGTGCTGAATTCCCGACGCTCCTGGATAGGACAGCAGGGATCGGCTAACAGTTCGGTTAAGACCGACATAGCTGTCAACGGTGTTTTAAGTTGGTGAGAAATATCTGACATCGAATTGGCAAGCCGTGTCTTTTCTTCTTTGAGATCGCTGGCTTGGCTTGAGAGCGCTAAGGTAGTCTTTAGGATTTCACTTTTGAGGATGGATAGCTCTCCTTCATAACAATGACCAACTTCCAAATTGAATTGACCGGAATTAATTCGGTGCAAATAATCAGATAGTTTTGTAATTTGGCAATAAAAAGAACGAAAAACAACCAAAGTGCTAATAAAAGCTGCCAAAAACATAACTATAGCTATGCTGAAAAAATAGCTGGGAAACACCCAGACCAGTATGAGACCTAAAAATAGTAGAAGTAGATAGATATAAGAAAGTCTTTTAACTTCTCGGTTACGCCAAAACAATAAACTCCCCCCTAATCTCCTCCTTAGGACTACTGTAGACGACTGCTGTCAAGTAAATAGCCTGTACCGCGGACAGTGAGTATGATGCGCGGGTGCACAGGATCGTCTTCGATCTTTTCCCGCAAACGCTTAATATACACCGTTAAGGTGTTATCATTAACAAACTCACCACCGGCATCCCAAATGTCTGCTAAAAGGTTATCCCGGCTCAGAATCTTACCATCGTTATTCAGCAGGCTGAGAAATAAGCGGTACTCAAGGGCTGTTAATAGCAGGTCTTCGCCCTTTTTGGTTATGCGACCACTGGCAGTATTAATGGTTAGATTATCCAGTATAATTTGTTGGTCTTGCTCTTTCTCTCGGTAGCAGCGGCGAAGAACCATTTTAATTCGAGACAATAGCTCCCGCAGTCGAAAGGGTTTAGTGATATAGTCATCAGCCCCCATCTCAATACCCTGAACAACGCTGATTTCGTCATCTCTGGCGGTTAAAAATATAACCGGAGCATCTCGCAGCTGCTTTTGCGCTTGACATACTTCGTACCCACTGCCGTCCGGCAAGGATAAATCGAGTATGAGAAGATCAAAACTATCTTGAGTAAGTTGCTGGGTGGCGGTAGCCACACTGGAACAAGCTACTACACTGTAGCCTTCTTTCTGCAAAGAATAACTAAGTCCCATAATTATTGACGGATCATCTTCAACCAATAGAATCTTTTTCATGAGCTTATTTTACCATAGCGATGGCTGGGTGGAAGAGGCGAATTTCAAAACTAATTTCAAACCTTTACAGAGGAAAACCGCTGGCAGGAAAATTTTTGTCAGTGTATAATGTAGATGTGTAAAAATGTTCTTATAGAAGGAAAGGGGGCAATTATGCTTTCTCAAACCATAATCAATTTAATCAATCAACAGATCAACAAAGAGATTTTTTCTGCCTATCTTTATCAAGATTTTGCCAACTACTATGATGTGGAAGGGCTTTCTGGTTTTGCTAACTGGTTTACGGTTCAGGTACAAGAGGAACTGGATCATGTGAAATTTTTTAGTCGCTATCTTCTTAACCATGGAGTGGCACCGGCTCTTCAACCCATTATGGCTCCAGAGGGAAGATACGAGGGCTTCATGGCGCCACTTAGAGCGTCTCTTGAACATGAAAAATCTATTACCGCATCTATTTATGCCCTCAATGCTCAGGCATTAGAAGAAAAAGACTTCCGAACCATCCAGTTTTTAGATTGGTTTATCAAGGAACAAGGGGAAGAAGAAAAGAATGCCGACGATTTAATCAAAAAATATGAATTATTTGGTCAAGATGGTAAAGGTCTATATCTGCTTGACAGTGAACTACAGACGCGGGTTTATACACCGCCTACCTTTAGTATCTAAAGATGGATCAAGTTTCTTTGGGTTATCGAGATTACTGGGCTAAAAGCTCGGTAACTCGATGGCGCAATTATAGATGTTTATTTTTTTTCTTATATGCTGCGGTGCTACTGTTTTTTACCTCGGCTAATTCGCCATTTTTTGCCTATCAGACCTGGGCAGATCCTAACATCTACATGGATGTGGGAAGAGCACTCAAAAATGGACAAGTGCTTTATGTGGATATATTCGACCATAAGGGGCCGAATTTTTTATTGCTATTTGCGGCACTTGCTTATATTCCCACTTATGGAATGTGGGGACTATATTTGTTTCAGGTAGTCACCCTAGGGGTGTGTCTTTTTTTTCTGGATCGGTTAGCCCGCCTTTTCTTACCGGTACTTCCGTCACTTCTAGTGACAATTCTTTTCCCCGTATTTCTGCTCCAACCTTCTTTGTACGGACAAGGTGGAGGCTCGGCGGAAGAGCTTATGCTACCGCTATTTATGGGTAGTTTATTCTATTTTTTTCGTCATTTCAGCCTCCGTTCCCAAACCTTGGCAGGTGAAAGGATTATTCCGCCTAAAGGATTACTTTTTCTGGGGGTGTCCTCGGGATTTACCCTTTTAGTCAAGCTTAACCTGTCAGCTTTTTTCTTCGCCGTAGCAGCAGCTATGTTACTGTCTGTGCTGTTAAATAACCAGCGACTTTTTTTGCGTTGCGGATTGAAATTTCTCGGTGGCGTGTTTTTAGGTATGCTTCCCAGTATAGTGTACCTGACAGCAACACAAAGCTTTACGACTTTTGTTGAGGTCTATCTCAGGTTTAACTTACTGTATGCCTCTTCAACTAGTGGCAGTTCCAAGCTGTTTGCTCTTGTTGGTGCTTCTATATCCGGTTTATTACAGAATCCTTGGGCAAGCCTCTTTCTATTTGTTGGCCTTTGGCTTATATGCAGTCGGCAATATTTTTTAGTTACTTTAGGCAGATTCAGTTACTTTGGTCTCTTTTTGCTGCTCATAACCATGACCTACATTAGCGGACGAGCCTACCCCTATGAGTTTATTAGTTTTTTACCCTTTGTTGCCATAGGAGTGGTTACCTTTGTGGCTTGGATTTGGCAACAAATCCCAGAAAGGAAAAAGCAAGACTGGCAAGCTGTCACTTTCAAAAAAGTTATCATAAGTTCTATTCTCTTCATCTTGTGGATGAGCTATTTGATTTGGCAAAACGGACTATATCATAAAAGCCCCTCTTTCAGACAAGAGATGACTGGAATTGAAAAAGTTGCCTTAGCTATGGAAGAGAGTTGGGGGGAACGGGCGGATGCGCCTACTATACTGCTTTTTAATTCCGCTGATTACGGATACTTTCAATTAATAAAAACCTATCCAAAATTGCGAGTTTTTTATATGCCGGTAATTTCGCAGTCCAACTATCCAGCCTTGGCAGATGAACAGTTTAACTATATTAAAACCGGTAAGGCGGATTTTGTGATTCAAACCTTATTTAAGCCTCCTCAGTCAGACCAGAAAAGTCTAATTCAGCAGCTAAATCCTGCCTACGAGCTAGTAGAGATTTTTCCGCAAAATATTGAAGGTTTAGAGCTCTATATAGCGCTCTATAAAAATCTCTCTTCAGTATAAATCTAATTGCTTGTTTTTCTTATATCAATATATTTTTATTGTTTAGCGATAAAAATATATTGATTTTTTTGTTTTTTTACTTTATCATAGGGACAAGAAATTAAAGAGGAGCAAGAATGATGATTATGAGTAGAGGGAGTTTAGCCTTTGCAGTCAGACTATTAAATGATCTGCTTTTAGTGCTAAATACCATTGTTTTATTAACGCTACCATGGCTATTGGCCATAACCTATGATAGCTTGTCACAAATTTACTATATGGTGGAAAGTTACCGCTTTTGGTTGCTGTTTTTATATCCTTGTGGTCTTTTTACCTTGTTGATTCTTATTTTGGGACATCGAATACTGCGGAATTTAGAAGGACGTAAACCCTTTGCCCGACGTAATTTCCGCGATTTGAAACGATTAGGCTTTGTTTTTTTACTTCTGTGCCTGGCTTTTGTTGTTAAGATATTTTTCTATAGCTCAATTTTAACTATCTTTTGCGCCGGAATCTTCCTCGTACTAACCTTATTAGCGTGGCTACTTTCAGAGACTTTTCGGCAGGCTTGTGAGATTTGGGAAGAACATCAGTTAACGATTTAAATGAGCTACATGAATAGAAAGAGGAATTAATATGCCAATTTTGGTGCGACTGGATGTAGTAATGGCGCAGCGTAAAATGAGCTTGACAGAGTTAGCAGAAAAAGTTGATCTAACCTTAGCGAACCTCTCAATCCTAAAAAATGAAAAAGCTAAAGCGATTCGATTCTCGACTCTTGAAGCCATTTGCGAGGCACTTCACTGCCAACCTGGTGATATTCTTGAATATGTTCCTGAGGACTAGAAGATAGAGTTAATTATGTAGATTTCCTAGGCAGTTAATACTATCAATGATATTTATTTTAGGTAATAAAGGAGGACTTTTTATGGACATAATACGACCTTGGTTAGGGACTTTCCTAGCTATCCTGGCCTTGATTGAATTCTTATTTTGGGGTGGAAATAGCGTTGGATTAACCATCTTCTTTTTACTGCTTCTCATTGCCTACTATGCTGGTGTTGGTCTGAAAAAGCTACAGAAAGGCTACTATTGGCACTTTATATTTTTGGGCACCATCATTCTTTTAGCGGTCACCTACAGCTTGTTTGATAACCTTCCTTTGCGCGTTATCAACTTTATGGCTTTGCTTTTCCTTTGCGGACTACTTTTCCTTCAACCGACCTGGGGGGATGGCCGCCAATGGGATCGCTTCAGATTTCAGTTGGAACAGTTTTTAGGCTATGTAATACGACCATTTATTGCTCTTGCCCAGCCCTGGGTAGAAAGTCGTAAAAGATTTAGTAAGAATCGATCCACAGAGAAAAAGACAAACAAGCGCATTCTTTTTCAAATTCTATTAGGAATTTGTATTGCTTTGCCATTAATTGGTATATTAGCCTTGCTACTCGCTTCCTCAGATCGAATTTTTGCTGATCTTTTAGGCGGAATTTTTCAAAATATTTTTACAATTAATTTCTCTACTCTAGTAGTTAAAATGATCCTTGCTCTTCTTCTCCTGCCTTTTGTAGCCAGTGTAATTTGGAGCTACAAAAATAGCTGGTTATTTATGTCTCCTGAGCAGCGCTCTTCCAGTAGCTCGTATAAAAAAATTCCAACAGCGTTGGCAGCTACTATTTTGGTATTAATAAACTTTTTATATCTGTGCTATGGTGTTATACAGTTCGTCTATCTTCTGGGTGGAAAACTTCCAGAGGGAATTAGCTATGCTGACTATGCCCGTAGGGGGTTTTTTGAACTAGCTTTTATAGCGCTAATTAACTTTGGCTTACTCTTAGTTTGCTTATATGCTATAAATCGTCAAGGGCGCGGCAACATAATTATTAGAATACTAAGCTTGCTACTCGTAATTCTTTCCAGTGTTCAGCTAATGTCTGCCTTTATTCGGATGAATTTATATGTAAATGCCTACGGTTTATCGCGGCTACGCTTCTTTGTCCTTGCCTTTATGACCTTACTTGGCGGCTGGTTTATTATCTTCATAATTAAAGAATGGAAAAAGAATTTTCCGTTATTTAAGAGTTTAGTAATTTCCGCCTTTACAGCTCTGCTGATTGTGAACTATTGCATTCCTGACCGACTGATTGCCAAATATAATATTGATAATTACTTGTTCGGCCATACAGAGGAACTAGATATGTCCTATATAGCCTATAATTTGTCCTTGGATGCTGAGCCTGTAATTTGGGAATCTAAAAAATCACTGATTGCCAAAGATTCGAAGTGGAGAGAAGAATTCAAGAATATTGAGGAGATCAGAGAAGAGAAGCTGATGTATGCCTCTAGCACTAACTGGAAAGATATAAATCTAAGTATTGTGAGAGCTCAATCAGTTCAGAATGGAGCTGAGAATAACTAAGCCTAATCGCATAATAAATCCTTAAGCCCCCGATGTAGTGTCCTCCAAAAGCTCAGGAAGGCACCACATCGGGGGTTAAACGTTAAACAGTATTATAAAGTATTATAATTTTTCAGTTTTTTTCAGAAAAGGTATCGACAAAGATAGTCTGAGCGATTATAATGCCAGTGTAACCATTACTTTTCTGTAATCGTTACAAGTAAAAGAAATTCAAAAAAATAATAAAAATAAGAGTACAAAGGAGAGCTACTATGGGACATTTAATTGGCAAGAAGATTCCTGAGTTTACCGTGCAAGCCTATCATAATGGAGAATTTAAGGAAGTTACTTCCGCTTCAACACATGGACATTGGTCTGTGTTCTTCTTCTATCCAGCAGATTTTACCTTTGTTTGCCCAACAGAATTAGGTGATGTGGCAGATACGTATGAGGAACTTAAGAAGCTAGGGGTAGAAGTATATTCTGTTTCTGAGGATACCCATTTTGTTCATAAGGCTTGGGCAGACGCCTCTGAGACCATTCGCAAGATCAAATTCCCCATGCTCGGTGACCCAACAGGTGTTCTGGCTAGAGGCTTTGGTGTTCTTGTAGAAGAAGCAGGGCTAACCCTTAGAGGAACCTTCATTGTTAATCCAGATGGAGAGATTAAGGCTTATGAAATTCATGACTTGCCTATCGGACGTGATGCGGCTGAACTACTCCGGAAAGTACAGGCGGCCCAGTTTGTTGCAGCTCATGGTGATCAAGTATGCCCTGCTAAGTGGAAACCTGGCAGTGATACCTTAACCCCCAGCCTGGACTTGGTCGGCAAGCTCTGATTTGAATGTAAATAGATTAAGTCAGCTCCGTTGTCGGTTTTTGCCACCGAGGACGGAGCTTTTATTTTAAGAAATAATGGCGTATGATAAGTAAAAGCTCTTAGGAGGAAACAAGATGGATATGATTTATGATTTATTGATAATTGGAGGCGGTTCTGCAGGTTTGTCTGCTGGTATCTATGCAGGGCGTGCCCAAATGAAAACTTTAATCATGGAGAAATTAATGCCGGGAGGGCAGCTCTTAAACACGGCAGAAGTTGTTAATTATCCAGGTGTTCGCTCCACTTCTGGTCCGCAACTTATGGAAGAGATGCAGCTGCAAGCGACTGACTTTGGCGTGGCATTTATAAGTGAAAACATAGATAAAGTTGACTTCTCAGATACTGTTAAGGTAATTTATTCCGGAACTAAGGTATATCGAGGCTATTCCGTAATTATTGCCTCAGGAGCTCTCCCCAAAAAAGTTGGTTTTAAGGGCGAAGACGATTATACCGGCCGAGGGGTTTCTTATTGCTCCACCTGCGATGGCGGCTTTTTTAAGGGCCTAGACCTATTTGTTATTGGTGGTGGCTATGCAGCTACGGAGGAAGCCTTGTATTTGACTCGGTTTGCACGCAGTATAACAATGATTGTCAGAAAGGGCGAGCTAAGTTGCCCAGCTTCGGTACAAAATCAAGTATTTGCCCATCCTAAAATTAAAGTTGCCTTCCATACAGAAATTGTAGAAGCTGGTGGAGATACTTTGCTTCAGCACGCCATTTTTAAAAATAATCAAACCGGTGAGACTTTTCGCTATGATACCCCTAAAGGGGATCGCACCTTTGGCATCTTTGTTTTTGCCGGTTATGCTCCTGAAACAGCTTTATTCAAGGATTGGATAACCCTGGATAAAGAGGGCTATGTGCTAACCGATGAGAAAATGATGACAAATATTGAGGGGGTTTATGCAGCTGGGGATCTACGCCCAAAAGAATTGCGCCAAATTGTTACAGCGGTGGCGGATGGTGCAATTGCTGCTACTTCTGCGGAAAAATACGTCACTCAACTTAAAGAAAAATTAGGCATTTTAGATGAGCCGGTGGGCATGACTCCTCCCTTAGTAAAACAAGCTGATACGTCTTCTGGTGAGGGCGCCTCTGAAACAAAAGAAAAAGAGTTCTTTACTCCAGATGTAAAAAATCAGATCGTGGATGTTTTTTCAAAATTAGAAAAAAAGCTTATTCTTCTAACTTTGGTAGATCAAGACAATAGTAAATCTTTGGAACTTTTACAATTTGCAGAGGAGATAGCATCCCTAAGCCCTAAGATTGAAGTTCAGTCTAAGGCGGTGAACAGTCTCACTCCCGAGGAAGTTCAGCTCTACGGCGGAAAGGATTTGCCGGTGTTCTGGCTCTTAAGAGAGGATGGAAGTAGCAGTGGCGTTGCCTTTAGGGGAATTCCGGGAGGGCATGAAACTACCTCTTTTGTTTTAGCTGTTTATAACTTGGCGGGTTCCGGTCAAAGTATAGATGACTCCTTACGGGAACGTATCCTACGGCTAAAGGCGGCAGATTTAAAAGTTTGTATTTCTTTATCTTGTCGCTTTTGTCCGGATGTGGTGGTAGCTGCGCAACGCATTGCCATTCTTAATCCTAAAGTTACAGCGCAGATGGTTGATGTGTCATTATTTCCGGATTTCCAACAAAAACATAATATAATGAGTGTTCCTACTCTTATTATTGACGATCAGGAAGCTGTTATTGGTGCAAAGAGTTTAGAAGAGATGGTTGCTTTGCTGGAAAAGCTATGATTCTAGCTATCTGAAGCACTATGTGCTTCGCTTTCTTATTAGAAAAATGATAATAGAAAATGCACGTCCTTATGGGGTTCAGGACGTGCATTTTCATCCAAAATTGAGGGTGGAATTATGGTGTTGAGAACAAAGTGGAAGTGTGATGTTCCACGGGACTATTGTATAATGCTTTAGATTTTTTGACTAGGATGAAATTTTTTCATCCCATTCATTGATTGATAAGGTGTCCAGCCTTCTCCTGAAACAAAAAAGAAGAATAGATGGCATAATTACATAAACCTGTTATAATTATTACAATTACTTTACAAGTTTGGCAGGAGATGTTTATGAAGGTAGCGTATATTCTTAGTAGCTTGGATAGTCAGGTTCTAGGAGAACAATTAATTAAGATACAGCAAGGTGAAATCGTACCTTCCTCTGAACTGGCAAAGGCATTTCGGGAGATGGATGCCATTGTTATGGTTATGCCTTTACCTCAGGCACTACGCTTACTGAATCCTTTTTGGGGGAAAGGGCTTATGGAGCCTGCTTTGCTCTCGGTGGATACCGGAGGCCGTTTTGTTGTTCCTTTGTTGGCCGGGCACAAAGGTATAGCCAACGAGTTAGCACGAAAGTTAGCTCATGGCCTTTGTGGAACGGCAGTTATAACTACCGGAGGAGATACAAGAGAAGTTATTTCCTTTGCTGATATTGCCAAAAGAAATCGCCTAACAATTTATAACCCTAGTGCTATTAAGAAGGTCTCAGATTTGCTTTTATTAGAGGCAAGAGTCGAGCTTTATACCGATCAAGAAATTCTCTGGCAGAGACAAGATTGGGACAAAGGCAGCCTTTCCATTACTCGTTTTCAGGCTGATGAAGAAGCCGCCATGCTCAAAAAGTATCTTCAGTGCGAGTCAGAAGGAACTGCTAGTGTTTTTTTGACCAACCGTTATCTTCCCCCTAGAGAAGACGGTACCTATCCCAGTCATATACTTATTTTGCAACCGCAAAATCTATTTGTAGGTATAGGTTGTCGATCAAAGGTTAATCAAGAGTATCTTTTGCAATCCTTCTCCGATATTTTTCGTCGTCATCACTTGGCTTCAGGAGCTGTAGCCGCGTTAGCTACCATTCCGGTTATTGCAGAAGAACCGGCTGTAATGGCTTTGGCAAAATACTTGCACGTCCCGGTGCAGACGGTAGAACCAGTGCAAATGAAAAACGTGGGCTATCTCTTTACCAAAGCGCCTTTTAGTCAAAAAACAGCGGAATCAACAGATACTATTAGTGCCCCCTGCGCTTATCTAGCCTCTGAAAAAGGACGGTTACTTTTGGTTCGTACGTCCTTTCCCGGAGGCATTACATTCACTGTGGCACAAAGCAAAGAACCCATCTGCTTTTAGTCTCTAGGTGGCTCCCAGATGGGGGTAATTCCCAATTTTTTAGCTTGAGAAGTATCTATATTTTGGCGGTTGGTATTGAAATGGCGGTGATGTAGAACATTATCAGCCTTTTTGCCCAACTGTTTCTCCTTTTTTCTAAAGTCCTTCTTCAACTTTTTCTGTTCTTTAGGGGAGGCTATACGGCAAATAATTCGGTTATCCAAAATAAATTCTACTGTTACCATGATCGCACTATTCAATTGATCATAAATTCGCCCGGCACTATGAGTTCCGCGAATAACCATATCTGCTTCATCAGCTACATAGCCTACAGCACCCAGATAGGGCAAGTGGGCAAGGATAGCATCCTGATAACCAATGGGTGAGGAAACCTTTTTTAAACACAGGGCTTGCCCAGGCTCGAAAGGAATGAACTGGAATGCCGCTGAAAAGCCGGCTACAGTGAGATAGGTTTTAGTCATATTGTGTCCCTTTATATGCGTAATTTTAATTTTATTAAAACCAATACTTTAGCCATATTATAACATAAGGAAAAGTGCCTGTTAGGTGACTAAATCGTCACGTAAAATCTTTTTGTCTTCGTTATTCTTATTGAAAGAAGATGGAGAATGGAGTAGTGAAGCACTTTTCTTGTTGAATTATACTAAATGATAACCCCTTTAAAAGACGAAGAATGATCGTATCTTACAAAAGTGTTATGCCTTTTTGGTTGCCAAGAAAAGTGGTCTTAACGTATAATCAAATGACAATCCTAACCTAACTGGATAGATTTACTTCGTAAACTTTTGCAAAGCATTACTGGAGTTCTTGTTTCAAGAGACATACATCCTTAAGAAAGCTGAGGGAAATAGAATGATTCATTTTAAACGTAAACTGTCGGAGAGTGCCCAAGGGGAAAAGCGTTCAAAACTTGGACTTAAAGCTGTAAGCCTTACTTTATGTGCGACTCTGGGGCTAGGCGTGGCAGCTTGCTCAAATGGTGGAGGAAATGAAAATGGTGGTAGCGGTGGAAATACTGCTACAGGGGCATATTTCTCTGCCAAGGAGTTAGACTTCTATAAGGCAAAGGAAAATGATTCTGTAAGCGTTAACTCCATGACCATGCTTAAAGATAAAATTGCTGTTCTGGTATCGGTTTATGTCTTTCCTACCGAAGGCGGAGGAGGAGAATCTGGTGGTGGCTCCGTTCCGCCAGGGGCAGTTAATGAGGTAGAAGGAACCCAAGCTATTGCTGCATCGAATACAAAGAATTCACCTAAGGTGGATCTTTTATCGGCAGAAGAGTCTGCTCCTGCAGTTTCTGAAATCACGGAAGAGGGGGCAACTGCTGCCGGGACTGAGCCTGCCGGTGAGGGAACACAAGCCGCGGTACCTATCAAAGAAGGCCTTGACGAGAGTGCAGGTAGTGAACAAACAGATAAAATTTATTTCTATGATTTTGATGGCAAGTTGACTTCCGAGGTAGATCTAAAGTCAATTCTTCCAGCGGGTAGAGGTGTTCAGTCTCTTACAGCCGACTCGGAAGGGAATTTATTTTTACTGATTTCTCCCGATTACTCTCAAATGACAGAGGCGAAGGCTGAGCCTACTGAACAGAAGTATGGCCTTCTGAAAATAGATAGTGAAGGTAAGAAACTAGGTGAACCAATAGATATAACTATGCCAGTCGATTTCTGGCCCAGTCGTATTCTGGTAGATAAGCAAGAGAATATTTACTTTCTTAGCTATGGCGCAGTTTATGTAACGGACAAGCAAGGAAAAAAACTTACTTCGGTTAAGATTAAAGAAGAGATGAACTCCCAAAACTTAGTTATGGTAGGGGATAAGATTTATATTGATGGTGTCACTTATAGTGAGACGGGTTCAACTTATGAGTTTTTTGAAATTACGCCTAATCAAAAAGAGCTGGGAACCGGTATAAAGATTGACGGCATAGCCACGTCGGGAATGTCCACTCTTTCTTCCGGCCCTGATGGAGTCTATCAGGTTACTAATAGCGGAATCTACAAATACAATCTGGAAAGTAATAAAAAAACCACGATTTTACTTTGGAATGATAGTGACATTGAACGTTCTTCCAATGGTATGGAGCAAGCTTTTGTTTTGTCTGATGATAAGGTATTTTTCTTTACCCAGAAGGTGGTTGACGGCAATAACTTTGGCATGGGGGAGCCGGTATTGATGCTCTTAAATAGAGAAAAAGAGAATCCCAATGCCAACAAAAAAATTATTACCCTAGGTGGGCTATACTTAGGCTATGATAGTTCTATCAATAAAGCTGTATACAACTTTAATAAAAACAGTACCGATTATCGGGTGATTATCAAAGATTATAATGATACGCCAGAGGCCAGTATTGATTCCACAAAGGCAACTACCCAAATGAATTTAGAGATGATGGCTGGAAATGGACCAGATATTCTCTATACCAATGAAGCCGGTCTGTTAAACAATTATATTGGAAAGAATTTACTGGTAGACTTGAATACCCTGATTGAAAAAGATGGCAGTTTCAAGAAAGAGGATTACCTAGATGCTATTATGAAGTTGAGTGAGCGAGATGGTAAGCTCTACTATATGATCCCTTCTTTTATGGTTAGCGGTTTGGGTGGTGCCAAGTCTGTCATTGGTGATCGTAAGGGCTGGACAGTGGAAGAGTTTGAAAAAATAGCCACTTCTTTACCAGCCAATATGAAAATGTTAGCTCAGTATTCCCAGAGTCAATTATTCATTGGTTCGCTTTTCATGGGTCTGAATGATTATATTGATGTAAATACCAGCAAGGCAAAGTTTGACAATGAGAGCTTCTATCAGCTGCTTGATTTCGCCAAAAAATATGGCACCCCTGATGAACAGTTAAATAAAGAGGGTGGCATGATGATGGAGGATCCTTATGAAAAAATTAAAAATAAGGAAGTGGCTTTGACAGATGCCTATATCGCAGGAGCAAGTGCCTACAATCAGTTAGTTGCACTCTTTGGCGAACCTGTATCAGTAGTGGGGTTACCCTCACCTTCCCAGCAAGGTCCTGGTTGCGTACCAAGCACGATGTTGTCTATTGCCTCAGGTTCTAAACAGCAGGAGGGCGCTTGGGAGTTCTATAAGTACTTTATGAGTGAAGAGAATCTTGCTTCTTCAAATGGTATGGGAATGGGGCAAATTCCCGCTTTAAAGAGCTTGTTTGAAAAAGATATTGAGTTAGCTAAGCACCCGGAAACGGTCGATCCTAACTCGCCTGTTGTATATAACTTCTACTACGATGGTAGTGAGCCCAAACCCATGACTGATGAAATTGAAGCTGCCTATCGGAGCTTGATTGACAATTTAGGTCAGATTCCGACTTATGACATGGAACTTTATAACATGGTATCCGAAGAAGTCACACCATTTTTTGCCGGAGACAAAACGGCTCAAAGTGTGGCTCAGACCCTTCAAAACCGGGTGCAGACACTATTAAATGAACGCAAGTAACTTTTTGGGGTGAGGTGAATTATGGCAGAGGCAGAAAAATTTGCTCTAAAGAGAAAGCGAGGCATTCGCAGAAAGGCTAGAGCTAGGAATTGGTTTGTCTATACGCTTTATCTGGTTCCTAGTTTAGCTGGGGTGCTTTTATTCTTCTTTGGACCAATGGTTGCTAAAACCTTGATTCCTTCTTTCCAGAGAAGCCCCATGAGTGAATGGTGGAACCCTGAGGAATATGTTGGCTTCAAGCACTACATAAGTACCTTGACTAACGATGCCTTTTTAGATGCCGCCAAAAACACTTTAATATTTTCTGCTTTGGCAGTGCCATTAGCGGTGCTCTTGGCACTGCTCTTGGCGCTGCTTTTAGATGTTAAGATTCCGGCGCGGAGTTGGTTTCGGAGTGTTTTTCTTAGTCCAATGATGGTGCCGGTTGCCTCGGTGGTGTTGATCTGGCAAGTGGTTTTCAGCCACAATGGTGCGCTGAATACGTTTCTAGCTAATTTTGGGGTGGATAAATTAGACTGGATGAAGTCTGATTGGAGTCGGCTGGTAATTCTGCTCTTGTTTTTATGGAAGAATCTTGGTTACAACATGGTTTTGTTTTTAAGTGCTTTGGGAACTGTCCCGAAGGACTTGTTGGAATCAGCTAGGATGGATGGCGGCAGTGGGATTCGCTGCTTTTTCAGTATCAAACTGGCTTATCTCTATCCCACAATATTTTTTGTATCGATTATGTCGCTGATTAATTCTTTTAAAGTTTTTCGGGAGGTCTATCTCCTAACCGGTGACTACCCTTATGATAGTCTTTACATGCTCCAGCATTTCATGAATAATGCTTTCCGACGTCTTGAATACCAGCAGCTAACTTCGGCTGCCATAATCATGGCGGTGGCTATGATTATCATTGTGGGGGGACTATTTATTGCCGAGAATCGACTGGGAAAGGATGTGGAAGAGTGATTGGTGCCAGAACAACTGTGAAAGAACGAATTCGAACAAGCCTTTTATTCACCATTGCCCTGGGGCTGGCGATAGTGGCTCTCCTCCCGGTGGTACTTACAATCTTGAATGCCTTTATGTCCACCGTTGAAATAAAAGCAAATTATGGCCGGGTTTTTGACTCTCTCTATAATAGTGGTTTTACCAACGAACCCAAGCCATATTTATCCAGTCAGGTTATGCTAAAGTTGATTCCGGACATGGCTTCTTTTGAGCAGTTTTCTACCGTGCTTTTCAAAAGCCCTACTTATCTGTTGAAATTTTGGAACTCAATGTTTTTAGTTGTACCAATTGTTTTGGGACAATTGATAGTAGGTGCCTTGGCGGCCTATAGCTTTGCCCGTTATCGGAAGAAAAGTCGAGAAGTGTTATTCTTCTCCTATTTAATTCTGATGCTGATGCCTTTTCAGGTGACTTTAGTACCTAACTATTTTATTGCTGAAAGCTTGGGGCTCTTAGACTCAGCGGCGGCAATTATTTTACCCGGTATATTTTTTACTTTCAGTATTTTTCTTTTATCAAAATACATGCGCCAGATTCCTTCTTCTTATATTGAGGCGGCTAAGCTGGATGGCGCAGGAGAGTGGCAAATTTTTATGAAAATTTGCATTCCCATGTGTAAGAGTGCTCTTTATGCTATTAGTATTTTGCTCTTTATTGATTACTGGAACATGGTAGAGCAGCCGCTGATTTTGTTAAAATCAGAAGATAAACATCCGTTATCCGTATTTTTGTCCAAGATTAATACCGGTGAAATTGGCATCGCTTTTGCCGCATCTTTTATCTTCATGATTCCACCCCTATTAATCTTTCTAAATGGTGAACAGTACTTAGTGGAAGGAATTTCTCGCTCTGGTATTAAATAGGATCAATGAGAATGCGAGACATTAATAATTTACATATATTTGGGTATAAATTTGCAGCTGCGCAGGAGGTTTGATCATGGCAGAGGAGACAAAAACAAAATTCAATCGTAAGTGGGTAATTAAAGCAGGGGTAGCGTTTTTAATTATCATGGCGATTCTAACCTTTTTTTCGAATACAATTATGAACTACTCTTTACCTGAGGTTCGTTCAGCCTACCCTGGACCAGCTCAAATATCTGCCTCCATTAAGGGCAGCGGTACTATAACCGCTAATAAGCAAGAAAAAATTGTTGCTGCTGGTGAGTGGACGATTGCTGAAGTAAAGGTTGCTCTGGGCGATGCCGTAAAAAAAGGTGATGTAATTGCCACTTTGGTAACCGGAAGTGAGGAGAGTCAGGAGCTAAAGGATGCCAAGAAAGCTTTAGAGGAGTTGGAAAAGGCGCAAGAAAGAAAACGCTTGGAGAACCAAAAACAAGATAAAGGTAATTACTCCGCTGAGATTGATGCCATTAATGCCGCAACGGATAGCCTAAATGAAGCTAACGCTAATTTGGCAAAGGCTCAAAGTAAAGCCGGTGCGATTGATGCGGCTAATGCTGCGGTTAGAAATGCCGAGGGAGCCGTGGCCGTGGCGCAAGGGGATGTGAGTCGGGTAGAGACTGATCTGAGTAATTTAATTATAGACCGAGATAGTAAACAAGCTAGTGTAGATCAGTTGCAGGCTATCTACAACGAGAAAGAGGCCAATGGTGAAGATACCACAAAGGCCAAAGCCCTGCTGGATCAGGCTCAAATCGAGCTTGAGAATATCCAAACTGCTGTAACACAAAAAGAAGAAGAAAAACTCACAGCCCAAGGCAATCTTGACCGAGCCAATGGCGATTTGGAGAGTGCTAATAACCAACTAAGTGAGGCCAATGCTTTACCAGAATTAAAGGATGCTCAGAAGACAGTGAATGATGCAGACAAATCACTTAAAGCTGCTAACAAAGCCCTGGCTGATCGGAAAAAAGCTGACGGCATTGACTCGGAATTGGAGCAAATGACCAATGCGGAAGAACGCAAAGCCATTGAGGAAGCGCAGAAGAAGGTTGACGAGTTAACCGCTGTTCTGGGGCAGTCAGCGGTAACGGCCCCGGAGGACGGAACGATTTCTCTCCTTGATATTACCGCCGGTCAGAAAGTGCCTAAAGATCAGGATATTGCTGCCATTGATCTGGCACAAGAAAATTATAGAATTACTATTTCCCTACCTGTAGCTCAGGCAAAAGACTTAAAAGTTGGTCAAACCGGTCGGGTAGATCTATATATTGAAGATGATACTGCCACAATAACCGCTATTAAGGTCGATCCCAATGACCCAACTAACACAAGAAATGTGACCTTCTCTATTAAAGGCACTTTCTTTCCCGGGCAGACAGCAACAATTTCTCTCGTTAACCAGACTCGTCAATATGACGCAGTTATACCTAGTAGTGCGATTCACGAAGATTCTGCATCCGGAAAATTTGTCTACGCTATGATTCAGCGCAGCAGTCCCTTGGGAACCCGCTATAGTGTGCTAAAAGTTCCGGTTCAGATTTTAGCCACAGATGGAACGAATACGGCGGTTGAGGCCTCAGACCTGGCAGGTCGGGAAGTTATTACCATGTCTACCAAGCCTCTGGAGGATGGCACTCAAGTACGATTAGCATATTCATAAAGGAGGCCTAGCGGTGGACAGTATTAGACAAAAAATAGTTCAAAAACTTAAAGCCACAGGTTCTGCTTTTTATAAGGGGCTAAAGCGACTGTTTTTTATTCTGCCTTTTGTTCTTCTCCTTTGCGGTGTTGTTCTTTGCCTTGGAGCGGCTATCGTAAAAAATCAGATTGCCCAAGGTCAAAGCTCCCAAAGTGCGGCTCAGCGCTGGGGAAGTGGTAGTGGTCGAAGTTTTGTTCAAATAAGTCTTTTTGGTCGTGGCCAGGGACAGGCAGGGAATCTGCCGCCTTTGGTGTTGGATAGTTCCTTAAGCCTGCAAGTGAGTGATATTAAAGGCATTCGCGAGAAGCTTGAGGAGGCGATTCAAGCGGCTGCGGAGCTTGACGCCGAAAAGCGGGGCGTAGATTATGAAGAAGAAGCCACTACTGAGGAAGGCAAACGCCTTTGGGTTGATGCCTACTCCAGCGAAGGCAAATTTAGTTTGCAAAAAGATGCTAAAGATGGTGTAGTTGCCACCCAAGCAGAGGCTGTGCTTACAGGATTTTCCGGTGATTTTTCCCTGATTCATCCGATGATACTGGTAGATGGTAGTTTCATTTCTGAAGATGATCTGGATCATCAGCGGATTGTACTCGATGAAGGTCTGGCTTGGCAGCTTTTTGGCTCTAACCAAGTTAGCGGTCAAAGCCTTAAGATAGGTAGCCGCGATTATACCGTTGCCGGAGTGGTCAGAACTGGGCAAAGCCAAAGTGATCAAAGAAGTTATGGTGATTTGCCACGAGGCTACATTCTCTTTTCAGAACTTGTTGCCTTGAGTAAACCTGAACCAGATACAAATGTGACTAGCCCGGCCCCCAGTTCGCAGGGGGAACTGGCAATCCTTTGTTATGAAGTTATTCTGCCTGAACCTTTAAAGGGGATTGGGGAGCAGAATGTAATTAGCGCTGTAACAGGCGTAGGAAAAAAAGACAGTGATTTTATTTTAGTTGAGAACAGTGGTCGATTTGGCTTTTTAGCTTTGTACAATACTTTATTTCCTATAGGGGAAACTAAAATAAGTCAAAGTGGTTTTCAATTTCCGTTTTGGGAATTATCGGCGCAATTGGCGGAGCAATCAATGCTCTTTTGGTGGAATCTTATGGGGATTGGTTTATTAACTATTGCACTTTCATCTTTGGCAGTCTACTCTTCTATACGCTGGCGGAGGGCTGGTGGTGGAAAATCTTGAATAGGGTGACTGGGAAACGAGATACATTTACAGCAGAGAAATTACTGCGGAGGCTGAGCTTATTATGGGGGCTCAGCTTTTGCCTTTTCTTCTTAGGCTCCTGCCTTGATGTGCCTACCCAAACCTCAGGTGCAACTTCCACCAGCTCTTCTCAGAGCAGCTCCGTTGATTTTTTGGCTATGGATACCTATATGATGGTAACCGTTTATGGCAGTGAGGCAGATCAGGCAACAAAGGCTGTTGAAGCTTTAATTTATGAACTTGAGAATACTCTGGCCAGAGAGCGGGCTGATAGTGAAATTAGCCAAATTAATCGGCAGGCGGGTCTATCCTCAGTGCCTGTTTCGGAAGAGACTTTTGCCCTTATCCAGAAGGCTTTAGAGATATCTGCTGCCACAGAGGGGGCTTTTGACATTACCATTGCTCCGCTAATGGATTTGTGGGGATTTTCTAGTGGCGATTTTAGGGTGCCGACAGAGAGTGAAATCGCTGCTGTCTTGCCTTTAGTAGGCTGGGAAAAGGTAAAGCTTGACCCAGAATCCCGGGGCGTTTTTTTGCCTTTGCCAGGTATGGAATTAGATTTGGGTGGGATTGGTAAAGGCTATGCCTCTGATCGGGCTCAGGAAGAACTGGCTAATTTTACCCTTTCAGGTGCCAGCTTATCCTTAGGAGGGAATGCGGCTACTTGGGGACAAAAACCTGATGGTAGTCCTTGGCGCATAGCCATATCCGATCCAAATTCTGCCGCTGATTATTTAGGTATTCTGGAAGCGCAAGACACTTCGGTGATAACTTCCGGAAGTTACGAGCGCTTTTTTGAGCAAAATGGGCATAAATACAGTCATATCATGGTACCAAGTCAAGGTGTTCCCGTGGAGAATGATTTACTCTCCGTCTCAATTGTCAGACCTGAAGGGATTTGGGGAGATGCCTTATCGACGGCACTATTTGTTATGGGAAAAGACTCTGCTATTCGTTTTTGGAAAAAGTATCAGGACTTCTCCATGGTTTTAGTGACGAAGGATAATACGGTTTGGCTTACACCGGATTTAAAAAGTACTTTCACCTTGTCTAATCAGAATTATGAATTGGTATTTATAGACGAATAATTATTTTTATGCTTTCTGTTATAATATCACTTAGAGTTTAAAGGTGTATTTTATTGTGCCGGAAAGGTTTTTCTTCTCCGGTAAATGGAGATCGGTGAGGATTAACAAGGATTTGAGCAGACAGAAGGTGCAACTATCGGGTAATCCTCTGGGGTCGGAGGGCAATCAAAAGGAAAGTTCTTATCCAAGGACTTCCCGCAGGATTGATAGCTTTCGCCGTAATGATCTGTGGCTTATTTTAGCTATCCTTATCATTGCTGGAGCCGTGGCTTTAGGCTTAGTCCTTAAGCCAGAAGTAGAGGATAATACTTTGCGTGCCAGCCTACTTGTACAGGGCGTAGAAGTATGGGCAGCAGATTTACGTGGGCTTAAAGAACCGATTACCTATACGCTGCAAACAGCAGATGGGGAATTAACTGTTGAGGCAGACTCTCAGGGGGCGGCAATTATATATTCCACCTGCCAAGATCAGGTCTGCGTGCATCAAGGCAAGATAACCGAGGTAAATCAGGCGGCTGTTTGCCTTCCCCTCAAGAGTGTACTACGATTAGAGGGTGAAACGGTAGGGATTAACCAACCGGATGTAGTTTCAAGATAATTGGTAGAGTTAGGCGTATGACTTACAGCCAAAGACAACTGGGTTTATCCGTGACCAACCGGGTTTAGCGGATAGTAGGAGGAGAGTAGATGAAGTGGTCGGTCTATACCATGAGCCGTTGGGCCATTTTGTTGGCTCTTGCATTAGTGTTAGGCCTGGTTGAAAACATACTCATGCCGGAGGGCTTATTTTTGCTGCCGGGGATTAAGCTGGGGCTTTCTAACATTGCTATTTTGCTGGGCCTTTGCCTCTTCGGTTTTCGCAGCACTCTTGCTTTGGCACTTTTACGGCTGGTGATTATACTACTGTTTGGTGGCAATACCATAGCCTTTTTACTGGCGTTGGCTGGAGGCATAACCTCCCTGCTATTTATGTACGGATTACAGCGGAGTCGACTGTTTTCCCTCTTCGGTATGAGTGTTGCTGGAGCCTTTGGACACACTTTGGCTCAACTGCTGGTGGCGAGCCTAGTAACCGGTTCTTGGGCTCTGCTATATTATTTACCCTTTCTTATGATTCTTTCGATTCTTACCGGTCTTGCTATTGGTGGATTAACCATACCGATCTATCGGGCTACTACAGTGGCAAACAGAAAGGGTAAAGTATATGACAGATAAAAAATCTCGGATATTAGCAAAGTCGGCTTTGTTTGCGGCCACGATTATCTGGGGCGGATCTTTTGTGGTTCTAAAGAACGCTATTGATGCTTTGCCGCCTTTTTTTGTGTTGGCACTACGAGGAAGTATTGCTAGTGTGGTGCTTTTGCTTATTTTCTGGCGTCGGCTTCGAAAGATTAATCCCCAGTATTTGTGGCAAAGTGCAGTTATGGGGACAATTCTATTTGTGGCGTACGGTTTCCAGACCCAAGGTCTTGTAGGCACGACTCCGGGTAAAAATGCTTTTTTGACCTCGGTTTACTGTATTCTTGTACCATTTTTTTATTGGGCCTTTACCAAAATAAAACCGGATCGCTATAATATTCTGGCAGCGATTTTTTGTATCATAGGAATTGGATTTGTATCTCTTCAGGGCGACTTGGCCGAAACCGGTAGTTTGATTGCTATGGGAGACTTACTTACCTTAATTAGCGGAATTTTTTATGCGCTGCACATCATTTCTATCGCCGGTTTTTCACGAAAAAAAGATGTTATTTTGCTGACCACCTTACAATTTGTAGTGTTTAGCATCTGGGCTTGGGGGAGCAGTTTAATCTTTGAAGTTCAACCGCAAAGGATTGGACAACAGGAATGGTGGGGACTACTGTATTTAGGTGTTTTTGCTACAGCTATTGCGCTACTGCTTCAAAGCCTCGGCCAAAAGTACACCCCTGCATCCCAGACGGCCATCATTCTTTCTTTAGAAGGTCTTTTTGGAGTAGCTTTCTCAATTTTGTTTTTTGGCGAAGAAATTACGGTTCGGCTGTTCATTGGTTTTAGCCTGATTTTTATCGCCGTATTCATTTCGGAAACAAAACTTAGCTTTCTTTCCGGAAAAGGCAAGGGCGTGGAAGACAGCATAAACAAAAGTCCTTGACAGGAAGATGATATAACCGATACTGTTACAAGTAGATTTTGCTTCTCCGGAGGATAGTAGTGTGAGACAACCCAATAACCCTTTTTGGCCGCAAAAGAGCCTTTTGCATCCGGTTCCGCCCAGAGAACCTTATATTCCTGTTCGTCCCCGGCGCATTAGCTTAACCAGAGAGGAGCAGCGCTTGGTAGATGAGGGTGTGGAGGAGCGGTTTGCCATTCCGCTTATGCTTTTGATGGAGCATGCCGGTCTGGCTGTGGCTGATACTTGTGGTATGGTGGCGGCTGCCAAAACAACTCCCATACATATTTTTGCCGGGAAAGGCAACAATGGTGGTGACGCCTATGTTTGTGCCCGAATTATGCATAGTCGGGGTTATCCGGTTTTGCTCTGGGATTGCTTTCCAGGCTATGCTCACACCGGCCTTCCCAAGGTGATGCGAGATAGTGCCAGAGCTATAGGTGTAAAAATGCGCCCAGCGGAGGAGTTTACCCCGGAAGCTTTGCAGGGTGGGATTTCACGTATGATTGATGATAAGATGGCCGCCATGCCCTGTGTCATTATTGACGGAGTTGTGGGAACCGGCTACGAATATAGTCGTCCCTTGCCAGCCTATATTAGAAGCATTACTGGGCGGATTGAAAAGGCCAGATTACGAGGAGCTAGGGTGGTTTCCATTGATATCCCCACAGGAATTGATGCCAATACGGGGCTGGCTGATCCGGCAGCGGTTACCGCTGATGGTACGGTAACCTTTATTCTGCCTAAGGTGGGTCTTCTCAAGAGCCCCGGTAAAGAACATGCCGGACATATTCAAATAAGTTCAATTGGTTTGCCACCTAATATTGCCGATCTGGTTTTAGATCGATAAAGTAGCCTTGCTAGCAAGGGTTTTCAGCTTTGTAGCCTTTGAGCCGCTGTCCAATTGGTAGTAACAGTGATAGAATAAATATAGATTACGTCCTTACTATGAATGAACCAAAGGAGATAAGAGGATGAAAATTGCATTTTATGACACCAAGCCCTATGATCGCATCTGGTTCGATAAATATTCCCCTGACTATGGGTTCACGATTAAATACATTGACAGCCGTTTATCTTTGGATACGGTTCTGTTAGCCAAGGGCTGCGAGGCTGTCTGCGTTTTTGTTAATGATATTGTGGACAAAGACATTATTGATGAATTATATGAAATGGGCGTACGGGTTATTCTGCTCCGTTGCGCCGGCTATAATAATGTTGATTTTGAAGCTGCTTTTGACAAGATTCATGTTTTACGCGTCCCTTCCTACTCTCCCCATGCGGTAGCGGAGTATGCGGCGGCCTTGCTTTTGTCAGTCAACCGTAAAACTCATCGTGCTTACAGTCGAACCCGGGACTTTAACTTTAGCATACAGGGATTGTCCGGCTTTGACCTTCATGGTAAAACGGCAGGAATTGTGGGTACAGGTAAAATCGGGCGGATCATGATTGATATTCTGCGGGGATTTGGGATGAAGGTTATTGCTTACGACCGTTTCCCAGCCAAAGACACCGATATTGAGTATGTTTCTCTGGACACGCTCTGGAAGAATGCTGATATTATTTCACTTCACTGCCCATTAACACCGGAAACTGTTTATATTGTTAACGATAAAGCTCTGGCCAAAATGAAACCCGGAGTTATTTTAATCAACACCTCTAGGGGGGCGTTGGTGGAAACCGGGGCACTGATTGACGCCTTGATTAATCGGAAAATCGGTGGTGTGGGGCTGGATGTTTACGAGGAAGAAGATGACTACTTTTTTGAGGATCGCTCCGATGATATTTTGGAGGATGAATCTCTGGTTCGCCTCATGAGCTTCCCCAATGTCTTGATAACTTCTCATCAGGCTTTCTTCACGGATGAAGCTATGGAGGCGATTGCTAAAACAACCTTAGACAATTTAAAGTCTTTTGTTGACCAAGAGTTTTTGACCAATGAAATCTGTTACCGCTGCGGTGAGGTGCAAAGCTGCGAAAGGGATAATCTTCACAAAAATTGTTTTTAACGAAGGAATGGACATAAAGAAAGGAGCAGCCTGGAAAGCCTAAGGCTGGCCGGCACAACATATGAAACTATCCGAATGGCTTAAGAAGAATAAGGTTCATGAGCAAGAGGCGCCCAGTATCACAGAGGAGGCCTTACATTCGGCTGTGGAAGAATTGTGGTTCTCCCTCTGTGATAATCCTAACCAACAAGAGTCCTTGGAGGAGATGCTGGAAATTTGCCGCCATCGTGGCGGTGAACGGGCTGTGCAAGCGGCGCTTCAACAATTAGCCGCGGCTCCCGGAGCGAGTCTGCCCCAGATTCTTTTAGCGGATGCGGCACTTCAGGAAGGGCGGACAGACAGCGCACGAAGGTACTATCAGGAGGCTTTACGCCAAGATAATGCCACGGATTTTTTCCGAATTTCGGCTAACCTAGGGAATCGGGGTTATCCTCAACTGATGGTGGATCTGCTGCTACCCCTTTATGATTTGCAAAAGCATGGGCTCTACCCTGGTATGAATCTGTTTATTGCCGCCCTTGAATCAGGACAGATTACTCAGGGGGTAAGTCTTCTGGAGCGTCTGAAAAAGACTTTCCCTCAAGAGATTGAGGCGTATTTGCCTGATCTTTCTCAGCGCATCCAAAAAGCTGAGCGAGCAGCTGAGCTCAATATTGTTCCAGATTTTTCTCCGCAAGAGGGGGGAGAGGCTGTTTCGCACACAGCTACTACTGAAGAGAAAAGTGACGCTTTGGCTTCTTTTCGGCAGACGGCTTTTCTGGTGGCTTTGGATCAGCCCCCTTGGGCCTTTTCCTTTCCGGGTGTTGTAGCACTCTTACCTTTATCCACTGAAAGAAAGAGAGTGGGCTTACACGTGTATGCCAATACTACGCCGGATAAGGTTGTTGAGGATAAGGAGGGAATCAAAGCTGCTGAGTTGGCCTTAGGGATTCCCTTGCTTTTACAGGAAAAAATGCTTTTTGAATCCACGGGATATCCGGTTTTACTAGTCCCTACGGCTTTTAATGATGGACCTCAGAGCAGTGGCCTTGAGCCGGATGTTCAGAGCATGTTTGGGGTTTGTGCTCGAGAAAATTTAGATTATATTATCGCCGGTACAGTTTATCAGGACCGGGATTGTTTTCGGATTCGCAGCTGGATTTTAGATCGAGACAAGAAGAGTGCTCGGATTGTTTCAAAGGATATTCCCTTCTTGCAGTGGGAGGGAGTTATTTCCGAACTGGTGGTGGAGCTGCTGCGTCCCTTTGCTCCAAAGAGGCAAGAACCCAGCGAATTGTCTCGGCAAATTTTCAGATCGCCCCTGCGTTCTGGGCTTTTACAGGAGCATATGAAAGGTGCACGATACTTGCTTTTACAACAATTGATTGCCGGTAAGCATTGTGTACCAGATTGCTTACCTCTGCCCCAGGAGTATTTGGCTACGTATACGGCTTTATGCGCAGGTGACTCTAAGAGTCAATTGTTTTTCTTGTATCTTTTGAGTGGCATGTGGCAGAACTTAGCTATGGGGGGAACAGAATATAAGAACTTTCGGCAGCAGCTTTATTTTATTGCCGATAAGAATCGCTATGCCCCACCGATCAAAGCAACTTTTGCTCAAATTAATCGTTTGCTGATGGATAGGGCTGAACCGAACCAGCAAGGCTAGGAAACGGACAGGAGAGGGATTATGAATAAGAGAAGATTTGATGTAGTATCTTTAGGCGAGCTTCTGATTGATTTTACCCCTTATGGACAAAGTGACCAGGGACATAGTGTGCTAGAGGTGAATCCTGGTGGTGGCCCCTGTAATGTTCTGTCCATGGTAAGTAGTTTAGGTGGTAAAACCGCCTTTATCGGCAAGGTGGGGGATGACCATTTTGGTCATCTTCTGGCTCAGCAGGTAGCCGCCCGAGCTATTAATGTTGATGGTCTTGTGTTTGATAAGAATTACTTTACCACTTTGGCTTTTGTTCATCTTGATCAAGATGGAGACCGTAGTTTTAGCTTTGCACGTAAGCCCGGTGCTGACATTATGCTTACCCAAGAGGAAGTGAAAATGAATATCATTACTGATAGTTTGATTTTTCATTTTTCCACTTTGTCCATGACGGATGAGCCTATCAGACAGACGATTCAAGTCGCGGTGACGGAGGCTAAAGCTGCCGGGACACTACTTTCCTTTGATCCCAATATTCGTCCGCCCCTGTGGCGCAGTATGGAGGAGGCTAAGGAATGGATGCATTATGGATTTTCCCAATGCGATATTCTCAAAGTCTCGGAAGAGGAGCTCTATTTAGCTACAGGGCTGGAAGAGATTAAACCAGCTGTTCAGCAGCTTCTAAGCCAGTACCCCAATATTAAGCTGATTTTTGCAACTTTGGGCAAAGAGGGTTGCTATTATCAAATGGGAACAAAGTCTGGAAATAGTCCGGCTTTTACAGTTAAAACTATTGATACTACCGGAGCAGGAGATACTTTTATTGGTACTTGCCTCTATCAAATTGCTCAAAAAGGCAGCTTGAATTTTAGCTTGCCTGAGTTGGAGGAGATGGCTGCCTTGGCTAATGCGGCTGCCTCTCTTATCACGACCCGGCGAGGTGCCCTGAATGCAGTACCAACCCTGGAAGAGATCGAAACACTTCTGCTACTTTAGCTGTTAATTTTTGATTATAGAAACGTAAAAGCAACCTATCTGTTGCAATAATGTATGAGAGTAAAACACCCCTCTTTTCAAACAGAAAGGAAGGGTGTTTTTAGACTCGTTCTGCGATTTAGATTCTAAGGGAGTGTATTCAAGCTATATCCTTCCGCTTGGAGAAAATCCAGCATTTGGTTCAAGGTTTCTGCATTTGTCTTTGAGCCTACATGGAGCAGAAAAACAGCTCCATTATGATGGTTATTCCTTAGAATCGTCATGGTTTCTTCTGGGGTTGGTTGGTTATTCACGTCATAGTCGCGATAAGCAATACTCCAAAATACCGTCTTATAGCCCAAAGCAGAGGTGACAGCTAGAGAGGCCTGACTATAAGCTCCCATGGGAGGACGCATATACTTTATCATTGACTGCCCGGTAGTGGCTGAAAAGGATTGCTCCACCCCTTCTAATTCTGCCCGAATTTCTTCTGGACTGATCTTAGGCAGAGCCGGGTGATGAACGGTATGATTGGCTACCAAGTGACCTTCATTTACCATGCGTTTAATGAGATCAGGGTTGTTGGTGATGAAATCGCCGGTGACAAAAAAAGTTACCGTAACGTTTCTTGCCTTCAAGGTATCCAGAATTGATGTGGCATAGCCTGAATCAGCTCCGCAATCAAAGGTTAAATAGAAGTTCTTTCCTTCTGTACTGCCTAAATAAATACCATTATATTGATTGAGCCAGGGTGTAATATTGCCGGGAATTCCCGGGGTAGTATGCTGACTATTTCTAATATTGTACCACTCATTATAGCCTTGATCTAAACCGGAAATATCCGGTAAGCCTGCCGGGGGAGGACTGGTTTCTGGCGGAGTCGTGGTAGTTGGAGGAACAGGTGCGGTAGTTTCGGGAACGGGGGGAGTCGTAGTAGTGGGGGGCAGGGTAGTCTCTGTTATAGCCTCTGTGGGGAGAGTGGTGGTGACCGCTACCGGCTCAGTTTCAGATTCGCTAGGCAAGCGAGGGGGCTGAGGGCGCTGGGTGCAGCCTACTAGGCCAACGATGATAATGATACATAGGAGCAGAGAAAAAATTTTATAGACAATTCTGCCCATAGTGTTCCTCCTGAAGGTTAATTTAGATTTTTAGGGGAAAGATAGTCTTATTATGACATATTTTTGTTTCAGCTACCTAACATTTTTATCACTTTCCCAAAATTCGGCAAAACTATCTTCCAAACGTTGCAGTTTGTGGTCTTTAAGCAGAAGTACCTTGTTGCAGATTGCTTTGAGGAAATACAAGTCATGAGAGACCAAGAGTAAGGTGCCTTCGTATAAGGACAAGGTGTCTTGCAGAGTCTGGCGTGTGGCCAGATCAATATGATTAGTCGGTTCATCTAAGATGATAATGTCTCTCTGCTGAAGGATTCCTTGAGACAGGTACAACTTCATTCGTTCTCCCGGACTTAAGCTGGCTAAGGGTCTGGATAGTAGCTGGCTGTTCAGACCTAAATAGTTAAGCAGAGCCCTCTGCTGCCCTCCCAACATAGGTAGTTGTTCTGTTAAATAACCCAGCCCTGTAAGATTCTTGGGCAACGTAGCAAAGCGATCATCCAGGTTTTGAGGGAGGTAAAAGGGATTGGCTGTAGGGCTGACCCAGAGTTCCCCGGCGGTAGGTTTTTGCCGTCCTAAAACCAAAGCAAGAAAGGAGGTTTTACCCGATCCATTTTCACCCCAAAGGGCGACCTTTTCTCCGCGTTTCAGGGCAAAGTTAGCCTTTTCCCAGAGCAGATGATCGCCGTAAGAGAATGCTAGATCCCGAGCTTCAATCATCGGTCGGCCGTGAGGTGTACTTCCCTTAATCTCAAAGCGCAGAGGGGACTGATTCTGTGGCCGCTCCGGCAGGTCTTGGCGGAGACGCTCTAAACGGCGGATATCATTTTTAGCTTTGCGCTCTAGTTTTCCAGCCTTAGCCCGTTTATATTCTTTTACCCCAATTTTGTTACCGCTGCTATCGGGTTTTCGAGAATCACGATGAGCCTTTTCTGCCCAGTCCTTAACTTGGTTTATGGAAGTCTCTAGCTGTTTTTGCTCACGGCGGCTGATCTCGTAATTTTGCTGGGCTATGTCTTGTTGTCGCTTTTTTTCGCTGGCGTAAGCACTGTAGCCGCCGGGAAAATAGTTGATTTTACCTGCAGCTAGTTCCCAGATACCTTCACAAACTTGATCCAAAAAGTAACGGTCATGAGATACAACAACTAGAGCACCGCTATACTGATTCAATAGTTTGATTAGCGTGTCTAATCCGGCTATATCTAAGTTATTCGTAGGTTCATCCAAGAGTAAAAGCTGTGGCTTTTGTGATAGAGTACGACTTAAGGCCAGCCGCATGCCTTCACCGCCGGATAGAAATTCTTGATTATTTGACTGGATGAATGCCGCAGAAGGTGAGAATTTTTTTAGAACTTTAGCTGTCTCGAAGTTTTGACTACTCTCCTGACTATAAGGCGAATACTCCTTTCTCTGACTTTCTTGAGGAAGATAGATAATTTGGCTTGGTTTAGGAAGAATCAGCTTTCCTTGTTCAGGGGTTCGAAGGCCAGCCAGAACTTGGAGTAGCGTGCTTTTTCCTTGGCCATTGTTGCCCACAAGACCGACTTTTTCCCCGGTTTGTAGTGACAAGGAAAGATCATCAAAAAGGATACGTTCACCAAAGCTATAGTGCAGTTTACTTAGGGATAATAGTTGCATAATTTCTCCAATCAGGCAGAAAAAAGCCTCTGCCAGGAAGCGGCAAAGGCTAGCTCACAAAACTGATCGGTACTATAGGAGGTATCCCTACCGGGGAGCCTTCATAAAACCTAACAGACGAAAACCTTTGCTGCACAAAAACCTCCGAAATCATCTCGGAGTATATTTCTGTTGATCCATGCAAAGATTCTTATTTCATATTCGTCTGCCGACCTCCTGTAAAAATTATGTATTACTTTAATGAATAAAAGCTAAGAAATTGACCAATGGCCTTGATATCACAGCGACCAGAGAATTCAAACTTAACCTTACCCATACCACTAAACCAAATTTCTAACTCACTGTCAAGATCAATCGTTCCGGCTGTCTCTATGCTAAAGGTCTGAATTTTGGCATAGGGTAGAGTGGTAAAATCACGCTTCTTGCCAGTAATTCCCTGGACATTAACAGCGATAACCCGCATGTTAGTAAAAATAATCATATCCCGAACGCTTTGAAAGGCTTCTAAAATTTTCTCGTTCTGAATTAGGAGTTCCCCCACCATCTGATTGCCTTGCTCAACTCCTACTGGGCGTAGTTTTAGATACTTAGCATTTTGAAAATCAATCATACATCATCCTCCAAATTTTGAATTGAATTAGTAATTATAGTTTTAGATTATGCTTTCTAATCACAGCTATAATAACACAAAAATAGAACAAAAATATCCCCCACACAGGGGGTATTTTGTGCTGAAAAACTAGTGGTTGGAGCTGATATAAAATCTTAAGCTTTTACTTCTACAGGTTCTTCTTTAACAAATTTGGCTTTCTCATCAGCATTTAGAGATTTGAAAATAAAGACATGAGCATTAGAGGCGATGTCACCATTAACTACTCTGACCAAAAAACGATAGTTAGTACCGGCAACTACTTGAGTGGCTACTTTTAACACTTCATAATTAGAAGCTTTGTCACCCATGGCCTCATCAAAAATAGCCTTATCTTCAGCAGTAGCTTCTCTATCTTCGGTAAAGGCTCCTACTGCATCTGTTCCAGCGCTACTACCACTTGTAGTTTCAGCCTTTGTAGAGGACGGGGAGGTTGTAGCGGCAGCTCCGCCGCCGCAAGCGGCTAAGGTAGAAAGTGTAAGTACTAAGGCCAGACCGAGAATAACTATTTTTTTCATAAGTTTGTCTCCTTTCAACTGTCCAGACAGTGCTAAAAGTTGTCAAATTTGCTTGTTCAATTTTATTTAGATTTACTTATATTATAGCCTCTTTTTTAGGTAGCGGTTCATTTTTTCCTTATATGACAATAATGTTAGTCTCAAAAAGGCAATAGGAAAGTACTTATACCAAGACTGGTGAAAGGAAATTTATCGCTGCGGCTATCAAAATGATGACAGCTAATAACTTCTTGTTATTGTGCACAAAAATTTTCTTGACGTCAGGACTGGTCTATGATATTTTGAGTTCATGAAAAGCATTTCACGACATAAAAAGCTGATTTGATAGATTGTTTTTTATGCACTATGTACGGTAAAAATGATTTTGCCAGAGAGGAGTTATGGTGGGAGTCAGACAACAAGGTAAGGCAACAGAAGGGAAAAGACGAGCTACTATGCAAGATGTGGCAGATCGAGCAGGCGTCGCTCTCTCAACGGTTTCTCATGTTCTAAATGGCACGGCCAGAATTAGTGCTCCCACTATGGCTAAGGTGCAAATGGCTGTTAAAGAGCTGCACTACATCCCCAATAACTTAGCCAGAGAGCTACGCCGGGATCGAACGGGGCTTATAGGCGTTATTGTACCGGACTTAGCCAATGAATTTTACGCCAAAGCAGCCACAGGGTTCATTCGTGCCGCCGGAGAAAAGGGTTATACAGTTTTGCTTTGTAACACGGATTATGATCCCCTCAGAGAGCAAAAGGAAGTTGAGACTCTGATTCGGCAACGCGTTGACGGTTTAGTACTCTTGGGCGGCGATGAAAATCAGGTAGTGCAGATGGCTCATCAAGGTGATGTGCCGGTGGTCTTGGGGGATCGCTCGTTAAAGGGTTTCAGCAGTGTTGAATTTAATAATCAGCACGTTGTAAAACAGTTAGTGGCTCTGCTTTATAAACAAGGCATTCGCAAGTTTGGTTATGTGGGCGAGCCCTTAAGCATGACTAACCTAAAAGACCGTTTTCAAGCTTTTACTGAGGCTTTGCATGAACTAAATATAGAGCAGAAGGCGGACTGGATATGTATTGACCAACGCCTGCAATTGGAGAAGGTAGATCGGGCGCCCTATGTTTTGGGGGATTTTGTAGCATCTATTTCTGAATCAGGTTTGCCGGAGGTCTTTTTAACTTCCAGTGATTTGATCGCAATTGGTTTGATGGATACCTTGAGACAAAAGGGTTTTAAAGTTCCTCAGGAAGTAGGTGTAGTAGGCTTTGACGATATTTTACCGGCTCGCTACTATACGCCGGCTCTGACTACCATTCGGCAAGACACTTTTTTACTAGGGCGAACTTGCTTTACAGAACTGGAGCAGTTAATCGAAAATCCAGAAGAGATTCGACAGATCTGGTTAGAGGCGGAAATTCTTATACGTTCTTCTGTACAAGTTGCACCATAAGGAAAGGAGGTTTCTGCTAGGCAAAAAAGATAAATTTTTGGCAAGGTGGAAAATAAGAACAAAGGAGATTGATTATGTTTGAACCAAAATTGAGTGTCATCTTAGGTAATGTAGGAGCTTGCAGTGATCGCTATATGGGTGGCGGCTATGCAGATTCCTTGTCTATTGAACAAATGTTTGAAAAAGTTGCGCAGATTGGCGGTGTAAAAGGCATTGAACTAGTTTCCAATTGGCATTTACGGGCTGATAATGCCCAGCAGATAAGTCAACTGCTTAAGCAGTACAATTTTGAGTTAGTCTCAGTTATCCCCGATCATTTTGGTATTCGAAAATGGGGAAAGGGGGCCTTTACTTCTAAAGATCCGCAAATTCGTAAGGATGCTATTGCTTACACCAAAGAAATGATTGATGTTACCAAGTCGCTAGGTGGTAATTTGCTAAGCTTATGGCCTGGTCAAGATGGTTATGACTACTATTTTCAGGGCGATTACGAAGCCGAGCGTAGCTGGTTTGAAGAAGCTCTACTCGAGTGTGGCAGCTATGATAAGAACTTTAAAATTTCTGTAGAGTACAAGCCGAAAGAACCGAGGAATCGCTCGTATCCCTCAAATGTTTATTCTACACTTCTTTTAGTAAAAGAAACGGGATTGGACAATGTGGGCGTTACCATTGATTACGGTCATGCTCTAACGGCTTACGAGAATGTAGCCGAATCCATCGCGGTACTCCATAAGTATGGTAATAAACTCTTCCACATGCACATGAATGATGCCTATGGCTATTGGGATGACGATATGATTTGTGGAAGCATTCATACTATATCCTATCTTGAAGTATTCTATTGGCTTAAGCGCACCGGATATCAGGGATATGTGTCCACTGATCAATACCCTTATCGGGAAGATGGTCAGGCGGCTGTGGCTGAATCAATCCGTTGGATGGAGCTTTTCATTCAAAAAGTGAATCAAATGGATACTACCGAAATTGAGCAGGTGATAGCTTCTGGTAATGCGGTGGAAGGTTCTCGGATGCTCAGAAAGTATTTATTCTCCTAAAAAGCGATTTCTTCTATAAATTAGCTGGTATTTTTGCTTAAAAAGAGGACGGTTTTCGATTTCTAACCGGCTTGGCTTTTCTTAACGCAAATTACCCTTGTTTTGACAGGTTCACTATTGAAATTACATTTGTTACCCTGCACCCAAAGGTGCTAAAAGATAAAGGAGGAAAGAACAATGAAAAAATGTCTGGCCGTGTTATTGACTGTAGTACTGGGGTTCTCGCTGGTTGCCTGTGGTGGCAATAGTGAGACTACCACAAAAGAGAGTAGCAAAAGCGGTGGCGATAGCTCCGCAGCTGCAAGCGGTGCCAAGGTAGAGGGAGCCGGGAAGAAGGATTGGAAAATTGCTGTAGTGCCAAAGGACTCTACTAATGCTTGGTTCGTAAGAATGGAAACCGGTGTTAAGCGTTATGCAGAGGAAACGGGTATTAATGCCTTCCAAAAGGGTCCATCAAAGACCGATGCGGCTCAACAAGTTCAGGTTATTCAGGATCTGATCAGCCAAGATATTGACGCTCTTTGTGTTGTTCCCGTAGATCCGGCAGCGGTAGAGCCGGTACTTCAGGAAGCGCAAGAAAAAGGTATCATTGTTATTACTCACGAAGGTTCCAGTGTAGAAAATTCTTCTTTCGATTTAGAGGCTTTTTCCAATGCTCAGTATGGTGCCTTTATCATGGATAATTTAGCTTCTGCCATGGGCAAAGAGGGCGTCTATACGACTATGGTTGCCCATGTAACTAATGCCTCTCACAATGAGTGGGCCGATGGTGCAGTGGCCAGAGCACAAGAAACCTATCCTAAGCTGACCCTTTTGGAGGCTGAACCCAGAGTAGAATCAGAAGATAACTCAGAGGTAGCATATAACAAAACAAAAGAATTAGTAAAAAAATATCCTGATCTTAAGGGCATTGTAGGAACTTCCTCTAAGGATGCTCCTGGTATTGCCCGAGCCATTGAAGAAATGGGTTTGAAAGGGAAATTGTTTGTTTCCGGTACAGGTATGCCTAATGAGTGCCGCCAGTTTATCAAAGACGGAACTTTGGCTTACATTACCCTGTGGGATCCGGCAGATGCAGGCTATGCAATGTGTTCCTTGGCGACAAAATTACTTGAAGGTGAGACTGTTGGTGAAGGCACTGATTTAGGTCTAAAGGGTTATGACAAATTAACCCTAGATCCAAGCAATCCCAAGGTTCTGGTAGGTTCCGGCTGGATTGTGATTGACTCCAAAACCATTGACAACTATGATTTCTAAAAAATGAAAAAAGGCTGCTAATTGATTTTGTTTGACTATGTATTTTTCGGGTCAAATAGAGCAGAAGTTTGATTCTTGCCTAATGGCAGTCTTAGCTATTTTTCAGGGCAATCTATCCCAGTTCTTCCGGCTTAGTTTTTTTCTAAAGCTTGAGGACTGGGATAGAAACAAAAAAGAGAGGATGAAGCATGTGAGCGACTATATTCTCAAAGCAGAAGCGATCAAAAAAAGCTTTGGCGGCGTTCATGCCTTAAAGGGTGTAAGTCTTTCCATAAAACGGGGAGAAGTACATTGTTTAGCAGGGGAGAATGGCTGTGGTAAATCTACGTTAATTAAAGTTATTTCCGGCTTTCATGGTGCTGACTCTGGGCAGCTGGAAATTGATGGCCAAATTTATGAAAAAATTAATCCGGCTCAGGCTATTGGGGCAGGGGTTCAGGTCATTTATCAAGATTTTTCCGTATTTCCCAATCTAACAGTCATGGAAAATTTAGCCTTAAACCGGGAATTATCCCAAAAGAAACGCCTGGTTAATTGGCGGCGTTTTCGGGAAATTGCTAAAGAGGCTATGGCGACCATAGATGTTCATCTGGATCTGGATGAACTGGTAGAGAATATTTCCGTAGCAGATAAACAATTAATTGCCATCTGCCGGGCACTTCTTAATAATGCTAAGCTCATTATTATGGACGAGCCAACTACAGCGCTTACAAAAAAAGAAGTAGACGCTTTATTCATAATTATCCGCCAACTAAAGGCTCAAGGGATTTCGATTCTGTTTGTCTCACATAAACTGGATGAAGTGTTTGAAATTTCTGATAGCTTTACTATTTTTCGTTCCGGAGAGAAGATTTTTTCTGGAGAAACAAAAACTTTAGATAGCCAGAAATTTGCCTATTATATGACAGGGCGGGAATTTGCTAAGGCAAAGCCGCCGGAAGCACTCAAGGCTAAAAATCCTGTCCTCGAGGTTCAACAACTTAGTCTGAAAAATGCCTTCTCCGATATTTCCTTCCAAATAAATGCCGGAGAGATTGTTGGTATTACAGGTCTTTTGGGTTCCGGAAGAACTGAATTAGTACAAACACTTTTCGGCTACCGTCAAAAGACCGGCGGTCAGATTTTGCTGGACGGTCAGAACGTTAACGTAACCTCTGTTCGTGACGGTGTTTCCAAAGGGGTAGGCTATGTACCAGAAGACCGTTTGACTGAGGGTTTATTTCTACAGCAATCCATTAAGCAGAATATTTTGGTTTCCAAGTGGGATGAGCTAAGCGGCTTTGCCGGACTGCTTAAGCAAAAGGCTCTGGATGAAGAAGCGGCACGCTGGATTAACGATTTGTCTATTGCGGCTAAATTCCCGGAACTGCCAGTTCAGACTTTATCCGGAGGCAATCAGCAAAAGGTAGTTCTGGCTCGCTGGCTAGCACTGCAACTGAAAATTTTAATTCTAAATGGACCGACGGTAGGGGTGGATATTGGTGCTAAACATGATATCCACCAGCTTATTCGCAAATTAGCAGAAAAGGGTCTGGCGGTGATTATCATCTCTGATGACCTACCGGAAATCTTAGAAAACTGTCATCGGGTACTCATTATGAACAGTGGAAAAATTACAGCAGAGCACCAAGCCTCAGCGATTACGCAAAAAGAGCTGGGCGATCTAATACGTTCGGCTTAGGGGGGGAAGACAGATGGGAAAAAGTCTCAAAAAAACCGTGCGCCGCACGGAGTTCTACGTATTTCTAGCCATTATACTTTTATCTGTTATTGTGGAAGTTAGAAGCGGACAATTCTTTACCGGCAACACCATGCTGGACATAACTCGTGCTCTGATTATTCCGGCAATGTTTTGTCTTTGCGAAATGATTGTTTTGATTTCCGGTGGTACAGATGTATCCTTCCCGGCCATTGCCTCCTTATCCATGTTTGTGGTATCAACCAGAATGGCAAATTATCAGGGCAGTGTTGTGGAAATGCTCCTGGTCGGAGCACTGATTGGGCTGGTTATGGGCGCTTTAAACGGTTTCTTGGTTGGGTATTTTCAATTCCCTACCTTGATTGTTACCTTAGGAACGTCCAGCCTTTTTTATGGCATTCTTTTTGGACCTTTAGCGGCACAAGAGTATCCGGCACCACCGCAATTGATCGCTTTAGGTAAGGCCAGTCTCTTTTCTATTGTTAATCCGGTTACAGGGGTTAAGTCCGACATGCCGGTTACAGTACTCTTTCTGATAGGACTAATTGTTTTAGTCTGGTTTCTCTTACGGCACACGATGCTGGGGCGAGGAATTTATGCCATTGGCGGCGATAAAGTCTCCGCCAGAAGAGCAGGATTTCGCGTGCTTGGTACACAGATGTTTATCTACTGTTTTGTTGGTTTTGTGGCCGGATTTGCCGGAGTCGCTCGAGCAGCGATGCTCCAGAACTGTAACCCTACTAATCTTACCGGGTTGGAGATGACAGCCATTGCGGCCTGTGTTCTGGGTGGCGTGAGCGTAGCCGGGGGCAAAGGCACCATTATCGGCACAATCTTTGGTATTACTCTAATGACGATTATGGATAATAGCTTGATTATGATGGGCATTCCTACCTATTGGCAAAAGGTTTTTACCGGTATGATTATCCTTTTAGGTACAGGTATCATGAGCTACCGTTATATGAAAAGCAAAGAGAAAGTCAACGTAAAATTAGAAAAGGCAGGTGCTTTGCATGGAAAAAATTAGAAAACTTTATGCTAAAGACAGTAACTTCTTTCGCCTGCTGTTAGTTATGGTGGCTGTATTTATTTTGTGTTCTATTTTGCAGCCTAATCTCTTTTTAAGTAAGGATAATTTTCTGTCGGTAGCTAAACAATTTCCGGAATTTGGCCTTCTGGCTATTGGTATTGGTTTAGCCATGCTCACCGGTGGTATTGACTTGTCGGCTGTTAGCATTGCTAATCTATCAGCCATCGTAGCGGCTCGTATGATGCTCACTTACGCGCCCAAAGGCACCCCGGAGCAGACGGCCATCTGGGTGATTCTAGGAAGTGTCTTAGTAGCTTTAGTTGTAGGTGTTATCTGTGGGTTCTGTAATGGACTGCTGGTTTCAAAACTGGGTATTCCTGCTATCTTGGCAACTCTGGGAACACAGCAGCTTTTTCTGGGAATTGCCATAGTGATGACCGAGGGCAAGAGTCAAAGTGGTCTACCCATTCTATTCTCTAAAATCGGCAACAAGACCATTGGTGGATTCTTACCGGTACCCTTTATCCTCTTTTGTATTTGTGCTATTGTGGTCGGAATCATTTTGGCTCGGACACGTTTTGGCGCAAGAGTCTACATGGTAGGAACCAATCCTAAAGCCGCTCGCTATGCCGGAATTAATAATGCAGCGATTCTTTGTAAAACCTATGCTCTATCTGGAGTCTTAGCTGCCGTAGCCGGGCTTATCATGATGGCTAGAGCTAACTCAGCCAAAGCTGATTTTGGCAGCAGCTATACCCTGCAATGTGTCTTAATAGCTGTGTTAGCCGGTGTTAGCCCCTTCGGCGGTAAAGGCAATGTGCGGGGGATTGTAGTGGCTATCATTACTCTCCAATTCCTATCTAGCTGCTTGAATATGTTTCCCAACATCTCCAACTTCTACCGTGACATTATCTGGGGAAGTCTGTTGATTCTGGTCTTGATTACCAATCTCTATATCGACAAGCGCACACTTAAACGTCAGTCAAAAATGGCCTAACAAGGACTTTGTTATATCCTGACACTAAAAAAGACCACTGCCAAAGTAAAAACTTTGGCAGTGTTTTTTTATAAGAAAATAAAGTTTAAAGGTAGATGTGCGTGTCTTTATCAACGCTGGTGGATGGCTTGCTGCTTGTTTCTGAAATAAAAATCTTTTAGAAACAACAGAGTGTTGATATAATTAAGCATATTTATGTAACCACTTTAGCCACATAGGAGGACATTTTTATGGATAATCAGTCTGAACCTGCCGGTTCTGATGAATCACAGGTATCGCCTCAAATTTCGCCTAATCAACCCAAAGCTCCTTCGCAGACTTTTGAAAAAGGACTACGTGGCGGAATTGTTGTCTGGATTATCATTGGTTTTGTAGTTGTTCTGGGCTTTTTGATCTTTGGAGTATTTGCTTTGCTTAATGGCACTTTTTTTACCAGTGAAGAGCCCAAAGGCACATCTGCTCAGCTCATTCTAGTGGGGAGTACAAGTGCAAGTTTAGAGCAGACAGAGACGACCACAGGAGGAGAAACCACGGAGAAAATAGAAGCTACAGAGACGGAAGCGACCGCAACTTCAACTTCGGTCAATTCCGATAACCCCATTGATATAGAAGCAGATGGTATTAGGCTGACTTACAGTCGACATGAGTTGACTACAGATTTAGATGGTAACCCAGTTATTGTTGTAGTATTTACCTTTACAAATAACACAGACAAAGCCACCAGCGCAATGTTTGGCTATATCGTTAATGGATTTCAGGATGGTGTTGAACTAGATCAGCTATTCTATTTAAGACCAGATGATCCTCTCAATGATCTTGTTTTAAAAAATGCTATGAAAGAGATAAAGAACGGCGCTAGCATAGAAATTGCCTTCGCTTTTGTCACTACCAGCCAGTCTGAAGTAGAAATTGAAGCCGAAAAATTATTTGGTTCTAATGACAAGGTCTGGACACAGATCATTCCTTTCCCTCAGTAAAATAGACTAGTAAGTTAGAAAATAGTAAAAGCAGGGACTTTTTCCCTGCTTTTATTTGGGCTGGAATAAAAATAAAAAGTGTTAAAATGGTGAATAAAGGCTAATTTTAGTCAAAAAGTAGCTGAATTTTTCCGAAATGTGAAATAGATATCTTTTGAAAGTGGCGAAATGTTGCTATAATCAAAGGTAGCAATGTAATACAGCATGTAAGGAGGATCATATTATGGATAATCAGTCTGAACCCGTAGTTCCCGTTACACCTCAGGTGTCGCCCCAGGCTAGTCCAAATCAACCAATTCCCCCAGCTCAACCACCCAAGAAAGGGCTTAGCGGTGGAATTATTGCTTTGATTGTTATCGGTTGTGTGGTTCTGTTTGGATGTCTTATTTTTGGTGTTTTTGCTTTGATCTTAGGTAGTTTTAGCAATAAAACAGATTCAAAAGACACTACAGCTGAACTTATTTTAGTAGAAAGTTCAGATGAAAGCTCCGGGCAGAGGGAGACTACTTTGGCTGAAACTACCGCTGAGGCAGAAATTACCAAGGAAACCGATGCTACTAAAACTGAAAAGACTACGGCTTCCTCAGCCGCTGACTCTAATGCTCCGATTGATATTGAAATAGACGGATTAAGATTAACTTATAGTCGTCATGAGATGACTACGGATTATGAAGGCAAGCCAGTTCTTGTGGTGATTTTTACTTTTACTAACAATTCTGATGAGGCTAGTAGTGCTATGTTCTCTTTTAACGTCACCGGTTTCCAAGATGGGATTGAGCTGGATGAATCTTACTTCCTAAATACTGACGATCCTCTAAATGATATTGTTTCTGGCAATAATCTAAAAGAGATAAAGAAAGGTGCCAGTATAGAGGTTGGTTATGCCTTCCTGACTACGAGTCAATCCGAGATAGAGATTGAGGCAAGTGAACTATTTAATTTTAGCGATGAAGTCTGGACGCAGATAATTCCCTTTCCTCAGTAAAGTGAACCTGATTATCGGGTAGCAGCTTGGTTTATGGGTGGCAATTAAGAGAATAATAGCATAGTCAAGAGTCGGACAAATTATGTATTTCAATTAGACATAACGTGGTCACGTTGTTATCAGTAAAAGTCGATAATAGCGTTCAACCCGGAATACTATAGAGGTAAGGTGATTGAAATGAAGAACTCTATTAAATTGACTAAGATTGTTTTTGGGCTACTCATAGCCGGGCTGCTGATAGTAGCCGCTTTACCAGAGCTAAGGGTTAAAGCGGCTGCCGATCTTTTTACCTTAGACCCCATTCCTACCGTTAATCATGAGGTAGCTGGGACGAATGCTGTGGATGTGAGTAACATTACCCAGTATATTGATGCTGTAAATAATCCGGCTGTAGACCAGATTAATTTTACCGCCAATATAACAGCTGCTACAACAGGGCAAGCCATGGGCTTATCTGTAACTAGGGATCTTCGGATTAATGGAAATGGATTTATCCTTACGATTACGGGTAACTCAAGCTTTGGACCTGCCGGTACCGGTAGTGCCGGAGGAACTCACCTTATGCTTGAAGGTACTGGAGGAACCCTTCACCTTGCGAACATGACCCTCAACAGAGTGACTACCGGCAGTGGTCAAAATGATTTTATTTCTGTTATGACGGGAACCAATCAAACCTGGGATATCATCTTTGAAAACTTCACAAATAATTACCAAACTAACCAATGGCGAGGTCTTACCCGCTCTGTTGGAGGAACGCTAAATTCAACCCGAATTTTTCTGCGAAATAATATTAATATGGACTTAGGAACAGGCGGAAATGTTTTTGTAACCAATGGTGCTGTTGTAGCGGAAGAGAATTCAACGGTAACTCTGACGGCTCGATCTAATAATGCGGTTATGGGACTTTCCGGCAGTGACACAAGAGTATATATTTCTCCAGGATCTACTACTATTTTAGGTGTGCCTCCTCAAATCTGGTCTGGAAATAGAGGTGTTCTGGGGAGTGTAACGGAGGTTAATGTCTATCCTACTGCTACACTTAATATTACAGGTACAGGGAATGCTACCACCCCGGCTCTTACCTCGCTTGATTCGACTACGGCGATTGCTCTAAGAATAGATCGTGATGCTTCTCTAAAAGTCGAGAATACTGCTGGACCGGCAATTATTTCTACAGGTAGCTTTCCCGTGCGAATTTTGGGGAATCCAGATTCAAGTGTAGAGATTTTTGGTGCAGGCGCTAACAACTCTGCTCAGATGACCTTGAGTGGATCAGAGATATCGCTGGCTGCACCCAAATACTTTAATATACAAAATAACGGAACAGGACGAGCCTTTTCCGGAATTGGTGCAAGCACCCCAACCCTCAACCTAACTGAAACAAATATAGGGGTCTGGCTTACGGGTCAATCCGTTAGCGGGAATCCGCAATCCCCGTCGCCCTTTGCGGATGTAGATCTAATAACTGGAAGTGGTGCTGCCTTGGCAGGTTCTTCGCCTATTCTCGATACTATGTCTGGTGGTTGGAATACAGCTAGCTATAATAGAATTTCTTATGCAGCTATTGTTGATATTACAGCGTCAGACATTAGCATGGGGCTGGGTCGAACCAGAAGTATTAATCCTCAAGTTGTTCCGGCGGATGCGGTTTTGACGTATTCTTCGGATGACCCAAGTGTTGCTACCGTTGACGCTAGTGGCAATCTGACAGCGGTAGCTGTTGGTACGGCAACAATTACTATTTCAGGCACCGGTGGTGCAGGTGTTTATCCAGGCTCAACTACGATCACGGTTACGGTTACTAATAACCCGCCGGTTTTGACCGTGCCAAGCTTTACGACTATTCCGGTGGGTGGTTCCTTTAATCCACTACTTAATGTAACCGCTACAGATGTAGAAGACGGTGATCTTCTTGGTAGTGTTCAAGTCACCAATCCCGTTGATACATCTACAGCAGGAGTTTATGTTGTCAATTACAGTCTTACGGACTTTAACAATAATCTGGTTACGGCTAAGCAAGTGGTTCTGGTGCAGGACAGCAGCCTGGTTTTAGGAACGAATACCATTATTCAAGCTACTGATTTCACCAAACGTCCTAGTGAAGTG
>CAZFHA010000008.1:111478-121116 GCA_964518595.1 uncultured Oscillospiraceae bacterium
GTCCCAGTGAAGTGGTGGTCAGTGATGCGGCTATCAAAGCCGCTGCCGGGGTGAAGGTCTATGATAAAGCTACCGGGCTAGAACTAGCAAATGAACCGGTTACCATAACGGAAGATAGTGGCTATAGTGCGGTGGTTAACACTTATCCCATAACCTTTGTAGTAGATCAGGATAGCGCAGCGACCATTACCATTGATGCTGATGTGGTGACGGGAGATTTTCCGGTGCTAACAGTGAATCCGGCCTTTGTAGAAGTGGCTCTGAACGGTGCTTTCGATGCCAGTGCCGGAGTATCGGCAACAGATACGGAAGATGGAACCATTACCGGGAGTATTGTGACGGACAATCCCGTTGATACAGCTATAGGCGGAGTGTATACGGTAACCTATAGCATCACAGATAGCGATGGCAATGCAGACAGTAAAACAAGAACAGTCTTGGTACAAGACAATAACTTTATCGCAGGAACGAATACCATTATTCAAGCTACTGATTTCACCAAACGTCCTAGTGAAGTGGTGGTTAGTGATGCGGCTATCAAAGCCGCTGCCGGTGTGAAAGTCTATGACAAACTTACGGGGCTGGAACTGGTGAATGAACCGGTGACCATTACGGAAGATAGTGGCTATAGTGCGGTGGTTAACACTTATCCCATAACCTTTGTAGTAGATCAGGATAGCGCAGCGACCATTACCATTGATGCTGATGTGGTGACGGGAGATTTTCCGGTGCTAACAGTGAATCCGGCCTTTGTAGAAGTGGCTCTGAACGGTGCTTTCGATGCCAGTGCCGGAGTATCGGCAACAGATACGGAAGATGGAACCATTACCGGGAGTATTGTGACGGACAATCCCGTTGATACAGCTATAGCCGGAGTGTATACGGTAACCTATAGCATCACAGATACCGATGGCAATGCAGACAGTAAGACAAGAACAGTCTTGGTACAAGACAACAACTTTATCGCAGGAACGAATACCATTATCCAAGCTACTGATTTCACCAAACGTCCCAGTGAAGTGGTGGTCAGTGATGCGGCTATCAAAGCCGCTGCCGGGGTGAAAGTCTATGACAAAGCTACTGGGTTGGAACTGGTGAATGAACCGGTGACCATTACGGAAGATAGTGGCTATAGTGCGGTGGTTAACACTTATCCCATAACCTTTGTAGTAGATCAGGATAGCGCAGCGACCATTACCATTGATGCTGATGTGGTGACGGGAGATTTTCCGGTGCTAACAGTGAATCCGGCCTTTGTAGAAGTGGCTCTGAACGGTGCTTTCGATGCCAGTGCCGGAGTATCGGCAACAGATACGGAAGATGGAACCATTACCGGGAGTATTGTGACGGACAATCCCGTTGATACAGCTATAGCCGGAGTGTATACGGTAACCTATAGCATCACAGATACCGATGGCAATGCAGACAGTAAGACAAGAACAGTCTTGGTACAAGACAACAACTTTATCGCAGGAACGAATACCATTATCCAAGCTACTGATTTCACCAAACGTCCCAGTGAAGTGGTGGTCAGTGATGCGGCTATCAAAGCCGCTGCCGGGGTGAAGGTCTATGATAAAGCTACCGGGCTAGAACTAGCAAATGAACCGGTTACCATAACGGAAGATAGTGGCTATAGTGATATAGTTGATACCTATCCTATTTCCTTCAAAGTAGACCGTGATAGTGCTGCGATTATTACCATTGACGCTCATGTCGTGGCAGGAAGTGCACCAGAACTGATTGTACCTGACGTAACTGAGGTTGCCCTAAATGGAGCTTTTGACCCTCTTGCCGGGGTTTCGGCTACAGATGAAGAAGATGGAATTATTACGAATCGAATTGTAATTGAAGAAAACACTGTCAACACCAGTGTGGTCGGAATTTATCAGGTAAAATATAGCGTCACTGATAATGATGGTAATCAGGTTGAGGCTACGCAGATTGTAGTGGTGAGTGATGGTGAAATGACCGTAGGTACGGATACCATCTTATTCGCCACTGATTTCCAAAAAAGAGTCGGCCAAGTTGATACAAATGCGGCTTCAATTAGAACGGCAGCTAATGTAAAAGTCTATTCTAGAACTACAGGTCAAGAAATACCAAATGCCGTAGTTAATATTGTTGATTTGGGTGGATACCATGCAGTCGTCGGTAACTATCCTATTACGTTTGAAGTAAGCGAAGACAATCAGACCAGAAAAACTATCACGGCAACGGTGGTAACAGGAGCATCTCCTGTTTTGACAGTACCTGCTTTTCGGCAAACTCCGGTTAATAGTAATTTTAATTTGTTAACAGGAGTAACCGCTACAGATGCTGAAGATGGAAATTTAATCTCCGATGTGACAATTGTGGGCGAATTTGATAATGCTCTACCAGGAGTGTATACCCTTCAATACAATGTGATTGATAGTGATGGAAATAGAGCCAGCGCTGAAGGGGTTATCTTGGTGGATAACGGAGAGTTCAATGTAGGCGATAACATAATTATTCAGGCTAGAGATTTTGTAAAACGGATTAGTGAAGTAGATGTAAGTAATGCAGCTGTGATTGATGCCGCCAATGTAAAACTATATGACAAGGTCACGGGAAAAGAAATTGAAAACCCACAAATTACGGTTAATGATTTGGGCAACTACCAAGCCGCTGTGGGAGATTATACCCTTACTTTTAGTGCGACCCAAGATTCCACAGCTACCATTAGTGTAGTTGGTACTGTTGTAAGTGGGGCTGTTCCCGTAATCAATGCACCGGCTTTTACAGAAATTGCTCTTGGAGATCCCTTTGATCCTATGACAAACGTAACTGTAACTGATGATGAAGATGCAGATATAGCAGACCATTTAGTGGTAACAGAGTCTGTTGATCCAGATATAGCTGGGGTTTATACAGTTCATTATGAAGTTACAGATAGTGATGGCAATACAACCGAAGCCCTTCAGATTGTGTTGGTTCAGAACGGAAAATTCTCCGCCGGTGACTACAATATTTTATATGCTGAGAATTTTGAACGGCGGGTATCGCAAGTTGATCTAAGTGAAACTGCCATATTGGCCGCCGCCGGTGTCCGAGTTTTTGATAGAAATACGGGAGAAGAATTGACAGTTGCCGACGTAACTATTGCAGATTTAGGCGGTTACCAAGCTGCAGCGGGAACGTATAACATTACTTTTGAAACGATCAACGATGCAACCACGACTATCACCATTGAAGCCAGGGTAGTCCAAGGAACACCGCCGGTTTTGGAAGTTCCGGCACTCACAGAAGTTCTGTTAAGCGGAAGCTTTGATGCCATGGAAAATGTTGTGGCCACAGATGCGGAGGATGGTGATATTAGCCATTTGGTGCAGGTTACAGGTACCGTGGATGTAAATACAGTTGGAATTTATACATTGCATTATAGTGTGACGGATCATGATGGCAATACGGTAACGGCGCAACAGGTGGTGCTGGTAAGTGATGGAGAATGGGTTGTAGGTGAGCGGACGATTCTGTACGCTGATGATTTTACCAAGCGGCTGGGGCAAGTAGATACTAGTGATGCAGCTATTTTGGAAGCAGCAAATGTTCGGGTATATGACAAAGCAACAGGCGTAGTGCTATTTGGAGAAGCGATAAGTATTATTAGCACAGGAGGTTATGGACCTACCTTAGGATCTTTTCCTATTACCTTGTCAGTGGCTAGTGATCCTGCCGCTCGAATAACGGTTGTAGGCAAGGTTGTCCCTGGAAATAAACCGGTGTTGACGGTTGATCCGACCTTTGTTGAAATCCCATTGAACAGCACTTTTGATGCAAGTACGGGTGTTCAGGTTACAGATGTTGAAGATGGTGATATTACAGGCAACATAGTGACTACAGGAACTGTTGATACCAGTGTTTCCGGTATTTACCCTCTTACCTATACAATTACCGATAGTGATCAAAACCAGGTTAGTTTAACCCGGGTAGTTTTAGTTCAAGGCAGTAATTTTGTCGTGGGAACAGCGACAATTATCGAAGCGCAAAATTTTATCAAACGTTTAGGGCAGGTGGATACCAGTGCTTCGGCAGTAATAGCAGCGGCTGGCGTAACTGTTTATGATAAGTCAACCGGAGAGGAACTAGTAGCTGAACCTGTGAATGTCACCAACTTTGGTGGTTATAGCAAAGTAGTTGGCGACTATTCCATCTCTTTCCAAGTAGCCAGAGATTCTCAAGCTAGCCAAACCGTCACAGCCAGCGTTGTTACAGGGGAACTTCCTGTTATAACCTTGCCAGAAACCTTTACAGAAGTTCAACTTAAAGAAAGTTTTGATCCAAGAGCTAATGTTACAGCTACAGATGCAGAAGACGGAGCTCTTACAGCGCAGATCCAGATCACGGGGCAAGTAGATACTCGCTTTGCAGGTATTTATACTCTGACCTATAATGTGACAGATTCTGATAAAAATACTGTGAGTGTCAGGCGTGTTATTTTGGTGAATGACGGTCATGCGGATGTTGGAAATGAACTATTCATTATGGGGCAAGATTTTACCAAGCGATTATCAGAGGTAGACCTGACAGACAGCGCCATAAAACAGGCGGCTCAGATCAGAGTTTTCGATAAAGAGAGTGGCATAGAACTATTCGATAAGACTGTTTATATAAAAGATATGGGAGGGTACCAAGCCTTACCAGGAGTCTATCATATAACTTTTGGTGTAGCTGAGGATACCGGTGCAGAACTTAGCATAGCCGCTAGAGTTTTGACTGATACACCGCCTGAACTAACTGTGCCTGATTTTACGGAAATTGGCTTGAATGATATTTTTGATCCTAAGGCAGGGGTGAGTGCCGTTGATGCTGAAGATGGTAATATTACCCATTTAATTCAAGTACAAGGAGACGTAGATGTGACCAAGGCGGGGATTTACTCGCTGGTATACCAAGTAACAGACAGCGATCAAAATCAAGTAAAGGCTATTCAGACCGTATTGGTCAATGATGGTACATCCAGTTATGGGGATGGCTACATTATCCAAGGGCATGATTTTAAAATTGGACTATCGGAAGCTAGTCTTAGCGATGAAGAAATGATTGTCCTGGCGGGAATCCGGGTATTTGATGTGAAAGCTCAAACTTGGGTTAATAATCCTTCCATACTTGTAGATCGCGGAGATTTTGCCCTTAAAGTTGGTGAGTATAAGATCAGCTTCAGCTTTAATCCCAGTATTACCGTTACGGTGAGCATTTTCCAGGATAAAGCCATACCTACACCTTCGCCCACACCTAGACCGGGAAGAGTAACAAAAGTAGGTGAGAATACTAACCTTAGTACTCTAGGAGCGGCAATGCTTTTACTGGGTATCGCTGTTCTGGGACTAAAGAAGGGTTATGAAAAAACCTTGACGGAAAAGAATCGGAAAGAAGAGTAAACTTGGTATCGCTTACTTTCTGCCAGCTTAATCAGGTCGGTGCATAGTACCAGCTTATTCGTGCTATACTAAATACAAAAAAGGAGATCGCTATGATTGTACTCGTAATCAAACTAGAGATAGAGGCTGGGAAGAAAGCTGAGTTTACTCAAATTGCACAAAAACTTGTAGAGGGTTCACAGAAAGAAGCCGGAAATATTGAGTATCATGCTTATGAAGAACTGGACGAACCCAATACCGTTGCTTTTATTGAAAAGTGGCAAGATCAGGCGGCCTTGGATTTTCATGAGCAGACAGCTCACTTTACCCAGAATATTGGAAAATTACAGGCACTTTGCGTCAAGCCGCCCGTAACAAATAGATTTGATATTCTTGCTTAAGGAGTTCTATGGATGCCTACGATAGAATTATGAAACCCGTTGAGAAAAAGGGTTTGGCAGAAGTAAGGGCGATTCAAGTATCAAAAGCTTACGGACGGGTACTGGAATTAGGTGCAGGGAATGCTGCTAATTTGCCCTACTATAACTTTGCCAAGGTAAGTTCCCTGACCATAAGTGACATCAAATTTTCTAAAAAGCTAGAGGCACTGTCCACTTACAATGGTAACCCCAAGGTTAGCTTTAGTCAGTGCAGTGCCGCAGCTATACCCTTTGACAGTGAAAGCTTTGATACGGTGCTATTTACCTTGGTCTTTTGCAGTGTAGAGGATGTGTCAGAAGCCTTGGCAGAGGTGCGTCGTGTCCTGAAAAAAGACGGTCAGGTGATCTTTATTGAACATGTCATTGCTCCTGGTGGTGCGGCCAAATCAATTATGAATGCCGTGAATACCCCTTGGAAAAAGCTGGCACGAGGCTGCAATCTCAATCGTGATTTTAGGAAAGCCTTGCTGGAAAGTGGCTTCATTATTAATGAAGAGGAACAATTTTTTAAAGAGCTGGGCTATTATGGTGTGGCGCGGGTCGGTGTGTAAGGGAATACATTGCCTCCATATAGGCGGCACCTTTTAAATCCCTACTGGCTTTACAAAGTAAAAGAATGCCTACGCCTATTTCCCCCACCCCTCCAGAACGGCTAATACGTCGCTATAGACTTCCTCCCGGTTGGTTTCGTTTAACATCTCGTGACGACCGCCGGGATAGAGCTTAAGCGCTACCGGATGACCGGTCTGGCGATACCACTCGGTTAGCTGCCGGGGGCCTTGCCCATACTTTCCAACCGGATCTTCTTCGCCGGAAAAAAGATAAACCGGCAAGGTTTCTCTAAGCTGCCCTGTCCAATTTTTGCTTCCACAATCTTGTAGAAGGGCAAAGAGATCACGAAAACCTGCAGCTTTAAAAACAAAGGTACAAGCCGGATTTTCTTGATAGGCTTTGACTATCTCCGGATCACGGCTGAGCCAGTCGTAGGGGGAGGCAATAGGCTCAAAGCGGCGGTTATAGCTGCCGAAAGACAGGCGATTCAAGAACTTGGCCGGGCGCTTAGCCCCTAATAAGCGAGCCTCTAGAGCTGCAAAATTCTTGGCAATTACCACCGGCCCCGGTCGAGCCGTAGTACCGGATAAAATCACACCGTCAAACTCTTCGCCGCGATATTTTTTGAGATAGCAAGAGGTAATAAAGGAACCCATGCTATGGCCGAGAATATAGAAAGGCATCGGCAAAGGATATTCTGTGGCTAAGATAGTTTTGGCCGCACTAATAGCCTGCCTTAAATCAGACAGTAGTAATTCTTTGCCATCTTTTTGTGCGAAAAAGCCCCGCTCTTCTTCGGAAGGCGTAGTCTCACCATGTCCCCTCAGGTCAAAGGCAAAGAGACAATAGCCCTGCCCAGCTAAGAAGGTGGCAAAGTCATCGTAGCGTAAGCAAAACTCCTGCATCCCATGAACCAACATAAGGGCGCCCTTTGGTGTCTGTCCCTCTGGCTGCCAAAAATACCCCTTAAAAACTAAACCGTCTTCCCCTGAAAAAGAAAAATCTTGCCGTTTCATAGGTCATAGCTCCTTCCCAATTCCCTTATTCGATAATGCCGCCGCCTAAAACTTTGCCGCCTTCATAAAAAACCACTGATTGGCCGGGGGTTACCGCCCGCACGGGTTTTTCAAAAACAACTTTTACCTGAGATCCATCCCTCCCTGCCTCTAGCACAGCCGGTACCGCCTTCGCTGAGTAGCGGATTTTAGCTAAAATCTGCCGTGGTAGGGCAGGAGGATTCTTCGGGATATAATGTACCTGAGAAGCCAGTAAAACCTCGCGATAGAGCTCCTCTTCCCGGCCTAAAACCACTTGATTGGTCTCGGGTAGCAGAGCTATCACATACATGGGTTCACCAAAAGCAATGCCCAAGCCTTTTCTTTGTCCGACGGTATAGTGAATCAAGCCCCTATGCTGCCCCAGAACTTCGCCTGTACTGTTAATAAAGTCGCCGGAAAGCGCTTTGGAACCAGCATATTTTTCAATAAAATCACTATAGGATTTTTCTTTAACAAAACAAATTTCCTGACTATCTTTTTTGTAAGCTACCGGCAGGTTAGCCTCCACCGCTAACTCCCGAAGTCGGCTCTTGTCCAGATTAGCCACCGGCAGAAGTAGGTGAGACAACTGGTGCTGAGTCAAGCGGTAAAGGGCGTAGGTCTGATCCTTGGGATTAGCCGGATCGGCCCAAAGCATATATTCTCCTTGACCCTCGTCGTAAGTCACTTTGGCATAATGCCCTGTAGCCAAATAGTCAAAGCCCAAAGCCAAAGCCTTATCCAACATGGCCTCAAACTTAATCTTCCAATTGCAACGAATGCAGGGATTAGGCGTTCGTCCCTTTTGGTATTCCTCCACAAAGGGCTGAATAACTTCTTGCTCAAAAATATCCCGAAAATTCAAAACATAGTAGGGAATATCCAGAGTGGCCGCAACCCGGCGGGCGTCATCCACCGCCGACAAAGAACAACAGCCCACATCCTGCTTCTCCTCCACATCGGCTGTTTCTGGCCAAATCTGCAAAGTGGCACCGGTTACTTCGTAGCCGGCCTCCTTCAGCAGTAGAGCTGCCACAGAACTATCCACCCCGCCGCTCATGGCCACCAATACTCGTTTTCCAGCCGTTCCCCTAGGGGCAAAATTCATTTTATCCTTTTCCACGTATATTCCTTCCTATTCTGCCATCCTTAAGTAGGAATGGCAGCTACATTTATAAGGCATTTATTTTTACAGCAAAAACAGTCTCTGCTAAGGGTAAAGCCTTCTGCCAAGGCATAGCGCAAAGGGCAGAAAACCAGTCCTAGCAAAAACAATAAAATCTCTACTCATTATACCAGACGTCAACCGCTAGAAATAATCCATCTTATGTACTTGATTAAAGAAAAACCATTGTTTCCCCCAGTTAAAATCGTTATAATCAAAGAAAAATGTCTCAGGAGGCTTAAGATGGAAACTGCTGTTATTTACTACTCCTTTACCGGCCACACCAAAAAGTTGGCTGAAGAAACTGCCCAGAAAGAAAATGCCCAACTTTTCGCCTTAACAGAAACTAAGCCTCATAGTAAAATCGGTGCCTTTGTCTTTGGCGCTTACAAAGCCATAAAAGGCAAGAAGACCCAGTTGAATCCCATAGCCATTCCCTGGGAAAACTTCTCTAAAATCATCATCATGATGCCCATCTGGGGGGGCTCACCAGCTCCCGCTTTCAATAATCTGGTGGAAATGTTGCCCCCCCAAAAAGAAGTGGTCTTGATCATGGTATCCGGTGGCGGAGACAGTCAAAAGGGTGCGCAACGTTCCATTGGCGCGATTGTGGATCGGGATTGCGAATTGGTCGATTACAAAGACCTAAAGGCCTAAAAATCCCCTTTGCTGAGCCGCCAAAGGTCTTTGGATTGGCTATGAGCCTAAAAGATCAATCACTTGGCGGTTCAGCGCTGCTATTCAGCAGGGGGCGGTGATGCAGTTTGGCTCTTCGGGTTAAAGAATTCTCACTTTGCTATTGACAGTCACCCCCTTAAAGGAATATAATACCAATGTTGTTTTCTTGGTTTTGCCTAACCAAGAATCCCTAATTTGGGGGTGTAGCTCACTTGGGAGAGCGCTTGACTGGCAGTCAAGAGGTAAGGGGTTCGATCCCCCTCATCTCCACCAAAATTTATGAAAACCCTTGAAATTCAAGGGTTTTTTGCTGTTTCTGGGGTGGCTGGATAAACTGTACCCTATAGAAAGGACAGCATCGGTTTTCAAAACCCTATAAATCTGA
>CAZFHA010000009.1:0-119349 GCA_964518595.1 uncultured Oscillospiraceae bacterium
GTATTTTGGGCGTAAGTGCATTGCTATTATTCGTGGGAAGTTCAGCAGTAGTCGTATTGTTTGCGTATAAGCGAAGAAAGAAAATAGGGCAGAAATAAAACAATGGATTAAACGTAAAGGGACTGTCCAAAAGTACGATGCGAAGAGTTGCAAAGTATTTGAGGCAGCCCCTTTAAACAGAGAGCCAAATTTCTAGTAGTAAAGCCTAAATTCCTCAATCTACCGACTTCAAAGATTCCAACATATGAATTCTTCTGATTTTTGGCTTCATAATTTGATTTACCAGCCAGGTAAAGGCCATTATTAGTATGAGTGCCATTACAAAGGCTTGCCAACTGATTTCTCTAGTAAACATAATGCTGTCAGGTTCAATGGTTTTAATAACGGCACGGTAAAGAAAGAAGCCGCCAATTAGACCCGCGAAGCAGCCCAGGATAGAAAGAATAACCGTCTCTTTAAAGATATAACTGTAGGTTTCTTTATCGTAAAAGCCGAGTACCTTTAGGGTAGCCAACTCTCGCTGCCGCTCACTAATATTAATGTTAATCAAGTTATAAAGCACCGTTGCCGCCAAGAGTCCGGCAGAGATAATGAGAATCCAAATGATGTTGTTAATACTCTTCATGGAATTTTGGATATCGCCAATCATGTCTGCAGTGAAAGACACTGTACCAGCATCTGTAGCGGCAGAAACATAGCTTTTGATACTGTCATCACTTTGATTGGCTGCTTTAATTCCCAAGTACTGGTTAAATACCGGTTTTTCAGCGAAGGCATTTTCGTAGGCAGTTTTTCCAAGGTAAACATAATTAAAGGTATAGTTCTGCGTGGTTGCGGTGATGGTAACAGGATAACGTTTACTGCTGTCCAGATAATTCAGCATCAGGGAGTCTCCGACCTTTACCTGCAAATTGCTGGCCAGCTTCTCAGTAATTACTACACTATTATCGTCAAAATTAATGGCCTGGTTATGGCTATCCGTTAAGCTAATAAAATCCTGAAAATCTTTGGACTTTTCTGGTGCAAGGATAAAGATGCTGTTGCTATCTTCTGGAGTTGCTTCTAAGGTAGCTTCGCCGGAACGACGCATAACCAGGGAAGAGTTTTCAAAGTACTCTTTATTGTCTAGACGGCTTTGTAAGTCCGAAGAAGCCGTATCCTCAGACAAACCAACTACAACATCATAGTGGAAAATATCCACGAATTGACGACTGACCAGGCTTTGAACGGCGGCTCGGGTTGCGAAGGAGGTAACTACCAGAGCTGTGCACCCCAAAATACCTATCAGGGTCATTAAGAGTCGCTTTTTATTGAGACCTAAATTGCGAACGGTAACTTTACGAGTAAAGGAAAGACGTTTCCATACTGGGGTGATATATTCCAAAAAGATTCGTTTGCCGATTTTGGGTGCTTTGGGCCGCATTAAATCTGCTGGTGTTTCACCGAGAGCTTTTTTTGCAGCGAAGCCGGTGGCCACAGTAATAACTGAGACGGAAGCAAAAACAGATATCAACGCCAGGTTTAGGTAGAAGTTAGGTTCGAATGTTGGTAGGGCAAACATCATTCCATAGGCTTGCCAAATCATTAAGGGTAAAAAGCGGAAGCCCAGAATAACCCCTAAAATGCTACCTATTAAGCTGGCGGATAAAGCATAAAGGAGATAACGGCCGGCAATTCGACTGTTAGAATACCCTAAGGCTTTGAAGGTACCGATAAGAACACGATCTTCATCCACCATTCTAGTCATTGTAGTAAGACTGACTAGAGCCGCTACCAGAAAGAAAATAACCGGAAATACGGTTGATAAATCCTGCATTCTTTTGCTGTCATCATAAAAGGTTAGGAAGGACTCGTTAAGATTTCTGTCTAGTACGTACCATTTAGCTTCTCCTAAGTCCTCAAGTTTAGATCGGGCATCCTTTAATTCTGCCTCACCTTCTGCTAGTTTCGTGTTGGCATCTTCTTTTTGCTTTTCAAACTCATCCTTACCCTCTTGGAGTTTTCTTTCGCCCTCATCTAGCTCATCTTTGGCAAGTTGGAGTTCCTGTTCGCCATTAGCTAACTGAATCAGAGCAGCGGATTCGGAAAGATTAAACTCTTGTCGGGCACTGTTATATTGCTCTTGACCGGTGGTGAGGCTGACCTCGGCTGCTGCCAATTGCTCTTGGCCTTGGGTTATTTTTTTGAGGTTGGTAGCGTATATGTCTTCCCCTTGTTTCAGCGTTACCTCCGCAGCAGCGATTTGGGCTTCACCGCTGATAATCAGCTGCTCTTTTTCTTGGAGCAGTTGCCAAGATTGATTAAGTTGTTTTCCACCCTCAATGAGTTCCTCCAGCTGTCCAATTGTGGTAGCTAATTGAAGTTTTTGGGCTTCGTAGGTAGGAAGTAAGGCAATTTGCTCCCCGGCAGATTCCGGTGTGAGCCCTGCCGCTGTAAGAGCGGATAAATAGTTGTTTTCCGTCTCTGCATAAAGGGGATCGGTAGGATCAAGCTGGTCTAGGTCAGCTTTTAATGAGGCTAAACCAGAAAGACTAGCTATTTGAGCTGTGAGTGTTTCTTGGGTTAGACGAAGATTCGCTAGTGTGTTTTCAATCTCGGTTTGAGGTATGCCACTGCTCTGTTCAAATAAAATACATTGTTGATCGTAAAGATCTTGAGCCGCCTGAAGTTGGGCTTTTCCAGCCTCAAAATCGGCCTTGCCTTGGTTAAAGGCTTCTTTTTGCGTTGCGAGTTCCTGCTGTCCGGCGTCAAGTTCTTGACGGGCGGCCACAAGCTGGATACTGCCGCTATTAAGCTGCTCTTTTTGTTTATTTACTTCATCCCAACCGGCTTTAAGCTCAGCGGCTGCTTGATCTAACTGATTTCTGCCCTCAGCTAGCTGCTGGAGTGCATCTTGTTTCTTCTGATTAAAGGTGGTCAAACCATTATTATAATCATCTCTGCCTTGGGTTAATTTCGCTTCATTCTCCAGCAGCTGATTTTCTCCATCTTTTAACTTTTGTTCAGCCTCTAGCTTTTGGGTATTATATTCTTCTTCGCCTTCTTTTAAATCCGCCCATAATTGATCATGGCGTAAAGTCTGACGCTGGAGCGCCAGATCCTTAAGGTTTTGGAGGGTAGTTGAAGTTTTATCAAAGTAGTCTTGGCTAAAACTATTGAGCTCTTTAGCATTCTCAAAAGAGACATACATATCCGTATAGATATCCAGGGTAAAGGTACTTTCGGGAATATAGACAACAAATTCAATGGAACCATTGCCAATATTTGTTGTACCCTGCATGATGGAGAGGTAGTAAGGCGACTCAGCAATGCCTACTACGGTAAAAGTTTTTTGGTCGAGGGTATCCTTGAACGCTTTATTACTATCAGCTTTCAAAGATAGGGTGCTTCCAAGCTGAATGTTTTTCAGCCCTGTTGCCGGACGAAGGATTACGGCTTCGTTGTCAGCAGTAGGTAACCGACCTTCTAAAAGCTTAAGTTGGTTAAGATAATTTTTATTTTGCGTATCTGTAGAAGTGGGAAGGCTGTTAAGGCGCAGGGTATAGTCTTTGTCTTCTACAGAAGCTGTAATATCCAGCGTGTATCCCGGCATAACAGCTGTTATGCCGGCAGTATTTTTAAGGGCTTCCACATCGGCGTCATCAAAGCCGTAAGTAGAGACAAGCCGGGCATCCATTACATTTTGACTATCATAGTATTTATCGCCAATGGTTTGCATGTTCGGTGAAACTGATGCCAAGCCGGCAAACATACCGGCACCTAAAAATGAAATGAGGGCTAGGGAAATAAAACGGGTTATGGAACTTTTAACTTCTCTAAAAGTACTTTTACGAAAGGCTCTTGTCTTTATCATTACCAATCAATCCTTTCTGCCGAGACAGGATTGGGATTATGGCGCACTTCGGTAACCGTACCATTGTTGATGCGGATGACCCGGTCTCCTAAGGCTTCAAAGGCTGAATTGTGGGTAATAATAACGATAGTCTTTCCGTTGTCACGACAAGTGTGTTGTAAAAGTTTTAGTATATTTTTTCCGGTTTGATAATCTAGGGCACCGGTGGGTTCGTCGCAAAGTACCAGCTTAGGATTCTTAGCTAAAGCCCGGGCAATTGCTACCCGCTGCTGTTCTCCACCGGAAAGTTGAGAGGAAAAATTATTTAATCTTTCTCCTAACCCTACATCCAGCAAACACTGCCTGGCATCTAAAGGGTTTTTACAAATTTGAGAAGCTAATTCGACATTTTCCAAAGCTGTCAAATTTTGAATTAGATTATAAAATTGAAACACAAAGCCAATTTCTTCGCGGCGAAATTTAACCAGTTGATTTCGATTATACTGGCTGACTTGGGACCCGTCTAATAGTATGTCTCCCTCTGTACAAGTATCCATTCCGCCCAGCATATTAAGGATAGTAGTTTTGCCCGCACCGGAAGGGCCTACCATGATAACAAATTCCCCTTCATTGATAGTAAAATCAACGCCCCGAACGGCCTCAACCTTAATCTCGCCGCTTTGATATACTTTGCGAACATCTTTAAATTCAACAAATGCCATGTTATTCTCCTCAATTTGTCTAAGTTTATTTATGGTTTTATTAGTAGGCTTAAGCAACGTTCTTTTTATCACACACCAAATCAAGAAACCAGCGCTTCCCGTGGTGAACCTCTATTTTAGAATTGTTGAGCCAAAAGCGAAGAATTCTAAAACAAGGTAGACCGCCCCAATTCGGACTACCAACAAGTGATTCTAATCGCAGAATTACCTGATGAAAGGGAAGGGATGCTTCTTTTTATAAGAAACCTCAATTCCCGGACTTTCTATTCTAGCTTGCTTTTTCTGCTCTTGGTAGGGATAAGTTGAAACGAGTGGGTATTTTTTGGACAAAGTTATTGAAATGACCGGATTTTTTTGTGGAGTGATGGTAAAATTATTGTTAACAACCAGAAGGTGAGACTTTTATGAAACAACATGGCGCATCGCTTTTAACCAAAAAGGCTCTAGCAGCCGCTTTAAAAAAACTCATGGAGCAGAGGCCCTTGAGTAAAATTAGTATTCAAGATATCGTCGACCAATGTGGGCTTAATCGGAAGACTTTTTACTATCATTTTACCGGTATTAATGATTTACTTCATTGGATGTTTGAGGAAGAAACTCTTCAGGTAGTTAAGAATTATGATTTGATTCTGGATTACCCCAATATTTTGCGCTTTGCCTTTGATTATGTTGAGGCTAATGAGCATATTTGTAACTGCGCTTATGATGCCTTGGGACGAGATGAACTGCTAGGTTTTTTTCGAAAGGATTTTCATCGGCTCATGGGCAGTATTGTTGAAGAAAGCGCTCAGGGATTGTCGGTTCCCGAGAGTTATAAGCATTTTCTTACCCTCTACAACAGTGAGGCCTTAGCCGCTATATTAATTGATTGGCTGCGTCGGCCTAAGGAGAATCAGGAGTTAACCAAAGAACAAATGATCGAATACTTGTCCCTAACTATGTATGGAAGTATGCGGCAGACCTTGGAGCAGGCGGCATTAACCTTTTCCGATCTTCCCCGCGTCTAAGCAGAAGGAGTATCCAGTTAGGCGTAAAGCCAGGAGCACTAGAAAACAATGGAGGAATAACATATGCGACGGAAAGACAGAGAAATAACGGATATAAAAATTATTTTGGAGATTATAGATGGCTGCAGAGTTTGCCATTTGGGGATGGCAGTTGATGATATGCCTTATGTGGTTCCGCTTAACTTTGGGTGGATGTATGAAAATAAACAGTTGGAAATTTATTTTCATTCAGCGGCAGAAGGGCTGAAAATTGACTATCTTAAGAAGAATCCCAAGGTTTGTGTGGAATTCTCTCGAGACCTGCAGCTTATAACTGGGGAAAGAGCCTGCGCCTATTCCATGGCTTTTGAGAGTGTGATCGGGTTTGGGCAGGCTCGTATCTGTGGTGAACAAGGGGAGAAGGCAGAAGGACTAAAGGCAATTATGAAGACTTATGCGCCTGAGCAGGAGTTTAGTTTTACTGAAAAAGAGTTAGCAGCCGTGACGGTAATAAAGGTTGTGTTTGATTCTTTTACAGGGAAAAGAAAGGCCTACAACGCGTAAATTAAACTAGGAGGTTATTACCATGAATAAAAAATTTCCAGTACTATTTGTAGGGCACGGTTCGCCCATGAATGCTATTACCAAGAATGAATTTGCCCAACAGTGGAAAGTCTATGCTGAGCGCATTGGTAAACCAAAGGGAATTATTGCGATATCGGCTCATTGGTATACTCAGGGTTTTAACATAAATGACCAGCCCAAGCCGAAAACTATTTATGATATGTATGGTTTTCCTCAAGCGCTTTATGAAATTACTTATGAAGCCAGCAGTTCTTCTACCGTGGCACAGCAACTGGTTCAGAAGAGTAATCATCTGCTGCAGATTAATAATAGTTTCGGCTATGATCACGGCTTATGGTCGGTGCTTATCCATATGTATCCACAACCTGATTTTCCTGTTATACCTATAAGTGTATCTAGAAGCCATTCGCTAGAGGAGCATTTTGCTTTAGGAAAGCTATTGGCAGAGCTACGGGCAGAAAACTATCTACTATTTGCTTCCGGCAATGTTGTTCATAACTTAAGGCGGGCTGACTTTAATAAAGCGGATGGTTTTGCTGATGCCAAAATCTTTGATGACTATATCTATGACAGTATTGTTAATCGGGATTTCTCAAAGGTAATCAACTTTAAGAATGCTCCACCCAGTAGCTATGCCTTAGCTTTTGAGACCCTTGAACATTACTTGCCTTTAGTTGTCGCTTTAGGGGCTACTGAGGAAGAGGATCAGGTGGAAGTATTTAATCGTAGGGTTATCAATGGGGCTCTTTCCATGACTAGTTACTATTTTCATTAGCGTAAAATTTGCTAAAAGAGTGAAATAGAAGTTAAATTTGTCTTGTTGCACAATAATTGAGTTATAAATTAGGCGTTTTATGGATTGAAATATAGAGATTCATGTAATACTATTACTGTGCACACGTTAACAATTGCCGAATTCAGGAAGATAATGGAGTTTTGGTTCTGAAAACAAAGCATGACATATCTTCCTGATTTATTTTTAACTTTCGTGCACACGTTAACATTGCGGCTAGCAAATACATCTACATACAGGTAGGAGATAGTTTATGGGCGTTACTATTAAGGATATTGCACTTTTAGCGCAGGTTTCTCACACTACAGTATCCAGGGCTTTAAATGATAGTCCACTTATTAGTGAGGAAACGAAAAGCAGAATTTGCAAACTGGCGGCAGAGCATGGCTATGTGCCTAATTTATCAGCCAGATCTTTAGTGTTAGTACGCTCATTTAATATTGGTCTCTTTTTTTCAAGCCTGGTATCCACTACTACTGCAGATTTTATGCATACTATTGTTAAGAGTGTGGATCAGAATATGGATAGGCGCTACCACATGAATATCTTAGCTGCAGATTCATATCCTATAGATAATTTTTCTCAGCGTAATTTTGACGGCATTATTTTTATTAGCCAATTTCAGGAGGATGATAAAGTCCTACAGAAAATTATTGATGCGGATATTCCTTTAGCCGTTTTAAACCGCCCTGTTTCTTTTTCTGGGGTGATTAATTTATATTGTGATGAAAAGCAGGGTATTCGCAAGGCCGTAGATTATCTGGTTGACAGTGGACATAGAAAGATCGGTTTTATTGCGGGAAAGAAGGGCTCTTCTTCCAGCCAACTGCGTTATGAAGGTTTTATAGAATCCTTAAAAGCCAGAAAGATTCATTTGGAAGATAAGTGGTTGCTTTCCGGAGATTTTTCGCCAGAAAGTGGCTATCAAGCCGGTTTAGATTTGCTTAACTGCTCCTCACTGCCTACTGCACTGATATCTAGTTCTGACAGCATGGCTATCGGTATGATTCGTGCCTTACAAGAGAATCAAATAGAGGTACCAAGAGAAATATCAGTAGTTGGCTTTGATAATGGCCCACTTACGAATTACTCTTGGCCCAGTTTGACCAGTGTTAGCCGTCCGATTAGCGAGATGTGTGGTGTCGGAACTAAACTCTTGATGGAGCGACTTCAAGGTGAGAATTTGTCTAAAGCATCAAGTCCGCTGAATATAGATACTTACACAGAAGTTTTTCTACCAGATCTTCATATTAAGGAATCAGTTTTCACCCTAAAGTAGTAGGGTTGAGTGGCGATTGTTAATTGCCCGTTTAAACAAAAGAGAAAAGATTTACCTATAGAAAGCTCCCCGGCAGAATTGGCCGACTTCGGGGAGTGTAATAGCGTTGACCTTTTTTCTAGATAAAAAGAAAAATACTATCGCTAGGAGGATTTGAGATGAAGCGCATCATGGTTGTTTTATTAGGTTTAATTCTGATCCTTGGTTTGTTTGGTTGTAATTCTCAGAATAATGCAGGTGCAAGTGCGGGAGCTGTAGCGGGAGCAACAGAGTTAAAATTAGCGCATAATCTGGCAGAAGATCACCCTGTTCATAAGGCTTTAGAAGAGTTTGCTAAAGAGGTGGAAACAAAAACCGATGGCAAAGTTGTAATTAAGATTTTTGCTAATGGACAACTAGGGGATGAACGTGGAGTTTTGGAGCAGCTTAAAATCGGAGCAGTAGATATGACTAAAGTTAATTCTGCCTCTTTAGAAAACTTTAGCCCTGTTTATAAAGCCTTTACTTTACCTTATATGTTTGAAAACTTAGAGCATTTTTATGCTGTAATGGATGGAGAAATTGCCGAAGAAATTTATGAATCCAGCAAAAATGAAGGTTTTTCAGGTCTTACTTATTACGATAGCGGAGCACGTAGTTTTTATACTAAAACCAAACCTATTACTACTTTGGAGGATCTTAAAGGTTTAAAAATTAGAGTTATGGACAACCCCAGCTCTATCAGAATGATGGAATTATTAGGGGCTCAGGCAACGCCTCTGCCTTATGGTGATATCTATACGTCTCTGTCTGCCGGAGTGATTGATGGGGCGGAAAGTAATGAAACAGCCCTGACATTAGGTAAGCACGGGGAAATCTGTAAGTTCTTCTCTTACGATGAACATACACGAATTCCTGATTTCTTAGTTATATCCAATAAGGCTTGGGATAAGATTCCCAGTGAATACCATCAGATCATTAAAGATGCGGCTAAAGCATCGACAGAATACCAAAAAGAGATTTGGGCAGAAGCTTTAAAACAGGCAAAAACTGATGCTGAGGCGATGGGTGTAGCTTTTAACGAAGTAGATAAGGCTCCTTTCAAAGCAGCAGTGGCGCCTATGTATGATGAACTGAAGGGGGCTCACCCTGAAGTCTATGGCATAGTAGAAAAGATTTTAGCTCTAGCTCCAGAAAAGGGATAAGAGTAGCAGGGACATGGTTTTCTGTCTGCTTTTTGGTGGACAGAAAAACTATTAAGGAGAAACAGGATGAAGATACTAATTGATAAAATGATGTTTGTTCTGTTGGGGCTGATTATGCTTTTGCTGGTAGTTATGGCAGTATGGCAAGTCTTCACTCGATTTGTTTTAAATAATCCCAGTACATTTACTGAGGAACTATTACGATATGGCTTGATTTGGGGTGGCATGTTAGGGGCGGCATACGCTTTTTCCGGTGATAAACATCTTTCACTTATTTTGGTAAAAGACAGGCTTAAGGGCAAGAAGAAACAGATTCTACTTGTTTTTAATGAAATTGTTGTGTGGGCTTTTATCCTTTCTGTCTATTTGTATGGCGGGATACAACTTGTAATCAGTAATCAGGGACTAAGTTCTTCCATATTACGCCTGCCTATGAGTTTTGTTTATGCCATCATTCCTCTGGCTGGCTTTTTCATGATTTTGATTAAGGTGGATACATACTATGGACAATTGAAACAATATCGTCTGAAAAAGGGAGGGAAAGTCCTATGACTGCTACCGTTCTCGTTTTGATTCTATCCTTTATTATTCTTTTACTATGTGGCATCCCTATCTCCATTGTGATTGGAGTCTCCTCAATTTTGGCTGCTCTGAGCAGTATGGATTTTACTGTTTTGACTTCAACCGCTGCGCAAAAAAGCTTTTCTGGAATTGACAGTTTTGCCCTTTTAGCGATTCCTTTTTTCATGCTGGCGGGTAATATTATGAATAAAGGCGGCATTGCCAAACGATTGGTGGATTTGGCCAAACTCATGGGCGGAAAGCTGCCTGGTTCTTTGGCTAGCGCTAATGTCATTGCCAATATGTTTTTTGGTGCGATTAGTGGTTCTTCGGTAGCGGCTGCAGCAGCGGTAGGTGGCATTATGTCGCCTTTGCAGGAGGAAGAAGGTTATGACAAGGCTTATTCAGCGGCAGTAAATATTTCCTCTGCACCCACGGGAATTCTGATTCCACCCAGCGGCCCCTTAATCTTGTATTCGTTAATTAGTAATGCTTCTGTGGCGGCGCTATTTATGGCAGGATATATTCCGGGTATTGTTATGGGATTAGCGGTGCTTTTAGTGGCACTTTATTATGCGGTAAAAAAAGGCTATCGGGTAGACAAATTACCTACCTTTCGCCAGTCTATGAAAATAATAGTGGCAGCTTTGCCCAGTCTTTCTCTGGCGATTGTGGTTATGGGTGGGATATTAACCGGTATTTTTACAGCGACGGAGGCGGCCGCCGTAGCCGTGGTTTATAGTCTGATTTTGGCCTTTATTTATCGCCAGATCAAGCTAAAGGATTTGCCGAAAATATTTGTGGATACGATGATTTCTTCCGGAATTATCCTGTTCCTGATTTCAGCTTCTGGGATTATGTCCTATGTTATGTCCTATACCGGAATACCCCAAGCCATTAGTCAAGGTCTACTGCAGATAACGGATAATAAAATTATTCTTTTACTGATTATGAATTTGATTCTTCTCTTCGTGGGTGCCTTTATGGATTTGACTCCGGCAGTTCTCATTTTTACTCCGATTTTTTTACCGATTGCTGTGAGTCTGGGAATTAATCCGGTTCACTTCGGCATTATCATGATTTTTAACTTAGGTATTGGCAATATCACACCGCCGGTAGGAAGTGTTCTCTTTGTAGGTAGCAGTGTAGCAAAAGTTTCTATTGAAGCGGTTTCTCGATACTTATTCAAATTCTTTGCTGCTTTAGTTGTGGCACTCTTGGTTATTACTTATGTGCCGGAGATATCGCTTTTCCTACCAAAACTCAGCGGCACTATTAGTTAAGAGAAGAGGAAGAACAGTATGAATCGTTGCACGGCTTTTCTCCGCTGGGAGAAAGAGGATTCTTTTTATCAAATTTATACGGATGGGGTACCCATTCGGCTTTGGATCATGACAGATGATATTTTTCGAATTAGGACTGTTTTTGATCAGGATTATGTCGAAGCGTCTTATCTTTTGGTGACTACGGCTTGGGAAGATCGGCTAGATAACTATTTTGGTCAGGAACGTCAAAGGATAGAGCCTTTGGCGATTGAACCACAAGAAACGGATAAAGAGCTTTGGTTTGAAACCGCCACCTGTAAATTGGTTATTCAAAAGAATCCGCTGGCGTTTTCCCTCTATGATCTTTCTGGTGAACGCATCTACTCTGATGTACCGGGACGAGCCTATCAGAAAGATCATCTAGGCAGGATCTATCATTATTCCTGTATGGAACCGGAGGATTGTTTTTACGGACTGGGAGAAAAGACTGGAGAACTGGATAAAAACGGCCGTTATTTCCGTTTCAGCCCCAAGGATAATCTAGGTTACAATCCTCGTTTTGGTGACCCTATGTATAAACATATCCCCTTTTATCTTCGTCTCAGTAGTAAAAATGCTGAGGCGGTAGGTCTCTTTTATCACAACACCTACGAGGCGGCCATGTCCTTAGGGGATGAAATTAGTGGCTATTGGCCTCGTTATTGCTACTATACTGCTGATGGTGGGGACATGGATGTATTTTTGATTCATGGGCCGACTCTGGGAGCTATTATAGAACGGTATACTTGGCTTACCGGGCGTACGGCTATGCAGCCCCGAAAAACCTTAGGCTATATTGGTTCCACCATGTACTACTCTGAGCTCAAAGAGAACTGCGATCAGGCGATTTTGTCCTTTATAGATCAGGTTGAAGAAGAGGGTATACCGATTGACGGTTTCATGCTCTCTTCCGGTTATACCACCAGCCCTATCACTGGGAAACGGAATGTCTTTACTTGGAACCAGAGTCGTTTTCCAGATCCGGAAGGTTTCTTTAAAGCTATGGCAGAAAAGGGGATTTTAGTTTCTCCCAATGTGAAACCCGGGGTTTTGGCCTCCCATCCCGAATATAGAACTTGGGAAGAATTAGGCATTTTTATTCAGGATTCACAGGGAAAGGGAACCCAACCGGCTCGGTGGTGGGGTGGCGAAGGGGCATATTTTGACTTTACCAATCCCAAAGCCAGAGAAGTATGGATTTCATGCTTGAAGCAGCAATTATTAGCCAAAGGATCAACCTCGGTCTGGAATGATAATTGCGAATACGACGGAATTGATGATCGCCTGGCAAGGTACTCCTTTGAAGGTGAAGGGGCGACCCACGGGCAACTGAAAAGTGTTCAACCCACATTAATGTCCAGATTATCGGCAGAGGCGCTTCAAGAGCTAGACCCGAAGTCACGACCCTTTGTGGTTTGCAGAAGTGGAAGTGCCGGTATACAACGCTATGCGCAAACCTGGGCAGGAGATAATCCCACTTCCTTTGACGCCTTAAAATATAATGTTCCTACTTTATTGGGGCTTGGGCTCTCTGGGGTGGCTAACGCTGGTGCGGATATTGGTGGTTTTTTTGGACCTGCTCCGGAGGAAGAGCTCTTTGTTCGCTGGGTACAAAATGGGATATTTCAACCTCGATTTTCCATACACTCCTGTAATAATGATAATACAGTGACAGAACCTTGGATGTATAGTGGCTCGACAGAACTTATTCGTGAGGCTATTTTGCTCCGCTATCGCATGCTGCCCTATTGGTATAGTCTTCTATGGCAGGCGCACACAGCGGGAGCGCCTATGATGCGCCCCCTAGTCTACGAGTTTCAGCAGGACAGAAATTGCTATCGAAACAGTTTTGATTTTTTAGTGGGAGCGTCTCTATTAGTGGCTACCGTGTTGGAGCCAAAGGCGACTATTCGGCAAGTATACTTGCCCAGCGGTTGTCTTTGGTATGATTTCTATACCCATCAAGTTTATCAAGGGGGACAGCAGATTTCAGTGCCCGTTACCCTTCAGACCATACCGCTCTTTGTACGGGAGGGCGCAATTATCCCCCTTGCCCCTGCCGGTGCTGAAAAAGATAGCCGGGGTATCCATTGGTTAATAGCACCCTCGGCGGGGCAAGTAAGTAATTTTCTTTTCTATGAGGATGACGGTTATAGTCGTGCCTACGAAGAGGGGGACTATTGTCTTACAGATGTCTCTGTTACCAGCCAAGAAAATGTACAGATTTCTTTTACCCATAAGGGACTCTATCAGAGCCGGTTAGAAGAGATAGAACTTACCGTGATACACCCGGGTAAGGGACCCTTGGGTGTAACTGTTAAGGGAGAGCCTTTACCCCAATTCTTACACCCGCAAAAATTTGAGCAGGCGAAAAGGGGCTGGCACTACAGTCACAGTTTACAGGCTGTGCGCATTAAGTATCCCTTACCACAGGAGGATTATCAGGTTTTCTTGTCCTTTGAAGATTTTGATCTCATTGGCATGTAAGTCTGGACGTGAGTTTTGTCTTTACTTGCATGGAGCTAGAGCTCTATGATGACAGAAAGAGAGAAATAGAAAATATGAAAATAGTTTTTCGCTGGTATGGCGAAGATGATCCAGTAAAATTAAACCAAATCAGACAGATTCCTTGTGTTCGTGGAGTTGTGACAGCCGTTTACTCTGTGCCGCCGGGAGAAGTCTGGCCCCAGGCCGATATTGATACCCTTGTCTGCCAGGCGCAGAACCAGGGGCTTTCTCTGGAAGTAATTGAAAGTGTACCTGTTCATGAGGACATCAAACTGCGGCGTGGTGAGTATAAGCGTTATATTGAAAATTATAAAGAAAATCTTCGGCGCTTAGCCAAGGTAGGAGTAAAGTGTGTTTGCTATAACTTCATGCCGGTATTTGACTGGACCCGCTCCCGCCTAGATCAGCCCTTAGCCGATGGATCAACAGCTTTGGTCTACTATCGGCAGGATATTAATCAAATGAATCCCACAAAGCTGACTTTACCTGGTTGGGATAGCTCTTATACCCCCGAGGAAGTTAAGGCGTTGATTCGGGCTTATCAGGAGCTGGGAGAAGAGGGTCTTTGGGAAAACTTAGCTTATTTTATTCAAGAGGTTCTGCCGGTAGCTGTGGAACTAGATATTAACATGGCGATACATCCGGATGATCCACCCTGGCCAATTTTTGGTATTCCTCGGATCATCAAGAATCAGACTGATTTGGAACGTTTCTTGGAGTTATATGAGGACAGACATCATGGATTGACCCTTTGCAGTGGTAGTTTAGGCTGCTCCAGAGAAAATGATTATGAAAAAATGGTGCGTACCTTTGTGTCTCAGGGGCGGGTACATTTTGCCCATATTCGTAATGTCAAAATCCTCGAAGATGGTTCTTTTGAAGAGAGTGCCCACCTTTCTTCCTGCGGTAGTTTAGATATAGTAGCTATTTTACGAGCCTATTATGAGCAGGGCTTTAGCGGCTATATTCGCCCCGATCACGGCAGAATGATTTGGGGCGAAGAGGGTCGCCCTGGTTATGGTCTCTATGACCGTGCCTTGGGGGCTATGTATATAGCAGGAATCTGGGAAACCCTGGAGAAAACAGATGAAAAGGTAGGTGAAAAAAATGGAGACTGAAAAGAAAGCTGAATTTTCTGGAAAAGTAGTAGTTATAACCGGGGCTGGCGGAATCTTGGGCGCTATTTTTGCCCAAGCTTTTGCTCGGGTTGGAGGAAAGGTTGCCCTTTTAGATCTTGATCTTTCAGCAGCGGAAAAAGTTGCTGTGGGAATTCGTGCTCAGGGTGGCGAGGCCGCGGCCTATGCTTGTAATGTGTTGAAGCGGACAGAAATTGAGCAAGTAAATCAACAGATTAAGGCACAGTTCGGCTCCTGCGATATTTTAATTAATGGAGCAGGGGGAAATCACCCAGAAGCTACTACCGATCAGGAATTTTTTGATCCGGAAGGCTCTGGGAAAGAAAAAACTTTCTTTAACTTAAGTGCGGAAGGGGTCGAAAAAGTCTTTGCCCTTAATTTTCTGGGTAGCTTTTTACCTTCACAAGTTTTCGCTAAAGAGATGGTGGGAAAAACTGGCTGTAGCATTATTAATATCTCTAGTATGAATGCTTTTACACCTTTGACTAAGATACCGGCCTATAGTGCTGCCAAGGCGGCTATTTCTAACTTTACCCAGTGGATGGCGGTACATTTTTCCCGTGTGGGTATTCGTTGTAATGCCATTGCCCCAGGTTTTTTCCTTACCGGGCAGAATCAGGCACTGTTATTTGATGAAGGGGGGAAGCCAACAAAGCGGGCCGAAAAAATTTTGACCAACACCCCAGCCCAGCGTTTTGGTGAACCGGAGGAGCTGGTGGGGACAATGCTTTTTCTAGCTTCTACTCGGGAGTCTGGTTTTGTGAATGGCGTGGTTATTCCGGTAGATGGTGGTTTTGCCGCCTATAGTGGCGTATAGCAAGGGAATAGGAGGTCTGTAAGAATGAGTAAAATGTTAGCGGATTATGATCACTTACTGAGGCTCGACTCCGAAGAAGAATATCGTATTCCCTTAACCGGAGCTGAGGATTTTATCTTTACCGCCGGCAGAGAGTATTGGTCTCTAGATGGTCTCTGGCATTATACCCCAGATGTCTTTGATACCTTTTTGCGTAAAAAATTCTTTGCTGAACAGGCGGTTGACGAAGAGGGCCGTGCCTTACCGGTAGACTATAGCTTTGAGGACTGGGAGCAGGTGAAAGTGCCGTCTAATTGGAACATGACAGCAGAAAAACTTTTCCACTATGAGGGATCAGTTATTTACACTCGCACTTTTTGCTATGAAGAGATTGAGACCTTAAAGGCTAATAAAAAACAGGTTTTCCTTAAACTTGACGGTGTTAACTACGAAACAAAGCTGTGGCTTAATGGTCAATTGCTGGCACGGCACCGAGGTGGTTTTACCCCCTTCTTTACGGATTTAACACCAGCTCTCAGAAAAGAAAACCGTATTTTTATCCAAATTAACAATCGGCGTGAAAGTGATCAAGTACCCGCTCTCAATTATGACTGGTTTAACTATGGCGGCATTAGCCGAAGTATAAAAGTCTTTGAAGTACCGGAAGTTTTTATTAAGGATTTCTACATTCGCCTTTTACCGGACGGGAAATTTAGTAATTATGAGGTGGATGTTACCTTAAGCCGTCCCTTAGCCAATCAGGAATGTCAAATTATTCTGCCGGAGAGGGATTTAGCCTTTACTGCATTTACGGATTCAGCGGGTAAAGCCACCATAACCTTTAGCGCACAATTAGCCCTGTGGTCGCCGGAAAATCCATGCCTGCATAAGGTTCAAGTTTCTTCGGGTGAGGATAAAATCACAGATCGGGTGGGATTTCGCGAAATTCGCTCCCAGGGGCGGGAGCTTTTCTTAAATGGGAAGCCTTTGTTCCTAAGGGGGATTTGCTGCCATGAAGAAGATGAGAAAAGCGGTAGAGTCTTAACCGAAACACAGCGGCGGCAGATTTTTCATCTTGCTGCAGAATTAAAGGCCAATACACTACGCTTAGCACATTACCCTCATGACGAGGAGATGGCGAAATTAGCTGATGAATTAGGCTTTTTGCTTTGGGAAGAAGTGCCGGTCTACTGGGCTTTAGCGTTTGATAATCCTAAAACACAATTTGACGCAGAAAACCAACTAGAGGAATTACTTTTACGGGACAGAAACCGGGCTTCGGTTATCATTTGGAGTGTAGGTAATGAAAATCCAGATACTGACGAACGATTGGCTTTTATGTGCAAATTACTCCAAAAGGCAAAGGCACTGGATACTACGCGCCTGCTGAGTGCCGCTTGCCTAGTAAATGTTGACCATATGGCCATTGTTGATAGACTAATGGAATTTGTTGATGTTGTGGCTATCAATGAATACTATGGGTGGTATTATCGTTCTTATGATGGGATTAAAAAGATTCTTGATCATTCCAATCTTAGCAAACCACTGGTGATTTCTGAAACCGGTGCCGGAGCTTTGTGGGGACATCATGGGGGAGAGGAGGAGCTGTTTACGGAAGAGCATCAGGCAAAAACCTATCGGAAGCAGATTGCCTACACCGAAGGGCGTGTCCAGGGATTCTTTCCCTGGATTATGTTCGATTTTCGGACACAGATTCGTTTGAATGATTTCCAAAGGGGCTTTAACCGTAAGGGATTACTGGCAGCAGATAAAGAAAAACGTAAGCAGGCCTTCTTTGTTCTTCGTGACTATTATCAAAGGTTAGAAGAATAGAGAAGTGGTAAAAAACTAATGACATTTTGCTGATCTCGTTATACCATAGAGACATTGTGCATATCTCTAAAAATACTTCTGGAGGTACTTTGTATATGTCTGATTTGTATAAGACTGCCACTCGTGGATACTTGATTGATCATCATTCTCCAGCACCACCAATTATTACCTTTGATCATTTGAAGTCGTCAGAGTATGAAGATTTTATCCAGAAAGCGAATATTAATAGCCTGATGCTTTACTGCAAGGATCACTGGGGTTACTGCTACTATGATACTAAGGTAGGGGTACGCCATCCTGCTCTCAAAGAGGATTTTGTTAAAACCATGGCAGAGATTCTGCGGCGCAATCAGGTGGAGTTTAATGCTTACTACTGCATAGAGTATGATTGCTTGGCTCCTGAGCTCCACCCGGAATGGTCTACCCTTGATTTGGCGGGAAATCCGGTCGTTCTTAAAGGGAGAATTCCTAAATGGGGGATGCCTTGTTATCTCACCAGGTATCGGAAATATGTTTTAGAGCAGCTGACTGAAATTGTCACCGGCTATCATCCAGATAGTTTGTTTTTAGATATTTTTGGTAAAAGCTTATGTTATTGTCCGGCCTGCAAAGAAAAGTTCTTGGCTACTTATGGCTATCCCTTACCGGAGCGGCCAGAAAGCTTGGGAGCAGACTCAGAGTTTGCAACCATTGATTTTGGGGATAAAGGGCGGGATATCAATCAGTTCTTAGAAACTTGTGCCTTAGACATGTTTAAGGAAATTCGCCAAACCTTAAAGAGCCTTGATTCTAGCCTCGCCATTACGATTAATTTTTCGGCTCTATATCCCAAAGCGTTACGGGATTTATTGGATTACCAGTTTACCGAACCCTGGGCCGGGAATTGGTTATCGGCAGCTTATGCCAGAGATACAGCCTTAGGACAGTACCCCCAATTGGGGCCGGGAGATGTTTCCGAAGTTTATAATTATCAGGATGATGCAATTTATCAGTTAGCCGCGGCCCAAATTGCTGCCAATGGCTGCCGACCATTTATTTATAGTGGTAGCCAACATGTAGACGGAACCTTAGAGTTTGTTGAGGCAGAAAAGGTCGGAAAAGCTTTTCAAGAGGTGAAAGCCTTTGAAGCTTATTTGGGACAGCGGGAAGTAGTGGCAGATATCTTACTTGTTCAGAGTGAGAGTTCCTCCCGAGCCTTTGGCGGTAGTGAGGTCACTTTAAACGCTATCGGCCGCTGCAAGAAACCAGATTCCCATCGAAAAGCCTTATTGGGTGCCATGAAGCTCTGCGATGTTTCTGGGTATTCCTGGCGTCTTTTGCCGGAGCAATCTATAACCAAGGAAGTAATAGCAAAATATTCTTTGGTTATTCTTGCCGGTTTCTATCATGTAACACCAGAGCTAAAAGAGGTTTTGGTAAGCTATCAAGCTGGCGGCGGTGCTTTGCTGGCGGATGGACAGGTAGGACTTTATGATGAAGAAGGTAAACAGATCAGCCCAGCTTTGGCTGATATTTTTGGCTATGAATGGCAGACAAGATTGGATCGGTATAAACAAGCCGATTGGGGGGCTTACCTAAAACTAGATAGGGCGCTACCCTGGGAAAATACTCCAGATACGCAAATCGCCCTTCCGGCGGTTCAGTATGGCGTTGCACTTAGAGAAGGAAAGAGTCTGGGAAATCTAGTTTTTCCTTGCACCGAAATAACCGACAAAAGCTGGGTCAATTGGTGGTGTCCTCCGCCGGCTACAGAAGTCACTTTCTGGCCGGGTATTACAGAGAAGCAAAAGGCAATCTATTTGGCTTTTGACTTTTTTTCCGCGGCTACAAAAGATTTCTGGTTACTGCCGAACTTGTTTATGGATCTTTTAGCGCGCCTTTTGCCACATCCGCTTATTAGGTTTTCCAGCCAATCTCCTAAAGCACTTTCTGTAGTTACTTATAGCCGTGGAAAGAAACTTATACTCCACCAAGTGAGTCATCTAGCGGAACAACTTAAGGGTACTCCGCCGGAGATAGACGGTGGTATTATCCGGCTGGATAAAAAGACTATGCCTATTCGTGAAATAAAGCGAGTTTTTCCCACTGGGGAGGACTTGATCTGGAGTGAAGAGGGGGAATACCAAAGCATTCAGTTGCCGCCTGTGAAGCTACATCAAGTGCTGCTCGTTTCTTTGGATCAGGATACAGAATTCTTCCCTGTCAATCCAAACTGATTCCTTGTAAATATACTTGCATCGTTCTATAATGAGGAAAAAGAATATTAGGAGGCTTTTATGGAATACAATACTGGTTTTTTCTTGGCAGGAGGGATCATTGTTAGCATTTTGCTACTTGCCTCTATTTTGTATTGGACCTTGTTATTTCGCAAAAATTGGGCCAGTTGGAAGCAGTTTCCGGATAAAGCCCGTCCGATTATATTGGTTGCGGTTTCTGAAATAGCCCTTTTGTACTCTTTGATCCGCTTTTTTATGATGGCGGCCAGAGCTGCCGAACCGGTGCTGATTCTGTTTGATTTTATTTTAATCTTGATTTTAACCGCTTTAGGGGCTTGGACCGCCTTTATGAGTGAACGTAAGAAAGCCAAAGAGAAGCAGCGCTTTGGAAAGGTTTTCTTTTTTCTCGGTGCCTTATTAGTTGAAGCACTGGCTCTTATCCTTTGGTTGGCCAATTTTAACTTGACCGTCGAATTCTATATGCTGGCTTTTTATGGTGCCATTGTTGCTGCTGTTCTCTACCTTTTGGTAATGCGTGCCAAACCGGCTAATTCCACAGAGGCGGCTTCTCCGGTAGAATTGAAACACGAATGATATGTCTTTTGCCCCCGCTTAATGTTAAAATAGTAGCAGAAATAGAGGTTGTAGGAAGACCCTGAACCTCACAATACAGTAGACAGGATTGGAAGAGCGGGGAGAACTTGGGATGAAAGCACAGAGCGGACTAGACTATTTTTGGCCATACGACTCTCTGAGTGATATATATAATGAGAAGGTGCAACCGGAATTTGGTATTATTCCTTCCAAGTGGCAATTCGATTTGCCGAATTGGAAATTTTATTATGCAGAGACCAGGGATGTAGTACCTCCGGATTTTGCTTTGGCGAATTGTCAGGAAGGTGCTTGGGAGGACATTACCCTACCTACTTGTTGGCAGACTAATGGTTTTGGCTTGCCCTCATCCTTAGTCTATGATTCCGGATTACAGCCTAAACAAGATTCAATTGGGCGGCGGTTACAGAATCGCTTGTCTCATCTGGCAGGTTCCGATGAGATGGATGATGTGGGCGTATATCGCTGCTTTGTAACCTTGCCTGCCGACTATTTAGAACGGGCAATTTACTTTACCTGCTCCGGTATACGAGGCCGTTTTGAAATTTTTGTCAATGGTCAGCCAGTTTGCGAGAGTGCGGCAGTATATAGTCATACAAAGTTTTTACTGTCACCCTACTTATTGCCCGGTGACAATCTTTTGACCATACTTGTGTATCGTCTTAACCAGAATAAACGTGGGCGAATCCACGAAGAAGGTGGTAGCTTTGGTCTTGCGGGTATTTTTAGAATGCCCAGTATTGTGGCAGAGTCTCTTATTGAGATTGAGTCCCTGCAGATTTCTACCCAATGGGCGCCTATGGGTAGCCCAGCTATGGAGGAAGAGGTTCTTGAATTGATTGCCCCCACCTCTAGTGCTTTGGAGGAAGGTGAAGAGGGGGTGGAAGTGGAGGTAGAGCCTGAGACCACACAAGTCGAACCAGATCCACTTCTGGCTTCGCAACGGCGTGATAGCCGCTTACATGTGCGCATCGGCATAAAGAATCACGTTGATTTGCCTGTTGGTATTTTTATCTCTTGTAAGCTTTATGAAGTTAGACCGGAATATGATCTTTACCATTTGCCAATTCACCCTTTTAGTCAGGGTCAGGATGTTGCCTATAATTTAAAGCCTGACGAAGCCGTTTTTCTGGAAAATGAATATTATGCCTCTCGGGTTCTGCCCTGGAGTGACCAGACGCCCTGCCTCTATGACCTGATTATCACATTGACGGATACCCAAGAGCGGATCATCTGTGTCAAGAAACAACGCTTTGGCTTTAGAAATGTTGAAGTTCTGGCTAAGGTGTTTCATATAAATGATGTTGCCTTGCCTTTGCGGGCTGTGCGTTATTTTTCTTTCGATCCTCAAGGTGGACTATCTGTACCTAAGGAACGATTTTTGCAGGATATTCAATTGATAAAGCAGGCACATTTGAATACGGTTATCATTGCCTATATTCCGGCCGATCCTTTGTTCTATTTGATGTGTGACCACTATGGTTTATACGTTATTAGTCAGGCTCCGCCTAAACAAATGTTAGAGAATGCCTTTAGCTTGGCGGCACACCCCAGCTTGGTATTTTGGTCTTTCCCACCGGGCAAATATGATGACAGCAAACTATGGGAACTCAAGCAGCGGATGTTGGAGTGGGATAGGAGTCGACTATTTTATGCTGATGCCGACCAAACCGGTAAGCTTTCAGATATTCCGGCTCTGCCTTCGGAAGCCGGGGTTCTTTTCGGTGAATGGTCTGACATATGCATGGATCAACAGTGGCGCTTGGCTCATATGAAGGTTAGAAAGCAGCCGCCTATCTTTGCTTCGGAAGCAATCAAACGAAGGGAAGAGAGTATTAAATCCTATAAATGGCTGCACCAAGCCGATTTGTCGGAATATCATGATGCCCAGCACGTACCCATTGCCCAAGGCCTAGTGAGCGCGGACAGAGATCCTCACCCTCTTTACTATGAAGTGAAGAGACAGTGTGAGACGGTTAAAATTTTTCCGGGCGACGATACTGTGGGGCAACTATATTTGCAGAATTTACATCCCTTGGGCAGTACACCTGAGTTAATTATTTATTGGCAACTGCTGGTGGGAGGAGTACACTTGCGGGGTGGCTATGGTGAACCGGGAGTGATAATGCCGGGAACAAAAGCTGAGCTGCGTTTTCCTGTGGATGCGGCAACGTTTATCACTTCAAAATGGTTAGAAGAAGAGCCGGAAGCTGAGGCTGTTTTGGCGCGAGCTTTAAGCCGGGAATTAATTTTAGATATTCGAATTTGTATGCTCGAAGATACCAGCTATGCTGCTGCCGGACATGAGTTAGCCTTTTACCAACAAGTTCTGGTTGAGAATGTATTTGTTGGTTCGAGTGAGCAGGGAGGAGACTTCTTTTCCGCTTCCAATATGTTAGCGCCGGTTGAGCAAGCCAATACTTCTGTAGCTGCCTTCAAGAAGCAAGTTGTAGCGGGCGGTCAGCCTTTAAAGATTGTAGCATCGCCGACGCTGTTAACTGTCAGCCAAAAAGCCGTAGCTTTCTCTTTTTCTAGAAATAGCGGGGGAATGAAGGATCTTTCACTTTTGGGCGGACAGCTTTTAGCCGGTAGCCTTCAGCCCAGCTTTTATCGGGCGGCTACCAATGCGGATCGGTCTGACCAGTCCTTTACACTATCGGCAACGATTTTTTCGAAGGAAACCGATTGGAAAAGTATTCAGGAAGCCATGAGCTATAAGAGCTTTTTCTATGAAATGCGGGGAGAAATTTTTTCCCTGTTGGTACAGTACCAGAGTCCGGCTTTTAAGGGAAAGGTTATGTTAGAGTATCAGATATTGCCTAACGGAACGCTCAAAATATCAATGGCTTTTACTCCTAAATATGATCTTTGGCGTGCTGGGGTTCGTTTACCTTTGCCTAAATCTATGCGTTTCTTTTCTTGGTATGGTCGAGGGTTACAAGAGGCCTATCCAGATCGCAGGGAAGCTTCAAGATTGGGTCTGTATGAGGCTTTTCCGGAACAGCTCTATCATGAATATAGTCGGCCGCAGGAGAATGGCGCCCATGTAGATACTCGCTGCCTCTTAGTGACAGATGGGCAGGGCAGAGGACTGAAAATTTCTGCGGAGAGTCAGGAAAGCTTCTCTTTCACGGCGGCTATCTATTCACCGGAGGCTCTTGATGAGTGTCTTCACCAAGAGCAGCTACGTCCCAGAGACAGTTATGAGTTGTTCTTGGATTTCTATCAGCGCGGTATTGAGCGCACAGGGATGGAGACCGGACAATTTGTTAAGAATCGTCTTTACCGGGGAACCTTTATTTTTGAGCCTTGGCTTGGTGAGTAGTCAGAGCTTTTATGTCTCTGACTTCCTTATAGGTGAGTGGTCTCCATTCACCTAAAGGAAGGGTTCCTAAGTCTATGTTAAGAATACGAGTCCGCTTTAATTTTCTTACCCGGTATTCATGGTACTCACACATCCGCCGAATTTGACGATTTAGTCCTTGGGTGAGGATGATTTTAAATTTCTTTTCACCTAGCACCTTGATTTTACAGGGCAATGTCACAGTGTCCAGAATCGGCACACCTTTCTCCATGCTGGCGATAAAGCTTTTCGTAATGGGGCGATCAACTTCCACCAAATACTCTTTTTCGTGGCGTCCTTCTGCGCGAAGAATTTTGTTTACTATGCTGCCATCATTAGTAAGAAGAATTAAGCCGGTTGAATTTTTGTCCAAGCGGCCAATGGGATAGATTCGTTTTTCAAAGTGGAGATAATCAATAATATTGCTTTCGTCCCGAGGGTCTGTTGTACAGGTAATACCTAAGGGTTTATGAAGGGCAATATAGAGATAGTCCTCATCAGGAATCATTGGTTTTTCGTCTAGATAGACTGTTTGACCGGGGAGAACCTGTGTGCCAGGAGTGGCAATTTCACCGTCTACGGTAACTCTACCTGCAGCCACATATTCATCGGCCTGCCTTCTGGAGCAGAATCCACTGGAGCTAATATAACGGTTGATCCGTGTGCCTTTTCGTTCAGAATCGACAATGTCTTTATCTGCACCGCTATTTTCTTTCCTTGTATCGGTATCAGAATCGTGGTTATTATTCATGTGTATTATCTTCCTGACTTTCTACTTTGTAGCAGCGAAGGGAGAAGGTAAAGGTAGTGCCCTTGCCGTACTCGCTCTCCACAAAAATTCTTTCGCCCATATATTCCAGCAACTCTTTTGCAATGGCTAAGCCTAAACCAGTGCCTTTTTTACCTCTGGCTCGATCGGCTTTATAAAAGCGATCAAAAATATAATCCAGATCCTTTTCTTCGATTCCAATTCCGGTGTCGATAACAGACACTAAAACTTCATTCTCCTCCCAGTTGGGTACAGTGGAAATCGTTACTTTCCCTCCGGCTGGCGTGTATTTTGTTGCATTATCCAATAGGATAACCATAATCTGTTCTAATCGATCCGGATTTCCTTCTACAAGGGGAACTGCTCCTTGAGGAAACTCTAAGCTTAAGTCTAGAGAGGCTGTTTGAGCAATAGTCTGAAATTTTAATTCGGTTCCCTTGAGGAATTCATTTAAATCAATGGGACTGGTTTCGAAGCCAACAGTTTTGGCCTGCAAACTGGAAAGTTCCATGAGATCACTTATCAGACGGGAGAGGCGAATCGTTTCATTTAAAATGATACCGTAATAACGCATCCGGTCTTCTTCCTTCTTGACCATGCCGTCTGCCAAAGGTTCAATAAGCCCCTGGAGTGCAGTCAGAGGGGTTCGAAGTTCATGAGAAACATTGGCTACATATTCTCTGCGGGTTTGTTCCAAGCGTTCGGATTCAGAAATATCACGAAAAAAACCAATTGCACCTGTCGCCTTGCCACTGGGGTCAGTGTTGGGAACAATCCGGAATAAATAGGTCTTGCCTCTGGAGCGAATTTTATCATGAATCATAGTGCCTTCAAGTAAAGAACGCTTAAAACAGGACCAAACGTCTTCAAAGGGAATCAACTGTAAAGATTTGGAATGATTACTCTTTAAGTTGCGTTTTTCACTTTCAAAAATTGCGTGTAGGGTGGGGTTTGCATAAACGGGTTCTAGATTACTGTCCACAGAAATAACTCCATCGGACAATACGTCAAAGATATTTAAAAGACGATTGCGCTCAACGGTAAGCTCGTTAATTGAAGTAGATAATTTGTCAGCTAAGTCATTAAAGGATTGAGCCAATTCACCAATTTCACCATGGGTATGTACCTCTGCCCGGGCACGCAAATCACCCTGAGCCATAGTACGAGCCGCCAAAATCACTTGATGTAAGGGCTTGAGTAGGCGAGACGTGGCCCAGAATATGGGAATTAAAACTAAAAAAGAAACAATTAACGTAGCTAGAAGGATTATCTCAAAAAGATATTCCTGCACTTTATCATTGTCTGATACGGGGGTTAAAACTGCCAATTCGCCAAGAACATTGTGATCATTTTCAATGGGAATTCGTAAGAAGATCATTTCTGGAAGAGCGCTACTGGCAGGAAGAAACTTAATGTCGAGCTTGCTCTTGGGGATGGCTCCTTGGGTTGAATCCCAATAACCTTGCAAAGTTACTTGGAGGTCAGCTTGGATTGCCTCGGCATTTTCGGAGGCGGCTTCTAGCTCGCCCCTTTCGTCATACAGCAGTAGATACAAATCAGGATGGGTAGAATTGGAGGAAAAACGGTTTAAAGCATAAGGGTCTTTGGTGAGAAGGATACTCTTGGCATCTTCTTGGAAAGAGTCATAAGCAGCCTTCTCAACTCTTTCTATGCCTCCTGAACCACCTGAATTCTGGGTGAGAAGGATAAAAAGTATTGAGGCTAAAATGGCACAAAGACACAAAGCCATAAGCATAACAAAGATTATGCGCCGTAAAAAGACACTTCGAAACATAGTTAAGAGTTAACCTCAAATTTGTAGCCGACACCGTAAACAGTTACCAGTGTCCAGCCGGCTCCTTCGTAACAAATCTTCTGACGGATACGCTTGATGTGGGTATCAATGGTTCTGGTATCACCCACAAAAGAGTCGCCCCAAACAGACGCTAAAATTTGATCCCGATCCATTACCTGTCCGGCATGGGAGGCCAAAAGATGTAAAATTTCTACTTCTTTTGGGGTGAAGGGAACCTTTTCGCCGTTCACAACAACTTGATACTTATCCAAATTGATTTCTAAACCATCAAAGCGTAAGGACGAACTTGCAACTGGGTGTTCAGCAATACGCCTTAGCACTGCCTTAATACGGGCAACCACTTCACGAGGAGAGAAAGGCTTTACAATGTAATCGTCAGCACCCAATTCTAAACCAAGCACCCGGTCTATCTCTTCTCCCTTAGCGGTTAAAATGATTATAGGTGTGGTTAGGGTCTTTCTAACTTCTCGACAAACCTCAATACCTGTCTTTTGCGGCATCATAAGATCCAGAATAATTAGGTCCGGCTTATCAGCTACAATCTTTTTCAGGGCTTCTTCTCCATCGTAAGCACTGGAGTAAGTAAAATGTTCACTTTCTAAATAGATACCCAAGGACTCATGAACAATCATGTCATCATCGCAAATTAGTATATGCGGAATAACAGCCATTAAAATCACCACCTCTTAATTTTGAATCATGTTGCAAGTATTATACCTTTTTTTATAGGTGATGAATAGCCAATTGTGTTGAATTTTGTCGGTATTTTTAAAAATGTGTACAAATTATTAAAGTATAGGAATAAAACGTTGCTATCTCGTGCCTTTCACTCAGCTATTTTGGCACTATTTTGCTTCTATCCAAGTTTTGTACTTATGTCGGATGGAGATGGGGGCATACGATTGCTTAGCTTTGCGAAGACCGGGTATGCCTAAATCTTCCTCACGGTTTACAAAAGCCGTGGTAGGGAATTCCTCTTGAAGGACTAACTGATTAATGGCCGCATAGATCCCGTGAACACTTTGGTCAGCTTTTTCAAAGTGAATATAGGCGCAATTATCATTTCCCTTACTACCTAGGGCAAAAGCTTTTACTTCTCCGCTGATTCGAATCACCCCACCGTAAATATCTAGCTGTTCGAAGTCTGTGAATAGTCTTTTGATTACTCTATAATCACTCTCTACAATATCTTCAGGATCAATGTTCTTACTTACACACCAAGCCTTTACCAGAGCCAGGCAATCTTCTTCGTCGGCCTTTTGAATTCTGCTGAATTTGAAGTCGGGGTATAGCCGCATAAACTTGTTGACATGATTACGTTTTTTGTGGAGAATATTGCCGCTAAGAGAGCGAAGTGCCTCTGCATCATAGATATAGTCGGAAGAGTCTTCATTGTAATTAATATCTGTCCGAAAATGAGATAAATTTTCAAAGAGTTCCAGTTGTTTTTCGTCAATACACATAACTTTTAGTTTCCAGCCTCGTTTTTGAAATTCTGAGGAAACTGCTAACAGAATTTCATCTAACTTTTGGCTATCCATCTCGCCCAAGGGCATCAGAAGGTGAGGGTCGGTGAAGCGGCCGCCATCAGAAATTAAAAGGCAGCTATCAAGATAAATAGCCATCTCGGTTTTGAAAACCTCGTCCCAAGCGATTCTACAGTTAAAGGTAAGATCTGTCAGGCAGGTATTGGTTTTCTGGTAATACTGGTCGTAGAGTGCTTTATCAGCTGAAACCAGCCGTTTAAAATATAATTCAGACATGTAAATACTCCTGTCTTATTCAAATAGTCTAAGCAAATTTCCCTCAAGGGAGAAGCAGTTGATCGTAATAAAGGGCAGTTCGTATGCCTTCTTTAGGGGGAAGGGGGGAGATAGGACGGCCATAAAGGAGATCGATAGACATTTGAGGATAATTATTTCCGGCGAGACAGGATACATAAATGTTGCCCATCATGCGTGGGTTGATTTCCAGAAGCCGAAATTGTCCATGAATGTCTTGGCGAAAACTGATACAAGCTACATAGGACAGGCCTAAGTAGGCAACAATTTGACGGCAATACTCTTCCAGTTCAGGATTGGCCTTTACTTCCAGCAAGCTGGTAAGTCCTCCGGTCATCTCTAAATTTATTCGGCTGGTAATACTAAGCGTGTTTCCTTCATAACAGAGTACATCACAATCCCACTCTTCTCCGGGTAAAAACTCACTAACCAGATAAGGGGGGATAGGATCTTCTTCAGTTAAATCTTGTAAGCTACGCTTAAGTGCCTTAGGAGAGATACGGCGTGACGGACGCTGATAAAAAACGGCATAAGCCGTATCAGCGGCGGGATCAATTTGCCAAAATCCTGCTGCATCTTCGCCCCGGCGGCGTTTGATACAAAGGGGTAAATCTAGCTTTTCTAACGCTGAAATTCCATGAAACAACTCCTTTTTTGTAGCTGCCTCATAGTAAGTTGGTATAATTTTAGCCAAATGCGGATCTTTCTTCAGGCTTTTGTAAAGATTCCCCTTATCGTTAGCAATCGATAGGGCTGACAGGGGAGAGGAGATAATCCTAACTCCCAGTTGGTCTTTCAGCTCTTCCTGGCAGGCCATTAATCCTTCGAGCCCCTCAGATACAATAGGGAAAATAATGTCTACCTGCTCCTTTACAAGAATTTCTTTTAGCATGGGCATGTAGGTAATATGATCAAACCGCGGCACAACATAGAAGCCGTCTAGCATACTCTGATGTGGTGTATAGGGATCCTCAGATAAGCCAATAATTCGAATTTCTTTATCATAGGCCGCACGTAATGTGCGAATCAATCCGGTAAAGGCACCGTCTGTTAATAAAACTGTTAGCACAAGTCATCCTCCTTGCAATCCTTTTAGCATTGTAACCATTATTAATGCTAGCTGCAACCAATCTCAGGTACTTACTGGTTTCTTTACAAATTTGTCATAAAGTCACAGGCTAAGCTATTCTCTCAAAAATATACAGGTATTTTTCCAGTAATTTTCAAAAACCCCTTGAATAAATCTAGTGGCTTGCGATAATGTGAACATATAATTTTATCGAGCCGCTTGGAGAACACTATGCCAATACAAAAAATCAAGAATATTGTTCTGCGGCTGGGAATTTTAGCTGCGGATTTAGGCGGAAGAACCTTTCGCCCTAAAAATAAATTAGCGAAGCTTTTTGCGTTAGAAGGAATTGTTGTAACCTTAATCATAATTTTAGGGCACAATAATAACAATCTTTATGCTTCGAGGTTAGGGGCAACTGCCTCTGACTTGGGACTGTTGGCCTCCTTGCCCCCTCTGGTGGGCATGTGCCTTTTAATTCCCTTTGCTTTATTCACTGATCGGCTCAAGAACAAGCGTCCTATGGTTATTGCCTCAGTGATTGGCTGGACAGTGATATATGTACTTGTGGGGCTTGTAGCCTTTCTACCTGGCAATCAGATTCCGGTGCTTATTGGTTTACTTATAGCTGTTAATGCTCCGATGTCTTTGTACAATATGTCTTGGCAAGCCTTTTTTTCTGATGTGGTTTCCGAATCTGAGCGGAATGAAGTTTATAGTCATCGTACCAGGATGAACACGGCAATAGCTATGGTTTTTCCTTTGTTAGTAGGTGCGATTTTAACGCTAGCCTCAGGAAAGGCTAAAATTACTGTACACCAAATCTACTACTGGTTAACCTTTCCCTTAGCACTGATTCAAGTCTATTTTATGTTGCGAATTCAAGGGGGAAATTTAGAAAAAACAGGCAGCTTACGTCTGACGGATATTAAGAGTACGGCGGTTGGCCTATTTAAAAATCGAAAATTTATTGGTTTTTTAGCCGTAGCCTTGCTTGTTTATAGTGGCTGGGAAATGGATTGGTCACTAAACTTTATTGCGCAATTCAACTATCTAAAACTTAACGAAGCGCAGTTAAACATGGTGGCTGTACTCTGTGCTCTTACTCAGTTTCTTACTCTTGGACTCTGGAGTAGGCTGGTGACGAAGAAAGGTGTGCGCTTTGTTCTATTTATTGGGGCAGCAGGCTTCACCTGTGGCGCCTTAGTAATGTTAATTACTCTGCTTCTTCCTGAAGGTATTCGTATCCCCTTCTATTTTGTTTTTCTGGGTGTAAGCAACTCAACCTTCAGTGCTTTTCAAATATCCATACTACAGTGTTTATTAGAGGTGATTCCTAAGGCGAATCGTGCCTTGACAATTTCTATTTATAGCACTCTTATTCTTATTACCAATATTGTGATGCCTTATTTAGGGGTTTTTCTTTATACCAGCGGTGGGAAGAATAAGGAGGCAATCATTGCTACCTTTGTTATTATCACACTTATTCGACTTTTTGCTGCCGGAGCAGCCTTCTTGCGCTGGTTTTGGTTGCGAAAGGAAAGAGAAGATTAGGTTTTGTGCTCAAATCTTCAGGTGAATTTTTTCTTTTTATTTGATTTAGATTGCATTTTACTATAGCCTAGAGGGAATGGAATAGACGGAAAGGATTGTAACAATTATGTATCTAGCAGATGGCTGGAAGGATTATGAACTTCTATATGCTGGCAAAGGTGAAAAGTTTGAACGCTGGGGGAAGGTTTATTTACAACGGCCTGATCCTCAAGCAATCTGGCCGGAAATGATTGCCTGGCCAGAACCTCATGGTCTTTATCATCGTAGTGAGAGTGGAGGTGGCTTTTGGGCAAAGAAGCAGAAGTTCCCTAAGCAGTGGCAAATTAGCTATCCATTTCTACAGAGCGAACTTACCTTTATTATTGAGCCTACAGGCTTCAAACATACAGGGCTCTTTCCAGAACAAGCTGCCAACTGGGATTTTTGTGGTGCGCGCATACAGGAAGCGGTTAAAGCCGGAAGGAAGCCTAGAATTTTGAATTTATTTGCCTATACCGGAGGTGCAACTTTAGCCTGCGCTGCAGCCGGAGCCGAAGAGGTTGTTCATGTGGACGCCTCAAAGGGGATGATAGCCAGAGCTAAAGAGAATGTTATGGCTTCAACTCTGCAGGACAAATACATCCGTTTTATTGCCGAAGATTGTAATCGATTTGTTGAGAGGGAGCTGCGTAGAGGGCGAAAGTATGATGGGATTATTATGGATCCACCAGCCTATGGACGCGGTCCCAGCGGGGAACTTTGGAAGTTAGAAGAAGCATTATTCCCTTTAGTAGAAAAGTGCAGTCGGCTTTTATCCGATGAGGCTTTGTTTTTTATCTTGAATTCTTACACTACCGGTTTGGGAGCTCAGGTACTAGATGATCTCTTGCGTCTTACAGTTAAAGCCCAACATGGTGGCAGTTCAGAAGCTCAAGAACTGGGACTACCTGCCAGTAAAATGGACATTATTCTTCCTTGTGGGGCTACCGGACGTTGGCGTGGTGGGGTTATGGGAGGCTGAGATGACAACGAATAAAGCCGTTCCAACTATCCTATATGAGGATAATCATATTCTGGTCGCAGTAAAACCGGCCGGGGTACTTTCGCAGGAAGATAGTAGTCACGCCCCAGACATGCTGACAATTCTGAAAGCCTATTTATGTGAGAAATACCAGAAGCCCGGTGCTGCTTATTTAGGGCTAATTCACCGTCTTGACCGCCCTGTCTCTGGAGTAATGGTTTTTGCCAAGACCAGCAAAGCGGCTTCCAGACTAAGTCTTCAGATGCGCCAAAAGGAATTTACCAAAAAGTATCGGGCGATTGTTGAGGGGGTACCTTCAAAGGCGGCAGGTGAGCTGCACGGTTATTTATATAAAGATGAAAAAAGTAATCAAGTTCGCATTGTGAAGCCCCAAGAAGCTGATTTTGCTCAGGCCAAAGAGGCTCGTTTATATTACAATCTTTTGGCTGAGGCGAGCTGGAGTGAGGGGGGCAGAAGCATAAGCCTTTTAGAGATTACCCTGCTTACCGGGCGTTCACACCAGATTCGTGTGCAATTGTCAGCGGCTGGTCTACCTATTCTGGGTGATAGAAAATACGGAAAGGTTAACAGGCAATATAGTGGGGAGATTTGTTTGGAATCCTACTATATTGGCTTTATTCATCCCGTAACCAAAGAAGCTATGGCCTTTAGCCTGCCCCTATCTGAACAATTGCCTTGGGGCTTATTTTTGGTTTAAAGCAAGGATAGGATTTAGGCCAGAGAATATAAAAAGGAGATATACATGATAGTAGAGGAAACAGGTTTGACAGAGGAGCAGATTGCAGCTAATCAACAAAAAGTTAGAGATTTGCTACTAGGTACAAAACGTCCCGGGATGGAGCGCCTGGTTGAATGGCTGGAAGGGAAGACGGATTTTTTTACCGCTCCTGCCTCAACAAAATATCATTTGGCTTATAAAGGTGGATTAGCGGAGCATAGTCTTAATGTGTATAAGCGCTTGCAAGAGAAAGTCGATCACGGACTCATCCAGATAAAGCCGGAAAGCGTTATCATTGCTACTTTACTCCATGATCTATGCAAAGTGAATTTTTATGCTATAGAAAAAAAGAACGTAAAAGAGGGCAACCGGATAAATGCTTATGGCAAAGAAGTCGCCAATTGGGTTGAAAAAGATGTCTGGACAGTGAAAGACTCTTTTCCTGTTGGGCACGGTGAAAAATCCTGCTATTATGTTCAGAGCTTTATACGCCTGACAGAGGAAGAATATGCAATGATTCGCCTACACATGGGCTCTGATCGTAAAAGCTACCCTGATCCCTTTGCAGAAACAGCGGCTATTTTTCCCTCGGTGGTGGCCATGCACACGGCGGATATTGAGGCAGCCTATATTCTGGAAGCAAGAGGATAACATGGGCTGAATTCTTCAGCTTTCGAAGGGGAAAGAATTTTGATAGAAAAACACTTCGTGGTTGCAAAAAAGAGCTGTATAGAGCTTTATGTACTAGTTGACATAAGGAAAGACTCATTCATATAATAATAAGTCTAAGTAAAATTACTAGGTTTAGCAGCTTAGCTGCAACTTTAAGGCTACATGTAGACTAAAAATAGGGAACAGAGAGGGAGAAACGATGTATAAGAAAGTTCCGACTGATATGAAGTTTAAAGACCGGGAATTGGAGGTTTTATCATTTTGGAAAGAGAATGATATTTATCGCAAAGCCATTCGTCCGGAGGGAGAGTCGGTGCCGGTATTTACTTTGTTTGATGGACCACCGACTGCGAATGGAAAGCCCCATATAGGTCATATTAAGACCCGGGTAATTAAAGATGTTATTCCTCGTTTCCATGCTATGAAAGGCGCTCATGTAGAGTTTAAGGCCGGTTGGGATACCCATGGATTGCCGGTAGAGCTGGAAGTTGAAAAGCTTCTGGGTATTAATGGCAAACCAGAAATTGAAGCCTATGGGGTAGAGCCCTTTATCCAAAAGTGCAAAGAATCAGTCTGGAAGTATAAGGACGAATGGGAACAGATGTCCCAGCGGGTTGGATTCTGGGCAGATATGGATCAGCCCTATGTTACTTATGAGAATAATTACATTGAGTCGGAGTGGTGGGCATTAAAGACCATGTGGGAAAAGGATATGCTCTATAAAGGGCATAAGATTGTTCCCTACTGCCCACGCTGTGGTACCTCTTTGTCTAGTCATGAAGTTGCCCAAGGCTATAAGACTGTTAAGGATACTTCTGTTTATGTGCGTTTTAAGGTTTCGGGTAAAGAAGATACCTATTTTGCCGCTTGGACAACAACGCCTTGGACTTTACCTTCCAATGTCGGTTTGTGCGTGAACCCTGAAGCCGAATATGCGTTGATTGAAGTTATGGAAGAGGTTGATGGTAAAGAGAAGCCAGTGTATTACTACATGGCGGCTGCTTTGGTGGAAGGACTCTTTGAAAAACATAAAGTTATCGAAAAAATGACCGGTGATCAACTGGTGGGAATGACTTATGAGCCCGTATTTCCCTACGCGGCTAAAGCAGTGGCTGAGAGTAAAAGAGATGCTTTCCGTGTTGTTTCCGATAATTATGTAACCATGGCCGACGGTACGGGAATCGTTCATATTTCACCTGCTTTTGGTGAAGATGATGCTAGAATTGGACGGCTCTTTGGCTTGCCTTTTGTACAGCTAGTTCAGGAAGATGGAACATTACCGGAGGTGACGGAAGAATTTAAGGGCATGTTTGTAAAAGATGCCGATCCTCTCCTGGTCAAGAAGCTGCGTCTTGAAGGCAAATTAATTAAAAAAATGCTTTATGAGCATGAATATCCCTTCTGTTGGCGCTGTGATACGCCCTTGATTTACTATGCCAGATCGTCTTGGTTTATTGCCATGACCAAAGTTAGAGACAGTCTGTTAGAGAACAATTCATCCGTGAATTGGCTACCGGAAAATATCCGCGACGGACGTATGGGCAACTTCTTAGAAAATGTGGTTGACTGGGGTATTTCTCGTGAACGGTATTGGGGAACTCCGCTACCGGTTTGGGAATGCGAATGTGGACATCGTCACTGTATTGGTTCAATTGAAGAGCTGAAAAGTCTGTCTTCAGACTGCCCGGAAGATATTGAACTTCATAAGCCCTATGTAGACCAGGTACATATCAGTTGTGAAAAGTGTGGTGGTTCAATGACCAGAGTCTCTGAGGTCATTGACTGTTGGTTTGATTCCGGTGCTATGCCTTTTGCCCAGTATCACTATCCTTTTGAAAATAAGGAGTTCTTTGAAAGCCATTACCCGGCGCAATTTATCTCGGAAGCTTTAGATCAAACCCGTGGCTGGTTTTACTCCTTACTCGCCATCGGAACACAACTTTTTGACAAGTCACCCTTCGAGAATTGCATTGTTATGGGTTTAGTACAGGATAAAGATGGTATTAAAATGAGCAAGCATAAGGGTAATGTGGTTGACCCTTGGGATGTGTTAAATAAGCAAGGTGCTGACGCTGCCCGCTGGTATTTCTATAACTCCAGCGCACCTTGGCTCCCTAGCCGCTTTGCCGAAGCCACTGTATCTGAGAGTCAGCGTAAGTTTATGGGTACACTTTGGAATACCTATGCTTTCTATGTTATGTATGCCAATATAGATCAGTTTGACCCGGCGGGCTATGTATTGGATTATGGCAAATTAGCGGTTATGGATCGTTGGATTCTCTCCCGCTTACATAGCTTGATTACTCAAGTAACAGAAAAGATGACGGCCTATGATATTACTGGCTCAAGCCGTGCTCTGCAAGACTTTGTAGATGAACTTTCCAATTGGTATGTGCGGAGAAATCGAGAGCGCTTTTGGGGCGATGATATGTCCCAAGACAAGATTAATGCCTATATGACGCTGTATACAGTATTAGAGCAATTTATCCGTCTGGCAGCTCCTTTTGTGCCATTTATTACCGAGTCTATTTATCAGAATTTAGTGCGCTCTTCTTTCCCAGAAGCGCCAATTTCTGTACATTTATGTGATTATCCGGTAGCCGATAGCACCAAAATTGATAAGCGGCTAGAGGAACATATGGAACAAGTGCAGCATATTGTTATTATGGGAAGAGCAGCCAGAAATGCTGTAGCCATCAAGAATCGTCAGCCCTTGTCAAAGCTTTCAATAGTAGCACCCTCTATATTAGGGGCTGAATTCGCTGCTATTATCAAGGATGAGCTCAATATCCATGAATTGCAATATCTGGATGATTCTGCCGATCTTTTAGATTATCGCTTCAAACCGCAGTTGAAGATTTTAGGTAAGCGGCTGGGGAGCAGGCTCAATCTGGTCAAAAATATTATTGATACTCTTTCCGGCAGAGAGTTGATGCGTCGATTGAGCGAACTTGGGCGTGTTACTCTAGATGTGGAAGGGGAGGATATCACCCTGGACAAAGATGATCTTCTGGTAGAACCGGTTCAGCGTCCCGGGCTTTATACCCAGTCTGATCGTGAATATACCGTGGCTTTGCATACTGAGTTGACAGAAGAGCTAATTGAAGAAGGTTTTGTACGGGAGATAATCTCCAAGGTACAGACCCAGAGAAAAGAGGCGGATTTTGAAGTTACTGACCGTATTAAGCTCTACTATTACGGTAATGAGAGAATTGCCGAGATTATTGGGCGGCATCAGGATTTTATCGCTAAAGAGGTCTTGGCTGAGTCAATTGTTCCGGGACAAGGTGAGAATTCTCACCAATGGGATATTAACGGGGAACTTTGCATTCTGTCGGTAGAGCGATGAGAAGAAGAGAAGAGGTTAGAATATGATAAATATATTGATTCAAATGGGGCGGACAGGAGCCACTCTGCCGGAAATGATACTCGTCGTGGTCGTGTTTATTGTGGTTCTAACATTTTCCTTGTCCATTCATGAAATCATGCATGGCTACATGGCCTATCGCTTAGGAGATGATACAGCTAAACTGCAGGGGCGGCTGACCATGAATCCACTGGCTCATTTAGATCCTATCGGTACCTTAATGATGATTCTGGCTGGATTTGGTTGGGCAAAGCCGGTACCGATTAATTATGGCCGCTTAAGCCGCTTTAAAAATCGCAGTGTATCCATCCGGCTGGTGAGTTTGGCCGGAGTAGGTGCCAACTTTGTGGTGGCCTTTATCGCCTATTTCCTGAATTCCATTTTGATGCTGATTGCAATATCGAATCCAGATATTTTTGTCCAGGGTAGCTTCCTTTCAACTATTTTTTCCTTTTTCCTTATGTTATTTCAGTATCTTTATCGGTTTAACTTACTATTGATGGCTTTTAATCTATTACCAATTCCACCCTTAGACGGCTATCGTTTTATAGAGACCTTTTTCCCGTACAAATTCAGACAGACCATGAGTGGCTATGAACGTTATGCCAGTTTTATTTTTCTTGGCTTGATTTTGTTGGGAAATTTTAGTGGCTTTAGCCCGCTTTTTAGTCTGGTTGAAATTGTACAAATTCCCTTTAACTATATTATTACCACCCCAATTGATGCATTATTTAGATTGTTTGGTGGTTAATCTTTAACTTGTAGATTTTTGGAGGACAGCTTCGTGACCAAAAAAATTATTCTTTCCGGTTCCCGTCCTACGGGAAATATTCATCTTGGCAACTACTTTGGTGCTATTGGCAACTGGGTGGAGCTTCAGGACAATTACCAGTGTAATTTTTTTGTCGCTGATTGGCATGCTCTAACTACCGGTTATGCAGATACAAAAGACTTACGGAAAAATACCCTTAGCCTTACGGCTGATTTTTTGGCTTGTGGTCTTGACCCTGATAAATCAACCATTTTTTTGCAGTCTTCTGTACCGGCTCATGCCGAGCTCTTTTTACTTTTAGGTATGAATGCACCGCTGCCTTGGTTGGAGCGTTGCCCCACATACAAAGATCAGTTGGCAAATCTTAAAGATAGAGATATTACCACCTATGGTTTTCTCGGCTATCCTGTTCTTCAGGCGGCGGATATTCTAATCTATAAGGCCGATTTAGTTCCAGTGGGAGAAGATCAGCTACCGCATTTAGAGCTCTCCAGAGAAATCGCCAGAAGGTTTAATCATCTCTATGACTGTAGTGTTTTTCCAGAGCCACAGCCCCTTCTGACTAAGACGAAAGTCTTACCGGGAACAGACGGGCGAAAAATGAGCAAAAGCTATGGTAATACGATTGCGTTGGCAGACTCACCGGAAGAGGTGGATAAAAAAGTCATGGGGATGGTAACAGACCCGGCCAGAATTCGTAAAACCGACCCGGGTCACCCGGATGTCTGCACAGTTTTTGCCTTTCATAAAGTTTTTAATGAAGCTATGGTGCCTGAGATTCGTGAACAATGTGAAAAGGGTGAAATTGGTTGTGTAGCCTGTAAACGCAATTTGCAAAGTAAAATTGCCGCCTTCCACAATCCGATCTACCAGCGGCGTCAAGAGCTTTTGGGCAAACCAGAATACTTAAAGGATGTCTTGGATCAAGGCTCAAAAATAGCTGCTAATAAGGCGGCTGAGACCATGGAGCAGGTGAGAAATGCCGTTGGAATTGGTTTTTGATAAAGTAGAAAAGCAGCCATCTCACGGGCACACTCGCTCACCTTTGCAGCGAGAGCTTGTTCGTCCTGAGCTGAAAATTAAAGACTTTGAAGGTCCTTTGGATTTGCTTTTTCATTTAATCGAAAAAAATGATATTGACATTTATGATATACCCGTGGCTGAGATTACCGACCAGTATATGACTTTTTTGAAGGACATGACTGCTTTGGATATGGAGGTGGCTTCAGAGTTCTTGGTCATGGCGGCTACTCTGATTCATATTAAGTCCAGAATGCTTTTGCCGGGTAAAAAAACGGCGCAAATGGGGGAGGGCGAAGAGGACCCAAGAGAAGAACTGGTTATTCGTCTGCTTCATTACCGTCGTTGCAAGCTGTTGGCCAGAGATCTGAAAGAGCACTTCTTGCAGTTTTCTGAGCCGCAGCTACGTTTACCTGCTACCATGGAAGAGCTGGATATCCGGTTCGTTCCTCCGCCTCAATCTTTTGAAGATGATGCTTTTCATCAGGCTATTTCGGCAGTCTGCGCAAGAAATGAGTTACGGTTTGCAGATTTGGCAACAAAGATTACTCACATACTTCGTCGAGACAAAATTTCTGTTCGGGATAAGATGAAAATTGTTTTGAAGAATCTTTTAGCCAAGGGGCGTTTGTTCTTTCATGAGATATTTCCTAGTAAGGACATGAGTAAAATTGAACGGGTTGTAGGTTTTTTAGCTGTTTTAGAACTGCTGCGGAGTAATAAAATTTGTGCCGATCAAGATAAACCCTTTGGAGTAATTGAGATTCGACCAAAACTAGAAGTGGAAGAGGAGAATATCCCTCATGTCTGAAAAAAAATCAGTAGATTTTAGATTAACGGTTCAAGAGCTTCCGGCAGCTTTGGAAGGAATTTTATTTGCTTCCGGTGATCCTGTCAGTCTTAAGCGGCTGGAGGAAATTACGCAAATGCCTCGGGAGGTTATTCAACAGACTTTGGACAAAAAAGCGGCAGAGTATAAGAACAATCCCTGGGGAGGACTCTTGATTCGGCGCTTGGAAGATGCCTATGTTATGTGTGCCAAAGCCGAATTGAAGCCGGTTTTCGAAAGAATGTTCCAGCCCAAAAGTCGACCACCCATGTCTCAAGCTACTTATGAGACTTTAGCTGTAGTGGCATATAATCAGCCGGTGACCAAATCTCAGGTAGAAGCGGTGAGAGGTGTAAGCAGTGACAGTATCATGAATCGGTTATTGGAGCGGGGCTGGATTGCTGAATGTGGAACTCTCGACGCTCCTGGACGTCCGGTTTTGTTTGAAACTACACAGCAGTTTCTCCTCGAGTTTGGTATTGCTTCTGTTAATGACCTTCCTTCCTTGGAGCTCATGCAGTATGGAACTATTCGCGATTTAGAGGAGTCTTTACAGGAAGCTGCCGGTCTAAAGGACACACGTCAGCTAACCTTAGAGCAGATTGTACCAGAGGACTTTCCACAAGAGGACGAGGGTGCTACTATATAGAGAGTAATGTTTTTAGGTAAGACCATATACAGTGAGCAGGAGGCAGAAGCAGTGCAACAGAAAAACGATGATAACCAGCCAATGGTCAATGGTAGTTTGGTGGAGCATATTGAAGCAAGTATGCCTAAAATGAGTAAAGGTCAGAAGGCGATAGCCCGGTTCATTCTTTCTGATTATGAACGAGCTGCCTACATGACTGCCGCTAAAATTGGTGAAGAAGCTGGTGTAAGCGAATCTACAGTGGTTCGTTTTTCTATGGAGCTGGGTTATGAAGGTTATCCGCATTTTCAGCGTCTTCTTCAAGAAGAATTGAAGGTTAAACTTACTTCCGTTCAAAGATTAAATGCTTCTAAACGTTTTTCCAGTGAAGAAGATGTAGTTAAGTCAATTTTGCAAACCGATATAGATAATCTTAAAAATACAATGGATAACATGAATACGGAAGCTTTTAGCCAAGCCGTGGAGGCAATTTTGTCCTCACGGCGAATTTTTTTGATGGGACTTAGGAGTTCAGCCCCCCTCTCGTCTTTTTTGCATTTTTATTTTACTTTGCTTTTTGATGATGTGCGCCATATTCATAGTAGTAGTGCTAATGAAGTTTTTGAGCAAATTTTACCCATTGGCCCGGGAGATGTTTTGATAGGTATAAGTTTTCCCCGTTACTCTTTACGAACGATTCAGTCCATGCAGTATGCACGCCAACGTGGCGCTACTGTGGTAGCGATTACGGATAAGGCTGACACTCCTTTAGCTCAGAGTGCAGATGTGGCACTATTTGCCACTTCAGATATGGCATCTTTTGTAGATTCCTTGGTAGCTCCTTTGTCGGTAATTAACTGCTTGATTGTTGCCCTGGGAGTAAGAAAGCGTGACCATATCGAACAAACCTTTGAGGCTCTGGAGCATCTATGGGAGGAGTATCATGTGTATGATAAGGGCAAGGATCGGATTAACAAATTGGAAAGCTAAAACCCATGAGAGGAAGTAGAGACCATGAAAGATGGTGTTACAGATAGTAAACGTACGGCTTCAGCTGCCATTGAGATGGCTTTGTCTACCCATAGGGAAGAAGAACTTTCCCGTAAGGCGGCATTAGCTGATTTAGGTATTAAGGCGGCAGCGGTTGATTTTGGTGGTGAATTTATTTCTTCTGTTTCCCGCATTGTAGAACGGACGGTTGTAGCTGCTAAAAGAGAAGCTATTATTGGGCATAGTCACCCAGAAGAAGGTGCTTTGGCTGGGGCTGCCAGAGAAGCAATCTCACAAATTACCGCTAAGGCTATTGGCTTAAATGTGGGGGGAAAGATTGGTATTGCACGCTATCAGGATCATGTTAGTGTTTGTGTTTATTTTGGTATAGGTCTTTTACATTTGGATGAAATTGCCATTGGATTAGGTCATAGAGCGGTCTAATAAAGTAGTAGAAAGCGAGGTTTACACATGTCGTATTTTCAAATTGCTATTGACGGACCTTCCGGTTCCGGCAAGAGTACTCTGGCTAAGTCAGTAGCAGCTAAGCTAAATATTCTTTATTTGGATACTGGAGCGATGTATCGGGCGCTGGGGCTTAAGGCACTCCAGAATCAAGTCTCCCCCAAAGATGAAAGAGCCGTGGAAGAACTACTGGCAACTTTGGATATAGATGTTCGTTTTATTGATGGAAGTCAACGAATTTATTTGGATGGAGAAGACGTTTCTGAAGAAATTCGCAACCCCAGTGTTTCAGTTGCCGCTTCAGATATTTCAGCTATTCCCAGCGCAAGAAAGCAGATGGTGGACTTGCAGCGCAAGATCGCTGGAAATCAGAGCGTGGTAATGGATGGTCGGGATATTGGCTCTTATGTGTTACCCGGAGCAGATTATAAATTTTTTCTGACTGCGGCACCTGAAGAACGGGCGAGAAGACGTTTGGAAGAATTAAAATTGCGCGGAATCACCAGCCAAAGCTATGAGGATGTGTTGGCCGATATAAAATATCGGGATCAGCAAGATTCTACAAGAGCTTTTGCGCCACTTCTAAAGATGCCGGATGCTATTGAGATTGATACAACGCCGAACACGCCTGAAGATACGCTCCAGCAGTTACTTTCTCACATTTCTCCCACTTGCTTTCCCGAGGCTGGAGGAAGAAGATGAAGATTAAATTAGCCAAATCAGCGGGGTTTTGTTTCGGTGTAAATAACGCTGTACGAGCAGCTTACAAGTGCTTAGAAAACAAAGATCGTAAGATGCCTACTTACATGCTTGGTGAGATTACTCATAACGAGACCGTTGTGGCGGATTTGATCAGCAAGGGGATGGTTCTGGTCAATAAGCCGGAAGAAATTTCCGATAATAGTACTGTCGTGATTCGGGCTCATGGGGTTTCTCCTTTAGCTTTAGAGATTTTGAAAACTAAAAATTGTGATATCATCGATTGCACTTGTCCTTATGTGGATAAAATTCATAATATTGTCAGTAAAGCCGATAAAAAAGGACAGAGAGTTCTTATTGCCGGTACCGTTGGACACCCGGAAGTTATTGGAATTTGTGGCGAGTGTTCAAGTCCTGCGACCATTGTTTCTTCTGCCGAGGAGGTAAATGACCTGGAAATACAGGGCAAAGAGTGGATTTTAGTATCACAAACCACCTTCTCCTCTGACGAATTTCATAAAATATGTGAAAATATAAAGAATAAAATTGCAAATGATCAAATTTTTGATACAATATGTAGTACGACTGAAAACAGGCAGCGGGAAGCTTCAGAGTTAGCCGCCTCTTCTGACTATATGTTGGTTATTGGTTCGAAGAGAAGCTCAAACACTATGAAGCTATACGATATCTGTAAAAGCCGTTGTGTCAAGACGTATCTGATTGGTGATGTGGGGGATCTTAAAGATATCCTGCCACTCTTAAAGCAGGAGACCAGCAGCATATCAGTAGGTATCACTGCCGGTGCGTCGACACCAGAATGTATTATCAGGGAGGTTATCCGAACAATGAGTGAGAACGAGGCTATGTCAAATCAAGAACAAACGGACATCAATTTTGGGGATTACATCGACAACATCCCACAGCTTAGAAAGAATGCAACTGTGAAGGGAGCCATCACTTCAGCTGATAATGAGTATGTCTATGTTGATGTTCACGACAAGTCTGAAGGAAGGATTCCTCGCCATGAGTTTGCCAATGACCCGGATTTTGATTTAGAGGCGGCTATTGCGGAACATCGTGAGATTGAAGTTTATGTACGTAGTGTACGCAATTCCGACATGGGTAAGGAAATTCTACTTTCCAAGGCACATGTGGACTTCGGCAAATACAAGGCTCAGATTGAAGAGGCTTTCGAAAATAAGACACCGGTTACTGTTAAGATTACCAACGTTGTTAAAGACGGTGTCATTGCAACACTAGGAGGCGTGGATATTTACATTCATCGCACCCAGTTAGAAATGTCTGCCGTAGAAGACTTAGAACCATACAAGGGACAGACCATTCAGATCCTTATTACCCAATATGACCCAGATAAGCGTCGCCTGAGAGTTTCTGGTTCACGTCGATCCTTGCTGAACAATGAGCGTAAAGCAAAGGCAGAAGAAGTCTGGAACAGCATCGCTATTGGTGCCGACTATAAGGGCGTAGTAAGAAGCTTAACTGATTTTGGTGCCTTTGTAGACATCGGTGGAGTTGATGGACTGGTTCATGTTTCTGAACTTTCTTGGAATCGAATTCGCCACCCTTCCGAAATTGTGAAGGTTGGAGATGAGATTACGGTCTATGTGAAAGACTTTGATCCAGAGAAGAAGCGCATTTCCTTAGGTTATAAGCGGGCAGAGGACGATCCTTATCATGATATTGAAGAGCGTTTCCCTGTTGGAACGATTGTTCATGGGCGAGTAGTTCGGATGTTCCAATTTGGTGCCTTTGTTGAATTGGCACCGGGCTTAGATGCCCTCTGTCATGTATCACAGATATCTAATGTAAGGCTGAATCGTCCTGAAGATGCCTTGACAGAAGGGATGGAAGTTGATGCTCGCGTTCTGGAAGTTAGTAATGAGGCCAGAAGAATTAGCATCAGCATCAAAGAAGTTGAGCCTATTGATCCAGGTTTTTCGGGTGAAGACGTTGAGGCAGTAGCTGAAGAGCAAGCAGTAGAGCCTCAGAATCAAACGGAAGAAGTTGTGACCGAAGAAGTTGTAGAAACCGAAGAATAATTTTTGCGCTCTGTACGTTTGACTTATAAAGAGAGAGGTTATCTCAAAAGTAGGATGCGAGTAGGCATCAGTGACTTGAGAGAAACCTCTTTCTTCATACCTATCCAAATAATATCAGGCATAAATTAGTCCGCTAGGAGTAAAAATGAGACTAAATTATAAATATCGTTCTTCCTTGCTGTCTGGAAATTTTGATGTCTTTGATGAATACAAAAACCTTCGATACAGGGTTAAAGCAAGGCTGGCCTTAGGTAGTGCAGTTGATATCTATGACCACAATAATAATCACGTAGGCGCAATGGAATCAGATATCGGAGCACTTTGGCCAAGGTACAAGTTGTATTTGGGTAACCAAAAAGTTGCTGAAGTATTTAAAATTCCTGGTTTTACTAACCAATCACTGGGCATAGATTGTCAAGGCTGGCGAATTGAGGGCAAAATTTATGGCAGCCCAATCAAGATAATGAAAGAAGAGGAAGTAGTTGCGACGATTGAGTTTAAACCTAAGATGTTTAATAGTAGTTACAGCATAAATATTCTTGCTTATGATAACCTGCTTATGCTTTTTATGATTGGACTTGCAGTTGATAGTATAAAAAGCCAACGTGGAAATGCTAAATCAATTTTATCCTATCTGGATTTTTTTACATGATTTTTAAATTTGATAAAGTGACTTTCTTGGCTCTCCTGTAATAAATCTGCAAAGCAATTACTGGATTGCCTACAAATGTTTCCGTAATGTTTATAGAATTAATACGGTTTGCACAAAAGAATGTTACAATTTTAATAATTAGGTTCCCCAAACAGAAAAAGTATACTATAATTGGTGAGTGTGTAAATCATCTTAGGTTTGATGACAGTACGAAATGGATTACCTTTTTGGTATGTCCATCAATTACCTGGAGGTTTTTTGTGAAACGAATGAACAATTTTGAGGACAAGGTTACGAAAGAGAGTGCAAACACAATAGGTCGTTTTAAAGCTAAAGGATTTATTCCTTTGCGAACAGCAGCCATCTTGGGGAGCGCTTTTTTTGTTGTAGCAGCTATTCCTCTATTCAGTGCCGGACATCCTGCTGATGTAAGTTTGCAGGTTCCTTCTGAGTTTAGTCAGACTCAGACAAGCTTTACTCCTGTATCAGATGATTTTGAGATTTTGTCTGATCGGAATAGCGACTCTGATGTGACTGATACTGAGAAGGTACCCACAACGGTGACTGAAGAACAATCCAAATTGAATCAGATTATTTCTTCTAAGACAGTTGTTATTAGTGAGACCAATTCAGATTCAGGCGTTCCTGTAGAACTGCTTGATACATCAAAGTTTGAAGATGACAATACTACGGTGTATTCTCAAGTAGATGGTGCGAATATTCGCAAGGCACCTAAAGAATCAGGTGAGCTTTTAGGTACACTTGGTTATGGTGATACTATTTTGCGTACCGGAGTAGGCACTTCTTGGTCTAAGGTTGCATTAGCTGGTGGTGGAGAAGGTTATATTCTATCAGAATTTTTAACGACTTCTTACGTAGCTAAGCCGACCCCAACACCTACAGAGGCGCCTAAGGCGGAAACAAAAGCGGATACTTCGGATTCCAAAGTTACTAACACTTCTAGTGCCTCTACTGCTAAAGCTGATGTAGCTGCGGCCGTAGCGCCTGCAGTGGCTAAAGCTACTGTTTCAGAAACCCCTGTTGAGGGAACTTTCTATGCCGTAGGTATTGTCAATGTTCGCTCTGGCCCTGGAACAGACTACTCTGTAACCCGAACCTTATCTTTGGGCGATGGCGTTGACGTAGTTGCTAAAACTGATAATGGTTGGTATCGAACTGTTAAGGATACTTATGTATTGGCTCAACTTTTCTCAGCTTCTAAGCCAGAGAAGCCGGTTGAGGACAAGGGCTCCGAGAATACTGAAGCACCTGCTTCAGATGATTTTGCTTCCTTTGTTCGCCAGTTTGTTGGTGTTCCCTATGTTTGGGCAGGTGCATCTCCCAGCGGTTTTGACTGCTCTGGATTAGTATCTTATGTTTATAGTAATTACTACGGTATATCACTACCACACTTAGCAAGTTCTATTGCGGGCATGGGTACGGCAGTTGATGCTGCTTCTATCCAAGTTGGTGATGTTATTTGTTATGATTTTTCTGGTGATGGTGTTGTTGACCATGTATCTCTTTATGTTGGTGGTGGCGCCATTGTCCATGCTTCTAGTTCTCGACAGAGGGTAGCGGAAGGCGGATTAACAAACAACAGTGTTACATCTATTCGCCGTTTCCTTTGATTGATTTTACACAAAATAGAGCCGCCGATTTAATCGGCGGCTTTTTTTTACCCGAATATAATTGATAATAGCCAGAAATGGAATGATTTAAACTTTTTTAAAATATTGCCCTTCACTCACAGGTGGGTCATAAAGATTTTTCAAAGAATAAGGACTTGCCATTCTAAGAAACTCGTGATAATATTTTATAGATTCAAATTAAACATGTAGAACTCACTCGTGTGCGCATTAGCGTGTGTTTTACAGAAGTAAACAGGAGGATTTTATGCCAGTTATCTCAATGAAACAGTTACTTGAAGCCGGAGTCCATTTTGGTCATCAGACAAGAAGATGGAATCCAAAGATGTCGGAGTACATTTATACCGAACGTAATGGAATCCATATTATTGATCTCCAGAAGACCGTACGCAAGATTGACGATGCTTATATGTTTATTCGTGATATTGCGGCTAATGGCGGCACTGTACTGTTCGTTGGTACAAAGAAGCAAGCACAAGACTCTATTGCCGAAGAGGCTGCCCGCTGTGGTATGTACTACATTAATAACCGTTGGCTTGGTGGTACTCTGACCAATTTTACTACAATTCGTAAGCGTATTGCTCGTTTGAAAGAATTGCAGACTATGGCAGAAGATGGTTCTTTTGATGTTCGTCCTAAGAAGGAAGTTGCTAAGCTTAAGCTCGAATTAGAGAAGCTTGAGAAGAATTTGGGCGGAATTCAAGAAATGACACGTATTCCTGCCGTTTTGTTTATTGTTGATACTAGAAAAGAACACTTGGCTGTTGCCGAAGCACGTCGTTTGGGTATCCCCGTAGTTGCTATCGTCGATACAAATTGTGATCCTGAAGAAGTTGATCAGGTAATCCCTGGTAACGATGATGCTATCCGTGCGGTTAAATTAATTGCTGGCAGAATGGCTGATGCAGTTATTGAAGCTCGCCAAGGAGAACAACTCGAAGCTGATACAGTTGAAGACGTTGTTGTAGAGGAAGTTTCCGAAGAAGTTTCTTTGGAAGCATAAGGCTCTCAGTTATATATTGATAGATTTGTTAATGTCGAATTTTTAGGAGGATTTCTATATGGTAGAGATTAGTGCTGCTCAAGTTAAAGAGCTGCGTGATGCAACTGGTTCAGGAATCATGGACTGTAAGAAAGCTCTTCAGTCTAGTGATGGAGATATGGAGAAGGCAATTGCTTGGCTCCGGGAGAAGGGTATTGCTTCTGCTGATAAGAAAGCAGGGCGTATTGCGGCTGAAGGTATTGTTGACGCTTACATTCATGCCGGTGGTAGAATTGGCGTATTAGTTGAAGTCAACATTGAGACTGACTTTGCCGCCAAGAACGAAATGTTCAAGAATTTTGTTAAGGATGTTGCTATGCACATTGCTGCTAGCAATCCTCGTTGGGTTACCAAGGAAGAAGTCCCTGCCCGTGAGGTAGAGAAAGAAACTGAGATTATCCGTAATAAAGCTTTGAATGAAGGCAAACCTGAAAAGATTCTGGATAAAATTGTTGAGGGTTCCTTAGCCAAGTTCTATAAAGAGAACTGCCTCTTGGAGCAAGAGTTCGTCAAGGATGATTCCAAGACCATCGAGACTCTTCAGAAAGAATTGACTGCTGCTATTGGTGAGAAGGTATCCATTCGTCGTTTCACACGTTACGAGATGGGTGAAGGTCTAGCCAAGAAGGAAGAGAATTTTGCTGAAGAAGTCATGAAGCAGATGAACTAATTATGTTTAGGTACAGTTGATAGAAAGCTGTCATGAATTTTTCGTGACGGCTTTTTTTTAAGAGATTTTTCGTGTTACGCTTATGGAGGTGAAAGATGAGCAAGCTACCTTACAAAAGAATACTTCTAAAGATTAGCGGAGAAGCCTTAGCCGGTGACAAGAAGATTGGAATAGATGATGGTGTTTTGCGCACAATTAGTGCTACAATCAAGCAAGTGTCTGATTTAGGGGTAGAAGTTGCAGTGGTAGTAGGCGGCGGTAATTTTTGGCGAGGTAGAACCAGTGAATTTATGGATCGCGTTACTGCTGATCACATGGGGATGCTGGCAACTTTGATGAATGCTTTGGCTCTTTCTGATGCCTTAGAGCAGGCCGGGGCTACTACCAGAGTTCTCTCCGCCGTAGAAATTCGCCAAATGGCCGAATCTTACATCCGGAAACGTTCCATACGTCATCTTGAGAAAGGCAGAATTGTTATTTTTGCTTGCGGCACAGGTAACCCATTCTTTTCCACAGACACAGGTGCGGCTCTACGCGCAGCTGAGATTGAAGCGGATGTGTTTTGTAAGGCTACCATGGTGGATGGGGTTTATGACAAAGATCCTAATATTTACTCAGATGCAAAGAAGTATGAGACGGTTTCCCATGATGAAGTGCTTCAATTGAATCTCAAGGTAATGGATGCGACGGCAGCGGCTCTCTGTAGAGATAATAAGACCTCTATTTTGGTCTTTTCTATGGAAGACCCGGAAAATATTCTGCGCATCGTTAAGGGTGAGCAGATTGGTACATTAGTTCAGTAATAGAAGAGAATTGTAAGCTATTCTCTTAGAAGGTCTATACCAAAAATAAAATATCGGTATAATAGAATTATAATGTAGTTTAAATAAAGGAGAGGTGGATCTTATGATAGAAATTTCCAAAGATACTTATGTCACCTATGAAGAAAAAATGAAAAAAACTCTTACCAATCTGACGGAAAATCTTAACGCTATTCGGGCGGGTCGAGCCAATCCCCATGTATTGGATCGTATTTTTGTTGATTATTATGGTGCTAAGACAGGACTAAATGCAGTAGCTAACATTCAGGTTCCTGACCCCCGAACCATCAGCATTACGCCTTGGGATCCCTCCATTTTAAAAGAAATCGAAAAGGCAATTCAGATGTCTGATTTAGGGATTAATCCAACCAACGATGGTAAGATTATACGTTTGTCTTTTCCAATTTTGACTACGGATCGTCGTAAAGAATTGGTAAAGTCAGTCAGTACCTATACAGAAGAATCAAAAATTGCCATCAGAAATATTCGCCGTGAAGGAATAGATACCTATCGTGCTCATCATAAGAAGAAAGAAATTACTGATGATGATATGGCTTCTTTTGAAGATGGCATCCAAAAGTTAACGGATAAGTATATTCGTGAAGCGGAGAAGATTGCCGCAGATAAAGAAAAGGACCTAATGGAAATATAAGTTTCATGAGGTTAAAGGCGGGTAGTCAAATCCCGCCTTTACCGTTGAAAGGACTATTATGACCCTAAAAAGCAAGCGAAGAGGCCAACCAGGACTTTGGTGGTTGAGCGGACTTTTCTCAAAGAGGACTAAAGAGGTTGCCCTTTCAGGGGAGAATCTAAAAATTCCTCAACATGTAGCGGTGATTATGGATGGAAATGGGCGATGGGCGGAGAAGCGATTTTTACCTCGGTCAGCCGGACATCGTGCCGGTGCAGAGAATTTAAAGGTACTTTGCAGAAACTGCGGACGCTATGGAGTAAAGTATCTGACAGTTTACGCTTTTTCTACTGAGAATTGGAGTCGGCCGGAAGATGAAGTTCATGGCTTAATGGAACTCTTTGTAGAGTTTTTTGAGCGTTACGATCCGGAGTTGGCGGAAGAAGGTATTCGGGTTCGTTTTACCGGGGATATTTCCGGTCTACCGGAGCATATTCAGGCTGTATGCCAGCGGGCAGAGGCTCAATCCATGAACCGAGACCGGATGCAGCTGATTGTGGCCTTTAACTATGGTGGACGCAGAGAGATTTTAGAGGCTTGCCAGAAAATTGCCCGACTTGTTCAAGGGGGAGAGCTTGTGCCCGAGGACATTAAGGAGGATACTATTGCGGAATATTTGTATTTACCAGATGTTCCTGATCCTGACTTGATTATTCGGCCAGGTGGTGAAATTCGTTTGTCTAATTTTTTAGTTTGGGAAGCAGCTTATGCTGAGTTCTGGGCAACGGATGTTTTGTGGCCAGATTTTGGACTTGAGGAGTTGACAGCGGCCTTTACGGCGTTTACCTTGCGTGATCGTCGCTTTGGAGGGCTATCTAAATCTAAGTAAGACGGTTAGTTAAACTTCTTACCATTATGAGAAAGGGATAACAAAGATGTATTTCTTTGTTGTTGGTAGTGATTATGAAGCAACGAATCATTACGGGTGTGGCTTTTACCGGTGGAATTTTACTTTTTGTTCTTCCGGCCTATTTTTGGCCCTTTTTCTTTATTTTATTGTGGCTGTTGGTAGCAATAATCTCTACCCATGAGCTTGTGGCAGCGGTGAAATATAAGAAACTTGCGCCTTCTGCTATCTTGGCTTATGCCGGGGCACTATTGGCCTTTGTTCCCTTGCTAGTGGCTCAGTTCTCAACCTCATTAGTCTGGGGCTTTGCTGCCTATAGTATGGCCGTGCTGTTGTTCATCATGTTTACCGTGATTTTTTCTGTGATTAGAAATCATGATCATGAAGCACTAGCAGATGGAATTGCAACAGCGTGTATTATACTCTATGTTTCTTTTCCTCTGGCCTCTGCCAGTGTCATAACGCTCTTTGTTCCAGATGCCTGGTTTTTTCTGGTAATGGGACTATTTGCACCTTGGGTTTCTGATGTCTTTGCTTATTTTTCCGGTTCTCTTTTGGGTAAACATAAGATTGTCCCTCATATTAGCCCCAAGAAAACTTGGGAAGGTTGTATTGGTGGGGCTTTAGGGACAGCCCTTGTGGTTGCTTTGTATTTTTCTTTGCTGGTGGATAAAGTCTTGGTTGGGCGCTTTTCTGATTGGAGTCTGATATGGGCAGCGGCACTGACCGGACTTTTGCTGTCTGTTTTTTCTCAATTAGGAGATTGGCTGGCTTCGGCTATTAAGCGCTGGGCCGGGATTAAGGATTTTGGTAGTTTTCTGCCGGGACATGGTGGCTTACTGGATCGTTTTGACAGTGTCTTTTTTACTTTACCGGCAACACTGATCATTTCATTTTGGCTTATATGAGGGATAATAAATGAAACATTTGGCAGTTTTAGGCTCGACAGGCTCAATTGGTCGTCAAACTTTAGAAGTGGTAGCAGCTATGCCGGAGCGGTTTAAGGTTTTGGCCTTGGCCTGCGGTAGTCAGATTGCTGTACTGGAAGAACAGATTAAGGTATTCTCCCCGGAACTTGTTAGTGTCGAAAGGGAAGAAGATGCCATATTCCTCCAAAAAAGAGTTCGGGAATTGGGCCTTACTACTCAGGTACTTTTCGGAGAAGATGGCAATTGTGCTTGCGGAACTCTTACTGGTGTGGATATGGTGGTGGCGGCCATGGTTGGTGTAAGAGGGCTAAAACCAGTATTAGCCGCTATTGAAGCAGGTAAGAATATTGCTTTGGCCAATAAAGAGACCTTAGTTGCAGCCGGGGGCTTGGTTTTACCTAAAGTTGAGCAGGCAAAAGTTAAGCTTTTTCCGGTGGACAGTGAACATTCTGCAATTTGGCAGTGTCTTTGGGGGCAGCCCAATGGCAGTCTGGAACATATTTATCTGACAGCTTCCGGTGGGCCTTTTCGAGGTTTTTCAAAAGAGCAGCTGGAACATGTGTCCGTTGCAGAGGCATTGGCTCATCCGACTTGGCAGATGGGTGGTAAGATTACTATTGATTCGGCAACTATGATGAATAAAGGGCTTGAGGTTATCGAAGCCTCCTGGCTCTTTGGGCTCCCTGTTGATGACATCAGTGTAGCGGTACATCCTCAGAGCATCATTCATTCCATGATACGCTTACGGGATGGTTCGGTTCTGGCACAGATGGGATTCCCTGATATGAAAGTTCCTATTCAGGTGGCTCTATGTTATCCTTTTCGTTTTGAAAGCAATACTCGAACTTTTGATCCCTTTGCGGAAGGTGCTGCTAACCTGAGCTTTTCACCTTGCGATACTAAGGTGTTTCGCTGTCTTGATTTGGCTTATGAGGCCGGCAGAATTGGTGGAACTTTACCGGCTGTTATGAATTCGGCTAATGAGAGTGCAGTGGAAGCTTTTTTGAATAACCGAATCTCCTTTGCTCAGATTCCTACAATGATTGAACGGTGTATGGATAGCCATGTGCAGTCAGGGCTTATTAAGACCTATCGTTTAGAAGATATTGAGGAGCTCGATATTTGGGCACGACGCTTTATGGAAGAATCTATTACCAGAGGCTGATATTCCTGTATAATAAGAATGAGTAATTGACTTAAAGCAACAGACAGGAGTAAAATATGCCAATTCTTAGTATAGTAATAGCACTTTTGGGCTTGGGGATACTGGCGGCCATTCATGAAATTGGCCACTTTTTTGCGGCTCAGTGGTTAGGAATTAAAGCTGAAGAGCTATCTATTTTTGTAGGGCCAGCCTTATTTACATGGAAACGAAAGGGTGTTGTTTATAATATTCGTCTCATCCCCTTTGGAGCGTATGTTCGTTATGTAGGGATGGATGTGGACGAGAATGGTGAAATTGATACCAGCGATCCTGATTGCTACCTAAATCAACCACGCTGGAAACGTTTATTAGTTTCCTTAGCGGGACCCTTTATGAATTTATTGCTGGGTGTGGTTATTTTCTTTGCTTTCTTCTCTGCAACTGGATTTACAACCACGAATATTCAGGCACCACCACCTAACAGCCAGCTGGCGGCTACTGCTGTTCAGGAAGGAGATCAACTTATTTCTATTAATGGCAGCCGTATATTTACCAGTACAGATGCCAGTTTTATTTTGCAGCAGACAGACTTCTCTAAAGTAAATAAAATGGTTCTGCGGAACCATGAAACTGGTGAGACATACGAGGCTGTTCTAACCCCTACTCTTTATCAAAGATATCGCTTAAATATTTCTGTAAATGCCAATTATCTTGGTGAGGGTTGGGAGATACTTCAGGTTGATCCGAAGCAGAATAATGGTAATCCGGTGTTGAAAGAAAAAGATATTGTTTTATCCATTAATGGTATTTCCGTTGATGATCCCGCCTACAAAAATGTACTGGATTCAGGCAACGATGGGCGTCTAACCCTTGAGATTCGGCGTGATGGAAAAGAGCAAACCGTAGAGATGCAGGCTACTTTAGTAGAGGTTCCTAACGATTTGGGGCTAGATTTTTTATCTGGCAACGGGCTTGTGGGCACGACTCGTCAAGCCTTTTTATATCCCTTGTCTATTTTTAGGGTAAGCATCGCTGGTTTACAGCAGGCTTTTTCCGGTGCCGTACCGGTTAACGAGATCGTTACCGGGCCTGTTGGCATTGTGTCTATGGTGTCTCAGCAAGTAGACAGATCCGATATTGATAATTCTGTTAAGATACAGAATCTGGTGGTGATGGCAGGTATTATTTCTGTTGCACTAGCCTTTAGTAATATGCTGCCCCTTCCTGGGTTAGATGGTAATGCCTTAGTCTTAATTAGTGTAGAAATGATTCGCGGGAAGCGGATTTCTACGAAAACAGAGAGTATAATTAATCTGATAGGCTTTGTAATCTTGATTGCTTTGGTTATATTTGCCCTATATTCAGATATTTCTAAATTGGTGTAACTTTATGAAAAGACATAAGACAAAAGTAATTAAAGTAGGGAATTTGTCTCTGGGTGGTACATCACCTATTGTGGTACAGTCCATGAATAATACTGATACCCGAGATGTAGAGGCTACCTTGAGGCAGATTCAAAGTTTGGCTGCTGCAGGTTGTAAGTTGACCCGAGTTGCTATTCCAGATAAAGAGGCGGCTTTGGCGCTCAAGGCTCTCACAGAGGCTTCGCCGATTCCAATTGTAGCTGATATTCATTTTGACTATCGTTTGGCTTTACTTTCTATTGAGAATGGTGCGGCTAAGATTCGCATTAATCCCGGTAATTTAGGCGGGCAGGAGGCTATTAAGGCGGTGGCCGTGGCGGCAAAGGCCAGAAATATTCCTATTCGGGTAGGGGTTAACTCTGGTTCAATTGCCCGGGATGTGATTGCACGCTTTGGTGGGGTGAATAGCGAATCCATGGTTCATAGTGTTTTAACTGCTGTGGAGAGTTTAGAAAAGGAGAGCTTTTCTGACATCATCATAAGTATTAAATCCTCTGACCCGCTCCTTACCATAGAAAGCTATCGGCTTTTAGCGGAGAAGACAGAGTACCCTCTTCATGTGGGGGTTACCGAGGCTGGAACCTTGCGGGAGGGGATAATCCGTTCCGCTGTTGGCATTGGTACACTCTTGGCTGAGGGGATTGGGGACACGATCAGAGTTTCCCTCACGGGAGATCCGGTAGAAGAAGTTAAGGCTGCTTACAGCATTCTTAAATCTCTTCAGTTAGAAAAAGGTGGTATTCGTTTGATTTCTTGCCCCACCTGCGGACGAACAGAGGTTCCGCTTATTGAACTGGCGGAAGAAATTGAAAAGGCCGTTATTGATCTGCCTTACGATTTGAAAATTGCAGTTATGGGCTGCGCTGTCAATGGACCTGGCGAAGCGAGAGAAGCTGATTTAGGTATTGCCGGAGGTAAGAACGAATATTTACTCTTCAAGAATGGTCAGCCGGTCAGAAAGATTTCTCCTGAAAATGCCTTGCAGGAGTTCGTGGCTGAAGTAATTATAGCAGGGCAGGAGAAACAAAAACATTTACGGCAGGAGTAGGTTTTCATGAACACATTACAAGATTTCTTTCAATCTTTTACTAGGCAGCCGGACTTGTTGGCCGCTGCCCAGCATATAAAAGCGCGGGTTTGTGGGGTTAGGCTCCATCATGCCGGTTTGGGAATGGAGCTTGATCTTGATGTTGAGCAGCAGATCCCTGACGGTACGCGCCTTGTTCAAATTGAACAAGGACTGAAGCACAGCCTTGGGCTTGGCTATACCCGGATTTTTCTCAAAAACATTCCCCAGAATCAGCCAGCTCCTCGAGCCGCTGAGCCTTTGTTTCCCTGGATTTTTATGGCACTGCGGAATGAAAATCCTTTGCTCGGTTCAATTATGGCAGCGGCACGATTTTCTGCCACGGAGAATACCATTAACGGTTATTTATTTCGTTCTATTGATTCAGAGTTGGAAAATAGTCTTGCCGAGAGATTTGCTTGCTTTTTACGGACTTTTGTCGGTTTGGAGTGCCCTTTTAATTGGGTTTATAACGACCAAGAGGAGGCTTTGTCTCCGGCGGAGTTTGCCCGCAAGCGAGAAGAACAGCTAAAACGGGAAGCCTTAGAGGCTATCATACTGTCTCATGAGATGGAAGGGCAACGTGCAGCGCAAGAAGCAATGGCTGATGCACAGGCAGAAGCAGCCGCTTTGGCAGCGAATCCTGTGGCACCCTCTGGAGCTAGCACTACAGCTAAGAGGCCAGGAGCATCTTCCCAAGAAAGCCGACCTACCGCCGCTTCTGGGACAGGACAAGCGCCTCCCAGCCCCGATTCTTGGGCTTTTAAAGCTAAAGAAGTGGCTAAAGAAAATAAGACGGTTTTTAACCGCGTGCCGAAGGCTGACGGAGTTTTGTGGGGTAAGGGTAATCCTACCTTACCGGTAATTAAAATTTGTGATATGAATCCAGATACTGGTTTGGCTCTATTTGATGGGTATGTAGAAATTGAAAAACTTAATTTAACCAAAACCGGCAGTAAAGTACGGGTTAACTTCTTTGTGACTGACGACACGGCTAGTATTGCCTGCGTTTATTTTATGCAGCCAGCTGATGCCGACGAGTTTGAATCCCGCTTTAAAAAAGGTGGCTATGCTCGTTTTCAGGGAAATATTTACTATGATGATAAATATTCACGAGACTTGCAAGCTGCAGTTGAGGGGGTTATTGAACAAAAAGAACCACCTAAACGTCAAGACAATGCAGCTGTAAAGCGGGTGGAGTTACATTGCCATTCAAAGATGAGTGAGAAGGATGCGGTAATTGACGTGGGTCGGATATTTACTGAGGCCGCTCGCTTAGGTCATCCGGCTTGTGCTCTGACCGATCATGGGGTGGTGCAGGGCTTTCCCGATGCGGCGGAAGCTTATCGGAAGATTGTGGGTAAAAATCCTGATAAGCCTTTTAAGGTTATTTTTGGTTTAGAAGGCTATATTGTGGATGATGGTTTAACCGTTGCTTTTAACTGCGACGAAGAGTCTACCTTTGACCAAGGGTTCGTGGCTCTTGATGTAGAGACCACCGGCCTTAATCAGGCAGAGGATTGTCTTTTAGAAATTGGCGCTATTCATTTTGTTAGAACCGAAGATGGCAGCTTTGCTCCTCAGGAGCATTTTCATACCTTTGTTTGTCCGGATAAAGAAATTCCGGCTAAAATCACAGAACTTACCGGAATTACTCCCATGGATGTGGCCGAAGCACCTGACGCTTTAACCGCTGTAAAAGAGTTAGCGGCCTTTTTAGGTGATCTACCGGTTTGTGGACATAATGTAATGTTTGATTTAGGATTTTTACGAGCCGCAGGCTTTTCGGTTGATATCGAAAAACACGAAGATTACCGGGTTAAGTTTAATCCCGTTGCCATTGATACGTCCCTGATGGCTAGGTTTTTCTATCCAGAACTTAAAAATGCCAAGCTAGCTACTGTGGCTGCGCATTTAGCCATTCCTCAGGAGAGCGCCCATCGGGCTGTGGATGATGCCAAGGTAAGTGGCATGATTTTGGAACGGATTCTGAAGGAATTTTCCCTTACCACACCGCAAGAATTAAACCAAAGAACCGGAAAACTTCCTCACGAAGAGGTTATTACTCGAAAGAAACGGGTTAACCATATTATTTTATTGGCTCAAAATGCCCTGGGACTTTATCATCTCTATCGCTTAGTGTCTGAATCCCATACTCGCTATTTTAATATGCGTCCGCGGATACCTCGCTCATTATTAACCTATTTCAAAACGGGCGTAATCGTCGGCAGTGCCTGCGAGCGGGGCGAGATTTTTAGCAAGGTTTATGAGTTTTATCGTGCCAATAATAATAACTTTGATCTGACTCGGGGGGCAATGCTTCAAGATCGTGCCTTTGTACGGCTGGCCCGCTACTATGATTATTTAGAAATCCAACCCCTCTGTAATAATGAATTCTATTTGCGTAAGCCTGATAGTGGCTTAAAGACAAAAGAGGATTTAATTAATCTTAATCGCCTAATTGTAGTTCTGGGTGAGGAGTTACGTATTCCGGTTTGCGCTACAACCGATGCTCACTTTTTGGAAAAAGATGAAGGTGAGTACAGAAAGTACATGTTGATGGATATGGAATATAAAGATGCGGAATTCCAGGGGGATTTATACTTCCGTACCACAGAGGAAATGCTCACTGAGTTCTCTTATCTGGGAGAAAACAAAGCTTACGAGGTTGTGGTGGGTAATACAAACCTGATTGCCAATCGAATTGAAGCGGGGTTGAAACCCTTTCCTGACGGTACTTTTCCGCCTATTATTGAAACGGCTGCAGATGATATTCGGGATTTGACCTGGGGTGCGGCAGAAAAACTTTACTCCTTCCAGGGGGAAGTTGCTCCCATGGTGAAGGCTAGAGTTGAGAAAGAGCTTGATTCTATTATCGGTAATGGTTTTGCCATTATGTATTATATTGCTTACCGGCTGGTAAAGAAGTCCAATGATGACGGCTATATTGTAGGTTCTCGAGGTTCTGTAGGCTCATCCTTAGTGGCAACTTTATGTGGTATCTCGGAAGTTAATCCCTTGCCGCCGCACTATCTGTGCCCCTCTTGCTGCTATTCTGCTTTTGATGAAAGTGGAACTTATGGTTCCGGTTATGATTTGCCTCCTCAGAATTGTCCTCACTGTAATGCGCCCATGCGTTGCGAAGGACAGGATATTCCTTTCGAAACCTTTTTAGGCTTTTATGGTGATAAGCAACCGGATATTGATTTGAACTTCTCCGGCGAGTATCAGTCGAAAGCCCATAAATATGTCGAAGAACTTTTCGGTGAAAGTCATACCTTCAGGGCAGGAACAATCGGCTGTTTTGCGGATAAAAACGCCATCATGGTGGTTAATAAAATTCAAGAAAAGACCGGAGGGGTTGCCAGCCGGGCAGAACTAAGACGACGTTCACTGGGGCTCATTGGGGTTAAGCGAACCACTGGTCAACACCCCGGCGGTATTGTGGTTGTGCCTAAGGAGATGGATGTTTATGAGTTTACGCCCATTCAACACCCAGCTAATAAGGTTAATTGTGGTATTGTAACTACCCACTTTGACTTTAATGCCATGCACGATACTATCCTTAAGCTGGATATCTTAGGTCATGCTGATCCTACCATGCTAAGGATGCTGGGTGATTTAACTGGGGTAGATGTACGCACAATTCCTATTCCCGACGAAAAAGTCATGTCGCTTTTTATCTCCACAGAAGCACTGGGAATTAAGGAGGGTACCTCTGAGGCCAAGTCAGCCACTTTGGGTCTATCGGAAATGGGAACCTTTATGGCTCGGGACATGATTGCCGAGACCAAGCCACAGCATTTTTATGACTTGGTACAGCTGATGGGTCTGTCACATGGAACAGATGTCTGGAAAGGCAATGCCCAAGACCTGATTCAGAATGGTACGTGTACTTTGAATAGTGTTATTGGTTGCCGAGACAGCATTATGACCCAGCTGATTTACTGGGGTCTTCCCAATAAAGCCTCCTTTGATATCATGGAACGAGTCAGAAAAGGTAAAGGCTTATCGGAAGAACAGGAAACCCTGATGCGGGAAAAGAATGTGCCGGAATGGTACATTGATTCCTGTAAAAAAATTAAATACATGTTCCCCAAGGCTCATGCGGCTGCCTATGCCATTTCGTCTTTGCGTATTGCTTGGTTTAAGGTGTATTATCCAGAGGAGTATTACTGTGCTTACTTTACCATTCGGGCTGATGAATTTGACGGTGACATTCTCTGTCAGGGTATAGAGCGGGTTAAGGCTAAGCGTAAAGAGCTCTATGAAGGTTTTATGCAACGTAAGCCTACAGAAAAATCTCTTTACTATCTTTGTGAACTGGTGGAAGAGATGTATGCCAGAAATATTAGCTTTTTGCCTTATAGTCTGGATAACTCTGAAGCAGAGCGTTTCCAAAAAGTCCAGAAAGGTCAAATTTTACCGCCTTTAAATGTTATTCCTAACGTCAGCACCGCCTTAGCACACTCTATCGTGGCGGCTCGGGCAGAGGAACCTTTTAAGAACCGTGATGAACTGGCTCGCCGAGCTGGTCTAGGGCCGGTGGCCATGACCTCCTTGGCCGGTACCGGGTGTTTAGATCACTTGCCCCAGTCGGCGCAAATAGATTTGTTTTCTTTCATGTAGGGGTAATTATGCAGATATCGGTGGTTCTTTTAGAATCGGTATGGTCCACAGATCGTTTATATGATTATCGAGTTCCGGAAGAACTAGAACCGGACATTCAGGTGGGTCAATATCTTTGCGTACCTTTTGGCAGAGGGAATCGTAGTCAGATTGCTCTGGTTATGGAGATTTTTTCTGATCGAGAAGTGGGTTACAAAATCAAATCAATAGAGCGAATCTTTGACCCAGTGCCGGTGCTAAAGCCGGATCAAATTACCTTATTGTCTTATTTACGTAGCCGCTATACTTGTACCTATGGCGATGCTCTGCGCCTGATGGTTCCGGCTGTGGTGACCAATCGCAAAGGTAAAAGTTCATTAGTAGCGACTCTTAAAGATAGAGAGCTGGCTTTAGGTCTCTTGGAAGAAGGGGCGTTTTCCAGTCTCTCCCAGCTCCGCATTGTAGAATTCTTATTGGAAACGGAATCCGTTTTAGTAGCAGAACTTCTGAGTGCTCTGTCGATCTCCCGGTCACCTTTGGACAGTTTAGTGAAAAAAGATGTGGTTTTACTGGAAAAACAATTGATCTCTTCTTCAGCTACCCTTTCCCCAAAGGAGGAGGATTCAGCAGCCCATCCTGAGCCCACGGCGGTTCCAGACTTATCGCCTGCTCAGGCTTTGGCCTATGAGGAAATTATTTCTCCCGGAAAAAAACGCGAGTTTTTACTTTATGGTGTGACGGGAAGCGGTAAGACGGAAGTCTATCTTCAGGCGGCTAAAAAAGTTCTGGCTGAAGGGGGCGACGTACTTTTTCTCGTGCCGGAGATATCTTTAACCCCACAAATGGTGGGATGGATTAATCGACGTTTTCCGGGACAAGCGGCCATTTTACATAGTCGTTTGACACCAAAGGAACGTTACGACCAATGGGATAGCATACGGCGGGGTGAGGCTCGGGTGGTAGTGGGTGCCCGTTCGGCAATTTTTGCGCCTTTACCTCGACTTAAATTAATCTTAATGGATGAAGAGCAGGACCCATCTTATAAGTCGGATGTTTTTCCCCGCTATCACGTGCGGGATATCGCCCGCTACCGAGCGCAGCAGGGGAATGCTGTTTTGGTACTGGGTTCGGCTACCCCGGCTGTCGAGAGCTTTTATGCTGCTAAGCAGGGTTATACTAGACTGCTACATCTGCCGGAACGTTTTGGACAGGCGCTGCTGCCCAAAACGCATATTATTGATATGCGCCAACAGATTAAGACCAAAAGTCATGGTATTTTAAGTGCTCCCCTCCAGGAAGCCATGGCCGGAGCACTGGGAAAAGATGAGCAAGTTATCTTATTTCTTAACAAGAGAGGCTATGCCGGTCTTTTACTTTGTCATGTTTGCGGTCTGACTGTGGAATGCCCTAACTGCTCTGTGGCCATGACTTTACATCAAGGCAGAAAAGGTTCGGCTCTACTGATCTGTCATTATTGTGGCAGAATTGAAAAAGCTTCTGAGCATTGCCCCCACTGCAGAAGCTTACTTTCGGGCAGCTTTGGTCTGGGAACCCAGCAGCTTGAAGAAGTGGTAAGCAAAATCTTTCCCCAAAGTAGCATTGTTCGGATGGATCAAGACACTACCGTGGGGCGTGATGCTCACGCCAAATTGTTAGAGCGTTTTCGCAGCAAAGAGGCCAACATCCTGATCGGCACGCAAATGATTGCCAAGGGGCATGATTTTCCAGAGGTAACCGTTGTCGGCATTGTCAGTGCCGATTTACTCCTGAGAGCTTCGGATTTTCGGGCGGGTGAACGAGCTTTTCAGCTTCTGACCCAAGCAGCCGGGCGAGCTGGGCGAGGTAGTAAAGCCGGACAAGTCTTTATTCAGTCTTTTCAGCCGGAGGAAAGTGTACTGCATTTTGCAGCCAAGCAAGACTATGACAGTTTTTTTCAAGAAGAGATTTTGTATCGGAAGCGCCTTTCCTATCCGCCCTTCGAGGCCATGGGTACCCTCTTACTTAGTCACGAGTCAGAGCAGTTGGCTGCGGTTCAAGCTAAGGAATTAATGGAATTCTTACAAAATCAGTTAGGCTCTATTCAGGATGGCGATAGCATTCGTTTGTACGGGCCTATACCAGACCGAATTTATCGACTGCGTAACCGCTATCGCTACCGTATTAATATTAAGGCACTACGTAAATCCCAATTGTCACAGCTGTTTTTTGCTTTGCAAACAACATTCTTTGGCCAGGGATTACAGTATTCCATAGACATTGATCCCATTTGGTAGCATAAGCCTATTACAGCAGGCGGCAGTTTTAACCATAAAATCGAAATCTCCTGCCAATGGAAGATTGCCAATGTGGGCTCCAACAAACGAAAAGAGAGGTTCTGACTATGAAAAAAATCGGTTTAATCGGTGGGATGAGCTGGGAAAGCACAGTAGTCTACTACCAATGTATAAATCAGCAGATTAAGGAGGCGCTGGGGGGACTACACTCTGCCGAATGTATCCTTTATAGTGTTGACTTTGCCCCCATTGAAGAAGCCCAGCGAGCCGGAGACTGGCTCTTGGCTGCCGCTATTCTTCGCGAGGCGGCAGAAAGTTTGGTAAAAGCGGGAGCAGAACTGATTTTGCTATGTACTAACACCATGCATAAGGTTTTTGATGCAATTGTGGAAGGTCTTTCAGTACCCATGCTTCATATTGCTGATGCCACAGCCATGGAGATTTGCCGCCAAAACCTGAACCAAATCTTACTGCTAGGAACACGCTATACTATGGAGGAAGATTTTTATTTGGATCGGCTTGCCGGTCATGGCTTGGAAATCCAAGTTCCCGATCTTCTGGAGCGTCAGGAGATAAACCGGATAATTTTTGAAGAGCTTTGTTTAGGAAGTCTATTAGAATCTTCCCGGGTTTATCTTAAGAATATTGTAGACAAGTATCTGAAAAAAGGTTGTCAGGGAACGATTTTGGGCTGTACCGAGCTGGGGCTTTTGTTAATGGAGACACCCTCGTCACCGCCACTCTTTGATTCGGCAATCATTCACAGCCAAAAGGCGGTAGAATTGGCTCTGGGGTAGGGGACTGGCAGCAGGTAGGGGAGTGGCAGTGCGGCTAAGTTTTGAAGGTTTTACAACAATAAGACACAGTATTTTAAAACACGAGCCCAAGTCAGCGTAATTATCCAGCTGCTGACATTATTTGTTTAAAAATTTATGTTAAAATAATTTTGCTATATTTGGACATGCTTAAAGGAGAGAACAATGGCGCTGAGAGAAATTTTAACAGTTGGAGAAGATGTGCTTCGGAAAAAGTCGAAAGAAGTGACTGTATTTGATGACCGTCTCCAAACACTGATTGATGATATGGAAGAGACTATGCGCTTTGAAGGCCGTGGAATTGGTTTGGCCGCACCTCAAGTGGGTGTTTTGAAGCGCCTATTTGTGGTTGATATTCATGATGAGCATGGCTTTTTGGTCTTTGTGAATCCGGTGATTACCGCCCGTGAAGGGGTGGTTATTAGTAGTGAAGGTTGTTTGTCTGTTCCGGGGCGTTCCGGCACAGTAGAGCGCCCGGAGTCTATTGTTATTGAGGCCCAGGATCGCCATGGTAAGCCCTTTACTTTAGAAGCTGATGGACTTTTGGCCGTGTGTATTTGCCATGAATATGACCATTTAGAGGGTGTGCTATTCATTGATAAATTAGTTGAAGAAGAGGTAGAATCGTGAAGCTAAGGGTTTTGTTTATGGGGACGCCAGCCTTTGCAGCGGCAAGCCTTAAGAGACTTTTAGAACTCCCAGAGATAGACGTGGTGGGGGTTTTTTGTCAGCCGGATAAGCCAGCCGGACGTAAACTTATTTTGCAGTCCCCTCCTACTAAGGTACTGGCGCAGGAGCACGGTATTTCCGTGTATCAGCCGGTAAAGCTTAGGACAGAAGAGGCTTTTAGCCTTATTTCTGAGCTGAAACCTGATTTGATTGTGACCGCAGCCTATGGAAAAATTTTACCAGAGAATATTTTACATATTCCACCTCTAGGATGCCTTAATGTCCATGCTTCTTTGCTGCCCAAATACCGGGGCTCAGCTCCTATACAGTGGGCTATTTTGCAGGGGGAGAGTCAGACCGGGATTACCTTAATGAAGATGGATGTGGGAATGGATACCGGCGATATTATTCTCCAAGAGCCTTGGGATATCGGTATAGAAACTACTACACCAGAGCTTATGACAGAATTAGCCCAAGTAGGGGCTACTCTCTTGGCGGATAACCTGATGGCTTATGCGGAACAAAAGTTGCCGTTTTTTCCCCAAGACGATACCTTAGCAACCTACTCACCTCCGATTAAGAAAGAGCAGGGCTTGATTGACTGGCAGCAGTCAGCTTGGCAGATATATAACCAAATCCGAGCTTTGGCTCAGTGGCCCGGTGCTTATACTTACTTTGAAGGCAAGCGTTACAAACTCCATAAGGCAAGGTGCTTCAGCTCTGAAGAGCTGAATTTTGCAGGAATGACTCAGGAGCCCGGAAGAGTGGTAAGTAATGGAAAAGATGCTTTTTTAGTCGCTACCGGTGAGGGTTATTTAGAAATACTTCAAATACAGCTTCCTTCCGGCAAGACCCTAGCAGCACAAGAGTGCTCACATAATTTTCCTGTGGGACAGGGCTTTGGGGACGCTTAATTATGAGTAAAGTGAAAGACCCCGCCCGACTTTTAGCTTACCAAATGCTCTACCGGGTTTTGGAGCAAGGGGGATATTCTAATTTAGTCCTTAAAGAGATGGCAGAAAAGACCAACCTGACCACAGAGCAGCGAAGTTTTTCTACCGCACTTTTTTATGGTACCATTACCCGCTATATCAGCTTGGACTATTATTTGAAACCTTATTTGCCTGCCGGAATTTCCGCCTTAGATGGTTCTGTCCGAACCCTTTTGCGGATGGGGGCTTGGCAGGTGCTGTTTTCCCGTAACATTCCTTTATTCGCTGCGGTTAACGAAACTGTAGTTTTAAGTAGGCAGTATACTAACCCTGGCGCGACCAAACTGATTAATGCTGTGCTACGGAATCTGGGAAGAGATTTTGAACAAAAAAAGTTTTCCCTTGAAAGTGCTAAATTTCCCATTCGCTACGCCTTGTCCCCGGAAATTTCCGGCTGCTTACAGAAATGGTATGGCAAGGAAAGGGCAGAGACTTTAGCACAAGGCTTTTTGGGCGTGGCTAAGATAACCGCCCGGTGCAACCGACTTCGAACTAGCCCGGAAGAACTTATAGAAATTTTAGCTCAGGAGGGGGTTTCCGCCCGCCCCAGTGGGTTTATGACCGAGGGACTTTCTCTGGATTTACAAGGAAAGGTAATAGCCAGTCTGGAGTCTTTTCGGCAAGGCTTATTTATGATACAAGATCAAGGTGCCATGCTGGCCAGTGGCGTGCTGGCTCCTAAGCCTGGGGAAAAAATCCTTGATATTTGTGCTGCTCCCGGAGGGAAAAGCTGTCATTTAGCAGAACTGTCTTTAGATAAAGCGGAGATTATCGCTCTGGATGTGAATCCTTCCAGACTTATGCTGATAAGGCAGAATCAAGAGCGCTTGGGACTCACCTCAATCAAAGCTTATGAGGGTGATGGGCTGAATTTTTTTATTCAGCATCCGGAGCTTCAGGCGACTTTTGACGGGGTGCTGGTAGATGTACCTTGTAGTGGCTTGGGTCTTTTAATGAGAAAACCAGATATACGCCTGCAAATGACCTATGCTAAAATCCAGGAACTACTGCCACTGCAAAAAGCCATTCTGGAACAGAGTGCCTTAGGCGTAAAGCCGGGGGGAAGGCTGTTATATAGCACGTGTACAATTAATCCGGCGGAAAATCAGGAGCAAGTCCAGAGCTTTTTGGCTGATCATGCAGAATTTGAAAGCTGTGATTTGAGTCCCTTTTTGCCCTTGTCTTTTTTGAAGCACCATAAGGATAGTATGGAAAAGGGTTGGATACAGCTCTTACCGGATCAGGATGGTTGCGATGGTTTCTTTATTGCTCTTTTAAGGAGGAAAAATAATGGCTAAGAGATTAGCTTTCGATTTACAGCTGGTGGAATGGGAAGAATGGGTAGCTACGCGTGGCTTTCCCCGTTACCGAGCCGGTCAAATATATGCTTGGTTGGTGAAGGGCGTTCAGCATTCGAGCCAGATGAAAAATTTACCCAAACCCCTATTAGAAGCACTGGAAGAAGACTTTATCCTGAAAGCTTTGGAGATTGAAGGGGAGTGGGTGTCGCAAAAAGACGATACCCGGAAATTTGTTTTTCAGCTCTGGGATGGTCAGCGGATCGAAACCGTTTTAATGGGCTACCATCATGGTTACTCTGTCTGTATCTCCTCTCAAGCCGGTTGCCGTATGGGCTGTCGTTTTTGTGCTTCAGCCGCGGCGGGCTTTGGGCGGAATTTGTCAGCCGGTGAGATGCTGGGGCAAATTACAGTCATTGCGCACCATTTGGGGATTACGATTCGCAATGTTGTTGTGATGGGGATTGGCGAACCCTTTGACAACTACTCTGCCCTTGAAGGCTTTTTATTTTTGGCCAATGATCCAAAGGGCTTGAATCTAGGAGCTCGGCATATCACTGTTTCGACTTGCGGACTAGTGCCTCAAATGTTAAAATTCATAGAGATAAATTTGCAGGTTAACTTGTCAGTTTCTTTACATGGTGCAACGCAGGCTCTTCGTGAATCAATGATGCCTATCGCAGAAGCTTATGATTTAGAGACCTTGATGGCTGCTTGCAAAGAGTATACCGACAGAACGGGGCGGAGACTTACCTTTGAATATTCGCTTTTTGAGGGGGTTAATGATTCTGCTGCTGATGCTAAGGCGTTAGGTAAACTCCTTAAAGGAATCCATTGTCATGTCAATTTGATTGCGGCTAATGAATTCGAAGGTAGTTCTTATCGACGGAGCTCCAGTGCGAAAGTTAAAGCTTTTCAGGAAACCTTAGAAGCTTTAAGAATTAATGCTACTTTAAGGCGAGAGATGGGTACAGATATTATGGCTGCTTGTGGGCAATTGCGCCGGGGGATGCAGGAGAAGTAGACATGCGATATGCCAGTGTTACAGATACAGGCCGGGTTCGGCAGAACAATGAAGACTGTTATGCTACTTTCCGTAAGGGAAGAGACGGTGTTTTTATTGTAGCGGATGGAATGGGAGGACATGCTGTGGGGGAATTGGCCAGCAGGACTGCTGTTCAATACGTAGTAGATTCTTTACCCACAGGTCTAGCTCGGGTAAGAACTTCAAGAGAGATGGAAGAACTGCTCCATTCCATGGTGGAACGTGCTAATGTAAAGGTCTATCTTCAATCTCTGGATAATCGCAGGTATAAGGGGATGGGAACCACTCTTACTGTGGCTGTAATTAGAGATTGGCGGTTGTACTTATCACATATTGGAGACTGTCGGGTTTACTTGCTTCATGGCTCATCCTTACAGAGACTAACTGTTGACCATACCTTGGTACAGGAACTATTGGATTCTGGTTCTATAACGGTGGAAGAAGCGAATAACCATCCCAAACGGCACATGCTTATGCGCTCTTTAGGTGTTAATGAGTATATGTCACCGGATACCCAGTCTTTTGATATATCCGAAGGTGACCTGATTATGCTCTGTACAGACGGGTTATATGGAATGGTTCCGGAGCAGACGATACGCTCCATTTTGCGTCACCATAAAGATCTGGATAGCTGTTTAGATCAATTGGTTGAAGCCGCCAATCAAGCTGGTGGGAAAGATAATATTACGATTATTTTGGTTCATTGTAACCGTGAAAAAACTAAGGAGACTTTATGAGTGGATTGAATCAAGGTCCAGAGGGTATGATATTAGGCGGTCGCTATCGCATTGTGCGTTTGATCGGCAGCGGAGGCATGGCAAATGTATATTTAGCCACGGAAATTTCGTCGGAAGCCAGAGTTGCTATCAAGATCCTTAAGCCTGAGTTTGCAGCCGATGAGGAATTCATTCAGCGTTTTGATACAGAAGCAGCGGCAGCATCCTCTTTGCATCATCCTAATATTGTGCGGGTTTTGGCTGTAGGACAAGAAGGCGCTTTCCGCTACATGGTTCAAGAATATGTAGATGGCATTACTGCTAAAGAGTTGATCACGCAAAATGGACATTTAGATTGGCGGGTAGCCGTTCCCATCGCTATTCAGGTGGGGATGGCTTTAGATTATGCCCATCAAAATGGTATTGTGCATCGAGATATTAAGCCGGATAACATTCTTATTACCCGAGACCGAATCGCCAGAGTGACGGATTTCGGCATTGCTCGTGCCGCCACTACCAATACCATCACCCTTACTTCTGGGGGAGCTTTAGGCTCGGTGCATTATTTTTCTCCCGAACAGGCCAGGGGGACCTTTGCGGGGCCGGCCACGGATATTTATTCTTTGGGCGTTTTATTATTTGAAATGGTAACAGGACGGGTTCCTTTTGATGGGGAGACACCGGTGGCTATTGCTATTAAGCACTTACAAGAATCACCGCCAAAGATTTCACTCTTTGTACCGGGACTGCCTCAAGGGCTGGATGCTATTATCCATAAGGCAATGCAGAAGTCAGCGGAAAATCGCTATACCAGTATGCGTGAAATGGTGACAGAACTGGATGCTTTGATGATTGACCCTAACGGAACCTATGGCGTACTTAGTCAGGCTGAAGCTTTTGACGGCGCTACTAGTCAGGTTACGCCTATGGCATATGATGCTAACTACAATAAGCTTAGGGATATAGAATCTTCCATTGAGAAGCGTCGGCGTTCCCGCACCAAGGATAATGTCTTAATTATTCTATTGGTTACGGTTATTGTAGGTGTCTTGATTGGGGCAGGAGCGCTGATTTTTAACATGGTAAATAATAATGTTCCCTCTTCCAGTAGTAATACCTTTGAAGTTGGGGACTATGTAGGCCGCAATTTAGTAGATGTGGAAGCGGAACTAAAGTCTAAGAATTTTACTCGCTATAGTGTAAAGCAGAAACCTACAGCCGAAGCCGAACCGGGTGTAGTTTTAGAACAGAACATCCAGGCGGGAGTGGTTATTAAGCCGGACAGCGGCTTGTCGGATTTAATCTTAACCGTTAGTGTGGGTCTGGAAGATATTGTTCTGGATGATTTTAAGGATTGGGATAAGCTGGCGGCTAGAAAGCAGCTGGAGAGTCAGGGCTTCATCGTTTCTGAACGTCCAGAAGCCAATAACGATATCCCTAAGAATCGTGTCATTCGCACCGAACCGGAAGCCAGTAGTACGGTTAAGGTCGGACAGGAGATTGTACTCATTTATAGCGAAGGTAAGGTCGCTGTTACTGTTCCTAAGCTGGAAAGTCAGTCTTTGGCAAATGCTAAAGCTACCTTAGAGAGTAGCCGATTGGTGTTAGGTCGGGTAAGTATTTGGGGCGATAATCCCGATATTCCAGAAGATGAGCAAGTTGTTCTTTTTTCAGATCCGGCTGCTGGCAGCGAAGTGGATGCTAACACACCGATCAATATTACTGTCAGTAATTATGATGGTTATAATACTTGGAAGAATCCTACCCCTACCCCCACCCCCACACCAGAGCCCACGCCTACACCGGAGCCCACCCCTACTCCTACGCCTACACCAGTGCCGGCACCTAAATTTCAAGTGAGTACTCGGACAACAGGAGTCGGAACTACTACAGGAGACGGTAGCTTTGAAGAGGGGGCAGCCGTGCAAGTAGAAGCTCGGAATACTTATAACTCTGGGTATGAGTTTTCGAAATGGACGAATGAAAATGGCGATGTGCTTAGTAACAGCCTTGTTTATGCTTTTGCTATGCCTAAAAATAATATTACTCTAACTGCTGTATTCGTACCGGTTACTACCCCACCGGCGCAATGATCGCGGGTGAAAATCTATGACGCAGGTAGAGAAACCGTCAATTAGTGAGAATTCATCAGAGGACAAATTCGGTGTTATCATTAAGGGCGTAGGCGGAGCCTATACTATCCAGACTCAGTCCGGGCAGGTTCTGGCTAAACCCCGGGGAATTTTTCGGAAAAATAAGCAGACTCCCACTGTGGGCGATCACGTTCTGTTGGTTGCTTCCGGAGACCCGGATTTCCCATATGTTATTGATAGTATTGAACCGCGGCGAAATCTCTTTATTCGCCCCCCGGTGGCGAATCTGGATATAGTAATTTTGACTTTAGCGGTGCAAAAGCCTGCGCCGGATTTGAAGCTCTTGGATAAAATGTTGATCCTTTGTGGCGTAAAAGACGTTACCCCGGTGATTTGGATTACCAAAAAGGATCTTGACCCAGAGAAGGCAGAAGAAATTCGGCAAATCTATCAGAAGACAGGCTTTCAAATCTTTATTTCTTCTCAAGAAGATGATTTTTCAGCCGCGGCTATGGAGGCGCTTTTTCTTGGACATACCGTGGGCTTCGCCGGACAGTCAGGTGTGGGGAAATCCACACTCTGTAATCTGCTTACTGGTTTTTCGGATATGGAGATTGGACAGATTAGTCTGCGTTTAGGACGGGGCAAGCATACTACTCGGCATGTAGAGTTATTTCCGGCTAAGGGTGGTTTTTTAATTGATACGCCGGGTTTCTCTTCACTGGAGCTGGAAGCTTTGCAAGTGAGTCCGGAGGAAGTGGTCTTGGGTTATCCTGAGCTACGCATTTTGACCAACCAATGCCGTTTTCAAGATTGTAAACATATGGGAGAATTAGGTTGTGCTTTGAAGGAGGATATGATTGACCCCGGACGCTTGGAGCGTTATCGTGAGTTTGTCAATGAATTAGTAAAGATAAAACCTTACCAAAGACGACAAAGAGAAAAGTGAGGAGTGGACTTTATGACGGGAAAAATTTATGTAGCCCCATCGATCTTAGCCGCCGACCTTGGCAATCTGCTTGCCGATATTCGCAAGGTAGAGCAAGCGGCCGATTTTCTGCACATTGATGTAATGGATGGTCATTTTGTACCGAATCTTTCCTTTGGACTACCACTGATTCAGTCCCTACGTCCCAGAACGCAATTAGCTTTTGATGTGCACTTGATGATTTCTAATCCGATGGAGTATATTGAAGCTTATGCAGAAGCCGGAGCAGACTACATTACTATTCATGCTGAAACGGTGCGAGATTTACCTAAAGCCATTGCCGCCATTCGCGCCACTGGCAAGAAGCCCGGCATTTCAATTAATCCAGAGACCCGCACAGCTGCCATTCTGCCATATCTGGAATTAGTTGATTTAGTTTTAGTAATGTCTGTTCGCCCTGGCTTTGGCGGGCAAAGCTTTATGCCCGATTCTTTGGGGAAAATTTCTAAACTAAGGCAGCGTATGGAGGAACTGGCCATAGACCCGCTACTATCAGTAGATGGAGGCATTTCTCTCAAAAATTCTTCGGAGGTTCTTGCTGCCGGTGCGAATATGTTGGTGGCTGGAAGCTCTATTTTTGGTGCAGCAGATCCTCAGGCTGCTATACAGGCCTTGCAAACATGGGACAATTGATTATTTCCGGGGGTCCGGAATTACATTATGAGGGCTTAAAGCCGTGGGTCGGAGAGTATCCGCCGCCTATCTGCTTGGACAGTGGCACCGATCATGCTCGCCGGTTGGGATTACATCCCAAGCAGATTTTAGGCGATTTAGATTCCATTTCGCCTGCGACCTTAGCTTGGGCGCGGGATGCAGGTGTGCCCATTTTATCTTTTCCCCCGGAAAAAGATATGACGGATTCGGAGCTGGGACTACGCTCTTTAGAAAAAGAAGATATCCTTTGGTTTTGTTCTTTACAGGGGAGAGTAGATCATGTCTTAGCTAATTTGCTTTTGGCAGGAAAACTGGCGCAGGAAGGTTATAAGCTAACCCTTACTGACGGTAATACTTGGGTATATCCTTTGGTTGGACCGGTAGATTTCAGCCTTCCCCCGGAAATCTTGACAAGCTTAGGTGATTGGCAGCAAATTGTAGTGTCTTTTGTTCCCTTATTCGGCAAAGCAGAAAAAGTTACTACAAGAGGACTATATTATCCTCTGCAAGCGGAGGATTTGTTCCCCGGCAGCAGTTTTTCTATCAGCAATTGCTTACAAAAAAACACCGGTGAAGCGGGACTAAGCTTCACCGGTGGAGTCTTACTTGTTATAGTTACTACGAAAGACTAATTTAGGAAATGAGACCAAACTCTTTTCCTATAGCCATAAAGGTGCTTTTTGAATTCACAATTGTATGCTCAGAAACACAGAAGGGCAGACGGAAATAACCGGGACAATGGAAAGCTGAACCGGGTACCAGTAGTAGCTTAAACTTTTCAGCGCAGATGCGACTGAACTCCTGATCTTCGATGGGAGCTTTCGGGAAAAGATAGAGTGCTCCGGCCGGTTTCCGGCAACTAAATCCAGCCTCTGTAATAATAGAGTAGAGTAGATTTCTTCTGTATTCATAATTGGCAATGTCCGCTTTAGCGTAAAGATGCTTAGCGATAACTTTTTGGAAAAAAGCCGGTGCATTGACACTGCCCAGAATTCGATTGCACATGACGAGAGCAGGACAAAGCTCATCATGATCCTCATGCTGAGGGCTGACGGCTACATAGCCGATTCTCTCTCCCGGTAAGGAGATTGATTTACTCCAAGAGTAGCAAACCAGTAGGTTCTTAATATATTTCAGGCTTACCGGGGTAGTCATTCCGTCATAAACCAACTCATTATACGGCTCATCAGAAATTACATGGATCACATGGTCTTGCTGTAATAAAAGCTGGTTTAGCTTGATTAAGTCTTCGGCTGGATAGATGGCACCGCTGGGGTTGTTCGGTGAATTAATAATAATCGCTTTGGTTTTTGGCGTTATGGCCTTAGTAATAGCACTGAAATCCAGCTGGAAGCTGTCCGGTAGCGTAGGCACTACTGTAGATACACCCAGAAAATTATCAATATAAGCCAAATACTCCATGAAGAAGGGCGCTAAAATAATTACTTCATCTTCCGGATCTAGTAAAGCTCTTAGGCAGGCATTGAGAGCTCCGGCTGCTCCAACTGTCATACAAATATCGTTAGCGCTAACCTTTAGACCGGAATCAGCCGTTAATTTAGCGGCTACGGCCTCTCTGGTTTGCAGATAACCGTTGTTGCTCATATAAGAGTGCTGACCGGGAGTTTGATCCAAAGCTTGCTGGATGATGGCATCAATAATTTCTTTAGGAGGCTCTAAATCAGGATTCCCAATAGAAAAATCAAATACATTATCCGGTCCATAAAGAGCCTTAAGCCGGTTACCTTCTTCAAACATTTTCCGAATCATTGATCCGGAAGCGAGTCTAGCCTTGACACGATTAGCAATCATAACACTACGCTCCTTATCTTTTCTTGATCTCTTGTCAAGGTATTGTACTCTTTTTAGGCCAGTTTTGTAAATTACTCTCTTGACAAGAATTCACTTAACCGCTATCATTACAGAGTCAAAGAAAGAAGGAACATCCGTTTCTCACCTTGAGCGCTAATAAGCAGTGAAGAGGTATATACACGAAGAGCTCGGCTAGTGCCGGTTTTGTGGAGCGGATGTGATTCGGTCCATTTTTTATTGTTCAAGGAGGTGCGTTCCTATCGCAAGACAAAACAACGGGCAGCAAATTAATGATGCCATCCGCTTCAAAGACGTTCGACTCATAGAATCTGATGGATCAATGATCGGTGTAGTAGCAATTGCAGAGGCTAAGAAGAGGGCGGAAGATCAGGATTTAGATCTAGTGCTGATTTCCAATAACCCGGATAACCCTGTCTGTAAGATCATGGATTATGGTAAGTTTATGTTTGAACAGGCAAAGCGGGAAAAGGAAGCCCGTAAGAATCAGAAAGTGACAGAAGTAAAGGAGCTTGGAATGAAGCTTACTACCGAAGATCACGATCTGAATGTCAAGACGAAGAACGCCTGTCGCTTTTTAGAAGAAGGCGATCGCGTAAAAGTACTGATAAAGTTTCGTGGCCGTGAAATGGCTTACCAAAGTCAGGGCTACGCTCTGATGGCCAAATTCGCTCAGGCTTGTACTGAGTTTGGACAAATTGACAAGCAACCTAAGGTTGAGGGAAGAAACATGGTCATGTATCTCTCCCCCAAGAAAAATTAACCATTACCTTGATTGAAGGAGGATTTGAACATGCCAAAGCAAAAGACACACAGTGCATCAAAGAAAAGATTTAAGGTGACCGGTACCGGCAAGGTAATGCGTTCACAAGCTTTTCGTAGCCACATTTTAAGTAAGCGTCCTACCAAGAGAATGAGACATTTGCGTCATAGTGTTGTGGTTTCCGCACCGGATAGCAAGATCATCAAGGCAATGATTCCTTACAAATAAGCAGATGATTTCTCAAAATCTAGGATTTTTAAAATAACAGGAGGTTTACTATATGGCACGGGTAAAAAGAGGAATACGCACAAGAGCGCGTCATCGTAAGATTTTAAAGCAGGCAAAGGGCTACTTTGGACATAAGAGTAAGCTGTTTAAGGTTGCTAACCAACAGGTTATGAAGTCTGGTGTTTATGCATACCGGGATCGTAAAGCTAAGAAGAGAGAGTTCAGAAAGCTTTGGATTCAACGTATTAATGCAGCCGCCCGCTTGAACGGTTTAAGCTATAGCCGTTTAATGAACGGACTTAAGAAAGCTGATATCTGCTTAGATCGCAAAGTGCTTTCCGATATTGCTATTACAGATCCTAAGGGATTTACCAGCCTCTGTGAACAAGCTAAGGCTGCAATGTAAAGTATGCTTTCCTTCGTAGACATTCGGAGTAAAGAAAATAGTAATTTTCGTCGCGCCAAAGAGCTTAAACAGCCTAAGGTAGCACGGGAAGAGGGTTTAGTCTTTTTGGAGGGTATCCGACTATGTGCGGATGCTCTCCTTTCTCGTCTTTGCCCGCAGGAGATTTTTTTTACCAAAGATTTGGAGAGTACAATTAACCAATGGGATCAGACCTACAACTTTCCAGATTCAGTGAAACTGTACCGCCTAAGTGATGCGCTTTTTAGCCGTCTTTGTGACACGAAAAATCCTCAGGGGGTAGCTATGCTGGTGCCGTCGCCGGTATTATCTAGTCAAATACCGCAAAAGGGAGAGGACATCTATCTTGTTTGTGAGGGTATTTCTGATCCTGGAAATTTAGGAACCATGATCCGTTTGGCGGATGCTTTTGCCTTTACTGCTGTTTTACTAGTAAGCGGCTGTGTCGACCCATTTAATAGCAAAGTGCTGCGTTCGGCTATGGGCTCTTGTTTTCATATACCTATTGTTCAGTTTGAATCCATTAATTCTTTATTAGAATCTCTTAAAGAAGCCAAAATTGCTTTGATTACCGCTGATTTAAAAGGAACTCCTTTGTGGGAGGCTGCTCTGACGCTACCTATAGCAATCATGATCGGCAATGAAGCTCATGGGATATCCGAGACTTCAAGAGGTGCGGCTACAGAGATCGTTACCATTCCCATGGAGGGCCAGGCTGAATCTCTTAATGCTTCTTCCGCTGCAGCTATTTTAGCTTATGAGCTTAGACGGAGAGGAAGATAAGTGATTTTTGGTTTTAACAGATTAGCTGTTGCTTTCTTTTTTCAATTAACTATAATAGGAAGAATAATTTAAAATTTTGACTGTTGCCGATTTAGGCAGGAGGTTTATTATGCAGATAATTGTTTTAGGTGCGACCCGAGCCGGATTGACCTTGGTAATGAGACTACTAGCTGCTGGACATGAGGTGGTTCTGGTTGACCCTAATGCCGATGCTGCGGCGGAAAGTCAAAATATTAATGTAGTCACAGTCTCAGGTGTTATCATTGACATTGATGTGTTACGGGAAGCTGGGATTGAGTCGGCAGACGCCGTTTGTGCCCTAAGTGAGAGTGAGAATCAGAATTTAATGGCTTCTCAAATAGCCAGAGAGATTTTTGATGTCAAGCAGGTAATTACCCGGATCTATGATATTCATGGTGTTCATCTTTTTGATAAAGCCGGTTTTGTCACTATTTCTTCTCCGGAAATAACCGTTGATGCCTTTATGAGCGAGTTGGAGGATGGCAATCATGAAGCCCAGATTGACCACCGGATACATCACATCATGGGGCAAGCTGTTGAGTTTACTCTCATCAATGTAGATGAAGAAATTGTTGGGTGTAAGATAAAAGAGATTGAAGATACAGATAAGAGACATGTATTTGCCCTGTGGCGCAATTCAAAGCTGTTATTATCCTTACCAAATTTGAAAATTGAAAAAGGAGATAAGCTGGTTTTGGCTTCTTTATAAGTCATACCTGTCCGGTATTATAAGATGAAACTAATAATTATAGGTGGCGGGAAGGTTGCTTACTACCTGATTCGAGAATTAGAACGTGAGCATGAGATCGTTATTATCGAACAAAGTGAAGCGGCCGCAACTCGAATCGCCAATCAGCTGTCTGTTGTGGTAGTTCATGGTGATGGTACCAGTGCTGCTATTTTGGAATCGGTTTGTTCCGGAGCTGATATGCTAATTGCTCTTACCGGTAAGGACGAGAATAACTTAATTGCCTGCCAAATGGCTAAGCGACATTTTGGTGTACCCATGACTTTGGCAAGAGTTAATAACCCCAAGAATTTGGAAGTGATGAAAAAGTTTGGCGTCGACAAATCCTTTTCAGGGACACAGATTTTGGCGGAGATGATCGAGCAAGAGATTGATTATGTTGGTCTTCGCATTGTGCAGACTATTAAGAATTCTGATCGAGTTTTGGTTGAATTTCATTTATCACCTCATTCCAGAGCCGTGGGAAAGAATCTTATCAGTTATGATTTTGTGGCCGATACAAGAGTTGTTATTATTACTACCAAAGAGGGAGAAGTAATTACTCCCATTGGTAGTACTGTAATGCATGCGGATGATTTAATGATGATGGTATGTTCAAGAGATGACCTTGAAGCCATTTGGGAAACGATGGTAAGACGATAATGTTAGTTAAGAAGAGTAAATATCAAAGTTTTTGGCGCTGGTTTTTTGCCAGACCGGCTCGGGCTATATTAATCAGTTTCTTGTTTGTAGATATCATTGGAACCTTTTTACTTAGTCTGCCCTTTGCTTCCCAAGATGGTCAAAGCATGGGCGTACTGAACGCCTTATTTACCACTATTTCGGCTACTTGCGTGACTGGACTGGTAGTGGTGGATACGGCTACTCATTTTACTTGGTTCGGTAAAATTGTCATTATCTGCCTTATTCAGATTGGCGGACTGGGGCTGGTTACAATATCCACCTTTGTCATCCATTTGCTGAGGCGGAAGGTAGGTTTACAGGCCAAAGTTTTGGTGCAAGAGGCATCGGGAAGTTTTTCTTTTCTAGAGCTTAGAAGTTTGGTTAAGTCCGTTATCTTTTTTACCTTAGGCTTTGAGTTTACCGGTTTTGTGCTTCTCTCTACCCAGTATGTGCCTCTTTTTGGTTGGGCTGGGGGGCTTAGCCGGGCGGGATTTCAGGCTGTGTCGGCCTTTTGTAATGCTGGTTTTGACTTAATGGGGGACACGGCTTCCGGTCCTTTCTCAAGTTTAGTTGCTTTTAGTGACAATCCGGTAGTCTTATTAACCACAGCCGGTCTGATTATTTGCGGTGGACTGGGCTTTGTTGTCTGGCAAGATTTACTGCACTTCCCCAAGACAAGAACCTTAAGATTACATAGTAAGCTTGTCATCACTATTACAGCTATTTTACTAGTTGTTGGTACAGTTTTCTTTCTGGTAACAGAGTGGAATAATACCCGTGAGCTTTCCATGGGAACTCTTCCGGTCTGGCAACGCCCCTTAGCGGCATTCTTTCAGTCAGTTACTACCAGAACTGCAGGCTTCAATTCCATATCTATGTCAGGTATGTTAGAACCTTCTAAAATGTTTTCTGTTATTCTTATGTATATAGGTGCTGCCCCCGGCTCTACCGGTGGTGGTATTAAAGTAACTACCTTTGCAATTTTGCTTTATTCTGTATACTCCGATATTAGAAGCCGTGAACAGATTGTTATTCGGAAGCATGTTTTGCCTAAGTCAGCGGTAAGAAGAGCGGTTGCTGTGTCTTTTCTTGGGCTAGGTGTGGTGTTGCTGCTGGCTTTTGCTTTAAGTTATTCGGAAGCTCAGGCCTTACTGGCTGGGCGGTTTGAATTTTTAGATTTGCTTTTCGAGGCCGCCTCGGCTTTTGGTACGGTGGGACTTTCTTCAGCGGGTACGCCGGATATGACAACCCTAAGTCACATTTTCATTATTCCAGCGATGTTTATTGGTCGGGTGGGACCGGTTACCTTTGCTATGAGCTTAGCCTTGCGAGAGCAGAAAAAATTTGCCAATATCTACCCTGAAGGTAGGATTCAGATTGGTTAATTTTCTGAATTTTGCAAGGAACTGATTTTTAACTTGCAAAGATCGCAAAAACTCTCCCTTCAATCCTTGACAAATGCACTGGCTGTGAATCATAATATGGGTTCAAGTAGCGTGTTTTTTGTTTATCAAGGAGGATCGTATTATGGGACTTACTATTTCGCAAAAGATTATTCGTGATCACCTTCTTTCTGGGGAGATTAAGCCGGGAGCGGAGATTTCGATTCGAATTGACCAAACTTTAACACAAGATTCAACCGGAACTATGGCTTATTTGCAATTTGAAGCCATTGGGGTTCCTCAAGTGAAGACAAAATTGTCTGTAGCTTACATTGATCATAATACGATGCAGTCTGGTTTTGAAAATGCGGATGATCACAAATATATACAGACCGTAGCGGACAAATATGGTATAAGATTTTCTCGCCCCGGTAACGGTGTCTGTCATCAGGTTCATATTGAACGATTTGGAATACCAGGACAGACTCTACTTGGTTCCGATAGTCACACTCCAACCTGTGGTGGGATTGGCATGCTGGCTATTGGCGCTGGAGGGTTAGATGTAGCTGTAGCTATGGGTGGTGGTCCATACTACCTTAGCAATCCTAAAATATGCAAGATTGAATTGATTGGCCGTTTAAAGCCTTGGGTAAGTGCTAAAGATATTATTTTAGAAGTACTGCGTCAGCTTTCCGTGAAGGGGGGCGTTGGTAAGATCATTGAGTATTCTGGAGAGGGGATTGCTTCTCTTTCCGTGCCGGAGCGGGCTACCATTACCAATATGGGAGCCGAGCTTGGGGCTACTACCTCAATTTTCCCTTCTGATGAAGTTACACGTGACTTTTTGCGAGCGCAGGGTAGAGAAGGTGATTGGATTCCTTTAAGCGCTGATAAAGATGCTCTTTACGATGAAGAGATAACCATTGATTTAGGGCAACTCTCTCCTTTAGTGGCCAAACCACATATGCCGGATAATGTTGTTCCGGTCACGGAAGTAGCTGGACTCAAAGTCGATCAGGTTTGTATTGGCTCATGTACAAATTCTTCTCTACTAGATATGCTAAAGGTAGCAACAATCCTAAAAGGAAAAACGGTTCATCCTGATGTATCTCTGGTAATTGCCCCCGGTTCAAAGCAGGTTTTTAATATGCTGGCGACTTCGGGAGCTTTAGCAGATATGATAGCGGCAGGGGCAAGAATTCTTGAATGTGCTTGCGGGCCTTGTATTGGCATGGGACAGTCTCCACGGACAGATGCAGTTTCACTAAGAACCAATAACCGTAATTTTTATGCTCGGTCTGGAACAGCTTCGGCCAGTGTATATTTAGTTAGTCCCGAAGTGGCAGCTATTGCGGCTATTACCGGTGAAGTAACGGATCCGATCAGCTACGGGGAGGCTCCGGTAGTTTCTTTACCAGATACTTTTCTTGTAAATGATAATTTGGTGGTTATGCCCAGTCAAAATGGAGAGAGGGTAGAGGTTGTTCGAGGTCCTAATATTAAGCCTTTCCCTATTAATCAGCCCTTACCTCAAAGCCTTTCCGGCAAGAGTTTAGTTAAGCTGGGGGATAATATTACCACGGATCATATCATGCCTTCTAACTCTAAACTATTGCCATACCGCTCTAATGTTCCTTATCTGGCGGATTTTTGTCTGACTCCTTCTGACCCGGATTTCCCGGCCAGAGCCAAGGAGCATCAAGGGGGATTCATCATTGGTGGGGCAAATTATGGCCAAGGGTCAAGTCGGGAACATGCAGCATTGGCACCTTTGCAACTTGGTATCAAAGGGGTAATCGCTATATCTTTTGCCCGTATTCATATGGCTAACTTGATTAATAATGGAATTTTGCCCTTAACTTTCAAGCAGGCGGATGACTATGAGAAGATTGATTTACTGGATGATTTGGCGATAGAGAATATTCAAGAACAGATTCTTAGTGCCACTGAGGGCAAGGATATTATTGTTAAGAACTTGACTAAGAACACTTCCTTCCCTGTAATTTGCAGCATATCACCACGCCAGGGGCAGATACTACTGGCAGGAGGGCTACTAAACTATACTCGGCAAGAAGCATAAGATTATGAAGATAAGTTCTGAAGGAGGAACAGCTATGTATACGATCCCGGAAGAGAAGAAAATAGTTATTGATACTTTGGCAGATAAGGCCGCCGCAAGCGCTAAGATTGATCCAGTATTATATGATAAATATAACGTTAAGCGTGGACTACGTAACAATGATGGTACGGGAGTTCTAGTCGGACTAACAGAAGTGGGCGAAGTTATGTCCTACATTATGGATGATGGCGACAGAGTTCCGGTTGAAGGCCGGTTGTTTTACCAAGGCATTGAGATATCTGATATTGTAAGCGGCTTTTATCCGGCTAAGCGCTTTGGATTTGAAGAAACAGCTTATCTATTGTTATTTGGTGAATTACCTACAGAAGCTGAATTGGCTCAATTCGATAGCTTACTGAAAGAGTGCCGAAACTTACCTGCGAATTTCACCGAGGATATGATTTTAAAGGCACCCAGCCCAGATATTATGAATAAATTAGCCAGAACTGTCTTGGCACTCTACTCTTACGATCACGAGCCGGACTCTTTGAAAATTACCAATGTGCTAAGACAGTGCATTGAGTTAATCGCTCGCTTTCCCGTATTGATTTCTCATGCACTGATGGCTAAGAAACACTATGTGGATAAGGAGAGTCTTTTCTTGCACTCACCTTTGCCAGAGTACAATACTGCGGAGAATATTCTGCATATGATTAGACCGGACGGACAGTTCACCGAGCTGGAAGCAAGAGTTTTGGATCTTGCTTTGGTTTTACATGCAGAGCACGGTGGTGGAAACAACTCGTCCTTCGTTACCCATGCCGTGTCTTCTTCCGGATCGGATACCTACTCTGTTATTGCTGCCGCCATTGGCTCCTTAAAAGGGCCACAGCATGGTGGTGCAAGTAATAAGGCTTTTGCAATGATGCAAGACTTGAAAGCTAATGTTAAGAACTGGCGCAATGAGATGGAGATCTGTGACTACTTGACTCGGATTTTACGTAAGGATGCTTATGATAGGTCAGGGCTTATTTACGGTGTTGGTCATGCAGTTTACACTGTATCTGATCCCCGTACAAAATTATTACGTGACTATGCCAGAGGATTGGCCTACGAAGCCGGTTTAGAGGAAGAGTATGACTTATTTACCTTGACAGAGCGTTTAGCCCCCGAGGTTTTCCGTAAAATCAAGCAAAACGATAAGATTGTCTGTGCCAATGTGGACTTCTATTCTGGGTTTATTTACAGCATGTTGGGCATTCCACCGGAGTTATTTACGCCTATTTTTGCTGCTGCCAGAATTGCCGGTTGGAGTGCTCACCGGATTGAAGAACTTGTTTCCGGTGGTAGAATTTTGCGTCCGGCTTATAAGAGTGTCCATCCAAGACGGAGATACACACCACTAGATGAACGTAAATAGTTGAAGATGCTTTCAGATACAGAGCTTTTGAGGGAATAGACCGAACCTGAAATCCACAACCGTTGATTGGAGGCAGAGGTATGAGACGTCTTAAGAATATCTTGTTTCATCGTGCGACACTATTATTGGTAGCACTATTACTTCAGGCTTTGTTTCTGTTTGCCTTTATTTCTATATTTCAGAACTACTGGAATTATTTTTATACCCTTAGTGTACTACTTAGTTTAGCTGTATTAATCTGGATTCTTAATGATCAGAGTAATCCGGCCTACAAGATAGCTTGGATTGTTCCTATACTGCTATTTCCGGTATTTGGTGGCGTATTTTACCTGGTATTTGGCCGCTCTACCTTGGACCGTAAAACAAGAAAAGAACTGACCCGGGTTCACCAGCGCCTGATTGACGAAGCCAGTTTTAATGGTGATATTTTGGCGGAATTAAATAATTACGATCAGGAGGCCGGAAAGCAAGCCCATTACCTTTTTCACTGGGATCAGAGTCCTATTTTCAAAAATACCCAAACTACTTATTTTCCTCTGGGGGAAGACATGTTTGCGGCGATGAAAACTCAGTTGGAAAAGGCAGAAAAGTATATTTTTTTACAGTACTTTATTATCCAGCCAGGGATTTTTTGGGACGGTTTATTAGAGATTCTTACCCGTAAGGCGGCGATTGGTGTTGATGTACGTGTTATCTATGATGATGTAGGTTGCCTCATGACTATGCCTAGCGGTTATCCTAAAAAACTAGAAAAGCTGGGTATAAAGTGCTGTATTTTTAATCCGGTTCGTTTTATGTTTTCGCCTAAACCGCATCACCGGGATCATCGTAAGATTCTGGTAATAGATGGCAAGGTTGCATTTACCGGCGGCATTAATTTAGCGGATGAGTATATAAATGCTTTTGAAAAGCACGGGCATTGGAAAGATACGGCAGTTATGATGGAAGGTGAAGCCGCTTGGGGCTTTACTTTAATATTCTTGTCTATCTGGGACTATATTAAGGGCACTGAAAAGAGTTATCGTTTATATGAGCCTGAAAGTTTTCCGCCCACTCCTAAAGCCGGAGCAAAGGACTTTGTCCAGCCTTTTGCTTATGATCCTGTAATTGAAGAACCTATTGGACAGAATGTCTATCTTAATTTGATTAATTCTGCTAAAGAAACTCTATATATCATGACACCATACCTTATTCTTGATAATGAAATGACCACTGCATTAGCCTTAGCTGCCAAAAGTGGGGTAGATGTAAGGATTCTTACACCTCACGTCCCAGATAAGTGGCTGGTTCATGCCATTACCCGTTCTTATTACCCATCACTCCTAAAAAGCGGGGTGCGTATTTTTGAATACACACCTGGTTTTATTCATGCCAAATCTGTAGTGGTTGATAATAAGTGCGGAGTTATTGGTACAATTAACTTTGATTACCGCAGTTTGTTTTTGCACTTTGAGTGTGCGGTGTGGCTTTATGGAACCGCAGCAGTGCAAGCGATGCATGCCGATTTTCTAACCACCGAAGCTATGTGTGAAGAGATTACTTTAGAAATTGCTCAGAAGTGGCCGAAAACCCAGAAAGCTGCATCTGTAGCTCTACGTTTGTTTGCTCCTTTGTTTTAGTCTGGCTTCTTTATCTTTACCTGCGAAAAATCCCCTGACTAATTTAGGAAAAAGAAAAAGCCGATCTCACTATGAGATCGGCTTTGGTGACCCTAAGGAGAATTGAACTCCTGATTCCGCCTTGAGAGGGCAGCGTCTTAACCTCTTGACCATAGGGCCATGTAACAGGAACAGAAGAAATAATAACACAGCTTGAGCGACCCTGCAAGCCCCAAAAAGAACAAACTGTTAACTTTTAGCTAAAATCCTACGATAGCAGCACGAAAGTCTTAAGAATGTGATAGACTAAAATTCCTGTCACAATTGTGATAAGTAACCTGTTGAGGTGTATTTTTTCATGGATCAGTTTATTAGAATTCGTGGTGCTCGAGAACATAATCTTAAAAATATTGACTTAGATATTCCTAGAGACCAATTTGTTGTTTTAACAGGGCTATCCGGCTCGGGAAAATCCTCTTTGGCCTTTGATACCATCTATGCTGAGGGACAGCGACGTTATGTTGAATCCTTATCTTCCTATGCCCGACAGTTTCTTGGTCAGATGGAAAAACCGGATGTAGATCAAATCGATGGATTATCTCCATCTATTTCTATTGACCAGAAGACCACCAGTAAAAATCCCCGTTCTACGGTAGGGACAGTTACAGAAATTTATGACTATTTGCGGCTCCTTTACGCTCGGGTGGGAGTACCCCACTGTCCCGGCTGTGGCAAAGAAATTTCTTCCCAATCCATTGATCAGATTTTGGATACTCTTCTGGCCTACCCAGAGCGAACCAGATTAGTTTTAATGGCTCCGGTTATTCGTGGACGCAAGGGCGAGTACACAAAGATTTTTGAGGATTTTCGTAAGAGTGGCTTTGCCCGTGTCCGGATTGATGGGGACATGTATGATCTCGATGAAGAGTTTTCCTTAGAAAAAAACAAAAAGCATACTATAGAGGTAGTGGTAGACCGTCTTGTAGTTAGAGATGAAATACGCTCTCGGCTCAATGATTCTTTAGAGACGGCTTTAAAATTATCGGATGGGCTGGTAACGGCCTCTGTCCAAATTCCGGAAACAGAGAATGAGTATGGCGAGATCACCTATTCGGAGTCAGAACTGCTGTTTTCTCAGAAATTTTCTTGCCCAGATTGCGGTATTAGTTTTGAAGAGTTAACACCTAGAATGTTTTCCTTTAATAATCCTTATGGGGCTTGCCCCACCTGTTCCGGTCTGGGTTCCTACTCCTATGTTGATCCTCGTCTTGTAATTGCCGATCCCCGGCTGTCACTAAATGATGGTGGAATTCGTGCTGGAGGTTGGAATTTCGATGATGAGAGTAGCTGGGGGCGCGCTTACATTGTGGCACTGGCCAAAAAGTATCGTTTTTCCCTCGATACCCCTTGGGAGAAGCTACCGGAAAAAATTCAGCAAATTATTCTTTTTGGCAACAATGGTGAAATTTTATCGGTGGACACAACTAATAGTAAGTTTTCCCATGGTTCGGCCTACCGCTCAGCCTGGGAAGGTATTGTGCCTAGCCTGGAGCGGCGTTATCGGGAGACCGGCTCGGATGATATGAAAGAATATTACGAACAGTATATGACGGTGCATCCTTGCCCTGATTGTAAAGGTGCCCGGCTAAAAAAAGAAAGTCTTTCTGTTCTGGTAGGGGAGCTGAATATTTTTCAATTAACCTGTTTGCCCATCAGAAAATGTCGAGCCTATCTTATGGACTTGACCTTCCGTCCACGCCAAGAAGCTATTTCTGGCCCGATTTTGAAAGAAATTACGGCACGATTGGGCTTTTTGATTGATGTGGGGCTTGATTATATGACCCTAAATCGGGGGGCTTCTACTTTATCCGGCGGAGAGGCTCAGCGAATAAGACTAGCGACACAGATTGGTTCTGGATTGATGGGCGTGCTTTACATACTGGACGAGCCTTCGATAGGGCTGCACCAACGGGATAATACTCGACTTTTAACTACCCTGAAGCGGCTTAAATCTTTAGGGAATACCGTTTTGGTGGTTGAGCACGATGAGGATACTATGCGTGAGGCGGACTTTATTGTTGATATGGGTCCAGGAGCGGGAGAGAATGGTGGTTTTGTCGTGGGCAAGGGAACGGCCGAGGAGCTTGAAAAAACGCCCACTTCTATTACCGGTCAATATTTGAGTGGGCAACGTTTTATTCCCGTACCTATTAAGCGACGCGAGCCAGGAAAACACTTTTTGAAGGTGAAAGGTGCCAGAGAAAATAACCTCAAGAATGTTGACGTTTCTATACCTCTGGGGCTGCTTACTTGTATAACTGGTGTATCTGGTTCAGGAAAAAGTTCGCTGGTAAACGGAATCATCCTGAAGAAACTGGCCAGCGACTTAAATGGTGCCCGCCGCCAAATCGGCGAGTATGACAAGATTGAAGGACTAGAATATTTAGATAAAGTTATTGCTATTGACCAATCCCCTATTGGGCGTACACCGAGATCGAATCCGGCAACCTACACGGGCTGTTTTGATTTGATACGTGAGCTTTTTGCTAATACGGTAGATGCTAAAACCCGCGGATATAAGAACGGACGCTTTAGCTTTAACGTTAAGGGCGGACGTTGTGAAGCTTGTAATGGTGATGGGGTAAATAAAATAGAAATGCATTTTTTGCCTGATGTTTATGTGACTTGTGATGTGTGCAAAGGTCACCGTTATAACCGCGAAACCTTGGAAGTGCGCTATAAAGGCAAAAACATAGCCGATGTGCTTGAGATGACAGTAGCGGAAGCCTTGGAGTTCTTTTCCAGTGTTCCGAGAATTCGCCGTAAGCTGGAAACCATTGTGGATGTAGGTATGGGCTATATCCGGCTGGGGCAGCCCTCTACCCAACTCTCCGGCGGCGAAGCGCAGCGTGTTAAATTGGCTACTGAGCTCTCAAAACGGAGCACAGGACATACTTTTTATATATTAGATGAGCCTACCACCGGACTACATGTAGCAGATGTCCATAAGTTAGTTGACATTTTGCAGAGACTGACAGAAAATGGTAATACTGTTTTAGTCATTGAACATAATTTAGATGTGATTAAGACGGCTGACTACATTATAGATCTGGGACCTGAAGGGGGAGATGGCGGCGGCAGAATTGTGGCTGAGGGTACTCCGGAACAGGTGGCAGAGGTGGAAGGTTCATACACCGGTCAATATCTTAAGCCATTACTGGAGAAAGCCAAGAGTCATCCGGCAGAGGATGAACTCCATAAGCGCCGTAGGGCGGCCAAGGTTTCTAAAGAGGCTCTGGAGATTGAGACTTCTGTCAAACCAAGAAGAAGAAAAAGCGCGAAAGGCGAGTAGGGGACAATAATGTCAAAGTGCGTAATTTGCAAGAAGAATATTGCGGTAGTGTATACTACCAGATTTGATAATGGAAAGAGAATCAGTGAGGGGCTTTGCCTAAAATGTGCCTACCAAACCGGAATCGGTGGAATCGACGAGATGTTTAGCAAGGCTGGAATTAACGATGCTAATATCGACCAGGTCTCTGAAAGACTTAATGGTCTAATGAGTGGTGTTGAAGGTAGTCAGCCGGAAGATATCTTTAAGATGCTGCTGGGAAACACAGACTTTATGGGCGACATGTCAGAGGGGCAGGACGATCCGGATGTCATGGGGCCTCTATCGAACTTGGGGTTCTTACAGATGGGTAATGGAAAGGATGAAAGCGGAGAAGAAGACAGTGAAGAAGTAATTTCTCAGCTCTCAGAGGTTTCCGGCACCAGTGATCTGCCGGGAGATGGTGATTCTAAGACTTCCGGGACGCGATCAGAGCCGCGAAAGAATGGGCGTAAAGAACCTAAGCATAAGTTTTTGGATCAGTTTGGAACAAACTTAACCCAGAAGGCCAGAGTGGGGAAAATTGATCGCATCATAGGCCGTGAAAAAGAACTGGAAAGAGTCATTCAAATACTTAATCGTCGCTCCAAGAATAATCCAGTTTTGTTAGGTGCCCCTGGTGTAGGTAAGACAGCAATCGCTGAAGGTCTAGCTGTGCGGATCGCCAGTGGTGATGTTCCGGCCAAGCTCTTAGATATGTCGGTCTATTTACTGGATATGACGGCCATGGTAGCAGGTACCCAATTCCGGGGACAGTTTGAGAGTCGAATGAAGGGTGTGGTTGATGATGCCCGGAAAAGTGAAAATATTATTCTAGTCATTGATGAACTACATAATATTATGGGGGCTGGGGATGCAGAAGGTGCTATGAATGCAGCCAATATTCTGAAACCGGCTCTGGCTAAGGGCGAGATACGAGTTGTAGGCTCGACAACCCTAGATGAATACAGACGCTTTATTGAGAAGGACTCGGCACTAGAGCGACGTTTCCAGAAAGTGATTGTGGAAGAGCCTTCGATTGAAGACAGTATTGAAATTCTAAAAGGGATTAGAGATTACTATGAAGTCCATCACCATGTCTCCTATTCGGATGAGGTTATTGCCTATGCGGTAAGAGCTTCTTCGCGTTATATTATGGATCGTTTTCTACCCGATAAGGCCATCGACTTACTTGACGAAGCCGGTTCCAGAGCTAATTTGGCAGAAGTTCGTTTAGTTAAGCAAAAGCAATTGGTCAAAGAAAAGGCCGAAGTCGAGCGGACTTTGAGCGAGATTGAAGGGAAGATGGACGGTGCTGACCCCCAAAAGATAGAAGAAGAGAATCTTTATGAGCAGCAGGCGGAAACTAAAGCTAAGCTTTTGCGGTTGCAAAAGGAAATAGAATCCTTAGAAAGTGAAATTCTTCCCACGATCATTTCGCAGGAAGATATTGCCCGGGTAATTGAAATGTGGACCGGTATCCCCGTTCAGCGGATTACTGAGTCTGAGTCTGATAAGCTGTTAAAGTTAGAAGATCGCTTGCATCAGCGGGTTATTGGCCAAAATAAGGCAGTCTCGGCCTTGGCCAGAGCCATTCGCAGAAATCGAGCCGGTTTTGGCAAGAAACATAAGCCTGCGTCCTTTATTTTTGTCGGTCCGACGGGTGTAGGTAAAACAGAGCTGGTTAAAGCCATTGCCGAAGCTATGTTTGCCAATGAGGATTCCTTAATTCGGATGGATATGTCCGAGTTCATGGAGGCACATACGGTCAGTAAGCTGATTGGTTCTCCCCCAGGCTATGTGGGTTATGACGATGGCGGACAGCTCACCGAGCGGGTGAGGAGAAAGCCTTATTCAGTTATCCTTTTCGACGAGATCGAAAAAGCTCACCCGGATGTTTTTAACCTGCTTCTACAAATTTTGGATGATGGGCGCCTTACAGACAGTCATGGTCGATTGGTGAATTTTGAAAATACTATTTTGATTATGACCTCTAATGCCGGCACCACATTGAAAGCCAACGGTTTTGGTTTTGGTGCTGAGGGTTATATTGCCTTAGAAAGTAGAGTACAGTCTGTTCTTAAGGAAATGTTTAGACCGGAATTCTTGAACCGTATTGACGAGATCATTGTCTTTTCTGAGCTTTCACGGGAAGAGATTAGGCAGATTGTTGATCTGATGCTAAAAGAAGTTCGTGAACAGTTGAAGGACAAGCAAGTTGATGTGGAGATATCAATTGCGGCTAAGGATCAATTGGCGATTGAAGGCTACGATGCCAAATATGGTGCCCGTCCTTTACGCAAGACCATTCAGCGTCGTCTGGAAGATCCTTTGGCGGATATGTACCTGTTAGGGCAATTGCTGGAAACGGAAAAAGTGATAATTGATTATAAAGACTCAGAGTTTACTTTTGAACGAATCTTGAGACCGGAGGAAGCTGAAAAGCCTGCTGCCAAGAAGGTTGCACCGAAAAAGACGCGGACACCGAAGTCTCCACCAGAAGCGAAGGCCTAGTTCTTCGAACTAGGTAAAAACCCAATAAGCGTTATTGTTGTAGACAATAAAAATCTCTGGAAGGATTTGCTTCTTCCAGAGATTTTTTGCTTCTGTACAGTTGGCTCTTTTAAACGATAGACATTAGATTTTTTAGACGCATGATTTTAACTACGATAGCTTCCATTTATTTTAATATAGTCATAGGAATAGTCGCAGGTCCACATGCGATCCCAGTATTCACCTTGGTGTAGATCCAGACAGATATAGATTTCCTTTTGGGACAAAATTTCTTTTGCCTTTATCTCATCAAAGGGGAGAGCCACCCCCTGCTCGCATAAGAGAAGATCCCCTATAGCTATAGAGATCTTTTCCGGATTAAACTGAGCACCTGAATATCCAGCGGCAGTAATAAAACGTCCCCAATTAGCGTCTTCACCAAAAATTGCCGTTTTGCATAGTGGTGAGCGGCAAATTGCTAATAAGATAAGGTAGGCATCTTGAGCAGAAGGCGCATGTTTAACTTCAACTTCTACTAGTTTTGTAGCACCTTCTCCGTCAGCCGCCAGCTTCTTGGCTAAAGACTGGCAAATGGCTTCTAACCCTTGGTAAAAACTATCACACTCAGGACTATCTAAATTAATACTGACGCCACTTTCTCCATTGGCCAGTAGGATAACCGAATCACAGACAGAGGTATCACCATCAACGGTTACCCGGTTAAAGCTATGGGCTACAGCACGTTTTAGTAGTTGCTGAAGTACTGAATTAGAAATACCTGCATCTGTAGTAATAATTCCAATCATGGTGGCGAGATTGGGATGAATCATACCAGACCCTTTAGCCATGCCGGCGATGGTTACAGTTTTTCCTTGAATTTCTAGTTGAATAGCTACTTCTTTAGGCACCAAATCTGTAGTCATCATAGCACTCATTGCCTTATGACCGGCCTCAGGAGAGGCATTTGCACTTTGCGTGAGCTTTGCAATACCAGCTAAAATTTTAGCGGTAGGGAGGCGTTGGCCAATCACGCCAGTAGAGCAGGTTAGAACTGCTTCATTTGAGCAGCCGAGCTCCTGAGCAATAGCATTAGCGATAGATTCAGCATCTTCAAGGCCTTCTTTGCCGACACAGGCGTTGGCATTACCACTGTTAACTAGGATAGCCTGAACTTTACTTTGGTTATTTATAAGCTTTATTGTTCGTTGTAAAGAGTGACCCTTGACCAGGTTTTGGGTATAAACACCAGCCACAGCGGCAGGGGTCTGGGAATAGACCAGTGCAAGATCCAGAGCAGCAGACTTCTTTAGCCCACAGGAAACACCGGCAGCAAGAAAACCTTTGGGGGCGGTTATGGCAGACTCTTCTATAAACATAAAGCACTCCTTGTATAAAAATTCTTTTGTTCGTATAATTATAAAACTACTTTGGGATACCGTCAAGCTGGGTATATAAGGTTTGCCCAAGTCTAATCGTTGTGAAGCTAGGTTCTTGGGCTCCGAGTACACTCGCAGTACAGACTTAATTCCAAGATTTTATGCTACAATAGCAGAATAGTTTTTGCCAGAAAAAGAGGAGACCTTCAGATGTGGAGTATTGGATTAGTTAAAAAACAAGGGTGGGCGAATGTAAAGAAAAATTTAGGGATGGGAATACTTGCAGCTATTCTGCTGAGCTTCTTTACCCATGGTGTTGATGTTATTAATGCTTGGGCATCAGGTATTAAGTTTGCACAGAAGCTTTATCAATTTACCAGATTTTTGCAAAATGATCAGCATGCACCAACCTCCTTTAATGAACTCGTCTCTATACTGACTTCTTTTTTTAGTATGGGAAAAGGAGATTTTCTTTCCGCTTTAGGTTTACTTTTAAGCCTAGTAGCCTTGGGCGTGGCCTTTGTTTTTTTAGAGCCCCTGTGGATTGGTTTTCATCGTTGGTTTTTAGATAATCAGCAGGGGAGACCAACTGCAGAAATTATCTTCATGGCCTTTAAGAAGGAGCGTTATAAAGCAATTTTGCTGGGAAGCTCTTGGCAATTGCTTTGGAAGAATATTTGGAGAATTACAGCTATAGCTCTTATGATTCCAGGAGCTAGTTTGATTCTGAGTGGAATAATTATCTCTGCATTTGACCTCACTAAATGGCAGGATACTCCTAATTGGATCAAAGATACTCACTTAATAATTTTTCTTATCCCCTTGGGGATAATTGTACTGATTATTAGCTCCGTGGCAAGTTTGATTATCGTTTTGAACCGCCATTATGCTTATATATTTGCGCCCTTTTTGCTGGCGGAAAATCCTGAAATTGGTGCTCTAAAGGCTTTAAATGCCAGTAAGGCAATGGCTAAAGGCAGAAAAATGAAGCTGTTTGCCTTTGATTTATCTTTTATTGGTTGGAACTTACTGGGACTTTTGACCAGTGGCCTGCTATTCTTAATAATTACACCTTATCGATACTCGGCACTAGCGGAGATCTATACGCAAGAAAAAACATCCCAGAGAATACAGAATATAATAAAAGATTACTAACTTTTAGCTAGTCAGCCACTGTATTTTCGGGCTGAAAATAGTAACTTTTTAGCTAATTGTCTTTAAAGCACAAAATATAAGCATTTTTTGTATTTGATTAAAAGCCTTGTGATATAATGGCTTGGTAATTCTAATAACAGGGGGATAAAGGAGTAGTTTTATGTGGAAAATTGGATTAGTTAAACAACAGGGTTGGGCAAATTTAAAGAAAAACTTAGGTATGGGAATTCTGGTATTCTTTTTACTTGGACTTTTTGGTTATTTTAATAGTGTTATGGGTAACTTTGTAACTAATATGAGGTTTTCTGAGCAGATGAATTTAATGCTAAAAAAGGGTTTAACCTTGGGCTCATCAGCTACTTTGGAGGATTGGCTTTACCTTTTTTCAAGTGATCTGAATACAAACCGTACTGTTTTTCTTTCACTATTAGAACCTATTTTTAGCTTGGCAGCACTCGCAGTAACCATTCTGTTATTAGAGCCCATCGGGATTGGCTTTCACCGCTGGTTTTTAGAGAACCGCCAAGAAAAACCCAGTGTTGAGCCTTTATTTCTGGCTTTTCGAAAGGGGAATTATAAAAAAATTCTGGCAGGAAGTTCATGGCAGTTGCTCTGGAAGATGATTTGGGGGAGTGTTGCTACTTTGGCTGTGCTACCTGGGTTTATTCTATTAATTATCGGTTTGCTTGGCAGCTTTCTAGGGGTCTATGGTGGATCATTTAATGGTAACAGACATACGGTTGATGAAAATCTACTTAGTTTTATGGCCTTAATGACGATTATTGGATTAATTGCCTTAGCTGTAGGTTCAATTATCAGCTTGATTATTTGGACGAACCGCTATTACGCCTATGTCTTTGCACCCTTTTTCTTGGCCGATAATCCTGATATGGGAGCCAGAAATGCTCTGAATGCCAGTAAGTCTATGGCTAAAGGTCAAAAAATGCAATTATTTGTCTTTGATTTGTCCTTTATCGGTTGGTATTTGTTAGGAATAATGACTTGTGGAATTTTGTTTTTGGGGATTACGCCTTATCGCTATTCGGCTCTGGCTGAGGTTTATGCACAACTAAAGGGGATGGGTTCAGAAATGAGGAATAATACTTTGTAACTCAGTAACTCAATATTTTGATTGTTTTAAATAAAAGGGGGATTATTTATGTTTGATCGAGTAGAGGCGAAAAGACAGGGCTGGAGCTCAGTTAGTCAGAATTTAGGCCAGAATGTGTTAGCTTCATTTCTATTTTTTTTGATTGCTTATGTTACCAGTTTATTGAATCGTTTGGGTGATAGTCAAGCCAATAGGAGTTGGATTGAAAGTGAACTACCAATAAAGATTAGAGCACAAGAATCCGCTGATTTCGGTGAGATTATTACATGGTTTGTCTCAACCAATCAGGTTTTAGGACATAGCATTTTTGATTTTGTTGTAACACTCATTGCGGTCGCTCTGGGACTATTAATAATTAGACCACTTTGGATTGGCTACAATCGCCGGATTATGGATAACTTAGAGTCAAATCAAGCGGGAGGAGAAATCTTTTCTGTTTTCTCTGGAGGAAAATATATTGGTACGCTGAAAGGTAGTACCTGGCAATGGCTTTGGGAGATCATCTGGGTAGCGGCAATGCTTGTGCCCATGTTTTTCGGACTGTTTATAATCATAGCCGCTACTGTAATGAAAATAAACTCACAATCTAGTGCTACTGCCATGGTTATTCTAGGTTCTGTTATGCTTCTCGTAAGTTTAGTTGGTGGCTTAGTTGTTAATATCAACCGGGGAATCGCTTATATGTTTACTACTTTTATTTTGGCCGAAGATCCATCAGTCGGAGCACGAGCGGCCTTAAATCAAAGCAAGGAACTTACAAAAGGCATTAGGATGGATCTTTTTGTTTTGAAGTTGTCTTTTTTAGGTTGGCGAATTCTTGCCGTACTGACCTGCGGCATTCTGGATTTAGGTGTTACGCCTTATATTCAAGCCACGGAAGCGATTATTTTTAAAAAGCTTAGGGATGATAAAGCCAGAGTAAAGCAGTTATATGGTTTTAATTAATAAGCGCCCTTTATCCTGTGCTTTAAGTAAAGTATTTAGACGGAAGGAATAGAATTTTATCATGAGTACAAAAAAGTTTGATGTAGCAATTATTGGCGGTGGCCTCGCGGGGATTTTTGCTGGCTATGAGTTGACCAAAAATCGCCCAGAGCTCAAGGTCATTTTATTAGAACAGGGGGCAGAGGTAGTTGCACGCTCCTGTCCAATTATCGAAAAGAAAGTTGATCATTGTATTGGCTGTAATCCCTGCGCAATTATGAGGGGTTTTGGTGGTGCCGGTGCCTTTTCCGATGGGAAATTTAACTTCACTACCCAGTTTGGTGGTTGGCTGAATGATTATTTGCCTGATGGCGATGTAATGAAGTTAATTGATTATGTTGATTCCGTAAATCAGCAGTTCGGCGCTACTGATGAAGTCTTTTCTACCGCCACTAAGGAAGCTGATCTGATTCGCAGAAAAGCTATTAGCTATGACTTACATTTGATGGATGCTCGCTGTAAGCACTTGGGAACAGAGCGTAATCGTGAGATTTTAGCGGCTCAAGCGCAATGGCTAAAAGAGCATTTAGAATTGTCCTGCAAGACAAGAGTCGACAAAATTAGTCAGCAGTTGGATGGAAGCTATTTACTGGCTACCGATAAAGGTGATGTGCAGTGTCAGTATTTGATTGCAGCTCCAGGCCGATCAGGTGCTGAATGGTTCTCTGAGCAGTGTGCCCAGCTTAATTTACCGATGATTAACAACCAAGTTGATCTGGGTGTTAGAGTTGAGCTGCCAGCGATTGTTTTTAAAGAAATTACCGACGCCATGTATGAGGCCAAACTGCTTTATCGAACCAGCCGCTATAAAGACGTCGTTCGTACTTTTTGTATGAATCCTTATGGTCACGTAGTAACAGAAAATACGGATGGTATTATTACCGTAAATGGTCATAGTTATACAGACCCGGCACTTCGGAGTGAGAATACCAACTTTGCTTTACTCGTGAGTAATAAATTTACCACCCCTTTTAATGAGCCTTATCAGTATGGTAAGAGAATTGCATCCCTATCAAACATGTTAGGGGGAGGTATCATGGTTCAACGTTTCGGCGACTTACTCGATGGGCGCCGAACCAACACGCACCGGCTGCCTCAGAGCTTCGTGAAACCTACCTTAGATGCTGTTCCGGGGGATCTGTCCTTGGTGCTGCCAAAGCGCCATTTGGACAATATTATTGAAATGATTCAGGTATTGGACAAAGTCGCACCGGGAACAGCGAATCAAGATACGCTACTTTATGGCGTGGAAGTTAAATTTTACAGTTCCCGGTTAAATTTGACAAAGGAGTTAGAGACAGAGCTACCTAATTTCTTTGCTGTAGGTGATGGTGCCGGAATTACCCGGGGGCTGTCCCAAGCCGGAGCCAGTGGTGTGCAGGCAGCTCGTGCTATTCTAAAACGGATTTCTTTACAGGCTTAAGGGATTGTGTTACAATCTTTAAGAATTTGCCGCATACACGGTTTTTCGGATCGTCCGACCGGTTACTGTGGTGCAGGACACAATATGGAGGTATTTATGGACACGATTAACAAAGCAGAGATTATCAAAGAGTATGGCCTTAAAGAAGGAGATACGGGTTCACCGGAGGTGCAGATTGCCCTTTTAACAGCTCGGATCAACCACTTGACAGAGCACTTGAAGGTTCATAAGAATGACCATCACTCTCGTCGTGGACTTCTGATGTTAGTTGGACAGAGAAGAGGTCTTTTGGACTATCTTACCAGAATTGACATTGAGCGCTATAGAACGATTATCGCTAAGTTAGGAATCAGAAAGTAAGCATTGCTGTTTATTTTTAAAAAGCTTCGGAGAAGATGCGTTATTCTTCCCCGAAGCTTTTTTTATTAAAAATTACGCCAGTCGAGCCGATTGGCGAGACAAAATTCCCCCTACTACACTGGGGGAATTATAATCAAGCATAGCAAGTATTAAATGTTTAGGCCATTTCATTTAATAGAGTTTGGACACGGTTTTGCATGATTTCAGTAACCTCTGCAGCTGATTTACTACCATTGAAGTAGCTGGAGGCCTCCTCGTTAATAATTTGATAAACTTCCTTTGGTATTAATGGAGCAGCTACGGCATCATTAATAGCCTGCCGATAGGCCTTTTCGCCCTCAGGAGACAGCTTAAGCTCATCAGGGGTATGTTGAGGATCGTTAAAATAGAATCGTAAAAGATAATTGTCTGCAAGCTTCTGACCTGTGGTAGCATAACCTATTTGTTTTTCAAAGCTAGAGGTTAATACAGGTAGTAGGTCTGATTCAATATAGCGGTCCTGTTCAGTTTCACTAAGCAGGAATTTAATGAATGCCCAAGCCGCCGCTTGGTTGGGGCTGTTTTGACTAATGCAGTAGAGACCTTCTACTAATGGTGCGGATACTCTGGCCGCTGAGGGTCGAGTAGAGGGGTAGTTAGAAAGGGTAATTTCGCTTTTCATTTGATATTCTAAAACAGCCCAACCTATTGGTCCAATTCCTGCAAAATCAAGAAAGGATAAAACCGGTGGATTAGCCATTTGTGAAGGCATAATCGGGTTTTCTCCCCCAGGAAGCGAATTGGCTCCACTCTGCTGACAAAATTCTAATAGGGCAATCATGTCAGAATTATTAAGATCAGCTTTGGCGGTACTAAAATCAATAAATTCTTCAATGGAACTGCTTAAAAGTGTGCTAAAGAGCATATCGGATGAAGTTTGAAAAATTCCGATTTTTTCGGGATGATCTTTTAGGATTTTGCTTAGTTCTTCTAAGGTTAGTCTGTTTTGGTCACCCAAAAAGGATTTGCTAATAACTAGACCCATCAATGTATAGTGAGAGCTGATACCGTAGATTTTCTGATTGATTTTTCCTACATCAAAAAACTTTACTTGATAATCTTCTTTCTTGAAGCTCTTGTCTTGATCTATTAAGTCATTGATATCAACCAGTAAACCGGAACGCCCATAATTTAGTAGTTCATTTTGCTTTAGAAGCACCAGGTCGGCTCCAAAGCCATTGGTCATCTCTTTAATCTTTTGCTGTTGCCACTGTTCTATTTCCACTTCAGTATCGAACCGCAGTGCTTCATCAGAGGCAGCCCCTTCTATTCTCAGTAAATAATCCTTTTGACTGTGGTTGAAACGATAAATCTGTTCTACTTGATTATAATCCAAAGAATATTCGCCTGGATCAATTGTTATAATAGTCTTACTTGCATTGGGATTGCTGTCCTGCCTTTTAAGTAAACTAATATCTAGGCCACGTAAGCGTCCCTGATTATCATATTCATCGTTCACAATAACAATAAGATTCTCGGAAAGAATTGACAGTCCTCGTACGCTGCCGTTCATACGTGGTGGAGTCTCATAGTCGGTATTCTGCCACAAAAGCCATTCGGTTTGTTCCCCAGACTCAATATCAATTTGAAAAATACCAATCGAGTTTTCTGCCAATACTGCCGTATCGGTATAACCCATAACTTCATAAGGTCGGATAGGTTTTTCTACTTCTAGTGTCTTTTTATCCCAATTAGCTGTACCTAGAACCGTTTGCGGCGGTGATTGCTTTGCCTTGTCCTGGGTTTCAAAGGTGAAATATAGTTTTTGGTTATGGATAAAAATATTTCTAACCATATCCTCTTCCTTACAATTGACTTGGCCAGTGATTTGACCATTTTTATCTAAACGAATAAATTTACTGTAAGAGAATAAATAGAGGTCACCCTTAGGATCGGCGATCATCCGATAGTACCCCTGATCAGGATTAATTTCTTCCCAAAACTTATCACAGGTTTTTACTTTAGCTCCGTCTAACTGTACTTTGTAGATAAGGCTGTCGCTAACGTAATTACCGTCTTCAGGGTGAGGGTTGGCTAATAAGTAGAGGGAATTATTTTCCCCGGCAACCATTGTATAAAAGCTCATTCTGGCTCCTACATTCTGTGAAAGATCGTAACTACCTAGGAGATTTCCATCTAGATCATAGAAAAACAAATAATTCTGTAGCTTTCTCTGTCGTTCATACTCAGCCCAAATTTTTTCGTCCTTATCATCTAAGGGTATCTCTGGTGAACACTCAATTTCCACGGCTACTATGACAATGTCCTTAAGAAGAACACTATTTATCGGCGTGGTATATTGAGCTTGATCCGGTAGTTTTTCGCCAAATGTCTCTAACGCCGTGCTGGCGAAAAACGCAGAATCAGCGTCGACTATTTTTTGATTTTTGGCTTCGCTAACCGATAAAGTATTTTTATTGTTATCTATGGTGTTTTTTGAATTGGAAGCTGAGTTTAATTGATTACAGGCTACTAGAAGTGGAGACACGCAGAGTATTAGAATTAGAAGCCAAGTTATAGATTTACTAGATCGGGTAAAGTGACTATAAATTTTTGGCATTTTATTTCCCCCTAAAATGTAATTAATGCATGAATTAAATTTAGTCTAATCATTCCTTTCCCACTTTGCATGACTAATTAGTCACCTTGTAGCTTTGCTACACTGATATACTCACTTTATTGGTTGTTAAAAACTATTTTCTAAAACTATTGGATTGAAAAAAGACCATTGACAAATTTAGATCTTTCTTGCTAAAGTTTGAAGCGGTACTAAGGAATTATGCAAATTAGGACAAATTTAATTTTAGAATCTTTAAATTTAACCAGATAGAGTTGTAATCTTTGATAATAGTGTATAATTTACCTGGGTATAAGCATATCAAAAGACTATAGGCATAATGGGGTGGTTATGATGATTAGAATTGCATTGTGTGATGATAATTATGAGTTTTTAGCTTTGTTAAAAAATAGGGTTAGTGATTGTCTAGAGCAGCTTAAGCAGTGTCTAAAAGCACCTAAGCTTCAGTTTCAAGTTGTAACTTTCTCTTCACCTACGCAATTACTGGAGGCCATAAGAGATAAAGAAAATTTTGATATCATCTTGCTAGATTGGGATATGCCGAAGATGGATGGCGGTATGGTAGGACGGTATTTACAGTCGGGCATAAAAAAAACCGCTATAATTTATGTCACGGCCTACGAAACCTTTGCTATCCAAGCAATAAATTTAGCTGCGCCCTTATCATACATTCTTAAGGAACGCTTACATACTGAGTTGCCGGAGGCATTAAAAAGAGCTCTTGCCTACCTGTTCGCTGATGTTGCCAAAAAAGAAGGTCAATATCTGATTTGCAAATGTCCTCGAGGACGAGTAGAGAAGATTTTTCTTGAGGATATTATTTATATTGAGCATCGGTTGCGTACGAATTATTTTTATACGGAAAATGCGCTAATAACATCGGCTTCTGGTGAAAGCTTAAAGCAGTTTGAGCCTATTTTAGAGCAAAATAAATTTTATATGATTAATAGAGGGCTTTGGGTTAACTTTAGTAAAGTAATCCGCTACGAAGTCGATACGATACTTCTAAAAAATAATTACAAGCTTCCTATAAGTAGAAATGGAAGAGAGACAATTTTGCAGGCGTTTATGCAAGAAAAGAGTCAGAGCTTGGCATAAAAAATTAGCATAGGCAGGGTGAGGAGATGAATATAACTGCATTCTCAAATATCGTCATAATTTTGATAGTCATTATGATTGACTACTTTTTGGGCAGAAAAATCTTGAAGCTGTACTTTGATAAAAAGAATTACAGAATTAATCTCTGGATTCCAGTTATGATTTTTTGGCTAGGATTAAACCTATATTTCTATATGGTTAACGTAAACTTATATTTGGGAGCCTTGCTTCTTGGATTAATTGGTATTGCCTACATAACTTTTTCTGGTTCCGTCTTATTTAAATTTGCCTTTGCTATTACTTACGTTTCAATGACATATTTGGTGTCAGAATCTATTCGCGTACTTATCTTGCCATTTTATTCAGAAACTACATTTCAACTATCGTTACTGGTTGCAGCGGGGATAATATCACGAATTATACTCTTTGGCTTGGTACAGATAATTAGTCTTTTTGCGATAAAAGGTAATTATACTTTTCGTTTCACCTATCACTCTTACTTTTTCCTTTTTCCTTTAGCGTCTATTGTCGTTACGCATTTTCTAATTTATTATATAGAAAAAAATATGGATATGACTATGTTTGTCATGGCAGCAGTAGCTCTGATTCTTTTGCTGGGGGCAAACATTATCATATACTACCAATATCAGAACTTTGAACGCGATGTGGTAAGCAGTCAGCAACAAGTATTAATGACGGCATATATCCTTTCTGAAAAGAAACGCAGAAATGAACTCTTGACCCAACAAGAAAAAGCCAAAGAAACTTTATCTAAAATCCAGAATCAGTTAGTCCACTTTCATGATTATATGAAAAATGCGCCAATAGAGGAGAGCTTGAAGGAATTCCAAAAAATTTTTTCTGATATTCCTAAAATGGTAAGACAGCAATATGTAAGCCCGCCACTGCTGAATGCGATTTTATCAGTCAAACTGCAGGCCATAGAAAACTGTGCTCAGATTGATGTTAGCAGCAATTTACCTGTAGAATATAAAGTTGATGGGGGTATCATTAGTATATTATTAGGAAACAGCCTAGATAATGCTGTGGAGGCCATTGAGAAAATACAGGATCCAGAGAAGCGCAAACTCAAAATTCGTTTTATCTCAGAGATGGGGCTGCTTCATATCTATATAGAAAATACATATTTGATTTCACCTAAAAAAATTAAAGGTGTATATCAGAGTACAAAGGAAAACCCGGATAAGCATGGATTTGGTATGCTAAGTATAATGAAACTAATTCGAGATAATGAAGGGACTATAGATATTCAACATAAGGATAAGATCTTTTCCTTACATATAGTTTTGCCTGAAAAATCGCCCTTCTATTTTGCTTGCGAAACTGCAGTTTCCTGAAATAAGTTACTTAATTAAGCCGCTTTACTAGAAGTAAGATATCTGCTCTATTTATATCACGGTTTCCTTTTTCTTTTGAGGTAATGTCAGAGTTATAAGCAGAAGATCATCAACTATATCATCATAATAGAAACCTTTATACTCCGTAATTCGTTGCCGCAAAGCATGAAACCGAAAGAAATTTTTCCCGCATTGCTTTACTAGGGTAACAGGCAATTGTATTTGCAGATAAATTCTTTCACCAAAAGCCGCAAGAAGTCCCTCCATAAGAATTGGGTTGTTAGCTGCAGTTTGAGAGGCATTTCTACTAACTTGTTCTAACCAGTTGGTTAAAAGCTGAGAAATTTCTGGGTCAATCGGATAATTGGGTGGAACAATTTCTAGCCGAAGTGTAAGTGAAGGAAAATGGGGGGAATTCTGTTTAATTATTAAATTAGATTTATTTGGGAAGGTGTCCTGCGGATGACTTACCGGTAGCTGGGGGAAATTACCCATTAGACTTTGCAGAGAAGTTTCAGCCTCTATAAGCTGATGATTTTCCAGCGCATACTGAATCGGTAAAAGTCGATTTTTTAGATCATGAATCAGTTGATTACTTCTCAAATAGTGGCTCATAAGCTGATTTAATTTATTACCTTCTTGTTGGAGATATTGCTGTAGCCATTGGTTGCTAGATGACCGAGAGATATCCATAGCTAGTTTACGATATTGGGAAAGCATTATGAAGTTGATTAAGAAAGGAAGGATAGAAATGAAAAGTGCCAAGACTGTTACAGCCTGTATCTTCAACAATAGTAGTGCGTTAAAAGCAATTATGCTAATAGAGGTAAGTGGAAGGATAAAAATATAAAAGGTATATGGTAATACTTTTGAAGGAGATTTTAAAGAAGAAATTCTTGTTGATATTTGTAACCGTATAAGGGCTATAATCACCGTGTATAAAATATTGTCAAGTATTATTCCATAGAGTCTAATGGCAGAGGGGGTAAGAATTTCTGTTACTGACAAAGTTGGTACAGAAGATAGTAGCTGAAAGGTAAATATATCAGTACATAAATAGATAGCTGGATAACAAAAAAGGAGTGAAATTTTCCAAAAGAAAGATCCTCTAAAAAGAAATAATAAAATTAGGAACATAGATAGAAGCCAAAGAAGAAAATATATAATAGGTTCTGTAAAGATATTATTTAGAAAGCTAAGGTACAGGCCAGATAGTAGAGTTAGTACCCAGTAGTGTTTCTCTAAAGCTCTCCATTTGGGCGTAAGATACCCCATTATAAAATAGAAGAATAAAAAAGCCTGTAGCTGGTTAATACCATTTTCCAATACAAACCAAAATAAATTTGAGTCAAGCATAAATTTCCCCATTACTTCATAGTAGTCAGTCAATTATAAACTATTTCTGATAACTGTATAGTATTTCCGATTAAGCGGTGAGTTTCAACCCGATCTAAAAAACTATTACCTTTATCCATAAGATTAAGGTATAATGAGAAAAGTTTACAAAATGGAGTTGCCAGTTCAGGTTGTAGTGGGTAGATTGAGCTGTTGTTTGTACTTTTATCAAAGAAACAACCGTTGAATCTACAAGCTACCGCCCTGGACAGCTCCATGTATTAAAGTAACCAGGAGGTTTTACATGGAAAAGATTTTTACAACAACTTTAGCCGGACGACCACTTGTGGTAGAAACAGGTAAACTGGCTCAATTCGCTAATGGATCATGCTTGATTCGTTATGGCGAGACTGTCATTTTGTCTACTGCAACGGCATCTACTACCCCAAGGGACGGGATTGATTTCTTTCCTTTGTCCGTTGATTATGAAGAGAAGCAGTATGCTGTAGGTAAGATTCCCGGCGGCTACATTAAACGTGAAGGTCGTCCTTCCGAAAAAGCGATACTGACATCCCGGGTTATTGACCGCCCGATTCGTCCCTTGTTTCCTAAGGACTTAAGAAATGATGTAAGTGTTTCTAATTTGGTTCTGTCTGTAGATCAGGACTGTTCACCAGAGTTTACCTCTATGTTAGGAACATCAATTGCTATTGCGATCTCGGATATTCCTTGGAATGGCCCGATTGCCGGTGTTATTTTGGGCTTAATTGGGGATGATGTAATTATCAACCCTACAGAGGCTCAGCGTGAGCAGAGCCAGATGTATGTAACTCTGGCCGGTACAGCTAAGAAAATTTGTATGGTAGAAGCTGGCGCTAATGAAGTTCCGGATGAGACCATGTTGGCAGCTATCGAAATTGGGCAAAAGACCATCCAAGAGTTGGTGGCCTTTGTTAACTCCATCGTAGCGGAAATTGGTAAAGAAAAGTTTTCTTATGTATCTGCGGATGTTCCAGAAGAGGCTTTTGCTCTCATTAAAGACTTGGCTTGGGAGGATATGCGTAAAGCGGTTCTATCTGATGACAAGAGTGTCAGGGACCAACAGGTAGCTGCTCTCACCGATAAAGTTAAGGCTCATTTGGCAGAGCATGCAGAAGAGTTCTTGCCTTATGTGGGTGAGGCTATTTATAAGCTTGAGAAGAAGGTTGTACGCGATTATTTATTTAGAGAGCATGTTCGGGTTGATGGTCGTGCCTTAAACCAAATCAGAGCGCTTTCTTGCGATGTTGGTGTTCTGCCTAGAGTTCACGGTACCGGTTTATTCCAACGTGGACAAACACAAGTATTGACTACTTGTACCTTGGCTCCGCTTTCAAAAGTTCAGATGCTTGATGGACTTGATAATGAAGATACTAAGCGTTATATGCACCACTATAATTTTCCCGGCTATTCAGTAGGTGAGGCTAAACCGCCTCGCTCTCCCGGACGTAGAGAGATTGGTCACGGAGCCTTAGCTGAAAGATCTCTTGTACCGGTTCTCCCCAGTGAGGAAGAATTTCCCTACGCCATTCGCACGGTGTCAGAAATTCTTATGTCTAACGGCTCTACCTCTCAAGGTTCTGTTTGTGCCAGTACATTGGCTCTCATGGATGCTGGTGTTCCCATTAAGCGCCCCGTTGCAGGTATTTCCACCGGCTTGATTGTAAATGAAGAGAATGATGAAGATTTCTTGGTTTTCATGGATATTCAAGGGATTGAGGACTTTTTTGGTGACATGGACTTTAAGGTGGCTGGAACCGATCAGGGTATTACATCCATTCAGGTTGACATTAAGGTTGATGGATTAAGTCTTGATATTATTCGTCAGGCTTTTGCCATGACGCGCCAGGGACGTTTGCAAATTATTAATGAGGTTTTATTACCTAGAATTGCTGCGCCGAGAGAAGAGCTTTCACCTTATGCTCCTCGTATTATTACTACCCAGGTTCCGGTAGACAAGATTCGTGAAGTTATCGGTTCCGGTGGTAAAGTAATTAACAAAATTATTGCCGATACCGGTGCTCAGATCGACATTAATGATGATGGACGTATTTTTATTGCTACACCGGATGCTGAGAAGGCGGCTCATGCCTTAGCCATTATTAATGGTATTGTCAGAGATCCAGAGGTTGGTCAGGTTTTTGATGGCGTAGTTACCCGTCTGATGAATTTCGGCGCATTCGTTGAGTTTTTGCCTGGAAAAGAAGGCTTGGTTCACATTTCTAAAATGGCTTGGGGCCGAGTTGAAAAGGTTGAAGATGCTGTTAAAGAAGGCGACTCTGTTCAAGTCAAAGTTCTTGAGATTGATAGCCAAGGAAGAATTAATCTTTCCATTCGGGACTGTCAGGAAAAGCCTGAAGGCTATGTAGATGCGCCCGAAGCTCCTCGCAAGCCTGCCGGTGATCGGGGACCCAGAGAGCGCAGAAGCAACGATTATGGCGACAGAGGCGGACGCCCTCATGGTGACCGTCATCATGGTGATCGTCCACACAGAGAGCGACGTGATTTTGATAATAATCACAAGCCTGCTGAAGGTTCACCAGCTGAGGATAATCGTCCCGGCATGCGTAGTAGAGAGTTTTAAGTAATCCTTTACCTTAATCTTGACTAAAAGAATACCCCAAGCTTCCTATATTAGGTTGGAAGCCTGGGGTATTTTAATGGGTAGCCTTCTTTTACATTGAAAGCCTTTTAGCTAATAACATGTGGATGCAAACAGAATCTATTGCCCCTTAGCTCAGCTTAATTTTTACTGGGGAGGAAGGGAATTATAGAGGCGGCTACTTTGTTAAGTGGCATAGTCTGTAGCCAAACCCGGCCGGGCCCGGTTACTTTGGTTAAAAATAAGCCTTCACCACCGAGGAAAATATTCTTTAGCCCTTTAACGGTTTGAATGTCCAAGGTTACAGATTCATCCATCATAGCTACGTAGCCGTTATCTACAAGCATTGATTCTCCGGGGGCTAAATTATATTCTTCTGTCATTCCGTCAATTTCTACAAAGGCTAAGCCTTCGCCAGACAGTTTCTGCATGATGAAGCCTTCGCCACCAAAAAATCCAGCACCGATTCGTTTCTGGAAAAATATAGATAAATTTACCCCGGGTTGGGCAGCCAAAAAGGCAGTTTTTTGGACAACCATATTGAAGCCAGGACGAATAGATAGGGGAAGAATTTGTCCTGGAAAACTATTGGAAAAGGCGATAAGACCAGGCTTTCCAGTAGCGGTGTAACGATTCTGGAAAAAGGAGTCTCCGGCAAGCAGACGACCAAAGGCTTTTCCGGCGCCTCCCTTGGCACTGGTTTCCATCTGGAAGTTATCGCTCATCCAACTCATTGCGCCTCTCTCTGTTATCATGCTTTCACCAGGTTCTAAAGTACAGATAACAACGGGTAAAGGTGTTCCTTTAATTTCGTATTTCATTTTTCCTCCTTCTGGGCTTGCCCCAGTGGCTAAATTCAGTTATTCTACTTTATGATTTTATACTCTTTCTAGCAAAGGTCAAATATAGGAGCTACTATGACAAGATTATTTACTGAAGAGATACTATCTTCTGCCTTAACAGCCTATAAATTTACCGGTAATGAAGCTCGTTACCTTTGTGATGTATTACGTCTTCAGGTAGGGGAGGAACTGGACTTGTGCGACGGTGGCGCTAAGGATTTTCGCCTGGAAATCACAAAGCTCTTGCCCGGTGAGGTACAGGCTGCTGTCTTATCCTGCACCCCTAATGATACGGAACCACCTTATGAAGTAGTCCTATTTCAAGGCCTAGTTAAGGGTGATAAGATGGATTTAATTATCCAGAAAGCTGTAGAGCTGGGGGTAGCTTCTGTTGTACCGCTGATTTGTGACCGTTCCATTATGCGTTTGACAAAGGAGCAAGCACCTAAAAAGTGTCAAAGATGGCAGAAGATTGCCACGGAGGCGGCGCGTCAATGTGGCCGTGGTAAAATTCCTGAAGTTTTTTTACCAGTTACTTTCAATGAAGCGTTAGAAACGATAGCCGACTCTATGGAGCTTTGCTTTTTGCCTTGGGAGGGTGAGAAAAGTCTGACTTTGTTTGATCTGCTAGAACCTTGGATAAGGGATTACCCTTTTGTCCAAGGCGTTAAACCGCGAATAGGGTTCTTTATTGGACCGGAAGGTGGATTTTCCGGACAGGAAGTTCAAAAAGCTTTAGAAAAGGATTTGCCAACGGTCACCTTGGGCAAAAGAATTCTTAGAACAGAGACGGCAGGCTTAGCAGTTCTTGCAGCTCTTGGCTACCGTCTTCCCGGTTTGTGATGTATAATATTTAGATGTTGTATTTAAATCCTATTATGAAAATTCTGGAAAACGATGGGAGTATGAAACATGAAGTATAAGGTTCCAAAGGGAACTCGCGATATTTTACCCCAGGAGATTAGTCGCTGGCAAAGGGTTGAGCACCTTTTTGCAGAGATTTGTGGAGAATTTGGCTACAAAGAAATTCGTATTCCTACCTTTGAGCAGACGGAGGTTTTTGCTCGGGGGGTTGGAGAAACTACTGATGTTGTTCAGAAAGAAATGTATACCTTTCCTGACAAAGGCGGAAGAAGTCTTACCTTGCGCCCGGAGGGAACGGCCGGTGTGGTCAGAAGTTTTATTGAAAATGGTATGGCTTCTTACACATCACCTGTGCGCTTATTCTATAATATAACTGCCTTCCGTTATGAGAATGTACAGAAGGGACGCTATCGTGAGTTTCATCAATTTGGCTTGGAGGCCTTTGGGGCTGAGGGGCCGCAGATTGATGCGGAGATTATTAGCGTGCTTGTGCTGTTCTTTAGCAAAGCCGGCCTTAAAGAAATCCAATTACGTCTTAACAGTATTGGTTGCCCGATTTGCCGCAAAGACTATCAGGAGAAGTTGAAAGCCTACTATGCTCCTCAGCTAGATTCTATGTGTGAAGATTGTCAGGGACGTTTTCAAAAGAATCCGCTACGAATGCTGGACTGCAAACAGACTCATTGTCATAACTTAGCGCTTTCTGCACCTAAGCTTCTGGACTATCTTTGTGTGGATTGCCAGGAACACTTTGGCGGTGTACGTCAATATTTAGATTTAATGGAAATTCCTTACGAGATAGACTCGGGGATTGTGCGTGGCCTTGATTATTACACGCGGACTGTTTTTGAGTTTGTATCGGAACATGTTGGTACGCAGGGAACGATTTGCGGCGGCGGTCGCTATGATGGCTTAGTGGAGACCATGGGTGGAGCTAAGACTCCAGGTGCCGGATTTGCTATGGGTGTAGAACGTTTTCTAATGGAAATGGAGGCGCAGGGAATTTTAACTGAGGAGCCTTCCCCCATAAAGCTTTATATAGCTCCCATGGATCAGATTTCCCGTGAGCGAGCGGCACAGCTGGTTTTTTCACTGCGAAAAGCGGGATATGGTTGTGAAACGGATCTGATGAACCGTAGTTTTAAGGCTCAATTAAAGTACGCTGATAAGTCTAAGATTCCCTATCTTTTGGTGCTAGGGGAGAATGAAACTAAGTCAGGGTCAGCACAGGTTAAGCGAATGGATGACGGAGCAAAGTTTGACGTTATTTTAGACAATCTGGAATCCTTCTTTACCGCTTTGGCTACTTGATCTGGTAAGAGTAAATTTATAAAGATTATAGGAATAGAGGATAGATGAATGGCAGAATCAATCAATGGTTTAGTAAGAACAATGCGCTGTGCTGAAGTTGAAGTTGGGCAGGTAGGGAAAAAGGTTACATTAATGGGGTGGTGTCATAAGAACCGTGACCTGGGCGGCTTGATGTTTATTACTTTACGGGATCGCAGTGGTGAAATTCAGTTAGTGGTTAGCCCGGAAGAATGTAGCCCTGATATTGTTACGAAGGCTTCCACTATTAAGAGTGAGTTTGTTATTGCCTGCACCGGTACTGTTCGACACCGTTCTTCACCAAATCCCAACATGAAGACAGGAGCCATAGAGGTTCTGGTAGAAGAGTTGCGAATTTTGTCGGAAGCACAGACGCCACCTTTTTACATTGAAGAGAATGTGGGGGCGAATGAGGCTTTGCGCTTGAAATACCGCTATCTTGATCTACGACGACCAGATATGCAGCGGAATCTTATTCTAAGACATAGGATTAGCAAATGTGCTCGAGATTATTTTGACGAACATGGTTTTTTAGATATCGAGACCCCCATGTTAGGCAAGAGCACACCGGAGGGGGCGCGGGACTATCTGGTACCCAGTCGAGTGAAGCCGGGGTCATTCTTTGCTCTGCCCCAGTCACCTCAGCTCTATAAGCAGCTCTTGATGTTAGCGGGTTATGACCGCTATATGCAGATTGCAAAATGTTTTCGGGATGAAGATTTACGGGCTGACCGTCAGCCGGAGTTTACTCAAATTGATCTTGAAATGGCCTTTGTTAATATGGAAGATGTTATTACAGTTACCGAGGGCTTTCTTCAGAGAGTATTCCAAGATATTTTGGAGGTTTCGGTCACGCTACCTTTGCCACGCTTAACATGGCATGAGGCTATGGAGCGCTTTGGCTCAGATAAGCCGGATTTGCGATTCGGGTTGGAACTTCAGGATATTTCTACTTTGGCAGCGACTATTGATTTCCCGGTTTTCAGCAATGCTCTTGCTGAGGGCGGGAGTGTAAGAGGAATTTGTTTGCCTGATGGAGCGAACATGACTCGAAAAGAAATTGATGCACTGGGCGAAGTGGTCAAGACCTATCAAGCTAAAGGCTTGGCATGGATGGCGCCGGGTGAATCCCCCAGAGGTTCTTTTCTAAAGTTTTTGACACCGGAGCAGATTAAGGCTTTGGCCGATGCCTTTTCAGCCAAGGAAGGTGATATTCTTTTCTTTGTGGCAGATAAGAATAAGGTTGTTTTTGATTCTTTAGGGGCTTTACGCTGCCATTTAGCCCAACTTCGTGGTCTGATCTCCGAGAATCAATATAATTTGGCTTGGGTAACAGAGTTTCCTTTGTTTGAATATGATGAAGATTCAAGTCGTTATGTGGCTGTTCATCACCCCTTTACCAGTCCCATGGATGAAGATTTAGAGCGTTTGGAATCTGATCCGGGATCGGTTCGTGCCAAGGCTTATGATATTATTCTTAATGGAAACGAATTAGGTGGCGGCAGTATCCGAATTCATGATCAGGCTCTGCAACAAAAGATGTTCCAGCTTTTAGGTTTTACTACGGAAGAAGCCTATGAACAGTTTGGTTTCCTATTGAATGCTTTTAGTTACGGGGTTCCTCCCCATGGTGGCTTGGCTTTTGGTCTGGATAGATTGGTTATGCTTATGACCCACAGTAAGAGTATCAGAGAGGTTATTGCCTTTCCTAAGGTGCAGAACTCTTCAGACCTCATGACGGAAGCGCCAGCGCCGGTAGCTCAGGCCCAACTGGATGATTTGATGATTTGCTCATTAGCAGCTGACAAGGAGATCGTCGATGGATGAAAAAGAAAGAGATTTTTGGAATAACCCTGAAGGGGGTAATGATATAGCTGGTAATACGCAGAGATTTGCTCCTGTGAATCCCGGTGAAGTGGGTGAGCAAGAGGCTAATTTTGCTTATTCACCCTATGTTAGGCCTCAGGCAGAGGGCAATGTTGTTAACCCTGATTCAGCGATAGATCTAGGCGGTTTCAGCCAAGTTCCAGCGGAAGAGTATTGGCGTGCCAATCCATCGGAGGGGGGCTCTGGATACAGTCAAGAAAGAGATCCGGTTACCTTCGGACAGCCGGTTCAGTCTGAGAGTTCCCACTCTTACTATAATACCACCAGCGAATTTGGTAGTGAAGAAGAACCACTACCCACTGACCCAAATGTTGTGGTTCGACGTGTGCGCTCTGATGGCAAAGGGGGCAGTTCTCGATCTAAGAATAAAAAGCCAGGTATTTTTTACTCGTTGCTAGATTCGCTGAAGTTTATCAGTATTGGATTAGTAATAGGAATTCTACTGGTGGTGTTTGTTGTTCAGCGCAATGATGTCTCCGGAAACTCAATGGAACCTACCCTCCACCCTGGAGATGCCGTTTTTGTGGAAATGATTTCTCGCTATTTTACTGGCTTTAGTCGCAATGACGTTGTGACGGTAGATGCTACCGATCTAAATCCGGCTTACTACAATAAACCGGATAAGATTATCAAGCGGGTTGTAGGTTTGCCCGGAGAACACATCACGATTAAGGACGGACAAGTTTATATTAATGGTGAACTATTGGACGAACCTTACTTAGCTGAGGGAGTAAAGACTTTTGTCCCACCGGAAGGTGAGGAAGCCGGATTTGATGATATTACGCTTGGGCCTGACGAGTACTACTGTATTGGCGACAATCGTGGGTCCAGTTTAGATAGCCGTAAACTAGGCCCCATTCCCAAGGATCGTATTAAAGCACGAGTCTTTCTGAGAATTTTTCCTTTGGATCAAATTAAGACTTTTACTATAAGCTTGTACTAATTCTGATATAGGATGCGTGAAACAACTCTATGAATCGACAAGAAAAAATCCGGAATTTTTGTATTATTGCTCATATTGACCACGGAAAGTCTACTTTGGCTGACCGCTTAATTGTTCATACTGGGGTGCTGACCAATCGGGAAATGCAGTCTCAGGTTTTAGATAATATGGATATTGAGCGTGAGCGGGGTATTACCATTAAGGCTCAAGCCACACGAATGTATTACACCGCTCAAGATGGTGAGACATATTTATTTAACTTAATTGATACCCCTGGGCATGTAGACTTTAATTATGAAGTTTCCCGTAGTTTAGCGGCTTGTGATGGTGCTATTCTGGTTGTTGATGCTGCTCAGGGCATTGAAGCCCAAACTTTAGCTAACGTATACTTGGCTATTGATGCTAATCTTGAGATTTTGCCGGTGATTAATAAGATCGACTTACCTTCGGCTCAACCGGAGGTGGTGCGTCAGGAAATTGAGGATGTAGTGGGACTTGATGCCAGCTACGCCCCATTAATTTCAGCCAAAAATGACATTGGCATTGAAGAGGTTCTTGAAGATATTGTAAAATATCTGCCCTGCCCTACCGGAGAGGAAGATGCTCCTCTTAGAGCGCTTATTTTTGATTCGAAATATGACTCCTATAAAGGTGTTATTGTTCATGTAAGAATTATGTCCGGTTCAGTAGCGGTGGGTGACAAGATTCGCATGATGCATACAAATAAGGAGTTTATCGTAGCTGAGCTAGGTTATTTTCATCCGGGAGAATTTGTGCCGGCAGAACGACTACTGGCTGGCGAGGTGGGCTATATTACAGCTGCCATAAAAAATGTTGGCGATACCGCTCCGGGAGATACTGTTACGAAAGCAGATAATCCTGCCAAGGAACCCTTAGAGGGCTATAAGCCAATTCAACAAATGGTTTTTTGCGGACTTTACCCTGTAGACGGTGGTAAATATCCAGATTTACGCGATGCTCTGGAGAAGCTTCAGCTGAATGATGCGGCACTGTCCTTTGAGGCGGAAACTTCGGCAGCTTTAGGCTTTGGTTTTCGCTGCGGATTCTTAGGTCTCTTGCATTATGAGGTGATTCAGGAGCGGCTGGAGCGTGAGTTTAATTTAGATTTGATTTCTACTGCTCCTTCAGTTGTCTATCGGGTATTTACCCTGAGTGGGGAAGAACTGCGGATGGATAACCCTTCTAATATGCCTGATCCTTCTCAAATTGATTGGATTGAAGAGCCGGTAGTGAAGTGTAATATTATGACCCCGAAGGATTATGTGGGAAATATCATGGAGCTTTGTCAGGATCGCAGGGGCGTTTATGTGAATATGGAATATCTTGATGAACACCGAGTAGTCTTACATTATCGGATGCCTTTAAATGAAATCATTTATGATTTCTTTGATGCTTTGAAGTCCAGAACAAGAGGATATGCTTCACTGGACTATGAGATGGATGGCTACGAAAAATCAGATCTGGTAAAGTTGGATATTCTCTTAAATGGTGAAGTGGTGGACGCTCTATCTTTTATTGTGCACCGGGAGAAGGCTTATGCTCGAGGACGTCGGATGGCTGAAAAGCTCAAGGATAATATCCCTAGACAGCAGTTTGAAATTCCTATTCAAGCTTGTATTGGTGGCAAAATTATTGCCCGAGAGACTATTAGAGCCTTCCGCAAGGACGTATTATCTAAGTGCTATGGTGGTGATATTACCCGTAAGAAGAAGCTTTTAGAGAAACAAAAAGAAGGTAAAAAGAGGATGCGCCAAGTTGGAAATGTAGAAGTTCCACAGGAAGCTTTCATGAGTGTTTTACGCTTGGACGAGTAAAAACCTTACGAACTGCAAGTCTCAATCCAAAAAATTGCAATTTTATTATATTTTTTGCAATGATAGCCTTGTTTTAGTCAGAAGCATTTGATAATATGAGTAAGGCCTTTTGCCTTACATGCGGATGTGGTGGAATTGGCAGACACGCTGGATTTAGGTTCCAGTGCGAAAGCATGCAGGTTCAAGTCCTGTCATCCGCACCAACAAGAAGAGCGCCGGAAGGTGCTTTTTTTGACGCCAAAATCGTGACAGCTTTAAAGAGTTAAATCGCAAAGCCTCACGGTAACAGCCACCCGCACTACGGGATTTAGAGAATAGAGAGGGATTATTATGTCGTACATTGATCGAGTAATCAAGCAAATTGCTGAAAAGAATTCTCATGAGAGCGAGTTTCGCCAGGCTACTACAGAAGTATTGGAATCTTTACGGTCGGCTATTGAAGCTCATCCGGAATATGAGAAGCTGGGACTTTTGGAACGTTTAACAGAGCCAGAGAGAGTGATTATGTTTCGGGTTCCCTGGATGGATGATCAAGGACAAGTTCATGTAAATCGTGGCTATAGAGTGCAATTTAACAGTGCTATTGGACCATATAAGGGTGGACTGCGTCTGCATCCTTCTGTGAGCCTTAGCATTATTAAATTTTTAGGCTTCGAGCAAATCCTCAAGAATTCTCTTACCGGTCTGCCTATTGGTGGCGGAAAGGGTGGTTCTGATTTTGATCCTAAGGGTAAATCAGATGCTGAAATTATGCGTTTCTGTCAGAGCTTTATGACTGAGCTGTATAAGTATTTAGGTAGTGATGTAGACGTACCAGCAGGTGATATAGGTGTAGGTGCCCGTGAAATCGGCTATCTTTATGGTCAATATAAGCGGATTACCGGTGTTTATGAGGGTGTCTTAACCGGTAAGGGTTTAACTTATGGTGGATCTTTGGCACGTAAAGAAGCTACCGGTTACGGATTGATCTATTTCATGGATGCTATGCTTAAGTCACATGGTCACAGCATGAGAGGCCGTAAAGTAGTCATTTCCGGTTCAGGTAATGTTGCAATCTATGCAGCTGAAAAAGCTTCATCCTTAGGTGCTAAAGTAATCGCTTTATCTGATTCCAATGGCTATATTCATCATGAAGCTGGAATTGATCTGGCTGCTATCAAGGAGATAAAGGAAGAAAAGCGTGGCAGAATTAAGGACTATTTAACCTACCATCCTGAAGCCGTCTATACGGAGGGGAAAGGTATTTGGTCTATCCCCTGTGAGCTGGCTCTCCCTTGCGCTACCCAAAATGAATTGAATGAGGAAGATGCTTGGATGCTAATAAAGAATAAAGTGCTGGCTGTGGGAGAAGGGGCAAATATGCCTACTACTTTGGAAGCGACAGAAGTATTCTTAAAGAATAAGGTTCTATTTGCTCCAGGAAAAGCAGCTAATGCCGGTGGTGTTGCTACCTCTGCTTTAGAAATGAGTCAGAATTCTATGCGTCTTAGCTGGACTTTTGAAGAAGTTGATGCCAAACTAAAGCAAATTATGGTTGACATACATAATAATGTTGAAGATGCTGCTGTTCGATATGGACATGAGGATAACTATGTAGTTGGAGCAAATATAGCTGGTTTTGAGAAGGTTGCCCAAGCTATGTTAGCTCAAGGGGTGGTATAATTTATCTTACAATCCTTCAATCCTTGAAAGTTTATGTGTTTCATTGATGTAGTTGAGAGTCTCAGAATTTCTGGGGCTCTTTTTTTCTTTTTCAGAATGTGAAAATGTGTATAAAAAGTGAAAAAGGTGTATAATATGTACATGAGTTATTGGAGAATGGCTCGAATTTGTCGAATTTTATATTTGGTCAAGATATAACAAATCCTTCAATTTGAATTATGAGGCATGTGAGGAGGGAACTACCATGAAACCAGGATACATAAGTAAAATAATCAAAATGCTTATTTTATCACTTGTTGCTATGACCTTTATTTTCTTTGCTGTTTCTCGGTCATCGGTGGATGCGGCAGCTGCCCAGTTTTCTCTTAGTGCCATTCCGGTTGTAGGTCATGAAGTTGCTTATGATGCCGGTTCAACTGCCTATGCTTCAACGCCTACGGAGTTTTCAACCGCTTACAATAATACGGCCATTCATAGAATTATATTATCAAATGATCTCTCCTTTACTAATGCAGAGGCTTTGGTTGTGTATAATAAAATTTTGGATCGTGACCTTCAGATTGAAGGCGATGGGCATAAGATTATTATTCAGAATCTGGCGGGGTACAATGTCTTTTTTCGCTTGAGTTCGGCGACGGCGCCAAGAACTCTGCATTTAAGAAATATCACTTTTGAAAAATTAAATAATCCGACTGGGGACATATTGCTATATGGTGGCAATGTCCAGTGGGATTTTATTTTTGATAATTTGACCATTGATAATGGCATGAAGTTTGCTTGGATTATGGTTAGTGGAGCAAATATTGATTTGTTTTTGCGTAATAATGTATCAGTTCATATGTTTAATGATGACTTTGTTCAAGGGGTTGAAGATGTTATTTTTGAACCCTATTCTAATGTTTCCCTTGGAAAACCAGCTGACGGAGCAGCGGTTTTTTATGATGATTCCTCTCCTTATGATAGTATTGCTTTTTTTGGAAATAACTGTGTTGCTGATATCGAAGGTAGCAATAGCTTTCCGGTTTTCTATCCTTGGAAGCAAATTGATGTTTATCCAGGTGCAGACGTAACCCTCCGTAAGGTAGTTGACGGAGAAGGGGTTATGGATTCCTATGCTGTTAATCAGATCATCCGCATTGATGGTGGTGCTAACTTTAAAATGATCAATAATAGTGGACCTGCCTATTATGATCAGGCGAATCAGGTAACAATTCTAAGTAATCCAGGTGCTAACCTTCAGTTTATAGGAAATTATGGAGCTTATGGTGGTGCTTTTGTCTTTGCTAATGCTAATTCAAAGATGATTCTTAATGCTCCAGCCTACTATGACCTTAGAAATAATAATAATACCATACCTGCACTGGGGTATACCGGTGGGGCTACCAGTAATTTGATTTTTCAAATTTTGGATAGCAATATTGCAGTTTGGAAGACTGGTACTTCCGTGACCGGTGCACCTACACCGCCTTCGCCTTTCCTGAATGTTACTATGCAAGCTAACAGCGGTGGTCCTTTGGGGGCTTCTTCTGCTATTATCAATACCATGACCGGTGGATGGAAAACAGCGGAGTATGCAAGAGTTGCTTTTGCTACTATACCTACATTAAATGTAGGAGATGTGACTATGTTTGTTGGGGAACAAAAAAATCTTAATGCTTCAGCCAGCCCCGGCTCAGCCACGATTAGCTATGTGGCTTTAGACCCGGCCATTGCTACGGTTGACGCTTCCGGAAATGTTACTGGTGTATCTGCAGGTACGGCTCGAATCACTGTAACTGCAACCTCGATAGAAAATGTTCCTGCTTCTAAAGAGGTTCTTGTTACTGTAAAAACAAATACTCCGCCAACCTTAAGCGTGCCTTCTTTCACAGAGGTAGCTGTTGACGGTGTTTTTGATCCGCTTACAGGCGTTACTGCTACTGATTTGGAAGATGGAGATTTATTGGGCATACTTGATATAAGTGGCACGGCTGATATCAATGTAGCAGGAATCTACCCTGTTAATTACAGTGTCACCGATTCCGATGGAAATACTGTTGATGCTCTACAGGTTGTTTTAGTCAATGATGGAAGTTTTGTTGTTGGCTCTAACTACATTTTAAAAGCGTCTCCCTTTACTCTGCGTCCCAGTGAGGTAGATAATTCTTTAGAGGGCATAACAAGAGATGCTGCAGTTGAAGTTTTTGAGCTTTCTACAGGGGCACAGGTTGCTCAGCCTATTCAAATTGATGATTTAGGAGGGTATCAGCCTTCTGTTGGAAATTACTCAATTTCTATAAGCGTTCAAGGCGATCCCCTTGCTAAAACTACTGTTTCTGGAGCTGTTGTAGCTGGGGAGAGCCCAACCATAAGTGTACCTGGTTTTACAACCCTTAATGTAGGTGAAGGTTTTGACCCATTAACTGGAGTTACAGCTTCTGATCTGGAAGACGGAGACCTGATTGGCTCTGTTAATGTTACTGGAGTCGTAGACAGTGGTACTGCCGGTGTCTATGTTCTAACCTATGCACTGACTGATAGCGATGGTAATAGTGTAGCTGGACGTCAAGTTGTTCTGGTAAATGACGGTAGTTTTTCTGTTGGTGATAGCTTTATCTTGGAAGCCTTAGATTTTTCTATTCGGCCTAGTTTGGTAGATACTTCTTTAGTAGGCGTTAGCCGAGAAGCGGGAATTAAAGTCTATGATTTAACTACGGGAGATCTTTTGGTTCACCCTGTTCAGATTGATGATTTGGGTGGATATCAGCCTTCAGAGGGCAGCTATGATATTACTGTTAGTGTTGTTGATGATTCGGCTGCCAGTCGAGTTATAAAGGCAACAGTTATTGTTGGTGAGGCACCTACTCTAGGTATTTTATCTTTTATTGAAGTGGCTTTGAACGGAACTTTTGATCCTCTCAATGGTTTATCGGCGATCGACCTTGAAGATGGCGACATTACTAGCAACGTCGAGGTCAGCGGTAGTGTTGATGTTGATACTGCAGGAATATATAAGCTTAGCTATAGTATCGTCGATGATGACGGAAATACTGTTGTTAAAAGTGCAGTTGTTTTAGTGAATGATGGTAGCTTCAGTGCAGGGAGCAGTTTTATTCTTGAAGCTTCTAATTTTACTTTAAGAGTGGGTGAAGTAGACTCTTCTTTAGCAGGAATAACAAGTGATGCTCAAGTTAGGGTTTATGATTTGGCGACGGGGGAGCCTTCTGCTGAGACTGTCCAAATTGATAATTATGGCGGCTATCAGGCAGTGGTTGGCGGCTATACAATTATCCTGCGCATTACTGCTGATTTAACTGCTAGTCGCACGATTACCGCTACAGTAGTTAGCGGAGATAGTCCGGATCTGGCTGTACCATCTTTTACAGAATTAACAGTTGGTGGAAGTTTTGACCCAATGACCGGTGTTACTGCTTCTGACACGGAAGACGGTAATTTGCTCTCTTTTGTTGCATTGGATGGAGATGTTGATGTAAATACCCCTGGCGTGTACAAAGTTGACTATAGTGTTACTGATAGTGATAGTAATACTGCCTTGGCAACTCAAGTCGTTTTAGTCAATGACGGAAGCTTTTCAGTTGGGGATACTTATATTCTGATGGCCACTGATTTTAGTCTCCGTGTGAGTCAAGTAAACACGGGGGTTGCATACATTGATGCAGCTTCCTCAGCAACCATTTATGAATTGGCTACTGGTTCACCCGTGGGAGAAAGTATAGAAATCATTGATTTAGGCGGTTATCAAGCGGTTGTTGGTAGCTATGATATTGTTTTGGGCGTGGCAGGAGATGGGACTTTGAGCCGGGGAATTACGGCTACTGTTCTAGCGGGGGAGAAACCGGATCTTTCTGTTCCCAGTTTTACAGAATTAGCTGTGGGAGCTGCTTTTGATCCCTTAGATGATGTAACTGCTAGTGATGCGGAAGATGGCGATCTGATTTCAGCGGTATCGGCGACAGGAAGCTTTGACCCGGATACAGCCGGTATGTACAAAATCAGTTATCTTGTCACAGATGTCGATGGTAATATTGCGACTGCTGATAGAGTAATTTTAGTAAATAATGGTAGTTTTGTTGTTGGCTCTACATATATTATCACAGCTTCTAATTTCACTGTTCGGCTCGGCCAAGTAGATGCTTCTTTGGCAGGTGTGGGCGAGGATGCCAAGGTTACCGTTTATGATATAGCTACCGGTGAAGTCTCTGCTCAAGAATTTCAGATTGATGATTTAGGGGGATATCAGGCGGCAGTAGGAGAGTATTCCGTTACGCTTAGTGTTGTGGATGATCCCATAGCCAGTCGACTAGTTGTGGCAACAGTCATTACTGGTGACAGCCCCAATCTAGTTGTTCCTGCTTTCAGAGAAATTACTATAGGAAGCAGCTTTGATTCTACTGTAGGACTTTCTGCTACTGATAATGAAGATGGCGATTTGTTGGCAGAGGTAGATATTACAGGTAGTATTGATCCGGATACGGCCGGAGTCTATCAACTTAGCTATCTGGTGGTTGATAGTGATGGTAATATTGCTACCGCAGAGCAGGTAGTATTAGTCAACGATGGTACCTTTGTTGTTGGATCGACCTATATTCTTTCAGCGGCAGATTTTACCTTGCGAATTGGACAAGTTGATCCTTCTTTGGAGGGCGTTGTCGCTTCTTCTTCTGCTCAGGTTTATGATTTAGCTACGGGTGAAGTATCTGCGCAAAGTATTCAGATCGATGATTTGGGTGGGTATCAAGGAGTAGCCGGTCAATACAATATAGTCTTACGTGTTGTAGATGATCCTGCTGCCAGCCGAACTGTTATTGCAACGGTTATCACTGGCAATCCTCCCAGCCTTACGGCGCCAACATTTACTGAAGTTGTCTTAGGGCAAAGTTTTGATCCTATGACTGGCGTGACTGCCAGTGATCAAGAAGATGGTGATTTGCTGGCCGAAGTTCTGGTAACTAACCCCGTGGATATAAATCTAGCAGGCTTGTACAAAGTTAAGTACGAAGTATCGGATGATGAAGGTAACATTATCACTGCAGAACAGTTGGTTCTTGTGAATAATGGCAGTTTTGCCGTAGGTGATACTTATATCTTGGAGGCAACGGATTTCACTGTTTATATAGGCAAAGTTGATCTCTCAACCCCAGCAATTATCTCTGCTTCAACTGCAACTGTTTATGATCTGGCTACCGGAGATGTTTTGACTCAAGATATTGAAATAACTGATCTGGGTGGTTATGAGGCTACTGTTGGTAGCTATGATATTACCCTCAGGATAATTGATGACCCTGCCGCTACTCTAACCATTACCAGTACTGTCATTCAGGGTGAAGCTCCATTTATGACAGTACCTGCTTTTACAGAAGTGGCCGTTGGTGGCACTTTTGATTCTATGGCCGGTGTAACAGCTACAGATACAGAAGATGGCGATCTGCTGGCTGAGGTAGTGGTAAATGAGAACATAGATCTAAATACGGCAGGTGTTTATACCTTAGACTATAGTTTAACTGATAGTGATGGAAATACGATCTCAGGTCAACAGGTTCTGCTAGTCAATGATGGTCGATTTACTATAGGCGGTAATTCTATACTGGAAGCTTCCAACTTTACTTTGCGAGTCGGGGAAGTTGACAGTTCCTTAGCAGGAGTATCTGCTTCTGCTTCTGTAACAATTTACAATTTAGCCACCGGCGAAGTGTCCGCTCAAAGTATTCAGATTGATGATCTGGGCGGATATCAGGCGGCAG
>CAZFHA010000010.1:0-113197 GCA_964518595.1 uncultured Oscillospiraceae bacterium
TTCCTTTTACATGGAGCTTACTTTTGCAATCTGGATTTTACCTTTTCAAGTGACCAAAATTTCAAAAGCCTCAATTGCAAAAGTAAATTCCACCCCTGTAACTCCGATGATTAGCCTACTTTTAACCCCTGAAAAATTGAAGTTAGTCCTACCAAAATATACTTCCACTAAGTCACTTACGAAGAAAAAACACTAAACTGATTTTTCATTCCCCTATTTCTCTGTGCAATAAAGATAGACCATCCATTATTAAATCAGTTTCTGTGTCCTTTTTTCCGAAATATTCATATAGCGGCTCCAGACTCGATTAAATTTCCCACAATCCACTGGGCAGATGGCCTAAAAAATGGTATTATTTTTGTGGTTTAGACAGCTAAGAATTTGCCCCCTTTTTTGGGTGTCTTAGGCTGTTATAAAGAAGGTCAACATTTTTCAGGAGGAGAAAATCATGTCTATGTTAAAAGGTAATCTGATGTTTGGTCAGTCTGGTGGACCGACTTCCGTCATCAACGCATCTGCCGCCGGTGTTTTTATTGAAGCACTAAAGCACAGTGATGTCATTGAAAATGTTTATGGAGCGGCTAACGGTATTGTAGGTATCTTAAATGAGAAATTTTATGATATCGGTCAAGAAGATCCAAAGGAGTTGGAATTATTAAAGTATACCCCTTCTTCCAGCCTAGGTTCTTGCCGTTATAAGCTGGCTGATGCAGCTGTTGACGATACGGACTACAAGCGCATTCTCGAAGTCTTTAAGAAATATAACATTCGTTATTTTTTCTACAATGGCGGTAACGATTCTATGGATACTTGCAATAAAATTTCTAAGTATCTCCAGAGTGCCGGTTATGACTGTCGGGTAATGGGTGTTCCCAAGACAATCGACAACGACTTGTTCGGCACCGATCACTGCCCTGGCTTCTCATCTGCCGCCAAGTATATTGCCACTACAGTAATGGAAGTATATCTGGATGCTCGGGTATACGACACGGGAATGATCTGCGTTATCGAAATCATGGGCAGACATGCCGGCTGGTTAACCGCTGCTTCACGTCTTGCTACCGAAATGGGCTGCGGACCAGATTTGATTTATCTACCGGAAATCGCTTTCGATATCGACAAAATGTTAGCTGATGTTAAGGAAATCTACGCCAAAAACGGTAAAGTAATCATTGCCGTTTCTGAAGGTGTACAGACCAAAGACGGTAAATTCATCCCTGAACTAGTTGCCGCTGATGGTGATGTAGCCGTAGACTCCTTCGGTCACAAGCAATTAGGCGGTACAGCAGCTGTTCTGGCTGATTACTTGAAAAAGGCCACAGGTGCCAAGGTTCGCGGAATTGAACTCTCCTTAATGCAACGCTGTGCTTCACACTGTGCCTCACGTTCTGACTATGAAGAGTCCTTCATGGCTGGTCAAACCGCTGTTCAAAAGGCCTTAGAGGGCATGACCGACTATATGGTTGGCTTTGAGCGCGCTCCTGGAGATAAGTATGTCTGCAATATCAAGATGATTCCTCTCAATGATGTTGCTAATACCGAGAGTAAGCTCCCAAGAGAGTGGATCAATGAAGCTGGTAACTTTGTTAACGAAGAGTATGTCAAATACGCCATGCCTTTGATAGCTGAAGAAACAGAACAGCCCAAAGAAAAAGGCTTACCTCGCTTTGCTAACCTAAAGAAAGTACTGGTTCAGACAAAGTAAGCTTTCGCTTCTATACGCTGGCTAATACTAAGACCCGCTACAAGGAAGGAGACTTCTTCGTAGCGGGTCTTTTTAGGTGTGCCCGACATGATCGATAACTTGGTGGTGAAAATTCAATACAGGCCTGATATTTTTAGTGCGTTGCTAAATATGCGCAAAATTATTGGCGGTACCACGGTGGGAGTAACCTACCACTCAGTAGGGTTTGGGCTTAAAACCAGACTTATTGCGCTTCTTTTTTGAGGCATTACTTCCCTTCTCTCCTGAACTTTTAGGCGCTGAAGGAGCACTTTTTACAGAAGAGGGCTTAGGAGTCATTCGCCTCCGATAGGCTTTATCTGATGCTACAGCATAGCCAAAGAAGCCGAGCTTTCGCCCTCTGGCGAAATAGTCACCATGAAGATAATGAACTAATCCAGCTTCCTCTAAACAGAGCTTCCCATCGGTATTCATGTACTTGGGATCAGCCGAAACTGCTACAATCTCTCCCAGAAACAGATCATGAGTTCCCAAAGGTTGACGGGAAACAACTTTACAAGACAGCGACACCGGGGCTTCTTTAATTGCGGGAGTCCATCTTAAACCCTTAGCCTTAACCGGCGTCAACTCCATCTGCGTAAACTTATCTTCCTTAGCGCCGGAACGAACACCACAATAGTCACAAGCCTTAGCTAAAGACTGGTTAACTAGATTTACCACAAATTCCCCGCTTTCACAAATTAAGCCATAAGAATAGCGATTAGGGCGGATAGAAATAGAGACCATGGGTGGCTCTGAACAAACCGTACCCGTCCAGGCAATTGTAATTATATTAGGGCTTCCACTTTCCTGCCCTTGACAAGAAACCATCACCACAGGCACTGGATTTAGAAGTGGTGCTCCCGGCAAAATAATTCTGTCGTCTTCATTCATCATATGCTATCCTCTACTTACTGATATTCACTATTATAATTGGCAACTGTGCCCTTAGGCAATCATGACTTCCTACATAATCGATTATCCAGACCTAGTGGCCGATTTAGCAGCGCAAAAAGCCAAACATCTCATGTTCCAAGAGAAATTCCTTGTTCTCAATACCACCAGCAAAACCCACTAAATGACCATCCTTACCAATTACACGGTGGCAAGGAACAAAAATCGGCAGAGGATTCTCAGAACACGCCGCTCCTACCGCTCGGGCTAAATGGCGCGCCGCCACTTTGTCCCCCTCCGTAAGAATACGAGCGACATCCTCATAACTCCAAGTACTGCCATAAGGAATTTGAAGAAGTGCCTTCCAAACCTGCTTCTGAAAATCACTTCCACGATCAAGACCCAATTTCACTGAAAATCGTGTTCGGCTCTTAGCAAAATACTCCTTTAATTCTTTGGCTCCTAAGGCTACGGCGGCGGGTAGCATGGAGAAATCAGCATGATATGTCCCCTTACTTTTAACCATACCATCTTTAGTTGCCGCACCAGATCTTACGGCAACAGCACGTACATAATCATCACTAATTTTTTCACCATATTGATAAAAATGCAAAAAATCAATACATGCGGCACCGCCACCTAAGGCAGCAAGCCCCTTAGCAAAGGGTACAAAAGCAACTCCATAGTCAGGGTATTCCGAAATAAGCAAGGAGAATAGCCCGGCATCAACAAAGGTATCACACTTCTGATAAGCCTCTTCCAAAATAGCCTCTTGACGCATTCCGGCAGCCGTAGCCACCTGACCAAGCTCAGGAGAATCCGAAGCAATTAACCAAGATAATCGATGTAAGGATAAAGTGAAGAACGCATAATCCAATAGCTTCTTAACCATTTCAATCTGCAAAATTTCATAATTAATAGAAGTTGGATTGCTATCAAACTGATCAGAAGAAGAACTCCATTGCCACTTCTCAGCCAGCTGACAGTAAATATAGGCATTCCGATGTTGGTAAGAAATATCCTCCAAACCTACAATAGCAAAGGGGGAATCACTCCCCTCAGAAATAACCATAAAGTAGCAGCTCGAAATAGGCACACCTCTGCCTTCTCTTCGTCTGGCATTAAGTTCTTTCAAAAATATATTAATATCTTTTTCGTTGACAAAACGAAAACCGGCAGCTTTCAGCCTAGCAGTATCCTGTAGGCGTAAAGGAGAAAGTTTGATCCTTTCGGGCATAGACTCACCCTCCTGATTATGCTAACTTTCTAACGCAATGGCTTCAAGGGCGGTAACAACGGAATCAACGGGCACCGCTTTATCTAGAATTGCCGAACTTTGGTCTACCAACATTCTATCAATTAAAGTAGCAATCTCTTTTTGACTCGTTGCGGGATTTGTATAGCCTTCCCCCCAAGTATCCCGAAAAGCCAATAAGGACTCGGAAAAAGTTTCCTCACCCAACACCTTATCCCAAACCGATTCTGAATAGATCACGGGCAACAGTCCCATTGCCGGCTCCAAGCGAGCCGCCAAAAGCAAGGCATCCTCATCCAGAGCCATGAAAGCGGCAAAATCTGTGGCTACTTGAGGCCATTTACATTGAGCCGATATGGCAATCGGATAAACAGTCTGAGCCGGCCGACCAATAGACTCTAAATTCTTAGTTGGTAAAGGAATAATAGCCAAATCAAAACCATTACTTTCCTGCCACCTAGGCAACTCCTCAGATCCGCCAACCCAGAAGCCTACACGGCCTTCACTTCTTGGATCAGTGGAAAGAAAGCTAGTCTGTGTTTCAGGAGATAAACTTTCGACAGCATAGCCACCAGAAACAAAATCTCGCAGTGCCAGTGTGGCTTCACCAAAGGCAGGATGTTCAAAAGCAAAACTCGACCCTGTATAGGTCATCCAACCAATTTCACTAGAGTAAGATGCAGGCAGAAAAGCAATTAGGTCTTTAGCTTGGTAAAAAGGCGAAAGAAGTCTTTGGCTATCACCCTCAATACCACCTTCCCCATAGGTCTTAAGCTTCTCACTAATGGTTATCAAACCTGCTATATCCACCCATGCAGGCAGTGCGTTAACTCCGGCAGCTGACAATAAAGACTGATTCACAAATAGAAGTTTAACACTAGCCTTGAAAGGAATACCATAAAGATTACCTTCAAGGGAACAGGCATCAAGTAAATGAGAAGGTAAATGTGCCGGCGATAGCAAAGCATTATTGGCTAAATAACTATTAAGTGAAAGTAACTTATCCTCTGCTAACAAGTTATTAAACTTATCTACATAGATGATATCCGGTAACGGTTCAGCTGACAGCCATTGATCAATAGCAGAATCCTCTGCACCGGTAATCGGTGTATTCACCACTTCCAAGGCAAAATCTGACTCAAAGTTATTTAGCACTTGCAAATCCATCGTCCATACATTCTCTTCACCCGTCCATCCCCCAGATTGCTTAGCTTTATAGAGCTTTGCTATATAGTCTAAGGTCTGGGCAGAAAAAGGGCTAGCAATTCGAAAAGACATATCCTCACCGACTTCACTGGGGGAAGAAGTACTCATCTCTCCGCTACTATTTATAGTGGACGAATCAGTTATACCATTAGAAACAGACATTTCAGGAAAATCACTATCTAAACGGGGAGCACACCCAGAAAAGAACAAAGCTAAAACCAGTAGCAACAAGCCTAGTAAAGAACCGTCTAATCGAAATATTATCATTGTAGACTGCTTTTTTCTAATCACAAAGTTAACCACCATTTGCTTTTTTAATCATTATATCATGAATCAACAGGCAAAATTTTAGTTGGAAATATTTATCTGCAAGATTAGCACGAAATCAACAATTCATCGGTAGAAGAAAAAGGCAACAAAAAAAGTTGCCTGCAAAAGACAACTTTTAGATGGAGCCGATGGTGAGAATCGAACTCACGGCCTATTCATTACGAGTGAATTGCTCTACCCCTGAGCCACATCGGCATGTCCCAATAATCCAAATATTATTGGGGACGAATAAAACTATACAAAGATACTGACAATCTGTCAAGCAAATTGCGTGATAAAATTTGCACGAGCAGCGGTTTCAGCCTTAACTTTCTCCAAATCAATGGTAGTTAGCTCACCTTTATATTTAACAAAGTGACCAGCAATCATTACCGACTCTACTGCATCAGCACCGGCACTATATACCAGAGCTGAAATCGGATCTCCTAAAGGCCACATAGAGGGTCTGTCATAGTCAACAATTTGCAAATCCGCTGCCATGCCTTCTTTAATGTAGCCACAATCTTTGAAACCCATCCCAACATAACCATTCCGAGTAGCCATAGTTAAAGCTTCACCCGCTGTCAAAAGCTGAGGATTGTAAGAACTCCCCTTTGCTAAAAAGGAAGCCAGACGCATCTCCTGATACATGTCGGTATTATTATTACTGGCACAGCCATCAGTTCCGAGGGAAACATTGATCTTGTGTTTTTTCATCGCCTCTACCGGCGCAATACCCGAAGCAAGCTTCATATTACTAGAAGGATTATGGGCCACAGATACCTTAGCCGCAGCAAGAATAGCCATATCTTCCTCTGTAAGATGAACACCATGTGCCGCCATACAGGGTCGATCAAAAATACCAAAATCTGCCAAAGCTGCCGGTGGTGTCTTACCATACTTCTCTATACACTGCTGCACTTCGGTTCTTGTTTCAGAAACGTGGACATGAATTGCCACATCAGCCTCCGCAGCCACTTTAACCATTTCTGGATACAGTTCCCGAGGATAAAGATAAATTGAATGAACCATCATTGAAGTGCGTAAAAGTCCACTGCCAGCCCCGTGAAAAGACTTTTTAAAAGCCTGCAAAGAGGCTAAATCAGTATGCCAACCAGTCTCATCTGTATATTTTCCATCTGCACAAATATTCATTCTAAATCCACTTTGTAACGCAGCACAAGCAGTTTCATCAGACATAAAATACATATCGGCCGCAGCACCTGTTCCACCTGAAATCATCTCAGCCATACCTAGAAGACTGGCAAAATAGATGTCTTCTTTGCGCAAATGAGACTCCCTAGGCAAAATATGATTAAATAGCCAATCTTCCAAAGCCATATCATCAGCAGAATTACGCATAAGTACCATTGGAATATGAGTGTGAGCATTAGCAAAGGTCGGTAAGAGCAGTTTATTTTTTCCACTGTATTCGTCATAGCCAATTTGCGTTCCACCAGCTTCCCGCTTAGCTTCCATCAGAGCCCTGACAGCCAAATTACGGTCTTGCCCAACATAAGTGATTTTATCACCATTAACTGCCACAAAACCATTACTAATGACCTCAATATCACCATCAATAGTAGGCGTTACAATTGTAAAATCTTTAAACAAAACTGTTCTAGACATAAGCGCTGCTCTCCTTTAAATATCCCAAGTAGAGATATAATGCTCCTGTTCTGCCGAAAGACAGTCAATATTAATATCACGTGCTTCAAGAAAAAATTCAGCAACACGATCGTCAATTTCTTTAGGTGTCTGATAAACCTTCTTAGACAAAGCTTTACCATGTTCAGCAATATAGCGCGCACTTTGTGCCTGCAAGGAAAAACTCATGTCCATAATCTCTGCCGGATGACCATCACCTGCCGCTAAGTTGACCAAGCGCCCCTGACCAATAACACAGATGGTGCGACCATCTAAGAGTTTGTACCCATCAATATTAGATCGGAGTTCTGTATGTGAGACTGACATCTTCTTAAGCTGAGGCAAATTAATCTCCACATCAAAATGCCCCGCATTACAAAGGATTGCTCCGTCTTTCATCTTCGTGAAATGTGCACTGGTAATAACATCTTTACAACCGGTAACAGTAACAAAAATATCACCCAAACCAGCTGCCTCATCCATTGACATTACTTCATAACCTTCCATTATTGCTTCGCAAGCACACACAGGATCGATTTCTGTTACTATCACTCTGGCACCTAGCCCCTTGGCTCGCAAAGCAATACCCTTACCGCACATGCCAAATCCAGCCACTACCACATTCTTACCGGATACCATCAGATTAGTACTATTCATAATGGCGGTCCAGGCTGACTGACCAGTTCCATAGCGGTTATCAAAAAGGTGCTTACAGCGGGCATCATTAACAGCAATCACTGGGTAAGCAAGTCGGCCTTCCTTTTCAAGAATTTGCAAACGATGCACACCTGTAGTGGTCTCTTCACAACCACCGATTAAATTCTTAAGCAAATGGCTATGGGTAGTATGTAATAACTGAGCGAAATCACCACCATCATCAATAATAATGTCTGGTTCCAAAGCAAGGGTTAAAGATAAGTGTTCCAGGTATTCTTCTGGATTAGCGCCATGAAGACAGTAAACACGCATCCCCTCGGCGGCCAAAGCTGCGGCCACATCATCCTGGGTTGAGAGCGGATTACAGCCAGTAAGCGCAACTTCAGCACCACCTGCCTGCAAAACCTTAGCAAGACACGCCGTCTTCGCCTCAACATGAACACTAACCGCAATTTTCATTCCGGCAAAAGGTTGCTCAGCAATAAGTTCTTCTTCAATACGTCTAAGAACCGGCATATTATTATATGCCCAATCAATTTTTTGTTTTCCCTGAGGGGCAAGTCTAATATCTCGAACTAAATATTCTGGTACCAAGGTATCTTTATTTACTGGCATATTAAAACCTCTCTAGAAATAGATAGCACTATCGAATTACGATCAAACAACCTCGCGCAAAAATGCTTCCAAAAGCGCAATAGTTTTAGCCGAGGCCGCCGCACCAGTTTCCATAACCTCCGTATGGGTCAGAGGCAGATCTGAAATTCCGGCAGCAAGATTGGTTATACAAGAAAGTGCTAAAACCTGCATACCCGAGTGGGAAGCCACAATAGCTTCGGGCACAGTAGACATACCTGCGGCATCTGTTCCCAGTAATCGTAAAGCTTTAATCTCAGCCGGAGTCTCAAACTGAGGACCCCGCATATATCCATACACGCCTACATGAATTGGTGTGTGAAGCTTTTGAGAAATATCCAACATCTGTTCGATTAACTCAGGGGTATATACATAAGTCTGATCTGGAAACCTAGGGCCAAAGGCTTCGAGGTTTTCTCCTCGCAAAGGAGAATCACAGAAAAAGGAGATATGATCACGAATCAACATCAAATCTCCAGGTTTCATAGCCGGATTCAGACCGCCCGCTGCATTAGTAAGCAGAAGTCTCCTAAGCCCCAATTGAGCTAATACCCGAAAAGGGAAGGTTACTTCAACAGTTGAATACCCTTCATAATAATGAAATCGCCCCTTCATCAGATAAACTAATGTCTTCCCGATTCTTCCAATAACTAAGACACCATCATGCCCAGGCACTGTTGATACCGGGAAGTGTGGAATTTGAGAATATGGTATCTCTGCCAAAACTTCACAACGCTCGGCCATAGGTGCAAGACCCGAGCCCAGAACAATACAAGTTTTGGGTAATTCTGGATACAATCCCTTAATCTTTTCAGCAGCTTGATTTATCTTTGCTAATAAGTCAGTCTTTTCTGCCATAGCCCTTCTCCTTAATTGTATGTAAAATCTTCAAAATATAATCTTAAGTCGGATCAACTTATTCCTTACCATGACAATTTTTGTATTTCTTACCGCTGCCGCAAGGACAAGGATCGTTTCTGCCAACCTTCTGGGCATCACGCTTCACGGGAGCAGACGCAGGTGCTTCGCCGGCAGTCGTAGCCTGCTGACTATGATTAGGCTCTGGTACTGCCTGACCGGTATAGCCGGTCCCCCCGTGACCTTCTTTAATATTTTTTACAGGGCTCTTTCTTTCAACCTTTTCATTGGTAGAAATATTTGCCTTCATTATTAACCGCACGGTGTCAATTTGGATAGCTTCATTCATTTCATCGAACATTTGTGAGCCTTCCATACGATACTCTACAACTGGATCTTTTTGACCAACGCTACGCATACCAATGGAATATCTAAGCTGATCCATTTGGTCTATATGATCCATCCACTTTTGGTCAACATTCCAAAGTAGGATCTGTCTTTCAGCTTCTCTAAAGATTTCTGGAGTAATCTGCTGATCTCTCTCCTCCAGCTTAGCTAAAGCCTCAGTCTCTAAAATCTCTGTCCATTCGTCAATTTGCAACGCCTCAGCTTCTGAGTTCTTGATTGCATCAATACAAGGCAAATCACCAAATACATCTTGTATCTTTAGAGCTAATGCTAGCTTATCAGCTACCGAAACAGAACCATCAAGAGAGAATTGCTCAATCATTCGCTCGGCTACACTCTTGACCATCTTAATATAAGATTCGTGGATATCCACACCATCAAGAACCTTACGTCTTTGCTCATAAGTAAGGTTACGCTGAATATTCATTACATCATCATACTCAAGTACATGCTTACGAGAACTAAAATTCATGCCCTCAATCTTCTTCTGAGCATTTTCAATGGTTCTGGACATGATTTTGTACTGTATCTCGACATCTTCATCAACTCCGAGACGCTCAAACATGCTATGAGCTCGTTCACCACCAAAGAGTCTCATCAAATCATCATCAAGTGCTAAATAAAATTTGGTTCTGCCTGGATCTCCCTGACGACCGGCACGTCCACGTAACTGATTATCAATACGTCTGGATTCGTGTCGCTCTGTACCGACAATAAACAAACCGCCAGCTTCAACAACCCTTTCACGTTCTGCATTAGTCTTCGCTTTGAAATCAGCTTCCAATTGAGCGAAACGAGCTCTGGCTTCAAGAACAACTTCATCATCCGTTTCATTATGGGCTGTGGAAGCTTCAATTAATTCCTCAATGTATCCTAGCTTACGCATCTCCTGCTTGGCTAAAAATTCAGGATTTCCGCCTAACAAAATATCCGTACCACGACCAGCCATATTGGTAGCAATAGTAACTGCCCCCAACCGTCCGGCTTGAGCAACAATTTCCGCCTCACGAGTATGGTTCTTAGCATTTAAAACATTATGTTTAATTCCAGCTTTTAGGAAGAGCTTTGATAAATATTCAGATTTATCAACATTAACGGTACCAACCAGAACCGGTTGGCCGTTTCTATGAGCCTCTGAAACAATTTTTACTACTGAATTATATTTGCCATTTTGGTTCTTATAAATGGCATCATCTTCATCAACACGAACTAAGGGTCTATTTGTAGGGATAGTTATAACATCTAGGCTATAGATTGACCGAAACTCAGCCTCTTCTGTATAAGCTGTACCAGTCATACCAGAGAGCTTCTGATACATTCTAAAGAAGTTCTGGAAAGTAATGGTAGCCAGTGTCTTACTCTCACCCTCTACCTTTACGCCCTCTTTAGCTTCAATGGCCTGATGCAAGCCATCACTAAAACGACGACCATACATCAAACGACCTGTAAAATCATCAACGATGATAACTTCTCCATCATCGGTAACAACATATTTTTGATCCCGCTCCATAGTGCCGTTGGCCTTCAAAGCATTATTAATATAGTGCTGCAGGTCAAAGTTCTCCTGATCAGAAAGGTTCTCAATGTTGAAATACTTCTCAGCCTTAGCTACGCCATTAGCAGTGAGAACAGCTGACTTGGCCTTCTCATCTACAACATAGTCGCAATCGCCCACAATTTCGTCCATATCAACTTTGTCATCTGTCTCAATAACAACATACTTTTTAAGGCTTTTAACAAAGCGATCTGCCTGCATGTACATGTCGGAGGATTCTCCTCCCATACCAGAAATAATTAATGGTGTACGAGCTTCATCAATTAAGATACTGTCAACTTCATCAACAATAGCAAAATTCAATTCTCTTTGCACCATTTTATCTTTACGGTCAACCATGTTATCTCTTAGATAATCGAAACCGTATTCGTTATTGGTTCCGTAAGTAATATCACAATTATAGGATTCCCGTCTCTGTTCATTGGACAAATCATGAATGATAAGGCCAACTGAAAGACCTAAATAGCGATAGACCTTACCCATCCATTCACTATCACGTTTGGCCAGATAATCATTTACCGTAACAACGTGAACACCTTTTCCTGTCAGGGCATTTAAATAAACAGGTAAAGTAGCTACTAAAGTCTTACCTTCACCGGTCTTCATTTCTGCAATTCTACCCTGATGCAAAATGAGTCCACCGATTAACTGCACCTTATATGGCTTCATTCCTAAAACTCGATTCGAAGCTTCTCTTACTGTAGCAAATGCATCCGGAAGGATATCATCTAAAGTTTCGCCCTTCGCCAACCTCTCCTTCAAAGTTGCCGTCATACCCTTCAACTCCTTTTCAGACATTGAAGCATAGGTATCGGATAACCTCTCAACTTGATCAACAATTGGCATGATTCGTTTAATTTCACGATCACTGTGTGTTCCAAAAACCTTACTAATGATACTCATCTACTCTTCCCTTTCACAACAAAAATTTATTGTACATTATCTACTTTCGCAAAGCTTAACCGGGTAAATTAAGAATTTTGTTCACTACCCTCTAAACCTTTAATGTTATCCAGTACAAGACGGTAACCGTCTGTACCATATTCCAAAGCGCGGTTCACTCTGCTGATTGTCGCTGTACTGGCACCAGTCAACTCAAAAATCTCCGCATATGTCTTACCTTCATCCAGAAGTTCAGCAATCTGCAGACGCTGAGCTAAAGACTTAATCTCAGAAATAGTACATAGATCTTCAAAAAAACGATAACACTCATCTCTAGATCGCAAGGTTAAAATACCTTCGAAAAGAGCATCAGTATGTTTATCCTTGATCTTTTCATTCATAGCAATCACCTAACATCATAATGCTCTTTCGATCCAATATTGAATAAAGCGGCTAATATAGCCACCGGCAATTAAAAAAACCATAACTATTAAGAGAATCACTCCAACAGCTAAATAAGCAATACGTCGTGCAAATAGTTGATTCTTCGCTTTCCGAAGCGCATAACCTACAGAATTAGTTTGATCTGAAATCAATCCACCCGAACTAGTCCTTACCCCTTCAGGCATTTGCTTGCGTCCACTTCCTCTTTTCAACGCTGCACCTCCATCTTTTCAGGTCTTGTATGTGCTTTAGCGGCACAAACTAACATTCCTATGATACAGCAAGGCAAAGTTTGTGACAATCCTTTTAACCCCATACCGCAAATATAATTATTAATTAGCTCTGGTGTTGGGTAGACCATGAAGCAAAAAAACGCCTCAATTTGAGGGTAAAATCTGATCCTGGCTCTGAAAACGGTAAGAATTTCCATATTTTTCAATTTGAAGTGTAATTCCCATTATTTTTGCTTGTTTTTGTTGCTCACGCAATACTCGCAGTGCTTCTTCTGGCGAATTTTCTGGAACCACTAAAACTATCTTGCGACTCTGAATCATATCGCCACGAATCAAAATTTCTTCTTTGCCCCAAGGCTTTGCCGTACCCTGAAAATTTGCTAAAGACTCTAACATAGCTGTAATACTTTCGGATAATGCTTCCGTTTGATAAGATGGCGCAGTTAAGTCAATACTTTTGATGGCTGTCCCTTGACTTCCATTCCAGACGGCGATTACAGGATAGCTTTTAGGTAGATTCCCACCATAGTGTTCTCGAAAAAAATCTCCTCGAGTAAAGTTGTCTTTCAACCAAATCTCATCTTTTTCGTCACTGCTCTTTCCATTGCCAAAAATCTCCAAGTCTTCATACATAATAATTGCACTTTTCATCTGACGTTCTACTTCAGTAAAAAGAGTTTGCCATCGATAATAAAGACGAATCCAAATAATTTTAGCTTCTTCATCGTAATCAACATAAACACTTATGTGGCTGATTCGACTATGTAAAAGCCTATCTTCGCCATAGTAAGACGACCAAGTAGCTTCAATTCGAGAACCAATTGCTCTGCCTAATACTGCGGTGGTTAAAATATCGGTTCCTTCAATTCCGAATACATCTAACAAGGCTAAAGCACTTGCAAATCCATTAGTTGATGAAGCATTTGTCGAGGAATCCTGCTCTGAATTCTCTTGACTCTCAAGACTTTGGTATAAGCTATCACTAAAATCTAATGTTTTCCCTACTAAGGGTTCTAACAGAGATAGTTCTGAAGAAACTTGATCAAGTGCCTTAGCTAATAAAATTTCTGCTCTGACACAAGAAAGAAGGGAAAGAAAAAATATAATTAGCAGAAAGAAAAGTGGAACAATTATTGCAGTTTCTAAAAAGATTCCTCCATTTTTTGAACTTTCAAAAGACAAGATATGAACGCTATCTTCACCAGTTTTTGCTTCTTTTGAAAACATATCTTTCTACTTACCCCTCATTCTCATAACAAATATAGCTATCTTCCAAAAAATACTTCCGCTGCTTATAATTAACTTCCAGCGCAACCCCTGTATAAATCACACCGATATCTCGTTCAAAAACCCGATTAATCCTTTCTATTTTCTTCTCCTCAGGAATTACAAGTAAAAACAATCTAAAATAGTCTTTATAACCGGTAAGTAGAGCACCTTCTATATTCTCACTAATCGAGGAATGTTCTATGAGTGGTATTTTGTCACCAGCCACTAGCTTGTTCATATCTGTGTAGCCCTGGGCAATTGCCCACACAAAGAGAACCAGATATTGAAGCTTATCAGGTTCAATCATTAAATTCCCCATAGAAATGAGACCAACCACTAAACTCAAGATAGTAGCAATAGCCATAGCTTGATTCTTTTTCTCGTTATCAGTAAGATAGCTGGCAAAATTAATGCTTGATCTCACACTTACAAGTAGGAATTTAATAAATGCAACTGAGGTTTCTTCTCTATCAATCCCTGTTAGGATATACTCCAAGTCTGTCTGGTTGCTTTGATGCATTTCAGTAAAAGGTATTTGCAGTAAATTTTTCTCCGTAGTTTTGTGACCATACTTCTCTTCTTCTGTTAAGTAGCTATCAAAAAAATCAACAGCATATTCATTTATTAAAAGGCTATCTGCGATAGCAGGAAGATCAAAATTGAGATAACTATCCAAGTATTGAGTAAAATGCTCTATAGAAGAAGGGTCTAAAAAATCACTATAGCTACTTGTTAGCTCCTCACCTTGAAAAGATAAGGTTGATAGCCTTTCCAAATTTTCTCGGAGAACTAATAAAAATTGTTTGACCTCAGAGACTTTACCTGTAACATCAACATTTTCGGCAGTTTCTAAGGCCTTAATAATGGTTTCTTCCCAAGCAGATTTCTGGCTTAGAAAGGATTTAAATTCTGGTAACCATTCAGAAGCACCAACCTGACTAAGAGAAGCTTTGGCTTTACTATTTTCTGCGCTATTATTTAAACGCTTAATCCTTTCCAGAAGACCGCTTACCCCAATAGCAGGAACTCTCAGTTTCATAAAATCAGTAATTCCTGCCCTTAAATTCTCATTTGTAATTGGCGAAGACAAATCTAGCTGAACTTGAATCTGATTATAGTGGCTAAAGCATTCTTTAAGAACAACATCTCCAGTTGTAAGTCCAGTCAAACCATAAAGTCTATAATAGTTCAGAAAAGAACGATCATATCGACTAAGTGAATAGCTAAGCTGTAACTGCATAAATCGGCTCAAATCAGCCTCTAATGCCCTTGTACGAGCCGCAAGATACAGCGTAGTTTGAATTAAGATCACTGCGGTTAAAATAATACCAATAAAAAAAGTAATCAAACCTTTTCGGGAAAATTTATTGCGAATTTTCAAATTGCGAAAATCCAAAAATTCATTGAAGGATCTCTGAACCCTCACAGCATTACCCTCCTTTAACAATTAAAAAGGAATCTGCAACACTCCTAACTAGCCTATGCATTCGTTCTGGTGCAGTAATTACATAGCTTTGGTTCCTAGTATCCAGCCAAATTGACTTCTCCTGATATAGTGACTGATTTTCTATACTAGCAAGTACACTGGCAACTTGAAAATCAGTTGCCAAAACAGTTTGGTGATAAAAAATGGGGCCTGACAAGAGTAAGAAAAGCACTACTCCCAAGACAAAAGGAAATATAATCGCAGTCTGTATAACATTAGCCATAAAAAACACCTCCTGAAATTAGCTTATCAGAAGGTGTACTATCAGTTTAAATAAAAAAGCGACAAAAAGTATTAAAACCACTCAAAGCCTATCGTAGCTTTGCGCCCAACTCTTGTGACAAGCTGGCAAGAATTCCCTCATAGGCAGACTTGATATCGTCGTCAGTGAGTGTACGCTCTGGCGAACGGAAAAGCAAGTTATAGGCAACTGACTTTTTGCCAGCCTCAACTTGAGCACCACTATAGACATCAAACAGAGTTGCAGATTCTAAATATTTACCGCCCTGTTTTCTAACAATTCGTTCTATGGAACCAACAGATACATTTTCTGCCAGAATTACAGCAATGTCTCTGCTAATGCCAGGAAATTTAGGCAAAGGCTTGTAATTGCGTTTCGTTGATGCCCCCTGTATAAGAATAGCAGCATCAATATTCAATAAAACAGTCCCTTTAGGTACTTCGAAAGTCTCAGCCACCGATGGATGAACGTAGCCAATAAAACCACAAGGACGTCCATTAATTTCAATTTGCGCACTACGTCCCGGATGGAGAAAAGCAACTCTATCAGTTGGCTCAATACGTAAATTGCGAATGCCTAAATTTGTGCTTAACTCTGCTACCATACCCTTGAGATGATAAAAACTCTCTGCTTTCTCATAAGATACATCCAAATCGTAACTAAAAGCAGCTAACTGCCTTTGTTCTAAAGGCAAATCACCTGTAACTTGACTAGGTAAATAGACATATGCAATTTCAAAAATATCAGCCTTTCTCACAGAACGGCTATGATTTGTCGCAGCAATTCGCAGCATTGATGGCATCATAGAACTACGCATAACCGAGAAATCTTCACCCAAAGGATTGGCAATAACAATTTGCTTGCGAAGCGCATCATCCTCTTCCAAACCTAGGCGATCTGATTCCTTAGGGCTCTCAAAAGAATAGGTAATAGCCTCGTAAAAACCTTGGGCAATCATAACATCTTTAATTTTTTCTATTGTCTTTTGCTCTGGACTCCGTCCACTATTAAGAATTGCCTGCCCCGAAAACAAAGTCGGTGTAATATTGTTATAACCATAAAATCTAGCTACTTCCTCTGCCAAGTCTGCCTGACAGAGAAGATCCGGACGATAACTAGGAATCTGACAAATCACTTCACCTGCAGCATTTTTTAAAGAAATGCCTAACTTTTCGAAAAGTGAAAGCATATAGGTTTCATCAATCGCTGTTCCAAGAAAAGAATTAATTTTGGCTGCATCAAAAGGTATAAGAGTGGTAGCTAATTTAGTTGGATAAACATCAATGGGGTTTGGACAGACCACCCCACACCCTAGTAACTCAACTAGCTCACAAGCCCGTTGCAAGGCGCGATAAGCATTTTCGGGGTCAAGACCTTTTTCATAGCGCGAGGACGCTTCGGTTCTTAGCCCATTACGAGTAGCTGTACGCCTTACACTAACTGAGTCAAATGTAGCAGATTCAAAAAGAATACTGGTCGTAACTTCTTTCACTTCAGAATTTTCGCCACCCATAACACCGGCTAGAGCACAGGGTTTTTCCGAATCGGCAATAACTAGCATATCGGTGTCTAAGAACCGCTCAGTTCCATCTAGAGTCCGTATAGTCTCATCTTTGTGGGCGCGTCGGACAACAATTTGTCCACCGGCAAGATAATTAAGATCAAAAGCATGCATGGGTTGACCTAATTCAAGGCAAACATAATTTGTGATATCCACAATATTATTGATTGGTCTCATACCGGCATCCCGCAAACGCTGCTGCATCCAGTCAGGTGAAGGTTCAATTTTCACGTCTAAAACCACCTGAGCACAATAGCGGTAACAAAGTTCCGGCGCCAAAATCTCAACTGACCCAAAAGAAGTAGAAGATTCAGCAGATTTTGCCAAAACTTTAGGTTCACGTGGTAAAAAAGCTTCATCAAGAGTAATTGCTGCTTCTCGAGCAAGTCCCTCAATCGAAAAGCAATCCGGACGATTTGAAGTAATCTCAAAATCAATAGTAACAGAACCAAGACCTAAGTAGTCTTTGATATCCATACCTAAGGCTGTATCATCAGGCATATGCCACAGTCCATCTTCAGAGGCACCATGAATTTCTGCTGGCGAAAGCCCTAGTTCTTGAACAGAGCAACACATACCCTGACTCTCTACGCCACGAATCTTTCCTTTTTTGATCGAAAAACCGCCAGGTAGCTTTGCCCCAACTATCGCTACAGGACAAATCATTCCCTTAACAACATTGGGAGCTCCACAAACAATTTGCAAATCACGCCCCAACTCTTCTTTACCAAGATCTACATGGCAAATAGACAAATGATCTGAGTTTTGGTGCGGTTCACAAGAAATAACCTTACCAGTATAAACCTGCTGGATCTCTTCGCCAGATACAATAACTTCTTCTACCTTTGATCCAGAAATTGTCATTTTTTCAGCAAAATCTTTAGTGGATACGTTGATGGTTGTAAATTCCTTAAGCCACTCTAAAGGTGCTTTCATGCCAAATCCTCCCATCGGGATACTTCCCGTAATTAAACAAATTATTTAAACTGACGTAAAAAACGGATATCATTTTCGTAAAGGTTTCGTATGTCATCAATACCAAAACGCCCCATTGCTGTTCTCTCTACGCCAATTCCAAAAGCAAAGCCACTATATATTTCAGGATCAATGCCGCAACCGGAAAGAACTTCAGGATGAACCATTCCTGCACCCAAAACTTCAATCCAGCCTTCACCTTTACAAACACGACAACCCTTCCCACCGCAAGACCAGCAAGTCAAGTCTACTTCACAAGAAGGCTCTGTAAAGGGAAAATGATGAGGTCGAAGACGAATTTGTGTCTCTTCGCCAAATAACTTTTTAGCAAAAAGTTGTAATGAACCAACAAGATCACCCATGGTTACACCCTTATCCACTACAAGACCTTCAATCTGATGAAATATGGGTGAATGGGTACTATCTAGAGCATCTGATCGATAAACCTTGCCTGGACAGACAATTCTGATAGGTGGCTGTTGCTGCTCCATAACCCGAACTTGAACCGGTGAAGTCTGCGTGCGAAGCAAAATATTATCCGTAATATAAAAAGTATCTTGCGTATCCCTGGCGGGGTGTCCTTGAGGTATACGTAACTTTTCAAAGTTATATCGGTCATATTCTATTTCAGGTCCTTCAGCAATAGAATATCCTAAGTTAATAAAAACGTCACAAATTTCATCAATAGCCTTATACAAAGGATGCCTAGCTCCTATGGGCGAAGACTTTCCGGGCATGGTGACATCAATAGACTCTAAAACAAGTTGTCGGCTTTTTTCTTCTTGTAAAAGAGCGTCCAAACGCTTAGCCAAAGTCTCTTCCATATCGCTACGAACTTGATTAGCTAGCTGGCCAATAACAGGCCGCTCTTCAGGAGTTAATGAGCCCATCTGTCTTAAAACAGAAGTTAGTTCTCCCTTCTTACCAAAAAAGCGAACACGTAGCTCCTCAGCTTCGGCAGAATTTTGAATCTGCAAAACCTCAGCATGAAAGCACTTTTGAATTGACTGTAAAGACGCCTTTAGATCACTCATGAATAACCTCCGCTATAGTATTAGAGATAACTAATCCTATTATAATCTTGTAAGTAACAAAATCAAAAGAATCATATCATCCTAGTTCAGGGCTGTAAAGTAGGGGTTTGTCAACTTTTCAACGCCAAGAGTTGTAGCTGGACCATGCCCAGGAAAAACAGTTAGGTTATCCGGTAAAAGTGCCAACCGCTTTAAAGATGATGTCATGTCATCCTTGTTCCCACCCAAATCAGTCCGGCCAATGGTGCCGGCAAAAAGCATATCCCCCGAAAAAAGGTAGTTCTCCTGATCACTTCCATTCACAAGAAAGCAAACTGACCCTCTGGTATGACCAGGTGTATGGATAACTGTAAGACTAAAGGTCTCAGAACCAGTAAAGCCTAAATCCTTTGAGGTAACAATCTGATTATCTTCTAATAACGTAACGTCCCCCTCTATTTGATAGGGCTGTGCAATATAGCTTGACTGGTTCTTAGCCGGATCTTGCAAGGTAACAAGTTCTTCACGATGACAATAAATTGGAGCACCGGTACCAGCAATAATATCCTCACTATAGGCAATATGATCATAGTGACCATGGGTGCAAAAAATTCCTTTGATTTTAATATTATCAATTGGTAAAAGCTGATAATCAACTCCAGGGTCGATAATAATGCCTTCATCACCAAGGATCAAGACATAACAAATAGACTCATATAATCCTAATGGGTAAGCAAGAACCTTCAAATTATCTTCCTCTCAAAACTCTAATTCTCTTAGGTGCGAATCAATTCACGCCAATCAAGATCACCACGATCAATTGCAAGGATTAAAATTTCCGCAGAAGCTAAATTGGTAGCATAGGGAATGCTATTGTAATCACAGGCCTTAAGCAAAGGGTTCGAATCATCATAAAAAGAAATTTGAGAATCTCTTAAGTAAATTACAGAATCAATTTCATTAAACATAGCCCGAGAAGCTAATTGTTCAAAACCACCTGAGTAATCGGTAGATAATCCAAAAACAGTTAAATCTGCAGCACTTTCCAGCAGTGTAGCCGTATTATACATAGAGTACAACTCGTGCTTGGCTAAAAGCTGACGATAGGCAATACAAAAATTAACCAAGAGTTCATTTTTACGGTTATCAGCCAACAAGACTATTTTCATATAGCAAACCCTCCAGCATTAGCAAAAATTATTATTCTTATTGTACAAATTCTAACCAGAATCTGCAAGAGAGGTTGAAGGCCTTTTCTAGAATTATTTCTAAATTGTTGTATTTGTTTTTGTCTGTCTGTCAAAAACCATCACCTAAGCAGCGTTACTGCCCCTTCCATCTAGTGTCAAGGTCAAGCAAAGAAGATCACTCGCCTTATTAATAACTCAGTTAGTTTATGTTTTCTTCTTAAGAACCTACCTGATAGGATAACAGAAGAACAGATGTAATGCCAATAGGCAAATTACTAAATAGACTCCTTAGAGAAACATATGAGGGTTTCCCCAAGATCAATTCACCAAAGGCTTTTAACCAGCAGTTGATCCAGAAACCGCTGCGGTGGTTGGTGTAGGCGTAAGAATATCACCCAGAAGGGGCTCACTAACGGCCGGAGCGGCAGCTTTAGGATCTTCCATGCCAAAGTATGCCAGCATTAAATTTCTAGCAATATCAATTGTCTGTTTTCCCCACTCCCCCCGCTCAACTACTAAAGCGATGGCAATCTGTGGATCATCAGCCGGCGCATAACAAACAAACAAGCCATTAGAATATTCCTTGTTTACATCTTCATAACCCGTTTCTGCAGTACCTGTTTTGGCAGCTACAGGGAAAGGAAAATCACCTAAATAATCTTTAGCCGTACCATCTTTATCGGTAACAACGCTGGTCATAGCTTCCCGGATAGCACTAATAGTCGACTCTGAAAGTCCGGCAGAAACTGAGTCTTTTGAGCCCTGATATAGTATCGAACCATCTTGAGCCGTTACTTCTGAAATGACATGTGGAGTAACTAATTGATTGGTAGCCAAGGTAGCCGTGTAGCGGGCTAATTGTAAGATTGTATAACTGTGATCAAATTGACCAATGGCACTCTGAGCAGTATCGGCGGGGAACCACTGCTTGTCATATTCTTTTTGACGCAGCAATTTCTTGGTCTCACGACTTGAGCGAAAGCCTGGAATTTCACCAGGTAAGTCAATACCACTTAATTCTCCCAAGCCTAATTTCTTGCCCCATTCATCCATTGCATTGATGCCAACATCCATGCCAAGTTTCTGAAAATAAATATTACAAGAAGTAGCCATTGCTTCATTTAAAGTAAGAGGGCCATGTCCACCATATTTTTCTTCTAGGCAGAAAAATTCCCAACCTCCTAAATCAACTGGACTTTCACATACAATCGGAGTAGCCGGAGTTATTAAACCCGTTTCTAATCCTGCCACCGCCGTAACCATCTTATAGGTAGATCCAGGCGCATAGCGAGATAGTAGTGATCGATTCCAAAGGGGCATATCTTCAGCAGTTCTAGCCTGAACTGCCTCATCCCCTAAGCCCAGATAGTAATTAACCTGATCCTTAGCCGCTTCATCCCCCTCCATAGCTAATACGAAATCATTAGGGTCATAATCCGGAAAGGATGCCATCGCTAATATTGCTCCCGTTTTAGGATCCATGGCAACAACTGCCCCAGCATTGGCCGTTTTAAAGCGCTCATTCTCCGGCTTTTTCTCCTCATTCTCTTTAGATACTTGGATATAATCTTTGATTGAATCTAAGGCAACCTGCTGTAGTTCACTATCTAGCGTTAACTTAACAGAAGCACCTGCAGTAGCCGCCGTACCAATACTCTCAGGGTAAAAACTGCCTTCTGCCTGCTTATCTGTCCAGACATTGTAAGAAGAAGTACCATTCGTTCCATGCAAATAACGCTCCATCTGTTTCTCAACCCCGGACATTCCCAGAATATCCTCAGAGGTGTATCCCATAGTTTGTAGATTTGTTAGTTCATCTTGGGGAATCTTACCTACATAACCAATAACATGAGAAGCCAGCTGCGCTTGCGGTGAGTAAATACGCCGATAATCCTGCGATACAATAACCCCTTTATACTTATAATTTTGTTCCAAAATCAAATCAATTAGTTCTTCAGGAACATTTATTGCAACCTTAACCGGTTTTCCGGTAGTAAAAGCCCAATTATCTTTGAAGATTTGATAACGCAACTTTATAATCCGGTAGGCCTCTTCCGTACTATAGCTTTCATCAAGATCAAAAAGATTCCGTAAGTAAAGGAAAAATATTTGCGGATCATTCTTAGCTTTCTTATCTTGATAGGTAACTACTTTATTCTTCTGAGGCTCTTCAAGGGCAAAAAGATTCTTATTAACCTGCCATTGAAGAATCTTTTCTTCATCCTTTTTAAACGTAAAAGGCTCAACTGCTAGATAATCAGAAAGTTCTTCAATTGGAGTTACATTATATTCATCGAATAAGTATGACAAGTCCAAGAGCATTTGATTAAATTCAGCGTTATTCGCAATTTGCTCCTTGCTTTTCTTTTTCTTCTCGGTATTAATATCCCCTAAATCGTAGGCGGTGGCAAGCAATAAGCTTTTAATTGCCCGGGAAGAAGCCAGCACCACTCCATTACTGTCGACAATTTCACCTCGCGGCGCTGGAACTGAATATTCACGCGACACGCTTCCCCTTGCAGCTGCTGTTTCAGGGATATAGCCGGAAAACTGCAGCGATGCAGTCATTCCTAAAATAACGATACCAATAGCCGAGATTCCCATTGTAATTATGGAATATCGGTTTTTAAAAAACTGCTTTGCCCCTTTTTTATTAGAACTACTACCATTATATTTAGAAACCTCTGGAGATTCCTGATCAAAAACATAAACCCCATTATCATTTAACTTATCTGCCATAATCTATCCTCATGTTCAAGCTGCTTCTTCTTCTCAATATAGTCCCTTCTATAGGGACCAAAATACTTCAATAATATTATAAGTGGAAAAGTGATTAGTAAGTTCACGCCAAGTTGCGGCAAAATGCTATCAAAAACAATAGTTGTGACAGATAGGTATCTGGTAGGATTGTTAGATAGAATCTGTTTTACCCAAAAGAATCCATGACCTATCAACTTATATATAATAGTCATAATAATGACCTGAACAAAGGCCAGACTAATACGGCTATGAAACCGTTTAGAGAAAATAACAGCTGATAGGACACCAACATAGAGGAATGCTAAGGCACCAACACCAATCACCGTTCCAGACATAATATCCCGTAATAAACCAATAAAAAAGCCAATAATAGCACCATCTAAAGCACCGAAAAAATAACCGGTCAAAATGACCAAAACAATCATAAAGTCAGCAACCTGTCCTCGAAAAGAAAGACTCTGAGGAAAGCTCACTTGCAGTGTAGAAAAAAACAATATATATAGTAAGTAAATTACAACTTGTCTAATATGTGCTTTTCTATTCAATTAAACTCCACCTACGATTCTGTTTGTCCTGTAAGACTTTCATCTGGCGTCTGCTCCAAATCCGATGCCGGAATCATCACAAAAAGATCTTTTAAATTGCCAATCTCAGTGTAGGGACGCAGCATGGCATAACGGTTAAGCTCTGATTCATAGTTGACTTCTTCAATTACGCCAATCGGAATGCCTGCTGGAAATAAACCGCCCTTTCCACTAGTAACAAGTTCATCCCCCACTGCTAACTCTACATCAGGCTGTATCTCATCAATTTTACACAAACCATCCATCTTCATTAGGGCTTCACCATGTACACGGACAATAGCCCCATTAATGGTGTTTACTTTTGCAGAAACAGAAAATCCTTCATGTAATAAAGGCAAAACTTTAGCTGAAGTCAAATCGGTAGACATTACCCTACCGACAAGATTCATCTTGGCATCAACAACAGCAAAGGATTTATCCTGAGCATTCACACCATCAGCCATGCCAATATCAATGTTTATGACACTGAACCACTCATCTGCCTCTCTGGTTAAAATGGAAGCACCAATAATTTCATAATTTTCAAAAGTATCTTTAATGCGAAAAGCATCTTTTAGTTCTTCCCAGCGCCTCATAGCTTCCTCGCCTTGGTTAACTTGATACTCCAGGGCCGCAACCTGCGCCTTTAGCTCTTCATTTTCTTTTTTTATAGCCATTCCATCATTAATTGCTGAAAAAAAATCAGATACAGTGTTGCCTGTTCCTTGCACAGTCTTTTGTATGGGATTTAAAACTAAAGACACAGGCATTAGAATTTTATTAACTGGACTTCCCGGTATCATACCAGCCACAATAAAAATAACTATCAGTAATGTGGAAAGTAACAATATGAGCAACTTATTTGCTAAAAATCTACGCAAAATTACACACCTCAGTAAAGCGAACTATTTAACTCGTACTAAATAGGATAACACAAATCCTAAAAACAGCCAAATTCTTTTAAACTAACGCTATGAAATTTCCCGACAATAATATGATCTACCAGATCAATCCCTAATACTAAAGCAGCCTTACCCAGAGCCTTTGTAGTAGAAATATCCTCTTGGCTTGGGGTGGGGTCACCACTGGGGTGATTATGAGCTAATACCATTGCCGCTGCATTTGCCTTAATAGCGGCTCGAAACAATTCTCTCGGGTATATTCCGGTTGCGGCAAGACCACCGCTAGATATAACTACATGCCTAATCACTCTGTGTCTCACATCTAATAGCAGGCTATGAATTTCCTCTACCGTCAAATTTAGCATACGATTTTCAAAAAGGTCAATTGCATCCTGGGGCACTGAAATTTTACGGCCACGTAAAGTTGGATCAATGCGCAGAGCCCTACGACCAATCTCAAGCGCTGCTTTAATTGTAATGGCCTTCACGCGCCCCAAACCCTTACAGGCCATAAGTTCTTCTAAGGAAAGATCCCAAAGGAAATGAAGACCCACATTATCTGATTGCAAGCGCAAAATTTCTTCCGCTAACTCCAACGCCGATGTGCCACAAGAGCCAGTCTTAAGTAGAATAGCCAATAGTTCGGCATTAGATAGAGTTTGTTCCCCTGTCTCCTCTAGACGCTCATAAGGACGACTAGAGAGAGGCAAATTTTCAATTGTTTTTGCCATAGACTCCCCATCCCTTGACAGGGAGCCACCCGGCGCGCCGTCAAGTTATTCTTTGTTTAAGCAACACTGTTTATATTTTTTACCGCTCCCACAAGGGCAAGGATCATTCCTTCCAATTTTATCTTTATGAACAATTTTAGAAGTACGGTAATCCTTAATAATCTCAGCTTGCTTTTCTTTCGTTAAAATTTGTTCCCAAGCAGGCAGGGTGTAAAGCCATTCAGCCTTAGCATCATGCATATGCCAAAATAATTTTTCGTAATTGATCTTTAGATCCAGTACCGTGTCATCTGTAATTGCAGCTAAATCCTGCTCAGTTTCCAGACTGGCATTAATGCCGTCAACAAAACCAACAAAAACATCCATATCATCAGCAGCAAAGCCTAACAGTCTAGCTAACTCGACTGCCTTACCAGAAATTAATTGCGTATTGTTGGGGTAAGCAGACAGGATACGGCTATAAGCCTCCTTCTCTAATTCATAGTAGTGCTGCACATAATTCTTATACTTTTCTTGATCCGTAGAATCTTCAATTCTTTGATTCCATACTTCAAAATAACTCATATTTTAATCTCACTTTCTTAACTGGGGTAATAAGAATTTAAAGTTAAATCTTAGTTTAACTTCTCTGCTATAGCCTTTAAAAAACCCTCGGTATCAACTACCTTAGTTGCTTTCATTAAAGGAGCTAAATCGCCAGTCACAGTACCTTCTTCGATAGTTGCGATAGACGCGGCTTCCAAGCGATCAGCAAACTCCATTAACTCACTGAGTTGGTCAAGCTGACCACGCTTTCTTAACGCTCCTGACCAAGCAAAAATAGTAGCCATTGGATTAGTTGAAGTTTTCTCGCCCTTTAAATGCTTGTAATAATGTCTGGTAACTGTGCCGTGAGCGGCTTCAAACTCATATTTTCCGTCAGGAGAAACTAATACAGAAGTCATCATTGCCAAGCTTCCGCAAGCAGAAGCTACCATGTCAGACATAACATCACCATCATAATTTTTGCAAGCCCACAAAATACCGCCTTGTGAACGCATAATTCTAGCAACTACATCATCGATTAAAGTATAAAAATACTCAATACCGGCCTCAGCAAATTTCTGTTCAAACTCTGCCTCAAAGATGTCCTGAAAGATATCCTTAAAGCGATGATCATAAGTCTTAGAAATGGTATCCTTAGTCGCAAACCATAGATCTTGTTTCAAATCAAGGGCATACATGAAGCAAGCCCTTGCGAAAGCCGAAATTGACTTATCAGTATTATGCATACCTAATACAATTCCCGGACCATCAAAATCATGAATCAACTGTTTCTCTGTACGGCCATCAGGAAAAGTAATCAAAAGTTCCGCCTTGGCGGCTTCTTTGATTTGCATTTCAGAATCTCTATAAACATCACCATAGGCATGACGTGCGATTGTAATTGGCTTTTCCCAAACGGAAACAAAGGGTTTTATTCCCTCAACTAAGATCGGCGTCCGGAAAACTGTACCATCTAATATCGCTCGGATTGTACCATTTGGACTTTTCCACATCTTTTTAAGAGTATACTCTTCCATCCGTTGGGCATTAGGAGTAATTGTTGCACACTTTACAGCTACACCGAGCTCTTGTGTACGAACAGCCGAGTCAATTGTAACTTGGTCATCTGTCTCATCTCTATGAGTAAGAGATAGATCGAAATACTCTGTCTTTAAGTCAATATAGGGAGATAACAAAATATCTTTTATCTGTTTCCAGATTATTCTTGTCATCTCGTCCCCGTCCATCTCTACAAGGGGTGTCTTCATCTGTATCTTTGCCATATACATATCCTCCCTATTTTTCACACTAAAAACCGAATTGATTCTATAACAATCCACTGCTTACGTCAAACTTTACTGAGAATTAATCCTTTCGGAAAAGTTTCTCGACCCGCCCCTTTATCACAACTAGCCAAAAAAATTTCTAAAGAAAGTCGGTCTTCGATTTTGCCTGTTTTTACAGCAAAATCTGACAATGCACAAGCTTCATAAAAGAAAAGCAAATCATCCAAAGAAAAGCTCTTGGCCTGAATAACAAGATTTCTAGCCACAAAAGGCACCACTTTAAGGCGACTGATAACCTCCTCTGCTCGGCCTAATTCTTTAGCACATATTAATTGGCGTAGATGTCTAGATAGCATAAATCGAATTTTAGGGACAGGTTCTTTCATAGCAATTAATGTATCAAGAATTTCTAGCGCCCGGTCTGTTTTACGAGCGCCAATAGCATCCGTCATTTGAAAAATCGAGCCACGAATATCTGGCATACAGATTTTATCAATATCGCCTTTATCCAGTTTTTCCAGTTGAGATCGACGGCAAAAAAGTATTAATTTCTGTACTTCACCACTTAAAACTCGCATGCTTCCTTCTGTGCGATCCACTAGGCTATTTATACCTTCTGTTGTGATGCGTATGTTTTCCTTTTGCAAGGTGGTGGCAACCCAGCGACATAGGGAGTCCGGGCTCTGGCGATCTACCTGAACCAAAATGCCAGAATCCGATATTGCCTCTAACAGATTCTTCTTTCGCTTATCAATTTTGTCTTCCCAAAATACAACACAGGCTGATTCCGGAATACTTCGAAAAAACGAAACATACTTATCGGAAAGCTCCTGATTTTCAGGACTCTTACTGCCAAATAAACCACTGTTTCGAATAATTATCAAGCGTTTAGATGACATAAATGGTGGCGTATGAGCAATCTCTACAAGGGAGTCTAGTCCCTGCTTAAAGGCTGCCCACTCTCCCCTATAATAGTCAACCTCCATGCAACCAGGAGCAACCAAGAGCCTACCCAGCGCTTGGATAGCACGTTCAATCAAATACTCTTCATCACCGAAAATCAAATAGATCGGCCTTGTCTTACCACTTTTTATTTCAGAAGCGAGTTCCTGATACGCTCCAACAGCCAAGGTTTTTCTGCCCGTAGATTTTTTTTCTTTCACCATTCTATTGCTCTTCCCTCATATTTATTCAATGCATTCTCTGACAGTTAAATCTTCAGAATAAACTTCCACGACGATTGCTCCCGACTCATCCGTACGCCATGTTTTTATATTCAAACTATTTAAAGCTTCAAGCGTAGCCAAGGCAGGATGACCATATAGATTGTTTCCTACACTAATAATAGCAACTTCCGGCTTCATTTGATATAAAAAATCACTTGAGCTGGAGAAGCGACTACCATGATGTCCCACCCTTAGTACTGTTAGTTGGTCAATAGTACCATTCTTACCCAAATCTGCAAGAATTTCTTCCTCTGTCGGCCAGCCTGCATCTGCCATAAATAAAAAATTCATAGCCTTAATTCTCAGCAGAACTATAATTGACGCCTCGTTCCCACCATTATTAGGAGCAGTTGGAGGGTAAATTATTTCGGCCTGAACCTCTGAAGTCAAATATATCTTATCATTTTTTTCCAAAGGGTGAAGAATAGTTTTGGATGAAATATCCGTAAAGAGCTGATTTTCTTCTTCATGATCGGGGGACTTTTCAAAGGGTGATGCCCATAATTGCGACAGTCTGTTCTGCTTGATAAGCTCTATAAAACCACCTCCATGATCTCTGTGCCAGTGAGTAAGAATTGATATATCCGGTTCCCAGATGCCGTAATAATTCATGAGGGGGAGAATAACTTTATCCCCACTTCCATCTTTGCCAGCATCTAAAAGCAGACTTCTGTCTCCTGCCAGTATTAAAGTGCTGTCGCCCTGACCTACATCAGCAAAGATAATGGTTGCAAGGGGGGTGGGCGAAGCAAAATTGAGTCGAATCAGGCCAGTAGCCAAGGTTAGAACCATAATGGGTTTGCAAATTGAAGCCAGAAAACTTTTGGGCAGCCATAAAGAGAGACCCCAAATCAGAATCGCTGCTATGATAAATGGTGATAATGTGTCAATTCGTACCCCCGCCAATCCTCTTCGACCCAGAAATGCCGCACTCTGATTAAATCCAAGTAAGAGACCTGAAAGAGGCAAGTATAGAATTTGTGCAACAGATAAAAGCATGGGGAATAGCTTTATCAACGGCAGAACAATAACCAGTGGTAAAGCAAGTTGAATAATAATTGTGAAAAAGCAGCTACCAATAACGTTGGCTAAGAGTACTGCTATTGACGCTCTACTGGAAAGAAGAAAGAGCCACGGGAGCATACCCACTTGAACACAAATAAAACTAGCCAGCCAAGCAATTACCTTATCTTGCCCAATCCATACACGTTTAAAAAACGGTAGTTTTTTCACTTTAATTGTAATAGATTTTACTCCTACTATAAGTGATAATGTAGCTGAAAAGGACAATATAAAACCAATGTCCAGTAAGTTATAGGGATTAACTAAACCTAAACCCAACGTAGCAGCAAAAAGCCCCCCTAACCGATCTGGCCTTGTACCATTAAATCCATAAAACAAATCTATTAAATACATCCACAATGCTCGGCTAACTGCTGCCGACCACCCTGTGATAAAACCAATAGTCAGAAGTGTAGCTGCTAACAGTATATACCTTAGGAATCGCCGTTTAGTAATTCTTCTCACCAAAGCACTGATAGGAAATAAAAAACTATGAATATGTGCACCCGAAACTGCAGTTAAGTGGGAAAGATTAGAATATTTAAAGTTAAACTTTTGTTCGGAACTCATTAACTGGGTGTCACCTAAAAGCATCCCCAGAAGGAGCGCAGCTTCTTCTCTCGGCAAAAGCTGTTGCCACAAAAGGCTTGTTTGATTTCTGAAACCTCTACCCCAAAGAGTTAGCTCCGCTAGGATGTTCTTAGAAGCAGGTATCCCAAGAATTTTAATATCCTTGCTTCTACATTCTAGTTGTAAATAAATTCCTTTTCTTTTGTAGTAATCCCTCTGATTAAATCCACCAGGATTACGCTGTGGATCAAAAATACTTAGTGTTCCACTAATTTCAACTAAGGTACCAAAATTCAAGTCAGAACGATCACTAAAAAAAGCTACCACAACACCGTTGTTAAGGCGCAACAGGAATAACTCATATCCCTCCTCTAGTTCTGAAAAGGAAACTATTTCCCCACTATACAGGGCGGAAGGTGAATCATTCCCTTGCTTAATTTCCAAGTTATCATTAGACGCTAAGGCATTTGTTCGCTCTGACCAATAGTTTAACGAGGTATGTTCATTGATAGAAATTCTAAATATTATCAGTAAGCTTAGGCAGAGTGAAATGATCCAGATTAGTCGCCCTATCCAACTGCGACGGAAGCCGAAGAAAAACAAACTCAGCACGAAAAAAGTTCCAATGCAGCTTAAAGACAAGGGCAAGGGCAAGAAATAGGCCAGATTTGCTGCCAGAAAAACAGTTAAACTTGGATACAACAATCGACGTTGGCATAGCTGCCGCTCCCAAAGACCACAGTACTGATGAATTAGCTGAGTCTTGAACTTAAGGCGCCTTTGGCACAAAGCTATTACATGCTGACTAACCAAGCCAATACCCTTAAAACTGCCAATCACCTCGCTTCATTCCCCCTAGTACGCTGATACCCTAAGTATACGAGCTCTCGCTAAAGAGAAAGGGAAAGAATATTGACAAAAAGCGACAAAACCTCCAACAACTTTATCCTTGGAATGATTGAATGAATTGGCTCACACCACGGTGTGTTCTGGAAATAGAAACTGTTCAATTCCTTGTTGCAAATCAAGCAGACCTTCCTTTTTCTCTGAAGACACTGCAAAGCAAGGCACTTCCTCTGCTATATCCAAAGCTTGGAGTTGCTCCTGTAATCGTTTCTGCCTCGCTTGTCGAGAAAATTTATCACACTTGGTAAACACAAGAAAGAAAGGAATTTTTTGATCCCGCATATACTGCATCATTTGTACATCTTCCTTTGAGGGCGCATGACGAATATCTATCAGATGCAAAACCAAAGAAAATGGTCGGCCACTACTAAAATATTGGTCAACCAATTTGGAGAACTTCTCTTTCGTCTCTTTTGAGGCCTTTGCGTAGCCATAACCGGGTAAATCTGCTAAATAGAGTTTCTGATCCACATCAAAATAAATAACTAATCTAGTTTTACCAGGACTCTGACTAACTCTTGCTAATTTTTTATTGTCAGCCAAGGCATTGACTAAGGCTGATTTTCCTACATTAGATTTTCCAGATAGGACAACTTCGGGGCGATCAGAAGCGGGGCAAGATGCTATGTCTGCCGCTACCCCCCAAAATGTAGTTTTACGAAAATTAATATACATTGTCCTACTCCTTTGCATTATCAACCAATTAGATTTCATTTATTACCAATATGGGTTAGCTAATTGAAATTTTGATTCCAGACCTTTAAACTTTAACATGGATTTAGTAAATTCAAAAGTAATTTTAGAAAACGGCCTAAAATCCGCTAAAATGCTAGACACAATTTACACAAGGCCTGTTGATTCCCCCTTTCTTTTCATGCACATTTACGTGATTTAAAAAACAAATGAAAAGCGTTATACTGTGTAGTAGAAAAGTTTCTAAAGCAAAGGCCTGCGCTAAGCGCCTCACCGGGGGAATTACATGACAGCATCATCGCGTTTTATACAGGGAGCTGATCCATCCGAATCGGATTTTCAGGAATACTTGCAGGAACCCTTCGGTCCTATTGGGATTATTTGTCATACAGACAATATGGAGTTTGTACGTCAGGTTAATAATATACTCCACGAAAAGCGGCAGAAACGACATGAGCACAAGAGTAATCCTTATGTTCATAGTGTTGGTTACCTTCGGGATGACTATTTAATTGATTCTACCAACGTTCGTTTTTCAACGGGTGAAGGCAAAGTCTCACTGAATCAGACCGTTCGCGGACATGATATCTTTATTATCTCAGATATTCTATCTCACCAGTCAACCTTTCCAATTTTTGGTCTGGAACATCATGCTTCGCCGGATGATCATTTTCGAGATCTTCTAAGAATTATAATGGCAGTCAGTGGAAAAGCCCGAAGAATAAATGTGATTATGCCCTTCCTTTATCAAGGGCGTCAGGATCGCCGCAAAGGTAGAGAATCTTTAGACTGCGCTTCCATGCTCCAACAACTTTATAAATTAGGTGTCGCTAATTTCATCGCTTTCGACCCACACGATGACCGAGTTGTTAATGCAGTTCCCTTAATGGGATTTGAATCACCTAAATCTGCCTTTAAAATTATTAGCACGCTTATTTCTACGAATCCAACTCTCAAACTTGACAAGCAGTCTACGCTAGTCGTTAGCCCTGACGAAACCGGTGCGACTCGTTCTGCCTACTATGCTTCCGTTTTAGGGCTTCCTCTGGGTATTTTTTATCGGCGTTACGATTATTCCATTAAAATTAATGATGAGCATCCGGTAAAAGAAATTCAGTTTTTAGGTGAAAGCTGTGAAGGAAAAGATGTCTTAATTGTTGATGATATGATTAATTCAGGCCGAACTATGCTGGAAACTGCTGAGATCATGAAGCGAAAGGGTGCCAAAGATATCTATTGTCTTGCGCCTTTTGGACTATTTGTGGACGGGATTGAAAGCATGGATCAGGCTGTCAATAAAGGAATTATTAAACAAGTTTTCTGTACCAACCTCATCTATCGCCGGCCAGAGTTACTTCAGGCATCTTGGTACATAGATGTAAATATGACACCCTTTATTGCCAGATTGATTGACGCTATAAATTTAGATGAAGCTTTGGGCTACTTAGTCAATCCAGATGTAAAAATTTCTGACTTCCTAGGCCAGATACGTATCGGAGAACTTTTTGAATAGCATGATGACATACAGTAGTATATCTAATAAGACTAAAAGTAATAGAGACATTGAGGGGGACCAAAAATGATATCCACACCTTCCGTACCAGATGAGAAAGCTTATTCCAAATATAACCAATATGGTGACAATTCCATGCCACCAGTAGGTCCGGTTGCCATCATTCCTTTAAAAGGAAGTCAGGAATTCTCAGATAATGTAAACTATTATTTGAATAAGCGTCGATCTGAGTATCAGCAACTTCTGATTAACAGCTCTCATCCCGGTTTTTATAGAACGGATTATCGAATTGCTGTAAATAATGTCCGTTTTTCATCCGGTGAAGGCAAAGCCGTTATTTCCCACTCTGTCAGAGGGCATGATTTATTTATTATCAGTGATGTAATGAATTTTTCCTGTACCTACAAGATGTTTGGTCAAACTAACAATATGAGTCCTGATGATCACTACCAAGACTTGAAGCGCGTCATTTTGGCTTGTTCGGGTAAGGCACGTCGTATTAACGTGATTATGCCCTTTTTGTATGAAAGTCGTCAGCATAAGCGCAATGCCCGTGAGTCTCTTGACTGCGCTTTTGCGCTGGAAGAATTGTATGGTCTAGGTGTAGAAAATATAATTACTTTTGATGCCCATGACGAACGAGTTGCTAATGCTATTCCTACCTCTGGCTTTGAGAGTATTTCTGCTAATTATCAAATTATCAAGGCCATGTACCGTGCAATACCAGACCTATCCTTCTCTAGTGGTAAATTTATGATTATTAGCCCTGATGAAGGCGGTATCACCAGAGCCATGTATTTTGCCTCCATTCTAGGAGTACCTTTAGGAACGTTCTATAAACGTCGCGACTATACTTCAATTGTTAACGGACGAAACCCCATTGTAGCCCACGAGTTTCTGGGCGATTCCGTTGATGGGATGGATATCTTAATTGTTGATGACATGATTTCTTCTGGTGATTCAATGCTAGACATTGCTCGCGAAATGAAGTCTCGCGGTGCTCGTAATGTCTATTGTGCAACTACCTTTGGACTTTTTACAGAAGGTGTTGAGCATTTTAATCAAGCCTATCACGATGGATTAATTGCCAAAGTCTTTGCTACTAATCTTATCTACCGCCGCCCGGAGCTCTTAGCTGCCGAGTGGTTCTGTGATGTAAATATGACGAAGTTTGTGGCTCTTTTGATTGATGCGATTAATCATGACGCTTCTTTATCTAATCTTATGAATCCCACCGAAAAAATCCGTAACTTACTCCAAACTATGGAGAACTAAGAGACCCTGAATTACTACTTATCAAGGCCAACTCCTTACCAACACCATGCTCCTTACAACGAAAGACATTTTGTTTTGGGATAAAGGCTGGTAGGGATTGGCTTTTTATATTAGAATAACAGGGTTAAGTAATTAAGACTATTTTGCTTCCTTTATAATATCTTAAAGGGCAAATGGAATATTGCACTTTTGAAAGGGAAAATATGACACCTCAAAGTCGAAGTCGATCAACCGCTAGTGCCAAAAAGAAAAGCTCCTCCAGTGCCCCTCGTCGTAGAAAAAGTCAAAAGCAACAGGGCTTTTTTTCTATATTGGCGGAAAGTCGCCTTGGTCGTTTTTTGCTAGCGCTTTTTGTCACCTTTATCCTCTTGGGAGTCAATTTCCTTTTGTCAGTCAATCAATTTGATCGCTTCTTCACGTTGGTAGGAATTGAATTAATTATTGTTGTACTTTTGGCTTGGATTCGATTTGTAATTCGGGGTCAAAGAGACGAAACCAAAAAATAGTAGATAGATGAGGTAATCATGCCACTCGATGGAATAACCACCCACTTTTTAGCTAAAGAACTGAAAGATACTCTTACAGGTGGACGCGTTGATAAAGTTTATCAGCCTACAAGATATGATATTTTACTATCAATTAGGCAAAGTGGTCAGACTCTTCGCCTTTTACTTTCAGCCAATCCCTCCTGTCCTCGCCTACATTTGACCACAATCACACGAGAAAATCCTGCATTGCCACCGCAGTTTTGTATGTTCTTGCGGAAACATATCGGTGGAAGCCGAATCATTGGAATAACCTCTCCCGGCTTCGAAAGAATCGTCGAGTTCGAGATGGAAACTACAGACGAAATTGGTGATCTTAAGAGAAAATTTTTGATTATTGAGTTAATGGGTCGTCATAGCAATATTATCCTGCTGAACGCCGAGCGGCGTATTTTAGACAGTCTGCTTCATGTTGATGCCAAAATTAGCCGTGTACGCGAGGTTATGCCTGCCAGACCCTACGTATATCCACCTGCCCAAGATAAAATTAGCCCTGCCCAGGCTCTAGAAGCCTGTAATAATAACAAAATTCCTATAATCGCTGCAGCGGCTAACAGACCTTTAGAGAAGGCGCTTCAGGAGTCACTACTAGGATTTTCTCCCTTATTGGCTAGGGAAATCTGTTATCTTAGTCAGCTGGACCCACGGATGGGTATAGCACAAATTAGCGATCCTCAGCAGATTCAGCTACTTCAAGGACTATCCTCAGTCTTACAAAAAATCACTGAAGGAGAAGCTTCACCTTCGGCTTATAGTATTACCCCACAGGAAGCACCCAAAGACTTTCATGCCCTTTTTCTTAAGGATGCCGGTTATCAAACTGCCTGTGAAAGCATCTCACAGGCTATGGACATGGTTTATGGACTTCAAGACACTGCCGCTAATTTCCAGCAAAAAAAGCGCCATTTGCTACAATTTTGCCAGAATGCCCTTTCTCATGCTTTAAGAAAGCAAAATATTCATCAGCAAGATATCGAAAGCTGCGCCGAACGTTTCGATTTACAGAAATTTGGTCAATTACTCTTAGCCAATGCTTATCAAATCCCAGCCGGTGCATCAAATTTTCGCGCCCAAGATTACGAAAGTACTGATGAAAGCTACATTGATATCCCCTTAAATCAGCAGAAGTCTATCGCTCAAAATGCCCAAGAGTATTTCAAGCGCGCAACCAAAATGAAAGCTAAGTTTGAGGCTTCCAGTCGCTTTCTTGAAGAGGATGAACAGGCTGTAGCTTACCTATCCTCGCTCTGTCAAGGGCTTGAAATGGCGCAGGATGAGGAAGATTTAGAAGCTTTAAGAGAGGAAATGCTTCAGAGTGGCTTGCTCTCAAGCAGCTCTGCAGATAAAGCCAGCAAGAAAAAAAACCAACCCATTCAGAACCTTCATCCCGGAAAATCCAAATCAGGAAGCAGTTCCAGCCGGGCTTTACGCGCCGCTGCCAAGGCTGCACAAGACAAAACAAAACGAAATAACTCGAAAGTAGCCAAGCCCATCTCTTCTGCCACCGCCTTTCGCCGCTATATCAGCAGTGAAGGTTACGAAATTCTTTGCGGTCGAAATAACATTCAAAATGATCAACTCACATTAAAAATTGCAGCGGCTGAGGATTTGTGGTTTCATGTTCAGAAGATGCCCGGAACCCACGTAATTTTGCGCTGTGCTCACAAGCAAGCGACCGACCAAGCAATTTTAGAAGCCGCCCAAATTGCTGCCTACTTCTCACGCCCTGCTGGACGTCCCCAAGCCGGACAAGCCGAATCAGGGTCATCCAGTCTAAAACTCCCTGTTGATTATTGCCCCGCCAAACAAGTGAGAAAGCCCCGTGGCAGCAAGCCCGGCATGGTAATCTATGACCACTACAACACGGTTCTGGTGGCACCTCAATTACCTTAAATTGTTAATTTGTCCAAATCCTTTTGAATCTTTTCTTTAAAATTAGATTCTTCCAAAGAGAGAATACAACCACAGTATTTTTGCCGATAGAGCCCGTGTTCTTTAGCCATTTCCTGTGCTTGACGAAAGCCAGGGCGAAAATCGCGATATAAAAATTTTACATGATGACTTTGCGCTGCCTTTTCTCCTGCAACACGGATAGCATCCTGATCTTGATAGGGGCTAATTAGGAGTGTGGTACTAAAGGCAGAAAATCCTTCTTCAGCGGCTCTTTGCGCTACTCGATTCATACGAATACTGTAGCACCTCTGACAGCGAGAAAAACTATCACGCTCCTTCTCTCCCCATCCTAACCACTGAGACTCCATGTCTAGTAGTTCGCTTTCAAAGGGCAATTGCCAAATATTCATCAGCGCTTCTGCTTGCTTTAAGCGACGTTTCTGCTCTACTAAAGGATGAATATTGGGATTATAAAAATATCCGCTAATTTTGTAGCCCTCTTCTGACAGCTGCTTTAAGGGCCATTCGCTGCAAGGACCGCAGCACATGTGTAATAATAAAGGTTCTTTTGTCATACTCTACCTATACCTACCGAAAACCCATTTCATTATCGCTACTTACGTCTACAGATACTTCTTCTGTCAATAATTCTATTGGCAAAGGATAATCACTCTCTCCCAAGCCTGAAAGCGAACTTCCCAGGCCTCTTAGGTGGCGCTCGTAATTATCTGGACAAGGTAGTCCTAGATGATTCCATCCAAGAGGCGTAAGCACACGCCCCCGGGGAGTCTTGGCTACGAAGCCGATTTGCATAAGAAAAGGTTCATAGACATCTTCAATTGTGATAGCATCTTCTCCTGTACAAGCGGCTAAAGTATCAAGTCCCACCGGGCCACCACGGAACATCTCGGCCATATTGGTAAGGATTCTCCTGTCGGTACCATCTAGCCCACGAGGATCAATATCAAGTGCTGCTAAACCAAAGTCAGCCACGGCCTTATCAATAGTTCCATTACCCTTCACTTGAGCAAAATCACGCATTCTCTTAAGCAGACGAATGGCAATTCGAGGAGTACCACGCGATCGTGACGCCAAGGTTCTTAGGCCCTCTTCGCTAATACCAATAGAAAGAATGGCAGCATCCCGGCGCAGAATTTCCATCAAGTCTTCTGTTTCATAGAGTTCTAAACGATTAATCATACCAAAACGGTCACGTAAAGGGGCTGAGAGAAGTCCTGCTCTTGTGGTAGCGCCAATCAAAGTAAATTTAGGCAAATCTAAGCGGATTGAACGTGCTGACGGGCCTTTACCTATCATAATATCTAAACAGTAGTCTTCCATAGCTGGGTATAAAATTTCTTCCACACTTCGATTCAAGCGATGAATTTCATCAATAAAGAGCACATCCCTTTCATTTAGATTCGTAAGAAGAGCTGCTAATTCACCAGCCTTTTCAATAGCCGGACCAGTAGTAATGCGTAAATTTACCCCCATCTCAGCAGCGATGATACCTGCCAGGGTAGTTTTCCCTAGTCCAGGAGGGCCGTAGAGGAGCACGTGATCTAGGGCTTCGCCTCTTGTGGCGGCAGCCTCAATAAAAATCTTAAGATTTTCTTTTACTTTTGTTTGACCGGCATAATCTGCCCAACAAAGAGGGCGAAGTCCCTTCTCGTCACGATCCTCCCACTGGCGTTGCTGCCCAATTAAGCGATCATCTTCGTTAAACTCTTCGAAATCCATACCATACTCCTTAATTAGCGCCTAACACGGACATCAGACTAATTTCTCTCTACATTTACCATAATTTAAATGTATACTTAGGTTCATAAAAGTCTAGAAACTCTTGCGGCTAATTATCTTCAGACTAAAGCTCGAAGCGACAAGCGGATTAGCTCCTCAACCAGCATCCCCTCTTGATAAACAGAAGATACCGCTTTCCGAGCTTCCATCGGTGAATATCCCAAAACAACTAAGGCTCCCGCAGCTTCTTGCAGAAGATCGCCGGTCTCATCCGTATAAGACTCTGCCGGAATATTCACTGACACTTCCTGAGAATCAAAGGCAAAACCTTTTAATTTATCCTTAAGTTCCAAAACCAAGCGTTCAGCACCCTTTTTTCCAACACCCTTCACTTGGGTGATACAAGCAATATCACCAGTAATTACAGCTAAGGCAAAACGGCTAGGCGGCAAATGTGCAACCAGAGCTAGAGCTACTTTAGGGCCAATACCACTCACTTGTAAAAGCATTAAAAACATATCATGCTCTTCTTGAGAGGGAAACCCATAAAGAGCCATTGTATCTTCGCGCACATACAAGTGGGTGTAGACACAAATACTATTCCCTTCTTGAGCAAATCGGGATTGAATGGGCGGTAAACAAAAAACTTTATAACCAATTCCGGCAACTTCTATAACAATAAATTCTTCCCTACGCTGGGTAATTGATCCCTTTAAATATGCATACATAATTTAACTGCCTCTTCATCCTATTATTTCGGAAAAATTCTTTCCTTTTGGGCCGTATTGATAACCTGCCACAGCTTTATTTGCATGGATTGGTCCGGTATGAGCTTGACAAATAGCAATGGCTAAAGCATCGGAAGCATCGTCAATCTTAGGTGCTCGTTCAAGATTCAGAATAGTCTTAACCATTTGTCCAACTTGATTCTTATCAGCTCTCCCATAACCAGTCACAGCTAATTTCACCTGCATCGGGGTATACTCATACACGGGCAATCCACCTTTAGATGCAGCCAATACGATTACGCCTCTGGCTTGCGCTGTCCCCATAGCGGTAGTCGTATTCTTAGAAAAAAACAGTTCCTCTATAGCCATCATATCAGGCTTATAACGACTAATCACAGCTTCAATTTGCTGGAAAATAGTCAACAAACGGATCTCAAAAGGCGTATGTGCCTTGGTAGAAATTACGCCATAATCTAATACCTGAAAGCGATTCCCGACATACTTAATTACACCAAAACCCGTTCTCGCATAGCCTGGATCAATCCCCAAAATAATCATCTTAGCATCCTTACTTAACATCAAGATCAAACATTCGTTCTTGATTGTATTATACCAATCTGCCTGGGGAGAAACAAGCATATCCTTGGCTTAAAGGCTGGATTCGTCCAGTATTGCTAAAACCTCCTTTGGTTTAGGAACTGCTTCTAAGGAATATGTGATGGACTCCGCAATAGCATTGGAAGCATCATTTAGTTTTTTTTGATCGAAAAAACTTTGTGTCCCTTGGTAAACATTGGCAATCACTTCGCCTTTTTTGACTTTGTCACCAACTTTTTTCTTAAAGCTAAAGCCTGCTCCCATATCGAGCTTATCTGCCTTTTCTTTGCGCCCTGCACCTAAATTTACACTTGCTTGACCAATCATATAAGCATTTAGTCCAGAAATATATCCATCTTTTTCAGCTACAACTACAGCTCTTTTTTCAGGCATTGAGACATAAAGAGGCGATTGATCAGATAGTAATTCTCCACCTTGAGCCTGTATAAAAGTTTCAAATATGCGGCGTGCTTTGCCACTTTCCAGAACGGATTGGGCTTCTTCCCGAAACAGCGCTGAAGTTTTATCTGAATTAGGATTGGCTAATTTTAACATCTCACCAGCTAAGGTCAAACAAATCTCTAAAAGGTCTTCCGGCCCTTTGCCGGATAAGGTTTCATAGGCTTCTATCACTTCCAATGCATTGCCAACGTTTTTTCCTAAAGGCTGATCCATTGCTGTAATTACACAAGTAACTGGCCTATGGGCAATTTGCCCAATTTGAATCATAGTTTGAGCCAAGGCTGCTGCAGATCTCTGATCTTTCATGAATGCACCTTGACCACAGGTGACATCTAGAAGAATTGCATCAGCTCCACCCGCAATTTTTTTACTCATTATGCTGGCAGCTATTAAAGGAATTGAGTCTACAGTACCTGTCACATCTCTTAAGGCATAAAGAAACTTGTCTGCCGGAGCTAGTTCCGGCGTTTGCCCAGAGAGAACCATTCCACAAGCTTGAATTTGTTCTACAAAATGTGTAATAGGAATATCCGTTGAAAACCCACGAATTGATTCAAGCTTATCAATCGTGCCGCCGGTAAAGCCCAACCCCCGTCCCGAAAGCTTAGCGATTGGAATATCTAGAGCGGCAACAATAGGCAGTACTATCATAGTACATTTATCACCCACGCCTCCTGAGCTATGTTTATCAACTTTTCTTCCTGGAATAGCAGTTAAATCACACACCTCACCTGAATGTGCCATTGCCAGAGTTAGGTGAGTTATCTCTTCCTTTGTCATGCCATTCAGCACAATCGCCATTAGAAGTGCAGCTATCTGGTAATCTGGAATTCTTTGTGTGGTAACCCCACTAACAAAATAGTTTATTTGCTCTAAACTTAGTTCCTTACCATTTCTTTTGGCAATAATGATATCCAACATATCCATATAGTCGCCTCCTGTTTTTCTTTATTTTACTGCATTTTTCTCTTTGTGGTAAAAGAATTGAGTAAACATGTGTTAGAATGAAAAAAATCTACTTACAGGAGATAGAAGATGACAAAAAAGATAAGTTCTTCCCCTCTTTCCTACGCTTTAATTGGCTGCGGTAGGGTTTCTATAAAACATTTAAAAGCGATTTTAGCCCCTGATAGCGGATTGAAACTTACAGCTATTGTAGACTCTAATCCTGAGGCGCCCCGCCGGTTACTTAAGGACATGGGTCTATCAGATAAAGCCTGCCAAAAAATTTTAGCTCAGGTAAGACTATATGAAGATTATCAGAGTATGCTTTTGGCTGAAAAGCCTCAGGTGGTTGCTATCACCGTTCCTTCAGGACTACACTATGCCATCGCTCTTTCCTGCCTTCAGGCTGGCTGTCACCTCTTGTTAGAAAAACCCATGACTATGAAGCTTTCTGAGGCTAGGGAATTATACGAACTTGCGGAAAAGAATGGATGCAAAATTGCTATGGGGCATATTTACCGTTATTTTCCTATTGTGCAAAATCTTCAAAAAGATTTAGCAAAGGGAAAGTTTGGTGTTATTAGCCATGGTTCGGTAACAGTCCGTTGGGGACATAATCAGGCCTATTATAACCAAGCGGCCTGGCGCGGTACTTGGAAAAGTGACGGCGGAGTTCTAATGAATCAAACAATTCATGCCTTGGATCTATTATGTTGGTTAATGAACGGCACTGCTACAGCGGCTTCAGCGATGTTAGCCCAAAGAAATCATACTATGGAGGCAGAAGATGTTGCTTTAGGCTTACTCCGCTTAGATTCCGGAGCGCTCTGCCAAATTGAAGGAACCACCAATACCTCTCCCCGTGGTCATGAAGCGGCTTTTTTCATTGTTGGTTCTAAAGGCAGTATTCGTGTTGGCATTAAAAAGGGACGCCCCTTCTTTGATATTCGCGGAGAAAACTATAAAGGCCGTAACTTTTACTACTTTCGCAAAGAGTTTACGTCTAAAGGGCTCCGCGGTATCTTCAAACTATTTAATCCTCATGCTGGGATTTATGAAGATCTGGTTTCTTCTATTCAAGAAAATAAGCAGCCTATTGCCAACGCTTTTTCCGGTTATCAGTCTGTAGAAATGGTCTTGGGATTATACCGATCAGCTTTAGAAAGAAAAGAAATTCCACTGCCTGCGACTGAAGATTTCACGACTTTAGAGATGTCGATTTTTTTTGAGAAACAGGGAAAATGAAACCGCTAAAAATTTTGGTGGAAGCCAGAGGTAACTTATTAATAAGATAAAACCTACGATCATGCACATAAGCGATAAAAAAACATTCTCTCTTTCTCCTGTTTTAACGAGAACAGTTTTGGGTTTGTTTTGAAACTGAATAATCGGATTCTGCCTTTGACTTTCATTATTAATTTCTAGTAGCTTTGCCTCATCATCGAGCAAGTAGCCGCGGGGGGCTAGACTCTCTTCAATATAATAAGTCCCTACGGGAAGTCTCAGGCAAGATATCAACCCCTCCTGGTTGGAGATAAGTTCTGTTTCACCGCCCTCTGGATCTGCAAACCAAACTTCACCCTGTTTACTGAAGGAGATTACCTTTCCTTCAGTATTTTTTAGGATAAAATTTGCCCCTGGCAAGGGTTGACCCGTTGACGCATCCATTTTCAAGATTTGAAACTCTGTTGGCTGATTAATTGATTCAAAGCGGAAAACTCGTAAGGCTCCACTGGAGGATAACCCTTCAAGAGGAATAGGGTAAACATTAGTGTCGGTGATGTAACCTGATGGTGCAGAAATTTCCACAATACTATAGTTATCCCATGGCAAAGGTGGACTCTTACCTTCGCCCTTTTTATCAGTAATAATTGCCGCTATCAGAGCATTTTTGCTATCAATAACATGAAACAAAGCGCCTTCTAAATCCATCTGGTTAAAAGAGTCCCTCTTCTTAATCTCAACTATTAGCTTAATGGGTTCATTCTCTACTTCAATCCGCTTAACAAAATGATTATTTAAAACAAAGGTTCTATCATCTGCCCAACCAGTTATAGAAAAATTAATTGGTGCTTCTATTTTCATGTAACCGGAAGGTGCCTCTACTTCTAAAAGATAGTATTCTCCTATTTCTAATGGTAGATTATCCCAAGAAATGATACCGTTCACATCCGTGCTCCAACTTTCCTGTTCCCCCAGAGTTATTTGTTTTGGAGCCTTGAATTCACCTTGAGAATCAGCGCTTTGATAAAGCTGAAATTTTGCCTGACTTACAGGTATTTTTGTTTCTTGATCCGACTTAAGAAGTTGCAAATAGAAAGGAATTTTACGGTCATTTCGCAAATACTCATAAACCTGTTGGTCTTGAGTAATTTCTACAATCCAAGGTAAAACCAGAGCATAATTAGGATCTGGCGCTACAATCTGCTCTATCCGATATGTGCCATAAGGCATAGGTTCAGAGTAGAGCTCTCCAAACTCATCTGAAATTAAATAATCGGTAAAGGCATAAAAAGTAGAAGAGCCTTCCACTAATTCAGATTTCGCCGCACTCCAGTCTGCATACTTTGCGGGGTAAATAGCAAATTCGGCACCCGCTTCCGGTAATAAAGTGCCTGTTTCATCGGCTTCTGTGCGGTACTTTCTAATGTGTATTTTTCCTGTAATGGGCTCATTGGTGATTGAGCGAGTAACTACTTGGTTTTCCTCTTGAATTTCTATGACAAAATCAGCCACTTTTTTGTGTGATGGGGTGGTAGTTATCTGCCTAACTATGTATCTCCCTAATAAAAGTGGACCGCTAATAGCTTTGCCCCCCGTGTCGGTTATCAGTTCTGCTCTCTGTAATACTGCTGCCCTATCATAATCTAAAGGATCAAAAGCATCCGCTTTATCTACAGGTAAGCGATAAAGTTGAAAAACTACCTCCTCCTCTGGCATAGATAGTTCATGAGTCCAATCGGCTAATTTAGCTATTTCAAAGTAACCGGTACGCTCTTTGTTCTCCAAAGTAATTTTTGAGATATTACCTGTGGCGCAGATAATTGTTTCTATCTTGCTATGGATAGAGATGGCTTCATCAGCACTTCCCGTCTGCCTAATAAAATAAGCCCCCGCTAAAGGTAAGTAATCTAAACGAATCTCACCCTTGGCGTTAGTCGTCAGTTGATATCCATGACCAGCTAGCTTAGCCGCCTCAAAGGTATCAAAAGACTGATGCCAAATCTCAAAGTCTGCCCCTACTTCAACTATTCTTGTTCCCTCAGCGGTTAACAACCACTTCTCTATTACCAGACTTCCCATTAGCAGATTGGTAAAAGATTTATCTGTCCTCTCTTCGGGAAGAACAGTTAATGTATGGGTCTGTATATCAACGGTAATAATATTATTACCCTCAGTTGTTGCTCCCGAAGCAATTTGTTTAAGATAGTATTCTCCCGGTGGGACATCGGAAATAATTGGCGAATAGCCATTTTTATCAGTTTTAATTTCCCAACGTGTCTGTGCCTCCGTAAAGCTATTACTTTCGCTCTTGGACCATACTTGATAAAGAGCTTCCGCCTCCGGAAACACACCCTCCTGATAATCTTTATACTGTTTATGTATACGAAATGAACCATAGCTATTAGGCAGCAGTTCAGTAATTGGTGCTTGATCTATTATGGTAGGCTTTACTGCCGCCATCACTTGGAAATTACCATTGGCTGCAAATATCCGAACATTAGAACGATCTCGGTCAGTTTGAGGAATACCGGAAATACGTTTTGACCCAGCCTGAAAATCAGCTAGTGATGCTAGGATAAGGGTAAGACTCTGATTCCCTACACCTGTATAGCTTGTTTTGAGTCCCTCCGGAGTATTAAATCCTGTGCCAGCCGGAGCAGCTAGCGTCCAGCAAGCCGTTTCTGTTTCTGAAACGGCAACTTGGATTTCCAATTCTCCTGACTCCACATTCTTACTCCAACTTGATCCAACGGCCAGTTGCAAGGTGCAAGCAGGCACTTTCTGAGTCACGCCAATCTCAAATAAGTCTAAAGCCATAGCCAGAGCAGCTTCATGTCCCGGTGCTGAGGTCTGCTGGCGAATCTGATAATTCCAGCCTTCCGTATTCCCAAACCAATAATTTTCTAGCCAATGAATGGCGGTAGCCGTAGCATATCTGGCATCCAACGCAGACAAGCCTCTGGTCTCATAGGGATAACCGGCTAAAATAACAGCCGTTATTGATTTCATATAATTTTCATCGTCTAAAACTGAACCATTGTATACAGTATCTTCCGGCGGTAGAGCCTCTTGGTCTGCACAATAAGCTACTTCCCCACTTCCCAGCAGAAAATACTCATTTGTCATAAGCTTAGTACCATAAATATTACTAAAAAAATCTAAGTGATTCCCTTGGCTAATCACAACTTCTGTATCTGGCTCCCAATATGCAGCAAATAATTGCGAAGCTCGAATGACAGGTATGCCACTAAAATTGCCAAAATCATTATCCATATCTACAGTAGGGTTCTCTGCTAAACTCCCTAAGAAATTATCCCGCTCAAAAGTATTACGAGAATTGTTCTCACTTACAGCTTCATCAAAACTTGCTGGTGGAGGTTCTTCTGATTCATTAATGATCTCTCCCTCGTCTGAAGGTAAAAAATTAGACTCACTTGGCAACTCTGGCTTCTGCATTAACAGGCTACTATTATCTGTGGTGGGATATAAAATCATAGAGGTCTCCGCTACATCTTCATCGCCACCTAGTGGCGCTGTACCCTCAGATAATACTTTAAAAGTACTTTGATCCAAAAAACTACTTGGCATTAAAGTACTCTCTGCTACTGGCTTCGCTTTATCCTCTGCCAAAGCACTTCCCCACAATGTTATAAGGGTAAAAGCGATAAAACCTAAAATAACTACGCCCCATTTCAGTCTTATTTTCCACAAATACAAAGACATTCTTACCTCCCATCGTCTTTAGCCGTTGCTTGTCAATCGTTGCTATTAAATCAAATGCTAGCTTCATGATAAAAGTTGGATATTTAAACACACAAAAAAGGCAGGTTACTAACCTGCCCATTTCTCCTCTAGCCCTACTTGATTCAACTTTAATTAACTAAACGCCTGGATCAACGCTACAAGTTGTCTTAACCAGTTGACTCATCAAAACATATTCTCCACTCTCTGAAACGGCGTATTCTCCGTCAGTAGCAGAAATAACGATAACCATCATCTTGCCCAAAGTCTTACTCACAGTACTCAAAGTTGCATCACTGTAAATTTTTACACCATCCTCATTGGCCGCATAAACTGCCATTTCTGGTAGAGGAGTTGTCTCACCACTGGGTAACCCGCCAGAAACTTCTTCTGAATCTTTAGCCTTCAAACTAGCTTCTGTCTCAATTACTGCATTCTCCTGAGAGGCTTCACTGGATTCGTCTACCCTCACCAAAGATGTCGAGGATTTGAGACTTGCAGCATCGCTTTCGCTAGCACATGCCACACTCAAAAAAACTAAACTAACCAAACCCACTAGCATTAGCACCAAGGACATCCATCCCCTATGTTTACAGACTTTATCTAACATGAAATAACTCCTCATTTATGAACTAAATTTATGAACTTTGCAAGAACGCAGGTATAACTTTGTGATATAAACAAGAGAAAAATTAGCTACCGAACAACCTACAAGATCTTGCTTTATATTGTCTGACCTAACAATAACAGACAAAAAGAAATCTGGCAATTTGCTATACCCAAAAATACTAACAGAAGATAAAATAAATGTTAGGATAGCTACCTAAAATCAATTGACTAACGCTTTCTTAATTGCGTAATGAAGATAACTGGAAGCTCAATCTTATTAGTAATAAATCCCATATGTTATAAATAAAGTTTTAAACACATAACTATAAGATTTCAAGGCATCTTTCCTATTCAAGAACAGGCTCCTGAAGATCAGAAAAGACAATTGCCAATATCTTAATCACTTCTTCATCTATAATCTCATAGCAAATTTCTTTTCCCTTGCGGACACCTTTGATTACACCAACAGCCTTTAAACGAGATAAATGCTGGGATAGTCCGCTTTGAGTTAGCCCTAAAGCCACTTGAATCTGGCTCACGTTGCAGCGATGTTTTTGTAATCCGCGGAGGACAAAAAGCCGCTGAGGATGGGATATAACCCGCAACACTTCAGCTCTTCTTGTTAAGATTTCCTGATTTGCTCTCATAATGTCTCGATTCACTGTATTTATCACTTCCACACCTCAAACGAAATTGACACATTCAAATATCATGATATAATCATATTAATGTCCCAACCGGCTACTGTCAAGGGATCAGTCTCGTAAAATGAGCGACATCCATAGCTGACTTACGTTCGGGATCAGGGCTATTCTAAATCTTTGGAGGATTTCATGAAAAACAAGAAGCTTTTGATTATCATAGCTGCCGGACTTGCAATCTTTATTGTAGCAGCCTTGGTTTATAATGCCTTATCTGAAAGGGCTATGTTAGACAATATTGCTATTAACCAAACAGCTAAAACAACTAGTATTGACGCCAGTAACTCTATTTCTCCTTCAGCTACAGGAGTTACAGCTCCAGCACTGAAGGAAGGTCTTAATTCTGGCGATCTTGCTTATGATTTTACTGTTGTTGATAAGGATGGTAAAGATGTTACCCTTTCTGATTTAAGGGGACAAATCGTCATCCTAAATTTTTGGGCTTCTTGGTGCCCGCCTTGTAAGGCCGAAATGCCTGATTTCCAGAAACTACAGGAAGAATTAGATGCCCAAGGCGAGGACGCTCAAGTTCGTATCCTTGCAGTAGGATTAGCTAATGGTTATCGTAACGAAACCATTGAAGTTGGTGCACAATTTATTAAAGATCAGGGTTATACCTTTCCCGTGGCCTTTGATACCGGTGATGTGGCTACGCAATATCAGATTAGTAGTATACCTACCACCTTTATTCTAGATAAGGATGGTGTTATTGTTACAAGCATTAAGGGAATGACGTCTAAAGCCGTACTAGACAGCATCCTTAAGGAGTTAACTGCATGAGCCCACTTAATATGCTTTTAGTCTTTTTAGAGGGTCTGTTGGCCTTTATTTCCCCTTGTATCCTCCCCATGCTACCAATTTACCTAATCTACTTATCCGGTAAATCTGCCGGACAGGATTTAGAAGGTGGTCAGCGTAAATTGGTCAAGAACACTTTATTTTTTGTCCTTGGCTTTACGATAATTTTTGTGCTTTTAGGAGCAGGTTCAACGGCTATAGGACGGTTACTCTCCGAACATAAGGCTCTACTTGAAAAGCTAGGGGGCATCATACTGATTGTTATGGGTATCCAGATGACCGGGCTCCTACGCCTTAAGTTTCTTAACAGTGAGAAACGATTGCCCATGCCCAAGAAGACTGGAAATGCTATTAGCTCGCTGCTTTTAGGCTTTGCCTTTAGTATTGGCTGGTCTCCTTGCTTAGGACCTTTTCTCGGAGCTGCACTAGTTACTGCTGGTCAAACGGATACAGTTTTTCAAGGCATGTTGCTTTTACTTTTATTTTCAATGGGATTGGCCATCCCCTTTATTCTCACCAGCCTACTTTTCGAACAGCTTTCCGGCTTTTTCAATTGGCTAAAGAAGCACCTAAACAAGGTCAAAATTGTCAGCGGGCTTTTGCTAGTCTTGTTAGGTATCTTTATGCTACTGGGTTGGTTTGGTTACTATGCAGCTCTTTTTAATGGCTAATCATAAGAAGCTCAGTATAAGAATACGTATCACTAGAAAGGAGAAAAGAGTCTATGAAGAAAAATGAAAAAGTTCTTATTGTTGGAGGTGTTGCCGGTGGTGCCGGAACTGCAGCCCGCCTACGCCGCAATAATGAGCAGGCTGAAATTATTATTCTCGAAAAGGGAAACTTTATCTCCTACGCTAACTGCGGTTTACCATACTATATTGGCGGTGTAATTCAAGAGGAAGCTGATCTTCTGCTACAGACTAAAGAGAGCTTTTACAATCGCTTTCAGGTAGAGGTAAGGCTTAATAATGAAGTTTTGTCCGTTGACCCTAAGAATAAATCTGTTACCGTCCGGAACCACGAAACCCAAATGACTTATGAGGAGACCTATGACAAACTGGTACTCTCTCCAGGGGCTTCACCGATTCGCCCCCCTCTTACTGGCGCCGGCTTACCTCATGTCTTTACCCTACGTACCGTGCCGGACACTTTAAAGATTCGGAGATTTATTGAAGAAAACCGGCCTAAAAATGCTGTGATTATTGGCGGAGGTTTTATCGGCATCGAGATGGCGGAGAATCTACATCTTCAACAGCTCCAGGTATCGGTTATTGAAGCCGCCGACCATATTATTGGGGCGATTGACAGAGATATGAGTTATGACCTACATAACCACATTCGCTCCAAAGGAGTGAAACTCTTTTTAAACGAGATGGCCAAAGAAATTACTGATAGCAGTGTTATTTTAGCCTCCGGCTGTCAAGTTCCGGCGGACCTGGTTATTTTAAGTATTGGTGTAGTTCCAGAAACAAAGTTTCTGGCCGATAGTGGTATTGAACTGGGAACTCGGGGCGAAATTATCGTCAATGATAAAATGCAGACTTCGCAGCCGGATATTTATGCTCTAGGAGATGCTATCGGTGTAAAGACTTTTACCGGTAATGAATCGGCGGTCATTCCTTTAGCCTCTCCGGCTAATAAGCAAGCCCGGTTAGTAGCCGATATTATTTGCGGCATTGATAGGAGCTATAATGGAACACAAGGAACAGCTATTGCAAAGGTTTTTGATATGACTGTAGCTGTCACAGGAGAATCAGAAAAGTCGCTTACCCGCTTAGCTATTCCCTACTTGAAGGCCTACACCTTTTCTAACTCTCATGCAACGTATTATCCCGGCGCAACACCCATGTTTATCAAGCTACTTTTTGCACCGGAAACCGGTCTCATCCTAGGAGCTCAGATTACGGGGTTCGATATGGTGGACAAGCGTATTGACGTTATTGCTATGGCTATTCGAGGGCATCTAACTATCTATGACCTACAAGAAGTAGAACTCTCCTATGCACCGCCTTTTTCCTCGGCTAAAGATCCGGTAAATATGGTAGCCTATGTTGCGGATAACATCCTTCACCAAGAGACTACCCCCTACTACTTGGAAGATCTGCCAACGCTACCGACGGATGCCTTTCTACTGGATAGCCGCACAGCTGGTGAGTATAACCGCGGCACTATTCCTGGATTTAGTAACATCCCTGTTGATAGCTTAAGAGATAGGCTTGATGAAATTCCCAAGGATAAAGAGGTTTATATTACTTGCCAGATTGGCTTACGCGGCTATATTGCCGAGAGAATTCTAAGAAACAATGGTTTTAGAACCCATAATCTTTTAGGCGGTTATCGTCATTTTCATGCTATGGAGTTGGATTTAGCCGATAGCCAGCAACTCTACAAAGATTATGCACCTTGTGGGCTTGAAAAAGCTTGATAAAATAGAGTATCTTTAATATAGGATATTGATATTGACCCCAATAATATATGAACAGGAGATTTTAGTATGACTAAAGTATTAAACAGCCAAAATTTTGACACAGAGATTGCCAGCGGTGTTACCCTTGTAGATTTTTATGCCGATTGGTGCATGCCTTGTAAAATGCTTGCTCCAACGATCTCAGCTTTATCTGACGAGTATGCCGGTAAGGTTAACGTAGCCAAGATTAACATTGATGACGCTCAGGATATTGCCGCACGTTACAGTGTTATGAGTATCCCCACCGTAATTCTATTTAAAGACGGTCAACCTGTAGACAAGAAAGTGGGTTCTTCCCCCAAGAATGTTTATGTTGACATGATTAATAGTGCTCTTTAAGATCACGGTAGGTTTAAATTTACAAAAAGAGGCTGTTTTCAAGTACTTTACGGTTTTCCGCATAGTACTTTGGAAACAGCCTCTGCTTATTCAAATACATAGGTTCTACTTATAGTAAAGCATGAATATCTTACCTTAATTAGCCTTTAACGGCTCCAGCAATCAAACTCTGCTGTACTTGGCTACTAAGAAAGATATAGATCAGTATTGTTGGCAAAGTAGCAATTACCATGCCTGCGCCAATTAAGCCCCAATCCGTGGAGTACTGTCCGGCAAAGGACATAATTCCAACGGGGAGAGTTCGGAAATCCACACTATCTACGAGGGTATTAGCAAACATTAATTCGTTCCAAGTTCCAAGAAAGGCAAAGATTGAAATTGTAGCCAGTGCAGGCCTAATTATAGGTAAAATGACACGAGCAAAGCATTGTACAACCCCAGAACCATCAATAAAGGCAGCTTCTTCAATTTCTCGCGGTATACTTTTATAAAAACCGAAGAGAATCAAAATGCTCATAGGCAGCGCAAAGGCTATATAGGGAATCAAGAGCCCAATATAACCACCCTTTAGACCGGCTTTGTCCAAAAGTTGAAACAGTGGTAGTAATACAGCTTGAGCAGGTATCATAATCCCCACCGAAAATATAGCAAAGACAAAGGCCTTCTTCCGCCACTTCATTCTGGCTATGGCGTAGGCTGCCATAGCAGCTAAGAGGCCGGATAGTAGCACGGTAAGAACGGAGTATATTACTGAATTCATAAAATAGCGAAAAATTCCTCCATCGGTTAAGGCTGTAATATAGTTTTCCCATCGCCAACTTTGAGGCAGCCCAATAACATTTTCTCCAAATATTTCAGCATTACTTTTCAGTGAAAAGGTTAGTAGCCAGTATAAGGGAAAAAGCTGCGTTATGGCAATTATTGATAATATAAAAAATTGAAAATAGACTTTCAGTGAATGTTTTCTCATACTACCTCCTCCTTAGATTGCCGAAGCATTCTCTTCTGCATTTCTAAAAAGCCGACTAATAATTAAACTGAGCAGTAAACACTCAATTACAATGAAAAAGGCCTGAGCACTGCCATAACCGTATAGACTACGTCGGAATAGATTGTTATACATTAAGGTTGCTGGTACCTCGCTGGCATGATTGGGGCCACCTCCGGTCATTACATAGACTAAGTCAAAGGCGCGCAGAGATCCCGTTAAGGAAAAAATCAGACAGATTTTAATAACTGGAGCCAGTAAAGGCATTGTGATTTTTGAAAGAACTTGCATTTTAGTAGCACCATCAATTTGCGCTGCCTCATAATAGTCTGGTGGTAAGGATTTGATTCCAGCATAAAATATCAGCATATGATAGCCAATATACTGCCAAACTGCTGGGACTACGGTGGTTAGAAATGCTGTTGAGGGATTTGACAACCAGGAGTAGTCAAAGTCAGAAAAACCTAAAGCGCGGATAAAAATATTTAGAAGGCCGTATTCGCTATTGAATATTTTCAGCCATAGTTGGCCAATAACCATACTGGAGATAACTACCGGAATAAAGTAGACTGTTCGAAAAAATTTTTCTCCCTTGGCGCCTTTGGCTAGAACATAGGCCAAGAGAAAAGACAAGGGTAACTGAATAAAAACGGATGCCCCTGCTAGTATAAAGGAATTTAGTAGTGCCCGGGGAAAATAGCGATCGGTGGTAAACATTTTTATAAAATTTTGCAAACCGATAAAATCCATTGTTCCAATGCCATCATATGTAAACAGGCTATAGAAGCCGGACACAACAAGTGGGATAATTACAAAAACAATAAATAAAACTAGCGCTGGAAGCAAGAATAAGGAAATATAACGTTTTTTCCCTAACATTCTATCCATGTATTTACTCCTTCTTTTGCATACATACCAATATCTAAATCACAAGAAGGCAGAAGGATAGAAAGGGACTAGCGCGCCCTAGCGGGACAACGTTACTCCCCTTCCTTCCATCAGCCAAGATTAATCGGTTTATTGGTTAATAGCCATCTGATGTTCTTCAACAAAGACCTTAACATCTGCACCGGGGGCGAATAGGGTTTGTACTTGTTCGTTATGAATCGTGGCCGGATTGGAATCTAGGGAAGTATCCCAAGCCAACACACCGTCTTGGCTATTATCCAGTAGATTCTTGATTTGTATAAACAGAGGATTAAGCTTACTGTCGTCTAAGGTTGTTTTCCAGCCACAGAAACCGGTACCGGTTTCATAAGCGGCCTTGCCCATTGCTTCGTTGATATAGATTGCAAACTTTGCTGCTTCATCAGCATATTTCGTATTTTTATTTACCCAAAAAGATTCTACAAATCCGCCACAATAGTCTGTCTCTTTTCCTTTTCCGTCTGAGATCATGGGTATTTTAGCGGCTACAACTTCTTCAGGTTTGATGGTAACGGTCGCATCGGTATAGACTTGATTAGCGAACCAGCTTCCCATAATCCGCATGGCAGCTTTGCCTGTAATGAAAGCTGAGTTGGCATCGTCATTGCCATTTTCTAAAGGATTTTTGCCAAAAGCTCCCAAGTCGTAAAGTTCAACAACTTTGGCTGCGGCTGCCTCATAGCCTTGATCTTCAAAAGGGATTTCTCCTGATAACATTTTGTTGATCTGTTCAGCGCCAACTTCCCGAAGAGCTAAGGCCTGATATATAAAAGCCGCATTCCAACCATCTTTTGCTCCAGCAGCCAAAGGGGTCACACCCTCTAGGGCTTCCAGTTTTGTTACAGCCTCTTTAAGTTCGTCGTAGGTGGTAGGAATTTTAGCTCCGGCTTGGTCAAAGAGTGCCTTATTGCAGAATAGGGTCATATACCAAGAGAAGGAAGGTAATGAATATGTTTTTCCATCATATTCAAAAGCACTGGTAGAACCGGGCAGTAATTTGGCCTTCACTTCCTCGGTTATATAACTGTCTAAAGGCAAAAGTTTATCGGCATTAACTAGTTTACGGGCAGTGCCTGCACCCCAGTAATAAAAAACATCAATACCACTGGCAGTTCCGGCGAACTCAGCTGATATTTTGGTTTTATATGCTTCGGTATCTAGTGTTTGGGTGTTAATAGTTACCTGGGGATTATCCGCCATGTAGGTAGCTACCGCTTCATCATAGAGCTTTTTTAATTCATTTGTTTCATTTGACCACTGATGCCAAACATTCAGGGTTATTTTTTCCCCTGAATCGGTAGCCTGGTTAGATGAACCGGTTGAAAGGGGAGCCGTTGTGGAAGTCGTCGAACTATTGCCAGAACAGGCAACTAATCCGAAAAGCAAAGTCACGGTTAAGATAGTGGCAGCAATCTTTTTGATCCTGAACATTCTTTTTTCCTCCAATAAATCAACAATTATAAGCTTAATCTCGTAATAACCCGTTGGCGCCACGGTTTGTTTTGAGTATAGTGCACAAAAACATTCAGCTCAATTAACAAATTTGCTATAAACCGTAACTATTTTTACTCTTCCAACTTTTGATGACCGCTCTTTTTATACTCGTTAACAGTAATACCCATTTGCTTTTTAAAGCAGATGCTAAAATAGTGCGGATCTCGAATTCCAACCATTTGGGCAATCTCATACACCTTTAAGTCCGTGGTATTCAGTAGCTCAATACTGCGCTCAATTCTTTTTCTGGTAATATAACTGATTAAGGGCTCACCCATCTGCTGCTTGAATACTCGGCTCAAGTAGCTTTCGTTTACAAAAAGTTGCGCTGCAATAGTCTTAAGTGTTAACTCAGGTTGATAGAGATGTTCGGAAACATACTGTAAGCTGTGTTCAATGAGTTTATTAGGTTTTTGGCAACGAAAGCTATCATTGGTTTTCATTATGCTACGTAGCGTTTCTTGGACATAGACGTTAAGCTCTTGGCATGAAGTTAAACTATTTATAGCGCTATAGATTTGACTCTTCCCTAACACGGTCTTCAGACTAAGCCTATGGGGTTGAAGAGTTTCTCCGGCTTGGACTAATAAATCAATGGCCAATAGTTTTAGATAGCCGAAATCTACATCTAGCTCCTTTTGGATAGTATTTAGATAGTCATCTGACATTTTATTCGCTTGGTCATAAAGACAGTTGCGCACCGCAAAGCGAAAGCCAGGCCAATCCATCTGTCTTTGATGCACATAAAGCTTTTCTATATATGGGTATTCTTCATAGGTATAGAACTGTCCTGAGCCTAAGATTGAGCCAGCTTCTAAGGCTTCTTTGGCTTGCCTATATGCGAGAGAGATGCCTTTAAACTCTTGATGCCATAGACTGACACCGACCGCTATTCCAAAGGGAAATTCGTGGCAGAGCTTTTCCCAAAGAGCAAGGGCATCAGCTTTAGCCTGAAGGTAATCCGATTGACAGTAGTAGAGGATTACATCATTCAGAAAGTGAATAAATGCAATAGTATCGGCTTGTTTATGCTCTTGTATGTAAGAATAAATTGCTTTGCTTTGATTATAATTATCTTCTCTCCTTTCGCCCTCGCCCCCAACCCGCAAACAGAGGCAAACACAGCCATGTAAAATCGGCAAATAGCCATAGAGTTGAAGACGGCGGTGTGCTTCCGGTTCATCAATTTGTTGCTCTACCAAGCGATGCCAGAAACTATCTATAACAATATCCTCATCTGGGGTTACAAGGCTTTGCTGCAGCGGTATGACTTGCCTTTGCTGCTCTTCAGCCCATCGCTTATCGCGAATTCTGGTAACTACCTTGCCAATTTCTACCACATCTACCGGCTTTAACAAAAAATCTTCTACTCCCAGTTGGAGTGCCCGACGAGCATAATCAAAATCCCGGTAACTGGTAACGATAACGATGCTGGTATCGGCAGCTATGGCACGAATCTGCGCACTCAGTTCCAATCCGTCTTCTCCCGGCATGTTAATATCCGTTAAGACAATTTCGGGTTTGTAGCGCTCCACATACTCCCGTGCCTCAGATGCGGAAGCAGCTTCACCAATAACTTCAAAATCATGGCTCTCCCAGTCAAAGCCTTTACGTATCAAGACCCTTTCCAAGGGCTCATCATCAACAATGAGTACGCGAATCATATGTTGCTAACTCCTCTTCTGCTAGGATTTTTACTCGAATCGTTACTTCAGTACCACTACCTATTTCACTGGTTATGGTTACAGGGCTTACCATATGATAGTACAAAGATATCCTCTGAATCAGGGAATATAGACCAAAGCCGGATTTGCCCGTTTGAATTTTTCCCGTCAAAACTTGCCCCAGCCGCTCCTCCGAAATTCCTACTCCATCATCGGTAATAATAAAGATAATCTCATCCTCATCCCGGTATACCTTGATCTGAATGCTACCAGAGCCATGCTTGGGTTTAATGCCGTGATGCACAGCGTTCTCTACCACCGGCTGCAAAATCAATTTGAGGATTTTTGCTTTCCACAGCTCTTCTTCAACCTCATAGGTTACGGTAATCTTGTTTTCGTAGCGAAAATTCAAGATGGTAATATAGCTGTCTATACAAGCAATCTCGTCAGAAATTGCTACCATGTCCATTCCACTATTAAGACTGTTCTTATAAAAACTCCCCAGAGCCTGAGTCATGTGAAAACAGCTTTGATGATCTTCTAGCAAAGCCAGCGCTGATATGGCGTCCAAAGTGTTATAAAGAAAATGCGGTTGAATCTGTGCTTGGATAATCTCTAACTCGTTGCGGGCAATGATTTGCTCTTCAGCCTTTACCTGAGCAATTAGCTTTTGGATAGCCAAAATCATTTGATTAAAAACCCGTTTTAGGCTACTGATTTCATCGGCAGCTTGAGGGTCTACAGGCATTTCTATAAAATGACCATCTTCGGCTAAAGCCATTTGTTTTCGAACTTTACTTAAGGGCTTAAATATAAACCGCGATAATACTAAGGCACAAATAAAAACAAAAACCATGTTCAGTAGGATAATAAATATTATAGTACTTAAATATGCCTGACTAAAAATCCCTGTCTGGTTCATATCAAACACCCCGATTATCTGCCAGTCCATAATGCCTAAGTCTTGAAAAACAATGGTTTTGGCTTGATGGCCAAGATGTAGTGTTTGATAACTATTTCGGTTATTGGGCTGACTTTGCAGTTGTTTTTGCAGCTCTTCTTCATAGCTCTGAGGGCGGATGACATATTCACCCTGTCCATCAACAATAAAAAATTGTGATTGATATTTTTGCCCGGCCTCCTGAAAATAAGCCTGAAGGGTCTCTTCATCAATGGTCAGCAGTAAGGTTGCTAAATGGGCATAGGTATCAACATCAGCAATTTCTCGAATATAACAAAGATAATTCTTATTGGGTTTGGTAGGAAAGGTTAATATGTCCTCACTCTTATGAATAAAAAAGCCGTCGCCTTGGGCTGTCAGCATTTTTTTGTACCAGTCAGTAGCCTCAATCTCTTTGCCCTGGACCTGAATCGGCCCGACCTTATAAGAAGAGTATGAATTATAGTAGCGGTCAAAAACAAAGGCACTGGAAATATACTCACCAGAGAGTAACATATTGTCTAGGCTTTTTTTGATTCTTTGCTGTAGTGTAGGATCAATTTTCTCTGAAGATACTGCTGACAGAGCCGTTTGCATATTTTCATCAAAGTAAATCAGGGTAGAAAATTGCGTTACGTTGTCAAAAATAAACTGCAGATTTCCCTTCAGCACATCAACGGTTTGTAGTCCGGCCGATCCGGCCTCTCTTTCAATGGTGCGGTCGTTGATAACTACGAGGAATGCAAAAGTAAAGATAAAGGACACCACTAAAACACTAAAGTAAAGCAGATTAATCTTTGTCCTAATCTGCACCTTCCCCTTGATAGTCATCCATGTATTCCTACTCCGCGCTAAAAGAGATTTGACTCCTATCATAAGCTTTTTTACCCTCATTCCGCAGGCATGTCTTTTGCTCTTGAGACAGAGCAAAAAGTGGCGAATTGCCATCATTGGTATCGCGATTCTCCACTATCAGAACCACGGCTTTCTGATCCAGCCAGTGGGTATGCCAGACGCCTCGCTTCACATTGTAAAGTTTTTGCGGCTCCATGGGAATAGCCAATATTTCTTGAGGCGAGCTTTCTTTCCCGGCGGTAAACAGTACACAGCTCCCGGCTAGTAATACAAAGACCTCATCAGTAGCCTCGTGTTTTTGCATCGTTTCCAACTGCTCTAATTGCAGTTCTTGGCAAGCAGTAAGTCCGGCTACGCGCCAACTTTCAAAGTCAACTAAGGGCTCATAACCGGATATTGGAAATTCCGAAATACAGATATCTTCTTTACACATTTTCCCCTCCTATATAAGTTATCTCCCCGGCTACAGGAATCAATATCACTGTAACCCTTCCCTAGAACAATACCCAAACCTTAGAGATCTTAGCTGAACAAAGCACTAACTCTCTCCAGGCACGATCAAGTTAGCTTCTATCCACAACTCTCCCAGCCAGCTTTTCTCTCATTATAGCCAAAGGTCTGGCTGATTCTGATGCAATATTTTGCGAAAAAAAGGGATTATTTTTACTTTTATTCCCTGAAGGCCAATAAAAACAACCCCGGAAAAGAGTCTTTCCCGAGGCTGTTTTCTGTCCTGTTCTGATAGTAAAACTAAATCAAACCTTCTCTAAAGCCTGAGCAATATCAGCGATTAAATCGTCTACATTCTCAATACCCACAGACAGGCGAACCATGTCCGGGCTCACGCCAGAAGCTAAAAGCTCACTGTCACTAAGCTGACGATGAGTAGTACCGGCAGGATGAAGTACACAAGTACGTGAATCCGCTACGTGGGTTACAATGGCTGCCAGCTGTAAATTATCCATAAAGGTAACAGCAGCTTCCCGACCACCCTTGATACCAAAAGTCATAACACCACAGGAACCTTTAGGTAAGTATTTCTGCGCCAACTGGTAATTAGGATTGGAGGGTAAGCCTGGATAGGATACCCAGCTGACTTTGGGATGCTTTTCTAAAAACTCTGCAATGGCTTGTGCATTCTGACAATGACGCTCAACTCTTAAATGCAGAGTCTCAAGGCCTATATTCAGAAGAAAAGAGTTCTGGGGCGAAGGCACCGCACCCAAATCCCGCATCAGCTGCACTGTGGCCTTAACCAAATAGGCGGCCGGGCCAAATTTTTCGGTGTAAATAATACCATGATAGGAAGCATCTGGTGTAGTTAAGCCGGGGAACTTATCTTGATGTTCCGCCCAGTTAAACCGCCCACCGTCCACAATACAACCACCAACACTAGTGGCATGTCCATCCATATATTTAGTCGTAGAATGGATGACAATATCTGCCCCCCACTCTAAAGGTCGGCAGTTAATAGGGGTGGCAAAGGTATTATCAATAATCAGTGGTACACCATGGCTATGGGCAACCCGGGCAAACTTTTCGATATCCAAAACCGCCATGGCCGGGTTGGCAATTGTCTCACCAAAAACCGCCTTAGTCTCCGGCCGGAAAGCCTTAGCCATCTCCTCTTCAGAGGCGTCCGGCGAAACAAAAGTAAAATCAATACCCAGACGCTTAAAAGTTACCGCAAATAAATTATATGTACCACCGTAAATGGTTGAAGAACTGACTACATGATCTCCGGCGGAACAAATATTAAAAATGGCATAGAAAGAAGCTGACTGACCGGAAGAGGTTAACATGGCAGCTACGCCACCTTCTAAATCGGCAATCTTAGCCGCCACCGCATCGCTGGTGGGATTGGCTAGGCGAGTATAAAAATAACCGCTGGCCTCTAAATCAAAAAGCTTTCCCATATGCTCAGAAGAGTCATACTTAAAGGTGGTGCTCTGAACAATAGGTACAATGCGGGATTGACCATTCTCCGGTTGATAACCGGCTTGGACACATTTTGTTTCTACATGATAATTACTCATACATAAAACCATTACGGCATGCCGTAAATCCTTTCCATATCTATTAGATTATTGGGTTCAGCAGATTATAGCTTCGATACCCAATTAGCTTTCAGTATAGCGGAAAATTTCGGCTTCTAAAAGGGGGAAACCACTCATGCTTCCCCCTTTTTTCTGGTAATAAGAATACTATTCTACTACCGTTACCACTAAGACTGCTAGAGCTGCTTATTTGGATAGCATTTTATTTTCCGGGGGCACTTCGCTCTGGGGTACGTTTTCAAAACGGGTTTTGGAGACGATATCAGCGAAGGTGGAAAGCTCATAGGCGATGAGATCCTGCGGACTGATATTTTGCTCCAGACATTCCAGAACTGCTACCAAGGTATCCAAAGAGGTTATGGTCGGCACCCCATGCTCAATACAGATACGACGAAGGCGGAAGCCATTATTCACCATCACTGAACCATTGGACTCGGTATTAACCAGAAGCTTAATAGTCCCATTGGCTACGCAGTCTTTGGTATTGGGAGAGGCTTCTTCCATTTTACGAACGCTATTGGTGGGAATACCGGCCTTATTCAGATAGTTAGCCGTACCACCGGTACCATAAAGTTCGTAGCCCAAGTTCATCAGCTTATCCGCTAAGGGAATCAAATCAGCTTTGTCACTGTCCCGCACCGTCAAGAGAACCCCTGCTCCTTTGGCGGGGAATTTAAATCCGGAAGCCAGAATCGCTTTATACATTGCTTGAGCATAGGTAGTGGATAGTCCTAGTACCTCACCGGTACTCTTCATCTCCGGCCCTAAGCTTACATCCACATCGTGGAGTTTTTCAAAAGAGAAAACCGGAGCTTTAACCGCGTACACCCAAGGATAGCGAGCATAGAGCCCTGTGCCGAAAGAAAAGTCCTTCAGCTTGCCACCCAGCATGATCTCTGTAGCCACATCCACAATGGGAATTCCGGTTACTTTGCTGATATAGGGTACGGTACGAGAGGAACGAGGATTCACCTCAATAACATATACCTCATCGTTGTAAAGAATGAACTGAATGTTGACTAAACCGATAACTTTCAGGGCTAAAGCTAATTTTCTAGTATAATCCACGATCGTATCGCGAATGTGATCCGGAATATAGGCTGGGAAAATCGAAATCGAGTCACCAGAGTGAACCCCCGCCCGCTCTAAATGCTCCATAATACCGGGAATCAGGATCTCTTCTCCGTCACAAACCGCATCAACTTCCAACTCCACGCCCCGAAGATATTTATCAACCAAGATGGGATGCTCCTGCTCCACCAAATTGATAATCCGCATGTACTCAACCATTTCCTGATCGTTATAAACAATCGCCATGCCCTGACCACCCAGAACATAAGAGGGACGTACCAGAACCGGGTAGGATAATTTCTCGGCAATAGCCAATGCCTCTTCCACTGTGAAAACGGTACTGCCCTTTGGCCTTTTGATTCCACAGCTCTCCAGAATCGCATCAAAACGTTCCCGATCCTCTGCTGCGTCAACCATGTCGGCACTGGTTCCAAAGATAGGTGTGCCCATATCTGAGACTGCCTTGATAAGCTTAATGGCAGTTTGTCCTCCAAATTGACAGATACATCCATCCGGCTTTTCATTTTCAATGATAGCCCGGACATCGTCAGGGGTTAAGGGCTCGAAATATAGACGGTCAGAAGTATCAAAATCCGTCGATACCGTTTCCGGATTGTTGTTGGCAATAATGGCTTCATAGCCCAGCTTACGTAATGCCCATACTGAGTGCACAGAGCAGTAATCAAACTCAATCCCCTGTCCAATCCGGATGGGACCGGAACCTAGTACCAGAACTTTTTTTCTGTCTGTACGGGTTGCCTCATTATCCCGGTCAAAGGTGGAATAGTAGTAAGGCGTCAGAGCCTGATATTCACCGGCACAGGTGTCAACCATTTTGAAGGTATGAATCAAGCCTAGGGCTTTCCGGCGCGCCCGTACCGCATCTGCCGAATCACCTGTAAGTTTGGCGATATAGGAATCGGTGAAAGCCATTTTGACGCCTTTAGTGAAAAGTTCCTCATCAGGTAATACTCCGGCTTTACCAGCTGCTAGGAAGGCCTCTTCCACCTCTACAATCCGGAGCAACTTACTAAGGAAGTACTTGTCTACCATGGTAATGTCATAGAGCTTTTCAATACTCTGCCCCCGGCGTAATGCCTCCGCCAGAACAAACATCCGCATATCGTCAACCATGTGCAGACGCTCTTCTAATTCTTCATCACTAAGAGCGGCTATTACCGGAACTAACAGACCGTAAATATTTAGTTCCATGGAGCGAATCGCCTTCATAATGGAAGCTTCAAAGGTATTGGCAATAGCCATAACCTCGCCGGTAGCTTTCATCTGTGTTCCCAAAGTCCGCTTAGCTTTAACAAACTTATCAAAAGGAAACTTAGGGATTTTAGTAACAATATAGTCTACCGCCGGTTCGAAACAGGCCTTGGTAGTACCGGTAACTTCGTTAGGAATTTCATCCAAAGAATATCCACAAGCGATCTTTGAGGCGACCTTGGCAATAGGATAACCGGTAGCTTTCGACGCCAGAGCGGAAGATCTGGATAATCGGGGATTTACCTCGATAACGGCATAGTCACGCAAGGTGGGGTGTTGGGCAAACTGAACATTACAACCACCGACAATCTTTAGCTCTTCAACAATTTTAAGCGCTGCCGTCCGTAGGGTCTGGTACTCAGGATCAGTCAAAGTCTGAGCCGGAGCAACTACAATAGAGTCACCGGTATGAACTCCCACAGGGTCGAGGTTTTCCATAGAACAAATGGTGATTCGATTGCCTTTGGCATCCCGAATGGCTTCAAACTCAATTTCTTTCCAACCGGCAATACTCTTTTCGATCAAAACTTGATGCACCCGGCTCACAGCTAGTCCCGTGGCAGCAATCTCCTCAAGTTCTGCTTGATTATTTACAATACCGCCTCCGGTTCCGCCCAGGGTAAAAGCCGGACGAACAATTACTGGATAACCAATTTTTTCGGCGATTCGGCGACACTCCTCAACAGTCAGTGCCGTTTCCGAAGGAATACAAGGCTCATTAATTCTCAGCATGGCCGCCCGAAAATCTTCTCTATCCTCACCCATCTTGATGCCGATTGCGGAGGTGCCCATGAGCTGAACCCCTTGCTCGGCCAAAAAGCCTGACTCTGAGAGTTCCATGGCAAAATTCAGACCGGTCTGCCCACCCAAAGAGGCCAGAAGTCCGTCAATTTTTTCGTCTATAATCAACTTCTTAATTACATCAATCTGTAAAGGCTCCAGAAAAACCTTATCAGCCATATCTGGATCTGTCATAATTGTTGCCGGATTGCTGTTTACTAAGACTACGTAAAAACCTTCGGCCTTTAACGCCCGGCATGCTTGAGTACCGGCATAGTCGAACTCGGCGGCTTGACCAATAATAATCGGACCTGATCCAATAACCATTACTCTACTTACATCTGTTCTTCTGGGCATACATTTCTCCTTGTTTCCTGATGTCACCTGTATAAAGTTAGATAGTAGCTGTGTTTTTTCAGACTAACACTCCTTGAGTATATTTTACCCAAAGATAATTTATTCACTTTTGTGAATTATTATACACAACCTTATCCTTATCTGCAATCAAAAATTTTCCGCTGGCTCAGGTAATTTCACAGCGCCTGGCAATGGCAGCCGTTAAATCATCCCGCATCCGCAAAGCTTCATCTCTGGCAGCCTGAGCAAAGTCAAGAGCCGTCAAATCAGAACGCTTTTTATACGCACACATAATGCTTCTGGAGGCGTTAACAATAGCGCCCTTACCATTTTGATCAAAGTTCACGGCGGCCGCATCACTACTTCCACCCTGAGCGCCATATCCCGGCACCAGAATTAAGGACTGCTTCATGATGCCTCGCAGTTTCTCAGCCTGCTCCGGCCAAGTAGCCCCTACAACAGCACCTACTAGATTATAACCACTAGCGCCTACAGTATCCTGTCCCCACTCTGCAACCTTTCCGGCCACCGCCTCGTATAAAGTCCTTCCATCGGCTAAGGAAAGATCTTGAAAATCTCCCGCCGAAGGATTAGAAGTACGCACAAGGATAAATAGCCCCTTACCCCGCTCTCTGGCTTCCACCAAAAAAGGTTCAACTCCGTCGATCCCCAAATAGGCATTGACAGTAATAGCATCGGCATTATACATAGCGGTTAGGGTCTTATCCCACAGCTCAGTCTCACCTAAAATACTCTTAGCATAGGCCGAAGCCGTGGAACCGATATCGTTACGTTTGGCATCAGCAATTACCAACATCCCTTTTTCCTGAGCATAAGCAATGGTACGGCGCAGAGCCTCCATCCCATGTACACCATACATCTCATAATAAGCAAACTGGGGCTTCACTGCAGGAACAATGTCAGCGGTAGCATCAATAAGGGCTCGGTTGAACTCGTAGATAGCCATAGCCGTTGCCATGGACTTATCCTCAATCTCCTTACCCCACGCCTGCAGTAGCTCTTCCGGCAAATACTCAGCCAGAGGATCAAGCCCCATCACCGTGGGATTACCCATCTTTTCAATTCGCTCTAACAAACGGTCACTAAAATGTTGTTTCATTTTCAGTTTTACTCCTTTACTTCATAGGTAATACGTCCGCCACAAACCGTCAACAAGGTACGGCCATAAAGCTCGTAACCATCGAAGGGGGTATTCCTGGATTTACTGGCCATCTGATCTTTTTTGAAAATGAAGGGCTTTTCTAAATCGAAAACTGCCACATCGGCAATAGATCCTACCGCTAGGCTGCCACGGTTCAACTTAAGCAGCTGAGAAGGCTTTTCGGACATCGCCGCTACCAGGGCTCCTAAACTCATCAGCCCGGTCTTAACCAGCCAGGTATAAGACAAAGCAAAGGCCGTCTCAAAACCTAAGATACCATTATTAGCCAAAGCGAATTCAATATTTTTTTCATCCTCATGATGTGGTGCATGGTCAGTCACAATCAAATCCAAGGTACCATCCAAAACGCCTTCAATGATCGCCAAACGATCCTCTTCCGTCCGTAAAGGCGGATTCATTTTGGCATTGGTATTGAATCCACGGCAGGCCTCATCAGTTAAGACAAAATAATGGGGACAAGTCTCTGAAGTCACCTTAACCCCACGCGCCTTGGCTTCACGAATAATCCGCACACCACCCTTGGTGCTGACATGACAAATATGAATGGGTAAATCAAGATACTCTGCCATAATCACATCCCGAGCAATCATAATATCCTCAGCGGCGGTAGGAATACCTCGAAGTCCCAGCTCAGTAGAAACCTCTCCCTCGTTCATTGCCCCTTCGGCCAAGGACAAGTCCTCACAATGGTTCATCACCAAAAGGTCAAAATCAGCGGCATATTTCATCACCTTCATTAAAAGGTCGCTGGTCTTAACCGGGCGTCCGTCGTCAGACACCGCCACAATTCCTTCTTCTTTCATTAGGCCGAACTCAGCTAGCTCCTTACCATCCAGACTCTTGCTGGCGGCGCCCACGGGAAAAACATTGGCGTAACCCTCTGACTTAGCCTTTTGAACAATACTCCTAACCACCGTGGGGTTATCACAAGCCGGTTTGGTGTTGGGCATGGGACAAACAGAAGTAAAGCCCCCTCGAGCCGCACTCTTTGTTCCTGAGACAATATCCTCCCTGTACTCAAAGCCAGGATCCCGGAGGTGACAATGGACATCAATCAGTCCCGGCAAAACCGCCGCCCCCTTTACATCTACAACCCGGTCAGCCGCCCCACTAAGAGCGGCAACAATCCTACCATCTTCAATCCATAAACTCTGCGGTTCACCCTGCCCCATGAGCAGGCCGTTTCTAATTTCTACTTTCATAGAGTCCTCCTATAATTCTTATTTAGTCTGCGCCCTGCCAGTATTTAAACCTCTTGCCCAAGTAGCCTTGGCCTTTGGGAGAACTGAGAACGCGACTTTGTTAATTCTTGTATCGTTATAATAAAGAAGCTATTAGCAGTACTAAAACCACTAAACTTATTCTTGATTTCTTCGAGCCATCAAAAGATACAGCACGGCCATGCGCACCGCCACACCGTTGGTCACTTGTTCGTTAATAACCGATTGCGGGCAGTCATAGACGGCGGTAGGCATCTCTACCCCATGATTACAGGGACCCGGATGCATCAACAGCGCCTCAGGAGCGGCTAAAGCCAGCATCTCTTGGGTGATACCATAATAGCGGGAATACTCAGCGATAGAGGGGAACAGGGACTTTGTCTGGCGCTCCAGTTGCAGCCGCAGTCCCATGACCACATCAGCCGAACTAACCGCCTCCGCTACTGTGGAACAAATCTTCGCCCCGGTCTTCTCAAAACCCTTAGGCATCAAAGTCGCCGGCCCGGCCACTCGAACCTCTGCTCCCATCTTCGCCAAACCAATAGCATTACTTCTAGCTACCCGGCTGTGGAGAATATCGCCACAAATGGCAACTTTCAAGCCCTCAAGGCGCCCCAACTTCTCTCGCATGGTGTACATATCCAAAAGCGCCTGAGTAGGATGCTCATTCATACCATCTCCAGCATTTACCACCGAAGCCTTAAGTTCTGGAGCAATAAAATGCGGCGCTCCCGACTGGTTGTGCCGCATTACAATAATATCCGTTGCCATGGCGTCAATGGTGCGAACAGTGTCCAACAAAGACTCACCCTTATTGACGCTACTGCCAGAGGAAGAAATATTGGCACTGGCCGCCCCCATAAACTTCGAAGCCATCTCAAAAGAAAGTCTTGTCCTCGTACTATTCTCATAGAAAAACGTAACCACCGACTTTCCTTGCAAATGAGAGGTCTTCTTATTCCCGGAAGTCATCGCCACCTTCATCATCTGAGCTGTATCCAAAATCAGCCCGATCTCCTCAGCGGCTAACTCCTTCATTCCTAACAAATCTTTACTCTTTAACTGCATCTGTCTACTCCCCTTCGCTTATTTCACTTCATCCCACAAAGACACCCGGTCTTGGCTGTCAATCTCCGAAAACTCCACATGAATCGATTCCGTATGAGCAGTAGGAACATTCTTACCCACAAAATCCGCCCGAAAAGGCAGTTCCCGGTGTCCCCGGTCTACCATAATCGCCAACTGAATAGCCGCCGGACGTCCCATATCAAAAACCGCATCAATAGCCGCTCGCACCGTTCGACCGGTATAAAGCACATCATCTACCAAAACCACCGTCTTATCGTTAATATTAAAAGGAATCGCTGTACCGTTCACTACAGGATGAGCGCTGAGCATGGATAAATCATCACGATAAAAAGTAATATCCAAAATTCCCACCGGCGGTTTCTGACCCTCAATCTCTTCCAAAAGTGAGGCAATCCGATTGGCCATTGGAACCCCTCGACGCTGAATTCCAATCAACACCACTTCAGAAAGCCCCCGATTCTTCTCCACAATCTCATGTGCAATCCGAATCAAAGCCCGGCCTACCGCCGCCTGATCCATAAGTACAGATTTTTCATAAAGTTCCGCCATTCCGATTCCCTTTCCGGTCTCATCGACCAACCCATTTTGGCCACAAAAAAGCCTCCCACGGCTTCGGGCCGTAAGAAGGCTGATATATACGCATCCGCTTATGAAGAGCTTAGGCGCCTCGGTACCCTCGTACCCCAGCAGCCACCAAGAGCGGCCTGCCTAACTCGTTATTCACTTCGCTTATAAATCACCCTTCTTGATCTCACAGAATCAAATTTAAAAGGTTCATCAATAAATTTAACTAAAGCATAAACTATTCGTTGACAGATTTCAAGATGCTGTGGTAAAATTCTCAAGAACTCACCGCTCCGGGCATAAAACGAGAGCACAACGAGCTGGTGATCCTATATGGGGGCGTGGCGGAATGGCAGACGCAGCAGACTCAAAATCTGCCAATCGAGAGGTTGTAAGGGTTCAAGTCCCTTCGCCCCCACCAACTAAAAGAGTCAAGGTCACGACGAAAGAAATTTTGTCATGACCTTGATTCTTTTTATAGGAAGTTTTTGTTCAAGGCACTAAACCCACGTCAGAAGCATTTTGGCCCGCCGCCACCACTCAAATTTTAGCATCAAAGTGGTTGAGAATAACAGATTGCAGATGACGATTATTTATATTTTCTAAATAGAATATGCTTAGTACTCAAAACTTTTTGAATAACATAAGAAATCCCCTTGGGTAACCTATTGCTCATAACGTAACGTAATGCAGTAACATCCAGTGCATGGAGGTGAAATCTATGTCAAATTACACAACCGGTGAGATGGCAAAACTATGTAATGTATCAGTCAGGACGGTACAATTTTACGACACCAAAGGAATATTGCCGCCGACCGAATTATCCGAAGGTGGTAGACGGCTCTACACCGACACCGACCTAAGCAAGCTAAGACTGATTTGTATGCTTAAAGCTTTGGGACTGAAACTTGATTCGATCAAAGGTATTTTGGGCAGTGAAAAACCGGGGGAAATTCTAAATTTGCTCCTTGACGAACAATCCAAACAACTTAGCGACGAAATTGAGGAAAGCAAAAAACAGCTTGAAGCTATCAGAATCATCAAGGCTCATATCCGCAACAAGGAAACCATTCCGGTTAATTCAATCAATGACATAGAAAGCATTATGAGAAATGAACATGGTTTAAAGAAAGTACAGAGGATAACGTTGGCTTGGGGGCTTGCGTTTATTCTATTTCAGATTGGCACACTTATCTTATGGATTGTAAATAGGAGGTGGTTACCTTTGGTTATTGTATATTTCCTCGCAGTTCTCAGCGCTATTTTTATCGTCAGAATGCATTACAAAAAAGCAGCTTATATTTGCCCCACGTGCAACGCCACATTCAAACCAACCTGGAAGAATTTCAACTTCTCACAGCATATGCCAAAGACAAGAAAACTCACCTGTCCCAAGTGCGGCACAAAGGGCTGGTGTGTTGAGGTCTTGGCGGAAAACAGGAGGAATTCATAATGGTATCAAATCTTTCTATTATTTTCATGGCAATTTCAGGCATAATTTCGGTAGCTCTGCCGGTTATCCTGTATCTGTATTGGCGGAAAAAATATAAGCTTAAAGTAATTCCTGCACTCGTCGGTGCAGCAGCATTCATAGTATTCGCGATGATTTTGGAACAACTCATGCACGCGGTCGTACTACGCCCAAGTGCGGACGGTACAGTAGCGCTTATAAACAAACATCCGGCACTATTTGTCTTGTATGTTATTTTCGCTGCCGGTGTATTTGAAGAAACTGCGCGGTTTATTTCTTTTAAGATTCTCAGAAAGAAATATCGTAATTTCGGAACGGCTCTGTCCTATGGTATAGGTCACGGCGGCATAGAATCAGTCATAGTATTAGGGGTAATGAGCATAAGTAACATTGCTTTTAGCATTATGATAAATTCAGGAGCAACAGAAATGCTTGCAAGCGCAGGGGTTAACGCCCAAACCTTGGCTGCTCTGGTTGAAACAAGCCCCTATATGTTTTTAGTTGGAGCTTTGGAACGCGTATTTGCCATTACTATTCATATCAGCTTATCAGTACTTGTTTGGTTTGCAGCAACGAGAAAAGGGAAATTGTGGCTCTATCCGGCGGCTATTATACTGCACGCCATCGCAAACTTAGCTGCCGCTCTGATGAAAGTAGGAGTGATAAAAAGTATTCTCTTCGTTGAGATTTTGGTTGGTATTATAGCATTATCAATAGCCCTGTTGGCTGTCCGTATGTGTTGTAAGCTTGGTCGCAATGAGGAAGATACTCCCCTGTTAAGAACATAGACCAAGGTTATCTCCATTATAGTTAATAATCATTATAGGCAGACTACACTTATGCACCTACCAAAGTAGACACTTCGAATGGAGTGTCCCTTCATACCTTTCAAAGAACCCAAGTTTTCGCACAATGAAAACTTGGGTTCTTCGCATTAGTTGATGAAAACCACTGTTTTAGGCAAAAAAGGGGGACAATGTCACTGTGTCAAAGAAGAATCAGCAACAGTTTTATAAGGACTGCACGGATTACTGCTTAAATGCTATTTCTAACCCTCTTTCCAAAGATTATTTCAATTTATATAATGACCCGAGGCACTTTAATTACCCAAAAACTTGATAGGTCAATGTGGCAATCAAAACCACACTAATACCATTCAATACCAAACTTGCTATACTTCTTTTTTTGCTAATATAATTTTTTCTATACAATATCGTTGATATTCCAGCAGAGCCAATAGAAAGTGGCATTGCTAACACATAAAAGTAAGTGCTAAAAACCGTAAACAGAATATACAAAGCAGGTAAAGCAATGGTTTGCTTTGATGAAAAGGCCGCTGGGTTCATAATTTACATCAACAAAAAACTGGCAGCCAAAACAAAATTGATACTACCAATTATTACTGGAGCACGATGCAAGAATCCCTCTTTTGCAATCGTCCCCTTTTTAACTTTTCTCTGATATATCAGATACAGCAGTCCAAATGTAATACCACCACCTAGAATGCAATAAATAACTATAAATGCCATTATTATCCTACTCCTTTATATTGTCTACTTATTATGCGTTATGCTCTTATTATACGTTTTGATATTTTCTTCGATTATTATTTCTTGAAAGATATAATTTATCTAATCCCATAATTTTCAAAACTTCTCACTTGCAGTTTTATCCAATCAGATTTTATTGTTGCTCTTCCATGAATTTGATCCTCCGTTTTTCATTTCTATATCATTATCATACAGTCCACAAGGTGACAACTATGTGTCATATTATGGACTACAAATATAATTTTTATTTCTTCTCTTTGAGCCAGCAAGTTATCTTGTATGCTTTGTGGCTTAACTATACAACAGTCGTACCAAATGATAGCAAAAAGTCCTAAGCCAGTGATTATTGGGTAAAATGACCCGAACTATGAATGTGCATCAATATTTTTGGTACGCAATTTATGGCAAATTCATCATACACACAGTAGGCTACACAAGGATCAAAATTCAATTCCAGATATACTCCAGAGAAAATCAAGTTACATATTATAGTAATAGTAAATTTTTTATGCTAAACTTTTCACTTAAGTTCTCAGTCAAAGCAAAATTAATTTATTGTATTAATGTATGGAGGCGATCAAATGCTTGAGTCAATTTCATTAAAAGAAGTTTTTAGTGCAGAAAAAGTTATATACCAGCATTTGATACCCACGCAATTAACACACTACCAAAACCTCTCCACATTGATTGGTGCAAATATTTATATAAAACATGAAAATCATCATATGGGCGGAAGTTTTAAGATTCGTGGCGGCCTAAATATCATGCATCATTTAAGCCAAGAGAGAATTAATGGAGTAATTACTTTCTCAACAGGCAACCATGGTATTTCTGTAGCAACGGCTGCAAAAATTTATGGAATAGAAGCTACCATTGTTGTTCCAGAGGGAAATAATAAAGAGAAAAATGAATTAATTAGAAATACGGGTGCTACGTTAATTGAAGCAGGACATACTTTTGAAGAAGCCAGTGAAATAGGAGTAAAAATCCAAAAAGAAAGAAATTTACACTACATTCATGCGGCAAATGAACCGCATTTAATAAATGGCGTAGGCACTGAATTCACTGAAATGTTGCGGCAATTACCCAACATTGATGCAATTATCTTGCCAGTTGGTGGAGGCAGTGAGTTAGCAGCTGCAGTCACCGTACTAAAAACAATTAATCCCAAGATTGAAATCTATGCTGTACAAGCTGCAGCATCACAGGCTGCTTATCAGTCCTGGAAAAACAAAAAAATTACGAAGTCTGAAAATAAAACCTTTGCAGGTGGTTTTGCAACGGGTATTGCTTTTGAAATCCCCTTTAATATATATAAGGATCAATTGACCGACTTTGTACTATTAACCGAAGAAGAACTCCTGTCAGGAATACGTCTCGCATTAACTTATACACATAATTTAGCAGAAGGTGCCGGTGCCTCAACGATTGTGGCCGCCCAAAAACTGGCACCTCAATTGAAAGGCAAAAATGTAGTGCTACAAATGAGCGGCGGTAACGAAACAGTTGTTCAGCTAAGAAAGGCGCTTTCAGAATAAATTGAATCTCGTCCCCTTAACTCGTAATTCTATTGCTATCCTATAACAGTAGAATTGAATCAATTGACTCATAAATTTTTCTTTGTGAGGATAGAAATTTTAAATTTGTGGGATAAAGAGACATACTGACTCTTCTCACTGTGGGAACTATTTCCTAGTCAATTCTACGTCCCAACCCAATCAGACATCCAAAGAAGATTCCGCAGTGTTTCCCAAAGAACGGCAAAAAGAATTCTAATAGCAGGAAGCCATATAATTATTATCAGAATTAAGGCAATAATATTTAAGATTCTGGCTTTACGAATACTCTTGTTTGCCTCCTCTATTGTCTTTGCCCATTTCGGCTTCGAAAATTTTATTGCTAAAATTGATAAAACTATACTGATAAGAACAATTAAAATATAGACAGATACAAACATGTAAAAGCCTACTAAAGCGGAAAGTGCAAGATTAATAACGCTAAAGGTAACCTGCCTATTATAGGGCAGTTCGAAGGGTTCCTGAATTGGATCAGTTGGTTCAGAAATCTTGTTCTGCGCTGGATCAACTTCAAAATCTTGAGATGAAGCAACAGCCTGACCCTCCTCAATAATTAGATCAGATGAACTGCTTTGCTCAAGATTCAGTGAAAGATCATTAGCTGTATTAGAGGGAATATCAAGAGATTCTTCTTTGATGGCAGAATCAGACTTATTCTCAGTAGCCATAATGTATTTACCTCACTTTGGGGGGAGATTTGAAATTATAAGATACTGTTTTGAATGTCATTTCTATTATACAATATTTTTATATGCTAAGCTTCAGCCAGCCTCGCAAAACATAAAAAGTAATAGTAAAAAGAAGGGCATTACACCAGAGCAAAGTGAGCACAAGAACTACAGGTATCCACCTCTGGCTGCTAAACCTAGATGAAGTAACGCAAAAAGCACCGGAAGCATAACGCGGCTCTTGATGCTCATTTGGTTAGCATCTTTGAAGAAGTTAAAGGAACATACCAGCAGACCAAATATACGGTGCGCTTTCGAAAAAAGCAACCAACATTCTCTTTCTTTAGTATGGAACTATCTCTTTACTTTCAAAGATGAGCTTATTCATATATCCTGTTTTAGAGTTATCTATTACTCCATCATCATTCCATTTATCATACATTGTCACACTTTGGGAAGGCCCAGATAAGCCTGCAATTTCTACGTAGCACAGCATTCTTTTTTCCACTGTAAAATTAACTTGCAAGTTAGATGTTCCAAAAATTTTAGTTCGGAAACTTTGGAGCTCATTAATTCCAGTCCCACTCACTGACTCTATTGTCCCAATTTCCGTTATTCCAAGATTCGTGAAAATTGTATTAATATCAAGACTTTCACTCTCCGAAAATCCGATATTGATCCATTTTTTCAAGGGATCTTCTTGATACGTAGTCTCTGTTTGACTAGTAGGTGAGAGTTCCTTGGTTGGTGTTGAGGCTAAAGATGATACAGTTATTGCTTTTTTAGTATTTGAGCTACATGCGCTAAGTCCAAAGCAAAGAATAAATGACAAAAGCAAGTAAAGTAATCTCTTCATAAAATCAATCCCTCCCTTTCTCAATTTTATTTCACGAATCATAAAATATCAACTAGATATAGTTATTAATATGATTTATAAAAACAAAATAGAGTTCCCCACAAATAACCCAAAGTTCGCCACGAAAAAGATGCTATAATATGGCTAGAAAATTACGTGAGGGGATTACTATTATGGATGAAATTATGAATGAGATAAAGCGCCAAGAAATACTTCTTACAGCAAAAGAATTTTTTCGAGACACCATTGCAGTTAATCATGTTAAGAACACAGAGAAGTTAGCTTCACTCAAAGAATTCAAAATTAATCCCTTCTTGGATAAGTATTTGGCTAATTTTGCTTTTGGAGATAGCTCGGCCGAGAGCATCGCCAAGGCTCTAGTCTATCCTCGGGTTTTAGGCACTTCAATAACTACGTCCTTTGGTACTAACATGCAAAATTTTTGTAATGTGGTTCTTCGAGGATATGCGTCCCTTGTCTCCGGTATTGATATTGAATTTATTGATGCCATTGACGGGCGCAAAAAGTACTGCCAAATAAAATCTGGGCCTAACACCATTAACAAGGATGATATAAAATCAATCATTGACCACTTTGATTCTGTTCGTAACCTGGCCAGAACAAACCGAAACACCGACATCAATCCAACTATAGACTGCATTGTCGGTGTTTTGTATGGTACTTTCGAAGATATTTCCAGCCACTATCGGGTTGTAAACAACACTTATCCCGTAGTGTGTGGGCAAGATTTCTGGCATCGCCTCACCGGTGATCCTAACTTCTATGAAGCGCTCATTAATGCCTTTGCTGAGGTAGCCGTAGATGTGGATGGCCGCGAAGTAATTCAGCAAACCATTGATGCCCTTGCCATGGAATTAAGCTAATTGCTGATGATAGACTTGTTTGTAATTTTCTACTGCCTCGACCAGTTGTATACCCAGCCTTTCAGCCATCTTAACCGGAACCGCATTGCCAATTTGTTTGTACTTATCGCCGATGCCGCCGCAAAACTGCCAACTATCCGGAAAACTCTGAATGCGGGCATACTCTCGAACCGTGAAGGGGCGCGTTTCATCAGGATGACACCGCTCTGTCTGCTTCTGAGATGGGCTACAAGTCAAAGTAAGGCAAGGCTCGTTCCAGGAAATGCGCCGCGCCATTCCCCGTCTTCCACCGCCTGAGAAATAAGATTTGCCTAGATAATCTTTCTGGATCGCTTCTGGTAAATGAATCCAACAACCACCCGGGGGCACCAAATCAAGGACAGCTTTCTTTTTTGCGCTATAAGCTTGACCCTCACTTGTCGGACAATCCTTGAGCGCTTCCCTTAAGGTAGTCATAGTTCTATTGGGTTTGGGAAAAGAGAAATTAACCCCTTCCCTCGTACCAATTATTACAATCCGCTCACGCTTCTGACCAACGCCAAAATAAGCGGCATTTAGTATCTCATATCTAACACTATAACCTAAACCCTTAAGAACTTCGATAATCGTTTCAAGTGTTCTACCATTGTCATGAGACTTAAGCCCCCTAACATTTTCTGCCAAAAAAATTAAGGGCTGAACTTCTTTAACGCAGCGGGCAAATTCATAAAACATGGTTCCCCGGACATCTTCGAAACCCATTTTCTTTCCGGCATAGCTAAAGGCTTGGCAAGGAAATCCCCCCGTAACAATGTCAACCTCACCTCTATATTTTGAAAAATCAACTTGACTTACATCTTCATTACGTACATTCCACTCAGGTCTATTAGCCTTTAAAGTCTCGCAGCAGGTCTTGTCTATCTCAACAAACTCTAAGGTATGGATTCCCGCCTTCTCTAGTCCAAGTGCTAAGCCGCCTGCTCCAGCAAAAAGTTCAATTGCTGTTACCCTTTGATTCATAATTACTCCTTCCAATACAGTCTTCTCTTCACCCTCCGTCTCAATCAAGGTCAGTGGAGATACTTCTAATATTTCACACAGCTCTTGTACGCGCGACTTTAGAGGTGAGTATTTATCAGAAAGTATTACAGAGAGTTGATTCTTCGTTATTCCCAGTCGGGAGGCCAACTCCGTCTGGGTGTTAATACCCTGCCGTTCCATGGCTTCTCTAACTCTAACTCGATTTAAACGCATCCTATCCTCCACTAAACCTAAGGGTAACTCAATAAAGTTATGATTATATATTAACACACTTACTACTTAGGTCAATGAGCTTATAACCATAAATCTACAAAAAACTCTATCTCAATAGTAACCAAATAATACGTTCAAAAGGAAAATTTGCCTAATTAATTATGCGGTTGTATACTAGGAACCAGACATAGTTGGTTTGCCATGGGGGTATTTTATGGAAAACAGACTTGAGAATTTACGAAGTGAACTAAACAAACAGCTTTCTAAAGTGAATCCAGAAAAATTATGCATCTATATTTCACACGCCTATGGCGTAGCTCGTTTTTGTACACTATTAGCCATGAAAAGAAACCTGAATATTGAGCTTGCTACCACTTGTGGAATGTTGCATGATATCTACTATATGTCTGGAGGAAGCAGTGATAACCATGCACTAAAGGGGGTGGAACAAGCCAAATCTATCCTTAAGTCCATGGGGCAATATAGTGCTGATGAAATCGAAATCATCAGCACCGCTATTTCAAGGCATAGTGATAAAAATAGCCTTCATGGCTCCTATGATGAATTACTAAAAGACGCTGATGTGCTGGATCATTGTCTTTACAATGCAGATTTTCCCATTGCCGAACAAGAAAAAGAGCGTTATAGAAACTTACTCAAGGAATTCGGCATTGATATGCCAAATAAACCGGCTCAATACAGCCAATAAATTAATATAAGGCCTTCCCCTGCCTCTCTTATAAATGTAATGAAAATTCAGCCTCAATTTTTATATGATTATTATATAAAAACAATCTTGTCATAAAAAAATCTGATTGGAGATAAAGTATTATGAAGTGTCCTTACTGTGGTAAACCTATGGAGTATGGAAGTATATTAGGTGGCAGACAGAAAATGTCCTGGACGCCAGATGGTGAACATCAACCTTGGATTGGTTGTGGAAAATCTAAAAATGGAGTTCATTTAGGTACATACAACTATTGGACAGGCGGAAGAGTAGATGCCTGTTATTGCCGGGATTGCAATAAAGTCATTATCGATCCGTAATCTTTGTTTAAATCCTAAACTATCAATAGGCCTATCCACGCTGCACATTCTTTGTCAGTTCGTCTTCTTGGCAGATATTGTTAGCCTGATAGTCTTAACAAGAAAATTTAACAAAGAAAAGTCGCTGATAATAATAGATTATAGTTATAAAAATATCTCAAGTTCTTTCGCCGAGAGCCAGTCTTCTGAAGGGATTTAGACTTAGCTAAGGGTTCTAACCCTTACATATTTTTCTCCGTTCTGCTCAGTTATGGATAGCTCTACAACATTATCTGAAATGATTTTTTTCGTTCCATCATTACCAATCATTTGGCTTAAATGAATTGTATTACCGACCTTACTAACTTCCACATAGCCAGACTTTTGATAGAATTGATAAAGATAATCAATACCATATTCAGGATAGATTGGATATTCCATATTTTCTACAATACGTTGGTAGAAATTGCTGAGATAGTTTTCTTCCGATTTATCTGTAATAAAAATATGAATTGGCAGAAGTAAGATAACAGACGTATGCTCGTCGGGATTCGAGTCAAATAAATAGTAGCCGTAACTTAAATTAGCTAGCACAAATAGCTTCCCCAAATTTCGATCTGTATAGTCTGTAAGATAATAGTAGTCAGACTGAGTAGGCGTATTCTCTTTGGTAATCAACAAACCGTCTGGACTACTCTCTACCTGCACTCTTTTATCATCTTCAGCAATAATTTTTAAATCTTCCAAGGTTGTGGGCATCATGGGCTTAAACATAATTAGTCCATCACCCGGTGTTCCATCATATACCTGCGCCCGTAGCTTTAATTCAAGAATTTCTCGACTATAGACTGATTCCATTTTGACACTCCATACTTTTCGAGGCGCTCCGCAACGAGTGTTTAGCAGCAGAACAAAAACAAGTGTGACAAATAGTAATATGATAATGCGCCTGTATTTTTTGCTATGCGTGGTCATTTATTCATCACCTCCGGTAGCTGTACTATCTCGTAAGTTAGAAATTTCTTTTTTTCCCTGTTTTCCACAGTAATCCGTATTTGATAATCAAATATCTTATTACCTTTGAATACATACCCCGAAGCCGGTATATTAGGGTCTGGTATGTTTTTTAAGATAACTGCATCTAACTCCTTACTCACGTCAAAATAACCGGAGTTTTGGTAAAAATCATAAAAGTCTTCCAACGTATAATTTATATCTATTTCATAGCTTTTAGCATTCTCAATCCCAATTATTGGATTTTGCAATTGACTTGATGGGGAATCATTAATTACGAACACGGGAAAAAGAATCGCCAGTGACAGCCCATCATTGTTATATAAACCTGCAAACATACTTGTAATCCAGTAAGCATTTTTATCAGTTATTTTATCGCCTGCAATAGGCTCATCACCGCGTTCAGAAATATAGAAATAGTCATTCGTACCATGATCAGATTCTTTTTTGATCCATAAGCCCTTTTCTGTTAATTCAGTTGTAGTGCCTTGATTCGATTTTAAGATAGCCTGAGATAATTTTTCCAAGTCAAGGTTTTTGTCTGTCAGAAATACTATTGGTCTACTGGAAACAGTTCCAAAATCCACCTCATCATATTTTCTATTCTTTATATTGAGACAGATTGTATTTTGACTGTAAAGAGCTTGCTGCTCTAAATGATAATTTAGATTACCACCACCACAAGATACAGTGCCAAATGCTAAAGCTAATAAAAGACATGTCAAAGTCAGTCTTAAGGTTATCTTGCTAACAGCTTTACTCCCCATACCCACCTCTATCTTCTAAGGTTCTTAAATTAGATATCGTAGTCAGCTATCATTAGCTATATTGATAACCACTACTTCAAAGCAGGAATTTAGACTATTAATTAGAAGTTTTTGCCTTCTTAGAGTAGAAGACTCTAAGTGCTAGTATTTGCTAATACATTATTGCTATAACTTGATATACATTCCTTACCCCACTAAAATATAGCAGATTATATAAAACAAAGCTATACGGTACAGTATACGGAAGCACATTCAGCTTAACTATTTTATAGATTCAGTCCTCCGCCCTAAAACATTACTCCTTCAAATCTCTCCCATTTCTTCATTGTAATTCTTTCCTTGACACCTATTATTATAAGAAATACAATGATGATGGTGAAATTAAGATGTCAATTCCCTGAAAATAGTGACAAAAGAAGTAAAGGAGATGACACAAATGAAAAAGAAACTATATATTTTAAGTTGTCTTACAGTTCTTTGGGGGATTATTGCTGGTTGTACGATAACAAATGGGGCTACTGCTTCTTCTGTGGCAACTAAGGATATCCCAGAAAGCAGTCTTACTACCACCGGTTCCGCAGCCACGTCCAGCTCTGAAGCCACTCCCAGCAGTAACGCTGAAGATTCTAACGCTAAAGTTTCTCCCACCCCTCCTGAAGAGCAAATCTTTGCTAAAGCCAATCCCTCTATTCAACCACCGCCCACGGGTGACCCTAAAGGGTATAATTTTCCTGATCAGGATTTACTACCGGCGATTGCAGCTTTTGCAGTGACTTCGGTTTCGGATTTTGCTACTTTAGAGGCCGCAGTTCAGGGCGCAACTGATGGTGATATTATCCAAATTGATAATGATATTACTTTTACGAATACCATTACCATCCCAGATGGCGTTAGTCTAAGCTTTATTTCTGCAACGGGTTCACCGGTACGTCTAGTAGTGGACACGGCTGATCTGAGGCATTTTTCCACTTCCGGATCTTCTATAAGTTTGTCTTTTGACAATGTTATTCTTGATGGCACGCAAGTAGGTGGTGGTATCGCTGCATATTCTGCCTTAACCTTAAATGGAATAAGAATGGAGAATATTTATTCAGTTTCAGGAGCCATTGAGAGTTGGAGTAATCTACTAGAGTTAAATGGTGCTTATTTTGATACTATTCGTGGTAGTAATATTGGCGGCGCACTATATTGTAATAGCAGTTCTTTGATAATTAATAATTCTAGTTTTACCAATTGTGCCACAATTAACTATTCCAATGATCCTCGAGGTGGAGCTATCGCTTTCTCCGGTAACTCAGCCAGTATTGATAATACGTCTTTTAAAGACTGTTTTACCGAAGGTCAGGGAACTTACGGCTATGGCGGTGGTGCCTACTATAGCAGTAACTACAGTGCTTCACTTTCACTCAATAATACACATTTCGACAATTGCTATGCCTATGCTAGTGCCGGAACTAGTTCTCATGGAGGCGCTATCCAGACGGGTAATAGTATTACTATGACCGGTGGTGGCTTTACAAATTGCTGGGCTTCGGGCTATGGTGGTTCTATCATTAACAACTCAATGTATAGGAATAATAGCTGGGTCTTTGATGGGGTGACCTTTTCCGAAACCCATGATCCCATTAGGCAGGATGGCACCCAAATGCCAGCCGGTACAGCTTGGGATGCCGGAGCCATTTACATGGGTTCAGCTTCCACTTCCTATCAGCTAAACCTCACAATTACTAATTCAACTTTTAAAAATTTGAATGGCAAATATAATGGATCTGTACTTTACCTAGAAAATATTGCTACTGTTAATTTCGATCATATAACTGTTACTGGTAATGGACTAAAAAGTCCAGATAACTACGGTAATGTTTCCATCAATAATTATTACGAACAAGACAATAGTGTTTCTATTACAGATTCAACCTTTAATCAGAATATGGGAGAGTCCTTCTACTTTTCCGGACATGGGAATATAGAAATCAAAGATTCTACTTTTTATGAAAATGAAGGTCGATCTACCCTCTTCATTTATGGCAATGAAGCTATCAATGCGATTCCTAAAACTAAGGCAACGATTTTAAACACAACCTTTCATGATAATCAGAGTATTTATTATGGTACCCTCTATGCTATGGGATCAGATCTGGATTTGTATGTTGGTGAATCAAGTAGCTTTGAGGATAATCAAGCCGTAAGTGGAGGCGGAATTTATTTTAATGTTCAAGGTACTCTAACTGTGAAAGATACCACGTTTAAGGGTAATAAGGCTGGTTCAGGAGGAGCTATTAATAGTTCCGTTAATACCCTCATTGGTAACAGTCAGTTCCTTAATAACACTGGTACAACTTCAGGTGGTGCAATCTACACCTATGCCAATGATGGCGCTACTTTGGCCATTCAAAATTCCACTTTCTCTGGGAATCAAGCTCCCAAAGGCGGTGCGATCTACACTGACAATTTAGCTACTACTACTGTTGATGCCTTGAGTATTTTTGAATTTAACAAGGCAGACAGGGGTTATGTTATGACAGACAGTGCTGATATCGCCCTACATTCTACTAATATTCTTACAAATAGATTCAGTGCCATGTTTGAAAATGGTCCGTCTTTTCAATATGGTTATAATAATTTTGATATCAATTACATCACCGGTGAGGAAATTGTTTTAGAAACCATTACCTTTGATCCTCAGAATGGAACTCCTACCTTTGACCAAACTGTAGTTTTGAATCAGCAAGTACCAGTGCCTGATACTCCAATCAGAGATGGTTTTACTTTCGAAGGTTGGAATACAGCAGCGGATGGTACCGGCAGCCTGTGGGATTTTGAAACAGATACGGCTACTGGCCCAATTACCCTTTTCGCCCAATGGACGCCCATCCCCACTGAAACTACCACTAGCCCTACAACTACAGCAACTACCACTGGGTCAACTGCTACGGCTACAACGACTCCCCCACCTGACGGTTCACCTTCCAGCACCAGTGGTTCTTCTACCGGTAGTCAATCCTCTACTACGAGCAGCTCCTCCACCAGTGGATCTGCTACCACCAGTAGCCAAACGTCTGGTTCTAGCGACACCAGCTCGGAAAGTGGAGCCACAGTAAACACTTCCAGCGAGCCCTCTTCAACGGCGCAATCCTCTGGCAGTCAAGAGACTACCGCAGTTATCAGTCCCGAAGCCAGCGGAACTACTCTTCCCTCCGAACCATCTGAAAGTGGTGCTCTTTCCAATGCCCAACGCCGCGATGAGCTCCGCAATAAACTACTACTGGCTGGTGTCCTAGCTATTAGAATCGGCAACACCGACATTCCTGTTTTTGGACAGGGCGAGGACTTTGTCTGGTCTTTACTTAGCTTAATCTTAATGCTAGGGAATCTTGCCATTGCTATTATTGTGCTAGTCATGAAACTGCGTAAATCTGATGTTACGTTAACTAATCGACAACAAATTTCTATGATTCTGGCATTTTCTCTGGCGGTGGTAGGTCTTATTGCCTTCTTCCTGCTCTACAATCTAAGTGGACTGATGGTACTTATGGATAGTAAGACTATTATCTTTGGTCTACTACTGGTTGGAGGCATTTTATCACTAATTTTCTTTAGGAGAAGGGCAGTAGATTCAACGCCTCCCGAAGAACCAAAGGAGCCAAAAGAATAATTTACTAATTCTTTTGCCAGTCATCGCTATAGCTGGCAAAAGGCTAATCAGTAAAAGCTCTTGGCAGGAGAAAGCACTTCTTCTGCCGAGAGCTTTTATTTAGCCCCACTGCCACAGTCTCCTGAACGCCCACAAAGAATATCTAAGCCATGTTCCAAGACGGGTAAGAGGACATCAAGGCTTTCCGCAACTGCCTTAGGACTGCCGGGCAGATTCACGATCAGGGTTTCTCCTCGAATCACAGCCACTCCGCGACTGAGCATGGCTTTAGGGGTAATCGTCATACTATGGGCTCGAATACCTTCGCTGATCCCCGGCACTTGGCGTGTAGCAATAGCTAAAGTTGCTTCCGGCATCATATCCCGAGGCGAAAGCCCTGTGCCGCCGGTAGTTAAAATCAGATCAATTCTCTTACTGTCGCACCATTGAAGCAGCTGTTTAGAAAGCCCCGGTTGATCATCCGGCAACAATTGGCGTTCCACAACAAAACATCCTACCGCCTGGAGGCGAGCTTCAATTAAGGGGCCACTCTCATCTTTACGTTTACCGGCCGCTCCTAAGTCACTGGCCGTTAATATTGCTACTCGATAGGAAGTCTTCCACATAGATCGGATCTCCTTTCTTTAACTCTCCGCCACTCAATACCTTGGCAAATATTCCTTCTCTAGGCATAATACAGTCACCCACGGCTTCATAAATCTGGCAATGCTGATGACAAGTTTTACCGATTTGGGTAATTTCCAGCCTTACTTCTCCACTAGTTAATGCTGTCCCTACAGGAAGCTTAGCCAAATCAATTCCACTAATTAAGAGATTCTCTCCAAAATCACCGTGGTTTACCTTACCTCCCTTTTGGCGAAAAATATCCACTTTCTCTAAACTGAGCAGACTAACCTGCCGGTGTCCCACACCGCCATGAGCATCTCCGGCCAGACCATGATTTTCTAGAAGCATGACACTTTCTCTTTCACTTTTCCCCGTCCCCTTTTTTTCACTGGTACAAAGGGCAATAATGACTCCCTGTTTTTTCATTTTAACCTCCAATTCGATAGAGTCCCGGACTTGATTTTAGTTTTGGGCAAGTGCTGCCCGGTTCTTCTCTTTCGGCTCTACCTCTATGTCCTTTGGGTTTAGCCTTGACCGCTTCGCTGATTTGCCTAATAATCTCTTCATCAGACAAACCCTGGCGCAGTAGATCTTTAAGGGCGATGCCGGAATCATAAAACAGACAGAGCTTTAAATCTCCGTTGGCAGTTAGGCGTAGTCGATTACATTCTGAGCAGAAGGGATGACTCATGCTGGAGATCACGCCAATTCTCCCCTTAAAGCCCGGGATTTGCCAGTATCTGGCTGGTTGTCCCTGCCTCCTATCCGCTACAGGGTGTAGCTGTCCATATTGTCGGCTTATTATGGCTAAAGCTTCTTTTTGTTGAACTAAGCGGACACCCTGGGACATAGGATTATCTGAAAACTCTTTTTCGCCTTGTAAGGGCATCCATTCAATAAGTCTTACATCTAGGGGATAGGTTTTGGCTAGCCCCACCACCGCCAGCCAGTCGGATTCTAAACTAGTAGGGGTGAGCACGCAATTGATTTTTATAGTTTTGAAAGGTAGACTAAGAACTTTTTCCAACGATGCCTTTACCTGCGGTAAAGCATCACTCCCAGTAATCTGCTCATAGCGCTGGTCATCAAGACTATCCAAACTAATATTTAAGCCATCCACACCTGCGGCTAAAAGCCGGTGAGCTTTTTCACCCAACAGGATACCATTGGTAGTTAAACCCAGAAAAGTAATGCCGGGAATGGTTTTGATTTCCGTCGCAATCTGGACAATGTCTGACCGCAGCAGCGGCTCCCCGCCGGTTAAGCGTAGACGGCTGACCCCAAGTCCAGTAAGTATTCTTACCAAACGAATTATTTCTTCACTGGTTAAAAGTTCTGCCTTGTTCATAAAGCCTGCGCCATCCCGGGGCATACAATAACTACAACGAAGATTACATCGATCGGTCACAGACAGACGCAAATAGGATAATTCTCTTCCGAACTGATCAAACATGCTGAACTCCCGTGAAGTGATACTCACCGCTTTGACCGCCCTGTTTTTCCACCAAGTGAATGTCGGAAATCATCATGGACTTATCTAAGGCCTTGCACATGTCATAAATGGTAAGTAGAGCAATATTCACACCGCAAAGAGCCTCCATCTCTACACCGGTTTTGGCATAGGTCTGTACCAAGCAAGTCGCCGTGATGGAACGGGTAGCTGGGTCTAGGACAAATTCTATTTTAGCCTTCTCCGTGGGCAAAGGATGACAAAGAGGAATTAGCTGAGCTGTTTGCTTAAGTGCCATTATACCGGCAATTCTTGCTACACCCAGAACATCCCCCTTAGGACTGGCCTGTTGGTCAACAGCTCGAAAAGCTAATTCGCTCATGGTGATCTTTCCACTGGCTAGGGCGATGCGTTTACTGGGTTCTTTGTTGGAAACATCTACCATTACCGCCTGCCCTTTTTGATCAAAATGTGTTAAATTTTTTTCCATTTCTCTTCTCCTATCCTACATGTAGTTTGATTAAGCTGATGAATGTAAAATTTAATACTATTTCTGGGTAAATCTTGATTGAGAATCACTGGACAAAGCAGCTATAGGCCAAGAAATTGATTTATCTCTGGCTGTTTCCAAGGTTCAAATAATTTCTCCGCTGGGCGTATTCCCACCAACTGCCCTTTATGAATCACAGCTACGCGCTGGGCTAATCGGGTGGCCTCATGAAAGTCATGGGTCACCAGTACAATCGCACAGCCAATCTTACGGTGCAATAAGGGTAAATCTTTATAGATCCCTTTTCGAGTGCAGGGATCTAGAGCGGAAAAGGGTTCGTCTAAAAGCAAGACTTCTGGGTTTACTGCCAGCGCTCGTGCCAAGGCTACCCGCTGCTGCTCCCCTCCACTTAAACTGTGCGGATACTGAGCAAGTTGCTTATCTAAAGACAAGAGCTGTGCCAGCTCCATAACCCGGCGAGTAATTAGAGACTTCTTTTCTCGGCTAACTTTAAGCCCGTAAGCAATGTTCTGAAAAACTGTCTTATGGGGGAAAAGTAAATAATCTTGATAGACAAAACCGATTTTACGTTTTTCCAGAGCAACCTGACGAAGTTTTTTTCCCTTCAGGAGAATTTCACCCTGGTCTTCTGGATAAAACCCCGCGATGGCCTCTAAAAGTAATGACTTACCTGCTCCAGTTTGCCCAATCAAAGCCAGAACTTCGCCTCTTTCAAGCTGTAAATCCCATTTACTCAGGGAAAAGTCTCCTCGTTTTACAGAAAAATCTTTTAACTCAATAATCGGCTTCATAGGCTCACCCTTGAATTTTTCTTAGCTTGGAATAGCTGAATCACGAGAGATGCACCCAAAGATACCAGTAGTAGTAGAACTCCTGAGGCCATAGCCATAGATTGATTTCCCATGGACAGTTGTAAATATATACTTGTAGGCAAGGTTTCGGTTTTGAAGCGAGTAGCCCCTACCAGCATTAAGGTAGCGCCAAATTCTCCCATGGCCCGAGACCAGGTTAGTAAAACCATGGTAAGAATAGCACTTCGTGACAAGGGCAAAATTATGCTGTAAAACCGCTGCCACTTCGATGCCCCTAGACTTCCGGCCACTACCAACAGTCGGGGTTCTAATTGGGAAAAGGCCGTAGTCATTAAGCGAATGGCAAAAGGTAGATTCACAATACTCTGTGCAAGAATGATGCCTCGAAAATCAAATATTACCTGAAAGCCCAAGTCGCGCAAAAATTTCCCTGGTGGAGAGGAAAAAACCAGCAGCAGACAAAGACCTAAAAGCAGATTCGGCAGGGACATGGGTAGCTCTATCAAAGTTCTCCAAAGATTCTTAGCCGGCATTTTTCCGTAGACTAGGGCATAGGCGGAAGGTAAAGCCAGTACAAGGCAGAGAACCGTAGACAAACTGGCAGTAATCAAACTTAAACGCAGAGCTGCTTGCAGTTCTGCTGTGCCTAAAGCCTCTGGCAAAGTTCCCAGCCCACCTACAAGTAATAACAGTAAGCAAAGAAAGATGAAAGTTCCCACTACAATTAATACCAGAACTGCGCTCCGGTCAAACCATCCCATACCGATTTTTTTCTCTTTAGCTGACATATCTCTTATGGGTCTCCTTCTCCTCGACTAGCTCTTTTAAGATAATTAGCCCTATTCCTCATAACCATATTCTTTCCAGATAGCCTTAGTCTCTGCCTGATCTAAGTAGGCTAAAAAAGACTGCCGGGCTTTCGTATTTTCAGAATAATCAAGGCCAGCTGCCACCACGTCCATGGTATAAGAACTTAGCTCCTTGGTGGGAATCAATTCAATTTCTGGCGACGTGCAATTTTCTTTCCACGCAATAGCCGCATCGGCTTCCCCTACCTCAAGAGCCGTAACCAAGGCTGGTGCTGATAAGGTAGTAGCTACCGGATTTATTTGCGCTGAAAGACCTAAATCTGAGAAAATTTTATCAGCCACAATCCCAATGGAGGTTGCTTCCTTATCGCCTAAAACCAGACGAATTTTCTCATTTTGTAGATCTTCAAGCTTCTCTATTTGCCAAGGATTACCTTTCGTTACCACCAGAACCGGAAGGTGCTTTACTAAAACTTTCTGACTTTCGATTTCTGTTTCTAAGCTTTTAAGGTCCTCTGCCGCTGCCGCTATAAACAGATCACCTTCCTTCGTCATTTTTATCTGGGTCTGGATTTGACCGGTATTGGCGTAGGTAATGGTTAAATGACAACCAGTTTCTTGGCTGAAGCGGTCAGCGATAGCTTGGAATGGTTGGGCTAGGCTTACCGCACAATAAATAAACAATGTCTCTTGAGCCAGCACTTGGTCACCATATGCTTTTTGGGAAGCCAAACTGAGAGTAGTTTCCTCTGCTCTACTTGCCCATGGCTCGGCTCTTGAGGGCGTAGTGGAACAACCTACCAAAAGCACAATAAGAAACAAGCCAAGAAGACTATTTATCCATTTCCTTCTTTTTATTACACTTTTAACCACAAATACCTACTTTCTTTCATAGCCCTTATTCGCCCTGTTTAGCAGCCAAAGGACTTCCCAGACCTTTTGACACCCCAAGTTAAATTCCACTGCCAAAGGCGCAATTGGGAAAAATACAGGTACCACATTCCAGGCAAAGTCCACCATGGCCTAAAGCCGCCAACGCTTCTTTCGTTACTTTAATATCTGCCATAATTTGCGGTAAAATCAGATCAAAAATCGTTCGCTTAGCATACATTACGCAGCCGGGCAGACCCAAAATTGGGACGCCACTTTCACTGTATGCCAGCATAAACATAGCTCCGGGTAATACAGGGGCACCATAGCTAATAATTTCTTTACTGGCATTTTTAATGGCTAATGGGGTCTTGTCATCGGGATCAACACTCATGCCCCCACTACAAAGAATGAGCTCGGCGCCCAGTTCAATTTGAGTTAAGATGGCCTCAGTGATGCCTTTTGCATCGTCTGAGAGTACCACATGACTGATTTCTTCCGTCTCATAGGTGGCTAGTTTTTCCCGTAATACCGGAGTAAAAGTATCCTTTATTAGACCTTTAGCCACTTCACTTCCGGTGGTTATAATGGCAACTTTTTTGGGTGAGTAGGGGTGGAGCTGAAGAAGTGGCTGACTTCCGGCTAATTTTTCAGCTTGGTGCATTTTCTCTTCTGAAATAATCAGCGGAATAATCCGAGTACCAGCTAATTTATCACCTTTTTTTACCGGTGAATGGCTGTGACGGGTAGCAATCATCATTTCGCCTAAGGCATTTACTCGCCGCAAAGCCTCCACATCCACCTGAAAATATCCATCTCTTTCTGCCCTAATATCAATTTTTCCTTCTTTTACGGCTCCGGGACTCATTCCAGCTCCGGCACAGATGTTATAGAGGATTTCCGCTGCCTCATTTTCATGGAGCATACCGGCTTTCTGTTCCCAAACATAGAGATGTTCTTTGCCCAAAGTCAACAATACCGGTATATCCGCCTTAGTTACTATGTGCCCTTTAGAAAAAGCCACCCCCTTGGTCACATCCTTTACGATGCGGGTAATATCATGACACAAAATATGTCCTTCTGCGTCAATGGTTCGAATCTCCTTCATACAAGCCTCCTCCTAAATGATACAGCTTTATTATTTATGTCACTCAGTTCCTAATTCAGTCACCTACTCATGCAGGATAGTTCAAAAACTATAGGTATTTGGGAGCAAGAACGAACTGAGCCGGAACTTTCCTTTTTTAATAATGCCCTGTAACAAGCAAATGGAATCCGATGTATTTTTGAATACATATCGGATTCCATTATAGAGGGGAAAGCGTTTAATCGCAATAAATTTTTAGAAAGCTTTAACCATCAGCACCTAAACTCTGGCTATTATAGGGTTGATAGGAGCTAATGTTAGAGTAACTTTTCCACCAGAGCATCTATCTGACCGCCTCCTACCCGCTGATGAAGTATCGGCCCCTTAGCAAAAATCTCTTGATGTATCGCCATGTAATCAGGAGCCGCCTTTTGATAAAAAATCCCAGTAGGAATATGACTCTCGGTGGTCTCGAGGCTGCGCTCTAGTGCCTGCAAACGGTTAGTCCTGTCATGATCCGAAGGTAGTGGCTGTACCGCCTGTTTATAGTAATTGAAGGTATTCTTTTTGTTAAAGCTAACACAAGGCTGCAAAATATCCACCAGTGCGTAACCTCTGTGTTGAATCGCCGCCTTCATTACTTGAGTCATCTGCTCCCGGTCACCCACAAAGCTTCGGGCGACGAAGGTTGCCCCGGCAGCAATCGCCAGAAGAATCGGATTAAGGGGTTGATTCAGATTACAAAAGCCACGCTCTGCAGCATCTAAACAGGGATCTGTAGTCGGTGATACCTGCCCTTTTGTCAAACCATAGACCTGATTGTTATGAACAAAATGGGTTATATCTACATTCCGGCGCATGTTATGGATAAAATGGTTGCCACCTTCGCCGTAAGAATCACCATCACCGGTGTTTACAATGACGGTTAAATCTTGGTTTATCATTTTAATACCCACCGCCGCAGGAAGTGAGCGACCATGAAGACCACTAAAACCATTACAATTGAAATATTGGTTGGTTTTGGCCGCTTGACCAATGCCCCCCACCAAGACCACCTCTTCTGGGGCTAGATTCAAATCGTTCAATACGGTCTCTAAGGCCTCAATTAACAAAAAATTACCACATCCAGGGCACCAGGCAGTAGCATCTCTTTTAACCATTGCAATTTGTTTCATACAGCACCGCCTTTCACCATCTGAATGATTTCTGCCGGAAGCATGGGGCGACCATCATATTTGAGGCATGACCTAGAGCAAGAAACGCCTGTTTCCCGCCTAATTAGAGCCGCCAGTTGCCCCGTGGCATTTTGTTCTACACTAACTATTTCTTTTTCTAAGACATGGTATTTATCAATCCATGCTTGTGGCAATGGGTAGATATCCCCAAAGCAAAGAGCGCCATAAATAGGTTGCTCTTGATTGAGTATAGTGATCGCTTCCTTAATGGCTCCTTTAGTAGAGCCAAAACCAATTAGTAGTATCTGATGTTCCTCCGAGCCAAAAAATTCAGGCTCCCGAACAACTTTTGCCAGTTCCCCTTGCTTCTTGAGCCGCTTATCCACCATCGCTTTACGCACCTCAGCGGCTTCAGTAATAACACCCCTCTCATCATGTTCATCACTATCCCAGCGAATGACACGCCCTGGAGTTCCAAAAGCCGACAGCGGTGATATGCCATTATCTGTTAAAGCATAGCGCATATAGGGTTCATCTCCACCGGCTACAGAAAAAGCCGCTGTCAAATCTGGTAGATTTTTAATCACCTGCCGATGGACTAAAGTCGAAGAGTCTGCTAAATACTGATCACTTAAAATAATCACCGGAATCTGATAGTGCCAAGCCAAGGCAAAGGCTCTTTGCGTCTGGGTAATCGCATCCTCATGATCGGATAGTGCTATTACCATCCGTGGAAACTCTCCTTGAGAAGCAGAAACCACAAAAGCCAAATCACTCTGTTCCGTTCGGGTCGGTAAACCGGTAGCAGGCCCCGGACGCTGAACATCCACTAGAACTACCGGAATCTCGGCAATACCGGCAAAGCCCAATGCCTCTACCATAAGAGAGAAACCTCCACCAGAAGTACCAGCCATAGCGCGACCACCAGCGGCGGCCGCCCCTAAGGCCATGTTCACAGCGGCAATTTCGTCTTCCGCCTGCTCCACTACAATCCCCAAGGCTTCTTTGTGAGTGTCAAAATAGGTCAAAATGCTGGTAGCCGGAGACATAGGATAGGCAGAATAAAAATTCATCCCTGCTGCCAGAGCACCCAGACATAGAGCCGTATTGCCACTCAGCAACATATAATCGGATAAATCCTGCGGCTTTGTCAGCTCTACATGAAGGGAAAGAGCCTCTTGCCCAGCTAAAAAGGCCTTCTGGTTCACCTGCACTACCGATTCCGGCAAAAAGTCAGTCAGCACTGCGGTAATCTTGTCCATTGGAAGTTTGATACCAAAATAACCTAAAATTGCTCCCACTATTGCGGTGGTAACCGTTTTATTGTTACCAGCCACCTGCGCCATTTGTTGGAAAGGAAAGGCCAGAAGCGGATGGGTTTCACTAACAATAGAGCTATCCGCTAAAATCACTCCTGCTGGGCTCAAGGCATTACAATGGAGGTTATAACTTTCTTGATTTAGAGGAACTAGGAGATCTACCTTATCCTGAGCAGCCATAATAGGCTCAGACCCAAGGCGAAGTTTAACAAAATTATGTCCGCCCCGAATACGGGACATCGCATCTCGAAGGGTAAATACATGATAACCGGAAAGTTTGAATAATTTCTCTAAAACCAGAGACATAGTCTCGACGCCATCTCCAGCAGCGCCACCAATCAGAATCTGTTTCACCTATAGTCACCTTCTTTCTTTTCAAAAAAAACAGGTACAACAAAAGTGATTTCATTATATCATTTTTTGCTCTATAAAATGTGAATCAAGACCGCTGCAAAACGCCGCCGTTTCAAACTAAAAAGGAAAATTTTCTTCAAAAATCTGCTGAGCATAAGCGCCAACCTTAGCGTTAATGGTCTGGTAGCTTTCTAATATCTGGCGGCCTTCTTTGGTGAGCACCGTCTTTCCCCGATTTGATCCGCCCTTTTCTGAAGCTACCACTTCAAATCCTAGTTCCGTGCGCATATCCTTCAGCATACGCAGAGCTTTGGTGTAGGACAAATTCATTTCTTCCGTGGCCTTTCTAATGGAGGAAGTCTGATCAATACGTTCTAGTAATTCGCAGGTACCAGGTCCAAAAAACACTTTACTCTTCTTGATTCTAAGACTACATATTGTTTCCATTACTTGCCCCTTTTCTCTGAACATCTGGTATAGTCTTCACAATCAGATGTGGAGACTACATTACGACTATTTGATTCCTACTTTAGCATAGCGAAAATAACATTACAAACATAGTTCGTGCATAAGTAGCCAGCTAATCAGTAGAGTAATCAGTAGAATCCTTAAGGGAAAAAGAGCCGTAACTGAAATAACTTCAATTATCCAGATTTTAAACCATCAAAAAACTAACCACTTTATGACTACTTCTCAAAAATCCCGCTAACAGCTAAGAAAATTTTCTCTGGTATGTTATAATCAAGCAGGTCATTAGATTGACGATTTGCTTACACGTTGCTAGATTTAAAGTGATTTTCACGGTTATTAAATCCTAGCAATTTTATCTTTATTACTGCAAAAGTATTGGGGGGAGCGGGAAATGAAAACAAGAAAAAAAGTCCTTTGTGCAACAGCAATAATCTTATGTATATTTTGTCTACTAGTGACGGGTTGCACTGAAACTTTAGGGGCAAATAAAAATGATTACATGTTTTACAATGGTAACCAAAGTATTGGCTACGGTTCTTCTCAGGAAGAAATCCAGCAGGTATTTGGGTCCGAGGCAAAGGATGCTCTCATCGGTGAGGAATATGGTATAGCCACGGTAATTTTTCGTGAGGGAAAAGTTGTCTACCTTCTTATTAGACCGGAAGACGCCGTGCAGGAGGCTAGCAGTCTCTGGCGTACCTCCAAGGGTGTTGGCATTGGAAGTACGGAGCTTGAAGTCCAGAAGGCCTATCTGCTGTCGGATGCCGAGAAGGTTAAAGGCAATACTTACAATATCCCTTTGAAGGCTAAAGATTCTGAACTGGTCAAATGTGCCAGCAATGAAGCCGAGTATTACCTCTCCTTTATGTTAAAAGATTCTGTTGTTAACGAGATAGGCATTTACGACGTTATGGCCGCTACAAGATTTCAATAGTATAAGCATAGTTTGGTTCAATAAATCCAGAAAATAACGCCATAGTTTCACTTTAAGACGGAAACTATGGCGTTATTTGCAGCTTGGATATCTCCTGAATAAGTAAGAGAATAAGCCGAGTCAAGCAGTGAAAGTATGTTCTGACAAGCTTCGTTCTCCGCCTGCATAATCATTTCTGATTCATAAAAAGGTAGCCACATAATCTTATGATCAGCTTCATTAATAGTAGCTTTTAACTTTATAATTGCCTCTTGTTTGGTTAAGGGCTGGATTTTTGTCTGGCCTACAGATAGTTCCAATTTAGGAAAAATACAAGTAATAGCTCCCCGTCGGTTCTCTCCAATAACCTGACTTCCATATATCCTCTTCAACGTCTCAGGTACAAATTGAATTTTGCCATTCATGATAAAATCAGCATCTAACATTTTAGCCATCTCTCTGTTTTTATGGCTGCTAAAAAATTCATGCAATACAGGATTATAGCGAACCGTTTCCTCACCCAATCGTAAGCAGTGGGGATTTTTTTCCAGATACAAGTTGTTTTGTAGACAGGAGAGAAAAATTGAGTCGTTGCCCAAATAATTCTCTCCACGATTAAGTAAGCCCATAACGAGGGTAGATTTCCCTGCCCCTTTCTGAGCGGGGAAAAGCACACTCTGCTCTCCTATTACCCCTGCGGCGGCATGAAGTAAAAGCTTCCCTTTTAGTTTCTTCCACAAAGCAAGTGGCTCTTTTATCATTTGACTAAGGTGGATGTTATGAATTCTATCATCCGACCGTAGGAAAAGAATTTCTTTTCTGGCCTTATCAAAGATCGTAAGCCAATTATAAGGAGCCTTTGAAAGGATATAGTACGCACTATCTTCAAAGATATAACCAGAGCTAAAATCATAGAATAACTTCTCACGAAAGCGTAGATTAAGTCTACTGATTATGTCACCATAGTCGGCTATCCTTATGCTCTTGATTCGGGAAAGATAAGCCAGATTAGCAGCCTCATTCTGATCAACAATCTCTGTTGTCCAAATAGAGCTAAAATACTGCTGTACTGCTAAAACTTCCCTTGGGTTATCAGAGGAAAATAGAATCTTATTGTAAGTGTCGTCTATTTCAATGGAATTGGTAGCGGCTTTTGTTTCAAAATATTTTCTAAACATCGCCAAAGCCCTTCCTTCCTGTTTCTCTGCCAGACTGTTTTTAATCCCATATTAGTCTACGGTCTAGTAAAAATAGCTAAAACCATTGACTTGACCCAATTCCATAGCCTGGGAAACTCTTCTGTAATGAGTCTCTCCACTTCCGTTCTACTTATAGAACTAAAGTCATGATTCACTGAATTATCTACTAAAACCCTCACTCCTTTAGGAATTGTGCCAATGGCAAAAAAACCGACTGCAATTATGCCTTTGGCTTGCTTACCTACTGCAATAATACCACAGGCTTGTCTTTTTCCTCTGCCCAAATTAATATGAATAAGGGGTAGCCCAAATAAAGTTCGCTGACTTTTATACTCATAGTTTGAACCATACCAAGGTCTGTAATACCCTATAGTTTCTTCTCTTTGAAGATAAGTTTTCTCCTCCTTATCTCCCTTAATCAAGCTATCAACGGTAACATTAAATATCTCACTGATAGCGATTTAATTGTCTAAATCAGGATAAGAAAGATTACTTTCCCACTTAGAAACCGCCTGCCGTGATACGTTAATTTTTTCTGCTAATTCCTCTTGAGATAAATTATGCCCTTTTCGTAAATTTCTTATATTCTCACCTAAATTCATTTTGTTCCCCTTTCGCCATACGCTGTCTTTCAATTGTCTTGACTCTAACATGAACCCCCCCAAAACAGACTATCTACAGTAATTTACATGCTAGCAACCAGCGGTTGCATGGCAGACAAATTAACAAATTTAGCGATAAAACAATAGCTGCTAAGAAATCTCTCTTAACAGCTACTGCTAATATTTTATTTAACTAATATTTAAGCCTGATGCTTTTTTCTTCTTTTTCGTAGTACTGCTAGGATAACAATTCCTGCAGCTACACTTGCTCCTGCTAACAAGAGCAAGTAACTTTGATCAATTTCACCAGTCTTACTAATTCCTAGAACCTCTGTCTTAGGATCGGCCTTTACAACTAACTTGATTGTCTTGGTAGTAACATTACCATAGATATCCGTTGCTGTAACTGTGATGCTATATTCACCGGGAACTCCCGCTTTGAAAGCAGTAGCCAAATCCAGGCTAATGGCCACATCCTTTTTTGAATTATCGGTGGCGCTGATTCCGGCAGCTGCCAGAATCATATTTTCAGTTAAATCCTTAGACTCCTTTTGCGTAAAGGTAAGATTCTCCTTAGCCACTACAAGTTCCGGTGCAACTGTATCTTCGATCTTAACCACTACAGTGCTAATCATTTGATTACCTTGATCGTCGGTGGCTGTAACGGTTACTGTGTAAGAACCAACCTCATCTAGCTTAACCTTATCAGCAAAATCGGTAGTAATCGTTACCGGTAAGCCTGAGTCATCGCTGGCAACAATAATTGCTGCCGCTTTGAAAGTTTCTTCTGTTACCACTGGCAGGGCATTGATTTCAAAATTTACAAGACGGTTAGTGATTACCAGATCAGGAGCATCTGTATCCACAACAACTACTTCTACTGTGGTCTGACTACTATTACCTTCCCCATCAGTAGCTGTGACAGTTACTGTATAGGTTCCGACTTTACTTACGTCCACACTGTCTGCAAAGTCTGTAGTGATTGTGTAGCTTCCAGAATTATCAGTAGCTGTAATCTGCAGATCCTGAATGAGTGTTTCTTCTGTGGGTGCAGTATTCACTTTATAGGTATAGCTGTTTGCTCCCAACTCCAGAACTGGAGCAATGGTATCTACTATGTATATCTGAACCGTAGCCGACGTTGAATTGTTGGTGGCTGAAGCTGCTGAAATTCCAAAGGCTGAGGACGGAACTGCATCCCCTGCAGCATGGTCTGTCCCGGTAATTGTCAAGGTGTATGTTCCTACCACCCCTAAATTAGGTGCAATGCTGCTATCAAAGTCGCTACTCAAGACAACTTCCAAGCCCGAATTATCGGTGGCTGTCATAACGGCAGTGGAAATTAATTCTTCCGCCGATACCGCCGGATCTCTATTAACCTCAAGAGTTATTCCCTCTGCAGAAACCGTAGGAACTAGTTCTAGAACCGGAGCGGTAGTATCTTCAACAAAGAGCTCAATTTCTTTCGTGGCTTCGTTACCTGATTCATCTACTACAGTAATAGTAACAACCTTAGGTCCACCAATACTATCTAAAAGAGCTTGGCTATAATCTATAGTAGTTGTCAAAGTACCACTTGGTTGAGAATTATCCATTGAGGTCAATCCAACGGCCTCAAGGAAGTCGTCTTCAGTCTGGATAGACTTCACCTCAAAGGTTACTTGAGTATTGGTTACAGTTATAACCGGATCCGTTGTATCAGTAACAGATACCGCCACGGTCTTAGTGGTTTCATTGCCGGATTTATCTGTAACTGTTACAGTTACAGTATAGTCACCAACTTCGCTCAAATCTACAGCGGTAGTAAAATCCGTCACGATTGTCAGATCAGCCAGGGTATTAAAATCATCACTGACCAGAGACAGAGCACTAGCGGTAAAAGCAGCTTCTGTCACAGTTGAATTAACCTCATAGTCTTGAGCCGTCGCTGTAAAACTAGGAGCTGTGTTATCAATAACATTAATGACTAAAGTATAGGTAGCCGAAGTATTATTACTGCTATCTTTAGCGGTAATCAGAACGTTGTAGTTTACACCTGTCTGGCTTGGTTGATAGCTACTCTTGGCAAAATTTGAGGTAAAGGTAATCTTGCTGTCAGAAGCTTCATCTGCTGCAGCCTGTACACCATCGTAAGAGTCTGTACCCGTTACCCCCGCAAGGGCATAAAGTGACTTGGCTGTAAGTGTTTTAAAATCACTGCTGTTGGTATTTAGGAGTACAGGATTTGTAGTCGCTGTGACTACCGGTGCACCGGTATCTCTTACCAATACACTAACAGTTTTGGTATTGGTATTACCTGAAGTATCCCGAGCACTAACACTTACGCTATAGGTACCAGCTACGCTTAGGTCAACTACAGTAGAGAAATCACTGCTAACGGTTACACTTGCCACCGGGTCAAAATCATCACTTAAACCTGAGACAGCGGCTGCTTCAAAGGCGCTGGCGGTAACTGCACTGTCTACTTCATAACTTTGATTAACACCAGTAAAGCTAGGTGCTGTATTGTCAGTTACTTTAACTTTAAGGGCAAAGGCAGAAGCTGTATTGTTGTGGGAATCTTTAGCCACAACTTGAATCGTATATTCTGTTCCAGCTTGGCTGGGAAGCAGAATCCCTTTGTTAAAATCCGAGGTAAAGGTGATAGCACTGCTGCCATTGGCAGTATTAGCCGCCTGAGTACCATCATAATTATCAACGGCCTGCAAAGCTGCTAATGTGTATAAAGACTGTTCGGTCAGATCCTTAAACGCCGTACTATTGGTATTTAGCAGTACAGGGTTTGTTGTGGCAGAAACTACCGGTGCCGTTCTATCTTGAACTTTAACCGTAATGGTTTTAGTCGCCACATTTCCTTGACTGTCTGTTATTTGATAGGTCACTTGATAGGTGTCGGAAAGAGCTCCCGAATTAACAGTATTTTGCGTTACATTAGACAAAGTTAAAGTCAGATCGCCATCTTCTGTATCCGTCGCACTCACACCGGTTAAAGGATTAAAGCTGCTGTTATATTCGATGATCTGGTTATCCGTAGCTGTAATCACCGGCAGATCGTTGCTGCCAACAGTTACAGCGCAACTGGCGCTAGCACTATTTCCATAGATATCTTTAATTGTATAGGTTATAGTAGCACTGCCTATTGCAATACCCTGAATTTCGCCGGACTGTGTAACGGTTACTTTTGAGGAATCACTGCTACTCCATACTGCACTATCTGCTGCAGCTTTAATGCTATCAAAGTAATTGGGGGTTATTGTGCCTGTCAAAGTTTCTTTGGGACTTGTCTGGGCATTGGTTACCGGCAAGCTGGTAGTCGCTTTGTTCAAACTTACTGCCAGAGCCGTATAATCAATTACACCAGCATTGATTTTTTTAGCATCACTATTGGTAGCATCTACCCCTAAAATCATGCCTTTATTGGCGCCGATGATATCTACTTCAGAGTCTAAACTTTCATCCGTGCCTTTGTTCTGCAAAGTAAACTGACGACTGGCATCGGCAATCCCTGCAACGGCAGTAAAATCAACCTTATAAATGCCTGTGCTTAAGCCACTAAAGAGATAGCTTCCATCAGCCGCAGAATTTGTTTCCGCAATCTTTGTATAAGTGCTGGGAGCCGTTGTCAGCTTGTATAGCACTACCTTTTGCCCTGAAAGAGCCACATCTCCGGTATTATAAATACCGTCAATGTTCTTATCGTTGTAAACAATTCCACCCACTTCAGCAACTTCAAGGATAGTTCCGACTCTTGTACCATTCTGATAACCGGCACCGATTACTTCATCAAATGCATTAACGGTCTTAAAATAGTAATAGGGTCTAAAATCGTTAATTGAACCCAGTTTGGCCGGATTCGCTGCCACTGTAGCCGCAGTTTCATCAACCGTATAGATAAATTCTACGACTGCTTTTTCATTAGCACTCATACCTGCTGTATTTTCAACTTTCACCATGCTGGCGGCACTACTAAAGCTTCCCGTGTAGGTAGCTCCGGCGTAGTTAGCTTCTGTAGTGGCATTATCACTATAGCTAAGGGAGTAGTTTGCAGCTTTGCTGGCAGTAATATCTGTCTCCACCCCGGTAACTTTATCCACACTATATACTTTCAGCGTTGGTACGGCCTTTAGCTTCATGTTCCATTTAAATGCCGTGGTTTGAAACTGAGTACCAAAGTTATTATTTTCTTTAGGCACAGGAATATAAACCAAAAGATCCTTAGCAACATTATCTTGGTTATTTAAGATGCTGACGCTATAGTTACCTTCCGCGCTAGGCGTAAAGGGTACTGCAGTACTTGGACTTGCAGGATCATAAGGTGGTTTAGCGGAAAGCTCCCCACTCGGTACGATAAAAGTATCAATCAAGAGTTCCTTCTTGGCATTAATTATAAAATTACTTTGATATGTCGGTAATAGTTTCTCGGTCAAGTTTCCATCGTTGTCTACATCCAAAGTATCGGATACACCACCGGCTTGCGCATACTGCCCAGAGTAAGCTGTAGCAGTTTGGTTTGTCCAAAAAACATAATTATTCCAAGTATCAATTAAATTAGCATTTAAACCAGCAGAGAGATCAAAAGTCAAGGACATCGAATAGCCACTTGATATATCAAACCAGTTTCCTGCTCGGCCTACTGTGGTTACTTCAATAAAGGTCTCACCACTTTGGGCAGATACATATGGGCTACTGACTTGATAGCTTACTACACCATTACCGGTAACCTTAACATTACTAATGGTAGTGTACTTAGGTACACGAATATAGGCTGTAGGATTTACAATCGCACCTTGGCTTTGATAATAGTATGATCCAGGCCCAATTGAGGCCGTAACAGTTTTCTTTTCACCAGCAGTCATAGAAATCACTGTGGTACCAGTATTCAAAGTAATCCCTGTAGCCACAGGACGAGTTACAGTCCGAGTAGCAGTGGTTAAAGTAGCTGGATCAATTTGATTGCTACCATCCAACACATACGTCTTGAGGGTCACACTGGAAGAGTCTACACCTGACTTAAGCTTACCAATAATCATAGAATTGTTAGTCATTCCACCAAGATCACTACTACCGGAACGATAGCCTTTAGCGATATCGCTGATCTTGGCCTTGGCATAGGTGATATATTCTCCCGGTGCCAGTCCTAAACTAGCTGTAGTAATCTGGAAAAAGGTGCTTCCGCTGGTGATAACTTGAGCGGCTGTGGCAGTCTTCAAGGTATCATCTGCTGAAGTCTTGTATTCAACACTACCTACTAAACTTAAAGGAAAACGAACTAACGTAGCATAATATCCTTCCGTCCAGCTAAACTCCATAATCTGACCAGTCTTAGCTGTCATAATATCGTTATATACCATAAAACGAGGTCCGGTAGTAACATAGTCATCTGATAAAGAAATGTAGGAGGAATTGGCTGAGCTAATGCTTAATTTATTCGTAATAGCTGAACTATCCTTAACATCGACTTGTAGTTTGGTTGTGGTAGTAATCGTTGTAACTGCATCATCCAGATGAGTAACTTCAATCTTGTGTGATTGAGGTGCGGTATATAATCCAACAGCCAATTGATCCGTCTTCACATTTACAGTTAATCCAGAAGTATCAACAGAATAACGCTTTCCAAGGCTTACTTTTACGTAACCGGCTGCATCATTTACTTCTAAAACCGTTCCCGCATTAACACTAACAAAGGTAGCTCCAATAGGATAGTAAAGTGTAAAAACTACATCTTTAAAAGCTCTATAGCCAGTGGTTCCCGTAATAGGAGAAAAGGTTACCGTATCCGTATCACCTTCTAAGACCGTAACTTTAGTCGGATAATAGGTAGTATTCCACCAAATGCCTGGAGCATAGGTTGTAGGTACCACAACATCCATGGCAGCACTCCCCAGTGAACTTCCCTCTTTTTCTGCGGTAGCTTGTACAGCTTGATTTAGAGTCGTAGGTTCGTGATGGTATGCTCTGTCCACTGCAACTTGTACAGGAATAGTAATAGCTTCACAATTAGAAGTAATCTCATAGGTAAGTGAACCATTCCAACTGTTATACCAAGTCTTTGTAGGAATGGTTACCCCAGAAATAAACTTAGCAATGGTGCTGGTGGCATCTAGCTTATACCCTAATGACCCAGCCGCCGGAGTCCCAACAACAGGATAGGAAACAAACTTCATGCCTTCGGGCAAAGTAATGGTAATTTTCTTACCACTGCTGGTACCATCGGCAAAGTTTGCTGTGACATTGACATCTTTAATTACTTCAATATCCCAACCTGTAGCTGCAGAGTAGTCTGGGATATCAATAGTTACCCGACCATCCATCACAGCATCTGCAGGACTAATCCCCATAGCTGCCGGAATTGCATCACTTACCTCTCCAGATGTGGCTTCGCTACTTGAGCCTGAGGCTTCCGGTGTGCTACTTTCGGGAAGACTGGTTTCTTGGCTCTCACCAGTGGCAGATGTGCCGGAACTGGGTTCTACCGCCGATGAGGTTACCGTGGTTTCACCAGAGCTGGTTGAAACTTCAGTTTCAGCCTGAATAACATGCTGGGGCAAGGCAAGGGACAGAACAATTGCCATGCTAAGCGCTACGGATAAAAATTTTTTCATACGAATTACATACTCCTCTTATTAATTTACTATCTGATATTCCTTATTAATTTTCTGATTTTAGAATCGTTAATCTCGACACTAAATCAACAGTCTACGCAGCAGAATCCGTCGACTGTTATCTCTATTTTGATAATAATTACGCTCCATGGATAAGACGATACTTTTGCTTTTTTCTAACCACGAAAACCACGGATTGGACTTTACCAACTGCATAAATACCCCATTAATTCGCTTGATTGGGAACCTCTTGAGCATACAACTACTCACAAAAAAGCATCTATACAAAATAAATGCCTAGATATATTGTCTCATATATTTAGGCAAAGGAAAATCCCCCAAATAGAGAATTTTTAAACTTTTCATATTAATTTCATACTTACGATATAAAAATCTCAATCAGCACTACAAGAAGACAAAATCATTTGCAAGAGTACGCCTACATTGCTATTCGATTTCCTTGTAAATCTTCACAGATAAGAGCTCTTTTTTCTCCCCTTCCTCTTATGACCACAAATTCGCCATACCTTTTTATAGACTTTATAAGCCTCCTTGAAAGCCAATCGATCTAAGAATTCAGCTGCAAAAACCGCTCCCTCATAGGAATTGACCAAGGGGCGAAGATTAATTCTCAAGTTTTCATCGGCATAATCCAAGAGTTGCTGGGGAGTAAAATGGTGAAGTGACTCCTCCTGGTAGTGACTTAAGATGGTAAGAGTCTTTTGATAGAGTAAGGTAATTCCTCGCAGATCCGGTCTTCGTCTTACACGAAAGCGAAAAAACAATTCCTTGCCCACCGGTAATATCCAACGCCTAATGATCAAAATTAAAATGACCACACCTAAAAGGCTGCCTAAACTTAAGGCCATGATTTCATCATTCCCCCAATTTCGCTTCGATTCCTCTTTGGGAGCTTCTGTCTCCTTAACATAGGCCACGGTAGGCTCAAAGGTCATCCAGCCATAACCACTGACAAAAACCTCAACATAGGCATGGGAATCGTAAGTCGTGACATCATAGCGTCCCGGAGCATCTGGTAACCCGGTATAGAAGCCTTCTACGTAGCGGATGGTCAAGCCAGCAGACCGTCCAAGTAGCGTCATAGCTGTAGCATAATCTGTGCAGGTACCGGTTTTACTAGTGAACAAAAAATATTCCGAATTGTCTTGATACTCTTCCGGTGCCAGGTATTTCAAATCATATACAAAGCCATTGGCAGGATTATGAAAATACGCTTCAAGAGCAGCCGCCTTTTCTAAGTCATTGGCAGAGTCTTTGGTAATCTCCCCCGCCAAAGTCTTCATAGTGGCCGGAATATTGTCTGAAGTATAGGCTCTATAGCTGGCAGCATTACTATTATCTTGACTATATAAGGCAAGTAGACGCTGCGCCTCAGCATTGTCCTTTAGTATATTTTGAAGTTCCTCCAACAAGGCTTTATATCGCTCTAGATCTAAGGCGGAAAATAGCTGGGCAAAGGCATATTCGTTTTTGGGTGAGGTTGAATAGTAGGCTAGTGCAAAGCTTGCCTGAGGTGAAATCGCTTCCTGTGGCAAAAACAACTCACCATCTGCTGTAGTAACCGGTGCTTCATCTGTGCCTAATTCAGTTATGCCATAGGTAAACGGCGGGTGCGATATAAAGTAACTGGGGTAGTCAATATATTCAACCTTAATTTCTTTGGCGGTTACAGCAACCCCTTCTAAGGCAGTCATATCCAGGCCGTATTTTTGCGCCAACTCCCCATCCAGCTTTCCAGCCTCCAGAATCAACTTTGCCAGACTTTTAATATCATAATCTATGTATTTTGCTTGATCAAAAGGTGACACGTCTAACTTGCGTGCTTTCCATTTTTTGCCATTATAAGCACCAAAAACCTGATTTTTAAGGTAAAGTGACTCTGAAGCCATTACGCGCATTACCAAGCGCTCTTCACTCGGAGTTCGACTATCACCTGACTCCTCACTGTATGAACCTAAGTTGTCATAGGCGGAAAAATCTGGGGTTCTTCGGAAATAATCAAAAGGTGTCTCCACTGGTATGGGAATAAAAAGTAACGATAAAACGATAAGAACTAATAGAAAAAGCATTGGCCGCCCTCGGGCTTTTAGTTGTAGGGCATTCTCTCCCCAGGCAAAGCTTTGGCGATTACAAGTAATCATGACCGAAAAGAAGGCCAAGATTAGCAGAATTATGTAAGTAAGTGGCACTGGCTTTAGTTGTTTCGCATATAGGGTCGAAGGAATTAAAATTAGTAAAATTAACATCACACTTCGGAAGCGAACTTGGGTAAAGTAATAGACGCAAGCCGCAATAAAAAAACTGCCCCATAGAGCCAAGAGAATAAAGGTTGGCCAATTAATCTGATTTTTATTGATAACTGCCAAGAAGCTTTCAATTTTAAACAGATAATTCATAGCCAAGGTAAAGCAGACTAATAGGAGCGAAACCATAAGCAATAAACTTTTAGACCAGATCTGCTGATGGATTTTTGAACAGAGCATAAATAGTAAGGAAGCAATACACAAAACACCCAGACTGATCAAGGGAATCAGTGGTGTATAGATACTTAGTATAGTAGAAACAATGGCACCACTAAGTGCAATTGATAAGCCATAGCTTTTATAAAATTCCTTAAGCCCTTGCATGTATTCCCCCGCTTATTGTTTAGAAAAGGTGTAGTCCTCGTTAATAAACCACGCCCCATGATAATCAAGCAAAGTATCTTTGCTGCCATATACCAGCTCTACTTTTCTGCCTTGATGACGATAAGTATCCACTATTTTTTTGACTTCTTCCATAGGGTAGGCACTGAAAAGTAAAGCGGCTCCACCTCTGGACAATAATTCCGGTGCGGCAGATTTGACTGGTGGAAAACCAAAGAAAAATTCATGATTTGCCAGAAGATGCTGTAAAGTAAGCAGATCGGCTTCTTTCTGTAAGAGCATTGAGTGCCACTGTTTATCAGCTAAAATATAGGTATAGCACTCTAAATTCTGCTTAAGTAAAATTTGACAAAAGGCCAAAAGTCCCTCCATAACTCGTTCCTGTAGAAGAAATGCTTTATTCTTATCCGCCTGGGAATGCGGGATTGGACACAGGTAATGGAGCACCAGATGATACTTACTTTGAGCTAAAGGTTCATCTAAACGAACCATATGCCGATCCAGCTTAGAGGAAAGCTTCCAATTAATACGCTTAAAGGAGTCCCCTGGTTGGTAGTCACGGTGTTCAAATCCAGCAACGCCACCATGTACCGGCAAATGACTGGTACTTTCCTCCTCTTCATCATCCTCCTGAGGGCTAAATCGCAATTCCCGCAATAAGTCATTACCGGCTACCAAGGGTATTTCCGGCAAAATTTGAAGCTTTTGGCTCTTACCCGCCTCACTTCTTCCGGCTTCTAGTGTATATTGACAGAAACCTAGAAAATCAATTAGGTATATTCCCTCAATACCCAAATCGGCTACACCGGCGATCCGAGCCAAATACCGCCGCATTAAAATTTTCTTAAAACGACTTCCCAAAGTAAAGATGATCACATTCTCTTCAAGGTTTGCAACCCGTATCTCATGAAATAAGCTTATCCGTAGAAAGCAAAAAGCAAATAAACGCCGCCCTTCTACCTGGAGAACTAACTCTACACCATCACCCTTGCTAACCAGCGATTCTTTACAGTAGCAGGTAAGATTTAGGCCTGAGGCTGCCGTTCTGAGCATTGTCAATGATAGAATTGGCAAAAGTAGCAAAAAGGCTAAAAATGAAACCCCAAATCGTATGTCAATAAAAAAGAGATAGATAACACAGACAAATACAGCTAAAGCGTAGGTTAAAATAGTTTTTCGATGATAGGTCTTCATCTGTATTAGCATAACATCCTCTGTTTCTTTGGTATTGAAGCAAAAAAGAAGCTCAATTGGTTTGGGGGTGAGGTACAACTACCGAAGTTAATACCTGCTTAATAATATTTTCCGCTGTTCCATAACCGCTCTTACCCTTAGGGGTTAACATAATTCTATGCCCCAAAACCTGCGGAGCTATCAAACGAATGTCATCTGGAAGTACATGAGAACGCCCCATAATAAAAGCCCTTGCCTTTGCCGCGCGCTGTAATGCCAAAGCACCACGGGGGCTAACTCCCAAACGAATATTTTCATTGTTTCTGGTATTATGCACCAAAGACAAAATATATTCTTGTACCAGACTATGGACGCTAATCTGTTGGACTTGATTTTGCATCGCAATAATATCATCCCTATGTAGCACAGCCTGTAGCTTTTTAAGAGGATTTTCCCCGGACTGATTTACAAGAATCTTTAATTCTTCTTGGCGATTGGGATAGCCCACCGATAGCCTCATAATGAAACGATCCATTTGAGCTTCTGGAAGATGATAAGTTCCATAGGTTTCAATGGGATTCTGAGTCGCCAAAACCATAAAAGGTGTCGGTAAGGGCATAACCTGTCCCTCTATACTAATCTGCTGTTCTTCCATGACTTCCAAAAGACTAGACTGCGCTTTGGGGGATGCCCGGTTAATTTCATCCACCAAAAGTATGTTGCAAACAGCCGCCCCTTTCCGATAAATCAATTTCTTGGTTTCAGGATGAATCATGGTATAACCAACTACATCTGAAGGCATGATGTCCGGAGTCATCTGTAAACGATTAAAATCACCGCTGATTGACCGTGCTAAAGCCGCCACCAGCTGCGTCTTTCCAACCCCCGGCACATCCTCAATCAACACATGACCGCCAGCTAACATGGCCGTTAATACATGAATAATAATATCGGTTTTGCCAATAATCACCTTTTCAATATTGTCTACTAAAGACTGGGAACGCTTTTCGAGCCTCATGAGCCACCCCTTTATCTGTACTATATTTAAAGAGTGTACACATCTTTAGGGTCTTTGCCAATACTTTAAGACAGCCCTTAGCCAGAGCGCCCATAGGCGAAAAGCAATCTCCGCCAATAATCCAGAAAGCCCCTGTGTCTCTCTTAGTTGAATCCCCCAAGGTAACCCTCCAGCCTTTCCTGAGGGGCAAATTTACGTTCAACTGGAAGCTAATGCTCCTGTCTGTTCTATGAGGCGCCAGGAAAGCGGTTTAACTTGAAGGGGATAAGATTCCATGATGGTTCCATCATACATAACTTCTACAAGATCACCAACTTCAACTGCCATTGCCTCTAACTCCTTGGTAGAAAACATGACTTTATCACCGGAGCTCATAATCTCCTCACCGGAAGTAAGCTCTAAAGTTACGGAGTCACCCGTTACCGCAGAAACACGTCCTTGAAAACTGGGCTGTGGAAGAGGCTGCTGGCAAGCGGTGAAAACGACACTGCACAGGCTGATTAGTAAAAAAAGCAGAAGGGCTTTATATCTTTTCATCTTAACTCCCTTTTATGCATATTGCTATTGAATAGTCTAACACAGAATCGGGTGATATTTTTCTAAATAGATCATAGATCAGCCTACTAATCGGGCAAAAATGATCTATACGCTCTCACTTTAAAGAAAAAATAGTAAGTCGTCGACAGTTTTAGCTATCCTAGTCCAAATAAATTTCCGGGACTTCTATAGATTCATTGGCTTTACACTGCACCCGGCAGTGCTTGGTTTGGTAGATAATTTGAATTTGGCAGTCGCTTTTCGCCTCCACATAGACTCGCAGCAATCGATAATTCTGCCACTCCAAGGACACTTCTATACCGCCTCTAGCTCTGAGTCCCTTAACCTTGCCCCCGGGCCAACTCGGTGGTAGCGCCGGAAGTAACCATAGACAGCCAACCTCACTTTGGAGTAGTGCCTCTCCAACGGCGGCGGTAAAGCCTGTATTACCGTCTAGTTCATAAACATTGGCGAAGGAAGGTGCTCCCCGGGTGGGAGGATGAATAATCATGGCGTTTTTTTCTATAAGACTTTGACTTAGGCAATATAGATGATGACCTAAGGCCTTACCATCCCAGAGCCGCGCAGCATATAAAGCTAATAAAGAACGCGCCCAACCAGTATCCTCCCACTGATCCTCCGGCTCTAAGCGCTGGCGGATGGAAATTCTGGCAGCTTGGGCTAACGCTGCTGTCCTGTCCGGACGAATCTGGCGAAAAGGATATAGTCCTAATAAATGGCTGGTATGTCTATGTTGATGATCAGCCGCTTCTAAATCATGATGCCATTCAGCCAAGGTGCCATCCGGCTTTATTCTGTAAGGCAGTAATTGGCTTAATTGAGCCTCCACCGTCTCACGCAAAGGCGAATTTTGCTTTAGCTCCTTGCAACAAGCCAGGTAGATCGTAAAAAGTTCCCGAATCAAAACCATCTCATAGGTGCAGCCATGACTAATTTGATAGACTTGACCAGAAAATCGAAAACTATTTTCTGGAGAGATGGAGGGTCCTCCACAAAGATAACCGGTTTTCGGATCTTTAAAAATATAGGCACTAAAAAACTCTGTCGCTTTAGAAATAATGGGAAAAGCTTCTTTTTCTAAAAAATTACTATCCTCGCTATAAAGCCAGTGTTCCCAAAGTTGTGTTAAAAGCCATACACCTCCCGTAGGACAAGGCGCCAAGGTTTCTGACCAATAGGGTGCTGAATAGCCCCAGGCATTGGAGACTAGCTCGGCCACAAAGCCGGAAAGTCCATAACTTTTGCAGGCGGTCTTCTCCCCCTGAGGAACTAGGCTATTTTTGAGCCAAGCAAAAAGTGGCCAGGTTGTTTCCGCCAAAGCCGTACTCTCCGCCGCCCAGTAGTTCATTTGGGTATTAATGTCTAAATGCATATCGCAGCTCCAGCCAATCCTGCAAGCCACATTATCATTCCATATCCCCTGGAGATGAGCCGGTAATTTAGAATCCTCCCGTGAGGAAGCTAAAAGTAAGTAACGTCCATACTGAAATAGCTGTGCTGTAGATATGGCAGTCGCTTGGGTTTCCTCTATCTGGAGATTTACTCGATTCATATAGGCAGATATATCTTTTACATGTGTCTCCTTTAAGGCGGCAAAACCGGTCTTAACCGCATTTTCTATCCGCTGAGAGAGGGTTTCTTGTAAGGAAGTACGAAATTCTTCGGCAAAATCTGTTACCATAGTCAGATACAAGGTGATACTATCCGCGCCTTGAATTTCCAGACTGCTTTGCCCCCAAAAGATGGGTACATTTTCGTCAGTCTGATAACTCTGACCGGGAACTCTTCGGATTTTTTTGCCCCCCTGACAGAGAACATGTAAGGAACCGTAAAGTGTTGTCCCTGATTGCCCATCACTATGTAGATTTTCTCTGGCTTTTTCTGTAAAACAGATTGTATGGTCGTCCAAAATCTCTAGCATAAAACTATTATTATAGCCCCCCAGAGAAATTTGACAGGATAAACCGTCTGTTCCAGTAGTGGTGGCTTGATACACCAACACTTTATCCGGATAAGACAGAAAGCACTCTCGATGGTGCTGAATCATCTTAGTTGAGGACTGGCCTTGGTAATCTGTAACTATGACTCCCTGATTCATATCTAAATAACGGCTGTAGCAAGTTAGAGTTGAATTGGATTGCTGAAAGGATATATGTAATTCGCCCACAGGTAAATTAGTTCCGTAATTTTCTCGTTGGCCAATAAAGTCTTTTGCCTTTTCTTTGACCCCTTCCCAATCTTCCTTTAGACTCAGACTGCGCATTTGGACAAAGGCCTCAGCCGCCTTATCCTGATCAGAGTTCTCCCCCTTCTCACCACTAAAAAAGCTATTATCGGATAAGGAGATTATTTCTCGTTCTATGCCACCGTAAACCATAGCACCATTATGTCCATTCCCAAGAGGAAAGGCCTCCCCCCATCTGAAAGCAGGGCTTTCTGCCATTAGTCTCATATTGCGCCTCCCGGAAAAATAATTCGAATATTTTTATCTGCAACTAATCCTTCAAAACTTCCCTCTATCTCTGTTGCCAATTGCTGCTTTTGGCTGTTCCAAATGAAACGGGTAAACGCTCTCTGTCCCGCTTCATACCCGTAACCATCACCAGCATCTTCATACAATAAAAATGTTCCATCTTCACTTGGACAAACCAGCACATCTAAAGAAGCCGGATCTATCTCTTGGGCAAAGGAGGGCTCTCCCTGTGCCATTGGAATGACGGCTCCCCCACGAATAAAGATCGGTATCTGATCAAGTCTAACTTCAGAGCGCACTTGAAGACCACCTGCGTACCTCTTTCCAGTCCAAAAATCATACCAACAACTGCCTTCCGGTAAATACACTTCCATAGTAGCCGGTTTTTGATTTTGGTAAAAGAAAGGTTCTGTAACGGGACAAATGAGTAGACTGGGACCAAACATATACTGGGTTTTTATGTCTGCTACAAAAGGGTCGTGAGGAAAATCCATCCCTAGTGGCCGCATCATAGCGCCACCTGTGAAATGAACCTGACCAGCTAATGAATAGATGTAGGGCAGCAAACGGTAACGCAGTCGAATAAATTTGACTATACTGTCATAGATAATTTCTCCCGGTTGACCGAATTGCCATACCTCTCTTGGAGTATCTGTACCGTGAGAACGAAACATTGGGACAAAGACACCATATTGGAGCCAACGTAAATAGAGCTCCCGATAAGCCATATCAGCACAGCCCCCTTGATACTGCCCTGCCCAGAACCATTGCTTTTGCCGCTTAACAAAGAAGGCTCCTATATCCATGGACCAATAAGGTTCACCGGTAACGCAGAAGTTAAGACCTGCCGGAATCTGTTTCTGTAGCGTATCCCAACTGGCCGCTGTATCCCCCGACCAGGTAATGGTGCCATAGCGATGTTGACCACTATAAGATGACCGGGTCAAATTAACCACCCGTTTTTCACTGGTCTCCTGCCTTTGTCCCTGATAAATTCCTTCCGAATGTCGAAGCGAATAGGCATTGATATAGGCTGGATCTAAATAGGTTCTTGCTTCATTACAATTAAGAGCAATTCTGGCTTCCGGTTCTGGCTTCACATCACCTTTCCAATCCCCCTCAAAAGGCTCCGTACAGTCACACCACCAAGCATCTAGTCCACTGGAAAATAATCCCTCAGAAGCATGTTTCCAATAAAGTTCTCTGGCTTCAGGTAGAAAAGCATTATAAGTAGAGTGATTAGCTAAGACAAAGCCCTTTTCCTCCATTTCAGCTAAATTTTTACCACCGGGAGCCATATTGGGCCAAATAGAAATCATCAGTTTCACATCTAATTTATGAAGATCCTCAACCATTTTCGCCGGATTGGGGAAACGTTTTTCATCGAAAATCTTTTCGCCCCAAAGGTCACCCTCCCAAGACTGCCAATCTAAAACAATACAATCTAACGGTATCTTTCTCCGTCGGTACTCCGCCGCCACAGAGATCAATTCTTCCCCGTCCACATAGCGCTCCTTTGACTGAATGTAGCCAAAGGCCCATTTCGGAAGTAGCGGCGGTCGTCCCGTAAGCTGATAATATCCCCGGGTTATTGCTTCAGGACTATCACCGGAAATAACATAATAATCCAGTTCATCTCCGTATTCCATCCAGATATAGGAACCATATTGGTCATCTCGAAAGGACATGAAAGAATAATTATCAAACAAAAGCGCATACATCCGATTTGACACGAGAACGGGGACACAAGCCTTCATGTTTTGTTGATAGAGATACTGATTCGTCCCTCTAAGATTCATAATGCCCTCTTCATGAGAGCCTAGACCATAAAGTGCTTCCCCCTCCTGCCATAAGAAGGAAATTTTGCCATGATACGATTGCCGGTCCAGATAAGATTCCAAATTATTATTTTTCATCCGCAGGCCATCAGCCGTAACCGTCATTTCTACATCTTCTTGACTGCCTGCCCGGGTCTTTAAAAGCGGCGTTGGATCAAGAAATTTTTCCCCAGGAGTTTCTTTTATGAGCAGTTTTCCCTGGGCATCATAAACCGTAACCGCCAGCGTATCTGGATCACAATAGGCCGACAGCTGCTTCGTTTTCAACACCGGAATACCATTTTCACAAAGTACACTCCAATCGGCAAAGGTTCTCGCCCTCACCGTAACACTAAGACTTTCTCGTGCTGAAATTCGTGGATTTAGAGAATATACAATTCGTAAAATACAGCTGTCCACGGGTAAAATCCATAAATGATATTGTTCTGTACAGCAGTAAAGTCCTTCTGGCAAAATATTCATTTCCATAGCCCTTCCTAGTTCTTTCGTTCTATAAATAAAGTTCTAATCTTCTTTTACCTTATTCTTTAACCGCTCCTGATGTCATACCACCAATAATGTATCTTTGTCCCAGAAGATATACGATAACTACTGGTAGAGAAGTAAGAACAATATCGGCAAAGACGTAATTCCAGTAGCTACCCATCTTGCCAAAAAAGTTGTAAACGGCCAAATTCATCGGCCACATTTTGCTGGAACCGGCTAAGTATAATGGGGTCATAAAATCGTTCCACACACCCATAAACTGTAAAATAAAAGCCGTTACTAAAATCGGTTTAAGCAGTGGCATAATGATTCTAAAAAATAAGGTTAAGGAACCGGCGCCATCAATCACGGCGGCTTCGTCTAGCTCGACCGGCACCGATATAATAAAATTTCGCAAAATAAAAACACAAAAAGGAATCATACTGGCTGTAAATACAATGATAAGACCGGGACGACTATTGTTTAAGCCAGTCAGGGATAAAATTTTTATCAAGGTTACAAAATTCACAGGAATAAATAAACCACAGAGAATAAAATAATAGATTGATTTCGTTACTTTAGTCCGGCGTCTACAAATAATAAAAGCCGCCATAGCACAGGCCAAAACTGCTATGGTGGTTGAGAGAACAGAATATAGTAGGCTATTACCAAAACCTTGAAGAAGTTTTCCCTCCCTTACAACCACTGAATAGTTACTGAATACCCATTCGCTTGGCAGGGCTAAGCTCATTCGAGCCGCTTCGTTTTTGGTCTTGAAAGAGTTAATGATAACCAGATAAAAAGGCGCAATTACCAGTATGCTAAGTAAAATACAAATAAACTGTTTCAAAAGCCTTAAGATTACTTTTTTCATTACTGCTGCACCTCCCTTTTACTCATACTCCGTACAATCAGAATTCCTACAAGGGCAGTGATGCCAAAAAGGATGGTATTAAGAGCTGTTGACATGCCATAGCGACCATTGGCATATAATTGGTAGGAATACGTCGTTATCACCTCGGTAGCATGCCCTGGTCCACCATTGGTCAGAACATAGACTACGTCAAAAACTTTTAGCCCATAGGTGATTCCAAAAACCAAATTGATCATGATGGCACCTGAAAGCATAGGCAAGGTAATGTAACGCAGTTTATAAAAAAATCCGGCACCGTCAATATCGGCAGCCTCATAATAGGCTTCTGGTATAGTATTTAGGCCAGCTAAAAAAATTGTCATGCAATAGCCGATTCCACGCCAAGCATCAACCCCATAAATTGACTTCCAAACCACTTGCAAATCTGTCAGCCACTTTTGTTTTAGAAACCCTAAATGTAAAGCCTCTAATGTACTATTTAAAAGACCGTAATTATAGTTAAGAATGGAAGTAAAAATAATGCCAATAATCAAGAAAGGAAGTATTGCCGGCAAATAGAAAATAGTGCGGTATAAGCCTTTTCCTTTCAATTTTTCCTTTAGCATGATAGCCAGGAGCAAGGCCGGAATGAGTTTAACAACATTGGATATCACAGAAAATTTTAATGTATTAAATATACCGGTAGAATAGTCTTTGTTTGAGGTGAAAATTTCAATGTAATTTTTCAAACCAATAAAATTGATTTGCTCCGGTGATCTGGCATTCCAATCTGTAAAAGAATAGGCAATACCTAAAATGCTGGGAGCTAGAAAAAATAATAGATATAGGGCTATAGGGATTAGAAGAAACCAAAGGGGATAAATTTTTCTTTTATTCACAGTATCACTCTCCTCGTAAAAATCATAACCACCCGTCAAACGGGTGGTTTGCTCTGAGCCTATAAGGCTCTG
>CAZFHA010000011.1:0-111694 GCA_964518595.1 uncultured Oscillospiraceae bacterium
GCATAGCAGGTGGTTTTTTGTCTCGACTATCGCCTCGACTGGCTTAAGCCTACAAGGTAAAAAATCTACAGCTCGACATAAAGCTGTAGATTTTCATATCCTGAAGTAAGCTCAAGTTGGCAACGTGACGATTGTGCCCTCTAGTAGCTCAACTTCTTGCGGGTCATGAGTCACCATAATGACAGTTTTCCCCAGCGTCATTTCTCGTAGCCACTGTGCCGCCTGCTGGCGACTGGTTTGATCCAGACCTTGGAAGGGTTCATCTAACAATAGGATATCAAAGGGAGCTAAGAGCGCTCGCACCAAAGCGACTCTCTGGCGCTGCCCACCACTCAGTTCTCGAATCGGCTGTTGGATGCAATCTTCTATCCCTAGTATCGTAAAAGCAGATAGGAGTCGATGCAAAGATAAATCTGAACCGGATACAAAGCGAACATTGGCCGCGGCACTAAGATTTTCACAAAGCCGCTCTTCCTGAAAAACCATGCTGATAGTTTCGCCTTCTAGTCCTTCTATCTCTCCAGCATCTTTTTGTAAAAGTCCTGCTAAAAGTAAGAGCAGGGTGGTTTTCCCTTGTCCTGATGGTCCCATCAGACAGGATACCTCCCCCTTTCTAAAGGAGATAGATACATTTTGAAAAACGGGCTTGTCGCCGAAGAATTTAGTAAGTTCTTTTATCTGAATATCCAAGTTAACGCTGCTCTCCCTTCTTTACCAGCCAATCAATCAGAAGCACAAAAAGCTTTTCCAAAACAAAACTAAGCAGGATAACGGTTAGTGTCCAAGCAAAAATATCAGGTGTATTGAGATAAACTTTGGCCTGATAGAGTTTTTCACCGATAGAGCCAGTGGGAATTCCAATAATCTCTGCGGCTATGCCGGCTTTCCAAGCTAACCCTAAAGCCAAAACTGAAGCCGAGCGAAAAAAAGGCATAACCTGAGAAACGTAGATATAACTAACTTGGCGCTTAAAAGGCACGCGAAACAGACGAGCCATCTCTAAAAGCTTAGGATCAGTGCTCTGAATGCCCGCCTCTACATTGCTATAGATAATGGGCAGAACCATCAAAAAAGCCATAAAAACCGACAAATTTTTAGAGGGTATCCAAAGGAGAGCTAAAATAATGAAGGAGGCTACCGGAGTAGCTTTGACTACTACAATTAGGGGTTTAAAGAGCTGAGCTAAAAGGGGTGACAGATAGGCCGCTATAGCCATGAATACCCCCAGAACTATTCCTAGTAAAAAGCCCAGAAAAATACGCAGACAAGAAAAAAGTACCACCTGCCAAAAACTTGGGGTCAAAGCCAGTTGGCTCAGACGCACAAGCACTTCCGCCGGAGATACTAAAAGTATGTCTTGGTTTAAGAGCAGACTGGCAATTTGCCAAACAAGCAGCCAAAAGCCTGCACTTAGAAGTGTAGGCCAAAGGCGTACCCATAAGGGTTTTCTTCTTCCGGGCTGAGAGACTGAGCTCTTAGCCAAGCTTGGAGGGATAATAGTAGAAGCCTTCATCAGGTACTGCGCCTCCTACTGATTCAGCATTTTGATCAAAGAGAAAATCTAAATAGGAAGATAGTTTCTGCTCCATCTCTTGGCCGGTAATAAAGGTTATATTCGAGTAGGGAATTGCTTTTTCGCCCACCGCTGCCGGAACAATATCGAACTGCTCCATCAGTTGTGCCGCCGCCTGGGGATTTTGATTAACAAAGTCTGCCGATACTTTATTAGCCTTCAAGAAGGCATCCACAGCCTCTGGATTCTCTTGAATAAAATTTTGTCTACCTACCAACACGCCGGTAATCAGTGGCCCCGCTTGCCCTTCTTCACCAGAAAGCTTCTCCCACTCCTGATTTACATCCACAGCAATTCTTATACTTGGATCTTTAAGCTGAGCTGTAGTCACAAAGGGCTGTGGCAAAAGAGCAATAGCACCGGGATTAGCGGTTAAAGCCGCCAGACATTCTGTATGCTCGGCCTTAAATTCTAAGGTAACATCCTTATCCGGATCCAGCCCGGCAGCTTCCAACACCATTCGCAGGGCGTACTCAGGGGTTGCACCTTTACCACTGGCAAAAATCCGTTTCCCTTTTAGGTCTGAAACAGTCTTTACGCTCTCCCCTTGCTCAACGATGTAAAGCACTCCCAGGGTATTGATTGCCAGCACCTGAATCTGTCCCTTAGTATTATTGTACAAAATAGCCGCTAAATTGGCAGGAATCGCTGCCAGATCTACACTTCCTTGAAGTAGAGCTGGTGTAATCTCATCAATTGCACCCTTGACACTGATATCGTAAGGTAGCAGTCCGGCTTGACTCTGGTCCATAAGCTGAACCATCCCCATGGCTGTAGGCCCCTTTAATGCAGCTACACGAATAGGGGTTTCGGGAATCTTGTCAGTGGCTTGCGTACCTTCACTATCCAAGCTGTCGGAGGGACTTCCTTCTGTACCAGCAGCAGTAGTTGCCGGAGCGGTTTGTGAAGGGGTTACAACCGGTGCACAGCTCCCCAAAGTGGCTATTATAGTAAATAAGGCTAAAAAAGCAGCAATATATTTTTTCATTTGGATGCCTCCATGTTTTTCTATTCCGTCCTGAATTCAATCTTCAGTTGACTCAGACTATTATAGAAAAGCCAGCCACCTTTGTCAAAGTCATACTTTTCCCATGGTTTTACTATGATAAATTACTTTTTATCTTTTTGGGCAAGTAAATTCTCTTCAACACGAAAACGAACAAGCTTCTCGACCAGCTCAAAGGGCAGCGGCTCTTGGTGAGGAAATTGTATCGCTCCCTTGGAGGTTTTGTAAGCCGCCAAGTCTTCGGGGAAAGCCTTTATTCCACTGGGAATTGGATAAAATCCGATATGGTTTTTAAAGGCGCCAAAATAAACCAAGTAGCCATGAAAATAATAGGCTGGCATACCATAGGAGATTTTTTCGCTAGCCTCTGGCACCAAATCTCTAATTAATTGGCGTAAACGCCTCAGCCGTACTTGGATTTCTTCAGGATATTGTTCGATATAGGCTTCAACGGTTTGCGGTTTATTGGCCTCAGTCATGTTCCTCTCCTCCGTAGTTTTGACTTGTCAATTACAAAAAGTCTATTATTCCGATATCTGTAGCCGTAAAAACTTTCTTAGAGCTACTGCCACACCATTCTCCTGATTGCTTACTGTGACATAGGCCGCCAATTGCTTGGCCGCCGCTACACCATTAGACATAGCCACAGCAAAACCTGCATAAGCCAACATTTCCAAATCATTATAACCATCACCAAAAGCCATAACTTGATCTGGAGATAACGCTAATTTCTCTACAATCTGGTGTAGACCAACAGCTTTATTAGCGGTAGCACTATTCAGTTCAAAGCTTTCACTATTAGAAGTGGTTACATAAAGTCCTTCTTGACCTCGTAACCAACTATCCAGTTCTGTGCGATCCTCCCCTTCGACTTGATGAATATTAATCTTTTCCACCGGCCAATTCTCTTGCAGAACCGTCTCGGCTAAATCTTCCACAAAATCTATTCGGTCATAAATCCATTGGTGTTGATGAGCATTTTTCGCAAAAAGGCTCTGGACTTGCTGCTGAAAAGCTTTATCACAGTACACTCTGCCCTTAGCAAAAACTTCGTACAAGTGACCTTTCTCTTCTAACAAACGAATTACATCCTGAACCTCTTGAGAAGGAATAAAATCGCTGTGAACATCCTCCTCCGTCTCTAAATCAACGACTCTTGTCCCATTAGACAAGACTGCATAGCGTATTCCAGGCATATTCTTAATCTCATCAGGTAATTGAATGACAGTTCTTCCGGTAGAAGGAACCAAATGAAAACCGGCTTCTAAAGCGGCTCTCATCATTCTTGCAGTGACTTCTGACCAGTTTCCTTGGTTGTTTAGTGTGGTTCCATCAAGATCAAAAGCGATTAATTTAATGTCCATGTGTCTATTTTTCTTCCTTTTCTTTTTCATAGTAACTATTCTAAAAGATTGATTTACTATCTTAAGTATAACAGAATCATGCAGGTTTCCCACCACTACAGAGTATGGGGATATATAATAATATAATATCACTTGTCGTAAAACCAATCGTAAAACCAAGCTGAAAGGACATATTTTATCTATGAGTAAATATTTTTTTCGAATGCTTAAGATTTGCCTAATTGTGTTACTATTTGGAGGCTCTTTACTTTTAACAAGACATGATGATCAAGTCCTTGGAACTTTCCATTATAGTTTTGAGGATCAAAGTGTAGATACTTTGTACGATAAAATTACTGCATATAGCCCACTGCCACCTAAGTTTTGTCTTGAGTTTTTCAAAGGTGAACTAACCAAGGATGGTCTACTTTCAAGTTTTCATATTACCGGGAGCGGCTTTGATGAGTCTGGCACTTTCAGCGGAATATACATTATCAGTTACGACGATTTGTCGGGTTTAAATGTAGAGATTCGCAACGAGCTCGTGCCCAATTCAGAAATATATTACGGAGAAAATGCAGATATCCTCTATCTGGATAAAGCTTTTCGCAAAATTCCTTGGAAAGAGCAAATCGAAGCCATAGACTTTCCAAGATATTTTGTGGAATTCTCTCGTAGGATGAGTCTTAACAAAGATCAACCCATTATTGATTGTACTAAGTATTCGGAAATCCCTGTCTTATCTATGAATTCCTATCTAGCGGGGTCTGGGGGCAGAAGTACAGGAAATTTGGGGGTGTATATTACGTTGACAGATGGAACCGGTGTAACATCACCAAATAACATTATTTATTCACTGGAGCCGGATAATAAGGACGCTGTTGCTAAAGACGCTAATCAAAGCTTTGTGATGGAACGAGATTATCGTATTTATGATAATCAAGTTTTTTTCACAAGGGATTATGGCGGCAACTGGATTCAGGTGGATATTGATCCAACGCTCGTTCAGGAGACCTTAGAAATGTATCGGAATGGTGTAATTATTCCTGAGAAAAGCTATTTTATAAGTGAAGCACCAGGCATAATGGCTTTCCTATATGGTGCCGAGGCAAAGTTGCTTTTGAGTACGGATGATGGTAAAACATGGCAAATTATGCCTTTTGACGGACGCATGTTTAAGGATAGTATTCGACGATACATTCATTTCTTTGATAACAAAAATGGCTACATCGCCCTGGGAACGGAATGGACTATGGGAACCGGTGAGGGAAAGAATTTCTATACCACTACTGATGGTGGATTTACATGGATCAAGCACAACTTACCGATGGAAAATACTAGTAAGCTCCTTAATAGCTTAGTATTTCTAGACGCCTCTATGGAGCAAGGTGTATTAACTCTTCAAAATCCTAACGACACCCTTTCGTGTACGCTATTTTATACGCTGGATCAGGGTGAAAATTGGCAAGAGTTCACTGTTCCTCTAGATCAAATACCAGAAGAATATCCGGTACTTAGGAATGGAGAATCCTTGACCCATGATGGTGAAGAATATAAATTGGTGCTGAGTAGCGGAAAAAACAAATATAGTTTTACCGCCAAAGCACTGGATCAACCTTGGACATATGTAGAAACTTGGACCGAGACCGTTCATACTGTAGGGTAATACAAAATTGTTCGGTTAAAATTTATAACGCTTATATGTAAAGGTATAAAGGGGTCTTCCAGTCAAATGGAAGACCCCTTTACAATAGCCCCCAGGCGGCTTGGGGAGAAAATTTTTTCTTTACTCTTTTGGTGTTGCTTCTTTGTCATCGTTTTTCCTTCTACGCCAGAGGAAAAATACAACTAAACCAGCAGCCAGCACCAAAACAACAACGATAATCGGCATAATTTGATTTATAGTTTCACCTGTACGTGCCAAAAAAGGTATCGGTGCTTTGGTTGGAACCGGACTGGGGGTAGGAGTGGGAGAAGCAGGCACCACTTCTTCTGCACTAAATATCCAATTTATATTCGCACTATAACCACTATACTCATTTGGAAGCAGTTCATCCACCGTGAGATTGAGTAAAAGATAACCTCTGTCGCCAGACTTGTATTCCCCCATACTGGCAGGTGTACCCAGGTGATTGGGACTGGTGGATAAAAGTGAAAGTTTATCATCATATATTTTTTGAGAAAGACCCCCGGGACTATAGTATGTCATAGTAAGGTGCAGATAGGAGAAAAAGTCTAGGTCTTTCTCATTTGGAGTCTCAATAGAAAACAGGAGCTTAACTGCCTCTGTTGAGCTGTTTTCTACATCAATCCTCTGGGTAAGGGTATCACCCGGCATGACCTCAGAAAAATTAGGAAAGATGTTGTCTTCACCGGGCAAAAAGATAAAATTATCAGCCCTATTTCTGTAAGTAACCGAAGCCTCACCTGTAGCTGAAGCTGTTAAGGTAAAAACAGCCAGAATCACTACGCTACTGAGCAAAATCCGTAAAAATGCTGTCTTTTTCATAAGCTTTCTACACTTCCTCTCCCTCTTCCGCCTATTTCGGCTAAATGGTTAAGCCCTAGCTCATTGCCATCCATTCGGCTAAAGTCACGTGGTCTGCTTGGATTGAATCTGCCGATACTTTAATGGATACTTTAAAACCTGAATACTTGTTTCCGGTTTCACGACCTTTGAGATAAAAGTTTCTTGTCAAGGATTCAGTGCTTTCACCGGTATCTAACACTCTATTGTAATACCAGTAGCCACTTCCACCATCATAGAACCAAGGATTACTGGTGGATGCAGGTGCAAAATCAAGAGCAATCAGCGTAGGATCAGTTAGTTCGCCAGAGCGTCCATCCGGAGCTACCCAATTTACTACAAGTCGTACCCGAACCCAAGCTGGTTCATTATTATTAGTTACAGAGATAAGTTCATCCAGAATTTGACCGGGAACAATGATAGAATCCTGCTCATGGCTCTCATTTAGTGTAACTTCAACATCCTTTACACTAATCTTGCCAACAGCTCCTTTACTGACAGTAAAGTAAGTCGCCGTTACGCCTACTAAAGCTACTGCCATCAATATGGATACGAGCAAGAGAATGAAAATCCCTTTGTTATGTTTCATCGGGCACTCCTCCTATCCTAGGTTCCGGAACCGTTCAGTTCTTTCGCTGAACGGTTCCGAATCCGGGTCGGAAATAATTTTATGCGAAGGCGAGCAATGCCACTATGGGAGTAGAAAAGCCGGCCGGCTCAATCGAATATACGGGTACAAATAAGAGAATGAAAGGCCATCTGCTAAATTTCATGTTGATCTCCTCCTATCCTAGAGCTCCGAAATCATTCAGTAACTGGGCTGAAGGGTTACGGTACTATAAGATAAATCCTTAAGCAAAAGCGGCCCAAGCAGCGGCTGGAGTTGCAAAGCCTTCAGCTTGAATTGCATATGCGGTAACATCAATTTCCAAGTCATCTGGTGTAAGAGCTGCCAGACTAGCATTGGTAGCATCACTTCGGACGGTAAAGCTGCTAAAGATAGCAGGTAATACTGTATCTGTACCAGATTTAGGTACGATACCGGAATAGTAGTAATAGCCATCTCCACCTAAGCTCCAACCAGGATTCAAGGTTAAAGGCATCTCAATACTTCCAGCTAAAGCCGGAGGAATAACTACAGCAGCGCGAATGTAGGCATCTTCACTGTTTGCCATAACAGTAATAATTGGGTCCTTCATAATCTCGCGTCCTGGAACCATAATTTTACTTTCTGCCGACATTTCATCAAAGCCAGGCTCAGTTAAAGTAATGTCAACTTTACCTACGGTAAAAGTATTCTCAACGGTTGCTGTGGTGTCCTGTAAGTAGGCCATCGTTAAACCTACACTCAAAGCCAATACTAAAATAATCAAGCTGCTAACTAAAATGATGGTTTTCTTTGTCTGTTTCATTGTCTTTTCCTCCTTCGTTTGTTTGGAAAATTTTAATTCTTACTGTTATATCTATTTTCAAGCCGGTGATAGTGTATTTCCTGTCACGGTTACGCCACCCCACGGCCAAGAAACTTGAGCAGGATACCCTGCGGGTGCGGTTGCCGGAATCCCGGTTTGGATTCCTTCTGCCAGTACTTCCAGTTCAAAAAGTTTGTTCTCATGATCCGGTGGTATTGCTGAGGCTTCCCATCGAACGGCTTCCGCCAGATGAGGACTCATCTCTCCGGGAGCCAAGAAATCCCTTAAGTAGAAAACACCGTCATAGCCTGTCACTTTAGGAATATCAGCGGATGGAGTGCCTACGGGAACTGTTCCATTGGGAACATAGAACCAATTCGTCATCCAATCCGAAGCCAAATCTATGGTAATATCTCCAGTGGCTAAGCCCGAGCCGGATGTTCCATCACTGTTTCGCCAAATGGGAATGAGCCGAACCCGAATAAAAGCATCCACGGTATTGACTGAATCAACATTCAAGATAGTTACAATCTTAGATTTAGCTATGTTACCGGGCATTAGCGCCCCTCCTTCAGAATCAATAAGAGCCTCTATATCTACTTTTCCAGGTACAATCTGATTGACTCGCTGTTCTTGATCCTGATAGAAAGCTAAACTGGTATATACCAACATCCCTAGAACAGATAGAGCCAAGAATAGGGTAATCAGCAGTGCTTTTATTTTTCTTCTGTCATTTCCTTTGCTGTCTGACTGCTTCATATCTGTCACCTCTCAATTCTGGTGGTTCGGGAGCTAAAGCCTTTTCGACTCAAAGCCGGTACTACATATAAAAGAACAATTACGATTACAATTAAGCTGATTGCTACCATCCTTCCCAAAGCAGTCATTAGAAAAACGGAAAGGTAGCCAAGGAGCGGAAGTGAAAATAATGGGCGTCCAATTAAGTTAGCAAAAGCGACCGGTGCTATATCCTTACTAGAATTATTATCACCTTTGGTTTGAAATACCTGCTGATCCCTGTCTACCGCTACCACTCGATGGGTAACAACTTGACCATCCTGATTGTATACAAAGGTGATAGGGTCACCGATGGAAATTGTCTCTGGTTTTACTTCCTCCACATAAATCAGACTGCCTACGGAATAACTATCTGCCATGCTACCGGTTAATACTACGTAAGGGGTATAACCTAAGAGACGAGGAAGGATTAAGATGGATGCGAGTGCGGCTAAAAGGATTAAGACTAGGGTTGTTATAACAGAAGTGAGCTTTGACTTTTTTATTGTTTGCGACTGCTCTTTCACCCTCCTCACCTCCTTAGGTTAATGGAAGAGGCTAAACTCTCTGTCTACATCATCCAACCAATATGGATGAATACGAACATCATAGTGAGGTAAATTGCCCCCATCCTCATGGGCTGCGTCGACAAGTGCAAATTCGAAGAGTTGAACCGGATCAGCCAGTTTAAAGCGCCAAGACCAGTTCGTTGAGGCAGGATCTGATTCATCCTCGACTACGTAATTCCCAATAGGAAGGTCAGATAAAATCTTTGAGCCATCACCTTCAACAACCTCGTAAAATACTTCCACTACCGGTGCCGATGGCAAGGTTCCCGGTTGATAAGTCGAACTCTGGGGCGTGTAGGTGCGGATAATTCTATATATCGAGGATTGCTTACTACTATCGTAGGCAGCCTCCGAAGTTCTGGTGATAGTCATAGTTCCTGTATGAGTATATAGATGAATACCACCTGTAAAAATATGTGAATCTAAGACTTCAATGCCGGCTAAGAGGTGATCACTGTATGCATCTGCTTTCTCCGCCGGAGTCAAACTCAGTGGATTAGGATGATAAACAATTCGATACAGATAGGTAACCATGTCATATGGTGCGCTTACATCCGAGGGAATTGTTACAGAAGCCAAAGGCGATCCAGAGGTATTTTCCAAGTACCAATCTTTACTAAAGCTTCCATAAGAAGGATAGATGGGACTGTCCCAAGCAAAATTGGGATAGATATTGATAGCCGGTGAAGAGTACTGACTATTGGTATTTTGAGCCATTTGATTAAGATCTAAACTGACAAACTCTTTTTTGAAAACATTAATGTCTTTAACCGCATCAGGGAGAGTCAGAATAGCTACATTTGCATGGGGGATAAGGAATTCAGCCAAGAGTAATCCATCCTGATAGATACCTGATCCTGCTTGATTCGTAGCGACATAATTGCCACCGATAAAATCCGTTTTAGCTCTTAGGACGATCGCTCCAGAAGACCACGGTGCTTGTGGATTTCCGTCTTGATCTAGATCGGCTGGAATGGTCACTCCATCCCAACTGATTACTACGTTGCCACCGGAGTCAAGACTGAGAACACCACCATTGGTACCAGGAACCAGATCTCCCGGCTGTAAAATAGCACCGGAAACAGGATCAATTACATCAAATTCTTTGCCTATAACATCTTGTACCAGTGCACCGGGGAAATCTGCACCGATTACTTCAGCTATGGATTGGAAAATATTATTCAAGTCACCTGCATTGGTAGTAGTGATATAGTATTTCGAATCTGGGTCACTGGCTACAGCTCTCATGAAGTTGTCAACATCACTTCCGGGGGTGGGTATGGTCGTAAATACACCTACGGAAAAGATTTTAGCGTTATAACCCGTTGTATCTTTCAAAATATTGCTATTACTTACAGCAGCTGCTGCCACTGCCGGATCAAAGGTACTGGAACTTGTAGGTACGCCATCTGTGAAGAAGATCACGTATTTGGGTCTCACAGGTGACCCAGAATAGTCAGTCATTGCCAAGGCCTGGGCAGCGGAAGCTAATCCTGTATCGGAACGAGTAGAACCATTGGCATCTAAAGAATTAATGGCATTTTTTACCAAGGTGACGTTTCCGGCACTATCTAGGATCGTAGGTGCAACATCCATAACAGCGTAATTAGAATAGGTATTGTTACCATAGTAATCGCTAAATAGACGTAAGTGACCACTGGACATCTGAACATAACTGCCATCTGCTCCATCTTCGTATACGAAGTAGGTATGACCAGCCAAAGTATATGTGCCTGAGGTATCACCAGAGGAAATATTAAAAGAGAATCCGGGTGCACCGTAGCTGACATAACCAACAAACACATACTCCCAAGTAGTGGTAGATACCCATTTGTTACCTTGTTTCTTTTCATAAGTTAAGGGGACATAGTCAAAATAAGCATATTCTTCATAACGTAAACTTGCAAAAGATACAACACTTACGGTACTATCTGGTGAAACAGAATTAATTGTATCAACAAAATTGTTAGCAGCGGTTTTAAGTTGAGATATCTTACTGGGAGTACCGCTAGCCATGCTACCTGATCTGTCCAGAACCAGCACAATATCACTGGCCGGAATTCTGGTTACTGTACTTGTCTTAACTGTGGCATCCAAGTTTACGGAAAAAGTTCTACCATCATCACCATAAGGGGTTGTAGCATTGGTAGTAATGGTTTTATTTAAATTAAATTCCGGGGCTTCTGTCATAACAGAAAAAGCGGAAAACATTTGCGGTGAAGCCATTAAAAAGGGTAATTTTTCTTCGGACTGAGCATAAAATGTCGGGGCTTGTGCGGAGAAATGACCTTTTTTAAGGGTTGCGCCCTTTTCTAAATTTGCTGCAGAGCTTTGGGGAATATTAGATTTAGCAATAATTGTTGGTTCTGTGGGTTCAGGCTCAGTAGTAGGCAGAGCCTCAGAAGAATCACTAGTCTTACTATCAGTTACGCTACTATCCTTAGCTGAATCTGAACTTGTCTGACTCTTTGAAGTAGCCAGATCATTAGAATCCGTTGTAATCTTATCCTCGCTTGTAAGAGTGGTGTCATCAGAATTCGACGAAGGCGCTTCAGATACTGAAGAAGGTAATGAGGACTCAACTGCAGAAGGTGTCTCTCCTGTTGCCTCAGCCAAGGGGGCTGAAATGATTTGATCCGTTTCTTCAGACAAAGCTCGTCCTGAAACCGGAACCAAATCGGCTACGGACACCATAAAAATTGTGGCGATAATAGCACAAGAAAGACGATAACTCGCCCTATATAAGCGTTTCATATGTGTAGCCTCCACAAGATGTCTGTCAGGTTGCCCTGTCCTTTGTTGTCGTTACTGCTATAAAGGCTAACTGTCTGTCGCAACTCTAGTCTGTTAAGTTCATTATATTCCTGTAAAACTCACACTTCAATCATATTTATTGACAAATTTCACATTGAGTTCACTTTTTAATTTTTGCATTCTTCTTTGGCTAGGGTAGATCATTTTTCAATCCCAACTCTCGCCGCCACCCCTTGGTCAAAATAGTGCTTTATCTCACACATTTCAGTCACCAAGTCTGCATTCTGAATAAGCGCTTCTGGTGCTCCTCTGCCAGTTAGAACCAACTCTGTTTTAGCAGGCTTTTGACCGATTAACTCTAAAATCTTATCAATAGGCAAAAGCCCCAAAGACAAAGTAACATTTATCTCATCTAAAATAAACAGATCATAGTCTCCTGATTTTAGTTGCTGTAGGGCCCTTTGAAAGCCTTCCTCCGCTGCATGTTTGTGGGCTTGGTTGTCCATTCCCGGAAAAATAAAACCTAAGTGTTGACCGAATTGCTCTACCACAACCTCCGGCAGAGCTTTTCGGAGCGCTTTGATCTCACTATATGTATCATCTTTAATAAACTGACCTATATATATTTTTTTGCCCGCTCCCCAGGCACGCAAAACCAAACCTAAAGCAGCTGTGGTTTTGCCCTTTCCATTACCTGTATAGACTTGTACATAACCTTTTTCCACCCTTGTCTCCTACTTTCTTATAGTTTATTGACCCAGATCCACAGTCTACCTTCATAAAAAGGTCTATTCCGTCTTAGAAGTTTCTTCTTCCTTTGCCTTATCAATTCCCGGTTTCTCTGGCTCAATACTCTTCTCCTGAATTACTTGATCAGTTGGTTTCATAATTGTTTCTTCCAAAGAAAGATTTTCTTCTGAAACAGTGGCTTCAGAAGCTTTTGACTCGGGAGAATTCTCTATATCCAGATTCGGCTGTTCTAAAATGGCGGTCTTGCTCTCTTCTTCCGCTAGGTCTTTTTCCACGCGGGAATCGATTTGATATATCTTAACCTCTGTCACCAGTGCTAAGCTCTTCTCTGGCGAAAAGGGCAAATCTAACTTGGTTACACGCCGATCAACCAGAAGGTTTTGGTTCTCATCAAATACAGTTTTAGCGTCATCTTCTGCTGTGATCTGCTCCTTCAATCCGGCTACAGAAATTTTTTCTTTATGTTTTGGGGGTAATTTTCCGGCGGTAGGAATCATGCATAGTAGGGTAATGCCCAGTAAAAGATAGCCGATTATTGGGGCACTATACCAGGAGAAAGCCACATCACTCTGCCAGCTACTCCCTGTAGCTAATAGGATGAATACAACTACATCATAAATAACCGTAAAGAGAAAAGCACCTACACAAAGAAAAGCAAAGATTTTTGCCACTAGATTCATGTAACGCAAAAGCCCAATCAAAATTACGATAACCGCTAAAGCGGCAATGCCAAAAAGTATGATAGGTATATAATACTCAACAATTCTAAAGGCGCCATTTAAGAGATCCACATAGCGTAAAGTCGCCAAAATGGTACTATAAAACAGAGAATTGAGAAACAAAAATATAGCTTGGAAGATAGCAATAATACCTGCCACCAGTGCTGCTACCCGGCTGGCTAAAGGACGATGCCCAAACAGAAGCACAAAAAAACCAATCATTAAAACAGCAAAGCCTAAAGCTGTCATGGCATAAAGATATGCGCCTCTATCCCTAGTATTATTCAAATAATCATTAACCAAAAAGCGCCACCAGTTAAGTTGTGACTGTGACATCATGAAGGAACTAAGATTAAAGGAGAAAAAAACAATTAGAAAGCAACCAAGGGCAGTAATGATTGAACCGGTAATTTTTGTTGCCTTTTTTAACTCATTCATAAAAATGACCTCCCCTTCTAGGAAAAATCAAGCCTAAATTAGATATCATTCATTCTATCACCTTTTTCACAAGAATACAGCAACTTGTTCACATTTCCTTCCGTAATCCTCTGACAGACCAAAAGCGCTGAGATAAAAATCTCTGAACTAAGAAAAGTTGGTAAAGATGCAACACGGCTGCTTCCCCCATAGAAACAGCCGTGTTTATATAAAAATTTCCACCCGAAAACGACAAAAGAAAAACTACCAGCCCTGTTCTTCAATCCAATTCGCCAGCTCAGAGGCCATCTCTCTTCGAGATACGCCAAAGCCACTGCCCAGAGGGATATTGGCTCTAAGACCTTGAGCCAGAGCTGCCGAGGTAAAGGGTAACCCCTTTAAAGATGAAGCTATTCCACTAATATAATCCGAGTCAAGAGCATCAGAATAAACAGAAATCCTTTCTACTCGGCCTTGAGAGACACCCAGCCCCAGGCTAACCTGCCCCCATGAAAACTTCCGTTCTTCTTGCCAGTCAAAGCTTATGGTCTCACCATAGCGCCATTCCCAAGAAGAAAACTGATGTACTAGGGGAATAAGCTCTGGGTCATGAGCAAAGCTGTCTTCATCATGACGAACTATTTGCCAAACATTCTCCTCTGAACAAAAATCGGCCACAAAGGCTTTCTCCATAGCGGATTCTAGTAAAGCAACAGAAATATCAGGGCAAAAGCTCTGTAGATTTGTCACCCGGGAGCGCACTGAGGATACACCCTTGGCCTTAAGCTTTTCCGGTGAAACGGTCAGATAGCGGCCAATTCTCTCAAAATGAGAATGAACCAGCAGTGTGCCGTGGTGAAGTCCGACTTTCTTCTCAATTCGGAAAGCATTACCTGAGAACTTACGTCCCTCTGCCAAAACATCATTTCGTCCGGAACGTTCTGCAAGAATACCCTCCCGACGTACGGTATCTACTAACCACTGGAAATTTCGATCTAGATCAAAATCTATCTCAGGCAATAACAGGGAAAAATTCAAATTTCCCAAATCATGAAAAACAGCACCACCGCCCGTAGTACGGCGAGCTAATTTCCCGCCCTCTTCCTCTAAAAGAGCTGTCTTACATTCTGCCCAAGCATTTTGATTACGACCAATCACCACGGTATTTTGATTCTGCCATAAATATAAAATAGCACCTAATTGACCCTCGGTTGCTAAGGAGGTCTGAAGTTTTCTCATCAAAAACTCCTCCAGAGCTAAATTGAACCAAGGATCATTACTGGAGCTCCGCACAATCCAGGCAATTTTTTCCGTTGAACTCTGAGACATAAAAGTCCTCCTTGTCTTGGTTATATTTCGGGCTTTACTAAGAAGGTATCGCTCTTTTCTCCCTCAGCCCAGAAAGTAAATCCCAGGCTTTAGACCGATTCTTAAAGAAGGTGAACCCTTGCTTTGTAAGCTGCTTTCCCAATATCTTCTGGTAGAGGGCCCTCAGTAACCCAAGTGTGAATATTGGACAGACGCGCAAAGGTATGAGGCAGCCCACTATTTATTTTAGCCGTATCCATGAGCATCACTACCCGCTGAGCCTTCTTAATGATCAATCGCTTAAGCTCTGCCTCATAGTAATCACCACAGGTGAAGCCTGTACTTAGAGAAAAACCACTAGCAGCCATAAAGGCCAAATCAATATTAAGACTCTTAACATACTCAGCAGCGTTAAAACCAGACAAAGTTAAGGTGTCCCGATTCAGTTGTCCACCGGTCAGGTTAATTTTGATATTCGAATTCTTAGCCAATTCTAAGGCAATGTTCGGCGCCGGAGTTAAGACAAAAAGTGTCTGATCCGGCAACTGTTTTGCAAAAAACATACAGGTAGTACCAGAATCTATATATAAAGATCGCCCCGCCTCTACCAAAGATGCAGCCTTTGTGGCAATTACAAGTTTGCTCTGGATATTCTCTGCCTGACGCTGGTTATAAGCAGCTTCCTTTAATAGAGATAAATGGGCGATCGATTTAGCTCCGCCCCTTACTCTAATGATCTGTCCTTGACGCTCAAGCATCTCTAAATCCCGGCGAAGAGTCATACTAGATACATCAGAATATTTTTCTTCCAGTTCCGTTAACTTGACCTCGCCTTTAGATTGGATGTACTGATTTATACTTTCTCTTCGGTTAATAGGCATATAATCGTCTCCAAAATCACATGATTTTAACAGTTAAAATAACAACACTTTTCACGATGATAACATAGCCAGAAAATAATTACAATCATCATTTTCAAATGAAATATCATCAACCGTAAAGGCTAAGAGAAAATTTTATAACTCTTAAATAGCCTCTGATATCGAAAGTAATTAGTGCAAAAAATGGTTTTTCATTTAAAAGTAATTCTAAAGCGGCGCTCATGCAACTGAACCAGAAGCAGGATGCTAAAAGCGAAATTTCATTGTAAATTTATTACATTTACATGTTCACAAATAACACTTCTATGTTATAATTCAACTACAATCTTTTCTTAAGACTCATTAAACTCACAGGATGCAGACACTGGTTATATTCAGTTGTATTTATTTTACGAGGAGGTCTATTTTATGAAAACTACTGCAGTCAGGCTCTACGGCAAGGAAGATTTACGTTTAGAAAGCTTTGAACTACCGACCATTGCGTCCGACGAAATTCTTGCCAAAGTCATTTCCGACAGCATTTGCATGTCCTCTTATAAAGCGGCTATGCAGGGTTCAGATCACAAGCGTGTCCCTAATGATGTCGCCCAGAATCCTATTATCATTGGTCACGAGTTCTGTGGTGAGATCGTTGAAGTTGGCAGCAAGTGGGCAGATCAGTTTAAGCCCGGCCAGCGCTTTACGATTCAACCGGCTATTAACGATCCCGCTGATGTTTATGCTGCACCGGGTTATACTTTCCAACATATTGGTGGTGCTGCCACATATATCGTTATTCCGGAAGTAGTTATGCGTCACGGTTGTCTTTTACCATATGAAGGTGAAGCTTTTTACTTTGGTTCACTGGCTGAACCCATGTCCTGTATTATTGGTGGTTTCCATGTCAATTACCATACCGAGCCGGGAAGTTATTTGCACAAGATGGGTATTGTGGAAGGTGGCAACATGGCCTTATTGGCCGGTGTCGGCCCCATGGGTTTAGGTGCCATCGATTACGCTATTCACAATCCTCGCCGCCCCAAGCTACTGGTAGTTACGGATATTGATCAGAAACGTTTAGAAAGAGCCGAATCCATTTACACTGTAGCAGAAGCTGCCAAAAATGGTGTCACATTGATGTATGTCAATACTTCTACTATTGAAGATGTACCGGAATATTTAAAGAGTTTAACTAACGGCGAGGGATATCATGATGTTTACGTTTATGCCCCTGTGGCTCCGGTAATTGAACAAGCGGATAAGATTTTGGCCTTTGACGGTTGTTTAAATTTCTTCGCTGGCCCTACCAATCCCGACTTCTCTGCTAAGTTTAATTTTTATTCCGTTCACTATAATGCAACCCATGTCGCCGGCAACAGCGGCGGCAACACCGATGACTTGATTGAGGCTATTGATATGATGACCAAGGGGCTTTTGAATCCCTCTGCCATGATAACCCATATTGGCGGCATCAACAGTGTCATTGAGACAACCCTCAATCTCCCAAAGATTCCCGGAGGCAAGAAGCTTATCTACACCCACATTGATCTTCCTCTTACAGCTATAAATGATTTTGAAGAATTAGGCCAGAATAATCCTATGTTTAAAGAGCTAGCTCAAATTATTACTCGTCATAATGGGCTTTGGAATGTAGAAGCCGAGAAATACTTATTGGCTCACGCTCCGGTTATTGCATAAGTATCCAGCCTCCCGGTAGTTTGATATCGGGAGGCTTTACTAGGCTTGTACCATCCAGTCAAGACTAGCATTTTATAATACTGCTAATCCTACTTTACAAAAAACTAACATACTAAGGGAAAGGGTAACATTATGTTGAAATGGATTGAGGACGCCGGCGGAAGCCGAGCCATTGCCGTACAAGTCGCTCCTGTATTGCGAGCTCTTGCTAAAAAGGACGATGTTTATCCACTGGTCACCTTTACAACAGAAGCTTCCACACACGATTGTGATGAGATTGTGTTGGAGAGCAGCTCTTTGGAAGAACTGCATGCCGCTCTTGAGAGGCTTCAAGAAGCTATGGCGAAAGCCTGCTGCATTCGCGTGGAGGGAGTGGGAAGTTTTACTCTTAGACCATCTATGTCTAAAGATAATGGTCGTCTTCAAGGCAAGATTTGCTTAGTAACCGGTGGTGCTCAAGGCTTTGGCGAAGGCATCGCCAGAGAATTAGCCGCTTTTGGAGCACGAATTGTAATTGCTGATATGAATTTACCTTTGGCAGAACAAGTTGCCGCTTCTTTACGGGAGCGCTATGGCAGCGATAGTGCTTTAGCGCTATCCGTAAATGTAGGCGATGAAGATTCGGTTTCTAAACTTATCGAAGAAATTGTTTGCCAGTGGGGCGGCCTCGACCTACTTATCAGCAATGCCGGAGTCTTACGAGCCGGCGGCTTGGAAGAGATGACGCTGGCTAACTTTGATTTTGTCACCAAGATAAACTATACAGCTTTTTTCCTTATGACCAAATATGGTTCCAGACCAATGAAAATCATGTCTGCTTGGGATTCTGCTTACAGTGGTGATATCATCCAGATCAACTCTAAATCAGGCTTGGAAGGTTCTAACAAAAACTTTGCTTATGCCGGTGGCAAATTTGGCGGTATTGGACTAGTCCAAAGCTTTGCCAAGGAATTGGTAGATCATCGCATTAAAGTTAACGCTATCTGCCCAGGCAATTATTATGAAGGCCCCCTTTGGAGCGATCCCGAGAACGGGCTCTTTGTTCAATATCTTCGTGCCGGCAAGGTTCCCGGAGCCCAGACTGTCTCCGATGTATATAATGCCTATGTGGCAAAGGTACCTATGCGCCGGGGCTGCTCCCCCAAAGACGTATCCCGTGCTATTGCTTATTGCGTAGAACAGGAGTACGAAACCGGTCAGGCCATTCCCGTCACCGGCGGGCAGAATATGCTTCATTAATTCTCTTCAACTATTTTTTGATCTTCAAGGAGGACTACAAAATGGCAACCCCAGTAATCATGCCCCGGCAGGGTCAATCCGTCGAAAGTTGTATCATTGGAAAATGGCACAAAAAGACCGGCGATGCCGTGAAAAGCGGTGATATACTTTTCACTTATGAAACGGACAAAGCAACCTTTGATGAGACCGCTAAGTCTGACGGAGTTATGCTTGCCTTATTTTTCGAGGAGGGCGACGATGTTCCTTGCCTCACAAATGTTTGTGTAATCGGTGAAGCCGGTGAAGACTTTTCAGCCTTCGCCCCGACTGATGGAGATGTAGCTACTACGCCCACCCCTACTAATAACGAAATGGCTCCAGCCACCGCGGCTCCAGCCACGATAACCGAAGAAGTCCTTTTGGTCTCTCCTACTGCCGATGGCGCTGCCATTAGCCCCCGAGCCAAGAATCTGGCGGAGCGAACCGGCGCAGACTTACGCTTTGCGCAAGCCAGCGGTCCTATGAATCGAATTATTGAGCGCGATGTAGAAGCTTTAGTTAATGCTGGCAAGTTAGCTACTTTGGCTGCAGGTCTAAGCTTTCATCCTGAAGCTGTTGGCACCGGTATTGGTGGTCGGGTTTCTATTTCTGATACCGCCGCTGCTACTGGTGCGGCTCCTCTCTCTCCCACCACATCAGCGACCGCAGTAGAGAGCTATACCGAAAAACACAGTAACATCCGCAAGGTAATTGCTAAATCTATGCATGCCTCTTTGTCACAAATGGCACAACTTACTTTAAACAGTAGCTTTGACGCTACCGACATTCTGGCTCTGCGTAGCCGCCTAAAGAAAGCGAAAGAAGCTGGACTCACCTCCGAACAAGGTTTTAGTCTGGTAGATAAGATTCCAACCATCAACGATATTATTCTCTACGCTGCATCTCGTGTTCTACTCAAACATAGAGAATGTAACGCCCATTATGATGATGAAAAGATGACCTATTTCAACCATGTACATATGGGTGTTGCCATTGATACCCCTAGAGGACTGATGGTTCCCACTGTTTTCAACTGTGATCAGTTAGGCTTGGCAGGTATTTCCAAGTCGGTCAAAGAAGTTGCCGATGCTTGCCAAAGTGGAACTATTAACCCTGATTTATTACGCGGCGGTACTTTTACAGTTACCAATTTAGGCACTATGGGTATTGAATCTTTCACCCCGGTAATTAATCCTCCTCAGACTTGCATTCTAGGCGTAAACACGATTACCACCAAGGTGAAGACGATTTCTGGTGAGCTCAAGGGATACTCTTCCATTGGTCTTTCTCTCACCTTTGACCATCGCGCCTTAGATGGAGCTCCTGCAGCACGTTTCTTAAAGGATTTAGTTCATGTCCTCGAGAATTTTTCGCTGTTTATGTTGCAATAATTAACTAAGATTAGTGTTATAGGAGGCAGATAGATAATGTATGATTTAATCGTTCTAGGTGGAGGTCCAGGTGGTTACTTGGCAGCAGAAAGAGCCGGTCAAGCTGGTCTTTCTGTGCTCTTAATCGAAAAAAACAAATTAGGCGGTGTTTGTCTCAATGAGGGCTGTGTCCCCTCAAAAACGCTCCTTAATAGTGCTAAAATTCTCGACTATGCCCAGCATGGTGAAAAATATGGTGTCACAACCGAGAATGCCAAGCTTAATCAGGAACAGGTAATAGCCCGTAAAGACAAGGTAGTAAAGAATCTTGTTAACGGAGTTAAATTTACCCTCAAAAATAGTAAAGTTACCGTAAAAGAAGGTTTAGGCAAAATTATCGGCCGGGAAAAGGGCATTATTCAGGTCTCTCTGGGTACCGAAATTTTTGAAGGACGCAATCTAATTATCGCTACCGGCTCTGAAGCTGTGGTGCCACCTATCCCAGGTGTAAAAGAAGGATTAGCCGACGGCTCTGTCCTAACCAATCGTGAAATACTGGACTTAACTACAATCCCTCAATCTTTAGTCGTGGTCGGCGGTGGTGTTATCGGTTTAGAAATGGCCTGTTATTACCATGCTGCTGGCAGCAAAGTCACGGTTATTGAAATGCTGGATCATATCGCTGGTGCAGCAGATCTTGAACTCTCTACTCTACTCCAAAGCATCTTTGCTAAAAAAGGCATTGAGTTTTTCACCAGCTGCAAAGTTACCGCTGTTGGGGGTGGTAAGGTTACTTTTACCGATGCTCAAGGGCAAAGCCAGCAAGCTGAAGCCGAGAAGACCTTATTGTCCGTTGGCCGACGCCCAGTTACTCAAGGCTTCGGCTTAGAGAATATTCCGGTTCTGGTAGAACGCGGACGCATTATCACCGATCGTCAAGGTTTAACCAGTGTTCCCGGCGTCTATGCCATTGGCGATGTTAACGGCGTATATATGTTGGCTCATGCCGCCTATAGAGAGGCAGAAGTAGCGGTCAACACCATTCTGGGCAAAAAAGATATCATGCGTTATCAGGCCATGCCTTCCGTACTCTATACCAGCCCCGAAATGGCTTTTGTAGGTGAAACAGAAGAAACCTGCAAAGCCAAAGGCATTGTCTACGAGAAAACCGTCTTACCCATGAATTATAGCGGCAGATATATGGCCGAAAACGAGGGTGGCGAAGGGATTATCAAGCTATTGATTGATCCGGTTCATCAATGCCTGATTGGTTGTCATATTTTAGGCAGTTACGCTTCCGAAATTATTATGACCGCTGGAATGATGATCGAAAACGAAATGAGAATCAGTGATATCAAAGAATTTATCTTCCCCCACCCTACAGTCTGCGAAATTATTCGCGAAGCGATTTTTCACCACGGTTAAAATTTTCGCTATTTATTAAGTAGTTAATTAATATCTGAAACCACTTGGAGGTAATAGAAATGACCAAACAACTCTTTGTCAAACCTGAAGAAATCAGAAAGCCCGGCTGGATTAAGTTCCAAGACATTCCCGTAAACCAATATCAGAAGCGAATCGGAGAAGAAAAGAAGCGTTATTCTAAAGCAGATGTTTTACGAATTTATCGCGATATGCGGATGATTCGCGAGTTCGAAAGTATGCTTTATTCTATCAAGACCACCAATGCCTATAATGGACTGGATTATAATAATCCCGGCCCGGCTCATCTTTCCATGGGGCAGGAGGCTTCTTCGGTCGGTCAAGCCTATCATCTAAACACCGATGATTTTATTTTCGGTTCACACCGAAGTCACGGAGAGATCTTGGCTAAAGGCTTATCCTCCATTCACAAGCTTGAGGATAAAGAACTTCTAGAAATCATGGAGAACTTTCTGGATGGAGCGGCCTGGCGGGTTGTCGAGCAGGCTAACAAAGGCAAAGACAAGTCTGTTAAAGAGTTAGCCATTGATTTCTTAATCTATGGTGCTTTAGCTGAGATTTTTGCCAAAGAAACCGGCTTCCATAAAGGCTTAGGCGGCTCCATGCATGCCTTTTTCCTCCCTTTCGGAATTTATCCTAATAACGCCATCGTTGGCGGCTCTGCAGATATCTCTGTAGGCGCAGCGCTCTTCAAAAAAATCAACCGCAAGCCCGGTGTGGTTATCTGTAATATCGGTGACGGTTCTATGGCCTGTGGCCCAGTTTGGGAAGGTCTTATGATGGCGGCTATGGATCAGTACAAAACTCTTTGGGAAGGTGACATGAAGGGCGGACTTCCTCTGCTGCTCAACGTTATGAATAACCAATATGCCATGGGCGGTCAAACCCGCGGTGAAACTATGGGTTATGATTTTGTGGCTCGAATCGGCGCCGGTGTTAATCCCGAGCAGCTTCATGCCGAGCGAATTGACGGCTATAATCCTTTAGCTGTAATTGATGCCATGGAACGTAAACTCAAGATTCTAAAAGAAAAACGCGGCCCCGTACTCCTAGATACAGTTACCTATCGTTATTCTGGTCACTCCCCTTCGGATGCAGATTCCTACCGCACTCAGGATGAAAAAGATTTGTGGATGGAACAAGATTCTATTGCCGCTTTCCGTAATGACGCTATCTTAGCCAAGGTAGCTAAGGCCGCTGACTTTGATGCCATTGATGAGTTTGTTGTTTCTACCATTACCGGCGCTGTAGCCTTGGCTATTAATCCTGAACTTTCTCCCCGCATGAATCTGGTCAAAACCCCTGATGCCATTGAGAAGATCATGTTCTCGAATCAGCACCAACCCAAAATGGAAGATCGTCCGGCTGACATGTTGGAAGCAGCTGAGGATAATGCTCGAGTTAAGCAAATTGCAAAGAAGACACGTTTTGCTTACGATGAGAACGGAAAACCTGTCTCCAAAAACAAAGTTTATCAACTTCGTGATGCTATCTTTGAAGCCGTTTTAGCTAAGTTCTATGAAGATCCTACCCTTGTCGCCTATGGTGAAGAGAACCGGGACTGGGGCGGTGCTTTTGCGGTATATCGTGGTCTTACCGAGGCTGTCCCTTATCACCGTCTGTTTAACTCCCCCATTGCCGAAGCCGCTATTGTAGGCTCAGCTGTTGGTTACGCTATGTGCGGCGGACGTGCTCTAGTAGAGTTGATGTATTGTGATTTCTTGGGTCGTGCCGGTGATGAAGTCTTTAACCAATTGCCCAAATGGCAAGCCATGTCTGCGGGAATTTTAAAAATGCCGGTAGTGATTCGAGTATCCGTTGGTTCTAAGTACGGTGCCCAGCATTCTCAAGACTGGACTTCCCTTTGTGCTCAGATACCTGGTCTTAAGGTTGTTTTCCCCGTTACCCCCTATGATGCGAAAGGTTTGATGACCACAGCACTGAACGGAACCGATCCGGTTATCTTTTTTGAAAGCCAGCGTTTGTATGATATTGCCGAACAGTTTCACAGCGAAGGTGTTCCCACCGAGAGCTATGAGATTGCTATGGGCGAGCCAGATGTTAAGAAGAGCGGCAGCCAGTTGACCATCTTAACTATTGGTGCAACCCTCTATCGAGCCTTGGATGCAGCCAAAATTTTCGAAGAAAAGCACGGAATTTCAGTAGAAGTGATTGATGCAAGGTCAATGGTTCCATTTAATTATGAAAAAGTTATTGATTCTGTGAAAAAGACTGGTAAAATAATTGTAGCTGGTGATGCTTGCGATCGTGGTTCTTACCTCAGTGAGTTGGCTAGAAACATCAGCGACCTTGCTTTTGATTATTTAGATGCTCCGGTAGCGGTCTTAGGCTCCCGCAACTGGATAACCCCCGCCTATGAATTGGAAGATGCCTTCTTCCCACAAGCCAGTTGGTTTGTTGATTTGTTCCATCAGCGGATTCAACCCATTCCTGGGTATAGCGCTGACAAGAGCTTTACAGATGTAGAGATCATCAGACGGAACAAGGCGGGTGTTTAATTTGGACCGAAAGGTCATCCCCCTTTTAGGGTGATCCGGTAATTGAGCTATTTACCTCTACTCCTTGCTCTTACCGTTTTACCAGTATAAACGACCCCTCCACCCCAGAGATCGTTTATATTTTTGCCACCGGTTCCTCCACCCCAGGGGCCGGTGGTCTATTTTTTTCAAGCGAGGTTTTTATTTATGCAAACTGTTTCTTTTCATGATCAGGAAATCAATCTAAATTCCCCGGACAAAAGAACCCGTTTAGATGCTCTGGAGTATTTGGCTCACGCCAATCAACAGGGAGAAGCTTTTTTACCTAAAGCCCATAGGGATGTTAATAATCACATCCATACCACCTATTCTTTTTCGCCCTATTCCCCTACAAAGGCGGTCTGGATGGCCGCTAAAGCTGGTCTAGCCACCGCTGGAATCATGGATCATGATTCTATTTCTGGCGCCAGAGAATTCATTGAAGCTGGTGCTATTCTAAATCTTCCAATCACAATTGGAACAGAGTGTCGCGCCTCTTTTGCTGATACCAGCTTGAATGGGCGTCGTCTCAACAATCCTGACCAAGATACCGTAGCTTACATTGCCTTTCATGGTGTTCCACACAACCGAATTGATGCCTTAGACGCCTTTCTTCTTCCTATCCGTCAAGCCCGTACCTTGCGTAATCGACAGATGACACTGCGTTTGGCCGAGCTACTGTCTTCCGGTGGTATTAGCTTGGATTACGATAAGGATGTGTTACCACTTTCCCTCTATGCTCAAGGCGGCGAAGTTACCGAAAGACATCTGCTGTACGCTGTATCCCTGAAACTTTTGGCGCGTTTTGGCCCAACTACTTCACTGGTTGAATGGCTGAAAGACGATTTAGGACTTAACCTTTCTCCCAAAGCAGAGAATCTATTAACCGACCCTCAGAATCCTCACGTGGCCTATGATCTTTTAGGTTTTTTAAAGAGTGATTTAGTTGAGAAGTTCTATATCCCGGCGGAAGGGGCAGAGTGTCCCAAGATTCAAGAGGTTTCAGCCTTTGCCAAGGCTAATAATATTATTCTGGCCTACCCTTACCTGGGTGATGTCACCAGTTCTGTCACCGGAGATAAGAAAGCTCAGACCTTTGAAGATAGTTTCTTACCGGAGCTCTTTGCCGTTATAAAGGATTTGGGCTTTACAGCCGTCACCTATATGCCTTCGCGTAACACCCGCGAGCAAATGCTGCGTTTAAAAGAGCTATGTAAGCAATATGATTTCTTCCAAATCAGCGGTGAAGATATTAACCAACCGAGGCAAGCTTTCATCTGCGAAGCCATGCGTGATCCGCTCTTTGATAATCTATACGATGCAGCTTGGGCTCTGATTGGCCACGAGCGTTTAGCTACTAAAGACCCTAATGCCGGTCTCTTTTCGGCAGCCACCTGTGCGCGTCTGCCGAAGCTGGAGGATCGTATCACGGAGTACCGCGACAAGGCCTTAGCACTATACCATAAAGCCTGAGTTTAGCATGTAAAGGAGAGATACCATGGAGAATATCCCTTTTGTTGATACCCATCAGAAAGTTTTGGCTGATTTTAGCAGAATGTCTCAAAAGGCCGGATCACGTTCGGACTATGTCCAAGGTGGTGGTGGAAACACCTCTTGTAAATTGGATAATCAATTAATGGCCATCAAGGCCTCAGGTTTTCGCCTCGATCAGATACGACCTGATGACGGTTATGCCGTAATGGATTATCAGGCTCTACGCCGCTTCTTTTTTGATAATCAGGCAACTGACTTTCCCGACGTTGAAAAATCTGGATCGGCTCAGACTAAAGCTGCTACCTGTGAAGTTTCCGGTCTTCCCCAACTCCGCCCCTCGGTTGAAGCCGGCTTTCACGCGGTACTGGACACCTTTGTCCTCCATTCCCATTCTGTTTATGCTAATTTTGTCGCTTGTGCTGTGGAAGGCGAGACTTTAGCGGCTGAGGTTATGGCTACGCTGGCTATTCCCTATGCCTTTGTACCTTATATCAATCCCGGTTCTGAGTTAACCTTTGCTATTGTGGAAGCCCGAAAGGCAGCTACGAAAGACGGTCAGGTACCGTCGGTAATCTTTATGCAGAATCACGGTCTAATTATAACGGCTTCTGATGCAGATATTTGTTTAGCTTTGCATGACCAAGTTAATGCAGCTTGCGCAGCCTTTTTTAAGAGTAGTTCTGCTCTCTGGCCGCAGATTAAGCTTAAGGTTCAAGGTGAATTTTTCTTGTCTGACACGCCTTGGCTCAAGGAAAGATTAGCCGAAGGAGGATGGAATTTAGAGTTCTTTACCCTGCAGGCTCTCTATCCTGATCAATTGGTTTTCTTAACCGGGCAAACAGCTCTAGGAGAAACAACCTTAGCAGAAGCCTTGAAGACGGTAACCTCCCCACAGGTCAAAGCTACCCTGTTTGCGGATAGTGGCGATGTGCTTTATGCCTGCAGTCAAAGTGAAGCAGAGACTATTGAAGAGACCCTTTGTGCCATCTTCTTTATCACCCAGACCATCAAAGCTGCCGGTTATGAAGTAAATACTATGGACGAGGCAGGAAAAGAATTTATCCGTAATTGGGAGAGCGAGCAATATCGACGTTCTATTGCGGCAAAAAAATAGTCCCCTTCTCGGCTCACCACCGTTTTTCTTAAAAATAGCGGTTGAAGGATAACCCCTCAATCGCTATTTTTGACTTTACTAGAAGGAAATTATCTCAGGCATCCTTAATAGTCCCTAAACAACAAAACCAATTATTAAAACTGAGATTACCCCATGTAATAACGCCTACCTTCTGACACCTCCGGTATTAGCGTCCCAAAGCCACCCGTGCTATTTCGCCGCAGTCCCGCCAATACTTGGAAACGATAAAAAATTGAACCAAAGCCCAGCGGTTTACTCACCTGAAGCGCCTTTAAACTACTGGGCTCTTCACTGCTCTGCCAGAAGATTTTTAGTCCTTGTTTCTGGTAACGAAGCAAAATATGAGCCAAGTCATTATTAATCCGAGTGGTTAATACAATTACCTTATGAATACCCTTCTCCTTTAAATAGTTAGCAGAAGGCATGTCCTGAGGAAAAATTGCCCAGCGATTATCAAATTTACCCGGTTGTTTTGCCATTCCGTTCATTCGATTATAGTCCAATAAAAAAGCTGGCGGAGCCGCCGGTGAAATGGGTTGACTGCGCAAAAAATCTACCCCTTGAAATAGCCCGATAGCAATAGTTTCTACATCAACAATTTCTGCCCCTCTCGGGCCACGCACCCCATTAAATAAAGGCACTGGACGGTAGCCGATTTCAGCTAGTGTCAGTCCTTCAGCAATACTCTGTCCACCGGGCAAGTCTACGATAATTATAGTGTCGGATTCCAAGTTCACCAACCAGTTAGAAGTTGGCATTTCCACATAACCTTTCCAGTTTTTGGGTACTGATGAAAACAGAACCGGTTTAGCCCAATTCGCCCAACAGACATTGTCAGGAGCCCAGACTTTAAAGGCGTTCACTCTCTCATCCATTTTTACTCCTCCTTTGAAATTAATACGGGGATATCTCTTGCCTTAGCATCAATCCGGGGATGAGGCGAAATACGAGCATAAAACCCGGCACAACGGCCGTCTACAGTGAATACCCCTAGGCATAGATGTGACTCCTGATGATCAAGACTTTTTAAAGGTTGACTTTCAAAACGCTTTTGCACAACCCAATGACGGGGATGGGCTCTGACCGATTTTTGGATTTTTTGAAGCTCCTTCGGCGAAATAGCTTCTTGAATAGAGATCCCTTCCCCCACTCGTCCAAAGGCAGGTTTATAGATCCAATCTGGACTTTGCTCAATCTGACGGGTAGGGGCTTTTGTTTCCGGTAGGAGAGCTTTCCAAGTAGAATTGTCCACACCTAACTGATCCCACACAAGGGGAAGGCGCTTACTCTGGGTAAGTATTGCAGCGGCTGGATTACAGGACGGGGTTATAGTATCGTAATAGCCTTGCCAGCCTGATTTCCTAGGTAGATCACCTAGCCACTCTAAAGGAAAAAAACGTATAATACCCGTAGTAGCTTCTTCATGACCCTCCAGAATCGAAATGGCTTGTTTTTCCTTCCATCGTAAATGATCTGGTGCGGTCATCAGAACTTCCATTCCTCCTTCGGCAAAATAATCACCAAGAAACTCCATGACTTGCCGATCATCGGCGTAGGAAGTTGCATGGACAAAGGCAATACAGGCCTTTTCTCCGAGACGATGGCGGAAGGAATGAAATAGGTGCTGAGCAACATTAGGCCCCGGCTCATAGCCCGGAAAATAAGGCATAGCAATTTCCGGCAAGACCGAAGCTTCTGCCAGACCACCGGGGACATCGCTATTCACTTCGGAAATAGCCCAGCCTTCTGAAGTGGGATGGAAATCAAAACGCATCAGGCGAACATGATTTTGCGGACAATACTCTTTTAACCGTGAAAATTCCCGATACATCTTTCGCGGAAAACCCAACTCTTTTATTAGTTTAGGGTAATGAATTAGAGCATTTTCCATAGCAACCGTTTCTGCTGCTAGCTGCTCTGCCCACTGCCCTAACTGGTCTGCCAATTTTCTTTCAAGAAGCAGGGCTGACTGAGCAACAGTATTGTGATCTTCCACCTGAGGATCCCATTTGTAGCCGCCAAAAATCACCCTATAGCGATAGTCAGAGTAATGTTCTTGAGGGATATCTCTTATTTCTAAAGTGGGTATCAAAATCCACCTCCAAAAACTCCGGTAGTAATAGCTGTAAAACTCTCAAGTTGTGAAAACCACAAGAATACAAAAGCCCCCAGTAAATATAGACTACTAAAAAAGATGGTTCTGCCTTGAAGGGGAAAGCGAGTCTCCACTGTTGGTTCTAGGATTCCATCAAAAGATTCGTCAGATTTAGGCCGCTTAGCCTGCAACTCTACCACGATAGCCAAAGCCGTAAGAATAAGTACAGGCCATCCGATTTGAAATTCTTGCAAAGTCTTTTCAAAAGACGTCCAATCTCCAGCAGAAGCCCGCCCGAGAATCAAACCGCTGGCTAGAAGATACGCTCCCACGCGCAAACCCGCATTGATATCCCGATCCACGGTAATACGTTCAAAAACCCCTGTGGTTACTCTAAGAATCAACCCTAAGATAAACCAGCTGGCTACACCTAAAAAGCCTGCTACCAGCACGCACCACCAACCAGGGCCTTCACCGATATTAGCAGCAGCGTAGATAGCGCTAATGGACAAGAATCCACTAACCACAGGAAAGAGTGCAGCTCTATTTCCCAAATGAACGACATCATCAATCCAAGACAAATCAAAAAAAGCACTGATCATCTTCATCCCCAGTTCTATCCAGACAAACCAAAATAACAGATAGAGCAAGATATAGAGGCCACTGCTGCGAACATCCGATGCCGCCAGAGTATTTAGAAGTAAAAGTACCAACGCCCCCGTTCCCAGTGGTAAAAACTTTAAAAAAAGCATCACCTTTGCCGACTGCTTTGGAAGCCAAGCCCTCATTAAAGTACCGTACCAGCCTGCGGAAAACAGTAAGGCAAAGATAATAGACACAAAGAATACAAAAAGCTCGTCTCCCGACATAAACGCCCCTCCCCCAGGTAACATTAGCCGCATTGTATCGCTCAGTCAGAGGATAGTCAATATGTAGTAGTATAAAAATTAATTCAGTATAAATTTTTTACGATAATATCAGCTCTCCCAAAATTGTTTTTCCTATTTTAAAAGGGACTATCTCTTTTTTGAGACAGCCCCCTTCCCTTAGTTTAATGATTTATTAGGATGGATCATCCAATTTTTTCTTCTTTTCTCTTTCGGCCTAAGTAAGCCAGCAGTACTAAGCTGACTCCAACTAATACAATAGGAGCTCCAATTAAGGCTGAAGTATCTCCTGTTTTGGGAATTTCTTTAGTTCTGCTAAGCACGGTTAATGTAACAACAATGCTTGGGTTATGAGTAAATCTTATCTCGTATACACCTTTTTTTCCTTGCACTTGTCCACGATCAACTGAGATGGTTGGATTGCTAACCCATTCTTGCGTAATCACGTTATACACTCTTACCTTTGCTAAGCTTACAAATTCTGCATCAGTTTTATTTATTTCATCGTCATATAGTTCAAAGCCTTTAGCAGTAATAATTAAGTTGTTGTCTGCACTGAATGTTCCATCATTTACTAAGAATACACAAGTAGTACTTGCACTATTACCATCCCGATCCACTACTGAATAAGTTACCACATAAATCCCTGCACTACTCATGTCTACATTTCCTTGAACTGAAATTTTTGACGTTATATCACCTTCCTGAAGATCATGGGCAGAAACTCCAGATAATAAGTCAAGGACATCATTTATCTTAACTTCTGTAAAAATTGGTGCTAGTATTGCCGGTTTGGGTAAAACTGATTCCATGGCTGCTTTAGCGGCTGTTGTAGCAGCTGTTACGTCTGCCAATGTTGTTCCTGCATTGATTGCGGCTATACCACGAGCCAATTCTTCATCAATGACCTGCTTAGCTGCTGCTCTTTGTTCATCGCTAAGTCCTGGCATTGCATCAATGGCATTCTTAATTTCGGTTGCTCTTTGCTCTAAGGCAGCTTTTGAAGCATTTTTGGCCTCCTGTACCGCCTCTAAATTAGATAATACCTGTTCCATAGCAGCTTTGGCAGCCGTTGTAGCAGATGATATCTCTGCTAGTGTTGTTCCTGCATTTATGGCTATTACACCTCGAGCCAACTCTTCATCAATGGCCTGTTTAGCAGCTGCTCTCTGTTCATCATTAAGTCCCGGCATTGCATCAATGGTATTTTTAAGTTCAGTTGCTCTTTGTTCTAATTCTGCCATAGCAGCAATTTTAGCTGCCAGTATAACCGCATTACTTTGATCTAAAAGGTCTGATAAAACTTGATCCATTGCGGCACTTGAAGTTGTTGCCGCGGCTCTTACTCCTAGTACAGTTGTTTCTGCATCAATGGCGGCTAACCCATTGGCTAATTCAGCATCAATCAGCGCTTTTCCTGCAGCTTTTTCTGCATCTGTTAATCCTGGTAATGCATCTATAGCTGCTTTTACATCTAGCGCCTTTTGCTGCAAGGCAGCTTTTGAATCATTTTTCGCATCCTGTACCTGCGTGTCGACTACATCCGTTGCGATGTCTGCATTTCCTGTGTTTAGTGCAACAGCCACTTCACTTGGTGTCACTGCATCATTCACGGCTTGAATCGCGGCTGCCAAGTTACTATCTACTGCTGCAAGAGCGGCAGACCTTTCTTCTGGCGTTAAATTGGTTAATTCATTAATTATTCTCTTTGCTTCTTCTGCATTTTGATTAAGTTCTGCTATGGCCGCAGCTTTAGCAGCCGCCACTACTTCAGCACTTGTTCCACTTAAAGAAATAAATATTTCATCCATATTTGCTCCAGAGGTTGTTTCTGCTGCTCTTATTTCAAGGACGCTGGTTCCGGCATTAATTGCGGCTAATCCTGCCACTAACTCTGCATCAATGAGTGCTTTACCAGCCGTTTTTTCTTCATCCGTTAACCCCGGCAGCGCATCTATGGCCGCTTTAACATCTGCTGCTTTCTGTTCTAATGCAGCGGTTGATCCATTTTTCGCATCTAATATCTGTGCTTCGACTACTACTTCTGCAATATTTGCATTTCCCGCATTTAGGGCTACCCCTATTTCTGTCGGCGTGGTAGCATCTGATACTGCTTGTTTGGCAGTGTTTAGTGCAGCATCTACAGCCGCAATTGCTGCATCTCTTTCTGCCGTCGACAAATTAGGCAGTGCATTAATAATGGCTTTTGCTGCCGCTGCATTGGCGTCTAATTCAGCTAATGCTTCTCGCTTAGCATTCACAATCACTTGATTACTTGAATTTGTTAATCCTAATAGAATGTTATCCATGGCTGTTGTTGAAGTTGCTAAAGCTCCATTCACTTCATTTAGGGTTGTGGCTGAACGAATTGCAGCTAAGCCTAGTACAAGTTCCGCATCGACCAATGCCCTACCCGCAATTTTTTCTTCATCCGTGAGCCCTGGCAAGGCATCAATAGCAGCTTTTACCTCGGCGGCCTTTTGCTCTAGTGCTGCAATTGCTGCATTTCTAGCGTCTTCAACTACTCGATTACTTGTACTAATTAAATCTGCTAATATCTGATCCATAGCCGCTGTTGACGTTGCTAATGCTCCATTTACACTAGCTAAGGTTGTTCCTTGATCAATCGCGGCTAAGCCGCTACTTAATTCATTATTAATGGCAGTAATACCCGCAGCTTTTTCAGCATCGGTTAATCCTGACAATGCATTAATGGCAGCTATAACTTCTTGAGCCTTGGCTTCAAGATCCGCTTTGGCAAGGATTTTGGCATCGGCTAAAGTTGCATCATCAACGATTTGATTTATAGCCGCTGTGCCATCGGCTACAGCCGTCCCAATCGCTGTTATATTTACAGCTGCATCAACCGCTGCGATTGCAGTTGCTAATTCTGTATCAATGGCGTTTTTAGCATCGGTTTTCTCTTGAGCCGTTAAATTTGGAAGTGCATCAATGGCATCTTTAGCAGCTTGTGCTGTTGCTGCAAGCTCTGCTTTGGCACCAATTTTGGCATCAGTTAAAGTAGCCGCTTCAACTATTTGATTTATGGCACTCGTGCCATCCGTTAATGCAGTCTGAACCTCTGCCACATCTGTAGCCGCTTCAACAGCAGCGATTGCAGCTGCTAGCTCTGCATCAATGGCATTTTTAGCATCGGTTTTCTCTTGAGCCGTTAAATTTGGAAGTGCATCAATGGCATCTTTGGCCGTTTGAGCAGAGGTTTGAAGATTAGCAATTGCTGCATTTTTAGCATCCAACAATTGGGCATCAAGAACCGTTTGTTCAAAATCACCAACGCCATCATTTCTCGCATCTGTCACTTCGGATATAGTTTTTGCTGCATCTACAGCAGTAATTGCAGCTGCTTTTTGGGCCGCAATTTGGTCTAAAGCGGCAGTTTTTTCTGCAGGCGTTAAATTCTGCAATAAATTAATTGCCGCTTCCGCTTCTAGTGCCTTTTGGGCTAACTCTGTTTTTGCAGCATTTTTGGCATTTAATAGTTCTGCTGCAGCTAACTCTTGCTGGATCGCGTATAAGCCAGTATTTTTGGCGGTGGAGATTTCACTTGGATTAGTTGCATTTTCAACGGCGGTTATAGCCGTAGCTAGTTCTGCATCTATAGCCGCTTTAGCCGCTGCTTTCTCTGCAACACTTAGATTAGCTAGTGCATCTATGGCATCTTTGGCCGCTTGTGCTGCAGTATTTAATGCTGCATTAGCAGCTGCTTTATCTGCAGCTAATGTCTCATTACTAATTGCTACCAGATCTGCTAATATTGTATCCATTGCGTCAATAGAATTTCCTAATGCTGTTTGAACATTGGCAACACTAGTCGCGCCATTGATATTGGCAATACCCGTGCTTAATTCAGCATCAATTGCTGCTTTACCATCTATTTTTTGCTGGACTGTTAGACCAGGTAAGGCATCAATCGCATTCTTTACCGCTGTTGCTTTGGCTTGTAATTCTGCCAGAGCAGCTAACTTGGCATCCTCTAAGGTTGCTGATTGAACTAGATTGTCCATTGTTGCGATTCCCAGATCTTTGGCAGCAGTAACCTCTGCAACGGTATTTGCAGCATTTACAGCTGTGGTAGCATCATTTAAGGCGGCAGTGATTGCATCTTTCGCAGCTTGTTTTTCACTGGCTGATAAGGTAGTTAAAGCATCAATATCCGCAAGTGCTTGTGTAGCTTTAGCATCAAGTTCAGCAATCGCAGCTGTTTTCGCATCTGCTAACTCTTGGGCAAGAGCCGCTTCTAAATCACTAAGTATTTTATCCATTGCGGCGTCAGCTGCTGTTTGAGCTGCCTGCACAGCCGCTATTGAAGTAGCCGCCTGAACGTCTGCAATGCCTGAATCTCTAGCTGCATCAACGGCATTTTTGGCGGCTGTTTTATCTTCGGCACTTAAGCCTACTAATGCATCAATGGCGACTTTAATTTGTTCTGCTCTCTCTTCAAGTTCTGCAATTGCACCGGCTTTTGCATTGAGTAACTCTGCTTCTGCTACATTTTCATTAATTGCAATAACACCATTATCTTTGGCTAAAGCAATAGCTTCAAGTGTAGTCGCTCCATTGACAGCTGCAATAGCATCGTTAAGATCACTGGATACAGCATTTTTGGCAGCGGCTTTTTCTTCAATTGTTAAGTTTGTTAAGGCATCAATTGCTGCTCTGGCAGCATCAGCCGCTGCTTGTAGTTCTGTAATCGCATCACTTTTTGCAGCCGCCAACACTTGAGCACTAATGGCACTCACATTATCGTATATGGAGTCCATGGCAGCTTTTGATATATCTAAAGCACTAAGAACTTCTCCAATTCTAGTTCCCGCGTCAATAGCTGCTGAACCATTAATTAGCTCATCATCAATAGCTGCCTTAGCTGTATCTCTTTCTGCTGGAGTAAGACCCGGTAGTAAATCAATTGCTGCTTTGATTGCTACTGCTTTTGCTGTAAGCTCCTCTTTAGCTCTGTTTTTTTCGTTTAGCAAAGTTGCATTTTGAACTTCTAGAGTAAAGGCCTCTTCTGCGGCAATGACAAAATCTTCAATTTCGATAGCTGTTGTTGCACCATTTACCGAAGTTATTGCTGCTGCTAACTCAGCCGCAATGGCATCTTTAGCAGCTGTTTTTTCGGCAGCAGATAAGTTAGCTAATGCATCAATAGCATTACTGGCTTCCAGTGCCTTGGCATTTAGCTCAGCAATGGCAGCATTTTTCAAATCTAATAGTTGAGCATCTTGAACATTCGCCTCTATGGCAAAAATACCATTATTTAATTCAGTTGCCACTGCAACTAAATCAGGAGCGGCGTTTATAGCGGTGATTGCCGTTGCTAAATCCGCATCTACCGCATCTTTGGCAGCCGTTTTTTCTGCCGGTGACAAGTTCGGTAATGCATCAATCAAAGCTTTGGCGTCTTCCGCCACTTGAGTTAACTCAGCAACCGAATTCGTTTTTGCCGCAGCCAAAGCTTGGATACTTGTACCTTCTAAATCAACATATATTTGATCCATTGCGGCTCTTGAAACATTCAGAGCACCTTGTACAAAAGTTGTAGTGGTAGCTGCTTGAATATTAGCTGTTCCAGTTACTAGTTCTGCATCAATGGCCGCTTTCCCATCAAGTTTTTCTTGAGCAGTTAAGCCAGGCAATGCATCAATGGCCGCTTTAATCTCTGCGGCTTTAGCTTCCAGTTCAGTGACCGCAAGATTTTTAGCGTCCAACAGCGTTGCGCTAGCTACAATTGCATCAAATGCACGTATGCCATTATTTAAAGCCGCTGTAATTTGACTTGTATTTGTTGCATCATAAATGGCTGTTTCTGCGATCAAATAGGCATCATCTAACTCTTGAATAGCTGCCGCTTTTTCTGCAGGTGATAAATTCGCTAATGCATTGACTGCAGCTTTGGCGGCTGCTAATCTATCATCTAAAGTCGCTACAGCAGCGTCTTTAGCCGTTCTAAGGGCATCATTCACTCTTTCTTCTAAGTCAAACAAGACAGCATCCATTGCTGCTAAGCTTAAGTCTTTTTCTGCAGTAATTGCGTCAAAAGTTGTTGAGCTGTTCACGCTGGCAATACCGCTTGCCAAAACAGCATCTAATTCCGCTCTAGCTGCTTCTTTATCAGCTTGAGTAGCGCCCTCTACATTATTAATAGCAGCTCTTATGGTTGTGGCTTTTTGGTTTAACTCAGCAATTGCGGCAGTTTTAGCATCCGCAATTGCTTGATCACTGATAGCTTTGTAAGCATTGTAAACTGCGGTCATTGCTGCTTCACCATTTGTTATGGCAGATGAAATACCCGTTAAGTTAGTCGCTGCATCAACGTTTCCTTTTGCGATCACGAGTTCCGCATCAATGGCATTAATTGCGTCTGTTTTTTGCTCTGGAGTTAATCCTGGTAACAGGTTGATGGCGTCTTTAAGTTCCGTCGCTTTTTGATCTAAACTATTTTTGGCATTTATGATTGTTTGGTCGCTTTTAGCTTGTTGTGTATCAAATATCTGGGTCATCGCAAGGATACCAGCATCTTTGGCAGCGGTAATACTACTAATAGTAGTCGCTGCATCGACATTTGCTTTGGCTAGATTTAGTTCGTTTGTAATTGATGTTTTGGCCGCTAGTTTCTCACTGCTAGAGAGACCCGGAAGCGCATCAATTGCTGCTTTAAGTTCATCAGCTTTGGCATCTAATTCAGCTTTGGCCGCTGCCTTCTGAGCAGTAGCTGAAACAGTTGCAGTAATAGTTTTAGTTAATGTTGGTTCACTGGCAGCAGCGAAAGTAATGTTATATGTCCCTACGGTTGCATTGTAGCCGCCAATATTTGTAACATTGACTGTTCCGGCTGAAATGACCCCCGTTGCTTTATCATATAGCGCTACCTGAGCAGCAGTCTTAATACTTGCATCTGCAGTATCTACTAGATCAATTGCTTTGGTAAAATTAGATGCACTCAAAATATAATTTGTACCCACTGCATAAGAACCATTATTCACAAGAATAACTCTTGTTTTAGTTGTGGTGTTATTGTCTGAATCTGTAACGGAATAGGTTAAAGGATAGACACCAGCCACAGCTGTATTAATTGAAGCTGGTGTTACAGTAATATTTGTAAGCACACCATCTTCTACATCATTGGCACTAACGCCTGTCATGGGATCAAAGGGATCATTAAGATTAAGTTGAGTAAATCCTGGTGCGGTTATAACCGGTGGTGTATTGGTAATCGTTACCTGTATTGTGGTAGAAGTAGCCACACTTTCGGGACTGGTTGCCGTAATCGTGATAGTCACAGTCCCTGCCGCAATACCTGTTACTTGTCCACTGGCATCCACACTCGCAACACTATTATTAGAGGAAGAATACGTAAGTGTAGCATCACTTGGCGTGTAAGTTGATATAATGGGATTAGTTCTATTAATCCCGAAAGTCAAATCCGTTGACGATATAGTTGGTCTGGTTGACTTCGCAATCTTATAGTAGTTTGAAGTATTCCAGATTGAAGTTAACTCTGAAGATGTTCCAGTGAGTGCTGTTGTGTTTCCCGCCAAAAGTGTTACACCATTAAAGGGAAAGGGCACAGTAGGAGGAACTGTAGCTACCCCTTTATCCCAAGCGCCAATATCAGAAGTAAAAATTTGTAACGCTTGATTGGTTGTGGACCCAGAGCTAAAAGCACTGTAGGCAACGTTTTTATTTTCTATATTAAAATTGGTAGGTGAATTAAGAACTAATTTAGAATTGGCATTTTGGAAACGCACGCCTCCACCGACACCTGCTCGATTTCCAATAAACTGAACATCGGCGCCTGGATTCACTGTAATTTCAGCTTTCTGCGCTTGATCCCCATAAGCAGGGCCTGCTAAATTAAGCAAAACAAACTTTGCGCCACTGTCGATTTGAATAATTGAACTAAAACTATCGCTTGTGATTACGCCGGTTGTGCTGCTATCTTTGTATAGTTTTACATCCGCATTTTTATGGATATAATATTCTCGAAAGTACAAAAAGATAGGCCAACTAGAATTACCTTTAATTTCAGTGATGGAATTTTCACCAAAATGAACAACTGCGCCTACATTATTAGCGTCCCAAAAATTTGTACCTCCAGCACCAGGTTCGTTCATGACAACTTTTGAATTATCTTCAAACACAACCAGAGCCATGATTTCAGCAAAATCATCGTTATGTTTTAAAAACTCATTGTCCCCTCTAAAGAAAATACTTGGATTGCCTGCACCCGATATAATATGTGCATATTCCAATCCTGAGTTGATGGTAACACCATCTAGTAAAATATCCCAATAGGCACTTCCACTAGAAATTAAGGTAGATGCACTTGCTCCAGCTGTTTTTTCAATTGTAATATTTCTTAATTGAAAAGTAGACGCCTGAGTTGCGCTATTGAGTTTAAACACATTACCATTTGCATGGGTTAATTTAAATCCATTACCATCGATTTGCAAACTTCGATTAATGCTGACAGCATATATGCTCGTTAGGTTAGTAGCCGTAAGAGTAATTGGCTGTGTCATTACAATCCTTTTAATCGCTGCATTTTCTACCGCAGCAACGAATTCAGTGGCACTCGCAACATTTGCGGTGGAAGCAACATCGTATGTTACCTCTACTCTAGGTGTTGGAGTTGCCGTGAGTACAAATTCATGTGCTGCGTTAACAGATTGCATCATTACTGTACCCACTGCAAAAGACGAAATTAAAACAATAGCAGCCAACAAAAACTTAACATTCTTCATATTCTTCTTCATTATCTACACCTCCATTTTATAATTTCCTTGTTCACAATAGCCAAAATTACCATTATATATTCCCCCATAATAGTTTCTATGTGCTTTTAACTTTATCACTCGCATATAGCAAAGTCAATTAAATTTCACACAAATTTCACTTTTAAAATTATAAATAAATATAAATCAAAACAAATTATAAATTATAAAATATAAACCATAAATACCAGTATAAAACAAGTATAATACCGATAAATAAAGCAAAAAAAAACGAAGTCTTCAACAAATTTTTCAGCTTATAAAGTGATGAAAAATGATAAAATCACAGAAATTGTGAAGAGTTAGCTCACTCAGGACAAATAGTGCCGTCATTTACAGTGCACGTATTATAAGCTAGAATACCTTCATTAGTATTTCTAATATTGTCATCAAAATAGCAACTACCCTCCTTCCAGAAAGAAAATATCCTTATTCCCCAGCCTCTTACCCGAGAAAGGAGTTTATCTATGCTTGATCCTGTCTATATTGATTTAGAAAACTATGAACGTTTAGATCACTTTAACTATTTTAGAAGTCTGGCTTATCCCTATGTGGGTGTTACGGTAAATGTTACAATAACGGACTTTCTGTCTTGGACAAAAGAAAACCAATACCCCTTCTTTCTCTCTTTTCTCTGGTGCGTGAGTCAGGCCGCTAATGCAGTACCCGAACTTCGCCAAAGAATCAGAGAGGATAAAATCATAGAGTATCCCTTTTGCCATACCTCTCATACCGTTGCCAAAGATAATAATACCTTTGCTTACTGTATACTGGATTGCCAGAAAGGTTTTTCTCAATTTATCATTGAAGGCAAGATTCAGCAGGAAAAAATCAAGCAATCTGGAACTATTGAAGAGGATGCCGCCGTTTCTGAGTCACTGTTTTTTATATCAAGTTTACCTTGGCTCTCCTATACCTCTCTCATTCAGCCTGTTCCGATGCCTAGTGATAGCAATCCCCGTATCACCTGGGGTAAGTTCTTTGACGCTGGTCCCAGTAAGCAGATACCTGTAACTTTACTATGTCATCACGGGCTGGTTGATGGCAAGCACCTAGGTGATTTTTATGCTGCTTTGGACAAGATAATAGCTGACTTAATCTTGGGCAGTACATGATTCTTACTATTCTATATGCTATGCTTGAAACAATTAAACGTTGGCTTGAGGTGGTTAAATGGGAATGGATTTTAAACTAATGTGTGCCAATTACCATGTTGCTACATGGCAGGGGCAAGAGCTACAGATTATTGATCCTCAAAGACTTCCCTTATACTTTAAAAGAGATCCGAATCTCTTAAGGTGGCTATCTATCAGAGCGATTGATGCTCATCGGCCTCACTCTCGTTTGTTAAAAAAAGCTTTACGTCTAAGTGAACAAGACGATATTCATACCGCATTGGTCGTTAATGGTGCCACTATCACGGATGCTTATTGGGTTAAACCCTTGGATAGCGCTCTAACCTATGAAGAAATTCTCTTTGATAAAAATTCCTTCGCAACTCTGGCTCTCTTGGGTACCTATGATAGTTTTAACTATGCAAGCCGAAAAGCCAATGAAAGAACACCCGAATTAACCAATATTGGTAGCTTTGAAAAGAGCTGGCGTTTACGAAATAATCACTGGTGGATGTACAAAGCAGCCAACCATAACGAACTATTTTCCGAGTGGTTTGTTTGTAAGCTTGGCAAGGCACTGGGCATGAACATGGCTGAGTATGAACCAGGTCCTGAATACGCCAAATGTATTATGTCCACAGACTTTACCTTTCAAGGACAGGTTAATTTTGAACCGGCTCATAGCCTTTTAGGTGATAATTTGGATTACATTTTTACTGCTACTACTTTGAGGGAACTATCACCCAGCCTTCTGCCCGACTATATTAGAATGATTTATTTAGATACCTTGGTATTCAACCCAGATCGTCATACTTCTAACTTTGGCCTTCTGCGAAATTGGGATGGTCAGATTCTGGGGATGGCACCCAATTTTGATAATAACTTAGCTTTAATAGCCAACGGGTACCCTAAAAATATTACCCGAAAAGAAGATCGTCTCATAAGTGACCTTCTGGATATCCTCCAGTGGGACAATAGCCTAGTAAAATATTTACCGGAAGTATCGGAAGTAGTCGTCAAAACTATACTGGCTGAAATGAACATGAGGGTTCGTCGAGAGGAGATTACCCAATTCATTATGAATGGGTATAGGAGGATAAAAGAGGGCTTACAGGGGTAATTCTGCCTAGCCAACTTTGATCCTCCCGCAGGATTCAGCTAATTATCATAGTTCCACCACTACCATTTGATGGATGAATAGTTGCGGTATAGTACAAGTCAGCCGTCCCTCCTGATACTGGTAATCCAAGCGTTGTTTCTCAGGTGCCAAATAGACACTTTTCGGCTTTTCCATTAACTTGATTTCTAAAGGTATCTGATAGAGGGGAACTTGATCCTCTATCACTTCAATCCCCTTACCCCTTAGAGAGGTATAGGCAAAGAGCAGATGTACCACCAATCTTCTGTCTTCCGGCTGCTTTTGCAAAGTAACAATGCCTCTGTCTGGAAGAGCTATAGTTAAGGTTTTTTCCTCGCCCAAGAGATAGTCAATAAGATAGAAAATCGTTTCCTTTAGATGAAGCGAACCTTTTTCAGCATAATCACTGAAAATTTTCCAGGAGCAGTAGAGGGTGTTTTGATTGCGAAAAATACCTGGGGCTAGTTTATCCGGATTATTGGGACTATGCTGATGGGAGCAGAAGGCGTAGGTACTGCGATTAAAATAAGAATCTTCTTGATAGCCTAGAATTTCAGCCCCCCGATCTCTCACACGGTAACTAGGCTGATACATTACATAAGCATTCATGCCATTACGTAAAGGAAAGCAGGGTCGCAGATAATTGGGGCAATTACTATTCTCACCTAGGAAATCCACCCCAAAATCTAGGGCAAAAGCCGCCTTTCCCTTGGCTAATCCCGATTGACCGGTAGCTAATATTTTCCCACCTTTTCTAAGGTATTGCTTTAACTTTTTACTTAGCTCTTTATCCAGAGCAATATCATCAGGTAAAATAAGCAGGGAAAAAGCTTCAAAATCAGCTTGAGTGTCAATTATTTTGTAGAGATATTTCCCTTCTAATAGTATCCGATTCGCTCCAATATCGGCCAAGTTTTGCTTATCCTTACCTACAGGCTCACTTTGACAGGCTTCGCTACTAAGTAGTCCAATATCAGCCACTAGTTCGCCCCTTTGGCACCAGCTCTCTTTAGCTTCTAATACTTTATAGGCTTGACCAATCAGGTCGTAGGTGCCTAAATTTAGCTCCCCTAGAGGATGGAGCTGATCTCCAATGGAACATTTTGCACCAAAGGCCAGTGACAGAGAGGTTTCATAAAGTAAGGCATTAGGGTGTTTAAAACCGCCAAACTCTCCCCAACTGGTGTGAAATTTCCCTGTCATACCTAGAAAGTCTTTCCCTAAGGTGGTGGCATAAGCTGCAGACATGGGGAAATGATCGTACCCCCATCCTCCCGTGGGTAAACTCTCTAGCTCCAAATGACTATTGTAATTTACCAAATCTCGCCGTCCGCGACTAATATGACCTGAGTTATGAAACAGGCTGGTCTGCGGATTATACTTGTCAATTATGGCTCTGGTTCTCTGGCAGTAATTAGCATAAACCGTTTCTGCTAGAGCCATAATATCTTGAAGGTTTCGCGGATCACGGCCTTCCCTCAGCAGAGTATTTCGACAGTTTGCGCAGTAGCAAGGATGAACCGAGGAGATATCTAAAAAGATAGCTGCCGGATTATAGCGGATCATAACCTCTTCGATTTGAGCCACCAGTAAATCAAGATAACCGCTATTATAGCAAAGTAAATGAAAGCCGGCTTCCCCGATAAAATCCGGCACCCAAGTAGTACTTTCATCACTATTTCTCACCAACCACTCTGGATGGTTCAGAGCCTCTTTTTCGTCCAGACCAGCGGATAGATAAACTGGTGAGGCAATACCGGCAGCTTTTAAGGCCGATAGTTGTTCACCTAAAAGATCAAAGTTTAGGTGAGGGTGCATCTGGTGAACCGCTGTGGGATGATAGGCGTAGCCATGATGGCATTTTGAAAATACAGTAATAGAATCTACGTGGCCAATTTGAAGTGCTTCTATAAAGTTCTCTTTCGCAAAATCTTTACCAATATTTTCTATTAGTGGAGAGGTATGAAAATCCAAGTGTACTTGCCTAAATCTAAGTTCTTTCATACAGATACGGTCGGCTTTCTCACCGACCTCCGCCTTTCTCTTGTTGTTTTTCTCGATATTCTTTCCAGATTGTTTCAAACCAATCCTGGGTATGGGGTAAGGGGCGTATAGCAGAAACTTTTGAGGCAAAGCCCTCCGATGTCTTCTGGGTTAAAATACATTGTGACTTTGACTCTGGGCAAGGCTTTTTAAAATGGTACTTCCCTAGTTGAAAAATATCTACCTCTTCCGGCGAAGCTACTACCAATGCAGAACCACGACTGCCAAAGGCTTGGGCACTCTCCTCCATAGCTGATAATACGGCTTCCGTAGTAATAAGTATATCTTGATTCTTTAGAGCATGGGCAATTTCATAAGGTTTACTTACCGTCATCTCTTGAGAGAAGTTTTCCAATCCGGCATGTACCTCAAGGCGAAGCTCTTTGAGGGCAGCTACCTCGCGAAGTTGCGCCCCGAAACGACTCATCTGTTTTTGGAAGTAAAGACGCTTAGCAATAATATTTGATTGCTTTTGCGGATTGATCAGTGCTGAAATAAGACTATCTAATTTATGACATTCCTTTGAAACCAAGGCTTTAAATTTTGTCAGTGACAAAGGGGATGATGAATTCTTGTTAGCTATGGCCTCTGCGGCTCGCAAAGATCCGGTCTGGGTAGAATTGAGAGCGGAACCGCCTGGACGATAGATGCCAAAAGTGCCTGCAACTTCTCCGGCAGCATAAAGACCTAAAATGCTAGTTTGCCAATTTTCATCTACCCCGATGCCTCCGTTATGGTGTTGGGCACAAAGAGCAATTTCTAAGGGTTCTTTTGCCAGATCAATGCCCTGCTCTTGATACAAAGCAATAGCTTCCGAATTCATGTGGCGTAAACGTTCTAAAGGAGTGGATTGAGATGCTCCGGAGCGCAGCAAATATTCTTTGGCAGGCCCCTTTAACTTCGAAATGTCGTCGGGAAAGCCTTGGGGGTTGTGGCGGAAATCTAAATAGATACGCCTATTATGTAAAAAGCGTTCTTGATATACCAACCAATCTATCTCTGAGGAACCGGGAATCTTTTGGATATCAAAGGGCCACTGATAGCCTTTAAGGAAAATATTTTCCAGTCGCTCCCGATCCTTAGGTAAAGCAGAGACTAAAAATTCTTCCCGCTTGCCAATCCTATCCTCGGCCAGGTACGTGGGAAGCACTTGCTGATAGGTACCGGAAAGATTCCAGGGAAATGCCAAGGAAGCCAATCCATATTGCCATTCTTGCAAATTAGCACCTTCCGCACCAGCCATTAAGGCTAAACCACTCATGCCCGTATGTCCCCGGGGATAAGCAGAATCATAGTAAATTCCTGCGGGACCACCGGTAGCGAGAATTATGTTTTCGGTTTGAAAAACAATCCACTCAACTGTGCCTATAGATAAGGGATCTAGTGCTAAAGCTATGAGCCCCCGTACCCTGCCCTCTTCAACTAAGAGTCGTACAGCCTGCATCCGGTCGTATACTTTGATGTTTTTTTGACGAACAGATTTTTCCAAAGCCTCAACCATTGATTTTGAGGTATAAGGGCCACAGGAGGTGGCTCGCTGCCTTGGATCATGGTCTGTTTTATAGCCCACAAATTCACCATAATGGTTTCTGGGAAAATCTACCCCCAACTGGACTAGCTTCATAAAGGAGCGCAAAGAATAGGCACTTTCTATTAATGCTGTGTCACCATGCATACTACCACCATCAAAAAGTGTCTTAGCCAAGTCATAAACACTATCTCCTTGGTCGGAACAAAGGGACAGTTTATAGTAGGTCTGTTTATCGCTCCCTGTATTGCGTGAGGTGCCTTGTTTGATATCTTCAGTCAGAATTGCCATCCCCCTGTATCCCAGATCATAAAGAGAATCGGCGGCATTAAAACCAGCCAACCCGGATCCCACGATCAGTGTCTTACAGGATACAATGGTAGTATCCATAAGAAGCCCTCCTTGAACTATAATTTTCGAATGTGAAAGCCACCATCAACTTGAAGTTTTTGCCCTGTTGCGAAATCTAGCTGGCCGGAACAAAGACATACTATGGCCTTGGCAATGTCTTCCGGCTGACCTAATCGCTTTATAGGTGTTAAGCCCTCATCAATCATTTCTTGATACTTGACGATTACCGCAGAAGTCATATCTGTTTCTATAATGCCCGGCTGTATCTCAAAGACCTTAATTTCTTCTGAGGCCAGACGTAAAGCAAATAAATCCGTTACCATAGAAAGTCCAGCCTTCGAGACGCAATACTCTCCCCGGTTAGTTGAAGCAGCATAGGCTGAGAGCGAATTTATGTTGATAATGCGTGGGTCATAATTTGGCAGTTGCTTTTTTTTCAGTTCAATCATAGTTTTGGCAAAAAGTTGGCACATAAAGTAGGTTCCCTTAAGATTCACTGCCAGAACCTGGTCATAACTCTCCTCAGATGTTTCTAATATATCGCAGCGTTGGGCAGGGGCAATACCAGCATTATTCACCAGTAGATCAATGCGTCCAAAGCTATGAATGATTTTCTCCAGAGAATCCTGCCTATCCTTCGGATTGGTTATATCCAAAAGCAGATATGTGAAGTCAAAGTCTTGGGATCTTAAGGACTTCAGCAAAGCTTGATTCTCCTCTGAAGGAGACGTGCCGGTGATAATAACTCGATAGCCACTGTTTGCCAGGGCTTTTGCACTGGCCAAACCAATACCTCTTCGTCCTCCGGTAATACATGCTACTTTGGTCATTTTTTCTCCTTTACCGCCTGTAGGCTCTGTTTGACTAATTTTTTTGTGCGTAAAGACTATCTCTGACAACGCACCCGGTTTGCTTTTTTTCCCGCATTAATCGGGTGCAACTACTGCAGGTAATACAGACCTTCTTAGGATCAAGTTTCTCGTGATTTATAATGTCTTGAGGAAAATCTGGATACGCAAAGGCCATTCTTCCAAAACCGGCTATATCAAAAAAGCCTTGTTCTATCCCTCCAGCTGCCAAGTAATGGGCGTACTGCCTTAAATAGGATAACCCTGATCCGACAATTTTCATCTGAGGGTAAGCCTTTTTCACCTGACCAATGCTGTGAATCATCCGTTCTAATCCCACCAAGGGATTCTCGGAATGGGGCTGGAGCAAATGATCTGCCGGACGATTTACATGGGGATTTACGTAGGGGTTACCTAAAGATAAGTCCAGTAAAGCTACCCCATAATCCTGATGTAATAATTTCACTAACTGAATGGGCTCTTTTAAAACTGGGGCAATAGACCCGCTTTGGTCTACCCCAAAGCCATAGGGATAAGGAAATCCGTCATAGATATTGAGACGAGAGGTGACCATAAAATCACCCTGACTGCTGGATTTAGCCGCCGCTACGCTATTTAACAAAAACCGAATTCGATTCTCAAAACAACCACCATAATTTCCCGGTCTCTCATAGGCCGATAAGAGCTCACTAGTTAAATAGCGGTGGCAGGCTTTAATATCAATTCCATCAAAGCCCGCAGCCTGAGCCAACCGAGCACTCTGACCATGTAGTTCTTCTAACTCTTCAAGCCTTTGGTCAGAAATAACGGTACTCTTATCTAGCGGTATTTCACCTTCAAATAAAGGATTATTGTAAGCAATGATGGGAGCGGGGGCGTTTTCAGGCCGAGCATAGCGTCCCGAATGAGTCGCTTGCATAATTAAAAGCGGCGAATGCCCTCCTTTGGCCGCTTCCTCCCTAATATAATGAACCAGTCGCTTAAAAGCTTCCAAATTAGCCTGATTCAGAAGTAGTTGCCGAGAATTAGCACGACCATCGACGGTTATCGCCACCGCTTCAAACCAAATTACGCCTGCTCCGCTTCTGGCAAAACGGCCATAACGCCGCCAAGTCAGTTCTTCCGGCATACCGTTCAGGCCTCCGTCACAGCCCTCCATGGGCTGAATTGCCAAAGGATTAGAAATCCTTTTTCCAGCGATCTCTAGTGGTTTCTTTAGAAGAGCTATATTGTCGGACAGAGGCAGGTTAACACCTTGCTCTGTAACCGCCTCCGTAACATCTTCTACATTTTTACAATTCCAATTCATCTTGTACTTTTCCTCATTTCTCTCATGATTGGTTGGATCAGCCTGTAACCTTGATATCACGATTAATGCCGCTTTCGTAAGTGGCAGTAGTTACCTCCGGCAAAATAGCAACCGATGTAAGAGGGCTCATGATCTCCATCAAAGTTTTTCGCAAAGCCTCTTGACCGGCACGAACAAATATCGGAATACCGGGACAAGGCGCCGGATAATTTTCTATTTCTAGCGGACCCATAAAGCTATTTTGGTTATATACATCAATCCATTGTCCTTGAGGAAAATAGATATCTCTTACCACTTGACCGGAAGATAGAACCGGACAGACCAAGATATCAGGTCCTAGCAAAAATTCATCACCCAGCTCAAAAGCTCTTTCGTCATCGTCCTGATACCATAGAGGTTGAATGAGTAAATGATTCTTATCTTTTACTAACTCCTCAATATAGACACCTAAGGCTTTATGAGCTTTAGCTAATACTAGACAGCTCTCCCACACCACCCTATGATAATTCCAGGGATAGTAGGAAAATTGTAACACCGGCATAAAAGCACTGACTTCACAAAAGCGTATAAATAGCTCATCTGTCACCAAAGGGTCGGTCTGGGACATAGTCTGAATCCGTCCCCCCACCATATCCGGAATCAAAAAGTCATAACCCATAAGCGACAGTTGAATCCCCAGATGAACCAGAGCTTTAAGCCCGTTATCCTCACCCCAGTGGGAATCTTTACCCCCAAGCCGCCAGACAATATTTCTGTTTTGTGAAAGCCAAGCTGTACGAGTCTCACATAGACCAGGTGATACTTTTTCAAATACTTCTAACAATAAATCACTAAAACCACTGGCTCCTTTGTAGTCATGCCAAAGAGATTCCTCTGGATTAGGTTGATATTTCGCATCACCGCCGTCAATTTTGAAACCGTCTATCTGGCAGGTTACTTTAAGCTTTTGTAATTGTTCTTCATACCAGGCAGAAGCCTCAGGGCAGGTTAGGTCTATTAAGCCTGCCTGTCCTCCCCACCAATTTAAGAGGGCGGCGCCTTGGGTTTTACTTCTAACTAACCAGCCCTTCTGCTCCAGAAAAGAAAAATTCAGCGAATCTTTATTGATAAAAGGTGTAACCCAAAGGAGCACACGAAAGCCTTGGCGGTGTAGCGTCTCCACCATTGCCCTTGGATCAGGGAACATGTCCGCAAAAGCCAAGTCCCCGTAAGCTTTTTCCCAACGGTCGTCAATAATGATAGTAGAGCAAGGATACTGGTGTTCCCGAATTTCAGCGGCAAAATCCAACACACGCTGCTGATTGATACAGCGTGGAAACTGTGACCAAGTACAGAACAAACTGTCACCAATAAAATTATGACCAGGTAGCGAATACTTTCGGTTAAGATCAAGCAGGAACTGTTGGTGAGCCGCTTTTATGTTCTTTCCCCGCCATAAATGAATTGTTACCTCTTGCTCAATCGCTTTTATACTCAAGGTAGGCCACTCTCCCGCTGTCATTTCAATCTCTAAAAGGGCTTCCGTTTCAGCCAAAATAACTAAGCCCTTGGAACAAAACCAAAGGGGGGCATTAATATTATTAACAGCAAATTTAGGTAGAAAAAAAGGCTTTTTACTCAAGGGATAAGGTTGGTGGTGATTAAAACCTTGACCATAAATATATCCCACTTCAGCAGTGGAGAAAACTAATTCTTCCCCCAGCGCCAAACGAAATATTTGGCTGCCTTCCACAAAACAATCTATTTGATTTCTCTGGTACCTTAGCATATAAATCCTCTTTTCTATTATTTAGCGGCGACTTAACTTTCGATAGCAGTCATCGTAATAAACAGCATTTTCCACTGAGGTATTAGCCGGAATATGATTGCCCACTGCCATCATAAATCCAGGAGCATTTCTTCCTATATCCATGCAACGCTTCACTTCCCCATAGATCGCCTCTTTACTGCCATTCAAAAGAATTCGGGTATCGGCATTACCTATGATGGTATGGGTTTGGCCATAATTCTCTACTACATAGGCCAGATCTGTAGTAGGTTCAAGGATAAATCCATTTACACCGCAGTCGGCAATATCCTTAATAAATGCTGTATAATTGCCGTCAGAAGTAAAAAGAATTCGCTTATTAGCTTCTCTTAAGGGCTGAAATAACCGCTGGTAATTAGGAAAAATATACTTCCGATACCAATCTGGATGGAAAAATGCACCATCAGTCCAAGTAATGTCGTCATGAACCATAACGACCTTGGCATGGGAATTGGCCAGAGCTTCAAAATACTGTCCAATCCATTGGGTATAGCGGTTAGCTACTTCCCCAAAGCCTTGAGCATCAATGCCACAACTCATCAGCATAATATCCCAGCCAAAAATCTCCAGCAGCCCTGACATTAGGGATACATAGATTCCAGTCATCGGCACAATTTCCGGATAGAGAATTTTTTGTTTGGCATAATCTTGATTAAAGGCCTCAGTAAGTTGGGAAATATTCTTACTACCGTAGAATTCCCATGGATCAAGAGTTAAAGCGTCTTCTGGATCTTCATACAAAGAATAAACTTCATTATCAAAATCCGCCCCCCCGGTACTGTAGGCGGCATGACCCATTTTGGTGCACTTATCACCAAAAATCTCACTGTTAATTAAAATATTCCAAAAAGTTCCATAGTCCCAAGCTTTCACAAAGGCCGCCGAAGCTTGCTCTTGTTCCTCTTGGGTCGATGAAGAGTTGATAGCAATGCCTGTAACTTTTCGGACTAAATCCCAATGAAAATGGGCTGAATACTCTGTCCGAGGGATGTACTGACTTTTTTCTAAAAAAATCGCTCCGTGACCGGCTGCGTATGACATAAATCATCCTCCTTATGTAATGGTTTGTCCCAAATTTATATAGTAATGAACCTCTTTTCAGTGATAAGAACTCCATCGCCCATTGCTCTCATATAGTTCACCTCATTAACCTAAATCAAATGATCAATATTCTAATTCTCTCTATCTACAAATTGCTTCACTCCAGCTTCTAAGGCCGAAGCTTTAGCTAAAATAGCTAAATGAGTTGGCTCAACCAGCGCTAATCCATCTACCGGAAGGGGCTGGCCAGTGGCTACAGCTTGAAGTATTTTAGGAATCAACCTTTCTTGGTTTTCAGGCTGATAGGAAAAGGAACCAGCTTTATTCCAGAGCTGAATTTCGCCGGAAAAGGGATTCGTCTGAACCAACCCCTCTGTTCCGAAAATTCGCAATTCCTCATTCCCCCAAACTTGGGTAGTGGTGGGATTCAGATAGTTAGCAATCGCAGTAGCCAATCCCCCACTCGCCAGCTCCATCTGTAAAGTGCAGGCCATTTTTAGCTCCCCTTCTGGTAAAGGGTTTCCAAACCCAGTCTCTAAGGCAGATATTGAAATAACCTTTTGCCCAGCGACTTGCTCTACAAATCGGAGGCAATAAATAGCATTTTGTAGAATTAAACCACCATCAATGCCTTCTTCTTGTGGTCGCCAAGTTGCCATGGGATAAGACTTCTGAGCAAAAATCTGTACCACTTGTCCGATTTCTCCCCTTGAAACCAAGGCCGAAACCTGGGCATAAGGTGCTTCAAATTGAGTCTCAGCCATTTCTATGCAGTGCAGATTTTTTCTTTGCGCCAGCTCCATGATTTCCTTTAGGTCATGCCGATTCATGGCCAAAGGTTTTTCACCCAGAACATGTTTTCCAGCTGTAAGAATTTGGATAATGTCCCTGGCTTGATCCTCACGCCTAGGTGAGCAAACGGAAACAAAATCTATCTCTGGATCTTCCAACATCGTAGTAAGATCGGGAAAAACTACTATCTCAGCTTCCTTTCGCTCCCGTTCATAACCACAAATACCAATTAGCCTTACTTGCGGCAGAGTAGCTAATACATCGCCTATCTGATGGCCATTATTGCCATATAAACCAATTCCCAATCGCTTCATTCTGCCCCCCTATCTATCTTGCACCGGTTGCATCAGCTCAATAATCTGAATACCCGACAGAATATGCTCTAATCCTATTTCTGCTTGTGTTCCCGGTTCTAAAATTGCTTTTTGAAAAAAATCCCAACGGTAGCCTGCTCCCGACCCTGAAAGCTCTTTTTCTATAACGATCGGCTGTCCTTCTTGGGTGGTAGCCAGCTTTAGATTAATTCGATTATCTTTATTAGCTGTCCGTGGACCAATGTTCCGATAGCAGGTTCCCCCTTCAAAATGGAGCTCCATAGCACAGCGATAGGCTTGTCCATCAGAAATACAGAAAGATGAAAAGATATTCCCCATACTCCCATCGTTGTACAGCACACTCAATTGAGCATTGTCTGGGGTAGGGCGCTGAGTGAAAATTCTGGAAGACTGAGTGCTTACCGACTCTACGCCTGAAAAAAAGCAAGACACATCATGAATTAAATAAATGCCTAAACGAAAGATCGGTGCTACCGGACAAGCTACAGGGTCATCATACCAACTGCCGTCTGGTTTTTCGCGATAACTGCAATAGGTGGATGCAGAGTAACCAATGGGGCGCCCTAAAGCATACTCCTCTACCCATTCTTTTATTTGTTTCAAATCGGGAGGTAAAACCGGGGCAGGAGAATTCATATGTAAGACTAGTCCCAGAGTACTGGCGAGAGTAAAGGCGGCCTTAGCTTGGTCCGAAGCCAAGGCAAAAGGTTTTGTGGTCATAATATGCTTACCAGCAGCTAATATCTCACAGACCAAGTCTGTACGGTTCTTTGGGCCGGTCATAAGAATGATTGCCTCAACCGTCTTATCGCTTAGAATTTCTTCCAAGCTGTTATAAGCCTTCACCTGGTAAACTGCAGCAGCTTTTTGGGTCTTTTCTTTATCTAAATCATATACACCTGACAATTCTATATGCTTACAGCCAGGGTCAACCAGTAATTCATTCTCAATGACCCAACAGCCAAAATTAAGACCGACCACCACAGACTTGATTCTATGCATAAGCGAAATCCTTCCTGTTCTTATAAAAACGAAAACCCATCAGAATTGCCAGTAGAGCAAATACACAGCAAATTCCTAAAAAAACTACATAGCCAAAATGAGCAATAATCTGTCCTCCCAGAAGCCCAACTGCCGCCAGGGGCAAAGTAATCAGACTGTTCATTAACATGAATACTGGTCGATCTGCTCCGGAAGTAACATCAATAATGCCATTCATAAATCCAATCCACGCTGCCGCTGATAGGCCAGCCGCCATGGTCATAATCACGGCTAAAACCTCCGGATTTCCCAAACCAAAAATAGCCAGAAGCCCCATACTGCCAGGAAGAAAGCCAATTAGACAAAAGCAAAGAAGCACAAAGCTATTACCTTTTTTCGGCCCTACTATGGCACTAATTCCACCACCAATCAACGTGCCCACCACCTGAATATTAAGCAGTGTTGACACAAAAGTTGCTGATAGGCCTAATTGGTTTTTGCTGATAATGAGAACAAAAGGGGCACTCATTAAGGCAATGACAAAACAAATTTGACAATACATGCATTGGCGAAATAAGGGATTCCCCTTAAATAAGGCAGGAATTTTTTTAAGCTGATCCATGAGACGATACTCCCTTATTTCTTGGCGATGGGGCAGATCTTTGGCTCTTGACATAGCCCAAGCGCCCAGAAGAAGGATTAAACTCCCAAGGCTAAAAATCACCATGTACTTTAGTTGAAATCCCATCCTAGGATGGTCTAAGATCAGCTTAACAATAAAAGTTCCGACTACAGCGCCACCACCGCCAAGAAGCTGGGAAAAACCTAGAACCCGACTCCGATTCTCACCCGAGACTGTCCGGCCTAACAGATCATAATAACCAATTACTACTAGTCCATCTGCTGACCACATCACTGCTACGCTTATGAAGGTAAGAGCGATTAACCAGGTAGCCGATACCTGAAAAAACAAGGCAGGCACCAACATTAAAGGTGCTGCGTAACCCAGTGCCATAAATAAACTTATATAACGGGGAACATTTTTCACCTTCATAATGTACGCACCCAAAAACAGTTGCACCGACAAAGTAGAAGCCTGTCTAATGGTACTGGCAACCCCAGCCAACTCTACCCTCCCGGTTATTCCTTCAATAAAAATAGGCATGACCGTAGTTACATCTAGAAAGCTGTACCCAATAAAGAAGAAAATTCCCTGGAACAAGAAAGCCAGCATAGTTTGTTTTTCCCGGGCAGCATCATTCATCAAGTTTCACCCCTTCTTGACTGCCATAAAGTACTTGAATCGACTGTTTACGGGAGCCATCGGGTTGCTCTTGAGAGGAATAAATTCCCCAAGACTTTCCGGTAATGTAGAAGCAGTGAAAATCTGCCTGATTGATTTTCGGAGCAAAAGCTATTTTTCCCTGAGGTAAATCATAGGTGAAACCACTTAAGGCCACCAGCAGACCAAAACTGGCCATTGCACGGACATAATGATGCCCACACTCAACCTCATCCCAAGGATTACGCCGAATACCATCGTGACGATCTCGTAAATTTTTAACCAATGTCAGACCTTCATCAATATATCCTTCGTAAATGAGATGCGTAGCCACCTGATATTCAATGCCTGTCCAAACCTCATCCGAATAAGGAAAGGGCAGTTTAGGCCGGTTACCTTTGGGCCAGGTACAGAGTAAGAGCCCGGCCTCATTATTCAGGGCATAGGTTCTCTGTAGGTTATGGTGTTCAGCCATAGAAAGAGCAAAATTATTATCAAATACGGCCTTAACCGCCTTTTTTACATGGTCTTTTGGTAGCACATAGCCCAAACCGGTAAGATGCGCCAAGGTCTGACCAAAAATTTGATCAGATAGACAACCATCCCCATATTGATAACGGTATTCATCCGGATCGGCTACCTGTTGGATATAATATTCCCCTCCCCATAATAACTCATCCATCCGCTTGCTCCCCAAGGCAAAAGCGGCTTCATACCGTCCGGCACTCTCCTCATCACCAAGATATCCGGCCATTTCAGCCCCAGCCTTTAGAGCGGCAAAGAACAAAGAATTAATCATGGAGCTGGGGCCCTGAAAGGCAATATCATAGGTATTAAAGGTGTTAGTCTCCAATACCAGATCACCGTCCTTATCCCAGAAAGAAAAAGCATAGTCCAAAGTCTTTTTTGCTCTGGGCCAAAGTTCTCGTAGAAAATCATTATCACCGGATAATTTCCACTCACGGTAGAAGCGCACAAAGGTTCCTAGCTGTCCATCGGCGGCCGGAACATGATCATGCCCTTCCATCCCCCAGAGCTGATAACTCCGAAAATTCATCTTGCCGTCTGCTTTGGTTTCAACACCATACTCCAGTCGCCGCATACTGCGTTCTAAATCAGGAAATAAAAAGGCCACCGTCTGTGCGTAATTCCAAACGTGGGTACAATTCCCCTCGCAGCAGCCTTCATCTTCAAAACAACCTTCCCAGCCCATCAAAGTTCCGTCTTCTAAACGAAAACAAGTTTGACTTCTTAGGACTGTGATATTAGCGGCTACCGCATCTAATACATAAGATGGCAGAGTAGAAGCAAAAAAAGCTCGACGAAAAGCTAGACTGTGGCCATAAAGCCGCTGCCAATGCTGAGCCAAATATTGCGTGACTGCCCAGGCATCAGAAAACTGGGTAGCATAGAATTTTTTGCGGTAGGGATAAGCAGGCTGCTCTCCACAGCAAGAGGCAGCTTGATTCTTAGGTCTGACAACTTGGTCAAACATACCCTCGCTCCAACAATCCACGCGGTAGGGAAAGTACCAGCTTAGGTAATAATCAAAACTCTGTTCTTCACCGGGTTCAAGCCACTTATGAATCGCTAAGGAAGCCGTAGCATCCGGGGACTCATAGTCAACATCTTTAGCTTTATAGACGGATTCTGCCTCCAGACGCCCATCCTGACAAAAATCGTCCCACATATCCTGAAGGCCATCCCACCAACCACTATTCAGCCAAGCTCGCTTATAGCTCACGCTCTCCTCAGGGGTAGCCAAAGCCATAGAGCCATAACGCCATTTATTTGGGTCTGGATTCTTAGGGCTAAAGTATATGCCGGACAGACCCTCTTCTTTCCGGAAAACATTTATCCCCTCTCCGTCCCGCTGAAAGTGATTCCAGGTATGGCGGTCATAATCCACTAAGGTGGTCATGTTAGTCAGTGACCCCACAACAGATACATCTAGGGGAAGGTTACCAATATTCTTTACTCTGTAGCGAATAATCCCGCAAGGCAAGCCGGAATCCTTACTATTTAGAGGGATAAAAGGGTTAAAGCACTCCATGGTTACTTCTACCGGCATGTCTTCATCCCAGAGTTTTACTTGAACAAAAGGATACTCAGCTGTCATTTGCGAATGGCTAAATCTGGGTAGTCCCCCCACTTCATAGTCCACAAAACCATGTGATTTACTATATGGTGGTTGCATTTGACTTTCCAGAACCTTAGTAAGAGGTGATTGCCCTTCCGCCTTTACCCAAAGAGCAAAAAAGCCATTAGGCATATAGTTATCCTTGCCGGAACGATTAAATATTTCCCAAGCCCTCAATTCTCCTCTTGCTCCAACAGAAAAATTACCAGTTCCTATTCCCCCGATTAGAAAAGCTGCCTCGGAACAATGTTGGTCAAAACGCCTTTGCCCTTCTTCCTGGTAAAGTGTTTCCTTATCAAAAACTTTATTCATACTCTCCCCCCCTCAATATGGTCAAAAAATATTTCACCGCAAGTCATGGTCGTTCTTTGCCGCTCTAAAACAGGAATGGGCGGAAGCACACAAGCAAGCTCCCCTCTGGGACCAACTAAAGAGCCTGAACCACCATGGTAGAGGCTATGACCATCGAAACCACAGAGGTTAACTGCTGCCAATCCTCTTTTTCTGTCATAACATTCTTTTAAACTTTTACTTAGTGTTCCGGCTGAATCCATAATGGATACATACTGATCCATTCCAGATACTGTGGAAAGTTCCTTAAAACTCAACACATCTTTGCGACTTCCCCCCGCTCCAACTGGCAGAAAAACCAGTTGAGTCTTTTGTTCGCTAAAAATCTCCTCCAAAAAGGGTATGCCCCAATCGGCACAAATGACTACGCTACAACGAATCCCTTTAATCATAAAGGATACGAAACTCCCCTCTCCCGGATGTACATGGCCAATGTCTTCCCTGTCATCAAAATACAGTTGGACAGGTGAATCCAAAGGGTACTCTCTGGGTGTTACCCGATGCTTACGCTGAACAACATAACGACCATCAGGATAAACAATATAGTGGGCAATGAATCTCTTGCCCTGAAAAAGCTCTACAAATCCAGCTAAAATCACAAGATCATTCTGCTGAGCCGCTTCTTTTAGTTGCTGATAAATAGGGCCATCTCCGGCGCTTTCTCCTTGGCTTACGATTTCTGGGTATCCGCCATAGCCAGTTGCACTCATTTCGGGGGTAAGCAGCACATCACAGTGGTTTTGTCCGCTCTGAGAAGCTAAAAGACTAATCTGTTCCAAGTTACCCTGAAGGTCTCCGGGGATTGAGCACATTGAAGCAATTGCTATTTTTAACTTAGTCACAAACAGCACCTCCCTCTCTTTGCCGGATCGCCTTAATAGCCTTTTGGGCTTCTGTTTGGGTACACCATTCATCCACAGTTAGAGCTTTCTCAAGATAGGGTAAGGAAAAATGATCTCCACACCGGCCAAGAACTCTACAACCCTGCATTTTTACGGCATAATCCTCCCCTTCATCGGCTAAAACATCATAGACCGCCCTTAATAAAGATTGATTAATGCGGCCGATTTTTTCTACTGCACATAAAATTGCCTGTCTGACCCGACCACGGCACTTCCAGTCTTCTAAAAGCTCCTGATCATAGTCACGATCAAAAATCACCGCAATCTCTACGATTTGTTCCGCCATTCTAGTATCGTCATAACTATTCGTAAAACCTTTGACCTTAGGCTGGGTATAGAGCTGACGTGATTGTTCTCTCTGCCAGAGAAAAGCTAAATCCTCAAGAGCATTAGGGTCTTCTGTTTCACCCAAAGCAACAGCAGCACTGTAGCGTACCCGCCAATTGGAATGGGTCAGACTCTTTTTTCTGATCCTCGCATCCTCGTATACTTTTTCCATCCATTCAAATATTTCCATCTGTAGTTCCCTCTTTGGACATGAGCTCATAGTCTGCTTGAAAAATTCTTTGGTTGGTAGTTATCCTTATGGTGGTACCGTCAAAATCAGCATCCAGAATTTCCTCAGCCTCAGCCTGTTTACAAAGCCACAAGCCTCCCGTTAAGCCGATGGTACCATCCCCGCCGCCATCATAATGGCTGATAGGTACTTGGGTGCAGAGTAAAAACTCTAGCGATTGACTTTTGATAGCAGAAGCTGGCAAAGGAATTCTCGGCCCTAAGAGTGCCAAGGAAGTTGTAAAGGCTGAAAGATCTATCCCTTGACCGTTTAGATACAGTTTGGGAGCGATCAAACCGGAGGGCAATTGCAGATAGGTCTCCTCTGGTTGCAAAGCTAAAGTAACACCATACCACCAGGTTGAGTGATTAGTCAGCTCCTGTTCCATATAGGCCGGCAGCCTAAGACTACCAGAGTAAGGCGATGTAGCCAGATTCGTCTCTGCTTCCCCTCTGCTCCAAGGGTTGCCCGTTTCAAAAATCAGCGAAAGCTGGCTGATTTCCCGGGTAGGAATAATAGTCTGAGACATGAGGACGCCATATAACCCCCTCACGCAGTCTCCTTCCCAGCCAAAATCACATAGAAAAGACTCATTATCCGGTAGCATGGGGAAATTTTTAACAACTTCACCGGTTATAGCGGCTTTTTTCTGCAGGTCAAAAAGACTCAGAGAAATACCTTCCTTGGTAAGAATCTTAATACTATGCTTTTTAACTTTCCCCTCCGGTCGGAATAAAAAACGTGCGCTAATCCGATGGGATTTTTCAGCCACAAACAGATCCTCAATTATAAAAAATTCATTGTTTAATAAAGTAGTTTTGCGAGATACTTGATGGATATCAGAAAAGTGCTCTTGATAAATCGGCGTACAGTCACTGAATAAAGCTGGCGGTGATGCAAAGGATTGGCTACTAAGGACTTGAGGGTATTCACTCTGCGCCCGAAGACTTTCTAAACCATCAACAAGAATTACCGAGTGGGCTCCGGCACAACCATCGCCATAGTTATAAGAACTATCACTGCCTATTTCAAGAAAGGACACCCGCCGCCAAGTATCGCTAAACCAGAAGCGGTGCTCAACTTCGCGCGCCTGAGAACCATCGGCCGAAACCGGCACACCGAACCCGGTAAAGATCACAGCATTAGGATTCACGTGAGATCTGGCAGGCATATTCGGCTCTGAGGGATCCCACATCTGCATACAGTAGTGATTATTATCTTGCGAGACAAGAGCTCCGCCCACCATGGGCTCATACCAATTTCCTTCATATTTAGCTTCAGTTAAGATTTTTTGAGGCCACCAAATAAGTGTCCAGACCAGATCATCGTAAACCCAGCCGGTACCAATATCGTAGGTCCAAGTAGTCTTGTTCTCTAAAACATCATAAAATAAAGGTAAGCCTGTCTTGCTGGCTCCATAAGCAATGGCACCCCTAACGCCAAATTGATACCCGTAGTTATCCCAAGGTAGTAGTAGACCTCCGGGCATAAACTCTCGAGCCACCATTTTAAGGACACTGATAGATTTTCCTCCTCCTTGAGTAAAGGATTTATAAAGTAACCCATCTTCGCCCAGAATGCGTTCCAATAGTTCCACCGCCAGCGGTATAGCTGGGCCATTAACACAGTCCATATAGGAACTTCCTTCGCCGGAATAACCGGACTCCGGCATATCGCCAATTACGTAAGGCAAACGGCGGCTACCATCACGAAACATAATAGCCGCCATGGTTGAAGCCTGTTCCCCCTGACCAAAAAGATAACCCACCAAAGTACAAGAGAGGGTAAGGGATAGAGTTTGATTATCAATGCATTCCGGGTCAGGTTTACTCCGCATCCCATAATAAAAATTAACAAAATGATAGATAATCAACTGCTCTCGAATAGCTTTTTCTTCCTCTGGGGTAAAAGCGTCAATGCTGCAAAGCCATTGAAAATAAAGGCAAATCTTAGCATGGGGAAAAGCAAAACACCAAAAATGGAATTGTAGTCCGGTGCAAAAACTCATTGGTTCTAGCTTTCGCAAATAGGTATAGATCGCCTCTTTGGCATTTTGGACGTCCTGCTTTTCTTTGGTTATTACGGCGACAAAAAAAGTAAACCAAGGAAAATCTTTGGGCGCACTTCTGGCCGAGGTTTTAAGTAAGTGCCACAGCTCACCCGCCTTTCCCTCATTTCGAGTGGTCTTCAATAGTCGCTGCCTTAAGCTGGCTATATCATCAATTAAAAAGGGTTCTTTCAAGCTCCTCGCCCTCCTGTCTTTTTGCCTTCAATGTCTGATAAAAATCTCTAAAGGGCTGGATTACCCCTTGATGGTGCATGGCTAACTGACCCTGCTCGTCGCAAGACTCAACCCAGGGGGCTAAGGTTTGCATAAACTCTATTTCCAGCTCATAGGCTTTTCGGGCATAGCCTTCCAAGAGCTTAAGCAGCTCTGGGGCAGGCCAGCTGGCTTTAGGATTAGAAGTAGGCCAGGCTTTAAAACCATAAAGGGGCAGTTTGGCCAATTGTAAATAATAAACCGCTTCTATATGCCGTGCCGAAATATAGCAGAGCATCGCCATATATGCTGCCTGCTTTTTACCCGTCTCACAGGTAGAAGCTACCAGTGCTTTGAAGGCTTTTGCTGCCTGGTCATAATTCTGAGCTGATCTAAGTAAAAGACTCCAATGATATCCCGGCACATCGGTAGAGTGGTAAAATACCCAGTCATTCGTAAAACCTACATTGAAATTGAAGCGTTTGCTGTAGAGGGTAGCTTTTTCCAGTGCCTGAAAAGCCGATTCAGCTTCAGCCAAAGCTTTTTTCCCGTACAAAGCCCTCCAGTAGGGCTCTAACAATTCCGGCTTAGATTTTTCCGGCCAGAGAGTAGCTTTAGCCGCCATTTGGGCGCTTTGCTCTAAAGAGCGAATTCGCCAATGGTTAAAATACATGGTCTCTATACCCATTTTATAGGCTTTTTGGATATTGTTATAAAGCGCCTGACTCCAGTCCTGAGCCAACATCATACAGCCATCAAATTCCAGCCAGGAGATCATTCCCACGGATAACTCTTTATCCAAAAGAGGCTGCCAGTTCTCTAAATGATCGCTAATTTCTTGCGCCCCATAATCACCCAGGTAATCTATGCGGCAGCCATCTGGAATCATCTGAGCCACAGCCGGTGAAATATAGCCAATAGTAGCTGGATTAGGCGAATAGACAGTAATACAAGGTTCAATGCCTTTAGACTCTAGTCGCGCTCTTAGCCCATCTTCCATAAAAATATCCCGGGCAAATTCTACAAACCTAAGTGCTCCCAGCACCGTGGCTAAATGATTATCACCGGGTAGAACCGTCCAATACTGATGGACTTTCGCCTGAACTTCAATTTCACCTTCCGCCTCTGGTACAATCCGGCTTAAAACTTCGAAATCCCAGGCCGAATCCGGTAGATGAAACCGCTCTTTAATGCGAGAGAATTCTTGATTATAGGCTTCTGAAGACAGACGGTAGGAAGTTCCTTCTCTGGATATAAGATGAAGTTCATCTAACTGGGGAAACGCTTCCACAATAGCCAGGCAGCGCGCCACGGCAATATCAAAAACCACTGGATTCTTAGTATCTATTTCAGCCAAAGATTTTCCCGACCAGCCTTGTTGCCACGTGTTTACCAGCGGATCGCCTTCGCCTCCCGTCTCTGGCAACCAGTGCTTTAATTCCTCAGCAAAGGTAGCTGATAAAGATTCCGGTTCAATACTGATAGCTATCCGGATACCACGCTGCTTTGCTCGTGCCATCATCCGTTTATAACGCTGGTAAATGGCATCTCGCAGTTCTGCAACATCAAGAATTTCTTCCAAATCAGCCGGAAACCAGTGTTCTTTAACCTTTACCTTGTCTCGACCAATCATATCTTCGTCTAAAGGCGCGCGGTTCAAATTACCCAAGGATAAGTCCAAATGCTCCTGACCCCGATAGGTAAATGGGTACCATTCCTGAGGGTTATACATGTGAAAAACCAAGTAGTTGAAGCCCAACTTAGCCATATTATCAATGGAAGCAGCAAACTCCTCTTCCGTGAAAAAAGACTGATCCTGAACAAAATTAAGGTGCATCCGTATACCCCTTCGCTTTACCCCGGGAGTACAAGAAAGTGTAAAATTTTCCTGACTATTAGAATCGACTTGCCGAGGAGCAAGCTCTCCGGAAAATTCAAAAATAAAGCCCAATTTTTCAAAGCAAAGGTATACGCCATGCAAAAGGCTGGCTTCATCTATTCCTTGAATCAGAATATCTACGCCCGTTTTGCTTATGTAAATAGCATCTTTTTGTTCCTTATCTACTTTACAACTAAATTTCAGTCCCTTCTCAGCCCCCACAATCCCTGCAAGAACTGAAGACAAACGCTCAACTTCTTCCAAGGCATAAAGGCCGATGGCGCCCAAGTCATTCTCTGATACTGTAGTCATTATTCTCACCTGTTGTCTTTCATAATATAGTCATTAACTGAGTTTTAAGTCTGAAAGTCATAACTTAATCGCTCCGGCAGTGAGGCCGCTCATAAAGGATCGCATGGAGAAAAAGAAAGCAATTAGGAGTGGCAAAGCCGCCAAAGCATAACCGGCAATCAACATGCCATAATCCTGCCCTACCGCTTTTGAAAGCTTAAAGATAGCAATAGTAATTGTGCGTTTATCCTGATCCAAAAGCGTAACTAAAGGCCAAATAAAATCATTCCAGATAAAAAGCACTACATTTAGGGACATCAGAGCAACCATGGGTTTTAGAAGGGGTAAAGCCAAGCGAAAAAAGATCGTAATTTCTTTAGCTCCGTCAATACGCATAGCTTCAAATAATTCACGTGGTTGCTGATCTACAAAGGTTTTCATGACAAACACCCAAAAGGGCTGAGATGTGCCCAGACAGAACAAGACAATGACCAAAGCCGAGTTTAGCAGTCCTAAGCGGCTGGCCAATACGTAAGAGGGTACGAGACTCATAACACCGGGCAAAAACATTTTGGCAAATAAGAGCAAAAAAAGAATGCGGCGAAAGGGAAAGCGCAGTACGCTGAAAGCATAACCAGCCAAGGCCGAAGCAATTACCGTTACAATGCAACTAGCAATAGCATAGTAAGCCGTATTAAAATAAAAAGGTGAAATGTAGGTAAAGGCACGGGCATAGTTTTCGAAATGCAAAGGAAAGGTGGGGTAGAAAAATTGATCCAGAATTTGATCTAAATCTTTTACCGAGCCGATCAATGTCAGATACAAAGGAAACAGTAGCAGTGCCAGCGTTAGAATCATGTAGAGGTTTTTCAGAATCTGGGACATGGACGGCATTTTGCGACGGCGCAATGGAATCTCACTCATAATTACCTCCCTCTATTCGCCGGACTTTATAAATTTCATCGTAAGTAATGAAATAGTCAGAGCAATCACAAAAAGTATCAATCCCAAAGCATAGGAATAACCATAATCCGGTGAACCGGTATTGGGAAAGGCCTTTAAATACATAAGTAGTCCGGGCGTTATAATACCGGAATGGACGGAGCTATTATAAAAAATCAGCTGCTGGCTGTAGGCCGTAATAGCCGCAACAATCACCCCGATTAGTGCCAATTTGAATTGTCCCAGAATTAAAGGAAACTCTAACTTATAGAATTTTCTAATCGGTCCCACGCCATCCAAAGAAGCTGACTCCCAAACAGAATCAGAAATACCATTAAGCCCACCCAGATAAATAAGGGCGGTATTGGCCGATACAAAAGGGACTGAGGTTAACAGAATTGTCCACTTAATCAGATCGGGATTTCCTAAAAACTGAATGCGACTTAAACCCATATTTTGTAAAAGAGTATTAATGGCACCAAAGTCATAACCTAAAATAAAAATCCACATCAAGGTAAATACCAATCCGGGAACTACCATGGGTAGGCAAAGCATTACCCGGTAGGCATATTGCAATTTGGGCTTTTTAATACGAAAAAGCACCACACAGCAGATAATAGTAGGCAACATTAAAAGCAAACCGGCAATAAGAAAAAACATCATATTACCTAAAGAACTGTGAAATTCCTTATCCGACAGTACCCGAGCAAAATTATTAAAACCCACGAAAACCGGTGTGGGATTTCGCTTGCTCCAGGTAAAAAAAGATTTGATAATGCCGTCAAACATAGGAATCCAGTCAAAGGTAATGTTGCTTGCTACCGCCGGTAAAATAAATAGCAAACCAATCAAAGAGGTAAGGCTAAAGACTTTTTTAAAAATTTTCTTGTCCTTAATATCCTTTTCATCTACATCTAAGGTGTAGATCAGAAACCTGAACCAGAGATTAGCTTTGACTTTGGCTTCTGCTTTTTTACTACTAGGTTCCTTTGCCATTTCCAACTCCTCACAATGATAACCATTCCTTTATTTCATAGGCTTGGGGCGGCGACAAGTTGGCGAACCTGCCCCAAGCAGGTTCACCAACCAAGTCAAAGGAGTTACTCTCTGACCTTCAAATCCCCAGTTAGATTAAAGAAGTAGTCTCGATAAAGGGTCAGCCTTAATTCAGCAAAGGCCAAGGCCCGTTCTTTATCCGTCTTAGTCGTTTCATCCGCCGCCTCCAGTTCTGTTTGAGCTGTAGGTACCGCAGCTTCTAAGTCTGCCAAAGGTGGAATATCATTAACCCATTCCGGGTGAGAAATTGCGTCAACAGTTCCTTGCCATTCAGCTTCGCCTTTAAGGAATTTCATCATTTCAATGTCCCAGCCGCTTTTTCCCCATTCGATAACGGTTATACCCAAAATCTCTTTGGCAAAACCATCTTTAGGTTCTTCCACCACAAAAGCCTGTAATGACTCGGGAATAGCTACATCTACTACCGGTGACAAAGATTGCGCCATTTCTACGTATTTAACTTGGCTATCCTTACTGGACATGAACTTTAAGAAATCTATCACCGCCGCAAGCTTTTCTGGCTCCGACTCCAAAGCTTTATTAACAGTAAATCCATACTCATGTTTACCGGCACCGTCGGAGGCACTAACACGATCTACGGCATATGGTTTAGCAGCCTCTGCCTCATCTTTACTAATCCAACCTTGCTCAGTAGCATAGTCTAACGTCTCTTTACCCATATAAGGAACAGGGAACAAGCCATAGCCCTGCGGAAATTTGCCTTCTGAAAGGTTTCCTGTAAGCTTGTTATAGTCCCAGTAGCTTGTTACCATCATAGCCGCCTTGCCACTAGCAAAGGTGAGACTCTCTGTCTCTGGAGTATTCTCCGGCCAGCTGGTCTGATAGTAAGATAAATGTTGTTTCATGAGGGCAAAAAGTGCTGGGTAATAGGGTAAGTTATCTAAAGGCATGGTAGAACCGCCCTGATAGCATGTGAGAACATATAGCTTGTCATAAAACAAATCTGCTGAAAAATCAGGATTATTTATCTCATCTCCGAAAAACTTGTCAGCATATTTTTCACCAAACTCATTACCAACCTGGGAGATTTTACCACCCACATCATTAGATCCGGCAATGGGCTCTACTTGATCGCGATTTTTGTTTAGAGCCTCCAACCAAAGAAACATTTCTTTCCAAGTTACCGGGGTTTTTTCTGGATCTAATCCAGCCTTAGCAATGATATCTTTATTAAAAATGTAAAGCTGACCTGTGGACACGTTGGGGTTTCCATCGTTGGGAACAAACAAGAAAGCATCTGCATCCGCATTATTATTCTCAGGTGGGAACATGGCTTCACCGCCGACAAAATTATCGATCCATTTAGGATTTCTGGTATCATAGGGATTTTCTTCATTCAAATAGGCTCTTAAATTTAGAAGGTTCGGTGCAAAAGTTAAGCGCTGAGCCGATTGCATTTGCATAATATCCGGAGCTTCCCCACCGGCAAATCCGGTTTCAAGAATACTGCCATAGGTAGATTCATCCTCACTTTTAATGGTAATTGTTACATTAGGATGCAAGTCCATGTACTCTTTAGCCATGGCTTCATAACCGGCATAAAACTTTGTCGGTTTATCCGGTCCATGCCAAGTCAATAGCTCAATATCCACCGGAGCATCCGATTGATTAGACAGGGTTTGCCCATCTTTAGATGAGGCGCTCTGATCCGTAGGGGTTGACTGGGGACTACAGGCTGCTAAGACTCCAAGTCCCATACTAAGGCATAAGGCAGTTCCGAGTACTTTTTTCAGGTAGATTTTTCTGTTCATTCAACTTCCTCCATGGTACATTCCAGTATGATGTTCAGATGTTTAATGGGAACCAAAAAAGTTAGCCTTTAGCTTGGATATAAGTAATATCCTCTTTACCCAAAATATTGAAAAATTGCCATTCATCCTAGCGAGCTTTCTAGAGAGATAAAAATCAACCAGCAATTCCAAGACCATTTTTCAACAATTTAAATAAAAATGCTTTACATATTCGATTTATATTATAAAATAGTCACAAATAACTCTGTCATTCTTATTTGCTGTAAAATATGCATTTTTTGCTTTTTAAGGAGATGGTCATGGACGATTTCATCCTGGAAAATTGTAAATATGTTGATACTATCAATCAAACGGCTACCCATTACCACACTGCCTGTGAATTAATTTTTGTGAATCGCGGTTCAATCTGTATCCAAATTGATAATAAAAGCTATCAGGTGGGTGATAACAAAATCATTGTTATTTCGAATCTTGAGAAGCATGAGACTCGAATATTGTCTTCCACCTATGAGCGTTATTTTATTATTTTTTCACAAAAAAAGCTGGAGCGTTATTTAGACAGTCCAGAATTGATCTCTATATTCAAGAATCGTCCTATAGCCTTTAGTCACTGCTTTGAGGCTCCTAAAGATGCAGAGGATATCTTTCAGTCCATTATCAAAGAGAATGAAAATCGAGATGCTTTTAGCGAAGACATCATCGCAATGAAGGTTAAATTATTACTTATCCAACTCTATCGAGTTCAACCTTTTCCATTCACTAATACCAATACCCAAAAGCAAATTCACGCTATTCAGAAGTATATTGCTGAAAACTTCCGTAGTGAGATCAAAATCTCTGATCTCTCCGCCAAGTTTTTCATCAACGAATGTTACCTGAGTCATACCTTTAAGCGTTTGACAGGTTACAGCCCGAAAAAATATTTAATGGCTAATCGCCTCGCCCATGCCAAACATCTATTGGTTCATTCCTGTATTACAATTAATGAAGTTGCCACCCAGTCAGGCTTTAGTGATAGCAATAGCTTTATTCGCTCCTTCAAAAAAGAGTTCGATATGACACCCAATGAGTACCGACGTGGAAAATTTCCCCTAGTGATAAAGGAATAATGCCTCTCAATAGTGTTTTTTAGAAAGTTTGAACAAACTAACTTTAAATTTTTACTCAAATTACGCCTTTTTCCCAAGGCTCTAGTGACAAATTTTTTACCTATTCCAATGATACAATAATAGTGCTGTATATTTTATCAGAAAAGAAAATGAATAGGAGAACACAATGAAAAAATTATTAGTCGGGCTAGTGGTACTTAGCCTAATGGCCACAGCTACCTCTTGCAGCACTATTTTGGGTGCATTGAATCAGTCCTCAGAAAGCAATAGTTCAGCGGCTTCCGAAGAGGGGAACAATATCTTGGATGCCCTTAGCGGTTTGGGTGGTGATAGTGCCGAAGCTGAGGAAATTATGAAATATAATTCCTACATTGATCTTCAAAACTATATTGAAGGTGATTTTTATACCAACATTGACAATTATTTTACAGATTTCGAGTTCGTCGAGACTTTCACAAAGCCAGCAGAGCCGATCAGTGCCCCAATTTACCCCATTGATGAGACTGACATGGATGAAGCAGCTGATTACGCCACCAAGGCTCCTGAGTATGCCGCTGCTGACGCTGCCGTTCTTGAGATGAAGAAGCTCTTCGTTGATATCGCCAAATTATCTAATGAAATCAATACCTACTATGAGGCCAAGTCCTACATGGACGACGATTATGCCAAGGCTGCCCAGTGGCATACAGAACTTTTCCAGAAAGTCACTGCCTTTGACGCTGAGTATCTTAAGTTTGACGAAGCCTTCTCAGCTATCACTGATGCAAGTCATGAAGAACAGAAGAAAGATGCCGAAAAGGAAGGCAAGCTTATTACGCTTTACTCTCTAAACATGATTGATGATGTTTCGGCTATCTATAACGAAATTGATGCTCAAGGTATCACAGATGCCAATATTATTGACCTAAATCTAGAAACCTTGAAGCCCCTATATGACAAGTTAGTAGCCGACTATACAGAATTGCAGGCTAATTTAAACGACGAAGCTATGATTGAAAAAGAAGGTTTTGGTACAGATAATGTCTCAAATAAAATTGGTTTGGATGCTTTTAAGTCTAGTTCGACCGAATTGAAAGCTGCCTTCTCCTCTCTCATCGAGCGTGTGGAGAAGAAAGAAGCCTTAAGTGAGACAGAATTACAACTAGCCGAAAGCTTTGGTCTTACTTCCCCAGAAGGAAGTTTAGGGAACATCAGCTACACCTATGGTGAGTTCATTGATGACTACAATCAAATGGTTGGCTAAGCCTACCTACAGCTAAATAGTTCTATATCTTCATCAGAGACCAGGTAGTAATTATCTGGTCTCTTTTATATTATTTGCACTTGGGCTGGGTTTCCAGAATTGAAATTAGAGATAATACGAGGGAAAGGTTATTGCCTTTCCTTTACCCCTTCATACCATTTCATAATCCGAAGTGCTCTATGCGTATTTATCTTGCTGATTTTACCATAGGGTTCAAAATCAAAGAAAACCTTTCCTGAGTACTTCCCTTCCATTTTCCAAAATCCATCTTTAGTCCTTCGTTTATACAATAAGCTTATAGCATCTTCAAACCGTTCATCGTAGCCAAATTCAAAATCCACAAGAAAATCAAGGCACCTAAAGGCATCATATTTCCACCGCTGTGGATATGCCATATAAGTCATTCGGGTATCAAATACTTCTTTGGTGGTTGAAGATTTATAAACTTCATGCTGTAGCAAAAACTCTACTGCGGCATGAAGAGATTCATTTATTGCTTGACTATATTGCCTATATTTCTTCGAATAGCTTAACAAGCCTTCCATTACATTTATAGTCGTATGAAAAGAACTATGGCTTACTTGGTAGCGGTATTCTTCACAGTTCCAGCCGCCATCAGCTCTTTGGGAGTTAAGTAAATATTCTGGAATTGTATGTATCCTCTCATCTTCGAATGCAAAATAAGCCAGGATTTGTAAAATCAAACCTGTCACACATAGTTCGCTTACATGCATGCTTTTAAAAAAATTAATTCCGCCATCTTTATAATGACCCTTGTCTAGGAATAGTCTGCAAGAGTTTAGCCCTTGTTTGTTATCAGGAGAAAGCCCCATCTTCACTAAAGACAACATCGTATAGGTTGTCGATGTCCACTTTGGCCCGTAGATTCCATCCGCCCACAGGCCTGTATCAATATCCTGGTAAGAAAGCAGCTTCGCTCCCCAACCAGTAGAACTTATAAGCTGCCTTGTCCTATCAAATTCTTCTTCATCACATTCAAGTAAGTCCCTTTGAACTTTCCACTTTACACTAGGATCAGAATCAAGCAACCATTCTATCATTTTGCGGCCCCTGTATCTTCCCGTGATTATGATTCTAAATTTTTAATATAGTCAATGATTTCAGCGTATTGCTGCGTATATCCAGTTTTTGATTTATATATAATTATCGGTTTCATATGCTCTCCTTGAAGCTGATGCATCACAAGCCTAACAGAAAAACAGAATTATATTTCTATAATAACACAAGTAAATAGATCGAAGGATATAGTCTCCCAAAAGTAAACTATTTTGCAACTGCCAACAAGTTGAACTAGGCTAATCGCTCCTCACATTCACTATATCACCACCCTAAAAAACAATAAAATTATGCTAAAAACAATAAATTTTTTCAATTTTACATAAAGACAGCTGTTTTTTACATGTACCCCAAGAGAATTTTCCTGTAAGGTAAGTTTATTCAATCTTTACATCTAACGTGTTGGAGGAGGGTTTCTATGAACAGTCGTGAACGTTTCTTAACCACCATATGTGGAGGTATTCCCGATCGTGTACCGGTAGTAGCCAATTTGACTGAACAATTGGCTGAGAAATTGGCAGCCGAACTACATTTACCCATTGAAATGCAAGATTCATTTTTAGCCACCAGGATTTCACACCGGGAAATTTTACTCCAGTTAGGCAATGATGCTGTCCTCATTGCAGCAACCCGAGCCAAGAATAGTCCTACTCAGGATTTAGGGAATGGGCGGGTTAGAGATGAGTTTGGTATAGAGTATGAGACTTGCGGTTTATATAGCGAGGCCGTGGTTCGGCCACTGAGTCATTGTGAGAGTGTAGCCGATCTGGATCAGTACCAATTACCCGACCCCCTTGCTCTGGGACGCTGGGATTTTTCGGCAGAAGCTGTCAATCACTACAAGGATAGTTATGGAATCATTGGAGATCTTGAAGCCAGTATCTTTGAATTGGCTTGGAATTTAGTCGGCATGGAGAAATTCATGATCGACCTTATGACTGAGGAAGAGTACGTAGAAGTGCTGCTAGACAGAATCGAGGCCTATTCCACAGCCTGCGGTCTTAAGATGATTGAACTGGGAGCCGATATGATTTGGACCGGCGACGATGTGGGAACCCAAACTGCCATGATGATTTCACCGGATTTGTGGCGGCAAGCCTTTAAGCCTCGAATGGCCAGAATGTTTGCCGCCTTTAAGAAAGCAAATCCAAATATCCGCATTGCCTACCACTCTTGCGGAGCTATAGCACCAATAATTCCTGATCTGATTGAAATACAGTTGGATATTCTCAATCCGCTGCAGCCCAAAGCAACTGGTATGGAGCTATCTGAGCTATATAAACGTTATCATGATAAATTAGTCTTTTTTGGTGGCATTGATGTTCAAGGTGTTCTGCCTAACGGCACGACTCAAGAGGTAGAGGAGGAAGTACTTCGCTGTTTGAAAGCGACTGACAGGGGCAAACACTACATCATTGCTCCGGCGCATAATATGCAGCCGGATACACCGGTAGAAAATGTTTATGCTTTTTTTCAAGCCCTTAAGACTCATGGTATTATCCAAAAATAATCGAATAAAAAGGCAGGTACAGCTTATGGAAGAAGCGATGTGTCTTAACTGTATAGTTAAAACTTTTCCGGGAGTTATGGCCCTAAATAACATGTCTTTCCAGCTCTGCACTGGTGAGATCCATGCCATTTGCGGCGAAAACGGAGCCGGAAAATCAACTTTGATGAAGGTCGTTACCGGAGTCCATCGACCGGACAGCGGCGAAATCATTGTGGCCGGCAAGGAGCAGTTCTTTAGTAATCCTAACGATGCTTTTGCCCAAGGAATTTCCATTATTTATCAGGAAACTAGCCTTTTTGAAGAAATGACCGTGTTAGAAAATCTATTCTTAAATCGAGAGCTTTGCAAAAAGGTATTAGGAATTCCGGTACTCGACTATAAAACCATGACTCGGGAAGTTCAAAATATCTTTAGGCGACTTCAAGTTGACATTTCACCGGAGGCTAAGATTAAGGATCTTGGAATGGCACAAAAGCAAATGGTAGAAATTGCCAAAGCCCTCACCTTTAAGGCTAAAATTCTTATTTTAGATGAACCCACGGCCTCTTTAAGTCAGCGGGAAGTCGACGCACTTTTCCGGATCATTCGGCAACTACGGGACGAAGGTGTCGGCGTGGTTTATATCAGTCATCGAATGGAGGAGATTTTTGCACTCTGCGACCGGGTTACGGTAATTAGAGATGGGGCTTATATTTCCACTCATAAGGTAGCCGAAACAAACAAGGATCAATTGGTGGCTGCCATGGTTGGGCGTAGCCTTGATAATTATTATCCTAAGGTAGAAGTTAACATTGGTGAAACGCTATTTGAAGCCACCGGACTGGGAGATAATGCACTTCTACATGATATTTCCTTTAAGATCAAAAGGGGGGAAATTGTAGGCTTAGCAGGACTGGCTGGTTCAGGACGAACTGAATTAGCCCTAGCCCTCTGTGGTCTTGCTCCACTTACCCAAGGAAAAATGCAACTTGAAGATACGTCTATCCATCCACGAAACTACCGGGAGGCTTTGAATCATGGCATAGTCTATGTGTCTGAAGACCGCGGAAAGTACGGGCTGGTGCTTGAGATGAGTATTAAAGATAATATCAGTCTTCCCCAACTGAGTAGCTTTGCCCACGGAGGATTTCTATCTGTAAAAGAAGAGCGAAAAGTAGCCGATAGCTTTCGCCAAAGTATGGGAATAAAAGCTCCTGACAGCGATTTTCCAGTTAAGAATCTCTCTGGTGGGAATCAACAAAAGGTCTCTGTAAGTAAAGCCCTGGCCCTATCTCCCCGCCTATTAATTTTAGATGAGCCAACTCGCGGAGTAGATGTAAATGCCAAAGCCGAAATTCATAAAATCATCAGTGGAATGGCCGCCCAAGGTCTCACAATCCTCATGATTTCCAGTGAACTTCCAGAGCTTTTAGGTATGTGCGACCGAATCTATGTTATGCAAAATGGTACGATTGCCGGCTGTTTTGATGCTCAAAACGCTACGCAAGAAGAAATTCTTCATATTGCGCTGGCGCCTTCAATCACTAAGAAGGAATGATTTTCTTTTCCAGCTAACTATCTCCAACATATTTTCCTAGAAAAACCTAAATCATATTGATTTCAGCATTGATTGGAGGCTACTACTATGATCAAAAAGACGCGAGTCGGCAAGGTATTGACTGGCGAAATGATCCTCTGTCTATTTCTCTTAGTAATTCTACTCTTCATGGCGATTTTTGCCCGACCCTTCTACGATCTTAACAATATAATGAATATCCTAAATCTTTTCAGCTATGTTTTAATTGCCGCTCTGGGCATGAATCTTATTATTATTACCGGCAATATTGATGTATCCGCCGGAGCATTGATCTCTGTTGTCTGTTTGACTATTGCCGCTGTTGGCAAAACTGGAGCCAACACTTTAGTCTTGCTACTAGTGGCTATGGTAATGGGAACACTTCTTAGTATTATTAATGCCCTCTTTATTACACGTTTTCGCATCCCGGCTATTGTAGCCACCCTTGCCACAGCCCAACTATTTGCCGGAGCTCTGCCGCTCCTGGTTGAAGGTTCGATTTATGACTTGCCGCCGAGCTTTACCTGGCTAACCTTTGACGCTAAGCTTTTTGGTATCATTCCCGGCAGTGTCATATTGATGTTACTTGTCACTACGGCTGCACTACTCTTCATGAAGTATTCACGCCTTTCCAAGAAAATCTATGCCGTAGGAAATAATTCCGCTGCCGCCAGATTAGGCGGAATTAATGCTAATAGAGTAATTATCCTTACCTATGCCATTGCCGGAGCACTTTTTGGCATTACTGCCACGATTATCGCAACTGGGGGACAACGAGTTACCACTACCATGGGAAGCGGACTGGAGATGACCTTTATCGCCGCCGTTGTTTTAGGAGGAACCAGTGTTAGCGGTGGAAGCGGCAAACTTATCGGCACAGTGTTCGGGGCTCTTATCCTAGCTTTAATCGGCCCGGCTATTAACTACTTAGGAATAAGCTCAGATTGGTCTGACGCTATCATGGGACTTGTAATTATCTGTTCGGTAGTACTGAGCGCACTCAAGACCCTCCGCTGGCATCCGAAAGTTGGAATGCTTGGAGTAGAAAAAGGAGGTGCGAGTGCATGAAGAATAGAAAGCTATCATTTAACTTCAATTGGGCTTTACTCTTGATCCTAATCATTCTTTTTGTAACGATCTCAGTTATTAACACCAACTTTCTCTCTCCTGAATACCTCACTGCGGTAGTCTTAAAAAATATTGTAGAAATTGGCCTCATGGCCTTGCCGGTAACCCTTATTGTGATTACCGGAGGTATTGACCTATCTGTAGGCTCTATACTGGTTTTATCCGCTATGACCGGAGGCATTGCAGCAGTGAATTTTGGCAGTGGCGTAGGCGTACTGGTTACTCTTTTAACCGGCCTTAGCTGTGGATTCATTAACGGTGTACTGGTGGCTAAACTAAAAATTTCTCCACTAGTAACCACCTTGGCTACTATGTACCTCTACTTAGGCTTAGCCCGTAGCTTCTCTGGTGGTGACAGCATTTATGCCTTTCCCGCCGCTACAGCCTTGGGAACCACTGATCTGGGAATGATCCCACTGCAAATTCCGATTTATATTATCTTTGCCATTATTTTTTGGCTTGTACTCTCCAAGTCCATCCTGGGACGAAAACTCTATGCCATTGGACTGAATGAGAATGCAACCCGTTTCAGTGGTATCGACACGGCTAAGATAAAGCTGCTTTTATACCTAGCCAGTGGTCTTATTAGTGCTCTGGCAGCCCTCATCTGGCTAGGCCGTTTTAGCAGCATCAAGTATGATGCCGGAACAAGCCTTAATCTAAAAGTAGTAACCATCATCGTTTTAGGCGGTACCAGTATTCTGGGGGGAATGGGTGATATTAAAGGTGCAATTCTAGCCACCCTCATCATCGCTGTACTAAATAGCGGTTTGACTGTGCTAAACATTCCTATTGATGTCCAGACCTTAGTTCATGGTAGTGTCTTAGTCATCAGCCTCTTATCTTACTCCATTATCAATCGTCAGGTTGGGAGAAATCCCTTGCTAAATAGAAAAGTTGTCAAAAATCAATCTTAATCTGGCAATGTAAGCAAGACTTTTAGAAATATAGATTGAAAAGTAGCCAGTAGTAATTTCAACATCACGAGTAAAAGCGATATAGAAAAGTTTTAGACTTCTATATAGAAAAAATCAGGAGGAAATGTCATGAAAAAATTGTTGTCTGTACTTATTGTCTTCTCAACCTTTTTAGGACTTACCGGTGCACTAACCGCCTGTAATCAGCAGTCAGCTTCCGGAGCCCAGGGTAATACGGTAAAAATTGCCATGCTCCCCAAGTTCAAGGGTGAAAATTACTTTGATGCTGTAAAAACCGGAGCTTTAGAAGCTGTAGATCAACTAAACAAAGATGGAAAAGTCGTTGAATTCCTCTATGACGGTCCACCTCAGGATCAAGCCACTAACCAAAAACAAGTAGATATTCTGGAAGGCTGGATTGCTCAAAATGTTAATGTAATTATTTTATCACCCAACGACCCCACTGCCATTGCAACAACACTAAAAAAAGCTCAATCTAAAGGCATTAAGGTCTTAACCTTTGATGCCGATGCCCAAGAAGATGCCCGCGATCTTTTTGTTAATCAAGTAGCCGCGGAAGGCGTGGCTTTAGGTCTGGTCAAAGGTACCGCTGAAAAACTCGCTGCTAAAGGCTATGGACCTTCCAACCCGGCGAATATCGCTTGCGTTTCCTCGGCCAAAACAGATGCCAACCAGCAGGCTTGGCTCGGCAAAATTAAAGAACTCTTGGCTACTCCTGAGTATAACTGGATGGTAATTCAGAATGAAGAAACCGACGTCTACTATCCCGGCCCGGATGAAACCGCTAATAAAACCCAATGCGGCACACTAATTTCAAGAATGGGCGATGGTAAAGATCAGATTCAGGCCGCCATCGGCTTAACGTCCATGGCAACACCGGCATTAGGAGCACAATATGAAGCGGCTTCCGCTAAACCACCTGTGGACAAAGTGGTACTAACCGGCTTAGCAACCCCTAACGCGATTAAGAGCTACATTAAAAACGCCAATAATCCCCTTTCCGCCGGAGTTCTTTGGAACTGTATGGATTTAGGTTATCTGTCTGTTGAAGCCGGCTATCAAATGGCTACGGGTAAAATTACTTCTGATAGTAAGACTATCACTGCCGGACGCCTGGGGGAAAAAACCATTGAGAATAAAGTATTAATACTAGGTCCTGCCTTGATTTTTGATGAAAGTAATGTAGACGATTTCAACTATTAATATCATGTGCTAAAATAAGCGGCAGGGCTATCTCCAAAAGTAGGCAACAGGCTTTTGAGATAGCCCTTTCCTATTTGAAAAATCCCTAATGGGCTCCTAGGACCAGCCCCAATCTGACCAATCGCCTTTAAGCTTAAAAGAAATCTACCTGAAGGTCTTGTGAAACATGATAAAAAAACGAATGATCTCTTGGCAGCTCTTTTCTGCCTACTTTCTCATAATGCTTTTAATCGGCATTGGCGCAATCCTTGTCCTCTTTCGTATGAACGCCCAAAATCTAACTGAGACCGCTAAAGAGAACTTAGCCGCACTGGGGGTATCCACAGGAGAAAAAATTGATAGCCGTATCGAGGAACTGGATCGGATTTCTCTCAAAATAGTAACCGATGCAAATTTTATACCTACATTGGTGGATTTAGGTGGTAGAGAATTGCCGTCTTCCGATGATATAAATACCCTCTATAAGCTTATGGCTGAGGCCGACAAAGAAAGTCATATCTATCGTATTGTTGCCTACTCCCCTTCCGGCAGATATGTATCCTATGGTCAAACAAAAATCGAAAGTCAGGAAGTGCAGGAGCTGATAACAGCACTGCCTTCCCTTGAAACCCCTTTCACCGGAAGCCGCCGCAGTATCCTTGGACCCTATAACGATCCTTGGATCAAAGAAAACCCCAAAAGACTGGTAACGTTGAGAAGAACGGTCTGGCAAGCCGGAGAACTGCTTGGCGTTTTAGAGGTGCAAGTATTAGCCAAAGATATTGAGGCTCTGTGCGAAAGCTTTTGGAATGGTTCCCCACTACCCTATTTGTTAGTCAGCAGAGACGCCTACTATAACATCACTAATCTTCCCCAGAAAGACCAAGTCGCTCTTAGAGAATTCATAAATATTCACCCAGCTTTTTATCCCTCTACCAGCTATGAGTCAGAAGATAATTTAATTACCGTTAAAGACTTTTCCAACTGGGATTGGGATTTCGCTCTCCTACTGCCCCGAAGCCTCTTGCATAAACAGCTATATGCCACCCAAAGCATCACAATTCTTATGGTGCTGGCCTTTCTGGCGGTAATGGTAGTCTTCTTTCGTTTACTTATAGCCAGAATTACCAGACCGATGTATGAAGTGATTAATCAGATTCAAGAAATGACTTTAGATAAGCTGGGCACCCCCCTTACCCCTGTCAGTGCTGGTTATGAAGTTCAAGTGTTAAGCGAAGCTTTTGGTCGGATGCAAAATCGACTATTAGAATCTTTAGCCAAGGAAAAAGCGGCGGAGCAGCTTCAAACCAAAGCCTTATTTGAATCTCTCCAGACCCAGATAGGCCCACATTTTCTCTATAACACCCTCAATAGCATTGCTTATCTTTGTGAGCAAAAAGACACCGAAGCCGCAGCAAACGCCTGCTTCTCTCTGGCAGACATTCTCCGCTATGGTTCTAACTATGCAAAAGTAATCGTGTCTATAGAAGATGAACTTTATAATCTGGAAAACTTTTTAAGTTTAATGAAATACCGTTATCGGCAACGACTAAGCTATACGATTCATGTAGATACAAAAACTCTCGCATTGGATATACCTAAGTTAACCCTACAACCGCTGGTAGAAAACGCCATAAAATACAGTTTAGCTGAACGTGAAACAGTCTGCCTCCACATATCCATCCAAAAGCATGCCAGTTATACAGAAATTAGAGTGACAGACAATGGTCCAGGATTTACTCAGGAGGCGCTGGAAAAAATCAAAGCTACCCTCTGCACCTACCTGGCTGATGCCTCTTCTTCCCTTCTGTATGATCAAATTAAATTTGGCGGAATGGGACTTTCCGGTACACTGCTTCGGCTCTACCTTCATTTTGGCGAACAATTTTATTATGATATTACACAGAACCAAGAAGAAGGCTCGGAAGTAAAGCTATATCTACCCCCAAAGGAGGCGAACCTTAATGTACAAGGTAATTCTGGTCGATGACGAGCCAATAATAATCCATTCACTGCAAAAAATCTTAGAGAAAAACACCGAATTTTCCGTAGTAGCCAGTGCATTTATGGTTTCTGAAGCCAAGCTACTAATTGAAAAACATCGGCCTGATGTGGTTTTTACCGATATAAAAATGCCCGGTGGCAACGGGCTGGAACTGGTTCGCCATGTCTTAGCTCATCAGCCCAACTGCCTGATGGTAGTCATAAGTGGCTATGACGATTTTTCCTTTGTCAGAAAGGCTTTTATTTATGGTGTCTTTGACTACTTACTAAAACCGGTATCCGGCAGTGCCTTTGCTAAAGTCTTAGAAAACCTTCGTAAGCGTCTTCAGAATCTCCCCGTCAACGCCTCAGAGCTAGAGATTCAAACGCCAATAGACCCCACAGAAAAGTTAGTTCATGCCATTGAAGACTACCTTCATCATCATATAAGCGAAGATAATTCTATCCAGTCAATCTGCAAAATCTTCTCTATTTCTCAACCTTATTTAAGCCGAATCTTTCGAGAAACCCGAGATTGCACTTATAATGAATTTTTACTCTATATTAAAATTGCTCACGCAAAAAAATTATTATTAGAGAATCCGGATATGCTCCTAGCTACCGTCGCCCGTCTGACCGGGTTCTCCGATCAATTCTACTTTAGCAAGGTTTTTAAAAGTGCAGTTGGAACAACACCTTCGGAATTTCGTCGCCGAGACTAAAGTAGCCGCTTCCATCCACTGGGGACGAAAACGGCTGACTCAGATGTTAAACTACTACAAATAATTATATCACTGTTGGTAGACGACTTTAACAATTTCAACCGCCATTAAGGCAGCCTTTGTGAGCTCGGAAGCTGGAATGTATTCATATACCGTATGGACCTTTTCATAGCCAATGGACAAGTTAGCCGATTCATAACCTTCTGCATTAAAGATGTTGGTATCACTGCCACCGCCGCTCTCTTCAAAGCGTACCGGGCTACCAATATTCTGTATAGCTTGGGAAGCAATCTGAACCACTTTGGTATCTTCTCCAAAGCGGAATCCCTCATACATCTTTGTGGTCTCAATTTTAACCTGACCGCCATGCTTAGCAGCGGCCTTTTCGAACCGTTCCACCATATGCTTAACTTGAGCTTCGCATTTCTCTTTAGAAATGGATCTGGCTTCAGCTGAAATATCCAAATGATCCATTACCACATTATTGGCTGTTCCACCCTTGATGACACCCACATTAGCGGTGGTCTCACTATCAATTCGACCCAGCTTCATCTCTGCCATAGCCTCAACAGCAATGGCCAAGGCTGAGATACCTTTCTCCGGCTCTAAACCAGCATGGGCGGCCAATCCTTGGATTGAAATATTCATCCAATAGTGAGTGGGGCTGCCAACCACAATGGAACCCACCGGTCCGGCATTGTCAAGAATAAAACCAAACTTAGCCCTAAGCTGACTGCAATCAAATACCTTAATCCCTACCAGTCCACTTTCTTCACCAATCGAAATAACAAACTCTATCGTGCCATGGGGAATGTGATTCTCTTTTACAACTTCAATTAGCTCTAACATAATAGCAATTCCGGCTTTATCATCGGCACCAAGAATCGTTGTCTGATCCGAGCAAATGTTTCCGTCAACAATCTGAGGTTTAATCCCTTGCCCCGGGGTAACCGTATCCATGTGGCTCGAAAAGAACACCGCCGGTCTGCCTTCCTCTCCCTCATAACGACACAAAAGGTTGTTGCCACCAAAACCGGTTAACGCAGCGGCATTGTCGGCGAAAACAGAAACACCCAGAAGGCGAAAACGCTCCTCTAAATACTTCTGGAAATTACCCTCATGTCGAGTCTCAGAGTCAACTTTAACTAAATCCATAAAAGTCTTAACTAATCTCTCTTGGTTAATCATTTCTGTATCCTCCTAAGTTGCTAGTCTGCCTCTGGGCTTAATTTTATATTTATAGATAATAAGATGTCTTCTTAAAGATATTACCTTCAATTATAGCAGATATTCTACAAGTAAGAATCACCCCTAGCCTCATTCGCCAATAATTTTAATCAAAACTCGCTTTGAACGCTTGCCATCAAACTCCCCATAGAAAATTTGTTCCCAAGTACCAAAATCAAGCTTCCCTTGGGTCACAGCACAGACAACCTCTCGTCCCATAATGGTACGTTTCAAATGGGCATCGGCATTATCTTCATAGCCATTATGATCGTAGTGACTATAGGGCTTCTCAGGAGCCAATTTTTCAAGAAAACGTTCAAAGTCTCTATGAAGGCCATGTTCATCATCGTTGATAAAAACACTGGCAGTGATATTCATAGCATTTACTAGCACCAGTCCTTCTTTTATACCACTCTCCACCAGAGCCTGATTAACCTGAGGAGTAATATTAACAAAGGCTCTTCTTGTCGAGGTGTGAAAGGCTAATTCTTTTCGATAACTGCGCATAACTCATCCTCCTGAAATCATATATAAATAGATCATACCATGTTTTAGAAAAAAAGTGACACCCCCATCCGTTAAGAAACTAAGGGTATCACTTTATATTATTGATAATAGAAGCCGAGAAAACTTAAGCAATCACACCCTTTTGCAAGATTAAATTTGCATAGAGAGCTGTCTCACCAGTCTGCACCACACAATAGGCTTGGGCGGCCTTCTCATAGAATTCTTTTCTCGGCAGAAAACCCACCGCCTCTTCGCCTCTAGGGTCATGGATAGAAACCTGCTTAATATACTCATCAATGATTGGCAATTTTAACGCAGCATCGCAAGCTTCTTTTTGCATTAATAGTACAGGCTTATCCACATAAGTATCCAAAGGCATCAGCGAAAAAACCGCATCTAAGAAAGGAAGCATGGACTGACCATCTAAACGCACATAGTAGGCACCAGATTTTCTGGCAATACTTGAACCGGGAAAGTTTGCATCACCCAGTACAATAGTATCACTGTGACCCATAGCTGCTAAGATCGCCAGTAGCTCCGGTGGTAGCAAGGGAGAAATTCCTTTTAGCATAGTTACTTACTCCTTCATTTTGTTGATATAACATCTAATAGCAATGGCAAAATTCTGATAGTAGAAAAATCAAAGAGGACCCTCCCAACAGAAAGAGTCCTCCTCGGTTAAATCAAAATCTTATAGACCAAAAAGAGGCCCTAAAATCTGACAAGCTCTGTAGTCAGCCCCTTCAAGATCAGCTGTTCCTAAGGCACTCCAATAGGTTGGGCGGAAAATTCTATCCTCCGACACATTATGCATAGAAACAGGAATGCGGAGAATGGAGCATAGGGTAATGAGCAGATCACCGATGTGCCCATAGGATAATGCACCATGATTAGCACCCCAATTAGCCATAACTGAATAGACATCAGTAAAAGCGCCTTCTCCGGTAAGGGTAGGAGCAAACCAAGTGGTTGGCCAGGTATAATCTGTCCGCTTCTCCAAAATCTTATGAATCTCAGGATCAATGGTGCAGGAATAACCCTCAGCCAACTGCAGAACCGGCCCAACACCCTTAATCAAATTAAGACGGGCAGCAGTCATGGGCATGCCACCCTCTGTTCCCTTGGTAAAGCGGGAAGAAAAACCACCGCCCCGGAAATAATCAACATTGGCAGGACACCATTCGGTAGCCTCCAAGCAAGCCTTCACTTCGGCTTCACTTATCTCCCAGAAAGGCTTCATTACTGGCTTTCCATCTTTGTCTTTCATCTCACCAGTAGCATCCAAGGTACCAGCCCCGGAATTAATCATATGAATAATACCATGTTGTGCCAGACCGGTTAATTTCTTTCCGGTCACCCGCTCAACGGCCTCAGGAGACCAATAGGTTCGCACATCGGCAAAGAGCTGAGCGCGGTCTGTTAATAAGTGAGAAAAGAGCATAGTCGCTCCGTTTAGCGTATCATTTTCGGTGGCAAAAGGAATCGCTTCCCGGGTACCGTTCCAGTCGAAGCTGGTATTAAGCATAGCCTCGGCAAAATCACAGTTAGGCATAAAGTCGGTCCACTGACGCTGGCCTTGAAAGCCACCTACCAAGGAGTTATGGCCTTGAGCTTCCTCAGCCCAGCCCATTTCAGCCAACTTAGGATTACCTTTCATCAGGTCACGTAGAATCATTGTCATCTTAACGCTATATTCCCATTGCTCATCTTTGGCGTCCCGGTTATAAGCCTTTTCAGTTTTGTTCAAGTCTGGACCTTCCGAGCAATTCTTCCGTACCCACTCCATAGCCTGGGTAAATTCTTCTTGATCGTAAATACCCTCTTGGACACGACGGATAATTTCCACTGAATCCACTTGCTCATTACGCATTCCCAAATACTCTTGAAAAAAGTTCGGATCAGGAATGGAGCCTGCAATTCCCATAGAAACAGAACCGACAGACAAATAACTCATTCCCCGCATAGAAGCAGCTGCCAAAGCGGATTTTGCAAAAAGTAAAATTTTTCGTTTAACATCTTCAGGAATAGAATTATCATTAAGATCCTGTACATCCCGTCCGTAGATGCCAAAAGCAGGCAATCCCTTCTGGTTATGTGCGGCCAGTACAGCAGCTAAATAAACGGCTCCTGGTCTCTCTGTACCGTTAAAACCCCAAACAGCCTTAATGGTGTTTCGGTTAAAATCCATGGTCTCCGTTCCATAACACCAGCAAGGTGTAACTGTCAAAGTAATATCCACCCCTGCCGCAGCAAACTTTTCTTCGCACGCCACTGCTTCTGCTACCCCACCAATGGTGGAATCGGCGATAACAATTTCAATTTCATCACCTGAAGCATGACGTAAATTTTCTTTAATCAAGGTAGCAGCAGCCTTGGCCATATTCATCGTCTTATCTTCTAAGGACTCGCGAACACCGCCTCTACGCCCGTCAATGGTTGGACGGATACCAATTTTAGGAAGTCTGGTTTTCATGTAAGAATACCTCCGTATTTAATCTTAAAGAAATTAATCTAGTTTCTCTGTACCATTATACCCATATTGCATTAGTTGTCTTTATGTTTTTACCAGTAAAGCAGGTAAATTCTTTTGATTTTTTATTGTTTTTTTGCAAAAATCCTGACTTCACTGCCAAAGAGGCACAGTGAGATCAGGATTTTTCATTAGAGCCGGAAATGATCTTTATCAGATACGAAAGGTAATATCCCCAGAGGTAGTCTTTACAACCAGCTGATAAGTCGGATTCTCACCAAACTGACCAGTAACCTTTTTACTACTTTTTCCTTCGGAGGTAAGAGGGAAATCTGCCTCAATATCTCCTGATATACTAGACGCGGAAAGTAAATAGGCAGCGTCTTTTTTGAGCAAAATCTCCACGCCTCCAGAAACCGTAGTAACATCAAGGTTTCCTTGAACCTCTGTTATTTGCGTTGAGATTGAGCCAGAGATAGATGAGAGACTACCCATGCCGGCCATATCACCGGTATTAATATCGCCTGAGACCGTGTGTAGGGTAGTATTTCCTTTTAGACTATCAAACTGTATTTCGCCCGAAGTAGAGTTTATACTTCCTTCCCCTTCAAGAGCGGTTCCTCGGAGATCACCAGAAACGCTGTTGATTTCATAGCGCATGGTTTTAATACTGCCGAGGTTAATTTCGCCCGAGGTAGAACGTGCGCTAAAAAAGCCCAGCTCATAATTTCCCGGCATGTTCGTCTCGCCTGAGATACTTGACAGGAGTAAAGAGCCCATATATTTGGCTGGAATCTGTAATTCTAACTTTACTTCCGAGTGATTCCAAGGAAAAGAGAAAAGCCAATGAGTGCCTTTTTGTTTTTCGGTTACCTTAATTGTATTTTCTACGTCTGAATCCGAAAAACTAAACTCATAGCGATCCTTTAAAGCGTCTGGAGCCCTGTAGATGATCGTGATTTCTTCCCCCTGGGTTTGAACAATAGAGATATCTGCAATCGTTACATCAGCCTCAATTTGATAGATTTGTTCCATGGAAGAAGTCTTTCGGAATTGTTCCGTAGCCGGTCCGGTTTGATTTAGATTCCAACTTCCCAAACTAAATTGTCCCATAATAAAATTTATCAGAATGGCTAAAACCGCTAGTGACAGTATGCTGACCAGAATAAGTTGAATGACTTTCAATGTTTTCATTTGCGATACTCTCCTAAGTCAAAGATCAGCTTTAATACCACCTGCATTAAAGCACCAAAAACAAATAGCAGCCAAGAATAAGCCCAAGCGCTCCAGAAAAAGCTGACGCCAAAATACGCAATAATAATAACCAGCCATAAAATAGAGGAAAGGGTACGCCTTAACTGTTGTCTCTGGGCATCCTGACTCTTCCACTGTTTAAACTCTTCTACTAAGCTCTCGTTTTCCTTGATATACTTAGGGCGGCTTAGATGGTTATAAACTAAAATTCCAGTGGCAACGGCAATAAACAAAAAGAAGACCAGAGGGGTAAAAGTTCCCCTTCCGCTAAATTCATCGGTAATCGCTGCGGCTGGAATAGCAAGAATATAAAGTATGACTGCAATAGAAACCAGTAGCGCATTTTTTTTCCTCTGGGGTGAGGGATAATGACGATTAAAGGCACTCTCATTTTCAATCTGGCGGAAAAGTTCCGATAAGTCACCGATGCCGGCAATAACTTTGTTATAGGCCTCTTCCTTCGTCTCTCCCTGTACCAATAAATCTTCATAGCGGCTACTTAAATTCGAAAGCAGCTCTTCTTTCATCTCCTGAATTTTTTGGGTCTGAGGAGCATCTTTAAAAAGATTCTCTACATAAGACTTAATTTCCGTACTCATTTCCTATCCTCCTGAATCAACTGATCAATTACACTTTTTGTCTCTTCCCAATCCTGCTTATTTTTCTTATAAAGTTCACGCCCTAAATTTGTAATAGAATAATAACGTCTTCTTGCCCCAGTGGTTTCATCTCCCCAGTAGGAGGCAATCAGCCCCCCTTCTTCTAAGCGTCGAAAGGCGGAGTACAGCGTTGCTTCTTTAAGCTCATAAGCCATTCGAGTCTTATCCTGAATCGATCGATTTATCTCATAACCATAGCTATCCTTATTAAGTAAGTGTGCCAAAATGATTGTATCGGTGTGGCCGCGTAATAGATCTGGTGTTATAGACATCTGGTATATCTCCTTCCCCATAATACTTTTGAACTTGTTGTAAATCTTACACTTATATACTGTGTCTGTCAAGGTATATAAAGAAAATAAATTTTTCTCTTTTGTAAGCTTTTTCTATTTCCAGCAGTTATAGTAGGTAGGAAGAATAATCCGACCAAATTTCTAGGGGGGATATTTTGCTGCTATTTGTTTTTGCCTCGGAAGAGGAAGAGATCAAATTCAATACCCTTTATCAACGCTATAAAAAAGTGTTGTTTCAACGTGCCTATACCATTTTGAAAGACCAAATGTTGGCAGAAGATGCGGTCAGCGAGGCTTTCCTCCGAGCCTATAAGAATTTACATAAGATTGGAGCACCGGAAGACCCACAAAGTGCCGCCTTTTTATTAACAATTGTAAGAAACACTGCCCTCACACTATGGCAAAAGCGTAATCGATTAGGAGAATCCGAATTAATTGAAGAAGGCTATACCCAGACAGATACACCCGAATCAATCACCTTAGATAAGCTGAATGCTCAAAGAGTCTGCAGTCTGATTGATCAGCTGGGCGAAGAATATCGTAGCGTTTTCCTGTTAAAATACGCTCATAGTTGTTCACACAAAGAGATCGCTCAAATTTTAAAAACAACCGAAAATAATATCCATGTTCGGCTTTTTCGGGCACGAAAAAAGCTGGCAAAGCTGCTCCAAAAGGAGGAAAACTTATCATGAAAGAAGTAAATCAAGAGAATTTTTATATTGAACTAGCCAAAAGATATAATGAAATTGTCGGTCAAGAGCTAATTAACGAAGCTGCTAAAGCAGAGGGAGATACTAAGCAGGATTGGCATGCTTTAGACCTTAAAGTAAAAAGCAAGCTGAAAGGCACTCGATCAAGTCATCCTAAGTATTGGTTGATGGCAGCGGCGGCTTTACTGATTATGCTGCTAATCCCCTTGTCACTATATTGGCAAAGTAGTAACTACATTGAAACAAATACTACGCCTAAGGATGTAGCCGAGGCCTCCATGGAAGATCAGTTACAGTTACTTTCGACTCGCCTACCAGAAGAATTAAGGATTGAAGAGGTCAAAATTGATCAAGGGCAAAGTATTTATAAACTAAAGAACAGAAATTCGGACGATATTGTACTCACTCTGCAAGAAACAGAACCCCAAATTAACCCAGATAGCTTTGTTGATTATGAACTGGATGGTAAAACCGTCTCCCTACGCTATGTGCCTGATTATAGTTTGATGCAATTCGAGCATCAGGGAATCTGGTATCAGCTTAGCTGCAAGTATAGCCCTGATAGTCTCGTTCCCTTAGCTCAGGCTCTCCTTTTATAAATTTTTTTATATTCCTGTAAGGTTTCTACTTTAACCTCAGTTATATAAGTAGAACAGTCAATAAAAATCAAAGGAGTATGAATATGAAGAAATCAAAATTATACTACGGATTACTAGGACTACTCTCATGTGCTTTTTTTCTCACCAGCTGTGGATCAGCGCCACCAAGAGATAATACTGATGCAGAATCTCCTGCCAATGATGGTGCGCCAGTATACAATGGAGCTCAAGTCGACGAAGCTAATAAGAATGCTATAACCAATCAAATGCCAGACGAGTATATAAATCAAGAAAGTTACTTGCCCATTACTGAGAATCAAGCAATTGCTACAAGTAAACAGTCCGTCAGTACCTTTTCTCTAAAAGTAGATACCGCTGCCTATTCAAACATTGAACGTTATCTTCAAGGCGGTAATTTCCCTCCTGCAGATGCTGTGCGCATCGAAGAACTGTTGAATTATTTTTCTTATGACGGAGTCATGGATTATGATAACAATTCCCCCTTTGGCGTCTCCTTGGAAGTGGGACCATCTCCCTTTCATCCAGAAAAGAAATTAGCCTTTGTTCGGGTTAAAACGCCAGAAATAGACCTAGAGCAACTCCCCCCCAGTAACCTAATTTTTCTAGTTGATACCTCAGGGTCTATGGCCTCTTATGATAAATTACCTTTGCTCAAGGAGGCACTGCACTTGTTAGTTGATAAATTAGGGCCTCAAGATAGAGTCTCTATCGTCACCTATGCCGGTAGCTCTTCTGTTTTGTTGGACAGCGCCTCCGGCAAAGACAAAAAAACGATCTTATCTGCTATCAATGAGTTGGAGGCCGGTGGATCAACTGCCGGTGCCGAAGGCATTAATACCGCTTACGAACTAGCTGAAAAGAACTTTTTGTCCGAGGGAAATAATCGAATCATCTTAGCTACAGATGGGGATTTTAACGTTGGTATTAATGACCCAAATCAATTGGCAGAACTCGTTTCCGAAAAGCGAGAAAGTGACATTTACCTAAGTATCTTAGGGTTTGGCACAGGTAATCTAAGAGAAGACATTATGGAAACACTTTCCAAAAATGGCAACGGAAATTACTCTTACATCTATACCCTTGATAGTGCTGAAAAAGTTCTGGTGGAAGAACTAGCATCAAACTTATATGTCGTAGCCACTGATGTTAAGGCTCAAATTGAGTTTAATCCCGCTTATATAAGAAACTATCGCCTCTTGGGCTATGAGAATCGCTTACTTGCCAATCAAGATTTTGCCAATGATGCTAAAGACGCTGGTGAAATTGGCGCCGGAACAGATGTAGTATTTCTCTATGAATTAGAGATGACCGATACGCCTGCCTCCGCAGAAGAATCTTTACGCTATACCCCAACAACGATCCCAAACCAAGAAGAAACAACTCTTCAGGAAGATTCTTCCGTTACAAATGAAATCTTTCAACTCCGAATCCGTTATAAGAATCCGGGAGAAAGTAGCAGCAATTTACTTACTTGGAATGTAGAAAAAGACCAAATAGAAGAAACTACCAGTTCCGATTTCCTCTTTGCCGCGGCAGTAGCCGAGTTTGGAGAAAATCTTAGAAATTCAGAGCAAGCCAATCAGGATATCACCCAATTGTATGATGTAGTCACTGAAAATCAAGGTAAAGACGAAGGCGGATATCGTAAGGAGTTTTTGTTACTTCTACAGCAGTATCAGTCGCTAAGTGGCTACGGAAGCGAAAAAAGATACCAAGATTAATCCCGCAGCAAGCCACATTGATCTTTTGGGCAAAAACAGAACCTATTGCACCTCTCCTTTTATCTATTTTCAATTTAAAACCAGCCAATAGTATGATAGAATCGTCAATATGTACAAAAAGAAAAGGAGATAGTGTTGTGAGGAAATTTATTGTTTTGTCAGCTTTTATCCTTTGCCTGTCCTTGACAGGTGCCTGCTCTAATTCAGCCGGCCCTTCCGCCTCCGAAAGTAGTTTGGCTGCCAGCTCTTCTACTACCCACGTAACCGTTCCTGAAAAGGCTATTTTTGAGACCAATTTTTCCAACCGCTTTAATCAAAAGGGTTTTGCCTTTACCTACCCTAAGGAACTGGAGTTAAAAGAAGAGGACAATGTTATCACACTGACCTCTTTGAAGCCTACCATTACTATAAGTATTGTACATCAGACTGATAATGGCGTAACCATTTCCGAGTATCAGGAAGAATTTGCCGGAGCTTGGGATCAAACAGATGAAATGAACATCAATGGTAAGAATGCCGTTAGGGGTATGAGTAGCTCAGAAAAGGGCATTAGTATTACCTATGCCATTGAGGGTAATGAGAATAGCATTATTATGTTTGAAGCCTTCGTAGAGGGGCCTGATTACGTGGAGCTAGTCGATCAGATTGCCGCTACCTTTATAAGTGAAGGTGAGAATATGTCTCCCGGTACTTCCACGCAGATGACTACAGCTACCAGCTAGGCTTTCCTTAGTTTCTTAGAATAATCTTATAATGAACGTAGGGCTGCCTCAAAAAAATTGAGGCAGCCCTACGCTATTAGAAACCGTATTGGGCTAACAATTAATTAGGGCAAACGACGATACAGCTGATTCATTTGGTACAGCCACTGACAATCCATAGATTCAATACCTGCATGGGAGATCCGAAAAGTCCAATTACCACTATCCGTCCCGGGAGTGTTCATTCGAGTATCTTCACCATAACCTAAGATATCTTGTAAAGGTACGATCGTAAGCTGAGCCGCAGATTGCCATACCTGTTGAATCATTGAGTGACAAGGAGGACTCTGAGGACCGCCGCGCCCCCAATCTAAATCTTCCATAGCGCAATAGTTGGCTACATATCGCTTCTCCTCCTCGGAGGAACTCCAAAGCCATCCCAAGAGCGTATTATTGTCATGAGTACTGGTATAGGCTACGGTATTGACATCGTAATTATGGGGCAAATGCGGACTATTTCCAGAAGGATCGAAAGCATACTGAAACACCCGTGTATCAGGAAAACCAGCCTCCATAACAAAGGAATTCACTTCGTCTCTGGCGCCCAAGTCTTCCGCAATAATTTCTGCCTCTGGAAAAATCTGCCGCAGACGTTCAATCAATTTATGGCCAGGAGCACTGCACCATTCTCCTTCTTGGGGGGATTTACCCTTGGGAATTGAAAAAAAGGCGCGGAACCCTGGAAAATGTGTAATCCGCAATCGATCATACATCGAAAGATTCCATTCCAAGCGCTCCATCCACCATTGAAAATCACTCTTTTGATGGTGGCTCCAATCATATAAAGGATGCCCCCAGATCTGACCGGAAGGGGCAAAGGAATCTGGTGGTATGCCGGCTACATGAGAAACCAGCCCCTCATCGTCCGTCAAAAACAATTCCCGATGACTCCAAACTTCGGCGCTGTCTTCTGAAACGTATATAGGCAAATCACCTATGAGCTTAACACCTCTCTGCTGGACGGCTTGCCGAAACACCTTCCATTGGCGATAAAACTCATACTGAGTAAAGCACTCCAAAAAGTACGCTGCTTCATGCTCCTGAACAAAGGCTTCCACTGCTTCAGGCTGACACCTTACTAAGGCTTCCTCCGGCCATTCCCACCAAGCTTTGTTCTGGAAGTGCTTTTTCAGGGCAGCATACGTGGCGAAATCCTTTACCCATTTATTATTACTAACAAAGGCTAGAACTTCTTGGCGATAACTCTCAGATATCCGCTCGGCAGCTTTAGTGAATAAGCGGCTGCGATTCTGTCTGACCCAATCATAATTCACGGCATGGGCACTACCTTGATAAACAGCTGAGTCCAACTCTTCGTCAGTAATTAATCCTATGTCAAACATTTGACCCGGATCAATTAGCAATTCATTTCCGGCAAAGGCAGAATCACTGCGGTAAGGTGAGTTATCTCTGCCGGGGCGAAGCAAAGGCAGAAGTTGCCAGTAGGAAAAACCTGCTTCATTAATTTTTTCGGCAAAAGCAAGGGCCTCCTCATCAAAACACCCAATACCATACTGTCCCGGCAGAGATGTCAAATGTAAAAGTACACCGCTCTTACGCATCATAGTCAAATATCCTCCTTATTCTTGATGTATATAAGGGTAACCAAGGGATTCTTTTCGTTGATACGTTCTTCACTCTCAATACTGTCTATAGAACGTATCATCTGAGAAAGCTTAGTGAACCCAAAATTTCTCGGATCAAAAGAAGGTTGCTTTTTTAACATTAAGTTGCCTACTGCTCCCAAAAAAGCCCAGCCATTATCATCAGCTAAATCCGTAATGGAAGCATGTATCAGATTAGCCGTGGCCTGGTCTACCACACCGCCAATCCGGGAAGCAGAAGCTATGCCATTTTCACCCCGAGGGCTTCGAATATCGTTGTAAGGGATTCTAACCGGAGTATGCATACCGGGATATTCTTTATCCGGTGTGATGAGTAAAATTTCTAAAAAGATAAACCGATCACAGGCAGCAATAAAGGGCTGAGGAGTCTTCTTCTCACCAATTCCGTAAACGATCTTACCGGCTTCTCTTAAGCGGGTAGCCAGTCGAGTGAAATCACTGTCACTAGAAACCAAGCAGAATCCGTCAACTTTCTCAGAGTAGAGAATATCCATAGCATCAATAATCATGGCAGAATCCGTTGCATTCTTGCCGGTGGTATAACCAAACTGCTGGATTGGCTGAAAGGCATAGTCCAGAAGAATGGTCTTCCATGAACCTAGGTTAGGCTTAGTCCAGTCGCCGTAAATACGTTTAATAGTTGCATTTCCATAACGGGCAACTTCCTCAATCATAGGTTTAATGTAATGGGCAGAAATGTTATCGGCATCAATCAGGACAGCTAGTCTTTTTTCATTAAGATCGGACATGTATCAGGTATCCTTTCCGCATTGCTTGCCACAGACATAGGCAGCCTGATATAATTATCCGGCACATATGCTTGCCTGTAAGATAATACTATGATTGATTATAGCCTATTCTTATTGGTTTTAAAAGTAAAAATCATTTTCTTTTATTTATTTAAGATTGGTAAAGCAATTTACCTATACGTAACGGGGGAAACAATTTTACATGGATCAGAATACCAAAGAGCAGATTAATCGTCGGCGCACCTTCGCAATTATTTCTCACCCTGACGCCGGTAAGACCACTATGACAGAAAAGTTACTGCTGTACGGTGGTGCTATTCACATGGCTGGTTCCGTCAAAGGCAGAAAAGCGTCACGTCACGCCACCTCCGACTGGATGGAAATTGAGAAGCAGCGGGGTATTTCCGTTACCTCCTCTGTTATGCAATTTGAATATGACAACTACTGTATCAACATTCTTGATACTCCAGGACATCAAGACTTCTCAGAAGACACCTATCGTACCCTCTGTGCCGCTGATGCGGCTGTGATGCTTTTAGACGGAGCTAAGGGTGTTGAAGCGCAAACCATTAAGCTTTTCACCGTTTGCCGTAAACGTGGTATCCCTATTTTTACCTTCATTAATAAAATGGATCGGGCAGCTAAGAATCCTTTTGACCTAATTGATGAGCTGGAAAAAGTTCTGGGAATACGTTCTACACCCATCAACTGGCCAATTGGTACAGATGGCGACTTTAAGGGCGTCTACAATCGTCAAGACGAAGAGGTACTACTCTTTGATGAGAATGCCGCAGATCATGGTGCAAGTATTGTTAAAGCCATCTGTGCCGGAGTAAATGATGAAGCTGAGCTCTCCAAGCACTTGGATCTGCCTCACATTGAGGCCCTCCGAGCCGACATTGAACTTTTAGATATGGCCGGAGACGAGTTTGATCTAAACAAGATTTTAAAAGGTGAATTGACTCCGGTCTTTTTCGGTTCCGCCATTACCAATTTTGGTGTAGAGCCCTTCTTAAAGCATTTCCTAGCTATGGCTCCTTCACCGGTTCCCCGAGAAACAGATATAGGTATTGTTGAACCTGACTCTGACTATTTTTCTGGTTTCGTTTTTAAGATTCAAGCCAATATGGATCCTAACCATCGGGATCGAATGGCTTTTCTACGGATTTGCTCCGGCAAATACGAGAAGTCTATGGGAGTTAAGCATGTTCGTTTGGGCAAGAAAATTACTCTCGCCCAACCCCAACAATTTATGGCACAAGACCGTGCCATTGTGGAGGAGGCTTACGCCGGAGACATTATCGGAATATTTGATCCGGGTATTTTCCGCATTGGTGATACCCTCACTAACTCAAGTAAATCCTTTCGTTTCGAAGGCATCCCCGTCTTCCCACCGGAGCATTTCTCGCGAGTAGCACCCTTGGACTCTATGAAACGCAAGCAATTTCTTAAAGGAATTGAACAATTATCTGAAGAAGGCGCCATTCAGCTTTACAAGCAACCAGACATTGGAACAGAGACTTATATTATGGGTGTAGTCGGTGTCCTTCAGTTTGATGTTTTGGAACACCGCCTACTGAAGGAGTATGGTGTAACAATCTTGCGCACCCCACTAAATTATCACTATGCCCGCTGGGCTTTACCACTTAATCCAACAGAACCCTTTGATACCAAAAAGCTGACCATCACCTCTACCTCTCTCTTGGTTCTGGATAAAGACGAAGCACCGGTAATTCTCTTTGAGTCGGAATGGGGTATCTCCTGGGCACTGGATCGTAACCCCAATCTTGCTCTTGAAGAGATACATCAGACCCAGAAACGAGAAAAGTGATTATATACAGAATGTTAATAAACATAGTTCTTTCAGTACCTATTGTGAACAAAGAGTGAAATCTATCATTGAGACATAGAAAATTCACACTTTTCTCAGTAATTATCTGATAAAAAGAGTCATGTGACCGTGGACGAAAGCTAAAAATTTGGGTAGAATAAATATTGGAATTATTGGTTATATTCTTATCTACATTATTATGAGGTGAAATTATGAATGAGAACATGACAAGAAGTGGGACACCAGAAGGAATGCGCGAGAACTACAAGAAAGCTACTGTCGAAATGTTAATTTTACATCTTTTGACCGAGGGGCCTAAGTACGTTTATCAGCTGATTCAGGATTTTGAAGCCAGAAGCAAGGGACTCTATAAAGTTGCTACCCTTTATCCGGCTATCTATCGTCTGATGAAGTTCGGTTACATTGAAGAGTATGAGAAGAAGATTTCTGAGGACAATCGTCTAAGAAGATACTACAGCATCACTGATGCAGGTAAGGCTTATCTGGTTTCTTTGAAAGAAGATTTCAGCGAGCTCAACAAGGGTATCCAATTGATTATCAAAGGATAAGAAACCTACGACTTCCAAGAAGAAAGCCTCTCCCCTCAAAGGAGAGGTTTTTTTATGGAAAAAACCAGATAGGCTAGCAAGATTTGCCCTACGCCTACCTCCATACTACGGTAATCACTCCATGCTACCTATACTTGTTAGTCCTGTAATAATGATTTGCCTGCTTGCTCAATCAAATCCTGTTGCTCTAAGGGCAAAGTGGCTATATACATTTCTAGGGCTATACGCAATGTCTGCTCCTGTTCTCGTAAATCACGAACAGTCTGGTCAGACAGGGGCGGATATCTTTTACAAAGGGCTGTAATTTCCAGCAAACTCAACTCACATAGAATACTCTGCATCTCTTCGCTGGTCATGTCAGCGTCCAGTAAAACCTCTTCCAAGTCAGCCATAGAATGGACATGCTCTTTTATAATTGCTATTTTATCTTGCAAATAGCGACATTGACTAATTTCAGCTATTAGCTTTCGGTATAGATCATCCTCCATCTTAAGACCATAGGAAAAGGTGATTTGAGGATTATGCTCTGGATAGGTCGGCGTAAAGAAGACTTGGTTTAGGGTATGCTTCTTTGCTGCAATCTCAATATTACTTACAATTAACGGTAGACTATTTTGAATATACTGCAAAAGTTCCTGTGAAAACTGAAAACGTTGGCCTAGCTCATCTGCACTTTCTCTAATAATTGTTTCTATCTCATTTTTAGATTTTGCCGTAAAAGTCTGTTCAAGAAGCCTCACCCCTGTTTCAGTGATATCTAGTCGGGAACAATCTGTGTCAGCAACAATACAACCTATTACAGTAGTTAGAGCAACATCATAAATATTTATAAATAGATCTTGATAATCTTCTGCATAACCAGTTAATAAATGATGAATATCATCGAAGTCAAAGTAGCTGCAAAATTGATTTTCGCGATAGGCGGCCTCTACATAGGCTTTGATAAACTCAATCCCTGCTAATTTAGGCCTAGGATTAAACAACGGATAATCAGCAGTAATATGGATTTCTTGAGCAAAAAAATCAGGGTTATAGAGTTTGAAAAAACCCAGTATCCCATCTACTAAAGTATCATGGTAGCAGTGATTCTGAGTATTTACAAGCTGGCGAAGCAGTTTAGCATGAATAGCTTTTGTAGTTATAATCAAGGTATCAAGCCGCTTGCGCCCCTTTTGATAAAGCTCATGTATTGATCTTTGCTGCAGTGCCACTATAGCCTCATCGGGGTTGGCATAGGTTTTTAACCAAACTCCTATGGTAAAGAGAATGGAAGACATAATACTTTGCGCCTTTTCAATTTGAATTGAACTACTGTCACCGGAATTATAGCACTCAGTCTTATTGGCTAAAAGAGTGAGACATTCATATTGTAAGCGCTCTATATCACTATCCCCTAAAAGCCCCTTACAATGGGCTTGCTCAAGTAGTGACTGAAAATAAAGTTCACCACTCAATTCTGAGCTATCAATAACACTGATTTTATTAAGACTATTATTCAATCCTCGTCACCTTCATCATCTTCTTCCACATCACTTTCGGAGTAATAGGCGGAAAATCCAAAACGCAAATTTCTAGCGAGTATATATAGCTCTCTTCCCAACAATAGGTCAAGTGAGCCTTGGCAGACTCCATCATAAGATAATTTCATAAACTTTATTAAATCATCATCACTTATTAAATCCATAGTTTCGTTTTTATAGTAGTAGAAGATTTCAATCAAATCATGGATCGTTTCAGTATAGTTATCCATGGATATATAAGGGGAGTCACAGAATTCTTTGATAATTTTATCAATAGCACCACCACCAAATTCAATACGCCCGTTATCACACAAAGCAATTGAACGGGTTTCCACTAGCTCTCCAGCCTGCGCCTGTGTAAGAGTAAGGCCAAACCTTTCTGTAAAGTTGTTGCATTGAAAAACTTCAGTAGCGGCCTGCTTTTGAATTGAGCCTGACACAAAGGAAATAATCTCAAAGTTCAATCACATCACTCCTATCTAATGGGCTTAACTAAAATAGCATTAATTATTTGTTTGTACCCATATTCCAAAAAATCAGTTTGAGTTGTGCTTAACTCTTTTTCGAGAAAAGCACTTTTATTTTGTGCCAGAGTCAATAGTGAGGATATATTCGACCACAGTATGTATACCGTTTTCATAGGCTGCACTTCTTCCCGTACAATTCCATCTATTTTCCCATTCTCAATAAACTCCGCCAGCATTACATTAATCTCCGTTCCTAGAGTAAAGATTTGCTTCACCACTTGGAGAATCGTTGAGAAATCTATCTCTTTTATGTTAGCCTGATTAACACTCTCAAAGGATTGCGGACAATTCCTATGATATTTTTCCATGGCGCTGCAAATAGCCAAATACTGCTGAAAGAAATCTGAGCTCTCCTCTATGGCTGTACTAATATCGGCTTTAAGTGCCGAGAGACCCTTCACAATAATATGGTACAATATTTCTTCTTTGCTCTCAAAGTAGGCATAAATGGTTCGCCTGCTGTATTGAGATGCTTTAGATATCTCATCTATTGTTGTTGCCGAAACACCTTTTTCTAAAAAAAGCTTTTCGGCTGCACTCATTATTGTGTCTCTGTGAAGTGCTGCCACATTCTCTTTTTTATTCTTTCTATCCATCTTTACACCATCGACATATTTAGTATACTGCTAGTATACTAAATATGTTATCAGTGGTCAACGCATTGAGACGATATGGAAGATCATTGTTTATCTTTTACACCCTTAAAAATTCCCTTGAGCCTATAACAAGAGAACAACTTATATGTTTGGGAGAAAAGAAGACTAGATAATCAGATGAAGCTGCCAAAGGTAACGCTTCAGCATGATAGAAAGGGCACTCTTTTGTCTCAGACATTCCGCCTAATGTTAAATGTTGATTATTAGATCAAAAGAGCATATTCAAATAATAGAACTTAAAAAAGTCTCCTTAGTCCGCTAGTCCCTATTTTTTGAAGGCGTATTTAATTACCGCTTTAGGGCAAACATCTACGCACTCCCCACACAAAATACATTCACTGTTATACATCTGATTCTTTTGAACCATATCCAACACCTCAAGACTCATAGGACATTTTGGGGTGCATCGGTTACAATGAATGCACTTGTCCTGATCTGATTTAAGATGAAGCCTTGGAAGCGAAAGCGCCTGTGATACTTTAGTGCCAATAATCATGAAGGGTGCTATCCAGCACACATAATGGCAAAATCCCCGTTTGCCGGCGGTCAAGGATAGAATGACAATTAGCAGAAGAACACCGTAGTAAATAATGTATGCCATAGGTTCTATTACCGAAATTCCATTTACGGTCATAAACAGAAAATCCACCTGCAAAAAGCCCCCAGCCTTAACAAACATAAGGATAATAGCACCCATCCAAGGTGCCCAGATAAAATACTTAATCCAATTTAATTTCCCACCTTTGGCCTTTTTGTCAGAGGCCAGTATGAGGCATTCCTGCAGCCCTCCTGTGGGACAGACATAGCCACAAAAGCCTCGGCCTAAAAATAAAGAGAAGAAAAACAAGGCCGCAAATACGATAAAGCTACCGGTAATGATGCCAGCAGTGGCTCCAAGCAAAATAAGATAGGGGGAGAAATAATAAATAATTATGGGAAAAAGCAAAAAGGATAGGATACCAATGGCCTTTCTTACCTTTTGTCTTTTCATAAATTCATTACCCTCCTTGCGTTATCTTTTGAGCCATAACTAACGATTTTCAGATTATTTTTGCAATTGTAAAACATCAGCATCTTATAAAACTGCCTAGCCTCTTGCCCTGGAATGTTAGCCTGCCAAATTGCCCTTTTGCAAGGGCACTGTATTGTGGATAGGGTATGCTAAATTCTAGGCGATCGCCACTTTCAACCTCAAATACCACATGATAGGTAGTGTGTGCTGGAGTAGTGTTTCCAATCATAGTAGTAAATTCCGGGTGGAATTCCTCACGTGTATCGACCACCACTGCCTCGACTGTTAGGATGGGTACTTTATCGTTTTTATACACTTTAAACATCACTAAAACTATCATAAAAATAGTAGTGCAAAGAATTATGATTGTAAACATAATTGCATCTCCTTAGAAAAGCTTATTTTGTATGTTTATAAAACAAACTGCCAATTCCACACCCAACTAGACAAATTATTACATACACTATAATGTAAATCCAAGCCGTATAGTTATAAAATATAAATAGTGTTGACAGAAAGATTACACTAACAAGTATGGGACTATTTCTTTTTGAAATAGCCCCATAACTTCTTTATTCTATCCTGGCCTACACCCATTCCGTCTTTTATAAAATCACTATGCAAGTAAATTTGCACATTCCTTAGCCAAGTTTCAAAAAGCGTAACACCTGCTCGCGCATTTCTGAAGTCTCAATCAACGTATCATGGAGCTGTGGCATACTTCTTAAATCCTTAAGTCCTGCAGGAATCGGCAAGGAAGTTTCTTCCGAAAGCTCATTAATGATAGTGTCTTCTGAACGTCCCCGGCTATAACCATTACCAAAGATGGCATCAGCTACGCTATCAGAAAATTTGAAGGGACTGGCAGTGGAAACAAAAATTGTTTTGGCTTCATCACCAGATCTCTGTCTATAACGGCCATATACATTGAATCCTACTGCGGTATGGGTATCAATAGCGTGATCGCAACGATCATAAATTTCGCGAATAGTTTTACTAATGCCAACTTCATCAGAGAAACCACCTACAAAGACACTCTGTAATACCTTCAAGGTAGCTGGATCGACGGTGTAGGCACCCTTACTCTTCAACTCCTGCATCCACTGCTGGATCTTCTGACCATTATGACCTGTAATTTCAAACAGCAAACGCTCTAAATTCGAAGAGACCAAAATATCCATAGAGGGGGAATTTGTTTTATAGAAATCACGGTTGCTATCGTACGTGCCGCTTCTAAGAAAATCTGAAAGCACTTTATTTCTATTGGAGGCACAAATTAAGCGATGAATAGGAATCCCCATTTTCATACTATACCAAGCGGCTAATATATTGCCAAAGTTCCCTGTAGGTACACAAACATTGATCGCTTCTCCCCACTCAATCTTCTCACGTTTCAAGAGCTCAACATAGGAAGCAACATAGTAGGCTATTTGAGGAACCAGACGTCCCCAGTTGATAGAGTTAGCCGAGGACAGAACAATATGGTTCTCTTTTAGCTGCTTTTCTAGTTCTTTATCAGCAAAAATTTCTTTGACACCGGTTTGGGCATCGTCAAAGCAACCTTTAACTGCCGCAACATGAACATTCTCCCCTTCGGTAGTAATCATTTGAAGGCGCTGGGCTTCCGAAACACCATCAGAAGGATAGAATACAATCACCTCGGTACCGGGAACATCCTTAAAGCCTTCCAGAGCCGCTTTTCCCGTATCACCGGAAGTGGCGGTAAGAATACATATTTTGTTGGTTTCACCGGTTTTTTCAATGGCCTTTGTCATCAAATGAGGTAAAAGCTGGAGCGCCATATCCTTAAATGCTGCCGTAGGACCATGCCAGAGTTCCAAAATATACTCCCGTTCATTGTAAGCATTTAATTGTACCAGGGGGGCTGGTTCTTCCCCAAAGGACTCCGGATCATAGGCCGCGACTGTGGCATCAAGAAGCTCACTGTAGGAAAAATCCTCAAGAAAGCGAGACAAGACATCAGCCGCAATCTCTGCATAGCTCTTGTTCATGAGAGCATCAATATCTTTTTTCTGCAATTGAGGAATAGTCTCCGGTACAAACAAACCACCGTCTGGGGCAATTCCTTGTTTAATGGCCTCTGCTGAAGAGAATCTAGCCTCGCCACCGCGGGTACTTATGTATTTCATAACAAGCCTCCTAGCTTTATTCTAGTGCGTTTTAAACGATAAAGAATTTATTTACTGCGAATCGGATGTAGTTGAAGTAGTTGTACCCTCAGCGCCTTCGGCCAGTGTGGTTTCACCCTGGGGGGCTTCTGGCTGAGCATCAGGTGCTACCGTTGTTTCCCCTGGCGGTACTTCCGGGCTTGTGGTGCTAGTAGTTGGTACTGTTTCAGGAACAGGAGTTGGAGTAATACTTTCAGTAGTTACTGGGGGAACAGAGACACCTGCCTCGGGAAATTTCTGGGCAAAATCAGCCAGAACTGCTCTTATTGCAGGCTCATCTTGTTGCGTTTGAAGCTGATTTAAGAGATACTCTAGCTTCTCTTTTGAGGAATCCCCAGAGGATAAAGAGCTAAAGAAAGGAATAGCAAAAAACCAAATCAGTAATCCCAAGGCAATAGCACCCATAACAGAAGAACCAATAATGATGGTCAAACGTAATTTTTCAGCCGGTGTCTTCGGAATAGAAACGTCAAATTCTTCATCACTACCATCGCCGCCGCTATTAGCCTGCATCATTACATCACGACGTTCCCGCTCGGAGGCTAACTTCGCCTTACCGGGAGAACGAGGGGCTCGCCTTAGAATCGGAGCTTGCATATGATTACGTTGTTCTAAATCAGCATCTTTGATCTGCGTCCGGCGCCGTTTACCTTTACCATCTTCCTCATCAGTCTTACCTCTACTTCCAGAAGACTTGTACTGAATGCCAGCTTCTCTATAGCACACTTGTGCTAAATAGGTAAGCTCTTCCGTTCCTAAACCACTGGAAAGGGCATGCTCAAAACTGGCTAAAGCCCGCTTGATCTTACCTTCGGAGGCTAAGCAGATCCCATAGAGAAGAGCGGCCTCTCCCCAGGTTGGGAATTGGGTCAAAAGCTTCTTCAAGGCAATCATCGCAATATCAGCACTATCGTTCTGGGTATTTTGTACCGAGCGATTAAATAAAATCAGTATATGTTCCCGTTCCTCGGCCATAAGGACAATCCTTTGCAGGTCTTTGTCTCTAAGCTGTGGGAATGCCATCGCAGCATCATGCCAATCCATTCAGTTGATCTCCTTTTGCCTGTACTGTAGGGTCGAGCGTAGCTGTCCTACTAAGTATAGCGAACCCAAACAAAGCAAGGGACTACCGTCTTGCATGGATCGTTCAAGAGCCACACCAGCCGCTTCCTCTGCATCATCCCAGGCTTCAATTTTGTCTATAATATTATACATAGGTGTAGCTTCCTTGTAAAATAGCCTTTCCAGGTCAAAATGATCCACAATGTAGCTTTTTAACCTTTGGGGCTTCAAAGTGCGGGGATTATCAATTTTCACGCAGATAATTTCTTTTAAGGGAAAAGGCAAGTCCCTTAGTAACCGCTCTAAAATCTGTTCATAGTCCTTATCCTCAAGAAATCCCAGCAGTAGTCTAGGAGACTTGGTCAAAAAAGCCTCAGAAAAGAATTGATCAATGCTCTGACGAAAGGCCATAACACCTTGAAGATTATGAGCACCGTCAATAATGACCAGAGGCGATTTTTGTAAAATTTCCAGTCTACCCTTCCACCTGGTCTGGCTAAAACCTTGCCGGATTGTTTCTTGGTCAACGATACCTTCCAAAGCTCTGGCAGCTAGGGAGGCATTGCCCATTTGATAGGCTCCAAATAATTGAATTTCAAAAGGTTGTTCAAAGCCCTGAAGGCTAAATACTTGTTTATCCTGAGCAAAGGTAATGTTCTGCCACTCCTTGGCCTCGACCACATGCAGAGGGGCTGCTTGGGCTTGGCTTACCTGAGTAATTACGGCTCTGACTTTAGCACTTTCTTTTTCAGACAAGCCACCAATCTCTGGGGCTAACAAATAAATTGGAACGCCGGGTTTAATGATACCGGCTTTCTCTTCCGCAATCTCTTCTATTTGACTGCCTAGCCTTTCCATATGATCGTAGTGTATCGCCGTAATTACGGTACAAAGGGGCTTTTCAATGATATTGGTCGAATCCAGTCTACCACCCAATCCCGTTTCTAGTACTATATATTGACAGTTTTGCTGTTTAAAATAAAGAAAGGCCAGAGCAGTAATCAATTCAAATTCTGTGGGATGCTCAATTCCTTTTTGTACAACCCGCTGCGTCGCCTGCTTTACAATTTCTGACAAGGCAACCAGATCGGCTTGGCTGATTTCTCCCTCAGCCTCATTCTGTTGGTACGCTGCAAGTCCGGCTCGACCATTTAGGATACGGATACGCTCACTAAAGCGTTCCAAAAAGGGAGAGGTATAGACACCGGTCTTATAATCTGCCCAAGCCAAAGCTGAGGCCATAAAGGCACACACAGACCCCTTTCCATTAGTCCCGGCAACATGTAGACACCTAAGGTCAGACTGAGGATTTCCCAGTTCAGCCAGAAGAGCCTGCATCCGTTCCAGCCCCGGGCGATTGGCAAAACGTTGGGCAGACTGGAAAAAATCTACTACTTGATTCTGATCTTCACTCATGAAAACGTCCTCTTACTCCTCTTGCTTTTTGTGACGGAAAACGAAAATCTTACTTAAAATATAGTTTCCGGCTACCACAAAGAAGGCAACTAAGAGTTTAAGAACATACAAATAGGTTATGGTAAATCCGCCTAGCGTTAACCACACTTGATCTTTAGAGATATGTAATCCCTGCTCTAAAACCAAAATACTCAATTGGAAAAAGCCGATTTCAAACAAGAGTAAGGTAGCAATTCGAGAAGAAACAAAACCAATCAGTTCCTTAAAAATTGGTCCCTTAGACATAAAAACAAAGGTTCGATTGGTGGCAAAAGCAAAGAGAACCGCCAGAATCCAAGAAATAACCGTATTTAAAATAACTTTTAAATCAAAGCTACTTCCCCAGGGTAAGGGCAAAATCAAACTCCAATCAATCAAAAGCTTGTCAATCAAGACAAAGGCAATAAAGTTGACCAAAGTAGTTAGCCCGCCAAAAATAATATAAAGAAAGATTTCCCGGCTGTGTTTCTGCTTCGCCGTAAGTCCCTCGGTCCCTTTTATAAAGTGTTTTATTCTCATTGTCTTTCCTCATGTCCTTCTCTTAGTCTGTAAATAAAATTGGGCTACCAGTTAAAATCTCTGGGACTGGCTTCTTCCGGCATGTCTTTATAGACTGGAATAACAAAACTAAACCCGGCCTGAAGCATATTTAGCGAGCGGTAGGCGGCAAAATAGCGTCGCGCCTCACTATAAGCCATGGATATATTCTGGGCATATTGGTGCTTAAACAACCCGTCCTCATTGGGAATGATATCAAATTTCTGAAAGTACAACGTATCCTGACCACGATTAATGTAACCATTTGCAATCCAAAGAGCGCCGCCACGAATAGCTAAATCCGGCGAAGTCCAGGGTATATGAATAGCCTTCGCCTCTTCACTTACGGTCTGGGTCTTACTGCCATTACCATAGCGAGCAAATTTAGCCCCATTAATTAATGCCCCGTCTGGGATATCTGGATCCGGGGTAGAACCAATATTATAGAAGTTATAGTAGCCCTCAAAGCCTTCCAGAGTTCCATGAGCCAGCTTGGATTCTCCTTTATAGCCCATCTCCTGCAAAATACGGCTAGCTAGAAAGTAAGGCGATACTCCGGCTTCTTTACCAGCAGTCATAAGGATAGAAACATAATCCGGATCGCTGCCTTCCAAAAAAGAGCCTTTAACAATAGCAGTGACCCCTTCCGGCGTATGTACCGTCGGATCGAAAGCTAAATTCTCGAACTGAAAAATATTAATCCGATCAAGAAAATTTCGTGGATCAAGAAAATATTTGACCACTTCTCGTCTGGCCGCCCGCCAATTTGATCCGTCATAAACCGGACTATCAGGCTTTACCCAGCTATCATACATGGCTAAGCTTCTGTCTTTATTATCTTGATTATCTACAACTTCTTGCCAGGTAAGTTCAGATTCAAAAGGCGTAAAGGTATATTCCGGACGCTGATTATGTAAAAGCCACAAGCCACTACGGTAAGAGGAAGGGAATCGGTTTAAGGTATCTTTATCATAGCCCTCACTATCAGCACCAGACAAAACATACATCTTATAGGTGTAGGCATTGCCATCAAAATCCGTCACCGTAATATCTACCGTATTCCGGGAGGGTTTCATAGCCATATCCGCGGAAAAGCTGTTGTTATCCTGAGTCTCTGTAGCCTGCCCATTGATAGTAACTTGGGAAGCATATCCCTCTACCCCAATACCACTAAAGACAAGTGTGCCCAGCTCCTGTGACGATACTAAGCCATACTCCGGAACGATAGTCTGAAATTCAGGATAAAAATTTGTTGGCTGACCCTGTTGTGTTTTTAGCGCGAATTCTGCCAACCGTCCATTGATCGGCAGGAACGTCATCTCTGCCATAGGTATTGATAGGGAATCACCGACCTCATCTCTAACGTTAATGATTTTCTCTTTCTCTTCATCAGTTAGGGGACGATCCGGAACCGGCGAAGGAACACCGGTTATGTCATCATTCAGAACCGCAAAATATTGACCGCTACTACCCACACCCACTTCGCGACTTTGCACGGCATAGTAAGAAATATCCTCCGAAAGAGTGGTATCATCGCCTCTTTCCACCCGAGCATAAAAAATATTCTGATAAGGAAGAGCGCCTTCGGGCAAAGGACTGGTAGGGAGCTCCTGCTTCTTGCCCCGTAAGACTTCTACGGGAGAATCTTTCAGGTCATTCTGCCCGATTATATTCCCATACAAGTCATATAAGGACACTTTGACATCTTCTTTTAGCCCGACAAAATTAATGTAAGCATTTTTATCCATGGCATCAAGGGAATACCACACCTCTTTTTGCTCTGAGGGCAGAAAGCTCGGTTGTACCGTATCAGTTTCCAAGCTGTTTAATGCCGGGATTATGATAGTTCCTCCAGATAAAACTTTCGCTCGTCCGTCTGAGGTACGTAAAAGAAGCTGCGCCTGATGTTCTCCGCTGGGCTCTACTCTAGTGTCAAAGAACAGACTAAAGGGTATTGCACTTTCACTCTCTTGAGGGACAAAATCTGTTCTGCGCAAATTACGGTCTACCACAATATCCAGTCTCGCGCCTTGTCCAGAAAGAGCAATATTACCTTCAACTTTCCGTAGGCCCAGAGCGTAGCCCTCCTGATCCTCAAGAGTGCTGATAACGTCTGCGCTTCTGATGGAAGTTCCCTCTTTGGGGGATCGACTGGTAACAAATTGGGGATTCAATTCAGCTAATAATTCTTCCATAAGGTAGATTCTGGAAACACCATTTAGGCGGCTTAAAATAGAAGCTTGTTTCTCACCACTCCCGTAAAGAGCGTACGCCAGATCTTCCGAAAAGACTTCATCGCTTTTGTTCTGCAAAAGATAACTGGTGGAGGTAAAGGCTTGAGTGACAAAGTCTGCAACAGATACCCGGTTCTGAGCCAACTCACGCTCCCAAGTCACACCGGCCGTGGGCGAACCGGTTTTTTCTAGGGTGCGAAGAACCATATCTTTTGGCACCTCATAAGAAGCCTTACTCTCTCCGCCAAATACCTGCAGAAACCAAAATCCCCACAGGAATATCCCACAGAGAAAAACAGCTAAAACCACCAGTAAAACACCTCCCCAGTGTCCCTTAACCGGAGGAGACGGAACCGGTGGTACCTGTGGTTCTGGCGTAGGCGAAGTACGTACTTCTTGCGTAGGTGTATCCGCTTTTTGATCAAAGGCATAAAATTTATTGTTATTAAAAAACTTCATAAAAATATCCTTTATTCGTTAATTTGATCCAGTGTCATCCCGTAAGCGGGAATGAAATGCTCAATAAAATACGCCACCTCTGGTTGAGGCAGCTGGTTAATCGCCGCCAATATAGTCTCTTTGGCAGAGATGAATTCGCAATTACCGGAGCGTTCTTCTGTTAAGCACTTTATATAAGCACAGATTTTGTCAGCACATTTCACCAAAGAGTAAGCCTCGCTGATTAAAGGATTACAAAGATCTGGATGTAGTAATGAACTGTATTCGTCCTTTAAGCAATCCGGTAACAAGCCTAAAAGACTATCCGTGGCTTGGGCTTCCACCACCTTATAAGCTTTGGTAATTTGTTCATTGCGATACTTAATCGGAGTGGGCAAGTCTCCGGTAATAATTTCGGAAGCGTCATGGAAAATAGCCAACGCCGCCGCCAAGTAAGGATCAACTATTTCTCGCCCTTCTAAACAGCAAGTATTGCGAATCACAGCTAGGGCGTGGGTTACTACTGCAACATCCATGCTATGTTCTTTCAAGTTCTCTGTACGGTTATTACGCATAAGCCCCCAACGGCTAATAAACTGCATTCGGTCAAGCATCGCAAAAAAACCATAAGGGGAAGAGGAATCCATTTGGTCTTTTCCCCTATTCTCTTGTTCAGCTAATTGCTTCATTCCACACCTCACACCCAATATAAATTTTCGAAACATTTATTCGCATAAGAATCCGTCATTCCGGCAATATAGTCTGTAACAATCTGAGCCGCAGAAGCAGAAGAATCCGGATAGGTACTGCGGAAGCTGTACAACCCCACAATAGCCGGATTCTTACTTGTCCCAGCTCGCTCCCAATCGGAAGCCGCCAGAATTAAGGCATCAAAAAGACCCTCAACGGTATTCTTAACTCGATTTTCATATTTTTTAATCTTGTCAGACTGATAAATACGACGAACATTCTCTATAAGTAAGGCTTCCATGGCTTGCCCACATTCATCAGATAAAATAATTGCATCCTGATTAAGACTATGATGAATGGTATCCGTAACCAAGGTATGGACAATCTTGGCATTACTCGTCCCAAGAGCCGAAGTAATCGCCGGGGGTATATCCTCAAAATCCATGATACCAGCTCTAGTAGCATCCTCTATATCACGTCCCACATAAGCAAACTTATCTGCGATGCGAACCACACAACCCTCTAAGGTTGAAGGCAGAGGACGATGTCCCTTCAGTTCCAGAATCGCTTCCACGGGCTTTTGGCGGTCAGGAATTAACTTATACTCACTATAAGTCTCACCGCAATGGGAAACAATGCCATCACGGACTTCGAAGCTAAGATTTAACCCTTTCTGACCGCCAGAGCGAAGTGCCAATAAGTCAGTCACTCTCAAACTCTGGAATTCGTGTTGAAAAAACAAGCTTTCATCATACTTCTTTACACAACTGTTTAACATCCGTTCACCGGAATGTCCAAAGGGGGCATGTCCCAAATCATGGCCTAAGGCAATGGCCGAAACTAGGTCCAGGTTTAAATTAAGGGCTTTAGCAATGGTGGTAGCGATATAATTTACATATATTACATGCTCAATTCTGGAGCAGATATGATCATTCTGCGGATTAAAAAACACTTGCGTTTTATGACGCAAACGTCGAAAAGCCTGAGAATATATGATTCGTCCGATATCACGCTCAAAGTCGGAGCGAACGGTGCAAGAGGGTTCTTCCTGAAGCCGCCCCCGGCTATCTCGACTTCGAAAGGCATAGGGCGAAAGCTGCTGCTCACGATTATCCCGAAGTATCTTCAAAAGTTCCTGATCTCTGGGGTTCGAAGTAGGATCATCAATAATCGGAACTTGGGCAAAAGCAGCGGAATATTCTTCAAATAAATTATGTCCATCATCCCTGGTTTCCATAATAGCCTGCTCCCTTCTTTTGCACGTTTAATTATTAATTATACCATGAAACAGGCTATTTCTGAAAAAACAGGCGGGCTCAGTCTCCCTAAGAGAGCCTTGAAAGTTTGGCTTGTTTAGAGAGCATATTACGCGAGGTCTTGTTGTCAAATTGGATGCTAACTAAAGCATCTCCTGCCACAGGCTCCACTGACATAACTGTACCGGAACCAAAGCGAGGATGACTAATCCGCATGCCCTTCGCCAGCTCCTCCGGTCTTAGAAAATTACCTGCATCCGCCGGGGTAGAGGCTGCCGTCGCAGGTCTTGCAAAACCAGGAAAACTCGCTGCTCGGGGCGATCCGGCGGGAGTAGCTACTCTAGGAGATGTTCCCATTGGAGCCTGACTTCTGGGCGAAGCTTCGGTATAGCTTTGACGCCGATTGCCAATCTTTTCTATGTACTGCTCATCAATCTCTTTTAGGAACCGTGAAGGAGGCAGTTCTTGAGTTTGACCAAATAGTATCCGGCTTCGGGCGGTAGTAATATGTAGTTTTTTCCTTGCTCTAGTAATAGCCACATAGGCCAGACGCCGTTCTTCTTCCAGCCCCTCCATAGAGTCCATAGAACGAACTCCAGGGAAAATTCCTTCTTCAGTGCCGACTAAAAAAACCACGTGAAATTCCAGCCCCTTAGCACTGTGGATGGTCAGAAGTTTAACAAAATCATCACCCAGATTCTCACTGTCTCCCTCGGAGTACAATGCCGCATTTTCTAAATAAGCTTGCAAGAGTCCGGATAAATCCGTGCCATAGGCCGTGTCTTGATCGCTGAAAGGGTCACTAATAGCCTCTTCACCCAAGCTTTCTGCCAGCTCTTCTTGTTGCTGCGCCAAAAACTTACGTCGGTTTTCAAATTCTACCGCTTCCGATAATAACTCACGTAAGTTTTCAATTCGATCTACCGTCTCGCCCTTCTTCTCTCTTTGCTCGATAATCTCCTGAATCAGACCAGAGCGATCTTGAATAAACTCGATATATTCGGCAAAACTACAATCATTAGACAAGAGCTTCTGACGAAATTCCTCAATCATATAAGCAAACTGCTGTAATTTATGAGAAACTCGGGATAACTCATCAAAAGTAGGAGCCTTAGCACAGACTTCTAAAAGGCTTAGCCCTGACTGTGAAGCTAAGTCGCGCAGTCGGTCTACTGTGGTATCACCAATCCCCCGTCGGGGCACATTAATAATCCGCTCGAAAGCATAATTATCCGCCGAAGAAAGAATCAAACGCAGGTAAGCCAAAATATCTTTAATTTCTTTTCGGTCGTAGAAACGCTGACCGCCATAGACACGATAAGGTATCCCCTGTTCCCGTAAAGCCCCTTCAATGGTACGAGAAAGAGCGTTCAGACGGTACAAAATCGCCATGTCACCATATTTATACTGACCGTTTTTAACCATCCGCTGAATCTGCTCCGCTACATAATACGCCTCCGCACCATGATGGTCGGCATAATAGTGAGTAATTTTTTCTCCCGGATCAAACTCCGTCCATAGCTTCTTAACTTTACGACCGGTATTGTTAACAATCACACTGTTTGCCGCACCCAAAACATTGGCAGTAGAACGGTAGTTACGCTCCAGCTTAATGACCGTTGCGTCAGGAAAATCTTTCTCAAAATCCAGAATATTACGAATGTTCGCCCCACGGAAGGAGTATATAGACTGGTCATCATCGCCGACAACGCACAGATTTCGGTAGGCCTTCGCCAGAAGCAAAATCAAGCGATACTGCGCATGATTGGTATCCTGATACTCATCCACCAGAATATAACGAAACTGTTCTTGATAGTAAGATAATACATCTTGATGATCCTTTAGAAGTTTCACCGCATAGTAGAGAATGTCATCAAAGTCCATGGCATTATTTTGCTTAAGTTTTTCTCGGTATTGACGATAAATCTTTGCAACTGTCTGTTTTCTATAGTCGCTTCCGGCTTCCTTTTCATAGTCTTCTGGAGATAAGAGCTCATTTTTAGCCTTACTAATTTCGCCTAAAATAGAACGGGGAACAAAAATTTTATCGTTAAGATTCAAGGTAGACAAAATCTCCTTGATCATTTTGAGCTGATCGTCGGAATCTAAAATGGTAAAATTTTTATCGAAACCAATCAAATCCCCATGACGCCGTAAAATTCTGGCAAACATAGAGTGAAACGTTCCAACCCACATATGTGCTGCAGTATCTCCAATCAGACTCTTGATACGTTCCTTCATCTCCGCTGCCGCTTTATTAGTAAAAGTAATTGCCAAAATAGCGGAAGGCCGGATACGTCGAATCTTTACCAAGTAAGCAATTCGAACAGTAATAACTCTAGTCTTACCAGAGCCCGCTCCGGCTAAAATTAAGAGTGGTCCCTCATCGTGCAGAACAGCACGCTTTTGCTCAGGGTTCAGCCCCTCTAAAAAACTATTCTCTATTTCCTGGTATTCACTACCTGGCAAACTTTCAAAATCTATCAAAACATTTTCTCCCTTCCCAAGTCACAAGGATGTCAGCTGATATTATAACATAGAAAAAGAGGCCGATCCCCAAAAGAATCGACCTCTCATAAAGCTTTTAAGGAAACTTAGTAAATTGGTTCAATCAAACCATAATTGCCATCCTTGCGCTTATAGACAACACAGACTGTACCACTTTCTGCATCAAGATAAACTAAGAAGTTATGTCCTAGCATTTCTAACTGTAGGACCGCTTCATCCTGGGTCATAGGATAGAGCTGGAAGGACTTGCGTTTAATGATGGTTCTCTCTTCATAGTCATCTTCATCTTCTTCAAGATAAGCAAAATCACTAAGATAGCTCTTCATATAAGCGTAGTCATGTATTTGCTTCTCAAAACGTGTCTTGTGCCGTCTGATCTGGGATTCTAATTTATCAATTGCCCGATCAAAGGCTGTCAAAATTTCTTCATCTTTGGCTTCAGCACGATAAACATGATTCTGAAGTCTTAAAGTGATTTCAACATTCTTGCTGTCACGTTCTGGATGAATTTTAATGGAAAAAGTAGCGTCATCACCGAAATACTTGTTAAACTTTGATAGTTTATCAACCATTTTTTCTTCGAGTCGTTGTCCAATGTGGATTCCAATTCCCTGTGTTGTGATTTTCATAACCAATCACTTCCTTCCGACTGCTATTTCTTCTACTCATCGAGTAGTTTATTAACATTATACACTAAGCTTTAAGAAAAACAGTAACAAAAAATACCGCCATATTTTTGTAAAAGTGCTATAATAGTAGCGTTGGGTTTTAACACAGAATCTTATTCTTTGTTTCCTTTGCTACTACCTTTTCCGGAATTCTTTTCGGCACTCTTAGTCGATTTTTTAGCTGGCTTTTTGGCAGCTTTTTCTGTCTCTTCCGTGGTCACTTCCATAACAGCCTCCACCGGAGCTAACTCAATAACACTGGCAGCAGTCTCTTCCTTACTTTCAGGAGTTACCGCTTCTGTAACGGTCTCTTCTGTTTCAGCGACAGTAGTTGTAGCCAGACCAGCCGGAACTTCTACTTGCTTGTCAGACCCTTCCGGAAACTTCGTACCACAGGTAGAGCAATATGCATGAGCCAGTGGATTCTCTGCTTTACAGTTAGCACAGAGCTTGAGACCCTTTTCAAATAAAATCTTAAGCTTATGGGCTTCGATATCTAAATAAAGAGCTGTAATTGCATCACAGCGAGAATTAATATCCTTAGAAACATCTGCTTGTTCATCCCGATACTGCCCATAATAGAGACGACCAATCTCGTCAAAATAACGGTTAATGCTTGCTGTCTTTTCATCAATAGACTTTTGTAACTGAGAAATTGCACGTGCCTTAGGATCAAAAAGTGCCATGTGAGTACCTCCATCACTTGTAATTCTACATTCAAAATTAAATTATTCTAAAGCTTATTATAGCCTGAATTGACTAAAAGAAAAAGACAGGCCCGCCGGAATGTCCAAAAACTTCCGGCAGACCTGACTATAGTTCTTACTAAAACAAATGGTCAGGATAATAACGGCAATGTATTAGCCGTCAATCTTAGCCATGTGCTCAATCAACATGAGAACCTTGTTGGAATAGCCCCACTCATTGTCATACCAAGAAATTAGCTTAACAAAGTTAGGATTGAGAGCAATACCAGCGTCAGCATCAAAGATAGATGTGCGAGCATCGTGAATGAAGTCAGAAGAAACTACCAGATCCTCTGTATATCCAAGAATGCCTTTCAAAGGACCTTCAGAAGCCTTCTTAACAGCTTCTTTGATCTCGTCATAAGTAGCACCCTTCTCCAAACGAACGGTTAAATCAACAACGGATACGTCAGCTGTAGGTACACGGAAAGCCATACCGGTCAACTTACCGTTGAGCTCAGGAATAACTTTACCAACAGCCTTAGCCGCACCAGTAGAAGAAGGAATGATGTTGAAAGCAGCACCACGTCCACCTCTCCAGTCCTTCTTTGAAGGGCCGTCAACGGTCTTCTGTGTAGCAGTAGTAGCGTGTACTGTTGTCATAAGTCCTTCTACGATACCAAAGTTATCATTGATAACCTTAGCCAAAGGAGCCAGACAGTTTGTTGTACAAGAAGCATTTGAAACAACCTTCATATCCTTGTTGTACTTGTCTTCGTTAACACCCATAACGAACATAGGTGCATCAGCAGAAGGAGCAGAAATAACAACCTTCTTAGCACCACCGACTAAGTGAGCGGAAGCTTTCTCAACTGTGGTGTAAACACCGGTTGACTCTACAATATAATCTGCACCGACGGACTTCCAATCGATTTGTGCAGCATCCATGCAGGCAAAAACTTTGATCTTCTTACCATTTACAACGATAAAATCTGATCCAACTTCAATAGTCCCTTCAAATCTACCATGTACGGTGTCGTACTTGAGCATATACTCCATATACTCTGGGTCAATAAAGGGATCGTTGATTCCAACAACTTCGATGTTGGGGTTAGTTACCGATGCACGGAAAGTTAGACGCCCGATACGACCAAATCCATTGATTCCAACTTTAACTGCCATGTGTATTCCTCCTAATATTCCCTGCAAAGGGTTATTACTATACTTCTGATGCCTTTGTAGCACCGCTAAAATTTTAACCTAATCCCCTTCATATTACAATAAGAGAAGATTAAAATTTTCAGTTTTTTCGTTTGAGTAAATTCCTAAAGTAAATGCAACAGTAGCAAGAGGAGTGGCATTTAGTGT
>CAZFHA010000012.1:0-111285 GCA_964518595.1 uncultured Oscillospiraceae bacterium
GTAATGACTGAGGATGGACATATTAATGAGCATGGTGGAGTGTACCAAGGTCTTGATCGTTATGTGGCAAGAAAACAAATCGTAAAGGATCTTGAAGCTGCCGGTCTCTTAGCAAAAATCGAGCCACACAAACACAATGTAGGGACTTGCTACCGCTGCCAAAATGTGGTTGAGCCGCGAGTTTCCCTTCAGTGGTTTGTTAAAATGAAACCTTTGGCCGAACCAGCTATAAAAGCTGTGCGTGAGGGACAAACTGACTTTGTCCCAGAGCGGTTTGATAAAACCTACTTTAACTGGATGGAAAATATCCGGGATTGGTGTATTTCCAGACAATTGTGGTGGGGACATCGCATTCCGGCTTATTACTGTGATTCGTGCGGTGAAATTATTGTTGCAACTGAGGCTCCGCGTTGCTGTCCCCAGTGTCAAAGCGAAAGCTTGAGACAAGACCCCGATACTTTGGATACTTGGTTTTCTTCGGCTCTTTGGCCCTTTTCTACTTTGGGGTGGCCTGAAAAAACAGCAGATCTAGACTATTTCTTTCCCACCTCTGTTTTAGTAACCGGCTATGATATTATCTTTTTTTGGGTCGCTCGGATGATTTTTTCAAGTCTGGCCTGTACGAATGAAGTCCCCTTTTCTCATGTACTGATCCACGGAATTGTGAGAGATTCTCAAGGGAGAAAGATGAGTAAATCTCTGGGCAATGGTATTGATCCCCTAGAATTAATTGATAAATATGGTGCTGATGCCTTGCGCTACGCTTTAGTAAATGGAAATTCTCCGGGAAATGATCAACGTTTTCAGGAAGAGAAGATTGAGGCCGGCCGAAATTTTTCCAATAAAATTTGGAACGCCATGCGTTTTGTTATGATGAATTGCGAGGACGTAAAAGATTTTTGTGCTGTGAATCCTGAGAACTATACTCTGGAGGATAAATGGATTCTAGATCGCCTTAATCACCTGGTGGGAGAGGTGACCAGCAATCTAGAAAAATTTGAATTTGGCATCGCTTTGGCTAAAGTCTATAGTTTCCTTTGGGAAGAGTTTTGTGATTGGTATATTGAACTTTGCAAGGCTCGACTTTTCGACAAGGCAGCTGAAGGTCGTTTAGAAGCTCAATTTGTGCTTAATCTTGTATTATTTAAGAGTATGCAGTTATTGCATCCTTTTATGCCTTTCCTCAGCGAAGAAGTAGCCCGACACTTACTTTTGGAGCAGAAAGCTGATTCTATTATGGTTTCTGACTGGCCTGTTCCTAAGGCTGAGTGGGTCTTTCCACAAGCGGTAGAGCAGATGGAACTCCTGATGGATGCAATTCGCTCTATTCGCAATGTGAGAGCCGATATGGGGGTAACGACTTCGCGCAAAACTCCGGCACTGCTTTTGGCCAAAGATCAGACTGTAGAAAAGATTTTTATCCAGGGCCAGGCCTTTATGGATCGCTTAGCCCACGTAAGTTCTATTGAAATTTGTCCAGACAAGTCCCAAATTCCTCAGACAGCTGTGGCGGCAGTTTTTGCCGGAGGAGAGTTGTATATCGCCTTGGAGGACTTGATTGATATGGCCAAGGAGCTTGATCGCTTGACAAAGGAGAAAGAAAATCTTGAGCAGGAACTGAAGCGAGTTCAATCAAAGTTAAGTAATGAAGAATTTACAAAAAAAGCTCCGGAGAAGGTTATTAACGCAGAGAAAGAGAAATTGGAGCGTTATCAAAGCATGTATCAAGGTGTAACTGAAAGATTAGAGGTTCTATTTCACAAAAGAGATTGACGAACCCACAGCTAAAATCATACAATGAGGTAGATGTTTTCCGCAGGGGGAGAACAAGCTACGAATTATGAAGGAGTGAATGAATATGCCACTAGTAACTACAAAAGAATTATTCCGTAAAGCCTATGAAGGTGGTTATGCGATTGGTGCCTTTAATGTTAACGACATGGAAATAGTTCAAGGTATCACAGAAGCAGGGAAGGAACTCAATGCCCCGTTAATTTTACAAGTATCCTCTGGTGCTCGTAAGTATGCTAATCATACATACTTGACGAAGCTTGTAGAGGCGGCCTTGATTGAGACGAATTTGCCTATCGCTTTACACTTGGATCATGGTGACACCTTTGAGCTTTGTAAGAGCTGCATAGACGGTGGTTTTACTTCTGTTATGATTGATGGTTCTCATCATTCTTATGAAGAGAATGTAAAGCTCACACGTCAGGTTGTTGAGTATGCCCACGCCCATGGAGTGGTGGTAGAGGCTGAGTTAGGCCAGCTGGCTGGTATCGAAGATGATGTTAAGGTTCTGGAAGAGCATGCCTCTTACACTGATCCTGCTCAGGTACAAGACTTTGTAGAGCGTACAGGCTGTGACTCTTTGGCCATTGCCATTGGAACATCTCATGGTGCGTTCAAATTTAAGCCGGGTCAGAAGCCACAACTTCGTTTTGATATTTTGGAAGATATTGAGAAGCGTTTGCCGGGCTTCCCCATTGTTCTGCACGGAGCATCCTCTGTTGTTCCTGAGTATGTTAAGATGATTAACGAGAATGGTGGAAAGTTAGAAGATGCTATTGGTATTCCTGAGTCTATGCTTAGAGATGCCGCTAGACAGGCTGTCTGTAAGATCAATATTGATTCTGATATTCGTTTAGCGATGACAGGGACTATTCGGAAATATTTTAACGATAATCCTTCTCATTTTGATCCTCGTCAATATTTAGGGCCGGCTCGTACCGCTGTTAAGGAAATGGTTGCCCACAAGATTAAGCATGTTTTGGGCTGTGAGAACAAAGCCTAATCTTATTGCTTTATAGACAAAGTAGCTCTGAAAACAGACAGTGGCATTGGCCAACTGTCTGTTTTTTTGAGCTTTTTGTGCAGATATGGTATAATTGAAAAGCTGAATTTACATAGTAATAAGGAAAGGTAATTACACCATAAACGGATTTGTAATGGACAGATAGCTTCTGCCCGGGAGAATGGTATGAAAAAAAGAAACCATGATGGTTTTCCCTTTGATGACTTAGCGGAGTCCCATCGCCAAATGCAGGAAGAGGCCATGGCAGCGAGTTCTTCGATGCCTAATGAAGCCAGTTCTTGGCAACCTAAATTTGATATTGACCTTAGCCTTGATTCCCCAGCTACCAGTAGCCAGAACCGAGACTATGATTTTTCTGGCGCGCATTTTTCTGAAGTCGCACCCACATCAGTTCCTGAACCTGCACCAAGACCACAAGGCTACTATCAGCACCCAGCAGAGCAGACAGGATATTTCGCACCGAAATCATCTCCATCTGGAGGAGGACATCCCTCCAGAGAACGAATGGCTTCTGGAAATCAGGATACCAGAACTGCAAACTACGCGCAGAAGCTAAATCATCAGATCCGCTTTATGACGGCTCTGGTTACGGTTTTGGCCTTGGTAGTTGTAGTCTTGGGCTTGGTGCTTATCTTTGGTGGACGCTCTCCGGCTGTTACAGCTACAGTTGCTGCTGCCACTACTAACACAACTTTACAAACGAGTAGCAGCTCTGTTGTGGAAGCAACCACTGCAGCTACTACGCCGCCGCCGGCAGCTACTACTACCTTGGCTCCGAACTCTCTTGCGGCTCTTCAGCCCTCGGAAGAAAATCCAGTGGTGGCTTTAACCTTTGATGATGGTCCTAGTGCAGTTCTTACTCCACAGTTATTAGATGTGCTGAAAGAAAAGGGTGTTAAGGTCACATTTTTCCTGTTAGGACAGAATGTTGAGAATGTGGATTCTGCCATTTTAAAGAGAATGGTTGATGAAGGTCATGAAATCGGTAACCACTCCTATGATCATAGCATTTACACCAACCTATCTGCGGAACAAATTCGCAGTCAGCTAACCAAAACTAATGATGCCATCTTCAAGGCCGCAGGCGTGACGCCTACGGTTATGCGTCCACCTACAGGTGCAAGCAATGATACAGTGCTATCTTTGGCCAAAGAAATGGGAATGGCTGTTACAAACTGGTCTTGGGAGAGCTGTCCGGAAGATTGGGTAGCAGATCATCAAACAGCTGATTTTATTTCTAAATATGTTATTGATAAATCAGCCAATGGACATCTGGTTCTACTCCATGATATTCATAAGGCCACTGTAGAGTCGGTAGGGCCAATGATTGATGGACTGAAAGCTAAGGGCTACCGTTTTGCAACGGTATCTGAAGCACTTCAGGCCTCCAAGGATGGCTTTCAACCTGGCAAGATGTATTACTATTTTTAAATAGAAGCAATTATTTTTTGTTGCCAAAAGGATAACCCTAGCTGAGGCCACTTAAGGCTCCTCAGATAGGTTTATATATTCTTCATACAGGTTTTCAACTTGTTCGCACAGGGTGGCATACTGGGCGTATTCTTCCGGCTTTGTATCAGCCGTAAAGCTAGCTTCTAAAAGTGCTTTTTGACTATCTAGCTCTTCGATTTCTTTTTCAAGGAATCGAATGCGTTCTTTTCGAAGGGCTGTTTCTCGTCGTTCTTTTGCTCGGTTAACGCCTTTGCTCGTTGGCGTTGCTTCCTTTTCATGGGTCGGAGAGATCGTCTTTTCTCCCTTTTTTGGAGCTACTGTTGCTTGGCGTTTTTCAAAGCTTCGGTAAGATTCATAAGAATCGAAACCTTGAACCTTACCATCAATAAAACCAAGTACTCTTTTGGCACATTTTTCTATAAAATATCGGTCATGGCTTACAGCCAGAATTGCTCCTTGATATTCCGCTAAGGCACTTTCAAGAATTTCCCGTGAAGGGATATCTAGATGATTTGTTGGCTCATCTAAAAAGAGAATATCCGGTTTTTCTTGCAGTAAGCAACAGAGGTAAAGGCGAGATCGTTCTCCCCCTGATAGTACTTTTATTTTTTTATAAACATCAATTTCTCTAAAACCAAATCTAGCCAGAAGATTACGGGCCTGAGTTTCGGTCAAATCAGTTCTGGAAAAAAGTTCTGCTAAGATCTCGCGTTCTTCGTCAGCAAAAGGAATGAACTGCCCCATATAACCAAACTCAGCACTACCGGACACATAAACATTGCCGGTAAAGTTGGCAATCTTTCCTAGTAAAATAGATAACAGGGTAGTCTTCCCGCAGCCGTTGGCACCCACTAAGACAATTTTATCCGTTCCCTTTATTTCTAAAGATACGTCGGAAAAGAGTGGGCGAGTTGGCTCATAAGCCATGGAAAGATTCTGCGCCTTTAGAAGTAGACGCTGATCTGGTTTATCATCTTTATCTGGCATAAAAGAAAAACTCATCTGCAATGGACCACCTGTGAGTTTCTTTTTTTCGGCTTCTAACTGGGCGGCTAATTTTGCTACTACCTTTTCACGGGAGTGGTAGGAGGACATCTTTCGATGAGAAAGCATAGTTTGCTTCACTTGAAGCTGGCGTTCTACTTCCTTTTCAAGCTTGGTGACCACTTGTCTTTGATCTTTTAAAAATTGTTCTTTCTGCAGACAAAAAGCCGTGTAGTTACCCTTATACTGGGTTACCTTTCCATTCTCAAGTTCAATAATCTTGTTGGCAATTCTATCAATGAAATAGCGGTCATGAGAGATTAGTAAAACCGCACCACGATACTTTTGCAAATAGTCTTCCAGCCACTCAATCGCCTTGGTATCTAAATGGTTTGTAGGCTCATCCAACAATAACAGATCAGGGCTTTGAACAATAAGTCGAGCTAGAGAGACTCGCATCCGCTCACCGCCCGATAGAGAGGAAAGAGGTCTCTCCATATCCTCTGCGGAGAGACCTAAGCCCGATAATGTCTCCAACATCCGCTGCTCAAAATCATAACCACCTAAAGCTTCATAGCGTCCGCGTAGCAGGGCATATTCAGCTAAATATTTATCGTGTAGTGAAATGTCGGCTTCAGACAATAGCTCTTCAATTCTATGTAAGTTTTTTTCAAGTTCAAGAATTTCTTGGCTTTTAAGTGGGCTTTGGTCAGCATTCTGATCTTCTAGGTTTTGGGCTAAGTAACCGGTGATAAGGTTACCATGCCGTAGAACTTCTCCAGAGTCAGGAGCTACCTTTCCCTCGATTATCCGAAACAAAGTAGTTTTACCGGCACCATTACTGCCAAATAGGGCTAGACGATCCTTGGCATCTATTGTAAAGGAGATCTCGTCTAATAAGGTACGATTGTGGTAAACCTTGGTTACTTGGCAAATACTTAGCAGTGGCATACTTTCCTCCTTGAGCTTTCCGAGCCATTATAGCAGAAAAGAAAAAATCCTGAAAATCTGTGCTGGGAAAATATGATATAATCACAGTAGTAATAATTTTTTCCAATATCTAAATCCTTAAAATCAAGGAGGAGAACCTATGACCTGTCCTCAATGTAAAACAGAACTTACCGAAGAGTTTGCTTTTTGCCCCAAATGTGGAGCTTCATTACCTAAGACAGAAGAGACGTCCCAAGAGAGGGTATCGCCTGAATCGTCAAGTGTTATTTCATCACCTTCCCAGGAGGACAGCTTAACTCATGAGGCAGAAGTGGTAGATCATGCTCCAGAAAGCAAGACGGCTTCAGCTCCTGTTGCAGCAGCCACTGTTGCAGCAGTTTCTACTAGTGTTGAACCAGTAGTCTCGACAGTTATACCGCCTGTCCCAAGTGGTGCTACCTATGCATCTGTGAATCCTCCTGTTCAAGAAACTATCCCTAAAGCCTTAAAACCACTCAGTACAGCAGGGGTTTTCTGGTATTTCTTTCTATCAACAATACCGGTAATTGGTCTTATTACCCTTCTTAGTGTTGGTTTTGGCAGTAAGAATAAGAGTCGAAGAAGCCTTTCAAGAGCCATACTCTTGTGGCACATACTTTTTCTTCTGGCTATCTGTATCGGCTTTATTATTCTGTATTTTATGAATAAAGACTGGCTGTTTAAAATCTTTGAGCCTAATACTTGGCAGCAATTCTGGAGCTGTATCCAGAGTAATTTACTCTGATTGACTCTAAGTGGCAAAGACTTTGCCATACAGGAGTATGCGAATTGTAACATTGTTACGGTAAAATTTGGCTGTAGCCTTTTGGTTACAGCTTTTTTTATTTTAGAATTGTGAGGTGGAGTGTATGCCAGAGGAAGAACTGATTTCAAAACGGGAACTATTACGTGCAGCCCGAATTTCTTATGGTACGCTTTATCGATGGAAACGAATGAATCTGATTCCGGAATCTTGGTTTATTCGTAAATCGACCCACAAAGGACAAGAAACCTTTTTTCCGAAGGAAAGAATCTTAGGTAGGGTTGAGCGGATTCAAGAACTAAAGGGAGAATTAAGTGTTCAGCAGCTTAAAGAAATATTTTCCCCCAATGTAAAAAGTTTTCAAATTCCCTTCGACGAGTTTTTACGTCTCGGGCTTGTTACAAAGTTATCACTAACAGCCTTTGCTTCCGTCTTTCCTGAAAAAAAGAACTTAAAGTTTGATGATGTCTTTTCCATCTACGTGGTAGATCACCTGATGCGTTTATCTGGCATATACCTAGAAGATGCCAAACAAGTTCTGCGGATGTTGAACCGCTATTTAAGTGTTAGAGAAAGCAAAGAGTTTCAACTCATACTACTAAAGAAAATGGGTGTTCCCTTCACGGTGTTAGTGAAAGGTGAGGATGAAATTCTTCTGGAGGATAATACCGAGATAATAGCCTGTGCTAATTTAGCAGAATTTGAAGAAGCCTTAAAAGACCAACTTATCGCCTAATCCTATTGTAAAATATGTTTTAGAAATACCCATAAGCATTTTCTGGCTGAGGGTATTTCTACTTGTGACTATATGAGTCTTACCTTTTTTAATTTTCTATCGAAAAGAACAAAATTAATTGACAAGTTATCTCGTTCGCATTATCATAATGTAAAGATTACAAGTTGAAAGGAGGCGTTTACTTGGCTGAATCTGAAATTGTCCAGACCATTGTGCGCCGATTTAGTGAAAAGGACATTCGTTTAACACCGCAGCGCATTAGTGTCTATCGCTATTTACTGGAAAATCGAACACACCCCACGGTCGATGCGGTTTATTGTTCTCTAAAGTCTGATAACCCTGCCTTATCCAAAACAACTATTTATAATACCGTTGATGCACTGACTAAGGCTGGCTTAGTTAGAGTCGTGAGAACCGGTGAAGGTGAGGTTCGTTTGGACGGCTTTACCGAGAACCATGGTCACTTTTACTGCAATCAATGTAATGACGTAATTGATTTTTCTCTTGATGGTTGTAATGTCCCAAGTTCTTTAGGTGATTTTTCCTTAACAGAATTTGATGTCCGTGCCACAGGATTGTGCCCGAATTGTCAGAAAGTTGTTTGAAAATTTTCACATATCGTGATACACTTCTGAGGTAGGCTATATTACTTTACGTTATTATTTTTATATAAATAAATTATAAAACGGAGGATACGTATATGGAATTAAAAGGTACAAAGACAGAAAAGAACCTGAACACAGCTTTTGCTGGTGAGTCCATGGCCACAAACAAATACAGCTATTATGCTTCTCAGGCTAAGAAAGAAGGTTATGTACAGATATCTGATATCTTTACCGAAACCAGCGGCAATGAGAGAGAACATGCTAAGTTGTGGTTTAAGGCTCTACACGGAGATAAGATTCCAGATACGATCACCAATCTTTTGGATGCGGCTGCTGGTGAGAACTACGAGTGGACGGATATGTATAAGCAATTTGCTGCTGATGCTCGTGAAGAAGGTTTCACTCAACTGGCTGCACTTTTTGAGGGTGTTGCTGGTGTTGAGAAAGAGCACGAAGCCAGATACCGCACTCTAATTGAGCGAATTGAAAAGGGCGAAGTTTTCGAGCGTGATGGCATTGTTGTATGGAAGTGCATTAATTGTGGACATATCCATATTGGCAAGAGTGCACCTGCTTTGTGCCCAGTTTGCAAGCATGCTCAGGGTTATTTTGAGATTCAAGCTAAAAATTATTAATGATTATCAAGGAGAATATAAATATGGCTCGTGAATTAAAAGTATATAAATGCGAACATTGTGGAAAAATGGCTTTTGAAGTACATGGCGGAGCAGGCAGTTTTGCTTGTTGTGGTGAAAACATGAGACTTCTCGTAGCAGGTGAGAATGATAGTGCTGCTAAAGAGAAACACGTTCCGGTTGTTACAGCCAATGGCAATACAATTGAGGTTGTAGTAGGTAGTGTTGAGCACCCTATGACTGAGGAGCATTTGATTGAATGGATTGTTCTAGTTACTGATAAAGATGTATATACTCATCATTTAAACCATACAGATGCACCTAAAGCCAGCTTTGTATTACCAGCTGCAGCTAAGGACTATGTAGTCTACGAATATTGTAACCTGCATGGGCTATTCAAGGCATAAGTTACTATTTATAAGCTTGGTTTAGAAAATCTTCCAGTTTTGTAAAATACAAAATTGGAAGATTTTTTTACTTCCAATTTATAAAAATACAGCTAGCTCTAAACTGGAGCTAGCTGTATCTAACGTGTATACTATAAATGTGATTGTAGGAGTCTCTTAGCTAGGAGTATTCCAGCTCATGAGCGCACGTAAGTCTTTTCCAACTTTCTCAATGGGGTGCTCTTGCTCTAAGCGACGGCGAGCATTAAAATTCATCCGTCCACACTGATTCTCTAAAATCCAGTTGCGAGCAAAGGTGCCATCCTGAATTTCGGCTAAAACCTTCTTCATCTCTTTCTTGGTTTCATCAGTAATAATTCTCTTGCCGATGCAGTAGTCACCGTATTCAGCTGTGTCAGAGATGGAGTAGCGCATCCGGGAAAGACCACCTTGGTAAATCATATCAACGATGAGCTTCATTTCATGCATACACTCATAGTAAGCATTCTCAGGATCATACCCGGCTTCAACCAATACTTCAAATCCGACCTTCATTAACTCAGAAACACCACCGCAAAGTACAGCTTGTTCGCCAAAGAGATCTGTTTCGGTTTCTTCTCTAAAAGTAGTCTCTAGAAGACCGGCACGACTACCACCGATGCCATGAGCATAGTCGAAGGCAATATCTTTGCATTTACCGGTATAGTCTTGGTAAACAGCGTAAAGACAAGGTACACCACGACCAATTTCATATTCGGCACGAACGGTATGACCAGGACCTTTGGGCGCTACCATGAAGACATCTACATCGGAAGGTGGGGTGATTCTTTGGAAGTGGATATTAAATCCATGAGCAAAGGCCAGTGCTTTTCCAGCAGTAAGATGAGGAAGAATATCTTTCTCATACATTTCAGGCTGCTTCTCATCATTAATAAGAATCATAATTACATCAGCAGCTTTGGCTGCATCTGCTGTGGTCATAACCTTAAGTCCCGCAGCTTCGGCTTTAGCCCAAGACTTCGAACCTTCATAAAGAGCTACGACTACATTATATCCGCTCTCCTTTAAATTGAGGGCGTGGGCGTGACCCTGGCTGCCATAACCTACGATGGCAATGGTTTTGTTGTCAAGTGCATGAGTTTGGCATTCTTCGCCTTTGTAAATCTTTTTCATATGTTCCTCCTCGAAAATGTATGAGTGTTTATTACTATATCAAATCCCTAGAGATTTGCCTATATCATAAGTGGTTATAATGAGGCTATTCCTCAAGTGCTAATATTCTATCACCACGCTCAATCGCAATTAGGCCTGTTTTAACAGTTTCCAAAATTCCGTAAGGCTTAAGCAACTCCAACAAAGCGTGAATCTTTTCTTCGTTACCAGAAATCTCAATTGTGGCGGTGTTGGCTGACACATCGATAATATGACCTCGGAAAATATTCGCGATTTGCAGAATGGATGTTCGATTACTGTCAGTACAGTTTACTTTGATGAAAACTAGTTCACGAGAAAAATGTGCTTCTGTGTCTAATTGCTTGACCTTTAGAACAATGGGTAATTTATGTAACTGCTTAACAATTTGCACAATCTCATTATCATCAGCCCAAAGACTAACAGTAATTCTGGAAATCAATGGATCATGAGTAGTACCCACGGCTAAACTTTCAATGTTAAAGCCTCGTCGAGCGAATAAATTCGAAACACGAGACAAGACGCCTGAATGATTTTCTACAAGGATAGAGAGATTTCTCTGCATAGCTCTATGCCTCCCTTCGTTTTTGTGAGTTTAACGTATCATGATTTCTTATTAAGTACAACTGTTGATAAAACAGTTTACGGGAATGGTCTAAAATCGACAAGATTTTAACACGGAAAAAGGACTGCAGCGAAGGCAGTCCTCTTAGATTCCTTCTTGAACAAAAAGTTACATTAACAAAATCTCTGCACAGATTCGGGTAAGTCTTTACACTCTCCGCTACATACAATGGTAACAATCAAAGCATTATCGGCTAGAAAGGCTTCAAGTTTGGTTAAAAAATCAGCCAAATCAGCCAGTTCATCACTTTGGGCTACCTTGAAAATGCTATCAATGTAAACATGGGTTAAATCATAATCTTTAGCACTAATTCCTGCAATGAAACTTAAGAGTTGGTCATAACTGGTTACAGGGTACTCGTCAATATCAATCAAACGAATTTTGTACTTTAAAAGACGGTCAAGGCGATTTCCTTTTTCTATACACACAATATTAGTGTTTTCGTGCCCGGCTTGTTCGTTAATGTCATCAACCAACTGAGCAGTCTTTCCGGCACCTTTGGCGCCTGCAATTACTTTAATCATTGGCATCATCTCCTTTATGGTTACTTTTTCAAGACCAAGTATCTTGTTACTATTCTATATGATAATTAGCCTAAATTGAATAGCTAATTCATCTTTTATAAAGATTAATTTAAACAAACCATATTTATCTCGAAATTGAAGCTTTGCTACCTAGCACCGGCTCGGGATGAGATAAAGAGATTTGGTTGCGTTCCTATACTTTTAGTGGTAAAATTGTTTTGCAATGTATTAGACCGACAGAAAGAGTGGGGTTACCCGCTCTTTCTTTTGTAAAGAAGTAGGAGGATCTATGGCGGCGCGCTCGCGAGTAGCACAACAGGCGTTTGAGATTGCCTTGCCTTTTGTAGAGGAATTGGGTTTTGAGCTGGTGGATGCAGAATATAAGAAAGAAGGCACACACTATTTTCTGCGTATCTTTATTGATAAGAGGGGCGGAATTTCCATTGATGACTGCGAGGCGGTAAGCCGAGTTCTGGATCCGGTTTTTGATCAAGAACTTAAAGCTGATCCGGATTATTTTGAGGTATCCTCTCCAGGACTAACAAGACCATTGGTGACTCCAGCAGATTTTCGGCGACACGTAGATGAAATGATTGATTTTACATTTTATCAGCCTATCGCTGAGACGAAAAAGCTTAGTGCTTCTATAGTGGCTGTTACAGAAGAGGGGGTAACAGTTCTTTGGGAGAATAGGGAGCTGCTTATTACCTACAAGGAAATAGCTTCCGCCAAACGAACCATTGTTTTTTAATCGCCCAGAGATATTGGGATTTTTATTTAATTTATTTAGGCTCAGGTAAAGGAAGGAGACTATAGGATGAACGAAAAACTTATTGAAGCAGTCAAACTATTAGCCAAGGAACGGGGCATTGATGAGGATGTGCTATTTGAATCTATTGAGGAGGCTATCGTTGCTGCCTTTAAACGTGAGTTTTCGGATGCTAAGCAGAATGACAATGTTTTTGCTGAGATAGATCGAGAGACCGGTGAAATGTATGTTTATGAAGTTCGGACTGTCTCGGATATTGTAGATAATCCTAAGATGCAAATTTCTTTAGCAGAAGCCAAAGCTATTGATCCTGAATTAGATGTAGGTGACACCATTGAAATGACAATTCCGGTTGAATCTTTGGGTCGTTTGGCAGCTAATGCAGCCAAGAGTGCTATCAACCAGAAACTTAGAAGTGCTGAGCATGCAAGGATTCAGAATGAATTTTCTGGACGAATTGGTGAGCTGGCCTCTGGAGTCATACAAAGAAAGGACAGTAAATTTGTCTTTGTAGACATTGGTAGAGCAGAAGCTACTTTAACAAGACAAGAACAGGTTAAAGATGAGAAGTACAACTTTAACCAGCATATGCGCTTTCTAATCCTCAAGGTAGAAGAACATAATGGTCGTCCGGTGATTTATGTGTCTAGAAGCCATCCTAATCTGGTACGTAAGCTGTTTGAACAGGAAGTACCGGAGATTGCTTCTGGTATTGTTGAAATTATTTCCGTAGCTAGGGAAGCTGGCTCAAGAACCAAGATCGCTGTGGCTTCAAGGGATCCTGATGTGGATGCTTTAGGGGCTTGCGTGGGACAGAGAGGCGCTCGCGTGCAAGCCGTTATGGATGAACTTGGACAAGAAAAGGTTGATGTAATTGAGTGGGATGAAGATCCTGTTGTATATATTAGCCATGCCCTATCTCCGGCGAAAGTAGTTCGGGTTGATACCGAAACGAATACAAGAGAAGATGGTACCAAAGAACTTAGTGCTAGGGTAATTGTGCCGGATCATCAATATTCCTTGGCCATAGGCCGAGCAGGACAAAATGTTCGTTTAGCGGCTCGACTCACTGGCTGGAAAATAGATATTAAGAGCGAATCACAGTTTCGTGAACAAGTACAGGACGAGTTTCTCTCCCGCTTTACTATTGCGGATGAAGAGGTGGAAGAGGGTAGTTCTGACTTAGGCGAAGTCGGTGAGCAAGCGGAAGAATAACAGGGGGGTTGCCATTTGAAGAAAGTTCCCATGCGGATGTGCGTGGCTTGTCGTGAACGGAAACCAAAGAAAGAGTTGATCCGCATCGTTTTGTTACCCAGTGGCCTAGTGGAGGTTGATCCCGGTGGCAAGAAACCGGGGCGCGGAGCATATATTTGTAAAAGCCGCACTTGCCTAGAACGGGCATTAGCTGCACACCGGATTGAACGAGGGCTAAAGCGAGAAGTTGCACCTGAGGTACTTGAGGCTCTGACACAGCAAATGGAGGAAGAATGACAGATAACTGTTTGGGCGTAACCTATAAGGCTCAGCCACCTGAGTCAGCAAGTGAGCAGAAAGTCCTGGCACTACTGGGACTGGCGACACGTGCCGGCAAGACTGTATCAGGCTATCAAGCTGTTGTTGATATTATAAAGAGAAAGACAGCACTACTTATTTTGGTAGCAGAAGATGCATCACCATCTACAATAAAGAAAATAGAAACTGTGGCCTTACAATATGAACGGCCGTATTATCTATTTTCCAATCGGGTCTTATTATCACAGTATTTGGGAAAGGCGGATCGGGCTGTAGCTGCAGTGACAGATGCAAATTTTGCTCGGGGAATGATTGAACTTTTAGAGGAACGGAAAAATGGCAATATAAATTTGGCAGTGAAATGATTTAGGAGGTTTGCATGACTGATAGTAAAGAAAAAGAGATTATAGATATAGCAGATAGCGAAAAGAATGGCGAAGCCACAAAGGAGTCTGCGGCGGCCGGGATTACAGTCAGTGGCATCTCCGGCACTAAGACTTTGAGAGTTGGAAGAGTGAATAAAAAGCCTAGGCCAGAGCGAGAGAATGAATCGGAAACGGTGCTAACCTCTGAGGTTACTAATTCTGCTGCCCCTTCGAGTAAGGAAGTTGTTCAGTCAAAAACAACAACTGCCGAAGAAAAAGACAACACTAAGAAAAAGACAGATAATTCAGATAGTAAGGATAAAATGCAAGGAAAAGATGTAGCGACCTCATCATCAGATGCGCTCAAGAAAGAGACAGAAAAAACTGTCAATAATGAGACAAAAGCGCCCATAGAGAGTGTCACTAAAGAAAATGATCCAAAGGTCGTTGAAGCAATAAATAAAGAGCAAGGCGATGTTGCGGTAGCCAACCAAAAGCAAAGCGCAGAGAGCAATAAGACTACTGAACCGGCACGACGCCCAAATGAACGTGATATACGACCAAATGGTTACGATAACCGATCTTCTGATCAGGCAGCTCGTTCTGGCGACTATCAGAGTCGCGACACCAGACCGCAGAATAGTTCCGGTTATAACAATCGCTCTACCGGTCAAGGTGGTTATAATAACCGTCCGTCCGGACAGGCGGGCTACAATAATAACCGCCCTGCTGGCCAAGGTGGTTATAGTAATGATCGTCCTGGGGGGTATAACAACAACCGTCCTGCTGGGCAGGGGGGCTACAACAACAATCGTCCTGCTGGTCAAGGTGGTTACAGTAGTGATCGTCCAGGTGGTTATAACAACAATCGTCCTGCCGGGCAGGGAGGGTACAACAATAACCGTCCTACTGGTCAAGGTGGTTACAATAACAACCGTCCTGCTGGACCTGGTGGTTATAATAACAATCGTCCTGCTGGGCAGGGGGGATATCAAGGTAATAGACCTCCTAACTCACGTCCAGGTGGTTCTGGCGGCAACTTCAGACCCAGAGAATCCGGTTTTCCTCAAGGTAAGGATGATAACTATATTCGTTCCAAAGATGATAATGGACATGGGAGTAAGAACAGCGGTCGCTCCGCCTCAAAACCCCATAGTGATCTTCCGGCAGAACTTAGTAAAGAGAAGGCAAACTTCGCCGCTCGAAGTGCTTTTGACAAGACGAGAAAAGATACCGGTAAAGATACCAAAAAAGATTCAAAAAGCCCAATCGTTCAAAATGATCGTCGTGGAAATAATATCAAAGCTGCTACAGCCGCTTTTTCAGGGCGTGGAGCTTCGGAAATTTTGTCTGATGATGCGGTGCTAGATACTTTTTACTCTGGTGCAGTTAAGGGGAAGAAAGGCCAACGTCGCAAGGGACCAGCAGTTCCTGCTGCTCAACCGGTAAGGGCAGTGCTTTCTCATGTACAAATCCCACCGTTTCTCACAGTGAAGGATTTTTCAGAGGGCATCCAAAAACGTTCGGCAGATGTCATTAAAAAATTAATGAAATTAGGTGTACTTGCTACGATAAATCAGGAGATTGATTTCGATACGGCTACTCTAATTGCGGCCGAATTTGGTATCACTACAGAACCGATTGTCGAGGTAACGGAAGAGGATATCCTATTCGATGAGGGTGAGGATCAAGCTGAGAGCCTCCAAGTGCGCCCTCCTGTTGTAGTAGTTATGGGTCATGTTGATCATGGTAAAACTTCACTTCTTGACCGTATTCGCTCTGCTTCAGTAGTAAAAGGAGAAGCTGGTGGGATTACTCAGCACATTGGAGCCTATACAGTTCGCTTGCGTAATGGACGCAAGATAACCTTCTTGGACACTCCTGGTCATGAAGCGTTTACCACCATGCGGGCCAGAGGTGCTCAAGTAACGGATATTGCTATCTTAGTTGTAGCTGCTGATGACGGTGTTATGCCCCAAACTATTGAGGCCATTAACCATGCAAAAGCTGCTAATACCGAAATTGTTGTTGCTATCAATAAGATGGATAAGCCTGGAGCTAACCCAGATCGGGTAAAGCAGGAGCTATCTCAACATGGCATTATTCCCGAAGAATGGGGCGGTACAAATATTATTGTTCCCGTCTCGGCTAAAACTGGTGATGGCATTGAAGATTTACTAGAAATGGTACTCTTAACTGCTGATATTATGGATCTAAAGGCTGATCCTCACCGTCAAGCAAAGGGAACAGTTATTGAGGCCAAACTTGATAAAAACCGCGGCCCAGTGGCCACTGTATTGGTACAACGGGGAACTTTACGTTCTGGTGATACCATCGTAACAGGTTCAATTATCGGTCGTATTCGTGCTATGGCCGATGATAAGGGTGCTTCCGTTAAAAAGGCTGGACCCTCCATACCCGTTGAGATTCTGGGCTTGCCTGAAGTGCCAGATGCCGGTGAATTATTTTATGCTGTTACAGACGAAAAAGTTGCACGTCAACTTGCTGAAAAGCGTCGTGTGAAGCAGAGAGAGGATCAGCTAAGAAAGAGCTCCAGAATGTCACTAGAGACTTTGGCTCAGACCTTAGCGGCTGGAGAAGTAAAAGACCTGAATCTAATTGTTAAGGCCGATGTGCAAGGGTCAGTGGAAGCTGTAACCCAATCATTGGAAAAATTGTCAAACGATGAAGTTCGGGTTAAGGTAATTCATGGTGCTGTAGGTACTGTAACAGACACAGATATTACTCTGGCCGATGTTTCTAATGCAATTATTATCGGCTTTAATGTTAGACCTAGTATTCAAATTAGTGAAAAAGCAAAAGATCTTGGTGTTGACATTAAGCTGTACCGCGTAATTTATAGTGCTATTGAAGATATAGAGGCTGCTATGAAGGGGCTTCTGAAGCCAACCTTTGAGGAAGTTGTTCTCGGGCACATTGAGATTCGTCAAATCTTTAAGGTCTCTAATGTGGGTACCATTGGTGGTGCTTACGTCACAGATGGTAAGGTTTTGCGTTCTTCTGAAGTTCGAGTTGTTCGTGATGGTATTGTTATTCACGAAGGTAAATTAGCTTCCCTTAAACGCTTTAAAGATGATGCTAAAGAAGTTGCAACCGGTTATGAGTGTGGTATTTCAATCGAAAACTTTAACGACATCAAAGAGGGTGACGTAATTGAAGCCTTTGAAATGCGCGAAATCGCTCGTAAGTAGTACTTCTTAACAGGAGGTGGATATATGAAAGTTGATCGAGCCGTACGTGTTGGCGATGAGATGCAGAAAGTAATCTCTCAAATTATCCGGGAAGAGGTTAAGGATCCCAGGATCCCTATTATGACCTCAGTACTGGAAGTCAAGGTTTCTCATGATTTATCTCATGCCACCGTGTTTCTATCTGTTTTTGGTGATGAGGCAGCGAAAAAAGCTTGTATAGATGCAGTCAATAGTGCTGCTGGCTTTATTCGCCGTGAAGTTCTAAAAAGAATAAAATTGCGCTCTGCGCCAGAAATTCATTATGTCCTTGATGAGTCCATTGAAAAGGGCATGAAACTAATGGATCTGATAGATAAGACAATTCAGGAGGACAAAGCACGTGAATAAAAGTCTGCTGGCGATTGTTGAACATCTTTTGGCCTTACGTAATTGTAAAGATGAAGTACAAATTTTCCCTCATGTTAGGGTTGATGGCGATGCTCTGGGGTCTGCACTGGCATTGGCTTTATCTTTACAGCGAATTCAAATTCCGGCTCATATTTATTGTGATGAGCCGGTTCCTGAAAGGCTGTTGTTCCTAAATTTGCCAAAAGATATTGTCACTGTTTTTGATCCTGAAAAACTTTCCTATTATGCTGAGCGACAAGAGGCAGCTATGGCTGTAGACTGCTCCGAAGCTAATCGAATGGGAAAATCAGGCACTCTCTTTGCTTTGGCAAAAGAGCCCATGGTGATTGATCACCACGTTTCTAGTGGCGTGTCAGATGGTTTAAAGCATGTGGCTCCCCATGCAGCCGCTACGGCTGAAATTGCCTACGAAGTTATAAGTGAATTAGAGCGCTCAACAAAAGTTACGCTGTTGGACGCTTATACAGCTAATTGTCTGATGGTAGGACTACAGGCAGATACCGGGCGTTTTTCCTACCAAAATACTACTGCCAAAACATTAAGAGTGGCGGCAGCACTTTTGGAAGCTGGTGCAAATGTTCATACAAATGCCTATAATCTCTTTGATATTACAGATGCCCCAAGAATGCGTTTAACGTCTACAGCGATGATAAACGCCCATTTCCTCTGTGAAGGGAAATTAGTCTGGACAAAAATCACCAAGGAAATGATTCAAGACAGCGGAGCCTCTGACGATGCTGCTGATGGCTTGGTTTCAAATTTGCGGGATGTAAAAGGGGTCTTAGTCTCCTTAGTGATTCGTGAAACTGCCTCTGAGGAAGTCAGGGTTAATATTCGTAGCCATAGCCCCTTTGATTCAGCGGCCTTTGCCACTGCTTTTGGAGGTGGCGGACATCAGCGTGCTGCCGGATTCTCTATGACCGGAAAGTCTATTGATGATGTTTGTCGAATTGTCTTAGAAAAGGCCGGTGAAATACTATCGCAAATGATGTAAAGCAGCAAGAGAACCCAGTTTCAGGTATCTGGTTGATTAATAAACCAGTTGGTATGACATCTTTTCAGGTGGTAGCTCGTGTCCGAAAGCTTTTGGGTACTAAAAAAGCTGGACACTGTGGTACTCTTGATCCCTTCGCACAAGGCCTTTTGCCTATCTGTACCAATCGGGCAACAAGAATTATTCGTTACATGGATAATTATGATAAAGGTTATCGCTGTCGTTTGCGTTTCGGTGCTTTTACTGACACGCAAGATTGTGAGGGCACCGTTGTCGGTGGTCGCAAACCCACCAAACAGGAACTGGAGGACTTACGCCAAGATGATTTTGCCACTTTGCGGCAACTCTTTGATGATTTGATTGGCAAACATATCCAAATTCCGCCCATGTATTCGGCTGTTAAAGTGGCAGGTCGACCTTTATATGATTATGCTCGCAAGGGGATTACTCTGGAGCGTCAAGGACGTAATATTGAGATTTATTCGTGTGACATACATGAAATAGTTTGTGATGAGGAACTTGAGATAGAATTTTCGGTTCAGTGCTCTAAAGGAACATATATCAGAACGATTTGTGATGATCTGGGACAGCAAACAGGATGGGGAGCATATGCACTTACGTTAGTTCGCGAATCTTGTGGACCTTTTAATCTTACTGAGGCTTGTAGCTTGGAGGTGCTGGAAAAAGCAATTTTTAATAATTCTGCAGTGCAATACTGCTTGCCTGAGGAAGTGGCAATCTCCCATCTTCCAACTATTGAATTAACGTTAGAAGAGGCTGAGGCAGTTAAATTAGGTCAGATCATGCCCTATTCGCAAGTAAAAGATCGATTACCGCAAATAAATCAGGATGATCTTGAGCCGCGTTTTCGAGCTTACCATAAAGCTAAATTAATCGCCATTATGTATGTCGGTAATCGAGATAGCCAACTCGTATTTCGTATAGAAAGGATGTTAGCCTGAGATGCAGGTATGGGATTTTAGAGATAAAGATAATCAAAATTTATTTTCCAAAACTGTCAATATCCCCAAAGGCAAAAAAAGAATCGTTGCCTTGGGTTTTTTTGACGGCGTTCATATAGGTCATCAGATAATTTTGGCTGAAGCCGTAAAAATAGCTAAAGAATCCGGTCTACTTGCTATGGTGCATACTTTTTCTTCTGTGCCCAAACTACACAAGGTCAGCTCTGAAGAAAAGCAGGGGTTGTTGACGAGTCTGGAGGAAAAGCTGACCCTCTTTAATGCTCTCTCTGTTGATGAGACAGCAATTTTCCCTTTTGCTCCTGACATAGCCCAATTAAAGCCTGATATCTTTCTAAAGCATTATGTAAAGGATTTGTTGCAAGCAGAGTGGATAATCACCGGAGAGGATTATCGTTTTGGATTAAAGCGTCAAGGTGACGTAACCTTTCTTAAAAAATGGGGAAGTGAGAACCAAATTGGTGTGACAACCGTCAATGCGATTTGTCAGGATGACAAAGAAATTGCTAGTAGCTGGATTCGTAAGCTCATCCATAAAGGGAGAGTTCAGGAAGCCAATGAACTCTTAGGTTATCCTTTCTTTTGCTCAGGAGTAGTTATTCCGGGGCGTCAGTTAGGAAGACAATTAGGTTTCCCCACCGCTAATATTACAATAGATTCTCAAAAAGTTAAGCCTCCTTATGGTGTTTATGCTTCGGTGGTGTCTGTGAATGGGGCGTTCTTACCCGCAGTTACTAGTTTCGGACTTAGACCTACTATTGTGGAACGTGAGAAACTACCTTTAATTGAAACCATGATATTTGATCTAGAGATACCTTTATATGGTGTTGAAATAAAAGTTTTCTTTCTCCACTTTTTACGGTCTGAACAACGCTTTAAGAGCTTGGAAGATTTAAGACAGCAAGTTGAGCAAGATAAGCTTGAAGCGAGAAAGTTTCACCAAAATTATCAACCTAATTATGCCCTCTGGCATCAGTTGTGATATTATAATAAAGAAATTCTCCAGAATTTGTGAAGATAGAGAGGTGCTACCCATGGGTATGCCATTATTAACTGAATCTGTTGGCGTTAGTTTTCCTGGTCTAGGCATTCATGATTTGCCTGTTGATCGGATTGCATTCTATATTGGCTCTTTGCCGGTATATTGGTACGGTATATGCATTATTGTTGGTTTTGCCTTATGTATTCTATTGGCAATGCGCCATTCTCGTTCCTATGGTCTGACACCTGATGATATTATTGACTATACGTTAGTAGTTATACCTGCAGCTATAATTGGGGCTCGCCTTTACTATGTGGCCTTTTCCTGGGAACAGTACAAAGATAATTTGTTAGCTATTTTTGATATCAGAAATGGTGGTCTAGCGGTATTAGGTGGTGTTTTACTATCAATTCTTGCGGTTTACATAATGGCTAGAATTAAGAAGCAAAGAGTTATGCCGGTTTTTGATTTTCTTATTGTTTATATTCCCTTGGGACAAGCCATTGGGCGTTGGGGAAATTTCTTTAATCAAGAAGCCTTTGGAACCAATACCACTTTACCTTGGGGAATGATTAGTGCAGAGACATCGGCCTATATTAAGGCTTATGCTCCAGGACTAGATCCCAATCTACCGGTTCATCCTACTTTTCTTTATGAGTCTTTAGCTTGCTTCTTAATTTTTGGAATACTTTTAGCCGCGAGAAAACGAGCAAAGGTGCCTCTAACCGCCGTTGCCTTGTATTTTATTCTTTACGGCATTGCTAGATTCTTTATTGAGGGTCTGCGGACGGATTCTCTATTTATTGGTAATAGCGGACTTCGAATTTCACAAGTCTTGTCAGCTGTTTTAGTTGTGGGTGGTTTCATCATAATCGCCCTCTGCCGTTATCTTAAATTAGAAATGAAACCTGTTAAGGATATTTCTCCTGTTAGTCCTGAGACAGAGACTACTAAAGATGATACAAATACTAGTGGTAAGATTAGCAATAAGATCGAAAAGGATCAACCAGTTTCAGACTTAGCGAGCTCTGCTAAAAGTGGAGAAGAACAGCCGAGGTCTGAGGGAGATAAAAAGGATTAGTTTTACAATGGATAAAAGACGCTCTGGTATCGAAAAGACTCACGGCAACTATTTTAAGCGAATTGATTACTGGCTAATTGTTCCAGTACTTATTTTGACCGTTATTGGACTGATGGTTCTGAATCAAGTTTTAATGGATAAATATCCAAGCCAGTATCCTGGAAACATCAATCGACAGATAATGGCCGCTGGGGTTGGGTTAGTGGCTGCTCTGGTTATTTGCCTTCTTGAGACCCATTTTCTTAAGATAATCGGTCGAGCAATTTACGGCATTTCTTTATTGCTGCTAGCCGTTGTTCCCTTTGATGGTACAGACTATACCCAGAAGTGGGGGGCTGATTCTTGGATGGAACTACCTCTGATAGGTAGTTTTCAACCTTCTGAAATCGCTAAAGTTGGCCTAATATTAATGGCGGCTTATGTGTTGGAAGAGATGTCGGAGCGGCGAATTTCACTGCCAAAAGGCGTTCTTTATCTAGGTTTTATCTATGGACCTCCCTGTCTACTCATACTCATGCAGCCAGATTTTGGCACATTAATGGTAATTGTTTTTACCCTTATCTGTATGCTTTTTGTATGGGGCTTAAAATACCGCTATATTTTTCTTGGATTATCGGCGGTAATTGTTTCTATTCCCTTTGTGTGGAACTTTTATTTAGCCACTTACCAGAAACAGCGGATTTTATCAACTCTTTTTCGCGGCTCAGACCCCGCAGCAGAGTATAATATTGAGCAAGCTCAAAAAGCCATTGCTTCAGGAGGGCTTACAGGTAATAACAGTGGTGTTTTTGTTGATGTTCCGGTAAAGGAGTCAGACTTCATTTTTTCTGCTGTGTCAGAACAAATGGGATTTATTGGAACGGGTGCGGTGATCTTTCTCTCCTTCTTTTTTGTGGCACGTTGCTTCTACATTGCAGCTCGCGCATCAACAAAGGCCTATTCTTTTATTGCGGCTGGGATTGCCGGTGGATTTGCCTTCCACTTTATTGAGAACATTGGAATGACAGTCGGATTATTACCAATCACAGGTATACCTTTGCCTTTTATTAGTCTGGGTGGTTCTTCTTTAATTGTGAACTTTATATCCGTTGGGGTGGTTCTTTCTATTGCCATGGACAGATCCAGAGAAACTTAACCTGTTAGAGGGGGCGAGATGAGCTCAATCTCGGAGAAGGTCGTTAGGTTATCGTCAAAGTGCATAATTTTGTATGCTGACTCTTGCTCATTTTTGTTGGTGCAATGATTTCATAGCATTATACAGGTGTTTTACGCTAAGAGTATGTTGGGGAATTGTTTTTCACATATAATTTTTACGAACTGTTTATGGTGATATAGATGTATCATCCTGTCGCAAGTTCGTTAAGCTTCAGACTTTTTGGGTGGTTATACGTGTGAATTTTAATATGGTGGGAGGGAATGACTATTATCTTTAATGTGTGTTTGTGTAGCAACAAAAGAATAGAGTTGGCCAAGATTGAACAGATTTTGAACGAGATTAATGTCGGTGACGATCAACTAATTATACATTCCTATTCTAGCCGAGAACAAATGCTTTTCGAGAGCGAAGATTTTACCGAAACTCCCGATGTGCTGTATATTGATCCAGAAATGGAAAGTCTTCGAGGCGGAAATACGGCACAATTTTTGAAGCAAATGGGATGGGATTCCGAAGTGATATACATGTCACCGGAGACCTCGCCTCAGGGAAATGATTATGGGTTCAATCCTTTTTATGTTTTCCCTAAAACACAATTAACGAAAGAAGAGCACCAGGCTATCCTTAAAGCTGTTTTGTCAAAAGCAGTGGAGAAGCGTAAACAGCAGATTGTTCTTCAGGACGGAACCAGTAAGAAACAAATCCATCTAAACGGAGTCATGTTTTTTGAAATAAATCATCGTGTGGTTAAAGCTGTTTGTAAGAACGGTAGCACAGTAGAGTTTTATCAGACCATCAGTAGTTTAGAGAAGTCCCTAACAGATAAACATTTTGTTCGTACTTACCGTTCACATTTAGTTAATTTTCGTTGTATTGATAAGATTGAACAAAATCAGGTAGTTTTATGTAATGGAACTGTTCTGCCCCTAGGTTTGTCATACAAGAGCAAAATAAAACAAGACTATTATAGTACATCACCCCAAATTCGTGATTTGGATTAGGATATAATCTTTCGACAAACAATAGGAGGGCATCAGCCATGCACCCTTTGATCAAGGTAAAAAATAATAAGGGATATACGATTCCGACGGCTTTAGCAATAATGTTTTTGTTAATGGCCTTTGCGGTAGGCATTATGCTAGTTTCCTACTATAACTATATGAACTCCTTTGTTCGTCATCAGCAGAATCAGACCTATGTCTATGCTAAGACAATTGTTGAAGAATGTACTAATGCTATTATCCAAGGTGATTTAAACAAAAGCTTATCCGATGCAGTTGTAGATATTCATAGTGAGACTGCTGCTGGAAATCAATTTGCTAAGGAATATAACTTTACTCTGAATTTGGGGACGAATGCCATTACTGGCGAAAAGAATTTTATTACTAATGAATTCAATAATGAGAACATTGATATTATTTTAAAAGTCAAGTATATTCCGCAGCGATCGGGCATTGTGGTACCTGCTGCGAAGGATGTACTACAAATTGGTGATAGAATGAAAATTGAGTACACTGTAGTCAAAACGGATCATCGTGATGGACAAGAGATTCGCAATACCTTTATTGGTGATTATTTTTGCTCAAGAGATAAAAATATTAATGAAGATGGTACAATGACAACGCCACAGCTTCCTGAATTTGAGAATATTGAGTGGCAGCTGGTTCGCTATACCGGTAATATTTATGCGCGCTAAGTGGGGGACTAGTTGGATGAAAAAAATAATAGGAATCATTAAGAATAACGAAGGTGCTTTTCTCATAGAGAGCCTTATTGGCTTGGCTGTTATGACTATAGTACTAGTCGGTTTTACTTCAATTATTACCAGTAGCTCTAAATTATCCCAAGAAGCTTTTTTTGAACGTCAGGTTACTGAGCAGATTTTTAGTAGATTTGAGAACGGTCAATTGCCTAGTCCTACTCCAGGAGCTAGTGCTTTTCAGGTTAATGTTGATTGGCAGCCGATTTCTAGGGATGACATAATTATGTCTAATGATAAGAAGTTGAGTGAGGTAGCTCCGGGAAGTGATATTGTAATTGGGCTTCCGGGGTCACCTATTAAAACTAGAATTTTGGAAAATGTAAAGTTTTTTCAGTATGAGGATCAGCTAGATGGCCATCCTAACTACCGTGTTTCACTTTACAAGTTGGGTCACTAATAATATATCTTTTCAAGGAGGTGAAGAAATGGCAGCTATAAAAAAATTTATTGCAAGGGTTATAAATAGGCGTGGTTATACATTGCTGGAGATGATTGTGACTCTGGCAATTATTTTGATATTTATGACATCAGCTGCTCTGGTACTTGCTTCCGGCAACAGTTTATATCTTAAGACAATGATGGATAGTAATTCTACCGGGATTGTTGAGACTGTAGCTGATGAGCTAAAGAATTATATTTTATATGGTGAAGATATTCGGATGTATTGTGTGCTGGAAGCTGATAATATGATAGTCGCGGGGACGGATCTAAGTCATTTGCCTGTTGGAACTACTGTTTTTCCAGATGGAACATACCAACCACCGGAAGATTCTGGGATTCCTGGTGGTACCGTTACATTGTTAGATGTGGATAGTTTTATTGCTAATGGAATCAACGTAGGCTATAAAGACTTTCGTGTGGAAGAGGATAGCTCAGGACGAGAATATGTTGTGGGACTACCTTTTTCAGTGGATTACTATAGTGATTTTGATCTTACCCTAAGAATTGAGGAAGAGCTAGTGCCACGGTCAAGTGATCCTGATGCAATTGAAGATCAGGTTTTTACTTTGGAATTTACTGCTGAAAATGCTAACACCCATACTACAACTACTTCAATTGTGGCTGTAACAGGTATAAATAAATAATGGACAGGGAAACTGTAAACAAAGCAAAGGAAATGAGATATATGGACACGACGATGAGTGCTGGTCAGCCGGGGGTTGATCCAGCTATTGCTGCCAAAATGGAACGTTTGTTACATTTAGAGCGATTAATGCAGGGGGGCGGGAAAGCGAACCCAACTGCTTTGCCAAGGGAGGAGCAGGTAAAGAGCAAGTCTTCTGATCAGCCCCATGGAAAAAAGACTAAAACAACTGCTCGCCCAGCACCTGCCAAAGTACAAAAAATAGCTAAACCCAAGAAGAAAGTAATGACCCGAGAGGAAAAGGTGGTAGATCAAGACATAGTTTCGACTCCCACCAAAAAAGCGATCCCTATTTCTAGAGGAAAAATACTTTGGGGAAAGGTGATTAGCCTAATAGTAATCGGGCTTTTAACCTTGGGATTAATACTACTCTTGTGGCAGATTTCTGTTCTTAATGAGCAGCAGGCTGTAATGAATCAGAGAATGTTTACGTTAGAACAGGAGTACTCGCGTTTGGCTGGCGCTGTAAGAGAGTCTTCCGAAAAATCACCTTTGCCAAGCAACCAGGAGGGATTAATTAATGGCTAGAAAAGATCGAGGCTCCAAAGAAAAGAAAGGTTTTTTTTCTCTGGGCAACAAATCCACTCCTCCACCCCCGCCCCCTTCGGCAATCTCTACCGATCCATCAGTGGAGGCAGAAATTGCTGCTCTAAAGGCAGAAATCGAGGCATATTACTTAGAGCACCCCGGGCAAGATCCAACTATGCCTGATAAGGTTTTCGTTAAAAATATTAGTGAGCTAGAAGATAAATTAACCGGGCATTTACCTAAGCATGAAGAACATGTGCCGCAGATTTTTGCTATAGAACCGGCTCAATCATCGGTAACGGCGACTTCTACTGCTGCTGAACAGCGAACAAAGGGTTACTTTGAACCCAAAGTAACTGCTCCAGCGCCTCAGATTAATCAGTTCTTTTTTCAGGGGACGTCTGGGGCAGAAGTAGCCCAGACTATTACTAAAAATACAGGGATGACCATTGAGTCTGAACCTATATTTATTCCTGAAACTGAGCCCGAGGATAAAGACTTTTCGGGACTTTTTTCTGCTATTGGTAGCGAGACCCAGCAACAACTGGACATGGCAGCTGCCTCTGCCAAGGCGGTTCTACAATCTGGGTCAAAACCTATTGATCTGTCAGAATCCGCCAATGCACAACCTGCTGGTGTTAGAAGTGTAAGTCCTGCCTTGCAAGAACAGTTACAAAAGGATTTAGAGCAAGCTTGGTATGAGGATGAAACGAAGCCAGCTTCAAAGGTGACTTCTCTGTTTTCCTCCGAGGAGACCACTGATGCTCCTACCCAAGGAGAAGAATTGAGTTTGAATATAGAAGAAGATGGGTATTTAGACATTGGTGATCTATTACAATCAGAAACAAATACCTCTAATTCTGCCCTTGAGGATGAGGACTTTGATGCAAAGGCACCTTATATGGAGACCTTAGATGAAGATTCTGAGTCTAAGGCTGAAGATTTCTGGGATTCTTCTCTTGATGAATCTTCAAGTCTTTCTGACTCACAGGAGTCTTTGCAGGAGACTGCCGCTTCTGAGGACTGGGCTAAGGCGCAATTTCCCTTTTTGTCTACAGCTTTTGCTGCTGAAGATGAGGAAAATAATCAGGAAATTTTAGAGCCTTTTACCGCTGGCTCAGAACCTGTGGCTAAAGAAGTAGAGCTTCAGGCAGATAGCCAGCCCTTGGCAACTGATTTTTCTACTATTATGGAAGAGGAAGATGGGGCACAATCTTATGAGGATAGCATGGCTATGTTACGTAACTTGCTACAAGAAGATGAGCCTGTAGCTTTTTCCGAGACTAGTCCTAATGTTGTTTCTTCTCCTGTTTTTTCAGATACCTACAGTTACTCTTTGGATACAGAAAGTAGTTGTGCTCCAATCTCTTCAGATATTCTGACTTTTGGTGGTAATGTAGAAGCGGAAGTAGAGTCGGATAAATCTCAGTATTTTGAGCAACATGCTTCTTTAACTCAAGAAGACTCCGAGAGGAATCTGGCTCCTAATATTTCTGCTGCCACAGGTGAGGAGCGGCTTTACTCCTTATTGTCTGCCCTTGAGCAACCAAGTGATTTTGGGCAAGAGCAGGAAGCATATACGCAAGAGTCTGATCAGGATTTAGTGCCTAACTCGGCTGAGTTTGAGCCGATTAATTTTGAAGCAGACCAGGGTTTTGCTTCAGTTGCTTTAGCAGCATGTGATGAAACAACTTTTTCCTCAGTGAATTACGATATACCACTTAATTACTCAGCTATTACAGAATTTGAAGTTGAGTCTGTAGGCATGGCAGTTCAACCTGAGGAGGAAATGATTGCGGCGTGGGAGGGGGTCTATCAGGCACAGGTAGAAGAGCGTGTTTCCCTAGCGGTAAGTACTTTAGAAGAGGGCTCCATTGAGTTACAGCTCACTGAAGAGCAAGAAAATTTCAATGATTCTAGAAATGATATATCAGCTAAGGCTGATTCTATTCCTTATCACGAATCTGAATATGTGACTACTTCTCCAACAACAGAAGCAGAACTTTATTATGATCAAGTAGAAACAGACACGAGCACGCACTCTGATGATACCCGTTCTTCGGAGGATTTTAGTGATACGGAAGAGGAAGACTTAGAAGAGCATCAATCTGAAGAAGAGCTCCTTATAATGAAATTATGTCAAGAGGTTTCCGCAGTAAACTCTGATGGATCCATTAATTATGATGTTTTGCCAGTTGAAGAGATACAAGATGAAGTAGATACCTGGAACGGTGACAATCCGGAAGCCTTTTTTCAAGAGATTGTTCAAGCTAGGGCACAAGAAACGCAACCGATTATTGAGGAAGCCATTTATAAACATCCGAATCAGCTTGAAGGCGTTGAGATACTAGAGCCTTCTAATACCGCCGAAAATCCTTCGGTTTTTGTTCAACAAAATAATTCAATAGCTCAGAGTCCAGAAGCAAATTATGGTGCGGCTCAAAATTCACCAGAAAGTCCTTTCATGGTTCAGCTAAAAAAACAAATTCCTGAATCAGGGGAAAGTGGCAGACCTACCGAAGAAGCATTAGCCGGTATAGCTGCAGCTTTAGAGGAGAGCTCTTCGGAGGAGGATAACTCCACTTCAGCTCATGATGTAATTGATGAGGGCGCAGCACAAACAAGAGCCTTTACTGAGCGCAATAGAGCTGCTTTCCAAGGTGATTTTCAAGATTCCTCTACAGATAAAGAGGAAAATGGACACCGCAATTCAGCCCAAGACTACGACCCGGATGAAGATGATTTCGATCAACCGAAAAAAAGACGTCAGGTGGTTAAGCGCCAAGCAGCTCCCCCAATTAGCCCTACGCAGATTTATGAAAAGAAAAAGCGGGAAAGCTTTTGGAAGCGCATCTGGCAGAAGTTATTTGGAAACCGTAAAGAAAAATCTGCCGAAGCTGATTGCGATAAGATTGATGAGATGAAGCCGCAGCCTAAAGTACGCCGAGAAGTGGAAGACGTAGGTCCAATAGAGGAGCTGCCTAACCTAAATAATCAAGAAGTGTTTATCAATGGTATTGTTTCGGGTGAAGTTGCCGGTGAGATTGTAACCATCAATAGCTATGCTGTTGTAAAGAGTGATGTAGTAGCCTATAAGCAATGTACAGTGTTGCCCTTGGCTTCTGTCATTGGTGAGATCCGAGCTGAAAGTGTCATTGTAAAAGGGATTGTTAGAGGTAATATTCGTGCTAGTAAATCTGTTTTAGTGAAAGATGATTCACTGGTAATTGGTGATATTCACTGCCCGCTTATCGGGGTAGAGCAGCGGGCTTTAGTTGAGGGAAGTTTGTTTTACGATAATGAGTAAATATAAAAATATGGAGTGTTGTTGAAACAGAGGAGGTTTTAGATGCCAATATTTAAATACACGGCACGGGGACAGGATGGAAAATCCACAGTAAAGCGCTCAATTGAGGCTAGAAATTATGCTGAAGCTCATAGTGCATTGGTAAAATCAGGATTAGTCCCGATCCACATTGTTGAGGTTCAGGGTGGTAGTTCACGAGGGGAGGCAAAGCCAAGAAAGATGTCCTTGCGTGAGGTGGCAATGTTCTGCCGTCAGTTCAGCACTATGCTATCAGCGGGTGTTACCTTGGTAAAGGCTTTTGATATTTTACGCACCCAAGCGAAAGCTTCTGGTCAAAAGAATTTAGCCCTGGTGTATAATCGAATTTATTCGAAGATTCACCGGGGAGAATCATTATTTGAAGCCATGTCTGGTGAAGGAAATGTTTTCCCCCCCATGTTAGTGAACATGGTTAGAGCCGGTGAGGTCAGCGGTAACTTAGATACCGTTATGGAACGAACAGCGGAGTACTTTTTTTCTCAGAATCGTCTGCGTAACAAGATTAAGACCGGAACTTCCTATCCTAAAATTTTGTTATTTATGACCGTGGCTATCGTATTAGCACTTTTTACTTTTGTTTTACCTCAGTTTTTTGTGGTGTTCGAAACCATGGATATTGAATTGCCACAGATTACCATTGTAGTAGTGGCAATCAGTAATTTTATTACCCAGAAATGGTATGTGGTTCTGATGGTAGCTGCTGGCATTTTTTTTACGTTAAAATTACTTATGAAAAATCCTTCTTTTGCTTTTCAAGTAGATGTTTATAAGACGAAAATTCCAGTAGTGAAAGTTGCTATTTCCAAGATTGCTATTGCGAATTTTACCGCTACCATGGGTGTGCTATATGCCAGTGGGGTGGATATGCTGGAGTCTATTGAGATTGCTAAATCGGTTATTCGCAATCGATTTTATGAACAAAAATTTGGTAGAATTATTACTGCGGTTGAGAGCGGTAGCATGCTGTCTGTGGCTATGGAACAGGAGCAGGTCTTTGAGCCCATGGTTGCTTCAATGCTATTTATTGGTGAAGAATCCGGTAATCTGGAGCAAATTCTTGAGAGTACTTCAAAGTTTTATGAGAATGAAGCCGATGAGGCTATTGCCCGAATGATTGCTGTTATGGAGCCGGTGATGATTATTGTTATCGGTATCATTGTTCTGGCACTGGTGGCCTCGGTTATCTTACCGAGCTTCTCCTTGGCCTCAGGGATTAATGCCGGTTAATTTTATTCGGTTTATAGAGAAAGGATATAGATATGCTTAATATAGAAATTACTGCCAGTAGTATAAACATAGTTCAGGTATCGGGATCTTCCAAAATTCAGGTGAAGCGAGCCTTTTCAGTGCCAACCCCACCTCGAAGTGTTAAGAATGGGCAGCTGAAGGATATAAATGCTATTAGTGAGGCCTTACGAAGTCTTTTACTATTTCATAATATTCGTCAAGCTCCAGCAACCTTTGTCTTAAATAGTATGACCCTTAAGACGAAAGAGATTGTTGCCCCTAAAATTGGCAGACCGCAACTGCTGCAAATTCTCGAAAAAGAGTTTGCCGAAATAACCGGAGGGGAAGAGCATTTTTACGATTATTTTATATGGGCAGTACAGGGTAAGCAGCTTTATTGCACGGCTTTGGCCTGTCCACAATCTTTACTGGTGAGCTATTTTGAACTGGCCAGGGCTTGTGACTTAAAGGTTAAGCGCGTTGATTTACATACCAATGCCATGCATAAGCTGTGGGAAAGCCAAAATAAGCTTCTGAAAAGATCTTTGCCTAAAAATCTCAATAAGAAAGCTGATTCTACAGAGAGTAGCACCGGTATTCTTCCAGAGCAGCCCATTAACCAGAAGTTGCAACTCTGGGCCGGAGTTTATTATGACGAGATTAAGATCTTAACTAACGCTTTAGATGGTAATTTTTTCAGCAAAACGATTATGCTTAGCAGCTTTGATGGCGTCTCGGCAGAGGCTGATACGAAGGACAGCAATGAAGATAAGAAGCTTTTTGCTCGTTACGCTGATGAAATCCAGAAATTTGTTAGCTTTCAACAATCGGTTCATCGCACCCAAGGTATCGAAGAAGTTCTGCTTTATGGTGATTACCACCATTTAACTTCTATCTGTGGTCCCCTAGAACAACTGCTCCACATTCCTGTTAGAGCAATTTCCCCAGGGAGGGGCGTTCGAGGACTTAAAGCTGATGAATATCCGAAATATTGTTGTGCGGCCGCTGCTGGCCTAAGGAGGTAAAAATGGCAATTAACAGAAGAGACCGGGATGTGGACTTTTATGAAAGTTTTCAGGAAAAGCAAAATCCCAGTTTACGTAAAGAAAAGAAGGCCAGTAACATAGTCCTGTTGTTTAGTGTATTTATCGTGGTAGTGGCAATTGCTGCTTGGCAGTTTGTAGTTATGCAAGCGAATGAGGTTGAAGGTAAGATCCAGGAACAGAATGACTACATGGAGAATACTGCAAATGTAGAACTCTACCAAAATCAACTTGATTTAATGGCTAGAATAAAGAAGATTGAAGACTATAATACAGCTTCGGATACTTTTTTGAAACAGTTGGAGAATAGTCAAAGGTTGTCCACAGCTTGGGTAGAATTTTTTCAAACAGAAATGCTTAATTCTGTGGGTCCTGATGCTAGAATTTCTAGCTTTATTGTTGTGGGGGAGACCATTGAACTTACTTGTGAGTTTGTAGATTCAGACAGCCCTTCCATTTATGCCAAACATCTGGATAATATTAAAGGCCAAAGTACGAATCCCCAATATGTTCGGATCGACTTTGGTTCTTATCAGAAGGAAGATGAAGTTTATACATCTGTGATAAAAGTTATTTTGCGTGAGTTGAGTGACGAACAGAAGCAGGGAGGGTAATTATGAATACATCTGCAGGCAATATAAAAATGCTTTACGTTTTGGGGGCAGTGGGAATCTGTTTAATTCTACTACTAAATTTTATTCTACCGGAAATGGATCGAAAAACTAAGTTAGTTGAAGAGCTTGATGCCAACACGGTAAAATATGAGGAAATGAAAACTACTGTTGAGGATAGTTCTATTGAGCCTCAATATGAAGAACTAAAAAACGCAACTAAAATTAAATTTCAAGAAAATTTTCCAGCCTATGATATAGATTTTATTATTAAGAGTGTTTTGTCAGCATTTGAGGTGAAGCCGGAGTCTTTTAATGCTTCGGAAGATTATCAAGCTATTACGCCAGATGTCTATGAGCAAAAAATTATTCAGCCGAGAAATGCAGAGGAATATCAGGCCATGCAAGAGACTTTGGCCAGTGAACTGATGCCTATGTTTCTGATGAAGAAGGCAAATATTACGATTAAAGTCGAACCTAATCAGATTTGGCCTATTATTGATGCAATCAATAACATAGCACCTTATGGACCAGGAGAAAGAGTGATACAACGCTATTGCCTTCAGGTGGGAGAGTTTTCTTTCAAACTGGACAAAGAAAAGCCTAATGAACCTCAAAACTTTGAGCTCTCCATCTTTTTATATGCTATGGCTCCGCCTCCTATCAAAGAAGATGTAACTCCTGCTAATATTGATAAAGAAGCTGCTTCTGAAGTAAGTCCTACTACAGATGAGGAATCCGCCGCATGAATGAGTTAACTTGGATATTTTGGCCGGTAATTAGCTTGCTTGGTCTAGTGGTGGGAAGCTTTTTGAATGTCTGCATCTACCGAATTCCCAAGAAGATATCGGTGGTGAAGGGGAATAATGGCCGCTCTCTCTGCCCTAATTGCGGGCATACCTTAGCTGGGAAGGATTTAGTGCCGCTTTTTAGTTTTCTATTTTTGCGAGGACGCTGTCGCTACTGCAAGGCGAAAATTTCCTGGCGTTATCCTTTAATTGAATTAGCGAATAGCCTCCTCTGGACAGCGGCTTTCCTGAGCTATGGACTAACTCCTTTGGCTGCTGTCTATTGCTGCTTATTTTCGGTTTTGTTGATTATTACTTTTATTGATTGGGATACGCAAGAAATTCCTTATGTCTTAACTGGAATTATTGTTGCCTTAGGACTACTGTCTTTGCCTATGGCTGGTTCGCCCCCACTCACCGATCGACTAATTGGTTTGGTGAGCGTAGCTGTGCCAATGATTATCTTGACCTTTTTAATTGGTGGTTTTGGCGGAGGCGATATCCAAATGATGGCAGCGACAGGTTTTTTACTGGGCTGGAAAGTTAATGTGGTAGCGATGTTCTTTGCCACTGTATTGGCAGGTCTATTTGTGTTATTCTTTATGCGGCGCCGGGAAAAGAAAGCTAAAATGGCCTTTGGACCTTTCTTAGCTATTGGGTTAATCTTAGCCATCTATTTCACAGAACCAATTCTAACCTGGTACATGGGCATGTTTTAAATTAAAGGAATAGAGGAGAAAGGAGGGGCGCATGGTAGCCAATAAACAGCAACGAGTTGAATTAATTCTTATAAAAATGGGGCTCCTGGATCAGGAGGGCTTAACCAAAGCTCTAGATCTAAAGCGTCAATTTCCTGACAAAAAAATCGAGCATCTTTTAGTTGAACATCAGATTATTTCTGAATTTGATTTAATTCGTGCTTATGGAGTAAAGTACAATTTACCTTTAGTTAATCTAGCAGCGCAAAGAATTACCCCTGAAGTTTTACGCTACTTGCCGGAAGCTGAAGCTCGCCAGAACTTTGTTATTCCTGTCCATGAAACAGAATATGTTCTCCACTTAGCCACAGCAGATCCGGTGAACTATTATCTTTTTGAAAAGATTAGCCAGAGCTGTGGTAAACAAGTTTCACCGCTTTTGGCTACCAAAGAAGATATTCAGGTTGCGATTAACTTAAGCTATATACAGCAAAATGTTAATAGTATCTTGACTGAAATTGAGTTAGAGTATGGTGATCTACAGGAAGCTGCTGAACCAGAACCGGTCTTAAGCATTTCTGAAAATGAAATGCAGAGTAATGCGGTTGTGCGAGTGGTTTCGGTTATTCTGGAGCAGGCTCACCAACGTAAGGCCAGTGATATTCATATTGAGCCCATGGAAAATACTGTTCATGTACGTTTACGTATAGATGGTGACTTAGTAGAAACCATGAGCTTCTCCAAGGCCACCTTTTCTCACTTAGCCAGCCGTTTTAAGGTTTTAGGTGCCTTGGATATTGCCGAGAAGCGTTTACCTCAGGACGGTCGTATGTCTATTATGGTCAATGGGGAAAAAATCAATATGCGTATTTCAACCCTTCCAACCATCTATGGTGAGAAGATTGTTATTCGTCTATTAGGTAGTAGTAACCCTAAAGATATTATGTCTTTGGAACAGTTACAAATGGAGCCATATATTTATGCCGCTTTTACAAAAGCCATTCAAAGTCCCAATGGAATTATTCTTCTAACAGGACCTACCGGAAGTGGTAAATCTACCACGGTTTATGCTTCGCTGAAGGAACTAGCTAAACCTAATGTCAACTTAATCACAGTAGAAGACCCAGTTGAGAAGATACTTCCCGGTGTAAATCAAGTTCAGGTGAATGCTCGGGCAGGGCTAACCTTTGCGGCTGGTCTACGTTCCATTTTGCGTCAGGATCCTGATATTGTCATGATTGGTGAGATTCGTGATAGTGAAACAGTTACCATCGCGGCTCGGGCAGCTATTACCGGTCATTTGGTTGTTTCAACTATGCACACCAATGACGCACCTTCGGCCTATATGCGTATGATTGATATGGGCGTAGAACCCTATATGGTTGCCTCTTCAGTTATTTGTGTGGCGGCTCAGCGACTCATGAAGAAAATTTGCAACCATTGTAAGGAAGCTTATGAGCCGGAGGCTGATGAGTGGGAGATTTGGCGCGGCGAGCGCCCGGAGAAAATCTTCCGCGGTCGAGGTTGTACCCAATGCAACAATAGCGGCTATTCTGGACGTATGGCTATTTATGAAGTAGCCTTAACCGATCCCAAATTACGAGAGCTGGTTATCAATAAAGCCGAGAGTGAAGTAATCAAACAGCATTTAGTAGAGACACAGAACTTTAAAGACTTAGGTGATAATGCGCAGTTATTAGTAGAACGAGGGATTACCACCCTTAAGGAGTTACAAAAAATACGTAGTACAATGGATACATAGCGGGGGGATTTTATGGATGCAGTGAATAAACAACCACAAGCCATTGATGTTATTTTAGAGAAATGCCGGGAGCTTAAGATTTCCGACCTTCATTTTACCGTTAACATGCCACCCTTAATTCGAGACAAGGGGCGATTGCGGCGTATGCCCGGAGTGGGAGCTGTTACCGGTAAGGCTATCGAAACTTTGGCTAATTCCATGTTGCGCCAAGTAGATAAGTCTTATGCTCTAAATCACGATATTGATTTCTGTTATGTTTCCCATGATGGGAATAGAAATCGTGTAAATATTTACACCCAGGTAGAATCTCCGGCTATTGCTATACGTTTACTGAACGATGAGATTCCTACTATTGATGATATGGGTCTGCCCCAGCTATTCAAAGAAATCGCTCTGTTACCTAGAGGTCTATTTCTGGTAACCGGGCCTACCGGTAGTGGTAAGTCTACTACCTTGGCAGCTATGATTGATCATATTAATATAAACACCCATGGTCATATTCTAACTTTCGAAGATCCTATTGAATATCGCCACGTTCACAAGAATTGTATGATTAATCAGCGGGAAGTCGGGCGGGATGTTCCGTCCTTTGCAAAAGCCCTTAAAAGCGCTCTCCGTGAAGATCCCGATGTAATTCTAGTGGGAGAAATGCGTGACCTAGAAACCACTTCCTCAGCCATAACTGCAGCGGAAACAGGACACTTTGTTATGTCTACTCTTCATACCACCGGTGCAGCCAGCACCCTGGATCGTATTATTGACCAGTTTCCGGCTTCCCAGCAGGATCAAATGCGAATTCTTTTGGCACAGGTATTGAAGGGCGTTATCACCCAGACCTTACTCCCTAAAGCCGATGGTAGTGGTCGTGTGGCGGCTTTCGAAATCATGCTTTGCACCGATGCTATCTCTAATATGATTAGAGAGAATAAATGTCACCAAATCTCTTCAGCCCTACAAACCGGGCAAAAATTGGGTATGCAGTCACTGGATATGCATATTGCCCGGTTAATTAAGGACAATACCGTTACCTATGAGGTAGGTAGGGAACGTTGTAGTGATCCCAATATGCTAGATAAGTATTTGGGAATGTAGGTGTGAATTCTATCTAAAAACTTGCTCTAATTCGATTGTTTTTTGTATATGTTAAAAAACTGTGACAAAATATAGCAGTTTTAAGACAAAGATAAATCTTTCACAAGTAGGACTGCTAGAATAACACAAGCACTGAAACGAATGGTTTAGTTGCATAACTTAGGTACTTGGATATTATTACATGGAGGAAAGAAGTAATGAAAAAATTACAAGATCTCAAAATGAAGCTCAGAAGTAACAAAGGTTTTACCTTGGTAGAAATGATCGTGGTTATTGCCATCATCGCTATCTTGATTGCTTTAATTGCCCCTAACGTTGCTAAGCTCATCGGCGAAGCTACAGATACTAAAGAAGCTGCAAAAGCCAAATCTGCTTATAATGGCCTTGCTGCATGGAGCACAAAGTTAATTAAGGATGATTTTGCTTTCCAGACAAATGCTGCTTCAGGAGCCTCTAGAATTGGTTCTTCGGATAATTATGTTTATACGCTTACTGGAACTACTGCAGAGGCCTCTGCGCAAAAGCTCTGGAAGAAGACTGTTGGAGCTACTGCAGTAACGCCTGATGTCTTAATTGGCGATGGTGCTTATCTGCCTGGTAACACATTGACAGATACCCAGACTATCTATGCCTATTTTACTTCTGGTGGTGTTCTTACTGCTGTTGTGGTTGTTGAGGCAAGTCAAGCGAATAAGGTTATTGGTGTTTCCGGTTCTGTAACTGGTCTTACCCTACCTCCAGCCGCTAAGTTCGATAACGCTTCTTTGGCTGGAAAAGCAGCTACCGCAGATGGCAAAACATTTACTGCTATCCCTACTTAAGATCAATAATAGATTAGTATTAAATAGAATTATTTTTCCAAGTGCCCACTTTAAATAATTTGGTATGGTTGCCGAAGGCTTTTTGCCTTCGGCAACCGGCCGGTTATTATTTCTGAATCAGCTTCTTCTCTAAGGAGAACTTGCTTGAGGAATAATCACCGATCTATAGTAGATCGAAGTTTGCCCACAGCCTTCGGGTTGAGTGGCTTTTTGTTATTACAGAGATATCTTCAAATTTGAGGCCAAAGGCCTTCATCTTATGGTGACTTAGGGGGACAAAACAATATGAATTCTCTTTATCCGAAGCGTGTAAAAAAGGCTAATGGAAAGCGCGGTTTTACCTTAATTGAGGTAATTGTTTCCTTAGCCGTTTTAGCTGTAATTATTACATTAATAATGGTTGCTGTTGGCCGGTTTGCCATTATGGCTTATTTAACTCGTTCTAATGATACAGCCGAAGAAGTTTACATGTCTTTACAATCAGCCCTAACAGATCTGAAAACTCAGGGGCGTTTTGATGAAGTCTTTTCTGAGGATAAGCGTGGTGCAAATGGCGATGATCCTCAAGCGGGCGAAATGTTTTTTAATATTCCAGAAATGGCTATTGATGGTGCTGTCTTTGGCGATGGTAGTGTAGTGCCTGGTGTTACTGACGCTCAGGGCGAAAGCATACCTGATGATGAACGTCAGGCATTAATTGATTCTGGTAATTTAGTTTACATGCGTTTAGATTTAGATGATACGAATCCTAACAGTGACTCAGCCCTCTTTCGGGATCTGGTGTATCCCTTTATAGCTGATAAATCAATATTGAATTATAGTTTGATTGCTGAGATTAATTTAAATAACAAAACTGTTCGCTCTGTCTTCTATACAGAAAAGGTTGGGCATTTGACCTATGCCTTAGATTCTGAAACCAGTGGGGCACTACTTAATCAAAACAATGTGCTTTTACGGGATCGTTCCCAGTTAGATCAAAAGCTACAGGGATATTATGGCAGTTTAAGTATTGGGGACAGAGAAGAAATAGATCAGCTCAATGATGCCAATGTCATTGTGTATAATGATGATATCTTAGCTCTAGAGTGGGATGCAGTTATGGCGATGCATAGTGGCAGTATGACTGAAGCCGAAAAGCAGAAACTGCTCAAAAATACGGTTTATGACATTTCTATTGTTAATGCTAATAATATTAGTAAAGTCTACTATAAAATTAAAAATGTCAGTGCCTTTACCGGGGCGTCTGATGCAAGTGTTGCTGCAGATTCTACTAAGATATTTGCTTCTGGCACTTCAGGTAGCCCTAAGCTTCCAATGCCTATTTATGACATTTTCAACTACGATCAAGTATCCAATATTCAGAATAAAGATTTAAAAGTTCCCTTTGAAACGGAAGAACTTCAGCCTAACGGTAGCGTGAGGACTATAAACGATTTTAAACATCGTTTTTCCTATTATCAGCCCGGTGATATTGGTGGCGAAGAACAGCCAGGGAAGTATCGTCTAGTTTTAGATAGTCTTACTACCCCGGGTGATGATGATCTTTCAATAAAAAAGTCCTATCCAGCTTTGCCTTGGAATGAAGACTTCAAAGTTATTGTGGAGGCCAGAAATCGTGGCGAAGGTCTAACTGGCTCCATTAATATGGCTCCGGGACAACACAACGCATACACTAAGAACAAGGTAATTACTGCTTCCATGACGGAACCTTACTCCAGTAGTGGGGTAAGAGGCGTTAATATTTTCCGTGAAGTTTTTAACTACCTCTTTGGGAAAACAGCTCCGACAGCACAAAACGTCTGGTATGAAGTAGCCTATAATCGTCATCTCAATAATTTACATTACATTGTTGGTGACACCGATGCTACTAAGAAGGGGAGCCAGCAGAATTTCTTATTAACTGGCAACATGGATTGGAGTATTTTACGTTTGGGTTTTTTACCTGGGGAAAGCTTGACGGATCCGGCTGATGATATGCATCAACTAACAGTTTCTAATGTTTCTGGCAATGATTTACGAGTTAGAGATACAGATAAACTTAGAGTTTTTGCCCCTTTATCAGTGGGAGCAGATGATACCGGCAGTATTGGCTTTTCAGGAATGCTTCAATCTGATATTTTGCGTGATGCAGACGGTGAAATTATTTATAAGACCGATGCAGGCGGTAATCCGGTTCTAGATATAGAAGGATACAAGTTACCTCTGTTTAATTCCTACTCCATCTCTAACCTCAAAATAGCTACATTGGATAGTTCTCGTAATCCAGTTGCTACCGATAATGTTGGACTATTCGAACAAGTTTCAACTTTGGGTGAAATTAAAAATGTGACCCTAAGAGGAGCAGCGGTTTCTGGTATTGAGAATGTTGGTGCCTTGGCAGGTAAATTCTTTGGAAAAGCAGAAAATGTAACTGTTTTAGCTAATACTCAGGATAATTATCACAAAAAAGTGATCTACAATTCTTCAGGAGAAGCTAGTGAGGCGGTTATTACCGGTACAGTAATTAAACCTTATGATTATCCTGCCGGAAACCTTTTTGAGGGTAATACGGTCAAGGCATCCGGTAAAAATAGTGGCGGCGCCTTTGGCCTGCTTGCAGGTGGTGACGTTTCAATTGCTCCTAAGACACCTGGAACTATTGTCAATGCATCGAATGGAACGATATTTATTAGTGGATATAGTACCAGAGCGGCAAATGAAAAAACTAATGGTCTAACAGTTAAGGGACAAGAGAATGTTGGTGGAATTGTTGGTTTAGCCGCTCCCAAAAGCTCTATAACCCAAGTAGCGAATGCTGGTGGCGTTATAGCACAGGAATCCGCTGCTGGCGGCGTTGTTGGCTATTTAGGTAGCGATAGTAAACTATCTGGTTTAGATGTGAATGCCTTAAGCAGCAAAGAGCAGTACGTGGTTCGCAAGGAACGTGTCTCTGTTGGTGGCGTTACGCAAGAAATAGAGTATAAGAATGAATTTACTAACTATGGTTACGTTGTAGCGAATAAACAGGCCGGTGGGGTGGTTGGTTTCGCCGAAAAGGTTGAGCTCTCCAATCTAGCTAACTGTGGACCCGTAGAAGCTAAAACAGAATTAGCCGGTGGAATTTTAGCACTGAGTTCTTCTGATACTACTGTTACCAATGCTATCAATAAAGCAGATGTGGCTGTTACCGCAAAAACCGGTAATGACTATACCGGTAGTTATGCCGGTGGTATTATTGGCTTATTGCAGAAGGGAACAAAGCTAGTTGGTGTTCAAAACATTAAACATGAATTGACCAATTCCCGTATTCCTGATACTCCTGTAGGTATATCTTCGGGTTATTTTGCTGGCGGTATTGCTGGTGTAGCTAAGGACAGTAGCAGTATATTACCATTAAAATTTACCACTACTATCGGGGCTGTAAATTCTGGTAGTTGGGTTACTATTGAAAATAGTTCCGCAGTTACGGCCAGAGGAAAAGACTCTCTTACCCCTAATGGCGGTGCATTTGCTGGTGGTATTGCTGGAGCCCTTACTGATGAGGCTTCTATAAATGCTCTTCCCGAAGGTTCAGAGCGAGTAATCACCAAAAATCAGGGCATTGTTTTGGCAGAAAACGGAAGTTTTGCCGGTGGTATTGCTGGTTTAATCGATTCCGAGAAAGTCCGGGTTTATGATTCATTTAATACCGGAAATATTACTGCTTCAGCTAATTATGCTGGAGGGCTAGTAGGTAATATTAACAAGAATTTTAGTGGCGGAACGGAATATATTTTAAATATATCTGATTCCATATTAAATGGTTATGTGGTACCGGATAATACTGGCGCAGATGTTCATTTCTTGAACGAGGGGCAAGTTAAGGCTGACAATTATGCTGGCGGAATTGTTGGTAGTACAGTAACCTCCATTCAGAATGCATTTAATAAGGGTAGTGTCAGTGCCAGACAGCAGTATGCTGGTGGTGTTGCAGGAGCTGCTGTTTATGGTAGTGGGCGTGAAATTGTTATTGGTTATGATAATCCTGTGGCCTCTAAAATTATAGCCCGTTCAAGTTCAACTGTTTTAAAGCAGATTTATGCCAATCAGGGTGTAATTTTGGCAGGAAGTGATAATGCTGGTGGTATAGTAGGTTTGGCTCAAGGACAAAATTCTCAGCCAGTTAAAATTATTGACGCTTTTAATGCTACGGCAGGTACAGTTACAGCTAATAATAATGCTGGTGGACTTGTCGGTGCCGGTATTTTTGCTCAGATTAGTAATGAGGAGGATATTTCAGGTGCTGCTATTGCTAAAGTCCTAGGAAACAATCAGGCGGTAGTTACCGCTAATGTGGATAATGCTGGTGGTATTATCGGTATCGGTGAGCAAGTAGAAATTACTGATGGGCTGAATAAAGGGGCAATTACTGCTCAAAGAGATAATGCTGGTGGAGTAGCAGGGTGCTTTTTACAAGGAACCGTATTTTCTCGTGAATCAACTGGTAGTAAATTAATTAATTCGTCAATGAAGAATAACACAGGGACGATCTTGGCTAAACAAGATAATGCTGGTGGAGTAGTCGGTGTCGCAGATAATAGTAAGATTACTGATACCTTCAATAGTGGTACTACTACTACTAATCGTGATAATGCTGGAGGCCTTGTAGGTCAAGCACTGAATAGTACTTCAATTTTACATACAGAGAATGTAGGGTTACAAATTATTACTACAAAAACTGCCAGTAACACAGCTACAATTACCAGTACACGACACAATTCTGGTGGCTCTGTTGGTTTAGCCAGTGAATCCAAAATGGAAAATCTGTTCAATAAAGGTACCATTAAGAGTGGTCAAGACAATGGTGGTGGTATTGTTGGTAGCCTTCTAGATCAGTCCGAGTTAAATTATACCTCTACAATTGCTGAGGCAATGGTAGATGGGGACTACTATAGCAATAGTGCTACTGTTACTACCGGTACCTCTGGTGGTGTAATTGGTGATAACGCCGGTGGTGTGGTCGGTGTAAGTTCTGAATCAACGATTACCGATGCCTTTAATCGTGGTGCAGTTAAAGCTGGGCGAAGCAATGCCGGGGGTATCGTCGGCTATATGATGGAGCTATCTTTTGTGTCCAATCGCCCTGCAACGGCGCAGAAATTTCTTTCTATGGGTCGGTTGTCTAACAGTGCAAATGTTACAGCTACTTCCTTTAATGCAGGTGGCGTAGTTGGTAAGATGATTGGAAGCAAGTCTTCATTGAACGATGTATATAGTGGTGATGGTTCAAAAAAGACGGCTAGCACTGCCGTCCAAATTAAATCGCAATATAATGCAGGAGGTGTTGTTGGCCGTATTATTGATGGTCAGGTGTCTTATAACGCCTCCATTGATGCTGCTTTAAACAATCAAGTTTATACCAATAATGCCAGTGTATCTGTTACGGGAAGTAACGCTGGTGGAATTATTGGTAATGCCGCTGATAGAGATTGGGACGATAACTACAGTATTTCTCCAACTATGGTTACAGGCAGTGGATTGAGAAAAAATAATTTTAATGTTTCCGGTGTTTCAAATATTGGTACAGTATATACTGCAGCTAACAATGCTGGTGGTATTTTTGGTGTTGCTGGGTATGGTATGTACGTAAATGATCCAGCTAAAGTTGCCCTTATGATCGAGAAAGGGATGACTACTAATGCTGGAACCATTACGGCTAGTAACCGAAATGCTGGTGGTATTTTTGGATATGTTGTTGAGAAGTTTGAACGTGCAGATGTAAAAGCCGCAGCTAATAGCCGCCTTGACCAAGGCGAATGGGGCGATGTATTGGATGTCTTTAATTCTGGTGTAATTAAGGCAGTCTATAATGCTGGTGGTATAGCTGGGCGGGCAATCAAATTGGATTTGCGGTATACAGCCTCAACACTTAAAGATGCTGTTAAGGCCGAAGATAAAGCCAATTTTATATTTTCCAATAGCAATAGTGTCCAGGCTACTGGTGATAATTCTGGAGGTATCATCGGTGAAGCGGTTAACTGTATTTTGCAAGATGTCTTTAATAGCGGTAACCCCTTAGGCCTTGATGAAGCCATGAATCGTGATTCCCAAATTCGGATTAGTGCTACTAATGATAATGCCGGTGGTATTGTAGGTAAAGCTAATGGACTTAGTCTATTTTATTCTGATTATATTAAGGAGCGTATTTTAACAGATCGCGAATTTGTCTATAGTAATATTTCCAATGTTCAGGCTAGAAATAATGCGGGTGGTATTGTTGGTGCTTCCGTGAATGGACTACAGCTAGTTGATGTTTATAATCGAGGTAGAGTAAGGGCTAATACAGGTAATGCAGGTGGTATTGTTGGAAGTATTACTGAAAATGGTAATACGACTATAACCGATATAGACAATTTATTATCTGGTATTGAATTGGCTGATAATAAGCCTGTTGAGCGTTTCTCTAATGGAGGAATAGATGACATTCGTTTTAATAAATCAGTGAGTTATATAACTTATACAACTATTACCAGTGATCCTTCATGGACGACGAACCGATATACTAATGCTCCTAAGCCTGCTACGATATTAGGTAATTTTGAATCAAATGTAGAAACCGGGTCTAGTGACAATGCTGGTGGTATAGTTGGTTATCTGCTTGCATCCTACCCCTATTCAACTCGTTTAGAGAACGTCTTTAATGCAGGTGCTTTTAAGGATGATGGTACTCCGATTGCAGGCGTTAGAGCTTATCGGAATAATGCTGGGGGACTGGTTGGTTATTCACGCTATGGGAATGTTTCTTATAGTCTACCGATTAATCCTGGTCCATCAAATTTAGATACAGGTAATAAGGGTGATCACAGTACTTTTGCTCAAGCCTTTAATGATCCTGCTGTTAGAAATGATCCATATGCTGTTTCTGTTGATGGCCTATTGGGGAGTTCTCAGTTGGTTGCGCTTCACATGCTGCCGAATACTGCTAAAGTCAAAGCTAGTCGTGTAGCTGAGGGGAGCTTACCTGGGAATCTGGCTAATGTAGATTTTAGTTCAGGTGCCCAAACTAATCTGAGTGTTTATGATCGAAATGCCGGTAGTGCAATTGGTTACATGTTTTCCGGTAGTATCAATCGGGCTTATTCCCTTCAAGGAGAAGTCTATGCTGCAGAAAACGTTGGCGGTGTAGTTGGCTGGGCTGGTCAAGCGGCTGTCATAAAGCAAGTTTCACGACTAGACGGTCAAGATATTAAAGCTGGAACTACACTTACTGCAAATGGAAGTGCTGTACTACAGCGGGGTAGCCGCTATGTTGGTGGTATTGTAGGTTTTGCAGATAGCGCTCAGATTATGGATGTAAGAAATTTTAGCAATGTTTCAGGGCGAAACAGTGTTGGTGGTATTGTAGGTTTTGCTCGATATGGTGCTTCTATAATACTGGCACAGAATTCAGGTAAAGTTACAGGTTATCGTCTGGAAGCTGATGAGGTAATAGCTAAGACTGGTGAGTCGCGTACGGCTGTGTTAAATCGCATTGACAGGAGCAAAGAAGACGGTAGCTTTGTCGGTGGTATTGTAGGACGCTCTGACCAATCAGCTCTGCTTATTATGACTAAGAATGATCCTCTTATTATAGATGAGTTTAGTTCCTTGGCCTCGGAGGAAGTTCTCGGCGGCAGTAAATTTGTCCGTGGTGGGAATAGTGAAAATTTGATATCGGGTAAAGAGTATGTTGGTGGAATTTCTGGTTTTCAGGCAACTATTAGCTACTCAATTAATACGGGAAAGGTTTCAGCTTTGCGTTATGCTGGCGGTGTGAGTGGAAGTGGGTATAGAATTACTAATTCATTCAATACCGGTAATGTAAACGCTAATAATGGGAATCTATTCCTCAACGCTAATGGCGATGTTATTTTTACCCAAGCTACTCATGTCGGTGGTATTTCTGGAGAATTGAAGGGCGCGAATGGTACAACCGGAACATATATTCAAAATGCTTTTAACAGTTCGGAAATCGTGCGCGGAGCTTCCTACGTTGGTGGTATTACCGGTTATGCTGTAGCACCAATTGATACCGTTTATAATAGTGCGGTTGTTTCTGGTAAGCAGGTTTCGGAAGAGACTGCAGGCGAGGCGGCCGAAATTGGAAATAAAATAGGTGGTCTGGTTGGAGTTATGGCACAGGATGCCGCCAATCAGATAAAAATTACTAACAGCTATAATAGTGGTCAGATTGTTGCTACTGGTGATATGGGTAATTTAATTGGTTTTCTTGAATCCAGCACAGACGAGCTATACCGCACCAAACGCGTAAAGAATGCGTATTATTTGAGTGATGATGCTGTACGCTATTGGGACAGTGCCAGTTCACAGACAAACACAAAAATTAACTATGGTCTGCAAGTTCTACCGCTGAATCCTGGATTTGATATGGGCACTTTTGTGAATTCTACTCAAGCCATTAAGAGAGACGGAAGTATCTTTGATGCAGGCTCGGATGAAAGTACAAAACTATTTGATAGTGATTTAGGACTTCGAAACTACACCTCAATGATTTTTGCCTATGATCAGGTTGTTTCTACCGCTTCAGGCTCTGCTAACTCAGCAACTGGGGTGGCCAACTTAAAGAACCCTTTAAATTTAGCACTTATCGGGGCTGCACCTACAAATACTTCTACCTCTGGAACTAGCTTATCGCCCTCTGGAGCGCGCTTTAAATATCCATTTACACAAAGTGAATTAACTATTGGTAGAGACTATGAATTTCCACAGCTAGATTTTTCTGGTAGTGGTACCGCTGATCAACAGGGAATGGGAAGAGTATTTATGCAGCACGACCCTCTCCCAGGTAATAATCAGAGTTTCTCTTCCTTGGATAATGTTAGTGTTAGAAACTACTACAACTACTGGCCTACCAAAATGATTGACTATATGCAGGTAGCAGTTAAGTATGATAATGGCGGTAGTAATGATAACTCCAGATACACAAATGGTCAGTTTGTATCTGCTAATGATAATAGCCCTGAAGTCAGGTTTGAGGCCAACAAAATGCCTCGCTCTGCTAAGACAAATGAGAAGATCATTTTCGAGGCCAGCTTTACAAAGCAAGTAGATGCAGATGGGAATTTGATTTTACCTAAATTTATCAATGAAAATGTCTATGATGGTCATAGTCGTGGTTACTATGATTACAAAAATGAGTTTTTTCATGTAGAACCTTTACCTAAGGCTCCTTTAAAAACCTATACTTTTATGAATGCAGAGGAAGTTACGGAGGAGCAGGAACCGGCTCAATTCGAACTTGTTACTATTGGTGGCAAGGACTACTACTTTTACATTAGTGGCAGCGATAAGAATAATGCTCTAACAGGAGATGCTGTTTTCCAAGAGATTGCAGACAGTATTACTGTGACTGAAACTGCGACAAAAATTACCGTTACAATGTCGCTACCTTCAGAAGAAATGGATTCCTACTTGGCAGCAAATAGTGGCTACTTTACCTTTGAGGGCGAGAAAGTTTACGATGCAGATCAAAATGTAACTAAGGAAGTTATTAGCACAAGAGACCGAGTAAGCCGCATGTTTAGCATGCACTTCTCCAATGATGGCATTATTTCTAGCGTTGCTAACGGCGTAGAGTTAGGAAATACTCCTGCTATTGAAAATAATAGCATTTTGGATGAGATTCCTAATTTAGATTTTGATGATTTGGATCAGACTCAATATGCTACGAACACAGCTGCATTATCTAGCACAAGGCTTAAACTAGCCTCGGGGCAGGTTGCTACAAATCCTAATGCAATTTATGAAGAGGCCGTGAGAAATAAGCTTAAGATTGCCAATGAAAGGCATCTTTACAACTTAAATAAAAATAGTTCCATGGGTGTTGCTGTAACTGGAACGAGCTACTTACCCTATATTACTAAAGAGTCAGAGTTGATAAATAACATCTACCTATCCACAGATAGTGGCTATAATGGTTTTGTAATTGGAGCCTCTAATGGTCGTTACTACAGAATGCCGGGTTCTTTAGATGGTAATAAATTTACCATTGGAAACTTAAAAGTGGATCGAGTTAAATACCCAGCTGGTACAGGTAGAGCAGGGGGATTTGGTAGTGATAAGGACATGAAAGAGACCCACTACGGCTTTGTTTATGAGCTAAGTGGTGGTGTAGTTAAAAATCTCTTTATTGGAAGCGATAGTAAGATCATTGCCGAGGATGTTGGTGGCTTAAGTTACATGGTAAGTAATGGACGTACCAGCACAGATGATACAAATGTAAACAACTCCTTTTTTGAAAATATTGGACCACAACTTCCTGCTGAAAGAGGGGTGGCTGCAAGCGTATATAACACTACAGTTTTAGCTAAGATTCAAGGTAAGAATGTTGGCGGATTCTCTTTGAAAACTGTGAGACGCTTTAATGATTCTGCAGATGTTTCTAATACTGCCATGAGAGCTGCTGCTACCTTTACCAACAGTAATTTTGGCGGAACAATTAATGCTATTTCTGGTGATAGTTTCTTTAGTAGTGGAAATGCAATGGCGGCTTCTTCTGTTAAAGCTGCAGGGATACTTGGTTTTGTTAGTGGTTTAGCACATGCGGATGATATTGTATCCTCTGGAACTACTGGTTATTTCTCAACATCAGTAGAAATTAATGGTTGTTCAGTTACTAAGGATGGTTATGTTTATGCAGCTCAAATTGCTTCAGGAATTTTAGGAGAGGCGCAATATGCTTCTGTGGCAAGTAGAGCCCAGAATGCAGTTATTCGTCGTAGTGTAAATAATGGCCTAATTGTCTCATCGCAACAAGCAAATGGGATTACTCAGGGATTTGAAGCTATTAACCCTGCTTCTGATTCTTTCTTAGAGGCTGCTTGCGTAGTTAAGAGTAATGTTAACGTTCTTTATTCTTACAATAATGGTGTTGTTCAGACACCTGAGACTACAGGTTTGGCTAGCGGAATCGGAAATGTTTTAAGAGAAGCATCCTATAGTGCTAATAATGGTACCGTTATCGGTGGGATTGCTTCCGGTATTACTAATTATGGTGACCGGCATGCTGTAATTAATCAGAACGCCAATAATGGCTATGTGCAGGGTAACCAAGTGGCCGGCGGAATTGTAGCTGTGGCTGCGCGTTATAATGGCAAGGCTGAGCCAATTCAAAACATTCAGGTTCGTATTAGTGATAGCTATAATACAGGAATTGTGGTAGTTAAAACTAATAATGATAAGGCCAAGGCGATTGAGAATTCTTACGCCGGTGGTATACTGGGATACGCTTCCAGTCCAGATACCATTGACTGGAAAACCTTAAACCTTAACTCAATTTTGCCTACCGATAATCGCAGAACTATTGTTCAGTCCAGCTATAATGTTGGGCGAGTGTATTATTTAGAAAATGGTCAGCTATCTACCAATAACCGCAATGTCGGCGGAATCGTTGGTGGTGGATTGAATCGTTTAGTTGATATAAAGAATGTCTACAATCTATCAGATTCTGAAGCGGTTGCAGGCACGGTTAAGATGGCTAAAGTGGCTAACATTAATTTTGCGAACTATGCAGCTGCTGCTACGAATTTAGGTTTAAATACAATTGTTCCTCCTTCGCCAGCGGATGGTATTGGTTACAATTACCGATTGACTGCTGTTGGTGATGTTCCATACGGAACAAATGTTACGAACTTATCTTATGTAGATATGATGAGAATGGACAATTTCATTGGCTTTGGAAATAGTTGGGTCATAGATAGGACGGTTGATGCAAATGGACACAGCTATCCATTTCCGCAGTTTGTGGCTCGCGAAACTAGTCCTGCCTATGTGGGTGATACTAATATTGGCAATGTACCTGATTTTCAATATAATGTTGATTTTAACCAGAGAACTCATGGGGTTAAGATTGATGTTCCGGCTGGAACTATTAACATTGAGAACATTACTAAGAAAAAAGCTATACCTGTACAGATACAATACAGTCAGTCAGCAGGCACAGCAACAAATGCCTTTGGGCAAAGTGTTCAGACCATAGTTGATAGTCATTACTCTATTCGCATTCCAAACTACAATTCTAATAAGGATTATGATATTTATGTCTTGGATGGAGATGCAAATGCCACTAACTATGCCAGTACACTAATCCGTAAGTATGAGATTATTCGCGGGGAAGTAAGAAGTGGGGGTAAACTACATAGTCAAGTTTCCACCTCTGAGGAAACCTTAGGCTACTTCGACCCTAACAATGTTAGTTTCTCAGGTAATACCCTTACTATCAAAGATAAGGAGTCTGCGGGATGGTACATGCCGATAAATGGATACTATACCGTGGTCGCCATGGAGAGAAAAGAGAAGGGTGTAGAGACCTTCCCTGTAGCGCCAGGGTTTTGGGATACTATTCAAGGGTGGCTATTTGGCTCCCTACCTTCTTATGCTACTCTGGCTGGAATTGATAAGTCCAGTCTTCCCGGGTTGGTTTCTGAGCGGTTTGAAGTCCACTTTGGCGGAGCTGAAAGTGATGGTAGTAATATCCGTCCAGCTACAGGTACCTACGATTATGGAACAGTGAATAAACCCTTTACGGTTACGGATCAATATGGGGTAATTGGATTAACTACCTCTGGTATTGCCAAGGGCGCTACTAATGGGCGTTATTATAAGCAGACCTCAGATATCGTAATCTCTGATCGTTTTTACTCTATCTTCGAATTTAATGGCTTCTACAGTGGAAGTAAGACGACTACAGTAAAATATCCTAATAGTCAGCCAGTTGATCAGGGCAACTATACGATCCATTACAATATGGCCAAGCAGGATTTTGGTTTCGCTTCATACTTAAGAACCTTCGATCCTTCAGGTACCTTTAGAGCAACCATTAAGGATGTTAACTTTAATGTTAAGTCTGAAAATGATTATGCGATGAAAACCGGTAAGTATCTTGAAGCGGCTAACTATGTGGTGAACTTAGGTGTGGTTTCAGACTATACTGATAGCGCCGTAATTGATGGTGTTACCTTGGACGGATTGGTTGAAGTCAAAGGCTTTGATCCTTTAGCTACTCGACCAGGTTATATTAACAATGCCTACGTCTTCGGTGGTGTTACTGCCTTTGCTCGTGAATCTGAGATCAACAACACGAAGAACAATGCGACTGTAGGTGCTAAGGCAAGTGCTGCTAGCTATAATTTACCTATCGGTAATGGCAATGCTACGATTCCCTACGAAACACATAGCACTGTTAATCTGGAAGTTGCCGGAATTATTGGCTTAACTGATAATTCAAAGCTAAACCGTGTAATAAATAATGGACAGGTCATTTCTAGCTTGTCGAAGAAAGCTGCTGGTATCATTAATACCATGACCAATAATACACAGGCCACTCAATTGTCTAATGGTGGCTGGGTAAAGACACAAAGCGGCACAGCTGCAGGTCTCGTTGCAGATATGGTTAATGGCTCTATTAAACAGTCTTACAATTCAGGTCGTGTTTCTGGGTTAGCGATTCAGGGTGTTGGCTCCGGTTCGGCTGCAGGTTTGGTGGCTAACTTAAATGGCGGTACAGCTGATCAAGTTTATAACTCAGGTATTATTAGTGGTAGAAATCAGGGGGCTTTTACTCTTTCAAGTTCTGCTAAAGGTAGAATTGCCAGAGGATTTTACTTAAAGGATAGAGGGTTACTCTGGACTAGTTCTTACTCTCTGCCTGACTATCCGTCTATGATTTTGACGGATGAATCTGCACTCAGTCTTTATAGTGGATTCAGCTATACGCCTTTAGAAATTTGGCCTTTTGCTGATGATACGGCTACTACTTATGTAGTAACCCCGGCGAATCCGCTGACCGGTACACCTGCAGTGATTAATGATCCCTATGCCTTGGCATATAAAGATCTAAGTGACCAAAGTATAATGAGTGGAAAAGGTTTTAGCTTTGGAGCAAACAACTGGTATATGGATACTGTTTCTGAGAATCCAACCATTCCAGTTTCTGGAAGTAAGCTTCTGAGAGACTATGCCCTTGATCCTTATAGACTTCCACAATTTGACCAATATCGTCACTTAGATAGGCAACATGAAAATTTCCCGATTTTCTTAGGGGAAGAGCATGAGTATGGTAAGGTGCCTTATAAGGGAGACACGAATCGTGCCCAATATGTACCTTATGTAACGGGGACGGATACAAATGAGACCTTCAAGGATACCATAATGGTAGATCTTGATAATGTGAAGACTACATCACGCTACCAGCTATTGATTTATAAGGGTAATGCTGACTTGAGCCGTGATGCCTCTAACCGTTTAATTGTAAATCCTGAGCTGACAATCTACATTGAACGTAAGTATGTGGATGTCCGAAACTTGTCTAGCACTGACTTGGCTATCATTAATGATCCAGCCAACCTGCAGTACAGTAAAATTATTTCGGATACTAGCGGTGTTTATTACTATGAAATTATTGCTTCTGATGCTGAGGGTAAGGTTAGACCAGCTATCTTCGAGAACAAAGATATGTTTGAGAACAATACAGTTAATGTGATTCTAAACAATGATGTTTTGGATCAGTTGACTGAGCCTACAGATTCGGTAGCACCATACTACAGTATAACTGTACTTGAGTTTCAGCCGCCGGAGAGAGAAGAAGAGACTGATCCTAACAACTTCTACTCCAAGTTCAGTCCTCATTTCGCTGATGCTGTAGTTGGCCAGAATGACCCATGGGATTTTGGTACCTCAGAAAAGCCCTATCAGATTTCGACTCAGCGTAACTTAAATAATCTGAGTCAGGGTGGCAACAGCCCAACCCCCGGTATTGAAAGTCATTACTTATCTGCCCATTTCTTGCAGACGCAGGATGTGCTTCTGACAAAGCAAAAGGCTACGGTGATACCTAATGGACTAGCTGTGCATACAGATATGTGGAATAGAGGAATTGGAACAGATACCATTCCATTCAGTGGTAGTTATGACGGTGCTTCTCTCGCCGTGGCAGACAAAAGAGACTATGTGAATAGCTCTAGCCCACTAAATTATAGTATCTTCAATCGTGTTGGAGATACTGGCCGTGTAAGTAATATGAATACCGCAATTGGTTATCAGTTATATTCAAAAGCACCTTCTTGGCTGGTAGCGGAGAATGCTGGTGTGGTAGAAAATGTTAACTTTGCATCAACAGACGCAACAAATAGAACCATAAGTATTGACAGCAGTGTGAAGTACTTTGGCTTGGCGGTTGGACGGACAGTGCAGCTCAGTACAGCCGTGCCTATAGTTAAATCAGTGAATGTTGCTAACTCTCTAGCACTTCAGAGTTATATGTCAGATGCAAACTATGCTTTAGGCAGTGTAGTAGGAAGAACAGAAGGTAATATTTCTCTGATTGGGCTTAGTGCCAAGTCTTCTGTAACTGTTTCAGATAATTCGTCCAGTGTTAAAGCTCCGGCCGTTGGAGGTGTTGTTGGACTTGCCATTGAAAACACCTTTGGTAATCAGGTGAACCTTGAAAATCTACAACATGAGGGTACAATTAAGAACTTTTTGACTAGCGGTGGTTATCCCGGTTCCGTTGGCGGTATTTTAGGCAAGGCAAAAAATGCCAATCTAGATATTTCTGGCCTGCGCACATCTGGAAGCTTGCAAGTATCCTCTTCGACTAATAATCGCAATGGTGAAGTTGGTGGATTGATTGGCTTTGTTGATAATCAACCGGATGGTGGTAATGTCTTACTCATGAGAGGACAATGGGAAGATGATGGTAGCGGACGCAACTCTACTGTTGCGGCTAATCAGAGCATAAGTATTCCTAAAGCGCAGTCAGTTTATGCTGTAGGTGGTCTAATTGGTAAGTTAACTAACACTACGACCACACTACAGAATGTTGAAAAGAAGAACGATATCTCTATCAACTACGCACCTGCCGCAAGTAGCATTGGTGGAGTTGTTGGTGAGGTTCAGTCCTCGCCCATTACTCTTACCGATTCTGCCTTTAACGGCAGCATCATTAGAGATACCACAAGCTTAAGTGCTGACTCCATGCGTGGTGGTGCTTACGGTGGTATCCTTGGTAGGGTTGGTAATAGTATGGTGCAAATGCTCAATGTCAACTCTGGTAGATATGATTCGGCTACTGAAGCTTCTTTGACACGGATTGAGGTACTGAATAGTGCAAATCAAGACACAATAGTAGGTGGTATGATTGGTTATGCCTATGCTTCCAGTGGACAACCGGCACCGACTATAGAATTACTGGATAGCAACAACAATCAGGAACTAACCTTAAAGAATGGTTCTGCTTCTAGCAAACTTGGTGGTATTGTTGGTGCGTTGGATAATTACAACATCAATCTTAACCGAGTAGCCAATCAGGGTGATCTTATTAGCCTAAATACTCTGGGAAGTCTCAGCGGAAGTTATGTTGGAGGATTGGTTGCCTACACGAAACAGTCTGGCTTTGATGCTAAGGATACCGACAATAATGGTGCTATTAGAGTGGATAGCACCCGGGGTAGTACGGTTTACGCCGGAGGGTTCTTGGGTAGAGCAGATAGCAGTCGAATTACCCTTACGGATACGGATCCAAGCAAAGAAAGTAACGTTGTCAATAATGGTGGTCTGTTACTGAATGCTACTAACCCTGAAGCTTCAAACTTCTTTGCTGCTGGTGCGGTAGGCTATGCGCAGAACAGTGCCATAAACTCTACTGGCTTTAGAAATAATGGCTATATTACAGCCCAAAGTACTTCTGCTGACAGTAGTGTCAGACTCTCGGGTGCTCTTGCATTCGCAGAGGGCGATGCCCTGGCTAATGAGCCTTCTGTCAAGCTGATGGAGTCCTTAAATACTGGAAGTCTTACAGACAGCCGTACGTTGGCCGAGGGGGTAAGTACCTCTGGAATCTCTGTTGCTGCCGGTACACTGGGAGAGCTCTATAATAGTAAAACTGGTGCTCAAGTCGAGTACAATCATAATGTGGGAACGCTATATGCTAAGCATGTTGCCGGAATACTATATGGAATTTCTTACCCCAGTAGTGAGACGGAAGAGAATGTGGCGGGGTATCTGGCCGAAAGCTCAAATAAGTTTAATGTTAATGCAGGTGATCTGCAGGCTTTCGAAAAATTTGCTGATGCTTCTAATATTACTCCTATGTGGCAGTTGCCGGCTGCTAATGACGGTACAAATGATCTGGATGGTAAGGAGGCAGCTGCGGACTTGAGTGCGATTGTTGTGTACTATAATGCAGGGCTGGAAGAGCGCATCTTGCCGGAATACGATCCTATTGATCCGCCTATTGAGAGCCTTGATAGTGTACTGCTTCGTTTGCCTGAGATGCAGGATCTGGGTATGTTCAAAGCCGAAACTGGCTGGGATGGAACTCAGATTGATAGTGCAACAGCTGATGTAGACACACCTTGGATGATTGGAACAGGAAATGATGGAACAGAGCCAATTGATCCGCAGGAGTACACGCTAGCAAGACTACGCGACAATGCATTTACTGATAATGGTTTAGGTGGTTACTCTAGCGGCGCTCCAAGAGTCTTAAGTGTTGCCAGTCAGGCCGTTGATGTAGCTGGAATAGGACCCATGGATGCATATCTGATTACTTGGCAGTATGACGGTGAGGTAAACTTAGCACTAGATAAGTTTACAATCTACCTTGAAAAAGATGGAAAAATTCTCATGCAGCTGAGACCTTCTGAGCTACTGCTTACAGCTCAGGCTGAAAATCAGTACACCTTCTTACTCAGACCTGAGTATATTGCCGCCCTTACTAACGGCTTAGAACCAGACGCAAGTTTGACTGCAGATGTTAGTGTTGGTATAACTCGTGGAACGGGAGCTAGAAATGTCCGCGGATTGCCTGGTGGAGGAATTCTCTTAGAGGCAACGGAAGGTGTACCGGAAGTTTCTGTTGCGATGCCGGATGGACAGGCTAGAGCACTTTGGGCACCTATTGACTACCATACTCTACCTTTCAATGCAGTTGGAAATGTGGTTGTTGACTACGCAATGACTAGACTGGGTGATCCTTATTCTATCGTACTGGCTGGTACTGGCCGCTACTTAGATTGTAGCTACTTAGCTCTAATGGCATATCGCCAGATTGGTATTGAGTTACCACGGGTAGCTTCGGCTCAAGCCAAGTATGTTGTTGATAGGGGACTAACTGTCTCTAGAGATGACTTGCAACCAGGAGACTTGGTATTCTGGAGTCTAAAACAGAATGGTGAGTTCATGAATATCACTCACGTAGGTATTTATGCCGGTAATGGAATGGTGGTAGATGCCAGCTCCTCAAGAGGACAAGTTGTATACAGACAACTCTATAACGTAGAGAATCAGGTAGTTTATGGCAGACCTTATGCAACACCTGAGTTCTTAGCCCAGAATCCTGGTGCTCCTACGAATGTACCTACAACAGCTCCTACCGAGCCAACTGTAACTTCAGAGACAACTGGCGTTACTCCGGTACCGACTGCTACTACTACCACGCAGCCTACTCAGACTGCGCCAAGCACAACTACAGGTCAGACAACGGTTCCGACCACGGAAACCAGCCAATCATCTACAACTACTTCGGAGAGCAAGGCGGTAGAACCCAGTTCTGCCCCTCCTGCTCCCGCTGGGGAAGTTACTGAGGTAGTGCCTGGTGGCGGTTAAAACTATGGCCTCTGGTCGATAGCGGACAGATTTCCTAGCGTTAATCCGTGAACAAACTAAAAAGTCCTCCCTAGTGAAGGTTCAGCCTTCGTCTAGGGGGGACTTTTCTCCTGTTGTGGGCTACTTGGGAGCAAATATATAAGGCCGCTTCGCATTTTCAGCGAGGCGGCCTTCCCCCAAAATCTCCTTGGTAAATGGCTTAGATTAATTTGCGTCCGTAGACTCTGTATTCATTAGTTCGGTTATATTTTGACATAGTGCGAAGTAATTATCAGCATTCTCCTGCATAACAGAAATAAAGTGTTGATATTCGTTTTGGAGGGACTCCATAATAAGCTTAACTTTCTCTTCTTTAGCTTTGTCATAGACACTATCAGCTAAGCGTTGAATTTCAGCTCGATAATTATCTGCATCTTCCTTAGCTACTTTGATCAAAAAATCATTTTGTTCAAGCATCGCCTGACACTCTTTTTCGACTTTAAGTTTCTGGTAACGTGCTTCTTGTTTAGCCTCGGCAATAATTTTGTCTGCTTCCATAGAAGCAGCTAGAAGTGCTTTCTTAGCCTGTTGGCGATCGTGTTCCGCATCTTCTTCGGCTAGACTCTTGATTCTTTCGATATACTCTTCAGCATTTCGTTGTGCTTGAGAGAAAACGTGAGAAATCTGCTTGCCTTCTTGTGCCTTTAAATATTCAATATTTGTTTTTAGGTTGTCTATTTCCTGATTATGTTGTGATATTTCCTCTGTTAAACGAAGATGCTCTGAACGCAAGGTAGACAGATTAGAAACTTCTTGTTCTAATGTCTGCTTCTGTTGGGAAAGATCTTGTATTTGTTCATCTAATTGACGTATGGTTTGCTCTTTATCCTTTTGGAACTTTTCGATTCGATTCTGCAACTGTTTAAATTGTTCTTCCTTCCACTCAAGGGAATCTTCTGCCCGTCTTGGTTTATTATCAAAGAGGGTCTTAAGGGCTGGTTCTGGCTTATAGGTCTCTAGTGTATGACCAGTCACTTCATGTACAGCTTCATCAGTAGAAGAAAAATCAATTTCCATAATGTTAGGATCTTGCATATAAGAGTCTCCTTTATATCTGTTGCTGAATTTGTGTACAGTACTTTATTCGTGCACGCAAATACTAGAATGATACCACAAGAGAGTGGCAAATGTTCTTGAAGGTACTAAAAGGTTAATTAGATGTAATCAAATTCTGTAGATTTATAATTGACTGAGAAGCGCTGCCATGTCTACTGAGGTTCCTAAAGGCAGAACTTCCTCTGTGACTAAATAAACACTATTGCGCTCTATTTTTTCTATAAAGCGAATGTTTACAAGATAGGAGCGCTGGGTTCTGACGAAACCCTTGCTCTCCAAAATGCTTTCTAAACGGTTCATAGTAGTATAAAACTCAGCTGTCTTACCGTTGTAATGTACAACGGCAATTCGCCCCTTGATTTCAAAGTAGGCAATGTCCAGTAGTGGTATGTTTTGAAAAACCGAATTGTTCTTAAAGGAAAAGAGTTTAAAGTTCTTTTCTTCTGATTGGGAACAAATGTGCAAAAATAAATTTTGCAACTTCGGCGGGCTGATTTGCTTTCTCTGAATGGCGCAAAAAGGTGTTATTTCTGAGAAGGGCGATATGAATTCTTCATCGGAAAGTACAATAATTACTTCAGCCTTTGAACCAGCCTGACGCAGCTCTGTTATGATCTCAACGCCTTGACGGTGATCAATCAATAGCAAATCCACATAAGGAAGAGGGTTCGCAGATAGCATCGCCTGAGCGTTAGAATAAGTATAGGTCTTGAGTAGTATATTATTGAGCTTAGCGATTTTTTGAAGTGCTATCTGATATTTTTGAAGTTCGGTCATATCGTCACTACATATAAACATGTTGTGCACCATACAAACCTCCAAAATGCTTTCTTTCGTTTATTAACTGATTGGGAATTTTAAAATAATTAAGTAGCGAACAATTACACTATATTCACGGAGAGTATAGCAGATGATAGGGAGAATATCAAATTACATTGCTTCGGTCAAGGGTTATTTGCGTGATTTAACCCAAGCGGAGTTCTTTTTGTTAGGCTTTATAATCTTTATATCGGCAACATGTTTGTTTTTGATGCTAATAGGATAATTTTTGTGTTTTTTTAGTAAGTCCTTCGCATCTGATTCTTATTAGCCATAGGCTTATCTCCACAAACGCAAGATTCGATCATAAAGGTGATTCTCTTCTAGCCAAAGATTTTATATTCAGAAGTTTTGTGCCCTTAGTGGGTATAAAAGCTCTGCTTTTTCTTGTTTTTGAGTCGGTTTGGCCTAATTTGTGGCAAAAAGTCTTTTGCCCTTGAATTTGTTAAGGGCTATGTGTAAAATACCATTAAGTGGAGAAAAGTGGAGTAATTCTGCTTAATGTGGGGAAAAGTGGTGGATAAGTCTGTGGAAAAGGGGGATAACTAATGGCTCGGTATACGAATAAAATCGACTCTAAAGGAAGAGTCTTTATTCCAGCCAAGCTCCGAGAGAGCCTAGGAAAGTCCCTTGTGGTGACTCTTAGCCTTGATTCGGGTTATCTATCCGTTTATACCCAGGAACGTTTCCAGCACATTAAAAAGCAATTCTCTGAACTGAATAGCATGGATCCCCAGGTGAGGAAGGTAACGCGTTTACTCATAGGTGAGGCATTGGTTTGTGATACTGATAGTCAAGGTCGGGTTTCCATTTCTTCCGAGTTGTGGGAACACATTCACGCTAGCCCCCAAGAAGAAATTTGCATTATTGATCTGGGAGATAAGTTAGATATTTGCTCAAAGAAGTTTTATGAGCAGGAGAAGGAAGCGGTCGGAGCCGTCTTGGATCTTGACCTGACAGGATACAATGTCACAGGACTTTAATTTTGTACATCAGTCGGTCCTTTATGAAGAGTCTTTAGAGGCCCTTCGTATTGAGGCTGGAGGGATTTATGTGGATTGTACAGCCGGTGGTGGCGGCCATAGTCTGGGCATATTGGATCGTTTGGGCGGTCAAGGTAAATTGATATCCTTAGATCAAGATGATGAAGCCTTGAAGGCTTGCGAAGATCGTCGAAAACTTCGCCAAGATCGAGACACTTGGTTATTGATAAAAGCAAATTTCTCTGAAATTACCAAGGTGCTGGAACAGTTAGAGATCAAGGCTGTTGATGGAATTTTAGCTGATCTTGGTGTTTCCTCTCATCAATTGGATACAGCTTATCGGGGTTTTTCCTATATGGAAGAGGGACCTTTAGATATGCGGATGGATCAAAGCCAGCCTCTGACAGCAGAGATTGTTGTTAACCATTATAGCCAGGAGCAATTAAGCCGGTTATTACGGGAATATGGCGAAGAGCGTTTTTCTAATAAAATTGCGGCAGCCATTGTTAAAGCAAGAGCTGTGACTCCTATTCAAACTACGAATCAATTGGTTGAGATTATAACCAGAGCTATGCCGGCAAAAAGTCGTTATGAAGATAAGCACCCTTGTCGGCGTTCGTTTCAGGCTTTGCGCATTGAGGTGAATCATGAACTTGAGGTCATCAGCAGTCTTTTAGACCAATCGCTTCCTTTACTTAGGTCAAAGGGACGTTTGGCTCTTATTAGCTTCCATTCATTGGAGGATCGATTGATCAAGGAACGCTTTCGTAGTTGGGAGGAGGCTTGTGTCTGTCCCAGGCAGTTTCCGGTTTGTGTATGTGGACATAAGGCGGCCGGAAAAGTTATAACCAGGCGACCTATTTTGGCTAAGGATCTGGAGGCCGAACAGAATAGACGAGCCAGAAGTGCTAAGTTGAGAGTTTTTGAGAAGGGAGAGATAAACAGCGATGTATAATTTGCAAGATTGGGATGAAGTCGAAGCACGTTTTTTTGGACAGCCGACCATGCAGTCACCCCAGCAGCAACCGGTAGGTTCTCGTTTTGAGAGTCACGGCTCTCTAGCTTTAAAACCAGCGAAGGCATCAGTCCTGCCCTCTTCAAAACCTATGCCCCAAAAACCTCTTTCCCCTGAAAAAAGGCGTGAAAAGAAAAAAGAGGCATTGGAGCGTAAAAAACTGCGTTTAGAGCGGATGCTGGCTTTTCGAAAAAAAGAACGGCGTATCACGTTAAAGCGGTTTCGCGAAGCTTTTGTGATTTTGTTGGCGATTACTGTGGCTTTCTCAATTTTTGCTGTGGTACTTTATCGTCAGTCTCAAATTACAGCGTTGAATTTTAAAAATAACAGCTTAGAAGAAAAAATTAAGCTGAAGGAGCAGGAAACGAGTCAAATGAAGGAAGACCTGATTACCAATACTGACTTGGCTGCTATCAGGGCTAGTGCCGCAGAAAGGCTGGGAATGCAGGCTCCGGGAAGTAAACAAATTTTGTTGGTGAAACCGCCTGCTTCGGATCTGTTAATGACAGGCACTGCTATAAGTACTTCAGGAAGCAAGGCCAGTGTAGAGCAAGCTAAAGCCAATTTGGCAGAGTATTTTTCGACATTAGAGTAAAGGTGGAGAGACCATTGACTACAGATAGAACCAAAAACAAGCGCCCAATTTCTGGAAAAAGTAAAGTCGGCACGGATTCAAAGAGAAATCGTCGTCGAATTAGCATTGTAATGATTGGGATTGGCATTACTTGTTTTTGCGTATATCTGATATATAACTTATATGACTTGCAAATCAAGAAAAATGAGGAATATTCTAAGCTAGCTTCCCAGCAACATTGGAAGCGGATTATAGATGAACCCCGGCGCGGTGATATTTTAGATACCAATGGTAATGTCTTGGCCAGCACCACTTATGTCTATACCGTGGGTATTACACCGAAAAATTTTATCTCTAGAGAAAAAAAGCAAGATAAGAAACCTAGCAATGAGGAAATTGCTGCAGCTTTTGCCGAGGCTCTGTCAATTGAGCCTGCTACGGTTTTGGCGGCAATGAAGAAAACTGACGCCAGCTATATCCAGTTGGCTAAGAATATTGATAAGGAAAAGATCGGACAGTTAAAGACTTTTATAAAAGACAAAAGCATTGGCGGTGTCACTATTGATTCGGTGGCAAAACGTTATTATGTTAACCAGAATCTGGCCGCTCAACTTCTGGGAATTGCGCAAGAGGGTGACAATGCCATTTTAACGGGACAATTTGGGCTGGAAAGCCAATATAACAAGGAGCTGACCGGTAAAGAAGGTTATTCCTATGTGGAAGTGGATAACTATAGCCGGGGAGCCTTGCCCTATTCCGTACCTACCTCAATCGAAGTTTCTAACGGCTACAACGTAGTGTTAAATGTTGATAAAAATATTCAGGCCATTGCGGAAGACGTGATCAAAAATGTCTACTATAGTCATGAAGTTATTGAAGGGGTAACAGCGGTGGTTATGAACCCTTATAATGGGGCGATCTTGGCAATGCCCTCTTATCCTGATTTTAATCCCAATGACCCCAGGGCTAAACCCGACTCAATTTCAGAGGCGGACTGGAATAAAATGGATGAAAAGGCTCAAATTGAGTATATTCTTGAAAATACTTGGCGAAATCGAGCCATATCAGATACTTATGAGCCGGGTTCGACGTTTAAAGCCCTCACTACCGCAATGGCCTTTGATGAAAATATTGCGGCTGAGGACAGTATGTACAGTGATAATCCTTATCCTATCACCGAAGAACATACGATCCAGTGCTGGATGCAAGGGGCGGAGGGACATAACCATGGTACCGAATCGGTGCGGGATGCTTTTAAGAATTCCTGTAACCCGGTCTTTGCTCAAATGGCCGTGCAATTGGGCGTGCCTAAATTTTATAATTATGTGCATAATTTTGGTTTCTACGATAAAACTGGGATTGATCTTCCTGCTGAGGGGGTAGGTATTTTTCACGATAAACCCATGGCAGTTGACATGGCAACCCTCTCCTATGGTATGTCCTCCACAGTTACTCCTATCCAGCTGGCAAATGTTTATTCAGCTTTGGTCAATGGTGGTAACTTAATGGTTCCCCGGGTAGCTAAAGCCCTAACGGATTCCGAAGGCAATGTAGTCAAAGAATTTCTGCCTCAGAAAATTAGGACGGTTTTCTCCGAAGATACTTCCAAACGTGTCATGGAATTGATGAAGGAGGTTGTAACAGACGGAACAGGAACTGCTGGTAATATTCCCGGTTACCGAATCGCCGGTAAGACCAGTACTTCTAAGCTTCAGTTTGGTGAATATCAGGACTATCATATTCTGTCTTTTGCTGGTTATGCTCCTAATGATAAACCGGAGATCGTGGTGTTGGTGGTAGTAAACATACCTAAAGACCCTGATGCTAAGTCAGAAATTGCCGCCAAGGCTACCGCCGAGATTATTTCTCGCACCCTAGATTATATGAAGTTTGAGCCTAGCTACACTGGGGAGGATTATGGACGGCTTGCTGAAAAAAAAGCAGTGCCCAATTTGGTGGGAATGACCTATCGTGAAGCTAAAAATAAATTGTATATTGACGGTTTTACAATAATGGACGGCAGTAGCGACTTTAAAGATGATGATATTATCACTAGAACCTTTCCCGAGGCAGGAACCGGTCTATATAATTATAGTTATGGAACAGTGGTTTTATACAAAGGTGAAGACCAAGCTAAAAACGTAGTTGTTCCGGATTTTTCCGGTAAAACTCTTTCTGAGTGTTTAAGTGAAGCCCGGGCAGCCGGAATTAACATCAATATTAATGGCGATCAGTCCGGTCAAGTAGTGAGTCAAGACCCGGGTTCCTGGGAAGAGGCAGTTGACCCGGCTGAGACTACTCCCGCTGCTGATACTGAAACCGGTGAGGCCGCGACCATAACTCCTTCCCAAACTCCAACCCCAACGGCTACTCCAAGTCCCAACCCTGATCAGGAAATGGCTGGAAACGCTGACACCCCTTCTCTTACAACAGAGTCGGAAGGGCATGATACAGGAAAAGCAAAGCGTAAAATGGTTCCTGCTGGGACAATTATCAATCTAACTTTGGGAACCTAAGTTTTCAGTGGCAGATATAGCAATAAGGGGGTAAGTATGGCCAGTCTTACAGAATTATTAAAGGGTTTAGACTATGACTTCTTAACACCGATTCGGGAGCTGGAAATTTCAGCAATTGCCTATGATTCTCGAAAAGTTACGGTCGGTAGTTTATTTGTTTGTGTGGTTGGCTACATCTCTGATGGTCATGATTATGCCCTGAAGGCCTATAAACAAGGCGCCCAAGTTATTGTTATCGCTTCCGATCATCAGGATAGAATACGTGAGAGTCATAGTGAACTTTTTTCAGAGGGAGGGGCAACTATTATAGCCACCTCTGATACCAGAAAGGCCTTAGCTCTTATTGGAGCTAATTTTTATGGACGCCCTTGTGAACAGTTAAATCTTTATGGCATTACCGGTACGAAAGGTAAGACCACCGTAACTTATATGCTACGGCAGATTTTGACCTCCGCCGGTAGGAGTACTGCTCTTATAGGTACGGTTGCTACCATTGTAGGAGATAAGACTACTTTAGCTGAGCGTACTACCCCTGAATCCTTAGATTTACAGAGAATTTTGGCGGAGGTGGTTGATTGCGGACAAAGAGACTGCGTTATGGAAGTCTCGTCCCAGGGACTTATGCTTGAACGGGTTTACGGCTGTCATTTTACTGCGGGGGCTTTTACCAACCTGTACCATGATCATATTGGCCAGCATGAACATGCAAATATGGAGGAATATCTTGAGGCAAAGCTTTTACTGTTTGCTGCTTCTGGGTTAGGGGTAATAAACGCAGATTTAGAGATTACGCCTAGACTTAAACAGCAGGCGGAAGCCTTCGGCCCGGTATTGACCTATGGTTTACACTCTGAAGCGGATGTAAAGGCGGAGTCCATTTGTTTAGCTAAACGGGGAAAACGGGTAGGCAATGTTTTTCAGCTTAAGAGTCCATGGTATAATGGTGAGGTCTTTGTTGCACTTCCGGGAGAATTCAATGTTTATAATGCTTTATGTGCTATTACTATTGCCGGAACGCAGGGAATCTCCTTTTCAGCAGTCAAAGAAGGCTTGGCTGAAGTTTTTGTCCCCGGCCGATTACAGCCGGTAGAACATAAGGGTAATTTTCAAGTTTATGTAGATTACGCCCATAACAGTGCCAGTTTAGAAAGTCTTTTAGTTACCTTGCGTAAGGAAACCAAAGGGCGATTGATAACTGTATTTGGCTGCGGAGGAGATCGGGCAAAGTCCCGGCGATATGAAATGGGTGAGGTCTCTGGACGTTTAAGTGATGTTTCAGTTATTACTACTGATAATCCCAGAAGCGAAGAACCGATGCAGATTATTGAAGATATTTTGCAGGGGATTGTGGAGAAGGGTGCATTAGTAGAAGTTGAACCAGACCGAGAGAAGGCAATTGCTTTAGCTCTATCCTTAGCCAAACCGGAGGACTGTATAATCATTGCGGGTAAGGGACACGAGAATTATCAAATTTTTAAAGATAAGACCATTCATTTTGACGATGCGGAAGTTGCTGCCCAACATCTGCAGCAAATGGGATTATTGTAGGCAGTAAAAGTAGGTGATGCGCATGTTTAGTTTAGAAGAAATATTGACCTGTACCCAAGGGAGACTTCTGGGACTTTCAGATGGTGCTGCCAAGAGTTTTTCAACTATTACTGCCGTTTCCACCGATAGTCGTAATTTGACTGAAGGCTCCTTGTTTGTGGCTCTTTGCGGAGACCGATTTGATGGACATGATTTTTGTGCTGCCGCGGTAGAAGCCAAGGCTCTGCTATTGTTAGTGAGTCGGTCGGAGAGCGTTCCTTCCGGCGCTGTTGCTGTTGTTGTGGAGGATACCCTTTTGGCACTGCAAAACTTAGCCAAGGCCTATCGCCAAAAGCTTTCGGCTACGGTTATTGCGGTAACCGGAAGCGTGGGTAAGACTTCTGTCCGCCAAGCTATCTGCCAGGTGCTTAAGGAGTGCTACCGGGTTCATCAAACTCCCGCCAATTATAATAATGAGATCGGTTTACCCCAGACGATTCTGTCTGCCCCTGAGGATACAGAAATTTTAGTTTTAGAAATGGGAATGAGGCTACGGGGGGAGATAGCTACTTTGACCCAGATAGCCAAGCCCAACGTTGCTGTTATAACCAATGTGGGAACCGCTCATATTGAGCGGTTAGGAAGTCGGGAAGAGATTGCCAAAGCTAAGATGGAAATTTGCCAAGGCTTGACTGGAGATAGTTGGTTAGTGGTAGATGGCTCAGAACCCCTTTTAGCGTCTCTGATGGATAAAGAGAAGAATAGCTACAAGCATGTAGCGCGAATTTTTTCGACCTGGGAAAGCAACTATTCTGAAAGTGAACTTTGTCTGTGGCCGAAGGATATTCGGCAGCTTGAGGATAGAACTACCTTTCAAGCTCAGGTGGAGACGGCGAAAGGACAGATACGGTCACTGGACTGCATCTTATATAATTTAGGCTTTCACCAAGTCCAAAACGCCCTCTTCGCCATTGCCTGTGGTGAGCTATTTAAGGTGGAACCGAAGGCTATGACCCGAGCTTTGGCAGAGCTAAAACCTGATGCGGGAAGAGGCCGGTTAATTCGGGGAGAGAAGTTTCTTGTGATTGATGATACTTATAACGCCAGCACGGTTTCTATGCTGGCTGCTTTAGATAGTCTGGCTCAACTGCCCTCTAATGGCCGAAAAGTCGCCATTCTTGGCGGCATGCTGGAACTGGGTGATTATGCCGAGGCGGAGCACTATAAGGTCGGTGGTGCGGCGGCTAATAAAGTCGATCTTTTGATCCTATATGGTGACCATGCTTCGTATATAGCCAATGGGGCGCGTGAGAAAAATCCGGCACTTCCTATCGAAGTTTTTACCGAGAAAGAAGCGTTAATCCAGAGTTTAAAGCACCTTTTAAGAGACAATGATCAAATTTTAGTTAAGGCTTCTCAAGGGTATAGAATGACGGAAATTGTTAGACATCTGCTAGAGGAGGATCAGCTATGAGCCAATGGGATGGTGTAGTTAAGGCCCGAGTGAAAAAACCAAATCCAGTACAGAAATCTACGGTTAACGCTAGCGCAAGGCAGAAACGGGCAAATTATTTTCATTTGCAGAGTCCCTATCGCATGAGTTTACCACTGCTGCTGTTGACTCTGGCGCTGGTGGCCGTGGGCTTGATTGTGCTGTTCTCTTCCAGCATGGCTATTGGTTATGCGCAGGATAAAGATCCTTTGTTTTACGTCCTGCGACAGGGGGGGTACACCTTAGTAGGTCTCTTATTAGGTTTAGTGATTATCTTTTTGCCTATAAAAATTTTCGATCATGGCCTTATTGTTGTTTTAGGCTATCTATTATCCTTGGGGTTAGTTGTCTATACCCTTGTTTTTGGAGAAGTTATAGAAAACGCTCGTCGTTGGATAAAATTTGGCAGCTTTACCTTCCAGCCCTCGGAACTGGTAAAAATTGCTCTGGTACTCTGCATTGCCGGCTATCGTTCTTGGTTGGTGAAAATGCGTAAAAAGGGTCGCCTCAGAACCAGAAATCCTCAGCGCCAAGACCTGTTTGATGCTGTTATGGACGTTGCTTTTCCGGGACTACTGCTACTGGCCTGTTTGGCAGTTGTTTTGATGCAGCCCCACCTATCCTTCTTTATCATCATGTCTGCGGTAATCGGCATCTGTTTTCTAGTTTCGGCGATTCCTTTAAAGTCTTGGATCTATGGCAGCATTATCCTTTTGGTCATCGTTGTGGCCGGAGGGGGAATGGGCTTTTTGCTTGTTCCGCAGAGTGAAAAGGATAAAATTACAAAGAATTTTGAGCATGTAGCGGTTCGGATGAACATTTACGACAGCCTAAATAGTGAAGAAAAAGACAAGGCAGCGGATGAAAATGAGTTATACCAAAGTAGGCAGTCTATGATTGCTATTGCTTCCGGTGGTATGACCGGTTTAGGTTTTGGCAATAGCCGTCAAAAGTACTCATACTTACCTGCCGCCCAAAATGACTATGTCTACTCCATTGCTTGCGAAGAACTTGGTTTTATTGGTGGCGTAGGCATCATTGTACTGTTTTTAGGCTTTATGGTCGGAGGGCTAACGGTGGCTTGGCGGACTAACAGTGATTTTGCTCGAATTCTGGCAGTGGGGTTAACCAGCTTAATTTCTATTCAAGCCTTTTTTAATATAGGCGTAGCGATTGGAGCACTTCCTCCCACAGGGGTAACTTTGCCTTTCTTCAGTTATGGGGGAACGGCGAATTTGTTTTTTGTTGTTGCAGCTGCTATGCTTTTAGCAGTATCCAGAACAGGTGTAGCTCGAAAAAAAGTTACATTTATTGATTAAGTAGGAGTGAAGATGGCTTTGCGTATTTTAATTGCCGGTGGTGGAACTAGTGGACATATTAATCCGGCACTGGCAATTGCAGATCATATAAAGGGACAATATCCAGAAAGTGTAATTGAGTTTTGTGGAACCAGCCGAGGCATTGAAAGTGACATTGTTCCGAGGGCCGGTTACCATTTGCATCCAGTTCGTGCCAGTGCATTACCTAAAAGACCCTCACCTAAACTTTTTCGGGCACTGACCGATCTTTATAAGGGACGTAAAACAGCCATTCAATTGATTCGAGACTTTGCTCCGGATGTGGTAGTAGGGACGGGAGGCTATGTTTGTGCCCCCCTTGTATCGGCAGCGCATCATGAAAAAATTCCGGTACTCCTCCATGAACAGAATGCTTTTCCGGGACGGTCTAACCGCTATTTATCTAAGAAAGCCAATGTGGTTTGTACAGGTTTTCCCAATTTAGAGCAGGAGTTCCCCCATGCCGGGCAGGTTATTTTTAGTGGAAACCCGGTTCGGGATGTGTTTTTTCAAACGAACAGAGAGGCAGCAAGGGCAGAACTCGGTCTGGGCGAAGAGGATTTTTTTCTTTTGGCGATTGGTGGGAGCTTAGGGGCTCGGACAATAAACCAGGCTATCTGCGCCTTGGATACAGAAAAAGTTGCCCAAAAGAAATCAATTAAGATTGTCTTAGCCAGTGGGCAGAAACAATTTGATGAAGTTAATACCCTTTTACAAGGGGAAAAATACACTGTTTTGCGGCAGCTGTTGGAAGTAAAAGAGTATATCTATAATCCTCATATTTATTTAGCCGCAGCTGATTTGGTTTTGTGCCGTGCTGGTGCGGTAACTTGCGCCGAGGTAGCCGCTGTAAAAGCTGCCTCAATTATGGTTCCTTACCCTTATGCCGCAGGGGATCACCAAACTTACAATGCCAAGGTGTTGGCTTTGGGTGGAGCTACAAAATTAGTTGCGGATCAGGAAATGACAGGTGAGCGGCTTACAGATCTTCTATTAGAGTTCATCGATAATAAAGAATTGCGGGATGCTATGGGGGACGCAGCCGGAGCCTTTGCCAGACAGAATGCGGTTGAAATTATTTGCCAATCAATTTATCAATTGTCTAAGGGGAAAGGAGTCTAAGTGAGTCAAGGGGAAAAAGAGCTGAATAAACCGAAACGTCGCCGGGGAGTGGCAGTTCTGGGGGGAGTGGCAGTGCTGTTACTTTTAGCCACTTTGGGTGCTCTTTTGCCGCAATTTTATATCGAAAAAATAACCGTAGAGGGTACCAAAGCAACGGATCAAAATGCCTTGGTGGAATCTTCTGGAATTCGGTTGGGAAATCATCTTTTTTCCCAGATTAGCGGAGATTTCCTCTCAATTGTGTCATTACGTTACGGAAATATTGAAAAGCAGTTGCAGCGCAGCTTCCCAAGCCTTGAGACTGTAGAGGTTAAGGCGGAATTTCCGTCTACTGTTCGGGTTCATGTTACAGAAAGAAAAAAAATTGCTTACATTCAGCTTCCAGATGCATATGCAATCATTGATACCCAAGGATATGTGATACAATTAATCGGTGGACGCGTAGAAGAAGGACGGCCTGCGATCTTAGGATTACCTGTAGAGGCTGCTGTTTTGGGTCAACCGGTTGCTTTGACGGAACAACAGGGATTCAACAATGCCCTGCTTTTGTTAAATGCCATACTGGCGGCTGACAATAGTAATGCTGGCAGCAAAGATTTTTCTTTGATGGCTTGCGTGAAGAGCCTTCGTCCGGTGGCGGGAGGACCGTTGTTTTTAAGCCTAAGGCTACCGGAACGTGAAAAGGAACTACTGGTTAAAGTCGGTTCCCTTCGCAATATTACCGCTGATATGGAGTGGCTGCGTTTTGCGGCTAGTCAGGGACATTTTCAAGACACCGGAGAAGGTATTTTGGATATGAGTGGTGAAGAATATACTTTTAAGCCTAAGGGCTAGAAGAAAGGGGAAGGCTCGGATGTTACCATTACTAGGTCTAATTTTGGGACTTATCGCAGGCCTTTTTCTTAACATCGATATCCCTGCAGCTTATTCCTCCTACGTAGGCGTTGGTATTCTAGCTATTATAGATTCGCTCTTTGGCGCTTGGGTGGCTAATATGCAGGGAGAGTTCAAGTTACGTCTCTTCGTCACAGGACTCTTGGGTAATGCTACTATTGCCATTGCTTTAGCAGCTTTGGGAGATCAGTTGAATTTACCCTTGAATCTAGCAGCGGTTTTTGCTTTTGGTAATCGAATTTTCATTAATTTTTCGAAAATTCGGCGTATTCTTCTCGAACGATACGAAGAAAAGAAAGCCGCCAACAAAAAGACAAAGTTAAAGATTAGTGCTGATGGAGAAGGAGAAATGTGAGTGAGAAATCGATGTAATACAACTGAAACAAATCTAGCGAATTCTATTGCTTGACCACAACATTTAGTGTAGAATCAGGTAAGTTAACACAAGTAAGAGAGTTATTAAGAATAATTACTAAAGTGATTGAAACGCAATTGAAATATATGGAGGACTTGAAACATGTCAGATTACAGATTGGGCTTTTCTATGGAAGAAGAACCATTTGCCGCGATTAAGGTTGTTGGCGTCGGTGGAGGTGGTTGTAATGCCGTTGACCGAATGATTGACAGTGCTGTTCAAGGGATAGATTTTATTTCGATTAACACCGATCATCAGGCTTTGGCTCGATCGAAAGCAGCTAACAGAATTCAGATTGGCGAAAAGATTACCCGTGGATTGGGCTGTGGTGCCGACCCGAGTATCGGTGAGAAAGCGGCGGAAGAATCTAAAGATGAAATTGCCTCCATTATCAGAGGAACTGACATGCTTTTCGTTACTGCCGGTATGGGCGGTGGTACGGGAACCGGTGCGGCTCCTGTAGTGGCACAGATTGCTCGTGAGTTGGGTATTTTGACGGTTGCCGTAGTTACAAGACCTTTCCGCTTTGAAGGCCCCAGAAGGATGCTTAATGCCGAGCGCGGAATCAGAGAGCTAGAGAAATACGTTGATTCTCTTATTGTAGTTGCCAACGACAAGCTTTTAGAGATTACCGACGAAGACACCTCCATTGATGATGCTTTCAATATGGCGGATCAAGTCTTGAAATTTGGTGTAGCCGGTATTTCTGATTTGGTTGCTATTCCTGGATTAATTAATCTTGACTTGGCTGATGTTCGCCGGATTATGACCAATGCCGGTGTTTGCCATATGGGTATCGGTAGAGCCTCCGGTGACAGCCGGGCTGCTACCGCTGTTAAGCAAGCGATTAACAGTCCTCTTTTGGATACCACAATTGAAGGCGCTCATGGCGTAATTATTAACTTTACCGGTGGTAGAAATATGAAGCTGCATGAGATTGATGAAGCCGCTTCTGTGGTTCGGGACGCAGTATCCGGCGAGGCTGATATTATTGTCGGTGCGGTTATTGATCCTACTCTTGAAGATGAGATCATGATCACAGTTATCGCTTCGGGATTTGAGCATGTAGATCAGCCCCAGAGCGGATTCCGCCCGGCAACTTCCATTCTCTCTCGCAATAACCCTTCCGTTGCTTCTCGGGATACAGGTAGAGCAGCCCCTAGCTCTGCTCACAACGCGCCGGATCGGGTAGCTCCGGCCAGAAAGCAGCAACAAGATATCCCACAGTTCTTTTTTGGTGATCCGGATGCTGCAGAGCCTACTACACCTAAGAGTGCTTTCTCTACACCTGAGCCTACTCAAGATGCTAATATTTTTGGTAGCCATTCTCAGGCCGCTGGTATGGGTTATCCCAGTCAGAGTGGTAACTATCCGCCGCCAACCTATCCGGCACAGGGCGGTCAAAGTAATTTTGCACCTCCGACCTTCCCCCAGGGTACACCTAGCTATGGTGCTCCCGCTGAAGGGCGGGTTCAACCTAATGTTGCACCGGCTAGGTCTGATCGTCGTCAGACGCCTCCGCCGGAGCCGAAGGCACCTGAGAAGAAGAACCGCATTTTACCTTGGTTCTTAACCGATAATGACAATCTGGATGAGTAATGCCCTATGAAATGTCCTTTTTGCAGTCATGATGAAGATCGAGTAATTGATTCGAGACCAGCGGAAGATGGTGCTGCCATTCGCAGACGACGAGAGTGTATTCGTTGCAATGGACGCTTTACAACTTACGAGAAAGTTGAAACATTACCTTTATTGGTAATAAAGAAAGATGGCACCAGAGAGCCTTTCAGTCGAGAGAAGGTGCTAAATGGTCTGTTGCGTGCTTGTGAAAAGCGCCCTGTATCCAATGAGCAGTTGATGGAACTTCTGGCTTACGTGGAGTCACAGGTGCAGGCTTCTTCTAATCGTGAGATATCGAGTCGGGCGATTGGCGAACTGATTATGCCGGCACTTAAAGAAATTGATGAAGTTGCCTATGTTCGCTTCGCTTCTGTGTACCGCCAATTTAAGGATGTAAACTCCTTTCTGGAAGAACTTAATGAAATGTTAAGCAAGGCATGAGGTGTTCATTATGAGAAAAGTTCTGGTCGTGGATGATGATCCTAATATTGTTGAAGTGTTGCGTCTTTACTTTGATAAAGAAGGGTTTGCTGTTATCAGCTGCCTAAGCGGTGATTCTGCTTACGAGACTTTTCTTAAGGCGGTACCGGATATAGTTATACTTGACCTAATGCTTCCTGGTAAGGATGGCTATGATATTTGCCGGGAAATCAGAAAGGTATCCGATGTGCCAATCATTATGTTAACCGCTCGAACAGATACTTTAGATAAAGTCGTAGGCTTAGAACTGGGTGCTGATGATTATGTGCAGAAACCTTTCGAGCCGAAAGAACTCTTAGCCAGAGTTAAGGCTGTTTTGCGGCGCCTGGATAAGAAAGATACCAACATCACCACTGCCAGCGATAAGAAAGAATCTGCTGAAGTTATTAGTTATGACGGCCTAATTGTAGACAAGGCTCGTTATGTGGTTTTAGTTAACAAAGAAGAAGTTGACATGCCTCCCAAAGAATTGGAACTACTTTTCTTTTTGGCTACTAATCCTAACCGTGTTTTTACTCGGGAGCAACTCCTCGAAAATGTTTGGGGCTATGATTTTTATGGTGAGTCCAGAACCGTGGACGTTCATATTAAACGTATCCGGGAGAAGATTGAGGATGCTAATCGAGTAGTAAATTGGCAGATTAAGACGGTTTGGGGCGTCGGCTATAAATTTGAGACAGTGGCTTCCACTGAGGGCTGAGACAGATCTATATGAAATTCACGAAGGCTTCAGGATCTGTATATGTTCGGGCGATTTTATCGTTGACTTTGGGCATTATTTTAGTATTCGCTGTACTCTGTGGTGTCTATTACCAGCGGATGTCCCAGTCGATTATTTTAGATAATTCTCAGACTTTGCTCCGAACGGCTCAGAGTACGGCAGAGGGGCTAACCAGCCTAGGTGAAGTTGTCTCTTTGGATTTAGGTTTTGCCTTAAATGCAAGTCAAGAGAACTTTGTGGAGGCTATGTCTGTTTCCAGTAATACTTTTCTCTGGATTGTTGATAAGAATGGCCAACTTATTTATTACACTGCCATCCCAGAAGCTAGTAAGCAGCAGTTGGAAACCTTGGAAAATGGCAAACTCCGAATGTCACCCGTGCTTAGGCAAGTCTCCAGTGAGGTGTTCAGCAGTGAAGTTACTTCGGGAGTGCGCAGCAATCTCTTTTCTGAACCCGGCCTGACTTGGCTCACGGCTACCTATCCGATTGTCGAGGATGGGAGCCTGTTTTTAGTATTGCATCAACCGGTTAATGTGAATCAGCAGACGATCTGGATGCTAACTAACGCACTGGCAGTGCCGGTATTAATTGCTTTTAGTCTATCTCTTTTTCTATTTTCCCTTATGACACATTCCTTGGTTAGACCAATACGCTTGCTTTCCGATGCGGCTAAAAAAGTCACCGGTGGCGATTTAAGTGCCAGAATCTACATGCCAGCCTTGCAAAGTGATGCACCCTCCAAGTTTTTTGTAGCGGAGGAATTGGCTGAGATGGTGGAAACTGTTAACCATATGATTGAACGGCTTGAAACCCAAGAGAATGACCGACGGGTTTTTGTATCAAGTATCGCTCATGATTTGCGCACTCCTTTGACGTCGATTAAGGGCTTTATTTCTGCTCTGCTTGACGGAACCATTCCTAAAGAAAAAAGCGAGCACTACCTTGCCCTGGTTAAGCAAGAGGTAGACCGTCTGCAAGCCCTGACAAATTCAATGACAGAAGTGGCTACTTTTTCGCAACGGGATCATCTGAAGAAGGAATTCTTTGATATTAATCAAATGCTCCACGAGACTTTGAGTAGTATGGAGCCTTTGTTACGAGAAAAGAATTTAGGCGTACAGCTAGAGATGTATAAGGATAGCAGTGGTCAGCTTTTAGCCTATGCGGACAAGGAATCCATCGCGCGGGTAGTCTACAACCTTTTGAATAATGCAATTAAATTCACCCCCGATAAAGGTCTTATAGCCATTACCACCGGAACGAATCTTAGAAACCAGCTTGTAACTGTTCGGATTGAAGATTCCGGCCCCGGTATTCCCGAAGACAAACGCCAGAAGGTTTTTGAGAGTTTCTTTAAGCTAGATGAATCCAGAACCCAATCAGGATCTGGCTTAGGTCTTTATATTTGCAAAGAAATATTGAGTGCTCATGGGCAGCGAATTGCGGTGGAGCGCAGCCAATATTTGGGTGGTGCTGCTTTTGATTTTACTTTGTCTGGAAAGGAAGAACCGTGATTAACGAAAACAAAAGTCAAGTGGTCTGGGACGCTTTGGAGCATTTGTATCCGGCCGCTGCCTGTACCTTGGATACGGATGGAGAACCTTTCCATCTATTTGTGCGAGGAATATTGTCGGCGCAGTGTACTGATTTGCGAGTAAATGAAGTAGCCAAAAAGCTTTTTCAGGAATATCCCAGCATTACTTCTTTTGCCAATGAAGATGAAGGGATATTAGCCGAAAAAATCCGCAGTTGTGGTCTGCATCGGGCAAAAGCCCGAGGGATTGTTCAGTCGGCACAAAAACTACTCGCTGAATTCGATGGCAAGATTCCCCAGGATGTGAAGACCTTAGAAACTTTTCCCGGTGTAGGAAGAAAGATTGCCAATTTGATTGCGGGAGAAGTTTATGGTATTCCCGCAATTGTGGTGGATACCCATTGTGGTAGAATCGCCCGTCGCTTAGGATTGGCGCAGAGCAGTACGCCTCTGGGGGTAGAAAAAGAGCTGAGCAAAATTTTTCCGGCAGAACAATGGATTGGGCTTGGTCATCGGATGGTTGCCTTTGGTCGAGAGATTTGTACAGCGCAAAATCCCAAGTGCTCCCAGTGTCCCCTCTATGGTATCTGTATTTTTGAGGGGAAGGGTTAGTAATATGGGAGAGAGTGGGAGTGATAATCTGCTGGATAGGCCTGTGGAATCTCTTTCGGGGATAGCTCTTAGGCGTAAAGCTCAGCTTAATCGGATGGGCATATACTCTCTTTATGATTTGATTACGTATTTCCCCAGAGACTATGAAGATTGGAGCAATATTTCCTCAGTCGAAGAGCTGGTTGACAAAGAGGAGGCCTCCTTCATTGCCTATGTACGCCAAAAACCAACTCTGCAGAGAAAAGGCAAGTTGTCTATTTTGCGAGTGACTTTGGCCGATGAGAGTGGCGTAATTAAGGGGATTTGGTTTAATCAACCTTACTTACTGCAGAAACTGACTCCCGGTGAGCGATACTTTTTTCGCGGGAAAATTCGCCGGGATGGTCGTAATTTTGATGTTAATAATCCCATGGTACAAGCTTTGGGTGAGACTGAAGGTGAGGAAGCTCATCCGCAGATTCGGGCATTTTATCCTTTGACTAAGGGGATCAATCAAGGGCATATTCGAAGTTTTATTCAGGAAACATTACCAAAAGTATTAGAATATATACCTGAACCACTGCCCGGTGATATTCGTAAAAAAGAGCAACTTTGTAGCGCCGCTTTTGCTTATGAAAAAATTCATTATCCAGATAGTTTGGAAGCTCTGGAAATTGCTCGAAAACGATTAATTTATGAAGAACTTTTCTTGGTTCAAGGTGCTCTGCGTTGGATTAAACAAAAAAACAAATTTGGACGTAAGGCTTATGCTCTTAAACTGGATCAGCAAGGGAAAGATAAGCTGGAAAAGGTAGTGCAAAATCTTCCCTTCTCCCTGACTGCAGATCAGCAGCAGGTACGTAAAGATATTTTTCGGGATCTCAAGAAGGAGCTTCCGATGAATCGTCTCATTCAGGGCGATGTGGGTTCCGGTAAAACCGTCGTGGCGGCCTTGGCTTTAATTTTCTGTGCTTTGGCCGGGGGACAAAGTATTTTTATGGCACCCACATCTATATTGGCACAACAGCACTACCAAAATCTTTTGCCCTTATTAAAAGATACCGGTATTGAGATGGCTTTGCTCTTGGGAAGTACTCCAGCGGCGGCTCGTAAAAAACTACGTTTGGCGCTAAAAGATGGAAGTATTAGCATTTTGATTGGGACCCATGCTGTTCTGCAGGAGCAGGCTAACTTCAAGCAGTTGGCATTGGCTGTAACAGATGAACAACATCGCTTTGGCGTAAGGCAGCGGGCACTTTTCTTGCAGCAAGAGAGTTATATTCCTCATACCTTGGTTATGTCTGCCACGCCGATTCCGCGAACTTTGGCTCTGATTCTTTATGGTGACCTGGATATTTCCGTGATCGCTCACCGACCATCGGGAAGGCAACCGATAGAGACGTATCTGGCGGATTCTGAAGCGGATAATCGTTTAATTGAGATTGTAAAGCGGCAGGTTCAGTCCGGTCGGCAAGTGTATTATGTATGTCCCTTGATTGAAGACTCTGTTAAGGAAGAAGATGCGGAGAATCCACTAAGGGCAGCTACAGAGCTCTTTACCCACTTAGCCCAAGAGGTGTTTGTTGATTTTAAAATTGGACTATTGCATGGTGGTTTGAAGGCTCAGGAGAAGGAACGGGTTATGAGTGAGTTCTTAGCCGGAGAAATACAGATTCTGGTTGCCACCACGGTAGTGGAAGTAGGGGTGGATAATCCCAATGCCAGCCTAATGGTGATTGAAAATGCTGAGCGCTTTGGCCTGGCTCAACTCCATCAACTTAGAGGGCGGATTGGCAGAGGACCCCATCGTTCTATTTGTGTGATAAAGTCTGATCATAAAGATGAAGTTGTACAGGAGCGGCTGAAGGCATTTTGCCGTACGGCCGATGGATTTGAGATCGCCCAGCAGGATTTGAAGCTCCGTGGACCCGGTGATTTTTTTGGAACAAGGCAGCATGGTATTCCGGCGCTGCGGATTGCTAACCTCTATCGAGATACTTTAGTTTTGAAACGTGTTGGTGAAGCTTTGGATGATCTTTTCGCCCAAGACCCAGAGATGGTTTCCGAAACCTTTGAAACGCTTATCCAAGCCTTTAACCGCCGTTTTGGCAGTGAGTGGCAGCACCCGGCCCTGTAAAGGCAATCAGCCAGAAATGATAGCAATGAGAAGCCGCTTTTATAGAAGTAGAAATTATTTCCATAAAGAGCAAGTAAGAGATACAGAGGAGAAAACATGCCAAGAGTTATTGCTGGAGAAAAAAAGGGGATGCCCCTGGTAGCACCCAAGGGCGATCTAACGCGTCCTACCTCGGATAAGGTAAAAGAGTCGCTTTTTTCTATTTTACAGTTTCAGCTTCAGGGGGCCGAGTTTTTGGATTTATATGCCGGGAGTGGGCAGATGGCCATTGAAGCCCTAAGTAGGGGGGCGGAGTCGGCTGTATTGGTTGACCAAAACCGCCAAAGTCAGAAGATGATTTTAGAAAATCTTCAAAAAACCGGTCTCTCCCAACGGGCTATTCTGCTTAGCCGCGAAATGAAATCGGCACTACGGTTATTAGCGGAACAAAATCGACAATTTGATATTATTTTCTTAGATCCACCCTATGATCAGGGCAAGAAAGCCATTACTACGGTGCTTTCCTTAATTAGTGACAATAAATTGCTAAAAAAGGGGGGATTTGTCATCGCAGAGCACAAAAGTGATGATGAAATGGCTCAAAATGTAATGAATTTGACATTGTACAGACGTTGTAAGTACGGCTCCACCATGCTAACATTTTATACTGTGGATACTTAGTATGGAGGTGCGCCGCGAAGGTGAAAACCATTATTTTCCCAGGTAGTTTTGATCCCTTTACACTGGGACATGCTGATATTGCCCGGCGGGCTGCTGCCCTATGTGATTCTTTGATAGTAGCAGTTATGGTTAATCGGGCCAAGAAGTCACTCTTTACTCAAGAAGAACGGGTAAGGATGGCTGAATTATCTTTGGGCAATGATCCGAAGATTAAGGTATTGGCCTGTGATCGGCTTTTAGTCGAGCTATTTTCTAGCTGTAAAGCCAGTGCAATCGTCAGGGGACTACGCAGTGAATCCGATTTTCGAGGAGAAGCAGAGATGGTTGCTGCCAATCGACTACTTCTTCCGGAATTTGAGGCGATTTTTTTGCCTTGTCGGATTGATCTATCCTATACAAGTTCTACTATTATTAAAGAAGTTGCTTCTTATGGGGGCGATATCTCCGGAATGGTTTCACCAGCAATCTTAGAATATGTGACAACTCGGATTTCCCGGAAAGCCAACACGGATCTGACGGAGGGAATAAGGAATGCATGAGAATATCCGACAGGGGCAGTCAGGTGAGGCTGATTTGATTGAGCTGCTGGATCAGCTGACTGAAACCGTCCGAATGGCTAAGGGAATTCCCTTTTCGGACAATTGTATGGTTGACAGAGAAGATTTGCTCTATTGGATCAACCAAATCCGTGAGCACTTGCCTCAGGAGATTCACCAAGCCCGCTGGCTTTTAGAGCAGAACCGGCAAGTTGTTGCCAGTGCTCGTCAAAAGGCAGAGAGTATTTTGCGTGAAACAGAGCAACGTTCTGCCATTATGATTAACGAGCACGAGATTACTTTGCGGGCGCGGGAAATGGCGCAAGCGACTATCGAACAGGCTAACCAAGCCGCTTGGCAAATGCGGGTGGCTTCGGTAGATTATGCCAGACAGCGTTTGACTGATGTTGAGAATCAGTTGACAGAAGTTCTGGTAAAGATTCAAAAGAATAAAAAAGAGCTGCAGTAGCAGTTCTTTCGTTGGAAAGTGCGAGGTGACAAATGTTACTGGGCATACGAATACAAAATTTCTGCATCTTTAAAGATGACAAAGCCGGGATTTTGTTGACAGATCTTGTATCTGGCTTCAAATTATCTCGGCTTTCTCAGTCTGCGGGGGTGAACCCTTCCGTTCCATTTACTAATCTCATGGCTCTTATCGGCAGGAATGCCTCAGGTAAAAGCCTCTTTTTTGATGCTTTATCCTTCGTGCATGATGTGGTAAAACGCGGCTGTGTCCATGCTTCGACCAGACATCGACGCCCAGGCTTTTTGGGTTTATGTGCCGATCAGAAGGCACCAATCTCTTTTGAGCTACTCTTTCTGTTACCGGGAGATGAGTGCCGGCTCAGTCAGGAGCTTTTACTCTGTGGGCGAGAAAACAACTATTACGCATCTTACCACTTTGAAATTGCGGCAGATCATCACGGACAACCCTTCTTTTTTAAGGAAAGAGTGCAGATTTACGATGAGCATAGTACGGAGCAAAAACTAATCCCCTATTTGGATTTAGAAAATGGCCACGGGAAAATTTGGGCAGGTAATGAATTTGTTACCGCTGGGGTTTTTGATCGACAAATCGCGGCGCTGCGTTCCTATGGGGCATTATTTTCCCATCCTTTGTTGGGCGCTCTCTATGAGGAAATAAAAAGTTGGTTTTTTGGTGATTTCTCTTCGGCGGTGGGGAATTTTGCCGAGCCGGTAAACACCGCGGAAGAACACAGGCATCTGAATAGGGATGGCTCTAATGTAGCCAATGTACTGGCCTATTTAGAGAAGGAAGATAAGAAAAAATATCACGGGACGATAGAACAAATTCTGGAGAAGATTCCTCGAATAAAAAAGAAAGCGCAACACTTACCGGAATATTTGCGGAAGAGTCCAGACAAACTTTTTCTCTATCTTTTGCTACTGGCTGATCCACGACCACCGGCTCTTCTGTGTCTAGAAACCCCAGATATGGGGCTATACCACGATATGGTGGATATTTTGGCAAGGCAACTAAGAGAATATGCACTGCATCACCCTTTTTCTCAAGTTATTTTCACCACTCATAATCCTTATATTCTCGAATCTTTGTCCCCGGCGGAAGTCTGGATTTTTAAGCGTGAAGATGACCTTTCGGCTCCTGCTGAGATTCACTCCGCACTAGAAAACCCTTTGGTACAAGAGCTTTACAGTCAAGGGGTAGGAATGGGAGCTCTTTGGTACGCCGGACATTTTGATGAATAATGCAAGAGGAAGCGATTTAAAAATATATGCATGTAGAAGTTTTAACGGAAGACCGTTCAGGAGCCTCCTTTCTGAAAATTTTTCTTGAGAGGTTGCTGAACTCTTATGAGATGGCTTACTCTCTGGCTGTTCGGCCGCATCGAGGAAAAGGCGAGTGGCCTAAGGATATTTATGCTCCGCCCTCTCCCTTAGCCTCCGGTTTGATTGATCTCTTGCCAGCCAAGCTGAGGGCCTATGACCGGATTTATGCCGGAACAGACCTGATTTTAATTATTGTAGTTGATGCGGATAAGGATTCCCCCGAATGGTTAAAGAACCGAATTGGGTCACTTTGTCAGCGCTTTGCGCCCCAAATTTCCTCGGTAATTGGTATTTCCGTAGAAGAAATTGAGGCTTGGATGCTTGGGGATAAGCAGGCAATACTTTTAGCTTATCCAGAAGCGGATAAGACAGTTTTACAAAATTATCAGCAGGATAGTATCTGTGGCACCTGGGAAATTCTTTGTCAGGCGATTCTAGGTCAACAGGCTGAAGGACTTTTGCGATTGGGCTATCCAGCTATCGGCCAATTTAAGCAAGAGTGGGCTGAGAATATTGCCAGACATACTGACATATCCCAAAACCGTTCACCCAGTTTGGCGGCTTTTGTCCAGGAGTTGGTCAGCCTTTTTCCCGGTTACAATTCTTCAAAGATTTGGGAGGTAGAGCGTGTTTGAAGCAATTTCTTCTGCCTATATTCATCTCCCTTTTTGTTTGCAAAAATGTCTGTATTGTGACTTTGTATCCTATGAGCAGCGCTTGGAGGATAAGCCACCATACCTGAAAGCATTAGAAAAAGAAATCAAATTAACCTATAAGTTTATAAAGGAAAAGACTGAATCAAGTAGGGGTGTAGTGGCTTTGAAGACCCTATACTTGGGGGGCGGCACTCCATCTGTCTTTCGCGCTGAGGAACTTTCTCCTATTTTGTCAGCTTTGAAATCAACCTTCTCTTTTGAAAAAGGTGCTGAAATCACATTGGAAGTAAACCCGGAAACTGTATCCTATCAGGAGCTTATAGACTACAAAAAAATAGGCATCAATCGACTTTCTATTGGCATACAATCTCTACAAGACAATTTACTCAAAACCTTGGGGCGAATTCACACCGCCCAAAGAGCCCTGGAGACAATTGATAAAGCTCAAGCTGCAGGGTTTGATAACATTAGCTGTGATATTATGACCGGACTCCCGGGACAGACAATTCAAGATGTTGACCAGACCTTGGAGCTTTTGTTAGCGAAAAATGTGCCGCACCTTTCTTTTTATGCTCTTAGCTTAGAGGAAGGTACACCATTTATGAATAGGTATGGGCAAAAGGAAGAAGAGCTACCTAGTCCTGAGCTGGAAAGGCTTATGTATCACCACCTTATTACTCGTCTTGTAGATGCCGGTTATCTTCACTATGAAATTAGTAACTGTGCCAGACCGGGCTATGAAAGTCTTCATAACATAAATTATTGGCGAGCCCGTGGTTATTATGGTTTTGGCGCGGGAGCTCACTCTTTTTATGAGAATAAGCGCCGCGGAAATATAGGCTCTCTGGACAAATATCTGGAACTCTTGGCTCTTGAAGAGTCCGATTTGGGGGCTATTTGGGAAGAGGAAACCTTTATAGACCTAGCGGAGCGGCAAAAGGAGTTCATGTTACTGGGCCTTAGACTTATCAAGGGCGTGGAAGAGAAGCGCTTTAAAGACCTCTTTGGCGTCCCCCTCCAGACGGTTTTTGCTGATGAAATTACGACTTTGATGGCGAAAGATTTGTTGGAAAAAACAAACAAAGGCTTTCGTCTTACCAGAAAAGGGTTAGATTTTGGCAATGAAGTATTCCGTCTTTTTGTTTAGAATTAGATAGGCTGAAGCTGTAATTTTTCTTAGAGCAAGCGGATAAGGGGCAAGAAGATGGCGATTCATTCTTAGTGAAAGCAGTGCCAATATTCTAAATGAGGGGAAATGTTAAAAAACTATTTGACATTCATTGACTTTGGTGATAAAGTGGTTTTAGCACTCGATGAATAGGAGTGCTAATATACATAAAGAGAGGTGACGGAATTGGCTCTAGATGCCCGGAAGCAACAAATTCTACAAGCTATTGTAGATGATTATATTGAAACTGCTGAGCCGGTAGCATCCAAGGCTTTGGTGAGCAAGCATGATTTTCATGTCAGTTCCGCTACCGTTCGTAATGAGATGGCTGAGCTTGAGCAGTTGGGCTACTTGGAACAACCTCATACTTCTGCTGGGAGAGTACCTTCTGACAAGGGTTATCGCGAGTATGTTGATTCTCTGATGCAGGTAGAGACTCTCAGTAATAAGGAAGCCAGAGAGCTGTCCAGACATTTATCAGATAGTTTTGAAGAACTTACCGTTTTACTCAAGCGTGCTTCGGCAGCTTTAGCGGAGAGCAGCGGCTACATGTCTTTAGCTCTCAGCCCGCGCCTACGAAAGAGCTACTTAAAGCAGCTAAAGCTAATGATGATTGAGCCGGGGAAGGCTCTGGTGGTAGTTGTACTTTCGGCTGGTGTGGTCAAGGATAAGCTGGTGCGAATCTCAGACTATCTTAGTGCCGATCAACTTTTACAGATATCTCAGACCATTGAAGCTGAGCTCTGTGGGAAGCCTTTAGAAGAGATTACTTTAGTAACGGTTACCGCAGCAGCTAAGGATACACGTTTGCCGGAATCTCTCCTGAATCAGGTGCTCTATGAGGCTTATACAGCCATTAAGCAAGCCGATAATTTAGAACTCTTTCTTGAAGGTTCTCATCGCATGTTGGCTTATCCGGAGTTTCATGATATCAATCGGGCACGAGAGCTCTTCGATGCTTTAGCCAGAGATGGGATGATTGCTGGTTATATTGATGAGATCGCAGATCATGGGCAAGACTCTGGTGGATTTGGCCAGAGTGCTCCTTCCTATATGATAAGAATAGGGCAAGAGATTCAGTTGGCAGGGTTATCTGAATGTAGCTTCATCACAACTACTTATAATGTGGGTAATAAAATTGCTGGCAATATAGGTATTATAGGTCCTAGGCGGATGGAGTACTCTAAGGTTATTTCTCAAATTAATTTTGTAAGAAATAGTATAAATAGCCACATGAAAAGATTAAACGAAACAAATGGAGGCAGGAATCAGTCATGAAAAAGGCACACAATAAATCCGATAAGAACGGATCAGAGTCTGAAGTTGACAAGAAGAATCAGGAGAGTAGAGAAGAGGCTGTAGCGCAAACGGAGTCTAACCAAACCGACTCAGGTAGTGGCTCCCTTGATTCTACGGATGCCGGTGTAGATGTTGTTGAGAAGGAACTTTCCGATGTAAAGGATCGCTACATGCGTCTATTGGCAGAATATGATAACTTCCGGAAGCGGTCTCAGAAAGAAAAGGAAGCTCTCTATGGTGATGCAGTCGCAGAAGTAACCAAATCTTGGCTACTGGTGATTGATAACATTGATCGGGCTCTGGCTTCGGCAGAGGAGATTAGTGATACCCAATCTACCAGTGTATTAGAAGGGGTAGCCTTGATTAAGAAGCAAGCTATGGATGTGTTAGCAACCTTAGGTATAGAAGAGATTCCTTGTGAAGTGGGTGGCGCTTTTGATCCCAATCTCCATGCGGCAGTTACCCATACGGAAGATGAATCCCTTGGTGAGCAGTGTGTGGCTCAGATCTTCCAAAAGGGCTACCGGATGGGCGACCGGGTTATTCGCCATACTCTAGTACAAGTTGCCAATTAACATGACTTTGTAGTCAAAGCATAAGTTATATAAAGGAGAAGCATATGGAACATCTATTACCAAAATCAGCTCTGGTTCCAACAGTTATTGAATCCACCAATCGTGGTGAGCGGGCATATGATATTTATTCTCGCCTTTTAAAAGAAAGAATCGTAATGCTTTCGGAAGAAGTTAACTATGTTACCGCCAGCTTGATTACGGCACAACTGCTATTTTTAGAGGCAGAAGATCCGGAGAAAGATATTCAGTTCTATATCAATAGTCCCGGAGGTTCGGTATCAGATGGATTAATGATCTTTGATACCATGCAACACATTAAACCAGATGTACAGACCATTTGCATGGGCATGGCCGCATCCATGGGTGCATTTTTGCTTGCAGCCGGTCAACCCGGAAAGCGTTTTGTTTTGCCCAATGCAGAAGTTATGATTCACCAGCCCTCTGGTGGCGCCCAGGGGCAGTCAACGGACATTCAGATTGCTGCCAAGCACATTCAGAGAACGAAGGATCGTTTGAATCATATCTTGGCAGAGCGCACCGGACAGCCTTTGGCTCGGATCGCCGAAGATACGGAGCGGGACTACTGGATGACGGCTGAAGAGGCTGTATCCTATGGTATTGTTGATCAGATTATGGGCAAAAGAGCCTAAGAAACTAAACAGTAAACAGAATTAAACTATATCAGTATAGTGGAGGATAAATTTATGGCAAAAGTTATTGGAATTGATTTGGGTACTACCAATTCATGTGTGGCAGTTATGGAAGGTGGAGAAGCAGTCGTTATCCCCAATCCAGAAGGCAATCGTACAACTCCATCAGTTGTAGCATTCTCTAAAAGCGGCGAGCGTTTAATTGGTCAGGTAGCTAAGCGTCAAGCTGTTACCAATCCTGATCGGACAATCCAATCTATTAAGCGCGAAATGGGTACCGATCATAAAGTTAAAATTGATGATAAAGAATACTCTCCCCAAGAGATTTCTGCGATGATCTTAACCAAGCTCAAGAGCGATGCAGAGGCTTATTTAGGTCAACCCGTGACCCAGGCAGTTATTACAGTACCTGCTTACTTCTCAGATTCTCAGCGTCAAGCCACCAAGGATGCTGGTCGTATCGCCGGACTTGAGGTTATGCGTATTATCAATGAGCCTACAGCAGCAGCCTTGGCTTATGGTTTAGACAAAGAGAGTGATCAAAAGATTCTAGTCTTTGACTTGGGCGGCGGAACCTTCGACGTATCCATCCTTGAGATTGGTGATGGGGTTTTTGAAGTGCTGGCTACAGCTGGAAACAACCGTTTAGGTGGAGATGACTTTGATAACAAAATTGTTGATTTCTTGGTTGATACCTTTAAGAAGGATCAAGGTGTTGACTTAAGAAATGATAAGATGGCAATGCAGCGTCTGCGCGAAGCTGCTGAAAAGGCTAAAATAGAGCTTTCCGGCGTGGCTACAAGTAATATTAATCTGCCCTATATCACCGCTGATGCTACTGGACCAAAGCACTTGGAGGTGACCCTTACTCGGGCGAAATTTGATGAGTTAACTCATGATCTGGTTGAGAAAACAATGGAACCCGTTAAGCGTGCCATGTCTGATTCGGGTCTATCACCTAGTGATATCCATAAGATTCTCTTGGTTGGTGGTTCTACCAGAATCCCTGCGGTTCAAGATGCTGTTAAAGCCTACTTTGGTAAAGATCCATTCAAGGGCATTAATCCTGATGAGTGTGTGGCAATTGGCGCGGCTATTCAGGCAGCGGTTTTGACCGGTGATGTTAAGGGCTTGGTTCTTCTGGATGTTACCCCCTTGTCCTTGGGAATTGAGACCCAAGGTGGCGTCTTCACAAAGATGATTGAGCGTAATACCACCATTCCTACCAAGAAGAGCCAGATCTATTCTACAGCGGCAGATGGTCAAACACAGGTAGATGTTCATGTCTTACAGGGCGAGAGAGAGATGGCCGCCTATAATAAGACTCTGGGGAACTTTATCCTTGACGGAATTGCTCCTGCACCAAGAGGTGTACCTCAGGTTGAAGTTACCTTTGATATTGATGCTAACGGCATTGTGCATGTTTCTGCCAAGGATATGGGAACAGGAAGAGAGCAGCATATTACGATCACAGCTAGTACCAATCTGACAGAAGATCAGATTAACGATGCCATCAAAGAGGCTGAATTACACGCTGCTGAAGACAAGAAGCGTAAAGAAGAGATTGAGATTAAGAATCAGGCAGAAACGACTGTTTACCAAACAGAGAAAACTCTTGGTGAGCTAGGCGATAAGGTCGAAGCCTCTGAGAAAGCTGATGTAGAAGCTGCTTTAGAGAAATTAAAAGCATCAATTGCTGCTAATGATTATGAGGCAATGAAGACGGATTCTGAAGCCGTTCAACAGGCTTTCTATAAGATCAGCGAGAAGCTCTATTCCCAGAGTAACCCTGAAGGCGGAGCTGGGGCTCAGCCGGGTCCACAAGACTACACTGGTTATACCAGTGAAGGCGGCGGAGCTACAGAAGGCGGATTTAAGGATGCCGGTGGTGATTTTTGATGATCGGCTCTAGCTTTCATTTTAGCTGACAGAATGATTAGGTATGGAGAACAGGCGTAAGCCTGTTTTCCATACCTTTGTGTCTGAAACAGCATTATTTTTAGGAGGAAAAACCTTTGGCAGAACAAAAACGTGACTACTATGAAGTGTTGGGTGTGGGGAAGAACGCCACCGATGATGAACTAAAAAAGGCTTATCGAAAGCTGGCCAAGCAGTACCATCCCGACCTTAATCCTAATGATAAGGTGGCTGAGGCAAAGTTTAAAGAAGCCAATGAAGCCTATGCTGTTTTATCTGATGCAGACAAGCGCAGACAGTATGACCAGTTTGGTCATGCCGGAATGGATGGACAAGGTTTCTCTGGGTTTAATGCAGCGGATATTGATTTGGGTGATTTGTTTGGCTCTATCTTTGGCGGCGCCTTCGGTGGTGGCGGTAAACGCAGAACTGGCCCGGTACAAGGTGCTAATTTAAAATATGGCCTCACTTTAGAGTTTATGGAAGCGGCTTTCGGTGTGGAAAAAACTATTAGCATAAGCAAAGAAGACAATTGTGATGCTTGTGCCGGAAGTGGGGCTGCTCCAGGAACGAAACCGGAAACTTGCCCTTCCTGTAAAGGCTCTGGGCGGGTGCAACAACAGACCCAAACACTTTTCGGCATGACTATGGTCACTCGGGATTGTCCGGCTTGCGGCGGTAAGGGTACCATTATTCGCACGCCTTGCAGCAGTTGTGGCGGTAAGGGACGCCGAATTAAGAAGAAAGATATCACCATTAAAGTTCCGGCAGGAGTCAATACCGGTGATATGATGCCTATTCGTGGTGAAGGCGAACCGGGTTTACGTGGTGGACCTCATGGCGATCTCTATATTCAATTCAAGGTCAAGCCTCACCCGGTATTTGAACGCCGTGACAATAATACGTACTGTGATGTGCCAATTACTTTTGCTCAGGCTACCTTAGGTGCTGAGATTGATGTGCCTACCATAGACGGCAATGTTCGGATTCATGTAAAAGAAGGCACCCAGCCGATGGATACTTATGTTCTAAAAGGCAAGGGTATTCCAGTCAGAAACCGTAGCAACATGCGGGGCGACCATACTTGTCGTTTTGTTATGGAGGTACCTTCTCATCTTTCTGACCAACAAAAAGAAATGCTGCGCAGTTTCGATGCCACTTTGACGGAAAGAAATTACCAAAAGCGCACGGGTTTCTTCAAAAAAGTGAAAGATATTTTTGGTATGTGACATGCGGTGGATTGAAATTAAAATTGAAACTACCAGTGAAGCCTCAGAGGCTCTGTGCGAGATGTTAACGCAATTAGGTGCCGATGGTGTAGCGGTTTGTGATCCAGAGGAAATTCGGGAAATCATTGAGTCACCGGACTCCTTAGCTTATGCTGACGACGGTTTTTTAGACAGCTTAGGGGCTGAGGTAAAAATTTCAGCCTATTTTGCTGAATTTGCGGATGGTGTGCGCCTGGGAATTAAAGACGAAGACTACCAAAATCCAGAGGGGATAGGACTGATTTACAGCCGAATAGGCACACAGACCTGCTCTAAAGAAAGCTTAATTAATCTTATTACAGAACGAATTGCTAGTGTTAGCGAGTTTTTAGATGTGGGAAAAGGGATCACTTCGGACACCTACGTAGATGATGAAGATTGGGCGAATAGTTGGAAAAAATATTATGAAGTACTTCATCTTACGCCGAGAATTGTGATTTGCCCCTCTTGGGAGAATTATAGGGAACAAGAATCAGAAGTCGTGATTACCCTAGATCCAGGCTCGGCCTTTGGGACAGGTACCCACGAGACTACCTCCATGTGTGCTGAGATATTAGACAGAATTGTCCATCCCGACCAAAAAATTCTCGACTTAGGTTGCGGATCAGGGATACTGGCAATTATTGCTAAGAAACTGCAAGCGTCTTATGTGGAAGCCATTGATATTGACCGGCTGGCTACTCAGGTTGCTCAGGAGAATATCCAGCGCAATCAGGTGGAGATTTCCTGCCATACTGGAGAGCTTAAAGAGGCCTATCATCAGGATTATAACTTGATTGTAGCGAATATTGTTGCTGAAGTAATTGTTGATGTAGCAGGACAGGTGGATCAGTACTTAGCTGCTGAGGGATACTTTCTAGTAAGTGGAATTATTGAAAGCAAAGCAGAATCCGTGCTTACTGCTTGTAGAAAAGCTAATTTCAAATTGCTTGCCAGCCATCAAAAAGGCGATTGGCACGCATATTTATATCAAAAGACTTCTTAACTTAAACCCAGATAGCGGGTATAAGCCTTATAGGCTGAAGGAAAAGTTAACTTTTGGGCAGCTTCTAGTGAAAAGAAGCTGCCCTCTTTCTTTAACTGGCCTGTGCTATCTTCGGCAAAAGTAAGCAGACTTTTCGCTTCATCCTGCACAGAGATTTCATAAGCGGTCATCTCCCATTTCATGTGAGAAAAAACATGAAATGAATTCTCTAGAGGCCGAATCTCATTAGCGAAGGTTAGCGCAGGAAAGATGGCTTTAAGGACATTACTGACTTCCAGTGGGGATAGAGTGCCAGAAAAAGATAGAAACTCATACAGACCTCCTAAGAGGCCTTCGGCTGGGCGCTTGCAAAGAAAGACGGCTTGCTCTTTTCTCAGCAGTACTAAGGTATAACTGAGAATAGGAAGAGGGGCTTTAGACTTCCGCCAAGGGAAGCGCTGGGGATAGCCTAGTAGATTTCCCTGACAAAGCGTGGCAAGAGGGCAGCTCTCACAGTGGGGAACTTTAGGCAAGCAGATTGAGGAACCCAGATCCATGAGGGCTTCGTTAAAGTCTGTGGCCTCTTGAACAGGCATTAATTCTGCCACTTTATCCTCGATAATCTTACGGGTAGTCTGGGCAGTGGCCTCAAGGTCTAAGGCAAATAGTCGACAAAAAATTCTGATCACATTTCCATCCACCGCCGGCTCCGGGTGCTGAAAGGCCAGTGAAGAAATCGCCCCTGCGGTATAGCTGCCTACTCCGGGAATTTTTAATAAATCCCTTTTGGAATCAGGAATGATACCATCGAAAAATTCCATCACATACTGAGCACCTTTATGTAAATTGCGAGCCCGAGAATAATAACCAAGACCTTCCCAACATTTATAGACTTGATCCAGCTCAGCTTGAGCTAAATCTTTAAGGGTTGGGAAATGATCTAAAAAGCGGTGATAATAGGGAATCACCGTGGTCACCCGAGTCTGTTGAAGCATAATCTCTGATATCCAAGTACCATAGGCAGTACGTTCAAGACGCCAAGGTAGGGGACGACGATTTTCGGAAAACCAGGTTAATAAACGCTGGGATATTGGGCTTGTGCGAACTATATTTGTCATATCAACCTCACAATAACATTAACACTCCAAGTATAGCACAAATAAATTTGCAGTTTTTGTAGCATTTTGTCGAGTTTAGTACTTTAATTGATTTTGTTTTCTGATAATATGGTAATAATTATTTATTGAAAAGGGGTTGTGAGAAGTATGGAATTAATTATTATCATTGTCATTGCTGTGATTATTTTGCTTGTGTTACTGTTTTCAGGGTATGTTAAAGCACCCACTAACCGAGCCTTTATTATTTCAGGCTTTAGACGTGAGCCCAAGGTAGTCATTGGTCGTTCCAGTATTAAGCTACCATTTTTAGAGCGCCTAGATAAGCTAAGCCTTAGCCTAGTTCAGGTTGATGTTAAGACAGAAGATTCTGTGCCTACGAAAGACTTTATTAATATTATGGTGGACGGTGTCGCCAATGTGCAAATCGACAGTTCCACTGAGGGCTTACGGAAGGCGGCGGAGAACTTTCTTAACGCCGGCAGTGAGTACATTGCTCAGGTGGCTAAGCAAGTTCTGGAAGGTAACCTGCGTGAGATTATCGGTCAGATGGAGTTGATCGAATTGGTTCAGAATCGGGAAACCTTTGCTAATCAAGTGGCTGATTCTACCGCCAGCGAATTGTCCAAGATGGGTCTACGGGTCGTGAATTTGACGATTCAGAATTTTGTCGATGAGAATGGTGTCATCAAGGATTTGGGTATTGAGAATACCAGCCGCATCCAGAAAAATGCGGCTATCGCTAAGGCTAATGCGGAGAAGGAGATTACCATTGCTAAGGCTAGAGCGGCCAGAGAAGCCAATGAAGAAGAAGTGGCCTCTCAGAAGCAAATTGCCATTAAGCAGAATGAATTGGCCATTAATATTGCTAAGCTTAAAGTTGATTCCGATATGGAGAAAGCCAAGGCTGAAGCATCCTTTTCCATTGAGCAGCAGGCACAGCGTAAGACCATTGAAATTGCCTCTGTTAATGCGGATATCGCTAGAAAAGAACGAGAGGCTGAGGCTAAAGAGCGGGAAATTTTAATTCGCGAGCGTGAACTTGATGCTAAAATTCGCAAAGAAGCCGATGCGGAACGCTATCGTCGTGAGCAACAGGCTCAGGCCGATCTCTTTGAGCGCCAAAAGCAAGCCGAAGCCATTCTATTTGAAAGTCAGAAGCGTGCCGAAGCCATGAAAGCTGAAGCTGAAGGTATATTAGCCAAGGGAAATGCGGAAGCAGAAGCAATGGAGAAGAAGGCTTTGGCTCAGAATAAGATGCAGGAAGCAGCTATTTTAGAGAGCTTGATTGGCGTGTTGCCAGAATTGGCTCGGGCTGTGGCTACCCCCCTTAATAATGTTCAGAGCATTACTATGTATGGTGAAGGTAACCAGACGAAGCTGATTGGTGATACTATCAACTCCTTAAGCCAGATTACCAAGGGGGTTAAGGAAGCTACGGGAATCAATTTAAGTGAAATTTTTAATAATTTTGCCGGAACCTCTATGGCTCTTAAGGCGAATACGAATCCCGAAACTGTATCCGTCAATGTTTCCGTAGAAGAGCCAAAGCAGGATCAGTCTGAAGAGACCAGCACTGTAAGTGAAGCTACACCTATTCAGGTAGAGAAGAAAGCGGAGCCTTTCGCAAAGCCTGAAGCCCCAGAGACAACTACAGATAATAACTAATTTAATAATTATTCGGTAAGGCTTACAAAAGGGGTTGCCTCTTCATTGAGACAGCCCCTTTGCCACGGGTCACGGATATTTTCTTGAACGCATAATAGTAATTTACTTTGAGACTTTGCTAGATTGCTAAATCGCGCCGGTTATACACCTTAATGCCTACTGGTAGCAGAACAGCTACCAGAACTACGGATAAAGCAATATAAAGAGGCTGCAGGGAGTCACCGTTAATTAGTTTTGCCGTGTCAAAATAGCGAAAGAAGCTTAAGGGTCTTAACCATTCGACATTTTCAAAGAAGCCCATGATGATTCCAACGAAGTAACTAAACAGTAAGATGTAAGTACCAACACCACCGGCACGTCTTCCCTTAGCCAGACTTCCGGCCAAGGCCAATCCGAGAGCGACAAATAGTAGTTGCAACAGGAACATGCCAAGACTTAATTTAATGAAAACCGGCAGGGCTTCATTGAGGGGGACATAGGCGGAAATGGCGCCTAGACTAAAAACAAGCATGGCAAGATTGATTAGTATTGAGTTTAACAATACAACGGTAGCCTTTTGTAAAAATAAAAACGAGCGGCTTATAGGTTTGGTTAGTAAGAACTCGCTGGTCTTATCTTTTTCCTCTTTGGCAATGATATTTGTACTAAGACTTATTGCGTAGATTCCTACAATTAATAGCAAGTACCCCCATATAATTCCAAAGTAACCAAAAGGGGTGGAAAGATCAAATTCGCCCATCCCCATTAATGCGCGAAAGGCTTGGGGCATTTTTAGTACTAGATCATTTAAGCTTTGTTCGGAACTAGATAATCCTGAGTACTTTGCCATTCCCGCTAAAATTAGAAAGGCCGCGCAAGCCGTCCAGAGTAGTAAGCCCTTTAGATTTGCCTTAAACTCTTGTCTGATAACATTCATGAAGTGCCTCCTGTATTCACACTGAGGGTAAATTACGTTTTTGATAAACCAGAAAACTCACTACCAAAGCAATAGCTGCCACTGCCAATGAGATAAGTATTTCCTGACCCTGGTAAGAATTGTTTTCAATAATATAACTAAGATCGAAATACTTAAAGGGTGATAGCAGACGTAGCTTGTCCGAGCCGACAAACTCTTCTAAAAGAGAAAAGGCAAAAAAGACTGTTGCAATGGCTAGGGAGAGAGCAATGACATTTCGGATACGGAGATAGAGAATTCCCACCAAAAAGCCTAGGGCGGAGAAGGTAAGCTGTGTGAAAAATAGTGTCAAGGAGATTAGCAGAAATCCTTTTACTGAAAAGTTATTGGTTGAAAAGAAGGCTATTGCCAGGCTTGAAAACAGTAAAAAAATTAGGTTTATAATAACTAGCGCCAGGAGTATGGCTAAAAGCTTCGCCTTTAATACTTGGAAACGTTGAACCGGCTTAGACAATAGGAAGTCAGTGGTTTTAAAGCGATTCTCTTTTGAACTGGCAGACATGCCTAAATAAAGTGCACAAATTGCGCCTGATAGAAGGATATAAAAGAAGACCATAGCGTAATAGCCTAATACCTCAAAAAATGTGTTTAGGTCAAGACCAAAAGCCGCTAAAATCTCAGGTGGAAAGCCAGAAAGCATCTGCTTTACCTCTGTCATACTATTATAGAATGCCGGATAAGCGGAGAGAAACAAAACCGTCACAAAGGACAAGCTGATACCCCAGACAAAAATTGATTTTTTCATTGCCTTAATTTCAAACCAGAAAATATTCATAGATGTGTTGCCTTTCTGCTAACCTTGGTTAGCGATAGTAGTGCATGAACAACTCTTCTAAATCAGGTTCATCAATGGTTACGTTCTCTAAATCTATCTTAGCTAGGCTGGAAATGAGTTGATTAATATCGCCTCTGAAGAGGAAATGTGTTTGCTTTTTATCTTGGGTTAGGGCTGTAATTCCGGGGAATGTAAAAGGAGTCACCTCTGCTATTTCCTTACTTGTCACCATGACTTTCTTGTAAGAAGTCTCTCTTAAAACACTGATCTTCTCGATTTTAATGATTGTACCTTCTTTAATGATAGCTACCCGGTCACAAATATTTTGCACTTCACTTAGAATATGCGACGAGAAAAGTATGGTAGCTCCGCGCTGGTTTTCAGTTTTGATAAGTTCGAAGAACTTGGCCTGCATCAAGGGGTCGAGTCCGCCGGTAGGTTCATCCAGTATAATTAGTTTTGGTTCATGAAGAAGACCTTGGATGATACCCACTTTTTTACGATTACCATAGGATAAATCGTCAATCTTTTTTCGTAAATCCAGATCCAAATATTCTGCCAACTCCTTTATCCTCTGACTACAATCTTTTTTATAGAAACTGGCTGAATAGTGTAATAAGTCGATTACGCGCATCTTCTCATAGTAAAAAACTTCCGAAGGTAAATAACCCACCTCCATCAGTATTTCCCGGCGATTTTTAATAATATCTAGACCAAATATTTTGGCCTCGCCGGAAGTCTTAAATATAAGTGAAAGCAGTGTTCGAATCGTGGTAGACTTTCCGGCTCCATTGGGGCCGATAAAACCAAAAATTTCGCCCTCTTCTATTTGAAGATTCACATTTTCGATACCTCGGTTTTGACCATAATACTTGGTTAGATTTTTTGTTTCAATTACGGGACTACTCATAACTTTCCTCCTTGTAAAATGCCCTTCTTAATAAATCTAAATACTCTATGCTGTGATTGACGGCTGTCAAATAGTCGAAGCCTTCGGGTGCAGTCTGATATAGCAGCAAAAATTTTTTAGAAATACCGTCTAAACTCCACATAACTATTTCCAGAGCTTTAGTAGGATCAATTGAGTCGCGAAAGGGGGCAGGATCAAAGGCTGCCAGAATTTTTTCTGATAGCTGCTGCCGTAGCTCATCCTGAATGCCCTTGAACTTATTGGTAGCAATAAGTGAAGTGTCTAAGGCTGCTTGCTCAAAAAATGCAAAAACTTCAGGAAACTGATAAATGAGCTCGAGCTTTAGCTTAGTCATTTCAATGATCCGAGCAAAGATATCTGGGGCCGGACTTTGCAGTTTATAATAAAACTGTTTCAGCAGCAGATTGGTACAGTAGTCAAACACACTTTCGTAAAGTTGTTGCTTATTTTCAAAGTAATGAAAAAGTAGCCCTTTAGAGGTTTTTGCCGCTTTAATTATTTGATTAGTGGACGCTCTCTCATAGCCCTTGAGGGCAAATTCTCCCATAGCGGAAAGGAGAATTCGTTCTTGGGGAAGAGAGGTAAGTGGATCAATTTTACTCAATACAATAACTCCTTTCCAACACTGACCATTACGGTCAATTTCGTTTATACACCTATTCAAAATAGAAGTCAAGTTATAGATGTATATTGACGCCTAGCTTTTTCGTGGTAGTCTGGAAACAGAATAGAAATAGCTTACTGATTTTGGAGGGTGTTTTTATGAGTTTTAAGGTCACATTTATTGGCGCAGGTAGTCTGATTTTTACTCGAACCCTATTCACAGATTTATTATCAGTTCCAGCTTTCCGTAATATAGAAATATCTTTTACCGATAGTAACCAAGAGAATTTGGATCGGGTGACAACACTTTGTCAGCGCGATCTGGAAAATAATGGCATTACTACCAAGATTCAGTCAACTACAGATCGAAGAGAGGCATTTAAGGGAGCACGCTATATCATTAATTGCGTTCGAATTGGTGGTGTGGAAGCTTTTGCTACCGATATTGATATTCCGCTACAGTATGGTATTGACCAGTGCGTAGGAGATACACTGTGCATTGGTGGAATTATGTATGGGCAGCGAGTGATACCGGCCTTATTAGATTTTTGTAAAGATATTCGTGAAGTGGCTGAACCAGATGCCTTACTTCTAAACTATTCTAATCCTAATGCAATGGCTACCTGGGCGGCCATAAAATATGGGCAGGTCCGTACCCTTGGTCTGTGCCACGGCGAAATTCATGGTGAAATTCAGATTGCCGAAGCTTTAGGAATCCCAAGAGAAGAGCTAGATTTTGTCTGCGCAGGTATTAATCATCAGACATGGTACATTTCAGTTAAGCACCAAGGCAAAGATATGATACCTGAGCTTTTGACATCATTTCTGGCTCATCCGCGCTTTAGTCAACAAGAAAAGGTCAGAATTGATATTCTTAAGCGGTTTGGTTACTATTCCACCGAATCTAATGGGCATCTTTCCGAATACCTTGCTTGGTACCGGAAACGTCCAGAGGAGATTAGCCAATGGATTGATAACTCCGATTGGATTCATGGAGAGACCGGCGGTTATCTTCGAGTGACCAAAGAGGGGAGAAACTGGTTTATGACCGATTTCCCCAAGATTCTAGCCGAACCCTCTCCTTTATATGATGGTAGTAGAAGAAGCCGAGAACATGCTTCTTATATAATCGAAGCCTTAGAGACCGGAAAGGTTTACCGTGGACATTTTAACGTGAAAAATAACCACACCATTACGAATCTTTCTCCGGAAGCTATTGTTGAAGTGCCTTGCTATGTGGATCGAAATGGAATTGCAGTGCCATCTTTAGGCGATTTGCCTTTGGGCTGTGCTGCAGTATGTTCCCAATCGATCTGGGTTCAGGCTTTAGCCGTTGAAGCTGCCGTGTGGGGTAATGACCAACTTTTGAAGCAAGCCGCTTTACTCGATCCGTTAACAGGCGCCGTATTAAATCCGCCTGAAGTCTGGCAATTAGTAGAGGACATGCTGGTGGCGCAAGAAAAGTGGCTCCCACAGTACAAATTAGCTATACAAGAAGCGAAAGCACGATCCGATGAGGGACGTTTACCTACACGCTCAGGATATCAAGGGGCGGCACGCCAGCGTGAAAAGACTCCGGAGGAAGTCTCCCAAGAAAGAGAGCAAAGGGTCTTGACTGTCTAATAAGCCGATTACAGCAGGGCAACATATAAAATAAATCTTACTAGGAGGACAATATGATTAGTGGTTTTAAAATGAAGGTATATCCAGGTATGGCTGAGGAATACAAGCGGCGACATGATAATCTTTGGCCAGAAATGAAAGAGCTGATTCATGAGTATGGAGGGAAGAATTACTCAATCTTTCTGGATGAAGAGACCTTAACCCTTTTTGCCTATGTTGAAATTACTGATCCCGAGAAGTGGTCTCAGATTGGTCAAACGGCTATTAATCGTAAATGGTGGGATTACATGGCTGATATTATGGAGACCAATAATGATAACAGCCCGGTGGCAATTCCTCTGCCCATGGTCTTTCATCTTTCCTAACTTTGAATACAATGTTAATAAATTGTGAATTAAGTCTACACCTTTTGCAATCTGCCCTGCAAAAGGTGTATTCTATTATAAACGATATAAAGAAATTGTAATTATTGTAAACAATCCTTAAATAATATAGTTTTGCTATATCACAAAGGATTCTTGTGTGGTATAGTATTGTTAACGCTTGAATTTATAAACGCATTTGATTCGCAATTTTATTTTGCTATGTAATTTTTAATCCAAAACAGGAGGACCTATGTTGAAGAAGTTAAAAAAATCTTATCTTTTCTTTTTCTCTGCACTGCTTAGCTTAGCCTTGGTTAGTCAACTCTTGCTTCACCCAATGGTTGGTGCAACAGGTGATACAGCAGCCAATAACCCTATAACTTCTGAAGAGACAGCTTCGTCTGAGGAAAATGTTGATCCTTCTGAAGTTATAAATGAAACTTTACCTACGGAAACTGATATAGAGACCGAGCCAGTGGCTGATCCGGACAGCGAAACGGTTGTGGAGGAGCAAGAGCCTTCCGAAATTACTGAGGAGCAATCCACGGAGACCCTTGCTTCAGAGACAGAAGCTTCTACCAGTGAGTCTACTGTAGCAGAGAATGAATTACCTTACTCTGAAGAAGCTTTAGCGGTAGTAGAGAGTGTTCAACAAGACTTCTTTGCTATGATGGCTGCAGCCATGATGATTGAGCCAGCCAGCTTCGCTTCTGGTGATAGTATTGCCAATGCAGTTGATCTAAAGGCTGCAATTGAAGCAGCGACAACAGACTCGGTATTTTATCTCGAAGCCGGTATTTTTGATTTCGTCATGGACGGAACTACGAGTCCGCAGATTGTCAATAATAATGGGGTTAAGATTACACTTATCGGAGCGCAAGACGCAGAAGGGAAACCGGCTACATTCTTTACTATGGCAGCTGATGTACCTGGAAGCAACCGCTTCCTCCGCTTACCAAGTGGAACACTAGAAGTTTCTAACATTTCTTTTACCGGTACCCCTGGCGTAAATGGTGGTATCACTGCCCAAAACGTTGTGGCACAGAACACTATCTTTACCAATAATTTTAACAATGGTGACCAAAGTGTATCTGGTGGCGGAGCTATCCGTGCTTCACGTGACTTGTGGGTAGAGAACTCTACTTTTATTAAAAACAGTGCCGGAGCGGCAGCTGATGGTGGTGCCATCTCTGTAGAATACGGCGGAAACTTTTACGTTAATAACTCAGTCTTTGACCAAAATGAGCGTGGTAGCAATCAGAACCAGTATGGTGGAGCCATTAGCATTAAGCAGCCCGGTGTGGCCGGTACAACCATTACCATTACCAATTCGTCCTTTACCAATAATATTAATCGCTCCGGTGGTAGTTGGGGAAGAGGCGGTGCCATCCACATTCTAGCAAATGATAAAATTACTAACATCAAGATTGACAACGTACTGTTCAAAGGAAACTCGAATCCCTTAAATAATGGTGGTGCTTTGGCCTTCATGGCTGTTGCAGCAAACACTTCAGTTCGAGTAACAAATTCAACCTTCTTAAGTAACAGTGCCTCAAAATACGGTGGAGCTGTTTACATGGAAAACTGTGTCAGTGATGATTTTATTATCGCCAACAGTACTTTCATGGATAATACATCTTCTTACTTTATCAATGCTGGTAAAACCTTAGGTGCATATAGCTCCAAAGTAAAGCTTGATTCTGTAACAATAATTGGTAGCACCACGAACAATAGTTCAGATATGACTATCTCTACACCGGGAACTAATTCAAAAGTTACGATTACCCATTCACTTTTAAGCAATGTCAACGTATTCGCAACAGCAACCATCGTTTATAGCGGAACAAACCTTGCCAGAACCAGCTCAGCTGATCCGGTCTTAAACAAGGAAGACATATTTTCAGCTTATACAGTAGACACTCTTGTAGCCGTTAACTCCCATAACTATGTGGCACCGATTTTGCCTGAGGGTCCGGCATATGAAGCGATTACAGAGGCAAGAAGCTTTCCGGTAGCTCAAAATGGTCTGGAGCGCAAATCTCCTGCCAGTGATGCCGGCGGATACGAAGCACCGGTTCCGATTGTTTACTACCAAGTGAACTTTTACGATCAAGGAAATTTATATTTTGAAGAAACCGTTGAAGAGGGAACAAAGGCATACGCACCGGTTATGCCTCGGATGGAAGGATACACTTTCATTGGTTGGTCTCGGACTGCTTCTGCCCAAGATTTATGGGACTTTGATGCAACGGATATAACTGAGAATGTAGACTTATATGCTGTGTGGGAAGAGATTATTATTCCTACCACTGTACCTACTACTGAGCCAACTACTACAGAAGAGACTACAGTTCCAAGCAGCTCGGAAACTACTACCGATACCTCGGCAACAGAGGAAACAACCAGTGCCACTTCCAGTGGCGAGGTTAAAGGTGAAACAAGACCCACAACGGCAGAAACCTCTGCAGACAGTGAAGTTTTGGGAACCAATAGAGAATTAACTAAGACGGGTGAAGTTTCAAATATTATCTTATCTACTTTGGCCATTGTCTTAGCAGGAGCCGCTGCAGCTATCATTATTGTAGTGGTGCAAAAGAAACGTAAGGCTGAAAAACAAGATTAATAAGTAGACTTATCATCTAAAAAAACAGGCCGCCTCCAGAGGATATCTAGGGGCGGCTTTTGTATACCTAGGGGTATTTTATGAAATCAGCCAAATGTAGGCCAAGGACTCCTATGAGCCGATTGGCAATAGCTAATCTTTAAAAAACTTCAACATCAAATAAATGCAGGAGAAGATTGCAAGAAGCGCAGCTGCGACCATTAGAAGCCATAAGTAAACTGTTAACAAAATTCATCACCTGCTATGTCTGTCTGACAGCCCTTTATCTAAATAAAGGGGCTATCCTTTTCATCTTTAGGGACGTGACTATAAATTGTTTATACAATATATGTCATATTTAGTCAAGAATTTTCGAAAAGTGACTAAAAATACTAAAAACAGAAGTGCTGGAGAGGTGGGTAAGAGGAAAATATTTGTTCTTTTCTCTATTAATACCTATAATAGTCTTAGGATTAAATACTCGTTAATACGCTTTGTGGAGGAAATATGGCGAAAGAATACTTCGAAGGCTGGTACTACAAGCAACAAAACGATAATTATACCATCGCTTTTATTCCCGGAAGGTCTTCAGACAATGCTTTCATTCAAATAATCACAGATCAAAAGTCTGCTGTAATTCCCTTTTCCTTAGATCAGTTTTCTCAAGCCAGTGGCGTTACTATTGGCGAAAATTCTTTTTCCTATGAAGGTATAAAGATTAAGGTTGATTCACCGGAAATCAAGGTAGAAGGAGAACTTCGCTTTAGTAATATGGTGACATTTCATGGTGACATTATGGGGCCCTTTCGTTTCCTACCCATGGAGTGCCGTCACAGTATTTTTAGCCTTCACCATCAGGTTGAGGGTGAGCTACTTGTAGATGGAGAGAAGATCTCTTTTAAGCAAGGCAGAGGCTATATTGAGGGTGACCGGGGACGCTCTTTTCCAGAAGAGTACTCGTGGATTCATGCAAACGACTTTGATGATACTTGTTCTGTTGTCGCCTCTGCGGCTAAGATTCCTTTTGGGCTGGCTACATTCTGGGGTTGCCTTGCTGTTGTCTATTATCAGGGCAAAGAATATCGCTTGGCGACTTATAAAGGTGCTCGTATTATTAGCCGAACAAAAGATCAACTTATAATTCGGCAAGGCAAGTGGAAGCTGCAGGTGGACGTACCAAGCTTTCAAGGTCATCCCTTGGCTGCACCTGATAATGGAAAGATGCGGCGCATTATTCATGAGAGCCCAGCTTGCAAAGCCAAGCTTTGTTTTAGTATTGAAAATCAGACGTTGTTCGACCTGTGGAGTCATTTAGCAAGCTATGAATATGTTTAGATTCTGTACTGTCTTTTTAAAGATATCTGTTTTATAATGAATATAAGGATAAATTTTTATATCTGACGTATTTATTCATGTGATTAAAATAGTTTTGGAGGTATGGCTATGACAACGAATTCATCATCGACGCCTATTACCAGCGAAGCAATCCACATTGAGGGTCTTCCTAATTATGCTGAGAATCAGAACATTTTTATTGCCTTGAATCAAGGAGATGGAAAGCTAATTTTTCGTGATAAAGCCGGTAGAGGTGCTGAAGTAGCATTAGACTTTAGCAAGCTGAACCGAGCTGAAATTGTTACGGAGGAACAACTACAGAAACGCAGCGTCTTAAAGCGCGCTGTAGTGGGTAAAATGCTCTTTGGTCAAAGAGGTGCCAGATTAGGTGCCCTTTCCGCCGCAGCCCCGAAAAAGGTACAGCAGAACTATTATATTATTACCTACACCAGCAGTGGTGCTGCCAATAACATTGTACTGCAGATTATTGATAGAGATCGGAATTTTGCCCAGTTAAACAGTCTGCTTCAGACTATTATCAGTAGCTCGGGAGCAGGAGCACCTGCTGGCGGTACAGTAGAACTTTAAGTAGAGGGCGAAGACCTCAAAGATTTAGTTTCAAATGCAATCTCCCTCTGCCGAGCCGTGCTTCTGCAGGGGGAGATTTATAATTTCACCTAAGGAGAGAGATGTACTATAAGGGTTGAAGCAAATAAAAGAGCATATCTATACAGTTGTATCAGTATAGATATGGCGAATAATCTCCTCAATATTAACCCCTTCAATATTAATGTCAGCCACAGGTAAAGCTTCAAAAAGACTTGCCACAAAAGACTTAACAGAGCTCTGACTAAGATCAACCTCAAAACGAGCCTGCATTTCGTCGCAATAAATTGGTTCAAAGGGTTTTAACTCAGCAAAACTTACCGGACGCTCAAATTCAACCCGAATATTCTTGTGGTTGGGCAGATACGTCTTCAGCTTACTAATATGGTCATTAAAGACCAGTAGGCCATTATTAATTACGCTGATATTCTGACAAAGATTCTCGATATCACTCAGGTCATGAGTAGTCAAGATAAAGGTAGTATTCTTATCTTGGTTGATCTGGGTAATAAAGGTGCGCACCACTTCTTTAGAGACTACATCCAAACCAATAGTAGGCTCGTCCAGAAATACCAGTGGCGGATCATGAAGGACAGCACAAATAAACTCGCATTTCATCCTCTCTCCCAGAGAAAGCTGCCTGACCGGTTTATAAAGAATCTTTTCCAGATCCATAGTCTCTTTGAAATAATCTAAATTACGCTTGAAAACCTCCGGCGGAATATTAAAGAGTTTCTTGCGCAGATGAAAGGTATCGTTAGGGGGCAGATCCCACTCCAACTGGGACTTCTGCCCAAAGAGAACACCAATGTGCTTTACATACTCTTCTCGTTCCTGCCAAGGTTTGAAGCCCATTATCTCTACACTACCGGAAGTTGGATAAAGAATACCGGACATAATCTTAATCGTTGTAGATTTTCCGGCACCATTAGGGCCAATTAGTCCTCGAATCTCACCCTTATTAACGGTAAAGCTAATGTCCTTAACGGCTTCCACGGTAACATACTCACGGGCAAAGAGAGCTTTAGCGGCGTGAATCAGTCCCGACTTTTCACGTTTAGGGACACGAAAACTACGAACTAGATTAGTGACGGTAATGATAGTATCATTTATGTTTTCCATATAACCTCTCTTATTGTTAGCCGCCGGCGCTGCTGTATTTTTTAAGCTTGCGCTTCCAGATTTGTAAACTGATGATAAAAAACAAAAAACATAGAATAATGCCCGGTACCATAAAAAGGGTAGCTCGATCCAGTAGTACTTGGGCTGGGAAATAGACTATCACCAAGAAGGGGAGTATGGTGGATAAGACAATTTGAACCGTCCGAGGGAAAATCTCCGCCGGATAGCCGATAAAGGAGAACAGGGTGTCAATGACCTCCTGAAAGCGCCCGATCTTGGTAACCATAACCATAATGGTGCAGTAAAATACCATGAAGGCCAGATAGAGAAAGATCCCACTACTGAAGCTCAAAAGCAGAATAAGAAACTGCTGAATCCCTAATTGAACTCCTAAACGCATTCCACCAAAAATGGCTAAGAAGAGGCCAGTAAAAAGCACTCCAATTTGACTCAGATCAAAACCCGAGGCAAGTAAGGTGTTAATTGGTTTGTAAGGGAGTGCCAGTAGACGATCAAACTCGCCGCGCCAAACCATAGAGGAAACCACATTGCCCACATTGCCAAAAAGTAATCCTTTAATTCCCATGAAAAGCAGAACCAGCCCTTGAAACATCAGCAGTTGATTAAGAGTCCAACCTGGATAGCCCCTCGTATTGGTAAAGAGTAAATATTGGAACAAAGGGCCAATTGAGCTGCCTACCAAAGAGACTACTAGCCCCACTAAAAAATCGCTGCGATACGCCATACTGCGAGAGACTCGAATCTTAGCGTGCCAAAGAAATAAATTAACACTTTTCACTAATCTTGCCCCCCTTAGCCCACAGCCGAGAAATCCCGGCTGGCTCGCTTCCAAACGAATTTAGAAATAAGAAACAGAATAAGAACCCACAAACCCTGAAGCCCCAAAGCCTGTAAAAACGCTCCGGGACGATTAGAAGTATCCGTATTTAAGAAAAACTGAATCGGCCAGTAGAAGATATATTGGAAGGGCAAGAAAGCCAAGACCTGACGAACCCCTTCAGGGAAAAACTCCAGGGGAATCAGACTTCCCCCTAGTACACTAATAAGCATCGACTTAATACCGGAAATAGACTCATTACTTTGAAGCTTGAAAGCCGATAATCCAGTTAGGAAATTAAGCATATACATAATAAGAAAAGACCCTGGCAGGAGCGCAATGAACTGTAAAAGTGAGAGTGGGGTCATAAAGTACGGAAAATAAATCAATACATAAACAATAATTCCCGGAATCAGTTCCGTAAGCACAGCGGTAATTCGAAGCCCGATGGCAATGCCCAGTTCGTATTTAAACAGCGAATAGGGGCGTAAAAGATCCATATTCAGATCCCCGGACAAAATCCGGTCGGCAATCCGCCAATCAGCGAAGTTAAAAACAATCACCCAGATGAAGTGAGCGGCAGTCATATACCAGATTAATTGACCAAGCTCATAGCCCACCACTTGAGAGGTCTCGTTATAGGCAAAGATACTGGTAAAAAGAGCAATGTTGATCAGCATAATAATAGGTTGGACAACAATGCTCATCATAAAGGCAAAGGTATATTGCAAATCTTCTTTAAATTCGATCTTGATAACTTCCAATAAAGCCGGTGCCTTAATCCTCATCTGCGCCTCCTATAACATTCTCAAAGAATACCATAAAACAAACGTTTGTTCAATGTTGACAGATGAAGAACATGTGATAAAATTATTAAAGCGTCGGGGTGTAGCTCAGTTGGCTAGAGTGCTTGCTTGGGGTGCAAGAGGTCGCCAGTTCAAGTCCGGTCACTCCGACCAGTAAAAAACCGCTATGGCTCAAGGCTGTAGCGGTTTTTGAATTTCTTGGAATTATGTTCGTGATTTTTGGTGAATTGTCACCATTTTGGCACTCTATTGTAAGGGTTTAAAGCTGTAAGGGTTTACAGCCCATAAGTCGAGTATCTGCTTTGAACTTCTGACTTAATACCAATTAGCCCATCTTACCAATGCCTGTTAAGATGTTGAGAGATTGAATTCTATTATTTAGCGGCAAAAGTCACGATTTTTAATCCTGAAATTACAATCAACTGATTCTCTTCCAGAGAAACAGTTAGATTATTTACATAACCTTCGTCACTCCCAAGAAGTTCATTTACCTTAAGTCGTCCTGCTGGACTATAGACAGTAAAATTACCTAATCCGTCAGTTGTGGAAGCAACATATCGACCAGGAGCAATATCCACACCTACTATCCAGTAGCCTGAAGTTAGTTCAGAACGCAGTTGTGAAGTATAAGGCAGAAAATGAGTCTCAGATATTCCGGATATTTCAATTTTATCTCCGCTAGAGAGTGTGGTTACGTAGGAATTAATTCCGTACTGATCTCCCCCTAACAATTCATTGGTTAGTAAACTTCCAGACTCACTATAAATAGTAAAATTACCAAATTGGTTTGCTGATATTTCATATCTTCCCGGCTTTATATCCTCACCCACGGTGAACGTGCCAGCACCAAGGGTTACCTCTTCAGCGGTATTAACTATCTTAGCGGCGGTAGTTTCGACTACAGTCGTTTCGGTAGCTGTAGTTGTGGGGGCGGAAGTAACCATGGTTGACTCCGTAACCATAGTAGTTGACTCAGTAGCAGAGACACTTGTTTGGGTAGTAACTGATTCACTTTTGGTTTCGGTACTTTTGGGATTCTTGGATTGTCCACTAAAAAAAAATCGAAATAAGGTTGATAATGATGCACCCAAATAAAAGAATCGCAATAATTATTAAAGCAATAATTACGCCGCTAACTTTTTTCTTAGGGGGCAGTTGGGGTGGTTGTACATTGAATGTTGGTTTTTCAGTCATAAATACATCCTCCTATATAATATTAGGAGAAGTATATCATATGATTGAAAAATGTTAATATAAAATAGTTGGAATTAATTATTAATATGACTATTGTTAGAAAATTCCTGCTTTGCGCACTATTAAATTTATATTTTTTTTAAAGATATATTTTAGCTTTTGGCTATGAATTTTTTATAGTAAGTCTTGCAGAGAAAATTTTTATTGGGATGAGTGCATAGGTAGTAATAAATCAGGCTAAGTCTTTTACTTTCAAAGATTATTAAACTTTAATCCTGTTTTAATTATTAATATAGACAATTGATGAAAATACTTATAGTATTATATTGATAAAGTATTGATGCTAAAGATTGAATTCGAATTAAGTGGAGGGCAGTATGGATTTTGTTGATCAACTAAAGCAATTTTCAGCTAGAGTAGAGGGAATGAAGAATTCCTTACAGACAGAAGAGGCAACTAAGACAGCAATAATAATGCCGTTTTTTTCTTTACTAGGTTATGATGTATTTAATCCTGATGAATTTATGCCAGAGTTTACTGCAGATGTAGGAACTAAGAAGGGTGAAAAGGTTGATTATGCAATCTTGGATGAAGGCAATCCAACGATTCTAATTGAAGCCAAATGGATAGGGGAGTCCTTAGAGAAGCATGATTCTCAACTTTTTAGATATTTTGGCACAACTCCAGCAAAGTTTGGTATTTTAACAAATGGAATAATTTACAAGTTTTATACGGACTTGGAAACCCCAAATAAAATGGATTTAAAGCCCTTTCTTGAGATTGATATTTTAGATATCAAAGAACTTCAGGTTGCAGAACTGAAAAATTTTCATAAATCAAATTTTGATATTGAGAATGTTATGAATACAGCTTCCGAGTTAAAATATACGAATGCTTTTAAGGTGCTATTTGCTAATCAGTTGCAAAATCCTAGTGATGATACGGTTCGCTTATTTTTAACCGATGTATACAGTGGCGTTAAAACGCAAACAGTAATAGATAAATTTCGCCCAGTATTAAAAAAAGCCTTGAACCAATTTATTAGCGAGAAGATGAATGATAAAATTAAGTCTGCTTTAGAAGTTGTTCCAGAATCTGCGGAAGTTCTAGTAGAAGAACCTGTCTCTGAAAACCAGTCAAAAATTATTACAACTGACGAAGAAATAGAGGCTTACTACATATTAAAAAGTATATTGGCTGACACAATTAACGTTAAGGATATTGCGTTCAAAGATACTGAAAGTTATTTGTCAATTAATTTTAAAGGTATGGTTACGAAATGGATATGCCGTCTGGTTCTTAACTCTACGAAGAAGCAACTTATTATTCCAACAAAAGACAAAACGCAAAATAAATATTTTATTGGCAGTATTGATGAAATTTATAATTATAGAGATGAGCTTATTGAATCGAGCAAGAGATTTTTGGAGCAAGAGTAATAGAATAGAAAATTAGCAAAGGAAGGTAAAACCTAATCTATTTCTAAAACCAGTGGCTTTCTGGTGGTATAAATAAGAGTATCTTAAATTTTATACTGGATTTTTAAGAAAACCTAAATATTTACTAGAACCGGAATCCAAAAAGGAGACCGGTTCTTTTGTCTGTAGACCCTTTAACTTGAAGCCATTATCCCATAGAGACGTAAAAATTTACAAATCATTATTTTTAGCCAATAAAATAGCAATATTTTTCCGTTATAGTTAAAGACAACGTAATTTTTCTCCTGATTTAAAGGGGTTCTAAATTTTTTTGATATTTTTTCAAAAAAGTGTGAAAGGTTTTGGAGGAATCCTCCTCTTAATATTATGAGGGGGCAAGTAGCCCGTGAAAGGAAGATCAAAGATTAATGAATAATAAGGCACTGGCCTCTCTTGCAAAAAGAATAAGAAAAGGGGACGAAGAGGCTTTTAATGAGCTTTACATGCAAATGTGGAAACCGCTGTTCTATATTGCCTACAAATATTTAGACAATGAAGGACAGGCAATGGATGCAGTACAGGATACTTTCCTGATTGTACATACGAGAATCTCAGATTTGAAAGAGAACATAGCTTTTTCGGCTTGGATGAATCAGATTTTGATCCGCGAGTGCATGGCAGTTCTGCGAAAGCGAAAAAAGATGGATATCATTTCAATTGAAGGTCTACAAACGGAGCTAACCGAAGATCGGGAAGAATTTCTTCCGGAAGACTTGCTGGAAAATAAAGCTTCTTGTGAGGCAATATTGGAGGCTGTTTCGGGTCTGCCAGAGGAACAAAAGAATACAATACTACTCTACTATTTTTCGGATCTCTCTGTTAAGGAAATTGCTGAGATGACAGGGTCATCACCTAATGCAATTATGATTAAGTTGTCCAGGGCGAGGGTAGCAATTAAGAAGAAATTAGAGAAACTTCAGTTTGCGGGAACGCCTTTATTTGCTGTTAGTGCGATGCCGGTTTTGAGTCGTTTATTTCATAATGAGGCGCAACAGCTTTGTACCGATGATGTGGGAGCCAAGATTTGGGATAGCATTCAGCTGGGGATTACCGCTGGTGCGGCCATTGGCGGTACGGCAGCAACTGCCGCAGGCAGCGCAGCCGCTGTTTCCACTACTGCTGGAGGTGCAGTGGGAGCCAGCGCCGGTGTAGGGGCTGGAGCCGTTGTGCAAGTGAGTATAGGTTTGGTAGCTACAATTCTTTTGGGTGGTGGAGCTTGGTTTTATACCAAGAATCAGATGCCACCAACCGTTGCTTCAACTAATAGTTCCTATATGGAAAGTCAAATTAATGAAACCGAGATTTTGATAACACAGACCTCGCCGCCAGTTGTGACAATGCCCGCCGATATTCTAGAACGAGCGGTGGGAGCAGAGGATGCATTGCTGATTCGAAGTTGGGAAACACCTGTAGAGGGTAGTAGAAACACCGAACTCATGGCGATTGTTAACCGGTTTCAATTTAATCTGGTTGATTACTACGGGGACTATGAGCAAGAAAAAATGTATGTACTGTTCAGCTTAGAGAAAGATGATCAGAGGCTTCTCTTAATGGAATATTATGAAGCCAGAAGTACAAGATGGCAGGTTATTTACCGTCAAGAAGACGCAAATAGCTCAGTCCCTAGCGGACAAGCTCTGCAAGAATGGTTCGAGGCAAATAGCTGAATTTGATAGAAATATCCCGAATAATATATTAAAGTTTCAAAACGAGGAGAAATGGTAATGAGAAAAAATGAACACAAGAGTTTTTTAACCAGTAAGGCATTTAAAAAAGCCTTGGCGCTATTTTTAAGCCTAACAATACTACTATTGGTGGTTTTACCCCATTTAACGGTTAATGCTGCTCAGATAGGCAGCGAGGAAACCGCAGATAGCAGTATTATAGACTCGATTCAGACAGATCTTAATGTTACATCTGAAACCGAGGTACCAGCTATTACTAGCGAAACTATAGCAGTAACATCAACTGAGGGGGAACCATTAAACCCTTCTATAACGCCCGTTCCTACTATGGTTCCCACAACTACACCGCTGCCTAGAAATGGTCGCAACCTTACGGGTACCACCTCTGTCACTTATGATGGAATTGATTTAAGCGGCACTAGTGATAGTGTAAGTTACGATGTGGTATTAGCTGCAACGAGTCCTCAAACCCTCGATATCAGTGCTGTCTTCGGAACAGATGCTACTGTGACTGATCGCAAAGTTGTAATAACTTTGGCTGATGGTATGAGCTTGTTTTCTGCTCCCGGAATGAAGCAAGTGTCTGGCAACTGGGTCTTTGATGCGACTACCTTACCCTCTCAGTTGGCAGGAGTTATTGTAGGAGGGACCTTTGTTAAGAATCCTACCATTTATGGTTATCAACCTGGTAGTGGCGTGCTGACCTATGCTTTTGTGGCTGGCACTGCAAGCGTTAGCCTGTCTTTGGGCATTGCCTTTGATAGTGCTTTTAGTCTTAATGATTTTAGCAGTCGCAGTTTTAGCAGTCTTCTTAATGTGAATATAAGCCAAAGTGTGGGAGAAGTAGCCACTACACTTTATGATCAGACCCTAGATACCTACACTACAGTTAAAGGGTTTAAAATTTTTGGTTTTCGACCTAGTTATAATGAGGGCAGTTTTATTGCCGCAACAGGCGCTGATTATCAGATAACTACTTATATAAGTACAGAATCCTCATCGCCTAATGCACCTGGTGGTGTAAAACCTGTGCTCATTGATGACTTTCACACTGTCATCAAATTCCCTAAAGAAATGGGACTTAGAGACATTGCCTTCCCAGTCGACAGCACCTTAAATAGTGGTAATACTACCTACTCTATAGATACATCTAATACTTCCTATGATGTGGTTACCCTTCATGTTAGCAACTATTATATTAGTGGCTCATCTAAACTTCAATTTAACTTTAGGATGGCAGATAATGCAACACCAGGCACTATTTATAGATCATCAACAGACAATACATTGTCTTGGCAGAAGGCTTATGGAATGACAGACCATACGAATCCTTCTCCCAATTCATCAATTAGTGTTAAGGTTGCGGAGCCGTTCCAGAATTTGATCCAGCCTAAGGCTAGTGCAGGGAAAGTAGCCTATACGGATGTACCTGTAGGGGATCAAGTCTATATGGGCGGTGGCTATATCTTAAATCCTTATGGTGAATCTGTTACTGATCAGCTCATACGTATACGGATTACTGATCCAGATGTGGGTATTCGTAATATCACTATTCCTGTAGGTACTACTGGAGCTACCGATATTACGGTCAAAACCAGTAAAGGCAATACCTATACCATTCCTTCCTTGGCAGCGAACAATCGATTTGCTAGTTATAATAACTACATATCAAAGGTGTCCTTGAATGCCCTGACCCTAGACCAAGAAGAGTATATTACAGAGGTGGTTTATAAGTCATCGGATTTCTTACCTTCCTATGGCAACAACGTTAATAATGCTAATATGCAATATGCTCCCTGTCTATCGATTGCTTTCTATGGTCGTTATCTAACTATGCCTGTGGATCAGACAATCAATTATGAAGTCTCTGCAGTCGAGCAAGCCGATGGAGATTTAGATGGATCAAATGTCAGAAGTTTAGTGGCGTCCATTCCTGTCTCCAACAGTAATCCTACTATTTCGCTATATGGTAATAGCAACTTAGCTGGTGGCAAGTTGGCTGGTAACACCTACACTATGAATGCATCTTTTGCTTCTATTATTGACTATAGTGGTGCTTATACCTATCCTGTCTCGCTCTACCATAAAGGCTTCGCTATTTATCTTCGAGACACAGAATATTTAAGTATTAATAAAGATACTATTAAGGTGACTCAGGTAGGTGGAGATGGCACTGTATATTCTGTAGCGGACGGTAGCTTAATTCCTACCGAGAGCCTGGATAACACAGGCAATAAAGTCTATACCCTAAAAATAAATGATCTGAAGGCTGGATACCAGTCGATAGACTTTAACACATATTCTTTCTCCATCGCCTATGACTACAAAGTGAATAATAGTGCTCCTACTATCGCTTTAACCGCTGATAAATTGATGGCAGTAGCACCTATAGATAGTAATATTATTGCCACAACCAGAAGTACCACCATCTATCATTGGACTAAAAATATCTACAATGTGGATGGTAGCGGAGATTTAAATAGGACACTAAATACGATTAATGCTACCACTAGCCTTAACATTAGTGCCCAGAAGGACTTTACCGTTGCCACTGCCGCCAACCTAAATGGTGGCTCATGGACTACTTATGACTATGCAACCCAATCTACTGTAATTAACT
>CAZFHA010000013.1:0-107411 GCA_964518595.1 uncultured Oscillospiraceae bacterium
TTACAACTTTGGAAGTCCAAAAACCCATTTTGTCCTTGACATGGGGTACACTTTAGGAGAAAAATCAACCTAAATTGGCTATGGTTTTCTTATTTCGCTATAAATCCTTTTATTAGAATCAAGGGCTTTCGCTGTAAATTTTGTTTCCATCTTGTGAGTTGGTCAAAGGCATTTCATTTTATGCTTAAGCTCCCCTTTACTGTATAGTAATTCAATTCTATCACATTTTTTAAGCTGTATTGTCACTGATTTACACGTTTTTTACTATTTTTAACGAGTCTATTTACACGTTTTTGACAGTTTTCGAGGGATGATTTACACACTTTTTGCAAAGTGGAGTTTACTGCTACCTGTATTTACAGCGTTATATAAATCACACAGTCTGTGTAGACGGAGAAAAGAGCGTTGCAGCAGTAATCTAATATGAAAAAGTAGATACTCGACGTGAAGGTATTCACTTTTGATTTATCAGGCAAAAACAAACAATTTATTAACGTTTATGGAACAAGATAGATAAATTGATTTTCTGGATTTTGCTGCATAAAAGAGTCTTGTGTATTACAATAGGGGTAATGATTACGTCAACTAGTCCTATGGTGAAAGGTGCGCAAGATTTATGCCGGTTACAAATGTATGTTTATCTGATATTGTCAAAGCCTTTGATTTAGAGATTCTTCATGATCCGGGTACTCTGGATGAAGTTAAGATTACCGTCCCGGACGTGACTCGGCCGGGGCTTCAGCTGGCTGGTTATTATGATCATTTTAGTCCTGACCGTATTCAGCTGTTGGGTAACATGGAAGCGGCTTACTTGGATAAATTATCGCCGGAGGTTCGTACCCGGCGTCTCAATTCCTTGTTTTCCAAAGATATTCCCTGTTTGATTATTACCAGAAATATTGAACCTCATCCGGAGCTTTTGCCCAGTGCCCGGCGTAAAAAGGTTCCCATTTTGCGAACCCGTCAGGCGACATCGGATTTTATGAGCTCTTTGGTCAAGCATTTGAATGTAGATCTGGCTCCCCGATTATCCATGCACGGTGTTTTGGTTGAAGTGAATGGTGAAGGTATCTTGATTTTAGGTGAGAGTGGCGTAGGTAAATCTGAAACGGCGCTGGAAATTGTTCGACGGGGTCATCGTTTGATTGCGGATGATCAGGTAGAGGTGAGACGGGTTTCTGAGACTACTCTTTTGGGACGAGCCCCAGATATTATTCGCCACTTGATAGAGATTCGTGGTATTGGAATTCTAGATGTAAAAGAACTCTTCGGTGTTTCTTCAGTCAAACTTCAGGAAAGCATAGACTTTGTTATTAATCTGGAACTCTGGGATGAAAAGAAGACCTATGACCGTCTGGGAATTAATGAAGAAACGACAGAAATTTTAGGAATTCACGTTCCTTCTATCACCATTCCTGTAGGGCCGGGTCGAAATCTGGCTATTATTGTAGAGGCCGCGGCGATAAATTACCGGGTAAAGAAAATGGGTCATAATGCAGCTAAGAGCCTGATTGACAGAGTCTTTCCCGGCATGAATAATGTGCCCTTATTCTAACCTGTATCATTTACATCAATAATTGAGGAGAACAAAGATATTCATGACAGCCCAGCAGCAGAAGCAAGAATTTTATCAATACCTCAAAAAGGCTGGACAGGAGGAGCTGCGAGATTGTATTCAAGAAAATGCAATTCTGGCGCCCTTTACTACCATGCGGGTAGGTGGATCGGCAGATTTACTAGCGGCTCCCAAGAGTCTTTTGCAGTGTATCACATTATATAAAGGTGCCTTGGAAGTGGGGCTGCCGGTGTTTATTTTAGGCAATGGTTCCAATGTGGTAGTTTCCGACCAGGGTATTGAAGGTTTGGTTATTCAGTTAGATGACCGATTTGCGCAGATTCATTTTGAAGAGGATCCTCATCATGACCAGGCTGTGCTAGTACATGCCTATAGTGGCGCACTGCTGTCCAAAGTTGCCAATGCTTGCGCTGAGCGTGGCTTGGCCGGTATGGAATTTGCCGCTGGTATTCCGGGCAGTATTGGTGGAGCGGTATATATGAATGCCGGTGCCTATGGTGGACAGATGTCGGATGTGGTTTATCAGACCCTCTCCCTTAGTAAGGATCAGGGAGAACTAGTGACCCTAACAGAAGCCGAACATGAGTATGGTTATCGTCAAAGCTACTTTCTACAAAAGGGTGGTGTGATTTTATCGACAATCTTGCGTCTTTTTCCGGGGGATAAAACCGCCATCCGAGAACAGATACAAGATCTTAATCAGCGTCGCTCCAATACACAGCCACTGGCTATGCCCAGTGCCGGTAGTGTTTTCAAGCGTCCCGAGGGGTATTTTGCCGGGACCTTGATTCAGGAGGCTGGGCTTAAGGGCTTTACTATTGGGCAGGCACAGGTTTCAGAAAAGCATGCCGGATTTATTGTTAATTTGGGACAGGCTACCGCAGCGGACGTATTTCAGCTGATGAAGGCGGTGCAACAAAAAGTTTGGGATAAATTTCAGGTAAAATTAGAGCCGGAAATCCGATTCATCGGTCGGGGTTTTTAAAAAGGGACGGGGGATTAACATGGATATTGTAATATTAACAGGTATGTCTGGGGCAGGGAAAAGCCAAGCCGCCAATTTCTTGGAAGATTTGGGTTATTTTTGCATTGATAATTTACCGCCGGTTTTGTTGCCGGAGCTGGTAAAAACTTTCCTCAAAGGCCAAGGTGGTGAGGGCTTTGGCATATCTCGCTTAGCTTTTGTGGTGGATATTCGCAGTAATGAATTTTTACGTGGCTTCGGCCCAGCTATCCAAGAGATAAATAGTCTGGGTTGTCCCTATCAGATTATCTTTTTAGAGGCTTCTGATCAAGTTTTGATTAACCGGTATCGTCAGACCAGAAGGAGTCATCCTTTGGCTACAGGGATTGGTATTACTGAGGCCATTGCTAAAGAGCGTCAAATGCTTTTAGGCATTAGAGCTCGTTCCACTCATATCATTGATACTTCCATGATGGCTACCGCGGCTTTGCGCAATGAGCTTTACCGTATTATTGACGATGGTGTGTCCGATCAACGGATTTCCGTTCTGGTAGAATCCTTTGGCTTTAAATATGGTATTCCCGTGGACTGCGATAATATTTACGATGTTCGCTTTTTGCCAAATCCTTTCTATGAGCCGGAGCTAAAGCCTTTATCAGGCAAAGACCCTGCTATCGGTGAGTTCTTACGTGGTTTCCCGGAGACAGAATATTTTTTGAATAAGCAGGTGGAAATCTTGGCTTATTCCTTACCTTTCTATATTCGTGAAGGTAAGACACGATTAGTTATTGGTATTGGCTGCACCGGCGGACGGCATCGTTCAGTGTTTTTGGCTGAAGCTATGACTGCGGCTTTAATTGCTGCTGGGTATCCTACTTCTACCTATCACCGAGACATAGAAAAAGATCCTCGTTACGCTATATTGGGGTAAAACTATGACGGTGGCACCAATTTCCTTTGCCCAGGGAGTACGTCAGGACTTAGTCCGTTACTCAGAACCTTTACCGGAGGCTGTGGCTAGTGAAGTAGCTATGGCTTTACTTTGTGCTGGTCGTAGTTTTACAAAGAGTCAAATGTGGCCGGAGTATTTACTCACAGGCTTTAAGGAATATGCGCAGCGGCTGACCGGGCAGTTACGTTTATTGGGATTAGATGCTTTAGCTGAAAATAAGGTAAGCCAAAAGGGTAGCCGCTGGTATGTCTATCCTTTACCTGGCTTGGAACAGACGGTCTCAGCCTTTCTAGCACCATATCTTTCCCACCAACTTCAAGATCACATTTCATCGACCCCTGAACTGCGCCGGGGCGCTTTACGAGGGGCATTCTTGGCCTCTGGACAAATGGCAGATCCTCAAAAATTTTATCAAATAGAATGGCATATTAAGAAAAAAGAAATAGCAGACCTACTTATCCTTCTTCTTCATGGAGAGAATATTGAACCTCTTTTACATACCCGCTCAACCGGTTGGATGGTTTATATTAAGGCTGGTCAGGCAATTAGTGATTTCTTAGCGGCTACGGGAGCTCATAATAGTCTTCTGCGTTTCGAAACAATTCGGATTGACCGGGAAATGCAAAGCCAGGTAAATCGCGTGGTTAACTGTGACTCGGCCAATGCCAATCGCCAGGCGGAAGCTAGTGCTCGGCAGATTGCCCGCCTAAGGGATCTCTTAGCCCACCCCGCTGCCGGGCAACTCCCGGAGGAGCTCTACCGGGCGGCGGAGCTCCGGCTGGAGAATCCCGGACTCTCCCTAAGGGACTTAGGCGCAATGATGGAGCCGCCGCTGGGGAAGTCAGGGATGAATCATCGTCTGCAGAAGTTAGAAAAACTGGCTGAGGAAGTCTTGGAAGAATAATGGCTTTCTCAGGGGGAGAAGGGCATAAATTATTCGACAGTTGGTTTTGGTGAGCTGTTTGGCTATTGAATTATGTAAGCAACTTTAAGGAAAGTCCTTAGGCTTCCATGCTCGCTAATTGCTCCGTAGCTTTCTCTTGGGGCTGTATTTGACTAAAAATAGACTTGGAAAAAAGTGCTATCCCGGCAGAGAAGATCGCTCCAGCCATAACAATGACCCAAGGCATGTGGATCAGCTTTTCAAAGAGAATACCGTATATAAGTTGGCCAAGAGGTTGAGCGCAGAGGCAAATGGCCATTAAAAAAGAGATAACTTTACCAACGATCTCCTGTGGAGTCTGCATTTGGACAAAGGTTAAGAACTGGATTGTCGATAAAGTGGCACAGGCCATCAGAATAAGGCTCGTAATAGAGATAATTATATAACTGATAAAAGGGGCTACACCCAGCAAAAGTACAAGGCTGATAGGAACGAGACCGGCGGCACAAAGGAAAAGAAGAAGGTAGACCGTCTGGATTTTTAGCTTGCTGCCCAGAATACTGCCTGTAATTCCACCTAGAATCCCCCCAGCGGCCAATAGACCCTGAGAAATCCCGTAGAGCTGATTGCTAAGGCCTAGAATTTGGGTCATAATTACCGGTAATCCGATAATGAGTAAAGAACTCATAAATAGATTGAAGAAAAAAACCAGCAGAACAATTTTGAGTAAAATAGGCTGTTCGCGGCTGATAAATCTTAGACTCACGGCCATATCTTTTCTGGCAATCTGGAGAATACTGCCCTTACCAGGCTGAGGATGGTGGGGAATAACAATGAATAGCTCCATAATAGCAGCAAAAAGAAAACAAACAAAACTAACTATTAGTATGGGCCAAAGTCCGTAGAGACCAAACAGAACGCCACCAATAATTGGACCTAACAGACCGGAGAGAGAAGTAACTAAATTAACAACGGCATTGGCTTGAACCAAACGATCCGGCTGAGCAAGTAAGGGCAAACTGGCCTGAACGGCAGGGGTATAGAGACCTTGAATGCCATAAAGAATCATAAGTACAGCGGATACTAAAGGCACCAGTGACAGCTGGCCTATAACAAGGATAAATCCCAGCAGCAAAGCGGCGGTAATAAAGTCGAGTATTACCATGATACGCTGCTTGTTAATGCGATCGGCAATAATGCCGCCAATGGGAGACATTATAATCATGGGCAAGAAGGCGATAGCAGAGACCAGTCCAAACAAGGCAGGCGAATTACTAATCTGTAGAATATATAAGGGTAATGCGAATCGGAGTATGGCGTTACCGAAGAGAGAAATAATCTGACCAATTACCACCAAGGTAAAGTCTTTATGGAATAGCTTACTGTTCTGGGTAGACTCAGGACTTTCACTCATATAAATTCCTCCAATAATCGTTGACCGGTGTATAAGATAAGAAAAAGGATTACCACCACTTTTGTGAGTAGTATAAAGGAGTAGAGAAAATTTATGGGAGACAGGCGGCTGAGTGGGCAGTTTTTTCTGTTAAGAGGGACAAAAACCTAAGTAAAGATCTCTAAAAGTTGCTCTAAAGCTCGGCGGAAGCCTTTCTTTTGTATTTGGCAGAATCAATAAAAGTGTGTTAGAATTACTAACTATACTTGTTTTCAAAAAGCTTGCTCTGCATACATATAAAGGATTCGCCATGAAAAAATCAGTGTATGTTCGTTATGAAAATCAATATGATCGTAATTCCCAGCGCCGCAGACGTAAACGTAATTATGCCTGGGCGTATTTACTTACGGCTGTAGCTTCTATCCTCATCCTTACCTTGATTGGATATGGTGTTTACTATTTAGTTGCGGGAAATAAATCAGCAATAGTAGCTCAGAGCTCCGCTTCAGGCTCAGAAGGCTCTGAAACTCAGGCTTCTATCGCTTTGGGTTCGCCTACGGCCGCCCCCTCTAATGTACGTCAGGCATATCAGAATTTTCAGCTTTTTCCCGGCGCAGTTAAGCTGGATGTGGGCCCAGCTCAGGCAGGGGCAGGCTTGTCTGCTGCCGAGCGTAAAGTAACACAAACTATTTTTGCTGGAGGGCAGGAAGTCGCCAGCTATAGTAGGCCTGACCCCATCAACATGGGTGATCCACTTAACTTTCAGAGCGTTCCCGGCATTCTGACTTTTCGCGGCAACAATTTTCGTAATGCCGCTGCTTGGGGAACGGTAGATGTTAAAGAAGGAACCATGGAACAAGTCTGGGAATTCAATGGTATCGGTACTTTACCATCCTCAGCTTGGAATTTTAGTTGGGCAGGAACTGGCTGGACAGGTCAGCCTCTTTCGGTACAATGGAGTCCGGAACTTCAGGCTCAGATGAATTTGCTGCCTGAAAAGAAAGCTAAGGCTGATTTAGTTGAAGTTTTAGTAGCAACTATGGATGGAAATGTTTACTTTTTTGATATTGAAGATGGGCAGAAGTCTCGACCCCCTATTAATGTAGGAGCGACTATCAAGGGTACTCCCAGCCTGGACCCAAGGGGCTATCCACTGTTATATGTTGGCCAAGGTGACAATAATTCACCGGATAAACAAATGGGCTTTCGGATTTACAGCTTGATTACCGGGGAGCTACTTTATTTTCAAGATACTAACGATACCCGATCCCACCGCTCTAACTGGTATGCTTGTGACTCCTCACCTATGATTGACCCCGCCACAGATACATTGTTCTATCCTGTAGAAAATGGGATTATTTACACGATGAAGCTGAATACTCAATTTGATAAAGCCACAGGGGCTCTATCTATCAACCCTGATAAAGTAGATTACCGTTATTTGGCAGAGGGTGTTATTCCTGAAAATGTTGGGGTGGAGAGCTCTCTTTCCATATACAGTCATTATGCGTATTTTTGCGATAATGCCGGTAACCTAGTTTGTTTGGATTTGAATACCATGAATATGGTTTGGAATCGAGCCTTAGATGATGATTCAGATGTTACTCCGGTATTAGAAGAAGAAAATGGACGAGTCTATTTATATGTTGGTACCGAGGTGGATTGGCAGAAGTCTGAACTTGATTATCAGGGACAGGCCTTTACTTATAAAATCGACGCCATGAATGGGGAGATTGTCTGGAAGACTTCTCAACTCTGCTACACGCACAACGGAGTGGATAAAGGTGATGATGTTAATGGCGGAATGTTAGGGAACCCAGTGGTGGGTAAGAAATCTATTTCTAATTTAGTGATTTTTGCTTACAGTATGACGGATGGAATGTACTCCGGTAATCTTGTGGTTGCATACAAGAAGGATAGTGGGGAAATGCAGTGGAAATATCACATGAACAAGTATTCTTGGAGTTCGCCTGTAGATGTGTATGATGAGAATGGCAACGCTTATATTGTAATGTGCGATAGCTTTGGTCAAATTCATTTGATAAATGGCCAGACCGGTGAGCGGGTGACCTATTTTCAGACCATTCGGAATAAGGGTCTGCCGGGAGAAGTGAATGCTAATATTAATATTGAATCTTCTCCTATGGTTTTTAATAATATGATTGTTATTGGGAATCGAGCCGGTTCTATCGTTGGGGTCAAGATTAAGTGATTTTGGGAATGGGAAATTAAATTGTTGTTGAGACAGGTGGAGAGTAAGATGACGGGAAACTATAGTGACATTATCTCAATAGAAGCTGAGCTTGCGGGTTACCGTCAAGGCTGTCTTAAGGTGTCTATTGACCTGCAAAAACAAATTGTTATCTGGCGTGACAGTCACCAATGGAATAATAATTTTTTACGTTCTATCTCCCCGGATAAGGTTCGCTTTATTCGGGAATTTTTACCTAAAACACGAATTTTACAGTGGGAAAAGCAGTATGGCGACGTAGTGAGTTGTGAGGTAGCAGGCGCTCCCTCTCAGGCAAGCTGGGTCGTTATTCTTTTTATGTACAAGAATGCTCCCCAGCAGCCGGTTAAAATTACCGGTCAGGGACGCTTTCCTCAAGAATGGATTCAGTTTCGTGATCTGATTGAGGCTGTGACTAAGGTGCCCTTTCGACTTCGCTAGTATTGAGTCCCCTATGGCAGTCTCCGAATTGTTTTTTTGACTAGCTTCGGGATTTTCAGAGAGGGGGCTTTTTGGTAGAATGAACAGCAATAGTATTTTGGAGGTTTTTTAGCGCGTGGATTATATGGAAGGTCTGCTTCTGGGCCGTTTCTTCACAGATACAGATTATGAGAACAAAAAGCATCCGGGGCTTTTTATTTTTTATGGGCTTCTGGTCTCTTTGGCTCTTGGCCTAAGTCTTTTCAGCCAAAGTGTTTCTGGGCTTGTTGAAGGTAGTAGTGTCATTAAAGGGGTGCTCTTTATGGTACTCTTTCTGGCGACTCCTTTTATGGCCTTCCGATACTATCGTTATCCTATGGCAGTTCGGTTCTTACTACTTCTTCTGCAGGGGCTTAAGTATTTTCTGCTGACCTTATTATTTATAAACCTGTTACTTCCACGCTTTCAGTTTTCTGAGAGTGAGCTGCGAACCAACTTGATCAGCTTTTTGAACCAAACCTTAGAGTCCTTCACTGCGCAGTTTTCTGGTTCGGCAGGAAATTTATCGATGATATTTGGTGTGCTGGTAGGTGGTTTATATTTGCTCTTTCTGGCAGTTCTTATTCTGGCGGCTGCGGTTATCTTACCTGGTTTGGTTTTCATAATGGTTAAATATATTCAGAGAGCTTATGATCTTTTGGTTGTTAGGCTTTATTTGAGAAAGTATATGGATTTGTAAGAGGGGTGGTTTTATGGCTGTCTTAGAGAATCGAATTACACTGACCATAGAAGATCTGGAAAGTTATTTAGGAGCGAGTAAACTTCCACGGCTAATTTTGGCTGAGGAAGATAAGTTTTTAGCTAACACAGCCCGTATTGCTGGGTCTATTTGTGCGCAGACCAGTGTGAGGGCAATTTTTATTTCCGGGCCGACCTCTTCTGGAAAAACTACCTTTACTGATCGCTTAGGTCAAAGCCTCACGGCTTTAGGACGAAAATATTTGCGTATTTCATTGGATGATTATTATGAAGTGGATCACTTCCAGTTTGATGCCGATGGTAGGCCGGATTATGAGAGTCTTCGAACCATTGATACCGTAATGGCTGCAAGCAATATTAAGGCTTTACTGGCAGGAGAGAAGACCCTCTTGCCTGAATTTGATTTTCAAAAGCGGGAGAGAGTCTTTGGTGCTGCCAACCGAGCAGTGAAATTGCCGGAAGACGCGCTACTTTTAGTAGAGGGTTTGCACGGCTTATCGCCGACAATTTCCGGCTCTTTAAATCGCGACCTTTGGCAAGGGATTTTTATTATGCCGTGGGGAGAGATTTTAGCGGATCGTCGGCTGCTGGACGGTAAGACAATTCGTTTGCTTCGCCGCATTAGCCGGGATTATCGAAATCGAGGAGCTCATGCTATCGCAACGATAGATTACTGGCCTATGGTGTTGGCTTCTGAACAAAATTATTTTCCAGAATATTTAGCTGAGGCTGACTATTATGTTAATTCTTTTCTGCATTACGAAAGTCTCATCACAGCACCTATGGCGCTCCGAGATATTCAAATAGCCCTTCGAGATCATGAGCAGGGACAGTTGATACCTTCGGTTTTTTTGGCTCATCATAAGCCCAATAAAGCCTATGCCGATTTACCCACTGCCTTAGTTATGGCTCGGCAATTAGCTCATGATTTGGCAAGGATTCCCAAAGCCGATGCGACGCTTGTTCCAGATAATTCCATTTTACAGGAATTCATATAGCAGAGAAAGGTAAGAAATATGCCAATACGTATACCTAATAACTTACCGGCAACGGAAACTTTAGAGAAGGAAAATATTTTTGTGATGCCGGAGGATCGTGCCTTTCGCCAAGATATCCGGCCTTTGCGTTTACTTATTCTTAATCTGATGCCAACCAAAATTACGACGGAGACTCAGCTTTTACGTTTGCTGTCTAATTCCCCACTGCAAGTCGATGTGGAATTTCTCTACACAGCGAGTTATAAGCCTAAAAATGTTGGTATAGACCATCTGGATACTTTCTACAAAACCTTTTCCGAAGTTGAAAATAAACGTTATGATGGCATGATTATTACTGGCGCGCCTGTAGAACAGATGGCTTTTGAAGATGTTGCTTATTGGCCGGAGCTGGTTAAAATCATGGAGTGGAGTAAAACCCATGTCTATTCGACGCTACACATTTGCTGGGGAGCTCAAGCTGGCCTCTACTACCATTATGGAATTCCTAAGTATAATACCGCAGAAAAGGTTTTTGGTATATTTCCCCACTATTTGACCTATACTCGCCCGGTGAAGCTTTTTCGTGGCTTTGATGATGTGTTTTACGTTCCTCATTCTCGCCATACGGAGATTCGCCGGGAAGATATTATGGCTAACTCGCATTTGCGTTTGCTTTCAGAATCAGAAGAGAGTGGTGTCTACGCTGTATCCGATTTAACCGGACGGCAGATATTTGTTACCGGTCACTCGGAATATGATAATATTACTTTGCGTGAGGAATATACCCGTGACCGTGATAAAGGACTGCCTATTGGGGTGCCGCAGAATTATTTTCCAGAAAATGACCCTAATAAGATTCCGCGAATGCTTTGGCGGTCGGCAGGTACTCTGCTTTTTACTAACTGGCTCAATTATTATGTATATCAGGAGACCCCTTTTGATTTGGACGCTTTAACAGAAGCGTAATTAGGGAGGTAGAGATGAATCGAAATCATGAAGCTAATCTTTTAGATCAGCGCTTAGTTATGGCTATTGCACCTAAACGGGCTATTGATGGACATAAAGGTACCTTTGGTACTTTGGGTGTTTGGGCCGGTTCTAAAGGTATGGGTGGTGCGGCTTTTCTTTGTGCCAATTCCGCACTGCGTAGCGGGGTGGGCTTACTCCACCTTTGGTTGGAAAAAGATTTTCTTTGGCCGATGTTTTTAGCCCTACCGCAATTGATCTCTCATGAACTGCCGGATTCGCCGGAAGAGACCTTAGACAGCTTTGTTTCTTGGCAGCCTAAGATCTCTGCCTGGGCAGTAGGGCCTGGGCTGTTGCCCGGGGATGAGCGAGTGAAGGCCGGTCTACGTAAACTTTTGGCCATAGCACCGGCTATTGTGTTGGATGCTGGCGCTCTGAGTTGCATGGCAGAAGATCGGGAGTTTTTCCGTGAGGCTCTCAAAGATCGAATTCGCAATAATCAGATGCCTGCCATTGTAACGCCCCACCCAGGGGAGTTTGCCCGGCTACAACCGGATTATGTGGCTGTTGTTGCTAACCCAGAGGAGAATAGACGGCAAAGAATAGCGGCTGCCCGTGATTTTGCCAAAGAATGGTCGGCGATGGTGGTCTTAAAAGGTTATCAGACCGTGGTAGCAGATCCTGAGGGAAACTGCTTTTTGAATGAAACCGGAAATAATGGTCTGGCTAAGGGTGGTTCAGGGGATGTGCTTTGCGGACTAATTGGCAGCTTTCTGGCTCAAGGTATTCCTGCCTTGCAAGCGGCTCAAGCAGGCGTATATCTCCATGGCCTGGCCGGTGATTTGGCCGCTGAAGGATTGGGACAACGTTTTATGCAACCCACAGACTTATTCGAGTATTTTTTACCGGCCTTTCGCCGCTGCGGCTGGGAGAATTAATTCCTTAATAAGGCGGTTTTCGATAGATTTGCAAGGAGTTTTATCATGACACAAGCTTTTCCCAATCGTTCTTGGGCTGAAATTAATTTGGATATACTAGCTCAAAACATGCAGGAAATCAGAAGAATCACAAATCCCGGAGCAGAGATCATGGCCGTTGTAAAGGCTGATGCATATGGTCACGGAGCCATCCAAACCGCTATGGTGCTGCTGGAGAATGGTGCCACCCGCTTGGCAGTCTCTATGCTTGATGAGGCGATAGAGCTCCGTAAACATGGTATTTCTGCGCCTATACTTATATTGGGGCACACCGATCCGCGAAGAATTCCTGAAATTCTGGCATATCAGATTACCCAAACTGTTTATTTAACTGATTTTGCCCGTCAGCTTTCAACGCAGGCCGAGAGCTCGGGACAGAAAGTCAAGGTGCATATTAAGGTTGATACAGGGATGCATCGGATTGGCTATATGGCAGATGAGGAGGCTTTTCACGAGATTCTGGCTCTAAAGGAATTGCCAGGGCTGGAAATCGAAGGTATATTTACTCATTTTGCGTCTTCCGACGAGGAAAGTCAGTCCTATGTAGAAGCCCAATTTAAAGACTTTATGACTTTTGTTCAACGGCTAGAGGCCAATGGTCTTATCATACCGGTAAAGCATGCTTGTAATAGCGCAGCAATTTTACGATTTCCCGAAATGCATCTGGATATGGTACGGGCGGGCTTAATTATCTATGGTATGCTTCCGAAGGGGAATTATCAGCCCTATACTCCTGTTGCCCTACAAGCCGCAATGACACTGAAATCAAGCATTATTCATGTTAAAGAGCTCCCGGTAGGTGCAGCTATTAGTTACGGCCGACATTTTGTTACTTGTCGCCCCAGCCTCATTGCCACAATCCCAATTGGTTATGCTGATGGCTATTCCAGGCGCCTCTCTGACCGGGCAGAGGTTTTAATCAATGGGCAGAGGGCAAAGATTTCGGGCAATATTTGTATGGATATGTGTATGCTTGATGTAACCGAGCTTGAGCCCACGCCTAAAATCGGCGATGAAGTTGTGTTATTTGGACATCAGAAGGTTCAAGGGAAGAATTTTATTTTGGCTATCGATGAAATTTCTGACTTACTTGACACCATAAATTATGAAATAACTTGTTTAGTTGGGAAACGTGTACCCAGAGTTTATTTAAAAGCAGGTGAAATCGTGCACATGCACAGTCTAATCTGGTAAAATATGAGCAAATGGAATCTGGAAAGGGGACAATCATGGACAAAGACTTAGAAAAAAGAATCAAGCTTTACGCTGCCCAAATGCGTCGGATGATTATAGAAGGCATCTATCAGGCACAGTCCGGGCATCCCGGCGGTTCATTGTCGTGTACAGACATTTTAGCTTCTCTATATGGTTACAAAATGCGTGTTAACCCGGAGCAGCCGAAGGATCCAAACAGAGATCGCTTTGTGTTATCAAAGGGACATTGTGCTCCGGCTCTATATTCAGCACTCTCACTGCGCGGTTTTTTCTCGCCCTGCGAGATTGATGACTTACGCCGCTGTGGTGCGATGCTCCAAGGACATCCCAGCACCAGCACTTCAGGAGTAGATATGGCTACCGGGTCTTTGGGACAAGGCATAGCTACGGCTGTAGGCATGGCTATGATGGGGAAACTGGATAAGAAAGATTATCGCGTGTACTCTGTTTTGGGTGATGGCGAACTTCAAGAAGGGCAAGTTTGGGAGGCTCTAATGGCAGCCGCTCATTATAAATTAGATAATCTTATGGCCTTTATTGACAACAATGGGCTACAAATAGATGGTGAAACCGATAAGGTTATGGGTCTGGGTTCTATTGCCGACAAAGTAAGAGCCTTTGGCTGGCAGGTAGTAGAACTTGATGGTCATGATCTGGCCGCAATTGAGAAGGCTTTTGCCATTGCGGAAGAGACCAAAGGTAAGCCTACTATGGTAGTAGCTAAGACACACAAGGGAAAAGGAGTATCTTTCATGGAAGATCAAGCCGGATGGCATGGTCAGGCTCCTAAGAAAGAACAGTATGAAGAAGCAATCAAGGAACTTGATGCGGCGATTGCTGCACTGGAGGTGTAAGTAATATGGGAAAAATGGCAACCAGAGAGGCTTATGGGCGCGCCCTGGCCGAATTTGGATCTGATGAACGCATTGTGGTTTTAGATGCGGATCTATCCAAATCTACCTATACAGTTACCTTTCAAAAGGTTTATCCAGAACGTCACTTTAACATGGGTATTGCGGAAGGTAATATGATGTCTGTAGCTGCAGGTATGTCTACTTGTGGTAAGATTGCATTTGCGTCGACTTTTGCTATTTTTGCTGCTGAGCGAGCATTGGAACAGATTAGAAATTCTGCCTGCTATCCTAATTTAAACGTGAAGGTTTGTGCTACTCACGCCGGTATTACTGTGGGGGAAGACGGAGCCTCTCACCAGTGTGTCGAGGATTTGGCCATTATGCGGGCTCTTCCTAATATGCATGTAGTATCTCCCTGTGACGGAGCTTCTACCAGAGCGGCGATTGAGGCCGCTATTCATACCCAAGGCCCTTTCTATATTCGTTTGGGACGCTTGGCAGTAGAAGATGTTTATGGCGAGTATGGTTCTGCCATTGATTTTACCCTTGGCAAAGCTAATACGTTGCGGAGTGGTACAGATGTTACTCTTATCGGCACGGGTCTAATGGTACAGCAGTGTTTAAAAGCCGCTGATATTTTGGAAAAAGAGGGACTAAGTGTTCGGGTAATTGATATCCATACAATTAAGCCCATTGATGAAGAAACCATTATTAAAGCCTCGCGTGAAACCGGTGCTATTGTTACAGCTGAAGAGCATAACATTTATGGTGGTTTAGGTGGTGCGGTGGCTGAGGTTTTGACAGAACATGCTCCTTGTATCCAAAGAAGAGTTGGTATTCAGGATCGGTTTGGCCAATCAGGCAAACCGGAAGCCTTAATCGAGCTTTATCATTTGGAACCGGAGAATATTGCTGCCGCTGCACGTTTGGCGATTAAAGCTAAATAAAATAAGGCGCATAAAGCTAAACAATAACTGAACCTCTCTCCAGAGCTATTATGCTACGGAAAGAGGTTCTTTCTTATGTAGAAACGTCCTTAGAACCGGCGGCGGACTTCCAGTGCTTGTCCTAGAATGACTGCTCTTTGATTTTCCCAATCCGCTTTCGTAAGAAATTGAGGGGGATAGGAAGCATTGTGCGTCAGGAGTGCGACGCCATTTTTATGGGATTCGACGATATACAGACGCCCGGCATCGCCATGCAAACTCACCAAGGCGATACTATTGTTTTCTACGTGACTCTGCCTACGAATCAAGACTAAATCTGATTCCATAATTTTAGGTAGCATCTTATCATCACTAACCCGCATGACCCAAAAGGCATTTTCAGGATGTTTGGGATTGAGATGATCTTTTTTAGCTTCATCTTTTTCAAGGAGCAGCTGTAGCATGGCAGGAGAGAATTCTTCGTATTCTTCATTTTCCTTCGCCAACTGAGAGGGCGTATTGGGATAAATTTCCCTGTGTATTGGTAGTCGTAAAGGAGAAAATGAGAGCGGATTATCATAGATTACATCTAATGAAATACCAAAAAAGGCAGATAGTTCAATGGCAATAGGAACATCAGGGTAACTTTTTCCCAGTTCCCATTTGGAAATTGAGGTTTGATCTACATGAAAACATTCGGCTAAGACTTTCTGACTTAGACCTAGTCTTTTTCGGTGATACTTTAATTCGCCCATAGTAACCTCAAATAACTCAAATTCGAAGAGCTACTAATAAATTATGACTTTAAGGCATATAAAGCAAGGCATAGGCGGTGTTTTTATTACTCTAAGGCCTATAAATCCTTATTGTGCCTGGGGAAAACCTATAAAAGGCGTCAAAGTCCTACTATTATAAAAAATGGGGGTGTCTTTTAAAATCTAAGGAGAAATGAAAATAGATTGAATAAGCCTGCGGAAAGCCGAGACTATTTTTGTGTCGACTTCTTACAGTTGCCGCCGCAGCTCCACAGCTTTGCCTAAAACCGTAGCCTTTTTTGCGTCCCACTCCCCATTAGTTAAGAAAAGAGGGGGATAAGCTGGATTATGAGATAAAAGAGCACAGCCGTTCTCATGCCGCTCAATTCGGTATAGCTGTCCATTGGCTCCATTAAAGCTGATTAAAGCAATGTCATTGCTCTCAACGGTTTCTTGGCGCTTAATTAAAATTAAATCCTCGGGAAGAATTTTGGGTGCCATAGAATCACTTTTAATTTTAAGGAGAACAAAATTAAGTGCTAAATCTTTGTAAGACTCAGGAGTCTTTGGTAGCTCATCCGGCCCAAAATGAACAAGCAAAGTAGCCGGCGAAAACTCTTCCCATCCAAGTTCGCTCTCTGATTTAGGCGCGTACTTGGGCGAAATTTTCTCGACTACCGGTAGGTGTAAGGGTGAAAAGGATAAAGGGTTATCATAAATTATATCCAGTGAAATGCCAAAAAAGGCTGAAAGTTCAATTGCGATTGGAACGTCGGGATAGCTTTTTCCTAATTCCCATTTAGAAATTGAGGTTTGATCCACGTGGAAACGCTCAGCCAACATTGTTTGACTAAGTGCCATTTTTTTTCGATAATTTCTCAGTTGACTCATAATAACCTCAATTCACTCTTAAAATCAAAAGCTACTAATAAAATATGACCTAAAGGCATATAAATCAAGGTTATATCGGACAAAAAGCCATTAATAGGCCTTATTGTCATAGCGAATGATTAAGAATGAGGCTATCAAGACTTAAGAGCATATCAATAAGCCAAAAAAGCTATGAATAAGAGGCTTTCAAGAGAGATTCCCCATGGGATTCCTAAAAAATCTCCGGTTTTTCGGGTAACTATCAATGACGTATAGGAGAAAGGACTTTGGCAAAAAAGCCACGATCATAGCCTGATTTCTGACTCTGAAGCAACAGATTGAAGCCTCGTCTCTGATAGAAATTTACTAAGCTTTTATTTGAAATTGCAGTATGCAAAAATAGCCACGAGAGATTAAGGCTATAAGCTTGGTTTAAGAGACTTTCATAGAGTTGACTGCCAACCCCGCGCTGCTGGGATGCTTCAGCTACGGCAAAGCGGGTAAAATAACCCACAATGTGATCTCCAGATACATGTGGTAGGGTGAGCTGCTCTTCCGGGGTAAATTCTAGCCATGGTTTTAATGTTAGACGGACAGCACCTAGCAAAGCTTTGCTTTTAGCTTCTTCTGCCAAAAAGTAATAGCTTTCTGAAATGGCTGCCGCCAACTCCGCTTCTTTTTCTTGTAACGCAGGCAAAAGAAGCGGAGGGATACCCACTTTTTGGGCGTAGTGCAACATAGCGGATTGGTTCAGCTCATATAGTGCAGGAATATCAGAGGGATTTGCCAATCGCAAGGTAACTTTTTCTGCCGGTGGGCAAGGGCTAGGGCAGATCATATGACTCTCCCAAGCAATGTACTAAAATTGCCTTGTGAGCGTGCAATCGGTTTTCGGCTTCATCAAAAACCACGGAATAATTGGAATCCATAACTTCGGCACTGACTTCATAGCCCCGGTAGGCGGGCAAACAATGCATAAAAATAGCACCGGGAGCGGCTAAAGACATCAATTTATTATTTACTTGATACTCCTTAAAGAGCTCAATCCGAGAGGCTTTCTCCTCTTCTTGACCCATGCTAATCCAAGTGTCTGTGTAAACGACGTCTGCTCCGCGGATGGCCTCTTCTGCACTGTCAGTAATTTGAACAGTGCTTTTAGTTACTTTGGCATCGACTAAAGCTTGGTTCACAAAAAAATCCGGACAGCGGTGACTGGCGGGGGTTGCAACAGCTATATCCATCCCGGCCTTAGCGCAGGCTTGCAGCAGTGAGTTAGCGACATTATTACCATCACCTACATAGCATAGCTTTAACCCAGCTAACCGACCTTTATGTTCCAAAATAGTTAGTAAGTCGGCTAAGGCTTGTGTAGGATGTTGCTCGTCGGTTAAGCCGTTAATAATAGGAATGGAGCCAAAGGTGGCTAAATCTACCACGTCTTGGTGCGAAAAGGTACGGATCATAATACCGTCCAACATTCCTGACAGAACATTAGCCGTATCATAAATGGATTCACCTCGGCCCAATTGAATATCATTAGAAGAGAGAAAAAGACTTTGACCACCTAGCTGATACATGCCTACCTCAAAGGCTACCCTGGTTCTGGTAGAAGATTTGCTAAAAATCATCCCCAAAGATTTTCCTGCCAATAGGGGGTGAGAAATGCCCGCCTTGGTTTCTTTTTTCAGCTTAAGGGCCAAACTCAGAAGAGACTGTAGTTGATCAATAGAAATATCTTCATGAAAGTCAATAAAATGTTTCATAATAAGTTCCTTTCTGTATGCAGAAACACAGTAAATCCTTCGCCGTTTTTATAGGATTTCAGCCAAAAAATTACTAAAACTTTGTATCTCTTGCTTTTTGACGTTGAGGGGAGGGGCAAGCCGAAGAACACGATCGCCGATACTTCCTACTAAAAATCCGGCAGCCAAAGCTTTATTCTTAATTTCGACGGCTACTGGCTGATGAAACTCAATACCTACAAGAAGTCCTAAACCCCGAATTTCCTTGATGGCCGATTTGTTTTTGCTAATTCGGGTTAATTTTTTACGTAAAAGAAGAGCGACAATTTGAACATTTTGCAGTAAATTCTTGTGGTCGATCTCTTTTAAGACTGCCAAAGCAGCAGCTGCTGCCAGAGGGTTGCCGCCAAAAGTACTACCATGATCGCCGGGAAGAAAGGCAGAGGCGTACTTCTCCGTTGCCAACATTGCACCAATAGGGACTCCTCCGCCCAGTCCTTTAGCGGAAGTAAGAATATCGGGAACAATCCCAAATTGTTCGTAAGCATAAAGGGTGCCGGTCCGGCCAACCCCGGTTTGGACTTCGTCGAGAATAAGCGGAACATCAAATCGACTGCAAAAACTTCTTACAGCGGTTAAATACTCTCTCGTAGCAGGGATGACGCCACTTTCACCCTGAATGGGCTCTAGCATTACCGCGCAGGTATCTTTATCAATGAGCTTGGCCATAGCATCAATATCATTAAAAGGCACATGAACAAATCCATCAGGCAAGGGATGAAACATACGATTATACTTCTCCTGTCCGGTGGCTGTTGCCGTAGCGATGGTACGACCATGGAAAGACTGTTTGGCCGTGATGATCTTGCGTCGAGGAGTCCCTTGGCGGTAAAAATAGGTACGGGCTAATTTTAGTGCTGCTTCATTGGCCTCGGCACCACTATTGCACAAAAAGACTCTATCGGCAAAGGTGCGTTTTACTAAGGCTTGCGCCAGTTCGGCCTGCTCTTCTATATAGTATAAAGAAGAACAGTGAATGAATTTTTTTGCTTGATCAGCAATTGCTTTCACAAGACGTGGGTTAGCGTGACCTAAGCTGTTAACCGCAATACCCCCAAGAAGGTCAAGGTATTTTTTGTCCTCGGTGTCATAAAGATAAGAACCTTTGCCATGGGTAAAGCAGACCGGCATGCGTTCACCAAAGGTGTTGCAATAGTATTCTTTGTCCAGTCGCATGACCCGTTCCAATTTTTTATCCATAGATGATTTTACCCTCCAATTTATATTTTTTCGCCCTGAAAATAAGGTCGTCGTTCTTTGGTAATCATGGTACCAATTCCCCTATTCGTAAAAATTTCAAGTAATAAACAGTGGGGAACCCGTCCGTCAATAATATGAGCTCGTCCCACACCCTGTCTAATTGTCTCTAAACAGCCCAAAACTTTAGGGATCATTCCTCCAGAAATTACCCCGGTACTAATAAGATCTTCGATTTCTGCTTCCGTTAAGACGGGAAAAACTTGCTCAGTTCCATCAGGCAAGAGTCCCTTAACGCCGGGAACATCCGTTAAAGTCATTAACTTTTCTGCCTTAAGTGCAACGGCGATTTCGGCGGCGACGGTATCAGCATTAATATTATAGCTTTGTCCGTCAGCACCCACACCGATAGGAGCTACTACCGGAATATACTCGTCTCCAGCCAACATTTCCAATACTTTGATATTAATCTTAGTGATTTTACCCACAAAACCAATATCCAGAGGTTGGCCATCTTCATCTTCACGCAGCTGCTCACACTCAATTAAATGACCGTCAATGCCACAGATTCCAATAGCCTTGGCACCTTTCTGACCTAGGGTCGCAACAATCTCTTTATTCGTTTTTCCCACAAGAACCATTTGAGCAACAGCCATGGTGGGCTCATCTGTTACTCGTAGCCCCTTTTGGAATTGAGAAGATATATTCATCTTAGTGAGCATACTACTAATATCCGGGCCACCACCGTGAACGAGAACAGGGTTAATTCCAATGTATTTAAGCAGGGTAACATCTTCCATAACGGAGTTTTTTAGCTCGTCATTAATCATGGCATTTCCACCGTATTTGATAACAACGGTTTTCCCGGCTAGACTTTGGATGTAGGGCAAAGCTTCAATCAGAATTTCAGCCTTTGAGATAAATTCTTGCATGGATGTAGTTGTCATAACAAGTTCCTTTCTTTCCTACTTATGCTCACCGTGTAGGGGTGCCAATCCGGTAGTTTCATCATAGCCCTGCATAATATTTAGGGCTTGAACCGCTTGGGCGGCAGCACCTTTACCTAAATTGTCTATGGCACTAAATATTTTAATCTTACCAGTTCTTTCATCCTTACGTATAGCTATATCAATGAAATTGCTGTTTTCAACATAGCGGGTTTCTGGTAGCGTCTTTTGGTCCAAGAGTCTTACAAAGGGCTCATCTTTATAGAATTCGGCAAAGAGATTTTCCAGATCGCTTATAGCTGTGCCAGGGTCAACTAAATCGGCATAAACACTGGCTAACATACCTCTTCTAATGGGCGCCAAGTGAGGGGTAAAACTAATAACCATATTTTTACCGGCCAGGAAGCCTAGCTCCTGTTCAATTTCCGGCGTATGCCGGTGAGAAATTACGCCATAGGGTTTAATACTCTCTGTACTTTCGCAGAAGGAAAAGGCAAGATCACTTTTTCTACCCGCACCGGAGATCCCCGAAAAAGCGTCAATAATAATTCCTTTGCTATCTATTACGTTATTGGCTATGAGAGGCGCTAATGCTAATAGGCTACAGGTAGGATAGCAGCCGGGATTAGCTACCAAAGAGGCAGATTCTAGTCGGCTACGATATAGCTCCGGCAGGCCATAAACAGCGGAAGACAGAAGCTCAGGAGCCGGATGGGTTAGCTTGTAAGCTTCTTCATAGACTTGGAAATTTCGAAAACGAAAATCACCGCTATGGTCAATAACTTTTAGACCAGCTTGTAAAAGGGTCGGAACTAGTTTAGCCGATACACCATGAGGGAGGGCGGTTATAACTAGATCACAGTCATTGGCAATGGCCGGATTAAAATCTTCCTCAAGCTTTAGATCGCAGATACCTCTAAGAGCAGGATATATATCGGAAAAAGCTTGGCCGCTAAAGCTTTTAGAGGTTAGATGCTGTAATGTAATGTAAGGATGCGTCGCTAAAAGACGCACTAACTCCGCCCCTACATAGCCGGTACTACCAATAATTCCAATGCGAGTTTTCTTCATATTGCTCCTCCTTGCCTATTTTCAGCCTAATTATTTAAATGTAGTCGAATCAACATTTGCTGCTGATCCGACTATAAAATGAACGTAAAAGTAACATAAAATCGAATTTAATATTTATACAGAATAGTGCATAAATAATCAAAAGGCAAGGTTTTTTACTGTTTTTGCAGATTTTTGGTTAAAGTATACAATTACTGGGCGACTTTTATGTAGTTTGTGCAACAGAGGAATGAAGGTATGTCCAAAAAGAAAGGAAAAGTTTTGGTTATTTTTGCATATAGTATGTTTGGGTATACGATGATATAGTTGTGTTGTGCTAAAAATTTGAATAGTGCGATATGAATTTTGGAGGTATTTGAAATGGCAAGTCTATCTTTACGGAATGTCTACAAGAAGTACGATGGTGGTGTTGTAGCCGTTAGCGATTTTCAATTAGAAATTGCAGACAAAGAATTTATCATTCTCGTTGGCCCTTCCGGTTGCGGTAAGTCAACCACTCTCAGAATGATTGCCGGTCTTGAAGACATCTCAGAAGGTGAAATTTACATTGGAGATCGCCTGATCAACGATGTACTTCCAAAAGATCGTGATATAGCAATGGTGTTTCAGAACTACGCCTTGTATCCCCATATGACTGTATTTGATAACATGGCTTTTGGCCTTAAACTTCGCAAGATGCCTAAGGAAGAAATTAAGCGTCGTGTTAGCGAAGCCGCTAAGATTTTGGAAATTGAGCACTTGCTTGATCGTAAACCTAAAGCTTTGTCCGGTGGGCAGAGACAGCGTGTTGCTTTAGGGCGTGCAATCGTTCGTGATCCTAAAGTTTTCTTAATGGATGAGCCCCTGTCAAACTTGGATGCTAAGCTCCGTGTTCAGATGCGTGTTGAAATTACCAAGCTGCACCAGCGTTTGCAGACCACCTTTATCTATGTTACTCACGACCAGACTGAAGCTATGACCATGGGTACACGTATCGTTGTTATGAAGGATGGCTTTATCCAACAAGTAGCTTCCCCTACTCAGCTGTACGAGAATCCTCGGAACACTTTTGTAGCTGGATTTATTGGTATGCCTCCTATGAACTTTATCAACGGTGTAATTAAGAATGAGGGTGGTGCCATTTGGGTAGCCTTTGAAGAGAACAAAGTCAAATTACCTGCTGAGTATACGGCTGAAAATTTAAGCCAGTATATTGGTAAAGAAGTAATTTTTGGTGTTCGTCCTGAAGCTATTTCCGATGACCAGCAATATGTTGAAGCTCATCCTGATGTAACTTTTAAGGCTGATGTGGATGTTGTAGAAATGATGGGTGCTGAGACCAATCTCTATGTTACAGTTAATGGCGCACTGCAATTAACCTGTAGAGAAGATCCAACAACCTCTAAGTCCAAAGTAGGTGAAACCGTTCGTTTGGCCATTGATACCAACCGTATTCACTTGTTTGACAAAGAGTCTGAAGAGAAAATTAAAATTGAAGCCAAGGCTTAATAGAAGTATAAATAATGTGATTTTTAACCGGTTTTCCATTAAGAAAGCCGGTTTTTCTATTTTTTTGTTATAATATTGAAACATGGCTGTGAAACAGGTAAGATAAAATAGTTATGTTGGCGAGGTATAGAAACCATTAACCAATTCGCAGTATTGCGGGAATGTGTGTAGGTGAATGCGATGGAAGAAATAAAAAAGTGTATTCGAGAAGTTGGTCAGATATTAGATGCAACAATAGGTGTGGTTGATTCAACTGGACTAATTTTAGCTTGTACTGATTCTGCCTTGGAAGGACTGGAAGATGCGGCCGTGAGGTCTGCGGTTCTTTCTGAGGAAGAAAGTGTAAGTGTTCAAGAGAAGACCTATATTAAGATTCCAGTGGCAGAACAGCAATACTATGTTGCTTTTATTAATGGAGTCGATCAGATTTCTCAAAACTATTTACAGCTTGTCTCCAACTGGATTAGGGCGGCTTTGCGTGAGCGGAACACGGATGCAGAGCGGGAAACCTTTATCAAGAATATTCTTTTAGAAAATGAATTGCCCGGGGATATCCCCTTAAAAGCCAGAGAATTTAAGATTCCCTACGCAGCACGTCGAATTGTATTTTTGATTCGAGTACCTCAGAGTGAAGGGCCGTCTTGTGTTGAAGTTCTACACAATTTGTTTCCTGATCGGCGTAGCCATTACATTATGGCAATGGACGAAGAAACTCTGGTCGTACTGGCAGAAACTGGCGAGGACATTGAGGCTTCTATCGAAGAGAGTAGCAAAATGATTCTGGATAACTTAAATACAGAGAGTATGTCCAAGATTTATATTGGTATCGGTATGGTAGCCGAAACGATGAAAGATGCAGCTAAATCTTATCGGGAAGCTACTATGGCGTTACGGGTAGGAAGTATCTTCGAAAATGACCAGTACGTTATGCGCTATGACAAGTTGGGGCTAGGACGTCTAATTTATCAGCTTCCGCCAACGCTCTGTAACATGTTTTTAGATGAAGTATTTGCCAAGGGCGCTTATGAATCACTAGATTCTGAGACCCTACTGACTATTTCTAAATTTTTCGAGAATAACCTGAATGGCAGTGAGACCTCAAGGCGTTTGTTTGTTCACAGAAACACCTTGGTATATCGTTTGGATAAAGTCCAGAAGATTACAGGTCTAGATTTGCGTAGTTTTGATGATGCAGTTTTATTTAAATTAGCATCTATGGTTCGGACTTATTTGGAAAAGCAAGATAAGAATGGTCGCCTGTCTTCGGGTAAGTGGTAAGACAGGCCGACATGGAGGACAATTTTGATTCATTTTGATGATGTCTTTATGACATACAAGACTGGAACAGATGCGTTGCGGGGTGTGACTTTTTCAGTAGAAAAGGGCGAATTCGTATTTATAATTGGCAAAAGTGGTTCCGGCAAATCTACCTTAATCAAGTTATTAACCAGAGAAGAGAAGCCGACATCGGGCTTAGTAGCGATTGACGGCTTCCCTATCTCAAAAATGTCTCGTGGACTTATTCCTGTACTCCGTAGGCATGTAGGCATGATTTTTCAGGACTTTCGCTTAATTGAGAGTAAGAATGTTTTTGAAAATATTGCCTTTGCTGGCGAAATTGTGGGTATGCCAAGAAAGAAGCTTATTCAGACGGTAGACATTGTCCTTAGTATTGTAGGTCTTCGTCATAAAGCGGCTGCGCTGCCCCAGGAGCTTTCCGGTGGTGAGCAACAAAGAGTTGCGATTGCACGAGCGATGGTTAATAACCCACAGCTAATTCTGGCTGATGAACCAACAGGTAATCTTGATCCTTTGACCAGCGAATCAATTATGGCTCTGCTGGAGGAAATTAATCGTAATGGTACTACTGTCTTAATTTGTACTCACGATAGCAATTTAGTGAACCGAATGAAGAAGCGGGTGGTGGAAATTGCATCCGGGAAAATTATTCGGGATGAAAAGGGCGGCGAGTATTCCTTTGTGGCTGCAGCCCCTGAACAAGAGGCGGTGGTGGTGTGAGTATGAGAGCATTTATCAATTCTGTAAAAGAAGGGTTCCAGGGCATTCTGCGCCACCCCCTAGTTACACTAGCATCGGTTTCAACCATTTTGCTTATGCTGCTTCTGATGTCTGCCTTTGTGATTTTTTCCGCTAATGCCCGGTTTATAATGAAGAATGTTGGGCAACAACCTCCTATTGAAGTTTATATGAATTTAAACTCCAGTGAAGTAGAGCGCGCAGGGGTTCAGGGCTATTTAGAATCTGATTCGGAGCGCATTATTGCTTTTCAAATGACTTCTCCCAAAGAAAACTACGAATCCTTTAAACAGAATCTTGGCTCCAGTTCATCGATTCTTGATGACTTTGATTACAATCAATATTTACCTTATATGTTTCGAATTCAGCTTGTAGATCCTGGCTATGCGAAGGAAGTTGCAGCTAAATTAGAAGCTTTACCTGGAGTAAATAAGGTGATGCAAGAGCAAAGGGTTATGACTTTTTTGACTCAGTCTATGCGTTACGTAAATATTGGAACTATTGTAGCCTTCAGCGTGCTTTTTGCTATTTCACTCTTTATCATTTCTAACATGGTACGTATATCGGTATATTCCAGAGCCGATGAAATCTCCATCATGAAGTACATTGGGGCGACTAACGGATATATCCGTCTTCCATACATTGTGGAAGGAGCTATCGTTGGTCTCATTAGTGCTGTCTTGGCTTGGGGAATTACCTATCTTGCCTATGGGCGTATTTATGCCATGCTAATGTCTAAGATTGAACCGGGCAGCTTCTATGCCCTTTTACCTATGGGATCACTATCCCAGATTATTCTGTTGGTCTGTGCCTTTTCAGGCATCTTAATTGGAGCTTTCGGTAGTGGCATTTCTGTCAGAAAGTACGTTCGTGTTTAACACAGGAAAGGAGCTATTTGTGAAACAATCAAGCAAAGATCTCGGAAAGAGTTATCCTAAGGTAAGGGCAAGTTCGAGAGTATTTTTGAAAGTTGCAGTATTGCTTTTGGCCTTTTTTATGGTATTGACCGGAATGGGTCTTCGTTCTCAGGGCAAACTTCAGGCAGAATCAACTTCTGAAAGTATTGAAGATGCTAAGAAGCAAAAGGCTGATGCAGAAAAACAATTAGCCGATGCTCAGAGCAGAGTCAACGCTCTGAAAGCTGATGCCAGCGAAATTTCCAGTAATTTAGCTTACTTGAACAACATGAATAAAGAGCAAAAGGCACAGTACGCTAAGATTTCTCAGGAGCTGGAAGCGGCTTTGGTGGCTAAGCAAGCTGCCTTAGATGCCTACCTCGAATCTGAAGACAACCTAGCAGAAAAGCGGTTAGAGTATTCTGAGCGCATGAGTGTAATGTTTGAGTATCAGAACAAGTCTACGCTGGAGATTCTACTTGAGTCAGACAGCATTGCCGGTTTTTTTACCAATATGGAGCTGATAACTTTGATTGGAGATGCCGATAAGCAGGCGGTGGAAACTTTAAAAGCTGCTGTCGATGATGCTGTTCTTAAAAGAGATTTTGCTAAGCAAGAAGCTGAAGATATGCAGGCTGTAGCAGACGAGAAAAAAGCTGAGCTCGATCGCTTAGCCGGGCAAATTAGCAGTGCAGAATCTGATTTGGCTGAGAAGAAATCAGAGCTTTCACAGTGGGAGCAAAAAGAGCAAGAATTTAATGCAGCGAGTGATGCTTTGAATAGCAGAATTAGCGAACTCCAACAACAGGCCGCAGCGGAGGCCGCACGACGCACTACCGAGAATTCTAGTGGAGGTGGTAATGGGGGAAGCACTGAAACCATCGTTCGAACTGGCAACATGACTTGGCCCTATCCGGGAGATTATAATGTATATTCTCCATTTGGCATGCGCTTTCATCCTGTCCATAAGGAGTGGAGGGAGCATAAGGGTGTGGATTTAGGTGGTCAATATGGTAACCCAATCGTGGCGGCTGCCTCGGGAACAGTTATTATAGTTTCCACACCGGTTCCAGGTCAGAATAAAGGTGGTGACAATTATGGAAACTACTTAGTCATTGACCATGGAAATGGTTTGTCAACGGCATATGCTCATTGTAAGGATATTTATGTCTCTGTTGGGGAATCGGTGGAGGCGGGACAGAAAATTGCTTCTTGTGGCAGCACAGGAATATCCACCGGAGCTCATCTGCACTTTGAAGTAAGAGAAAATGGCACACAGGTAAATCCACTAAATTATATTTAAGTTTAATTCGATCAAAAGACCTATGGGTAGAGGCAATCGGGCATTATTATGACAAAAATCACTTGTTTTGCTCTGCAAATTACGATTTAATTCCCAAAGTAATTTGTCGTTTTTAGGCTGGTGGTGCTGGTGGTTTTGATAGTATATGATAGGAGTATCTGTTTGATCTAGTCTACCAGCTATTTATGGTGGGGAAGCATAGCAGTTGCAATAAGGGTTGAAAGTGTGGGGTGAGGCTGGAGCATTAGAGCAAGATTTGGATTATCCGGGCAGCTTTCTGCATTAGAATCCGATATTGCCAAGAAAGAGTTAGAAATAGCCAGTTGGCAAGCCCAGGAGAAGGCTTTTGAAGAAGAAAGCCAAAAAATGGATCAAAGAATTCGTGAGCTCCAACAAGAAGGCAGCCTGGAATATAATGGGGTCATGGCTTGGCCTTATCCGGGAGATGGGGCAGTTTATTCCGCTTACGGAATGCGTTTTCATCCTAGTGATGGGGAATATAAGATGCATAGCGGTGTTGATCTGGGAGGGAATACCGGGAATCCTATCGTCGCTGCGGAGTCAGGTACGGTGCTTTCAGTAGTTACTCCATGTCCAGGTCAAAAAGATGGCGGTAGCGGATATGGTAATTATCTGATTGTTGGTCATGATAATGGTATCTCTACACTCTATGCCCATTGTAAAGATGTCTACGTTTCTGTTGGGCAAAGTGTTGGCCGAGGGGAGACTATTGCCTCTTGTGGTAGCACCGGCATGTCCACCGGACCCCATCTTCATTTTGAGGTCAGAGAAAATGGTACAAAAGTTAATCCTATGAAGTATATTGGTTGAATCATCTGAATGAAAAGAAAGTTACGGAGAAATCAATGAACCCTTCCTATGATAATTTAGCTCCACTTTATGACCTGTTGCAAAGGGATATCGATGTGCCGTCTTGGTCTCAAAATATCCATACTTACATCCAAAAATATGGACCAAAGCAGGGGCAAGGTGAGGCTGGTAAGCTCTTAGTCTGTGATTTAGGCTGTGGAACCGGCAGTGTAGCTTTGGAACTGGCGGATTTAGGCTATGATGTGATTGGTGTAGATAACTCGCTGGAAATGCTTGAACTAGCACAAGAAAAGACAGCCTTGGCTCATAAAAACATATTGTTTTTATGTCAAGACATGACAGCGCTAGATTTATTCGGGACAGTGGACGTGTTTTTATGCCTTCTGGATTCGGTGAATCATTTGCTCAAGCCGAAAGACTTTAAAAGAATGTTGGACTCCTTTCAAAATTTTCTTAATCCGGGGGGGCTATTTCTTTTCGATGTTGTAATTCCAGAGCATTTAGCGGTGACTTTAGGAAATGAGTTTTTTTATGAAGATCATGATAACTATACATTATTTTGGCAGAACTCTTTTTCCTCCAAAAGCAAAATAAGCACTTCCGAGCTAACCTTCTTTCGTAAGGAGACATCTTGTTCTGGCTATTCACGCTATGATACAGTAATAAGGGAACGTGTCTATACAGATCTTGAGATAAGACAGGCAATAAGAAATGCTGGTTTAGAGCTAATCAAAGGGCCTTTTGATTTGCTTACTAATAAATTGCCAGAAAGACAATTCTATCTGACACGACGTTCTGCTGCTAATTAGAGACAGAAGAAAGATTGAGGTTAAACCCATGTCCACCAAGGAATTTTATCATGCACCAGGTGCACCTGAGGATGTATCCGCAGATTATATTGTTACGGCAACTGCTTTTGCAGGGCAAGTGCGAGCTGTTGCAGCGAGGACAACCTTAGTTGCCAAGGAGGCTCTGCGAATTCATCAGACGTCTCCGGTAGCTACCGCTGCTTTAGGCCGATTTCTTACCGGCTCTCTTCTACTGGCAGAGAATCTAAAGAACCCTCAAGACACCCAGACGGTCAGTCTTAAATGCCAGGGGCCGCTGAAAGGCATGATGGCGGTGTGTGATGCTCAGGGACGAGTACGGGGATATTGTAATGAACCTGTAGTAGAGAACACTTTCCACCGTCCGGGAAAACTAGACGTAGGAACGGCCGTCGGCAGTGGGGTGTTAACCGTAATCAGAGACTTGGGTTTAAAAGAGCCCTATGTTGGTACTGTTGAATTAATATCCGGTGAAATTGCTGAAGACTTTACTTACTATCTGGCGGTTTCCGAACAAATCCCTTCCCTTATGTCTTTAGGTGTACTGGTGGATCGTGATGGGGTTCTTTGCTCAGGCGGTTTTCTTATTCAAGTCTTGCCAGGGGCATCAGATGCTACTGTTTCATATTTAGAGCAGAGAGCAGAAGGTGGCTTTCCGGATATTACCTATCTTCTACAAGAAAACTTACGTCCAGAAGAAATCTTGGATATGTTTTTAGGTGATCCAGAGATTACCTTTCTTAAGGGGCGACAGGTGAGCTATGCCTGCAATTGCTCTCGGGATCGCATGGAACAAAACTTACTGACCTTAGGTAGAGAAGATCTCAAAGAATTGGCTGAAGATCAAAAGGGTATTGATCTGGAATGTCATTTTTGCGATACAATCTATCACTTTAATCAGGAACAGGTACAAAAACTCCTTGATAACATCTGAAGGTTTTAACCTTGTTCCTTCAACTGCTTCAACTGCGTATATAGAATTATTTAGATAACATAGCTATTTTCTACTTAGCGTAAGGTTGAAAGGAGTTTAAAAATAAACTTTATTCCACGCTCAAACTAAGCTTCAACAAGAGTAAATTATGCCTCGAAAAATTTTTCTTGCTATTCTTACGTTTTTGCGATATACTTTTTCGTGCGCATGTTTGTGCGCCTTTAGCGACGAAGCTGGAGATTGCCGTAGGTCATGAGCTGCATGACTGACGGGTAACTTTGGCGGAGCAGCCCGGCAAGAATCGGGCGACTTCAACAAATGGCGGCGTGTCTTTTATCTAGACACTATGCCCAGGCCCAAAGTGCTACAGGTATATGTAGTAACTGGTCTCCTGGGTTTTCTGATGGATAAACAAGAAACGCCCGGCAGAGTTGAAATAAACAGTTTGGAGGAAACACTATGGCAGTCAAACAAAAGGTAAGAATCAAACTTAAGGCCTTCGATCATGAACTTCTCGATCAAAGTGCCGCTCGCATTGTGGAGACAGTTACCAGAACCGGTGCCAGCTATTCCGGCCCGATTCCCCTTCCTACAGAGAAGGAAATTACAACGATTCTACGTTCTCCTCATAAGTACAAAGATTCTCGTGAGCAGTTTGAGATTCGTACCCACAAGCGCTTAATTGACATTTTTGCACCCAACCAGAAGACGGTTGATGCATTGATGAAGCTAGATATGCCGGCCGGTGTGAGCATTGAGCTCAAGGTCTGATATCTGGTGTTTTTGGAAGAACTTTCCTTGCAAAGTTTTTCCAAAGAGGTCATGTTCTCTTCAAATCTAATCAGGGAAGAGAACCAATAACCGAAGGAGGTAAAAAAGAATGAGTAAATTCATGCTTGGCAAGAAGGCCGGAATGACACAGCTATTTGATGAAAATGGCATAGCGGTTCCCGCAACCGTTATCGAATGTCGTCCCCTTGTTGTCATTCAAAACAAGACCGAGGATCGGGATGGCTATAAAGCTGTTAAGGTTGCTACCGGTGAAATTCGTGAAAAGCTTGTAAATAAGCCTGATATGGGTCAATTTGCTAAAGCTGGTGCCCCTGTAAAGCGTCACTTGCGCGAATTTAAGACAGAAGCTGAGTATAGTCTTGGCCAAGAAATTGGTGTGGCAGAGATGTTCGCTGTAGGCGATCATGTTGATGTCAGCGGAGTTTCAAAGGGTAAAGGTTATGCCGGTAACATTAAGCGTCACGGACAAAAAGGTGGACCTGGTGGTCACGGTTCCATGTATCATCGTAGAGTCGGTTCCATGGGTGCCAACAGCACTCCCGCTCGCGTATTAAAGGGTAAGAAAATGCCTGGTCACATGGGTGCGGTGAATTGTACCGTACAAAACCTGCATGTTGTCCTGGTTGATGGCGAAAGAGGAATTCTCGTTGTTAAAGGCGCAGTTCCTGGTCCTAAGGGTGGTCTCATTGCAATTGAATCATCTGTTAAGGCAAACTAATTCGGCTTGAAGGAGGAAAAACTAAAATGGCAAAAGTAGATGTCTATAATCTGGATGGAGCCGTTACCGGAAGCATTGAGCTTTCCGACGATATCTTTGGTATTGAGCCGAACGAGTTTGCGATTCAGGCCGTAGTCAGGAATCAATTAGCTAATCGTCGTCAGGGTACACATTCCACCAAAACAAGAAGTGAAGTCAGAGGCGGAGGCAAGCGTCCTTACCGTCAAAAGGGAACTGGTCGTGCGCGTCACGGTTCTGTGCGTTCTGCCCAATATGTTGGTGGCGGAATTATCTTTGGGCCAAAGCCAAGAGATTACAGCTACACCGTTCCACGTAAGGTAAGACGTTTAGCTATGAAATCCGCTCTCTCTACCAAGGTTTTGCATAACCAAATTTTAGTGCTGGATACTCTTAATTTTGATCAAATCAAGACTAAGAACATGGTGAAAGTCATGAATGCACTTAAGATTGAAAAGCCTGCCCTCGTGGTAATGGCAGAGAGCAATTTAACTGTTGAGAAATCCGCTCGGAATATCCCTACAGTAAAAATGGCTAAAGTAAATACCATCAATGTTTTTGACATTCTTAAGTATGATCATTTTGTGATCACCAAGGATGCGATTGAGAAGGTACAGGAGGTGTATGTATGAGCAGAGCGCCGCAAGATATCATCATCAAGCCGCTGATTACAGAAAAGAGCTCGATGGAAGTCGCCTTGGGAAAGTATTCTTTTAAAGTAGATGAAAAGGCAACTAAAACAGAGATTCGTCAAGCAATTGAAAAGCTTTTTGATGTTAAGGTTGTAGCTGTTAATACTTGCCGCTACGACGGAAAAGAAAAGCGTCAGCGTTACGCCCTGGGTCGTACACCCAGTTGGAAAAAGGCTGTAGTTACAATTGCTACCGAGTCTAAAGACCAGTCTTATCACGGAAAAGGCGGCAAGGCCGTTAAAGTTTCTGCCAAGTATAAGACTTCTATTGAAGAATTTGGATTTGGCCAGTGATTGGGCCTGATTGATGAAGGAGTGAAGAAAGATGCCAGTAAAAACTTATAATCCAACTTCCCCTGCCAGACGTCAGATGACAGGTTCGGATTTCTCAGTTTTAACAAACAAGAAGCCGGAAAAAAGTCTGTTAGTCATGGGCAAAAAGTCAGGTGGTCGTAATTCTTATGGTCGGATCACAGTTCGTCATATTGGTGGCGGCAACCGTCGTAAGATTCGTATTATCGACTGGAAGAGAACAAAAGATGGTATTCCTGCTACAGTAATAGCTTTGGAGTACGATCCTAATCGTACAGCTCACTTAGCCCTTTTGCAGTATGCTGACGGAGCAAAAGCCTATATTTTAGCTCCTGAAGGCGTAAAAGTCGGCAGTAAAATTGAAAGCGGTGTAAGTGCAGATATCGTTGCCGGTAACTGCTTGCCTCTGGAAAATATTCCAGTGGGTACCGTGGTTCATAATATTGAGTTAAAACCGGGCAAGGGTGCTCAGATGGTTCGTACCGCTGGTGCTAGTGCTCAGTTGATGGCTAAAGAAGGCAACTATGCTCAACTACGTCTCCCCTCGGGCGAGGTAAGAATGGTATTAACCCGTTGTCGGGCTACTGTTGGAGTTGTTGGTAATCACGAGCATGAGAACATTACTATCGGTAAAGCCGGACGTAAGCGTCACATGGGTGTTCGTCCCACCGTTCGTGGTGTGGTTATGAATCCTTGCGATCACCCTCATGGTGGTGGTGAAGGTAAGTCTCCCATCGGTCGTCCAGGTCCAGTTACTCCTTGGGGTGTACCGACTCTTGGCAAGAAGACCAGAAACAAGAAGAAACCATCTAGCAAATATATTGTCAAGAGAAGAAAGTGATTGAAGGGAGGCTTGTAGTATGAGTAGATCAATTAAAAAAGGCTTTTATGTACAGGATGTACTTCTGAAAAGAATTAGTGTCATGAATGAAGCCAATGAAAAAAAGGTCATCAAGACCTGGTCCAGAGCCTCTACTATCTTCCCGGAGATGGTTGGGCACACGATCGCTGTTTATGACGGCAGAAAACATGTACCGGTCTATGTTACAGAAGAAATGGTTGGACATAAGCTTGGCGAGTTCGCTCCTACGAGAACGTTCAGGGGCCATGCAGGCGAGAAATCATCTGGAGGTCGCTGATTAGGCGAAGCTCGTGAAGGGAGGAACCAAGAGTGGAAAAGAAAGTCATGAGCAAGGACTATATGCTGGAAAATCGTGAAGCGATTCTTGACCAGTATAAGGCACCTGCAAGAAAGAGTGCGAAACCTAAGTTGCTCACAAAGAAAGAGCGTAAGGTTCTCGGAGTAGGTAAGGATCAGGGCAAGGCAATTGCTAAGTATGTCCGGGTTACACCTAGAAAAATGAACGTTGTAATTGATTTGATTAAAGGCAAGCAACTGGATGAGGCCTATGCCATCCTGCTTTACACACCTAAGGCTGCGTCACCTATTCTGACCAAGCTCTTAAAGTCTGCTGAAGCAAATGCTGTAAATAACAACAGCTTGTCCCGTGATGATTTGTATGTAGCAGATGCATTTGCAAATCAAGGTCCGGTTTTGAAGCGTTTTATGCCAAGAGCCCGGGGATCTGCTGCTAGAATCAACAAAAGAACCAGCCACGTAACGGTTGTTCTTAAAGAAAGAGTGTAAGGAGGATTAAAGATGGGCCAGAAGGTTAATCCCCATGGTTTACGGGTTGGTGTCATCAAAGGCTGGGATACGCGCTGGTATGCCGATAAAAAGTCTTTCGGTGATTATCTGGTTGAGGATAAAAAAATCCGTACATTTGTAAAAAAAGAATGTTTTAATGCTGGTGTATCTCATATTGAGATTGAGCGTAAAGGTGATGATAAAACAATGGTAATCATCAACGCTGCTAAGCCAGGTATTATTATTGGACGTCAAGGTGCTGGTATTGAGGATCTTAAGAAGAAATTGCACAAGAATTTCAAGCGTAATTTCTTTGTAGATGTTCGCGAGATCCGTACACCTGATAGTTCTGCTCAGTTGGTTGCCGAAAGTATTGCTGCTCAATTAGAGAAGCGTATTTCTTTCCGTAGAGCTATGAAGCAGGCTATGCAAAGAACTATGCGTACCGGTGCTAAAGGTATTAAGACCCAAGTTTCCGGTCGTTTGGGCGGTGCAGAAATTGCCAGAACAGAGCATTATCATGAGGGAACGATTCCTCTACAGACACTTCGTGCTGACATTGATTATGGTTTGGCTGAAGCTCATACCACCTACGGCCGAATTGGCGTAAAAGTATGGATTTATAGAGGCGAAATCTTGCCTACTAAGAAAACTGTAGTGAAAGTTACGGAAGGGGGCGAAGGTTAATGCTTCTTCCAAAGAGAGTTAAGTATAGAAAGCAGCAACGTGGCCGTCTTACAGGAAAGGCCACCCGTGGTAATTTTGTTGCATATGGTGACTTTGGTATTCAGGCAACCGAACCTTGTTGGATTACTTCCAATCAGATTGAAGCAGCCCGTATCGCCATTAACCGTTATGTAAAGAGAGGCGGAAAGGTCTGGATTAAAATTTTTCCAGATAAGCCCGTCACATCTAAACCGGCTGAAACCCGAATGGGTTCCGGAAAAGGTTCCCCTGAGTATTGGGTAGCCGTTGTTAAGCCGGGTCGTGTACTTTTTGAAATTGCTGGTGTTTCAGAGGAAGTTGCAAGAGAGGCTATGCGTTTGGCAAGCCACAAATTGCCCTGCAAAACCAAGTTTATCCTTAAGGCGAAGGAGGGTGACGTAAATGAAGGCTAATGAAATTCGTACAAAATCTAATTCCGAATTGGAAAAAGAGCTGGTTGCCCTGAAAGAAGAACTCTTCAAACTTCGTTTCCAGCACGCAACAAATCAACTTGAGAACCCACAGCGCTTAGGTGCTGTTAAGAGAGACATTGCTCGTGTAAAGACCGTTTTACGGGAGCAAGAACTCCAGGGCAAACAGTGAAGGGGGAGCAGTGAATGAGTGATCGTAACCTCAGAAAGACTCGGATCGGTGTCGTTAGCAGCGATAAAATGGATAAAACAATCGTTGTATCTGTTACAGAGCATGTAAGACATCCGTTATACAAAAAAATCATCAAGAGAACATACAAACTTAAGGCTCATGATGAAGAAAATGCTTGTGGCATTGGCGATAAAGTTAAAGTTATGGAAACTCGCCCTCTAAGCCGTGAAAAGCGTTGGAGAATGGTCGAAATTATTGAAAAGGCAAAATAATACGTAGCCGCCATGGTTTTCACGTAAAGGAGGAAATACTTCATGATTCAAGTTGAATCCAGACTAAGAACGGCTGATAATACCGGTGCGAAAGAACTGTTATGCATAAAGGTACTCGGTGGTTCTTGGCGTAAATATGCCAACATTGGTGATGTCATCGTATGCTCCGTTAAATCGGCTGCTCCCGGTGGTGTTGTCAAAAAAGGTGAAGTGGTTAAGGCTGTTGTTGTTCGTACCAAAAAGGGCGTAAGACGTCCAGACGGATCATATATTAAGTTTGATGACAATGCAGCAGTTATTATTAAAGAAGATAAGAACCCACGGGGCACACGTATTTTTGGGCCAATCGCCAGAGAATTGCGTGATAAGGACTATATGAAAATTCTGTCCCTTGCTCCGGAAGTTCTGTAAGGAGGACGACAAATGACTAACAAATTACATGTGAAAAAAGATGATACCGTTGTCGTTATCTCCGGTAAGGATGTAGGTAAGAAGGGCAAAGTCCTGAAGACCTCTCCTAGCAACGGTCGGGTTTATGTTTCCGGAGTTAATATGATCACTCGCCACCAAAAGGGGCAGGGTCAATATAAGCCTTCCGCTTTAATTGAGCGCGAAGGTTCCGTAGATGCTTCTAATGTAATGATCGTTTGCCCTAAGTGCCAAAAGCCTACTCGTGTTGCTCGTCAAGTTGAAGCAGACGGCAAGAAATCACGGATTTGCAAGAAGTGCGGTGCAACGATTGACGTAATCAAGAAGGCAAGCAAGGAGGGATAATAGATGTCCAGATTAAAAGATAAATATACATCTGAAGTTTCACCGGCTTTGCGCGAGACCTTCGGTTACAAGTCGGTTATGCAAATACCGAAGTTAGAAAAAATCGTACTTAATATGGGTGTTGGTGAAGTAAAGGACAATCCTAAAGCTTTAGAAAACGCCATGCGTGACATGGGCATTGTTTGCGGACAAAAGCCTGTTGCAACAGTAGCTACAAAATCAGTTGCTGCTTTTAAGCTTCGTGAAGGCATGAAGATTGGCTGTAAAGTTACTCTCCGTGGCGAGAATATGTATGATTTCTTGGATAAGTTAATCAGCATCTCACTGCCACGTGTACGTGACTTTAGAGGCATTAGCCCTAACTCCTTTGACGGTCATGGTAATTATGCTATGGGTATCAAGGATCAGCTGATGTTCCCAGAAATTGATTACGATAAAGTAGATAAGATTCGCGGAATGGATATTATTATTGTCACAACGGCTCAAACGGACGAAGAGGCTAGAGCACTTTTAAAGCTTCTCGGTATGCCGTTTCGCAAGTAAGCAGGGAGGATAACGAAAAATGGCAAAAAAATCAATGATTTTGAAGGCCCAGAGAGTACCTAAGTATAAAACACGCCAACATAACCGTTGCAAACTCTGCGGCAGACCTCATGCCTATATCCGTAAATACGGCATTTGTCGTCTCTGTTTCCGTGATTTAGCCTATAAGGGACAGATTCCCGGCGTCCGCAAGGCCAGCTGGTAACGATAGTAAGCAAGGAGGAACTCGTATGCAGATTACAGATGCAATTGCAGATATGCTCACCAGAATCCGTAACGCAGGTACAGCCGGTCATTCGACTGTTCTGGTACCGGCTTCCAATCTCAAGAAGGCTATCGCCCAGATCTTGTTGGATGAAGGATATATTTCCCGTTATGAGTGCATGGAAGACAATAAGCAGGGCATGATTAAAATTACTTTGAAATTCGCTTCTAAGAAGAGTGTTATTACTGGCATTAAGCGTATTTCAAAGCCCGGTTTGCGGGTATATGCCGATACCGAAAATTTACCTAAGGTTTTAGGCGGATTGGGTATTGCTATTATATCCACTTCTAAGGGTATTATGACCGATAAAAAAGCTAGAACATTGGGTGTTGGCGGCGAAGTCTTAGCCTATGTTTGGTAAACAGTGAAACTCTGAAACGATGACTTGCTTTTGCAAGTCTTCTCAATCTTAAGAGCAGGAGGAAAAAATTATGTCCCGTATTGGCAGAATGCCGATCACAATCCCCGCCGGGGTTGAAGTCAAATTGGATGGACAAGTCGTTACCGTAAAAGGTAAAGGCGGAACTCTTACCCAAGAGGTGCATCCTGATATTCAGGTAGCTATTGCAGACGGTATTGTTACCGTTACTAGACCTTCAGACCAGAAAGAGCATCGTGCATTGCATGGACTGACTCGTTCACTTTTAAACAACATGGTTGTTGGTGTATCAGAAGGTTTTGAGAAGAATCTAGAAATCAATGGTGTAGGTTACAGAGCAGCAAAGACAGGTAAGAACTTGGTTCTTAACCTCGGCTACTCTCATCCCATTGAGATGGCTGAGCCTGCTGGAATAACGATTGAAGTTCCAGCCCAAAATAAAATTATTGTTAAAGGTGCGGATAAGCAGTTGGTAGGTGAAACTGCCGCTAAGATTCGTTCCTTCAGATCGCCAGATCCGTACAAAGGAAAAGGCATCAAGTATGCAAATGAACAACTGAGAATTAAAGAAGGCAAGACGGGCGCCAAGAAATAAGAAAAGGGGTGAAATGCATGATTAACAAAACCGACAGGAATGAAGTCCGTAAAAGAAAACATGTTCGGGTTCGCAAGAAAATTGCCGGCACCCCAGAGCGTCCGCGTCTGTGTGTATATAGGAGTAATACCAATATCTATGCACAGGTTATTGACGACACCTCGGGTGTAACATTAGCAAGTGCATCTACTTTGGACAAGGATGTAAAATCCCAGCTAGAGTTTGGCGGTAACACCGATGCAGCAACTGCCGTAGGCAAAACTGTTGCACAGCGGGCCCTTGATAAAGGGATCAAAAATGTTGTTTTTGACAGAAGTGGATATATTTTCCACGGTCGCGTAGCGGCCCTGGCTGAGGCAGCCCGCGAAGCTGGCCTAACTTTCTAAGCAGGAGGAAGAGTAAAGATGCGAATCGATCCAAATACATTAGATTTGAAAGAGAAAGTCATTCACATTGGACGTGTCTCTAAGACTGTTAAGGGCGGAAGAAATTTCCGTTTCTCGGCTCTGGTTATCGTTGGCGATGAGAATGGTCACGTTGGCAAAGGAATTGGCAAAGCTGCTGAAATTCCTGATGCAATTCGTAAGGGAATCGAAGATGCCAAGAAGAATTTAATTTCTGTTCCCATCCGTAGCACGACTATTCCTCACGAAGCTTTAGGTGTTTTTGGCGCAGGAAAGATTGTTATGAAGCCTGCTAAAGAAGGTACCGGTGTTATTGCTGGTGGACCAGTTCGTGTTGTTTGTGAAATGGCTGGTATCCGTGATATTAGAACTAAGTCCTTGGGAACAAATAACCCTAACAATGTTGTAAATGCGACGATGGAAGGCCTGAAGAGTCTTAAATCCTTGGAAGAGGTAGCTAGACTTAGAGGCAAATCCACTGAAGAAATTCTTTAAGAGGAGGTGTGTCTTCAATGGCAGAATTAAAAATTACCCTGGTGAAGAGCACCAATAGCGCAAATAAGAACCATTGTGCCACTGTTCAAGCTTTGGGATTGCGCAAAATTGGCCAGTCAGTAACAAAAACCGATAACCCAGCTATTCGTGGTATGGTTCGGAGCGTTGCTCATCTGGTTACCTGTGAAGAAGTCTAATGGAGGTATGAAAAATGAAGCTCAATGAATTGACTTCCAGCGGTAATGCTAAGGCTTACCGCAAAGGTCGTGGCCCAGGTAGTGGCAACGGCAAAACATCCGGTCGGGGACATAAAGGTCAAAATTCCCGTTCCGGTGGAGGAGTCCGTCCCGGCTTTGAAGGTGGACAGATGCCTCTGTATAGACGTTTGGGCAAGCGTGGTTTTAATAACAAACGCTTTGCTAAGCAGTACATTATTCTTAATGTAGCTGACTTGGAGGCCTTTGAGAACGGGACTACAGTGACCGCAGAGATTCTTGCAGATGCAGGTATTCTTTCTGTTCCCAAGGTTAATGACGGTATTAAAGTCTTGGGTCTTGGCGAGTTGACAAAGAAATTGACTGTCGAGGCAGTTGCCTTCTCTACTTCCGCTAAAGAGAAGATTGAGAAAGCCGGTGGAACTGTTGTACCGGTTAGAGCTGGTGGCACCAAATAAGGAGGTATAATCATGAAGGGTATGTTTGATACGTTGATTAATGCTTTCCGCGTACCAGATCTTAGAAAAAAACTTCTTTTTACCTTCGGAATCCTTGCTATTTATAAACTTGGTAGCTTAATACCTACTCCGGGTCTTGATGGAGATGCCTTTACTGGGCTTGTTCAGCAACTGGGCCAAATTGGTGCATTGATGGATATCATCTCTGGTGGTGGTCTTTTAACGGCCTCCATCTTTGCCATGGGTATTACACCTTACATTAATGCATCAATTATTATGCAGCTCTTAACCGTTGCAATACCAGCTTTGGAACGAATGCAAAAGGAAGGTGAGCCAGGGCGAAAGAAGATCCAAAAGATCACTCGTTTTGTCACCATCGGCCTTGCCCTCGTCCAAGCAACGGCCTTTTGGTTTGCAACCAGAAGTGCTATGACTACGGCTTTACCGTCGGTGCTTAATTCGATACTGATTATTATGACTTTCACTGCCGGTACCGCTTTTATAATGTGGCTGGGTGAACAGATTAATGATAAGGGTGTGGGCAATGGAATTTCCTTAATTATTTTCACAGGAATCATTTCACGTCTACCAAGTATGGTTATGAGTGCCTTTAACTATGCCCGTGATGTCTTTGGCATGATGGACAGCCCTTTTGCTGGTGTACTATTGGGACTACTGGTCTTCTTAGGTCTGGCTTTGGTATCTCTTGCCATCATCGTTTTTGTTCTTTTTGTTCAGAACGGTGAGCGGCGTATTCCCGTTCAGTACTCTAAGCGGGTCATTGGACGCAAGACCTATGGTGGACAGAATACTTACATCCCCTTGAAGGTTAATCAGGCTGGTGTTATGCCCGTTATCTTCGCTATGTCTATTCTGTCTTTACCTTCAACAATTGTTGGTTTTTTCTTTGCCAGTAGCAACCATCCAATTGTTGAGCTATTCCGTAACTTTACAACCAATCCCCTTTACTACGTTGCTCAGTTCTTGCTGATCGTTGGATTTACCTTCTTCTATTCCTTAATTCAGTTTAATCCTATTGAGATTTCCAACAACTTACAGAAGAATGGTGGATTTATTCCCGGAGTTCGGCCAGGACGGCCCACTTCAGATTTTATCCATCGGACAGCGCAACGCTTGAATTGGGTAGATGCTTTGTTTTTATCTGCTGTAGTTTTAATTCCGACCTTATTAGCAACCCTAGTTAGTGCTCAGAATGTTTGGTTCGCAGGAACTTCAGTTCTGATTTTAACGGGTGTCGCAAATGACTTGGTTAAGCAGATTGAAGCAAAGATGGTCACTCATCACTACAAAGGCTTCTTGGATTAATGAAGATTTATGTAAGCCGATAGGATATTTTGCTTTCAGTGGCCTCACACAAAGGTAATTCTTTGTGTGAGGCTCTATGAACGTTTTTGTATAATTATGTGTATACAATTCGTATCAATATTTACTGGTAACAGTAGAGTGTGAGGAACAACAAATGCATTTGATTCTTCTTGGAGCCCCTGGCTCTGGAAAAGGTACAATTGCCGGTGAGCTTAAGCTGCATTACCAATTAGCTCACATTTCCACTGGCGATATTTTTCGCCACCATATTAAAGAAAAGACGGCTTTAGGAATCGAAGCCAGACGATATATTGATCAGGGACTCTTAGTACCTGATACTCTTACCATTACTATGGTAGAGGAACGGTTATCTAACCCTGATTGTTCTAAGGGATTTATTTTAGATGGATTTCCTAGGACTATCGCTCAAGCAGAAGCTTTAGAGGAGCTTGTAAAGACATTAGGCATCCAGATTGATGCAGTGATTTGTCTGCAGGTTTCTGATGAACTAATTAAGAATCGAGTCTCAGGCAGAAGAGTCTGTCTGACTTGTGGCGCAAGCTATAACCTGCCTAATAAGCCGCCAAAGCAAGATGGAATTTGCGACATTTGTGGCAGTGAGATTATCCAAAGAGAGGATGATAGACCGCAAACGGTTTTACAACGTCTCTCTACTTATCATGAAAAGACCCAGCCGCTGATTGATTTCTATTTAGAGAGAGAGAAGCTGCTGTTTATAAACAATGAAAATGGCTATAAAGATGCCATTGTTGATATTGAGAAGGCACTGAAGAAGATGAACATCTCAGTCGGTAATGGTTTCAATGAGAGTTAATAGGTGATTGAATGGTGTACATTAAGAACACACAGGAAATTGAAGCTATGCGTAGAGCTGGAGCAGTTGTGGCTCAGGTTTTTGCCACCCTTGCTCAGATGGTGCGACCGGGAGTCAGTACTGCCCAGTTGGATTTAGAAGCTCGGCGTATAATTGAGGCGGCTGGTGCAACTCCTTCATTTCTTAATTACGGTTCTCCCCCTTTTCCGGCAGCTATTTGTGCTTCTGTAAATGAGGAAGTGGTTCATGGTATACCTAGGGAAGATCGAATTTTGCAAGAAGGTGATATCATCAGTGTGGATGTTGGCGCTTTTCTTGACGGTTTTCACGGAGATGCGGCAAGGACCTATGCCGTTGGTGAAGTAGCAGCGGAGGCTACCAAGTTAATTCAGGTTACGGAAGACTGTTTCTGGAAGGCCGCGGCTAATTGTTATATAGGTAAGCGAGTAGGTGATATTTCCCAAGCTGTATCTGATCATGCTGAGTCCTTTGGCTACGGTGTAGTTCGCGATTTAACCGGTCACGGAATAGGACGTAATTTACATGAGGAACCGGATGTACCTAATTTTGGCACTGCTGGTCGGGGACTTCGATTGGCTTCGGGAATGGCGTTGGCTATTGAGCCGATGATTAATCTTGGTTCTAGATTCGTTGAGGTGATGGAAGATCATTGGACAATTCGGACTAGGGATAAGCAATTGTCTGCCCATTATGAGAATACGGTTATTATTACGGACTCTGAACCCATTATAACAACGGTAATGTAATGATGGCAGAGATGCACAGTTTATTTGAGGCTTTAAAGGCTAAAGGTATTGTTCCCGGTAGTGTTGTAATGTCCAGAAGAGGGCATGATGCGGGAAAGGTTTATTTGGTTCTTCGTCGGCAAGAGCAGTTTTTGGAGCTTTGCGATGGGCAGAAGCGGCCTATTGAAAAGCCAAAAAAGAAAAGACTAAAGCATGTGCAGTCGATTGGTACATATCAGCAGTGGAGCCTACAGGAGAGGGAGTTTTTTACTCTCCCCCCGTATGAACAGAACAGAAGAATTACATTATTTATTAACGAAGTCAAAGAGAGTTGTAGATGTTACGAATCTAAGGAGGAAAATTATGGCTAAAGAAGATGTTATTGAAGTTGAGGGTATTGTTGACGATGCGCTACCAAATGCAATGTTTAAAGTTCGGCTGGAGAATGGGCATGAGGTCTTAGCTCATATATCTGGAAAACTTAGACAGAATTACATTAAAATTCTGCCTGGGGATAGAGTTACCCTTGAACTTTCTCCTTATGACTTGTCAAGAGGACGTATTACATGGCGTGCAAAGTAAGTTTTTTTGTTAATTTGCAAACAATTGACAAATAGGACTTGATTTGCTTCGGATTTTTGTTATTATATTATAGCGTGCGCCTTTAGGGCGTTGTTTTCTTGCTATGCTAGTGACTAACCTGCAGGAGGTAAAAGTATGAAAGTCAGACCGTCGGTTAAGCCCATGTGCGAGAAGTGCAAGGTAATTCGTCGCAAAGGAAATGTGATGATTATTTGCTCTGATCCTAAGCACAAACAGAAACAGGGCTAATTGAGCCGCCTTTCTTATTAGGCGCTCAAGTTGGATATTACACGCACCCGTGGGGGCGGCTGTTCTTCGTTAATCTCGGGGAATCCCTATTTCGCGTGTTTTATAGATATAAGCACATTATAAATGATAATTCACGGAGGTACATCAGATGGCGCGTATTGCCGGTGTGGATCTGCCCAATGACAAGAGAGTTGAGATTGCTCTTACTTATATTTTTGGCATTGGCCGGACTTCTTCTACACGTATTTTGAAGGATTCCTCGATTAATCCTGACACTCGTGTCAAGGATCTTACCGAGGATGAGATTGCGAAGATTCGTGATCAAATTGAGAACAACTACAATATCGAAGGTGACTTAAGGCGTGAAACTGCTTTAAACATCAAGCGTTTAACCGAAATTGGCTGCTATCGTGGGCGTCGTCATAGAATGGGGCTTCCTGTTCGTGGTCAGCGTACAAAGACAAATGCTCGTACCCGTAAAGGTCCGAAGCGTACCATTGCTGGCAAGAAGAAGTAAGGAGGCGTACTTATGGCTAAAGCTGTTAAAAAGGCCGCTGTACGGCCGAAAAGAAGAGAACGGAAGAATATTGACCGTGGTCATGCTCATATTCATTCCACATTCAACAACACTATCGTTACCATCACTGATCCTATGGGCAATGCCATTTCTTGGGCTTCGGCTGGAGAGATGGGTATGAAGGGTTCACGTAAAGGAACTCCTTTTGCCGCTCAAATGGCTGCCGAAGATGCAGCTAAGAAGGCTGTAGATCATGGCATGCGTACGGTTGAGGTTTTTGTTAAGGGTCCTGGTGCAGGTCGCGAATCTGCCATTCGGGCACTTCAAGCAACTGGTTTGGATGTTGTAATGATCAAGGATGTTACGCCTGTACCTCATAATGGTTGCAGGCCACCTAAGAGAAGAAGAGTCTGATTACGGAGGAGGTATAGAGAATGGCCAGATATACAGATGCATCCTGCCGCCTGTGCCGTAGAGAAGGCGACAAGCTTTTTCTTAAGGGTCAGAGATGTTACACCAATAAATGTGCCCTTGCAAGAAGGAGTTTTGCTCCAGGACAACATGGGCAAGGTAGAAAGAAGATGTCCGAATATGGACTTCAATTACGTGAAAAGCAGAAGACAAAGCGTTTTTACGGTATCCTAGAAGGACAGTTCCACTCAACTTTTGAGAGAGCTGACCGCATGAAGGGAAAGACCGGTGACAATTTGCTCCAGCTTCTAGAGCTTAGAATGGATAACATTGTTTACCGTTTAGGCGTAGCGGCTTCTCGTGCAGAAGCTCGTCAGCTGGTAACCCATGGTCACTTTACCCTTAATGGCAAGAAGGCAGATATTCCTTCTATGACTTTGAAAGTTGGAGATGTTATTGCTGTTCGTGAGACATCTAGAAAGTCTCCTAAATTTTCAACATTAAGTAATACACGTCCTGTTCCTGCTTGGCTAACATTTAATGAGGAGACACTTACCGGTTCAATCGTGCAGGTTCCTTCTCGTGAAGATGTTGATCTTGAGGTCAAGGAAACCTTGATTGTTGAGTTGTACTCGAAATAATGCGTGTTTGTGTTGACCGTATGCGTTTTACTGCACAAGGAGGATAAAGATGATTGAGATAAAGAAGCCTGTCATTGAGTGTGTAGATGTTGATGAAAGCAGCTCTTATGGCAAGTTTGTAATTGGACCGTTAGAGAGGGGATATGGTACCACCTTGGGTAATTCCCTGCGTCGAGTCTTGCTCTCTTCTTTGACTGGCTCTGCAGTAACTGCTATCCGGGTTGAAGGTGTATACCATGAATTCTCAACAATACCTGGTGTTGTTGAAGATATGACAGAGATTATTTTGAATGTAAAGGGAATTAGAGCCAAGCTTCACGTTGATGGACCTAAGACCGTTTATATCAGTACTGACGAAGGTCGGGTAGGAACTGTCACTGCCGGGGATATTGTTCATGACGATGAAATTGAGATCATGAATCCGGATCATGTTATTGCCACCTTGAATGGATCAGGTCGCTTATTTATGGAGCTGACTCTGAATCGGGGACGTGGTTATTCGACAGCAGAGTATAACAAGCTTAGCAGTCACCCAATCGGTGTTATTGCGATAGATTCTATTTTTACACCGGTTAGACGGGCAAACTACTCTGTTGAGAATACCCGTGTCGGTGAACGTACAGACTTTGACAGCTTGACTTTAGAGGTTTGGACTGATGCTACGGTAGATGTTAATGAGGCACTATCAGCTGCGGCTTCTGTGCTTTGTGAGCATCTGGGACTCTTTATTGCTCTTACAGATAAGAGTTCAGGTCTTAGTTTTAAAGATTCTGATGATGGCGGTCACAAGAATTCCAAGCTTGATATTGCGATTGAAGATCTAGATTTTTCTGTTAGAACCTATAATTGTCTCAAGCGTGCCGGTATCAACTCTATTGGTGATCTGGTTGCCCGAACAGAAGATGAGATGATGAAAGTCAGAAATCTTGGTAAGAAGTCGTTGGAAGAAGTCATTGTTAAACTCGGAGACATGGGACTCTCGCTTATTGCTAGCGAAGAGTGATCAATTGAGTTCATGTTATGCAACATCTAGGAGGTTAAACCTATGCCAGCTAATAGAAAACTTGGCCGCGCGTCTGATCAACGTGCCGCTATTTTAAGAAATCTGACTACGACTTTGATCGTTAATGGTAAGATTGTTACTACTCTTGCCAGAGCAAAGGAAATTAGCAAGATTTCTGAGTCTTTGATTGCTCAGGCTGTCAAAGAAAAAGATAATTTTACATCTAAGGAAGTTACTGTATCAACAGCTAAGATTGATGCTAAAGGAAAGAAAGTTTTGGTTTCCAAAACTTCTAAAAATGGCAACAAGTATGATGTGGTTGATCGTGAGATTAAGACCAAGATGGTTCAAGTAGACAGTCCTTCTCGCTTAGCCGCTAGAAAGAATATGATCTACTGGCTACGAAAGAGCCATGATACTGAAGGTAACACAGTAAATCCAGTTAATCATCTCTTTAATGAGGTTGCTCCACGTTATGCCGGCAGAGCGGGTGGCTACACACGTATCATTAAGCTCGGAACTAGACGGGGAGACGCTTCTGAGATGGCTCAACTAGAGTTGGTCTGAGACTTTTCTACGTACTAAAAGTATTGGGTGTAGCATGTGATTGAGCGTGCTACGCCTTTTTTATTGGGTGACAAATAATGGAAGAAGAGTATACCGATTCTAAAAGTGTAGACCAAGATACGACAGTGGCGCTGAATGTTTCAGAAACGGTAGCATTGTCTCATGTAAGTTTTAGCTACAACTCTGTGACTGATGAAGCTGTGCTGGCACTTAACGGAGTTTCCTTTTCCCTTAAGACGGGAAGTTATTGTGCCTTGCTGGGTAGGAATGGCTCAGGAAAGTCTACCGTGGCGAAGTTAATTGATGTTCTGGAGTTTCCTGACAGCGGTGTCCTTTTTGTTAAGGGTTTGGATACGGGAAAGGCAGAGAATTTTTGGCAAATTCGAAAATCCTGCGGAATGGTTTTTCAGAATCCAGATAACCAAATTGTAGGTACTACGGTAGAAGAAGATGTGGCTTTTGGTTCGGAGAACCTTGGCATTCCCAGCGCCGAAATTAGAGTACGTGTGGATGAAGCACTTCAGTATGTGGGTTTGGAAGATTTAGCACTACGTCAACCTTCCCAACTTTCTGGCGGCCAAAAGCAGAAGTTGGCAATTGCAGGAATTTTAGCAATGAAGCCGACAATTCTTTTGCTAGATGAATCCACCTCGATGTTAGACCCTAAGAGCCGTGATGAGTTTTTGACTGTGGTGGAACAACTAGTAAGAGAAAATCATATGACTGTACTTCACATTACTCACGATATGTCTGAAGCTAGCCGGACAGATTATATTTATGTTCTTGACAAAGGTGAATTGGCCTTTCAAGGTACTCCAGCAGAGGTATTTAGCCGGGTGGATCGAGTGCGGCGGCTGGGGCTTGATGTACCTGTTTTTGCCGACTTGGCCTATGAAGTAGCCAAGAGTTTTGAACAGGAACTTGATCAAAAGAATTTATATAGTCGAAAAAAGGCTTTAGCGGCCATTGATATTATGATCCAGCGAGCTAAAGTTGCTACTAATCAACCAAGCTTTCCCGTTGAAGAGGATTCCTTAAAGCCGTCTGATATTGATGAAAAGATTGATCCGGCAACTATTTTAGAAGTAAATGATTTGACGTTTTCTTATGAAAAGAACGGCAAGGCTATTTTAAAGCCTATGTCTTTTTCAATATATGCAGGTGAAATTTTGGCTATTATTGGGCATAGTGGTTCGGGGAAGACTACTTTAATTAGTCATCTAAATGGATTAATTAGGCCTCAATCTGGAGCGGTATTATACCATTCAGGAAATGATGGAGAAATCCTTACCACTGCTAAAAATAGTGACCTTCGCAAAATTCGCCACCACGTAGGCTTATTATTTCAGTATCCAGAGTACCAGCTCTTTGAAGAGACGGTTGAACGAGACATTGCTTTTGGACCAAAAAAAATGGGAATGAACCCCGAAGAAATAAAATCAGCGGTACTAACAGCTATTGAGCATGTGGGTCTAGATGAGTCCTTTCTTAAGCGTTCACCCTTTGAACTTTCCGGTGGTCAGAAACGTCGGGTGGCCTTTGCTGGAATTTTGGCCATGAATCCGGATGTTTTGGTATTAGATGAACCAGCGGCAGGGCTTGATCCAGTGGGAAGACGAGAAATTTTTTCCTTTATTAATAAGCTTAAAGCGGCAGGTAAAACCATTATTTTAGTCTCACATAATATGGATGAAGCAGCCGCACACGCTGATCGATTATTGGTTTTGCAAAAGGGCGAACTAAAAGCCTTAGAAACACCGGCGAAGCTTTTTTCGCAGCCTGAGATTATTGCAGAATTAGGCTTGGCATTGCCTGAAATTACTACCTGTATGATTGAACTGCAGCAGAAGTATCCGGGTATCAATGCTGATTGTTTTTCAGTATCGCAGGCTGTGATGGAATTAGAGCGCCTTGTGGCTAACGAAAGGAGGTTGCTATGATTCAAAACATCACTGTGGGTAGATTTTATCAAGGTGATTCGATTCTTCACCGCTTAGACCCCAGAGTTAAGCTGACCCTAACTTTTGTCTATATGATTGCTATCTTTTTACTGAATACCTGGCAAAGTTTGAGTGCTGCTTTAGTAGTCGTGGCATTTCTCTGTTTTCTTTCACGGATTCCCTTTCGAATCATCCTTAAGTCGGTAAAACCAATTATATTTCTCCTGGTCTTTGTGATGATTATTAATACGTTTTCCATTCGAACAGGACCGATTCTTTGGCAGTGGAGTTTTATTCAGATTACGACAGAGGGGTTATTTCGGGCGGTCTTGATGACAGCCAGACTATTTCTTTTAATTGTTTCTACCAGCCTTCTACTTACTTTGACAACGACGCCCTTACTTATGGCTGGTGCGTTGGAGAGTCTTTTTAGTCCGCTAAAAAAATTTCGGGTTCCTGTTCATGAGATGGCTATGATGATGGCTATTGCCCTGCGTTTTGTACCGACTTTGGTTGAAGAAACTGATAAAATTATGAAAGCGCAAGCTTCTCGGGGTGCTGAATATGATACCGGCAATTTACTGGTACGAATTCGTGGTTACATTACGGTACTTGTACCCTTATTCGTCAGTGCTTTTAAACGCGCAGAGGAGCTGGCCATTGCCATGGATGCTCGCTGTTACCAAGGAGGGGAGGGACGGACACGGCTACATGTGCTAACTTTACAGGCTAAAGATATTTTATGGCTGGCTATACTTTCTGGTCTGGCCTTAGGGCTTATAGCGTTGGATTTCTATGGGAAAATGGTATAATTACCACTAAGAACTGACAAGTGCGGAGGTTTACAAGAATGGAATATTTTGTTGGCATTGATTTGGGTGGGACCAACATTAAAGCAGGTGTTGTAACATCTGATGGAAAGCTTTTACATAAGCAGAGTATTAAAACCCAAGTGGGGGAGCGTTCTGAAGAGGAATTGGTTAAGGACATGGGAAGTTTGGCGGCACGAGTGATTCAGGAAGCCGGCCTTCAAACAGCGGATATCAAAGCCATTGGTATCGGCTCACCAGGTACCCCGGACAATATTACCGGTTATTTGGTTTATGCTAATAATTTGCGTTTTCATATGACGCCGATGCGTAAATGGGTGAGGGAAGTGATTGACCTTCCCGTATATATTGAGAATGATGCCAATTGTGCGGCTATGGCTGAGAGCGTGGTTGGAGCTGCTAAGGATGTTTCTCACTCCCTAACCATCACCATCGGTACGGGAATTGGGTCAGGCTTGATTATTAACAACCGAATCTATTCTGGATTTAATCAAGCTGGGGTTGAATTTGGACATACGGTGTTAGAAATGGGCGGTGAACCTTGTACTTGTGGTAGAAGGGGCTGTTTTGAAGTGTATGGTTCAGCGACGGCACTTATCCGTATGACTAAGGAGGCAGCTCATAAGGATCCCACCTCAGCTCTACACAAGCTTATCGCCGAGAATCATGGTCGGGTTAATGCTAGACAAGCCTTTGATGCCATGCGCTTAGGGGATAAGACGGCGACTACGCTTGTAGAGACGTATTTAGAGTATTTATCTGAAGGGCTTGCGAATGCGATTAATGCCTATATGCCGGAAATTCTGGTTATTGGTGGCGGAGTTTGTAATGAAGGTGATGCACTGTTAGTTCCTCTCCAAGAAAAGACCATAGCAAAAGTTTATTCCGGTGAAGGTGTTCGCAGTACCCGTATAGCTTTAGCACAAATGGGCAATGATGCAGGTATTTTGGGCGCGGCCATGATGGCTTGGGCTTCGCGGGAAGATGGTCTGGCAGGTTAATGATTAAGAACAGTACTACACCAAGGTACTTTATTCCAAAGGAGAGAATTGTTTTCTGCTGTGAGTATGACGGCACGTCTTTCTGTGGTTTTCAGCGCCAAGATAATGGGCCAACCATTCAAGGGGCACTTGAATGGGCTTTGTCGAAACTTTATAAAGCGCCCATATCACTGGCTGGCTGTAGCCGCACAGATGCAGGGGTTCATGCCAGAGGGCATGTCTCCCATGCAGATGTACCGTTTCGGATTCCACTGGATAAGCTTCCCTTAGCTCTTAATGCTCTGTTACCAGAGGGAATCTCCGTTCTTAAAGCCAATCAGGTTGAATTTGATTTTCATGCCAGATTTCAAGCCCAAGGCAAAGAATACTGTTATCGAATTTGGAATTCACCCATGCGCCCAGCCATTGGACGTCATTATATGGCACATGTCCCTGGGAAACTGGATTTAGCCTTAATGAAGAGTGCAGCTGATTACTTAATTGGGGAGCATGACTTTACGGCTTTTTCCTCTCAAACCGATTATCCCGTTAACCCTATTCGAAGGATTGAGAGTATAGATATTCTACGCAAAGACGATCAGCCTATTGTAGAGATTAGTGTAAGAGGAGAGTCTTTTCTCTATAACATGGTAAGAATTATTGCCGGTTCCTTAGTCTACTGCGGTCAGCAAAAGATGGATGTTCAATTAATTCCAGAGCTATTACGCTCTCCTGATCGGAAACAGGCAGGTAAAACCATGCCCCCTCAGGGACTGACTCTTGAAAAAGTTTTTTATGAACCTGATCCTTTTATTTGAGTTCCTGTACCAAAACTATAGATAATACACGTCTGGATAACTACTGGCACAAGCCCATTGATTGGAGGCAATATGAATAGTGAGGCAAACAAAAGCTCGTTGACGAATGATTTGAACTGGAACAGTCGTTCTAATATGACTATGTTGACAGATTTTTACGAGCTAACCATGGGAAAGGGCTATTTAGATCATGGACAGGCAGATAAAATCGCTTATTTTGACCTGTATTTCCGTCAAGTTCCAGAGCAAGGCGGCTATGCTATCATGGCTGGAGTAGCGCAAATGATTGATTACTTGCGCAATTTGTCTTTTAACTCTACAGATATCGAATTTTTACGGCAAACTGGCAGTTTTGATGACAAGTTTCTCAGCTATTTAGAGAATTTTTCCTTTGCTTGTGATGTTTGGGCAATCCCTGAAGGGACGCCGATTTTTCCGGGAGAACCTTTGGTTAAAGTCCGAGGCCCGGTTATTCAAGCCCAGATGATCGAAACGATGCTACTTCTCACTATTAATCACCAGAGCCTCATTGCCACAAAGACAGCTAGAATTGTCAGGGCAGCAAAGGGGCGGCCGGTCTTGGAATTCGGCGCTCGCCGGGCTCAAGGCTATGATGCTTCGGTTCTGGGAGCCAGAGCCGCCTATATTGCTGGCGCGGCTGGAACTTCCTGCACGATCTGCGGTCAGCATTTTTCCATTCCTCTATCCGGTACAATGGCACATAGCTGGGTGCAACTTTATGATTCGGAATTTGAAGCCTTTAAAGCGTATGCTGAATCATATCCGGATAACTGTATTCTATTGGTAGACACCTATAATGTGCTTAAGTCCGGCTTACCCAATGCCCTTCGGGTGGCTAAAGAGGTCTTGGCGCCCATGGGCAAGACGCTTAAGGGAATACGTATTGACAGTGGAGATCTTACCTACCTAACCCAAGAGGCCAGACGCTTTTTGGATGAAGCCGGTTTAGAGGATTGTCTGATTACGGTAAGTAACGCTCTGGATGAATATTTAATTCGTGATCTGGTGTTACAAGGTGCTTGCATCGATGCCTTTGGTGTAGGCGAGCGCTTGATTACCTCCCGGGCTGAGCCTGTCTTTGGCGGGGTATACAAATTAGCCGCTTTGGAAGAAGGGGGGCAGATTATTCCTAAAATGAAAGTATCTGAAAATTTCGGCAAAATTACCACCCCTTGCAGCAAGGAAATTTTTCGCTTCTACGATCGCAAGTCACAAAAAGCGATTGCGGATGTTATCACTCTGGCGGGAGAGACTATTGATGAGAATGCTCCCTATGAAATTTTTGATCCGGTGCAGACCTGGAAACGTAAAACCTTGACAGATTTTACGGTGCGAAAGCTCTTAGAGCCAGTTTTTATTCAGGGAAAGTGTGTTTATCAGCAGCCGGATATGGAAACTATACGCAGTTATTGCGCCAAAGAGATTGAGTCCTTGTGGGAGTCGGTAAAACGGTTTGAGAATCCTCAGACCTACTATGTTGACTTATCCGCTGATCTTTGGCAAATTCGTAATGACATCTTACATCGTCACCAAAATTTATAATTATATAACTAAATAGTAAAAAGGAGGGCAGCATCAAAGAGGGATGCTGCGAAAAAAAGCATGGAAAAGACAATTGTTCGGATTGAAATGGAAAATGGTGGAGTGATTCGGGCGGAATTATACCCCGAAACAGCACCGATTAGCGTAAAGAATTTTACGGATTTAGTTGAGAAAGGCTTCTATAACGGCCTTATCTTCCACAGAGTTATTCCCGGTTTTATGATCCAAGGCGGTTGCCCTGAAGGTAGTGGTATGGGTGGTCCAGGCTACCAAATCAAAGGTGAATTTAGTTCCAACGGTGTTAATAATCCTCTCAAACATACCCGGGGTGTTTTATCCATGGCTCGTTCGATGGCGCCGGATTCTGCCGGCAGCCAGTTCTTTATCATGCACCAGGATTCTCCACACTTGGATGGACAGTATGCTGCCTTTGGCCAGGTTATTGAGGGTATGGAAGTGGTAGACCAAATTGCAGCCACACCTACCGGACGCCAAGACCGTCCGGTGGCAGAACAAAAGATCGCTAAGATCACAGTCGAGAAGTAAGACTTTTAAGCAATTTTTATCTTAGTAAAATAAGGCTTCCCCTATATGCCACACAAATGTGGATAGTGGGGGAGCTTTTTATTTTAGATAAAAGTTTTAGCGGGGGGATTTATTTTCTTTTCTTACAAGAGGGAAAGAGAAAAAGAATCTATTTATCCTACGGGATTTATTGGGTTGATAGAGACCTGTTTTTTTCATTTACACTGGTTGACATACCATTTTTCAAAGGCTATAATTGCATAAAATGCTAAATGTACACGTGTACATATTCTGCTGTTAGTAGTAATTGTACAGAAATTGACTTGCGTTATGTCGTATCTGATGAACCTCCACCGGATTGATTTAGTCCGAGGGTTTGGGGCAGGGGGTGATTTTAGGCACAGGAAGCTTGATTTTGCATGAAACGGAAACAAGACAACAGGGATTTAATTAAAAGAAACATGAGGAGATTAGGAAATGAAGAAGAAACTAAGTCTTTTACTTGTTATTGCTTTTACTGTAGGTTTGTTTACGGCCTGTTCCGGTGACCAACCGGCAACTACTGGGGCTACCTCTGCCAAGGGCGAGAGTACCGCAGCAACAACTAAATCAGAAGGTGAAACCACGGGCTCTTCCGGTGTAATTGAGACTACAATCTTAACCTATCGGGCTGGCGAGGATGCCGGAGCTCGTTTTTTTGAACCCCAGATTGAGCGCTTTAATAAGCTCTATGAAGGGAAATATAAAATTACCATTGAGGAGTCCCCCTCAAATACCCATACAGACAAAATAAAAAGTTTGGCACAACAGAATATGTTGCCGACTATTTTTCAAGTTTCAGACTCTTTATGGGTTAACGACTATTTGATTGCCAATGGGAAGCTTGAAAATCTGGCACCATGGATCGACAGTCAGCCTGAGATGAAGAAGCTTTTCATTAAGGAATCATTAGATTTTTTAACCAGGGATGATGGAGCTATCTATGCTTTACCATTAACGGTATTGAAGCCTACTGGTCTATACTACAACAGTGCTCTGGTTGACTTCAAAACACCTGTTACTGAAATGAGCTGGGACAGTTTAGCTAAAAATCTGGGAGACACTAAAATTGCCTTCCAAACTGCCGAAGGCGGGTGGACAACCAGCCTTCTGTTAGCTGGGATCATTGGCGGTATTGAAGGTGGACCGGAGCTTTTAAAATCTGGAGTTACAGAGAAGATCACTGATTTCAATAATCCGATTTTTGTTGAAGCTTTTACAACTTTACAAAATCTCTATAAGACTAATGGCTGGGAGAATGCAGTTGGAGCTACTTACCCTGACGCTGCCACCTCTTTCTATAGCAACAAAACTTCACTTTTACCAGATGGGACATGGATTATTGATAAAGTAAATGACCCTACTGACTGGGCCAACGGCTTTGATGGAGCTAAGGTTGTGGGTGACTATTATCCTAACAATGTAGCCATCGCTGATGCAATGGTCTATGACTGGATGATGCCTGCTGGATTACCGGCAGATCAGAAAGAATTAGGCTTAGCTTTCTTCGAATTTATTAACACACCGGAAGAAATCGAAGCCTTCATTTTAGCCGAAGGCGGATCTTCTCCGAATCTAACCTATACAGAAGAATTTAAGACAGAATTAGCTAAGAATGCCCTCTTGAGTGACTTTACTTCAGGAATTAATGATAAGACAACTTTTGTTGGCTATTTCCATGGTGCTATCAGTGATTCACTCTTTAGAGGAGATTATACAAATTTCTTGCCTAAACTATTGAAAGGTGAATGGACACCAGAACAGTTCTGTTCTGAATTAACTAAAGCTGCTCAAGCGTTGTAAGCCAATGAACACGAAACGCTTTTAAGCCGGATCAAGCGGATTGCCCCGGACATAGAGAAATCACGTCCGGGGTAATTTGTGTTTTGAGGGAGGTTGTTTCATGAAATCGCTGCCAAAAAATAAGAAACACTTGCCCAGAGAGTTAGGCTGGATTTATTTGTTTTTACTGCCAACTTTTCTGGTTTTCTTAGCCTTTTATCTTGTCCCAATTATTACCGTAATTGCTACCTCTTTTACCAAGTGGGATGGCTTTAATACGCCGATTTTTAATGGTTTTGACAATTATGTGCGTTTGTTTACTAATGCTCAATTCCAACAATCCCTTGGAAATCTTTTAGCTTGGGCTTTAATTGCCATGACTTTGCATGTGGGGTATGGGGTATTAATTGCCTTTATTCTTTACCGTCGTCCCTTTGGTTGGGCTTTTACCCAAATGGTTTTTATGATTCCTAACGTTATTTCAGTAGCCGCCTGGGCCATGATTTACCGTTACTTTTTTCGTAATGATATTGGCATTCTAAATACCCTTATCAGACTTGTTAATCCCAATTTTAATGTGGATTGGTTTTTTGATGCACCTTTTGCCTTTTGGGCTGTTACATTAACGTGGCTTTTCTATTCAGTGATTATAACGCTACTGGTTAGTAGTGATTTGCTGGCAATCCCAGCACAACTTCACGAGGCAGCTTTAATTGATGGCGCCTCTCCACGCCAAATTATTTTACGAATTGATTTACCTTTATGCCGCAATTCCATTGGCACTGGAATCATCTTATCTATTACCGCCAGAATTGCTATGTTTGAAGCGATTTATCTTACTACCAACGGTGCAGGTGATACTATGAATATTCCAGTAATTTTATATAGAACTCTTCTGGATAGTAAATACGGCATTGCTAATGCCAATGGTGTTGTCATGATAGTTCTGGGCATATTAACTTTACTTTTGATCAACCGCCTGTTTCGCATGAACGAAAGTGTTTATTAAGGAGAGTGGGCGTATGCAATTATCTATAAAAAATAAGAATGACAGAAATCCTGTCTTATGGCTTTTGGCAAAGCTTGTTACATACTTTTTTTTGATTTTTACTGTGGTCATCTCGGTTTTTCCTATTCTTTGGATTATCATGTCCTCCTTTAAGACAAATGGTGAAATTCTGAGCGGTCCCTTTACCTTGCCCGCATCTATAAATTTTGATGCCTATATGTATCTGTTCCAAAAATATGATTTTATTACATATACCATGAATTCAGTCATGGTTTCCTTTCTTCCGGCCATCGTTTCCCTATTCCTATTTACCCTAGCGGCCTACGTCATTGCGAAGTACAAATTTCCCGGTAAAACAGCTTTTTATGCCCTTTTTACTATGACCTTATTGGTGCCGGCGCATTCTCGCACCCAACCAATTTTTTCTTTGATTACCACACTAAATCTTTACAATACTCGAGAGGGTTTGATGCTAGTCTATCTTTCTGCTGGTATGGCGGTAAGTATGTTTATTTTGAAAAATGCGTTTCAATCTGTACCAGATGATCTTGGTGAAGCTGCTCGGATTGATGGGGCTGGTTTTTTGCGTACTTTCGGCAAAATTTACTTGCCCTTAACCCGAAACGGATTAATTACCGCCGGTATTCTCATGCTGTTGGCTAATTGGAATGAGTTTTACTATGCGAACCTATTGATTACTTCTAGCAGTAATCGTACTTTGCCCACAGTTACATTGTTGTTTAATTCGATGTTTGCCTATAATTATACTAATACCTTTGCTGCGCTGGTGGTGGTGGTGATTCCCGGTATTGTTTTCTATGCCGTAGCCCAAAAACAAGTACAAAGTTCCATTGCCGCCTCTGGTATTAAGGGCTAGAATTGAATAAAATAACCTAAGCCTATGTGCCCTGATTTAATAACTTATTATTTTTTCACCTAAAGGAGAGACAGATATGAATATTTCCCTAGATGGACTTTGGCAGTGCCGCTTACCCGATGGCAGAGAATTTGAACTTACTGTTCCGGGCTGTTATGACACCTATATTGACGAGAAGGATCTGGCAGGGCCTGTGATCTTAGAACGTCAATTCCAGTGGACTTCGGAGCTGGCAAAGCCAGGTGTAATTACTTTTGAGCAAGTAAGTTATTACTGCGAAGTTTATTTAAATGGAGTCCATCTAGGTTCCCACGAAGGCATGTGGGATCAATTTAGCTTTCCGCTTTTGGGGGCGCTACAGGTGGGGGCTAACACTTTGACTGTACACGTGACCAAACCTGGTTATCATACGGGTGACCGCTTCCCGGTAAGAGAAGTTCTCAGTGGCTTTTTGCCCGATGTTCTTTGTACCTTTGGGGGGATATGGGGAAGTGTTGCAATTTGTGATAGTGATGAGTTTTGGATTGACTATCATTATTCTCAAGGTGATGATCTGGGTAACTTTTATTTTGTGGCGGAGGCTATTTCTGGTTCGGCGGAAGAAATTATTTCCGTGGATTTTAGCCTTCTGGATTCTGAGCATAATACGGTATTTCAGAAGACCTTTGATTGGGAATCAAAAGAAGCTTTGCGTATGGAAGGCCAGCTGTTAGAGGCTAAACTTTGGTCGGAACATGAACCAATTCTGTATCAATATCAATGCAACTTACGCGCTGGAAAGCGCCAGCTGTCACTTAGTGGGCAAATGGGTTTCCGCTCTGTATCTCACAAGGGTTGTCGCTTGCTTCTTAATCAGCAACCCATTTATTTGCGTGGTGCTTTACATTGGGGACTTTATGACCGCAAAATTATTCCAGTGCCTACGCTGGAAGAAATCAATGGAGAAATTAATGGCATCAAAGCATACGGATTTAATGCTCTAAAACATTGCCTTTACATCCCCAGCGAAGCATATTTAAGTGCTTGCGATCGGGCAGGTATTTTACAGTGGGTGGAATTGCCCCTGTGGCTGGTGGATAAGAATAGCGAGCTACCGGAGCGCGTCCGTAGAGAATACCCACGTATCCTAAATAAGCTTATGGGTCACCCTTCAGTAATCTTATTTAGTTTGGGCTGCGAGCTGGACACAGCTGTGCCTTCTGAAGTGCTGGAGGAGATGTATTATTTTGTTTCCCGCCAGACGGGGGCACTAGTTTGTGACAATTCCGGTTCCGGTGAATGTTATGAGGGGGCTAAGGTCAGCTTTAGTGATTTCTTTGATTATCACTTTTATGGTGATCTTCATAATATGGAACCTCTGATCGAAGCCTTTACCCCAGCGTGGCGTAGTCAAAAACCGTGGCTGTTCGGGGAATTTGCCGATGCAGATAGCTTAATTGATTTAGCACCCCTGCGACAGGCTTATGGCGTGGAGCGTCTCCAATGGGAGAGCGGGGACCCTTCTCTCAACCCCCTGGCTGAATTGAAGCCAGATTTCTTTGCCCACCACCATGACGAAAGAATCATGACTTCAGGTATCCGGCAGGAGTATGAGCGTCTCCATGGACTGTCCATTAACCACTGCTTGACCCATCGAAAGCTTACCCTGGAATTAACACGCTCTTTTCCTGAAATCAGTGGCTATAACATTACAGCGATCCGGGATGTTCCCTTAAGTGCCGATGGTCTCTTTGACGCTTTGGGAGAGCCTAAGTACGATCAGGCGCTTTTCCGTATGGCTAATCAAGAAATTGTTTTATGTCCGGCTTGGGATTTAACCCGGATCTGGATTAATGCCGATCGGGTACAGACCAAGGATCGTTTCTCCTATTGGGGAGGGCAAACCACGGGGCAGCATGTTTTGATTTCTAATTTTAGCCGCCAGAATATAACTGAGGCTAAGGTGAATTGGTGGCTTATGGATGAGGATAAGGTTATTGGCCAGGGTAGCTTAGCCGGCGGGGGAGAGGCTTCCTCTGGAGAGGTAATAGAAGCTGGGGTCATTCGTTGTCCGCTACCTAAAGTAACTACACCGAGAACCTTTGTAATTAAAGTTGCGTTAGAGGGCTCTACTGTGGAGAACCAGTGGCCGGTTTTTGTCTACCCAGAAGAGAAGGTGTTTTCTGGTAAAATTGGGCTGGTTGACCCGGCAGGAGTTTTTCAAGGTTTAGAAGAAATCTATGATGTAACTCCTACCACTGAAGGGGCAGATTGGCAGGGCTTTGATTTGATCGTCACCAGCTATCTGAGTCAGTTTGTGAAGGATTATGCGGCTAGAGGCGGGCGCGTGTTTTTCTGTCAGACAGGGCTTCTGGGTGGGCTTCCTGCCCTACCGGTATGTTTTTGGCGTGAAAGTACCATAGATCGAGCCGGCGATAGCTTTTTGGGTAAGATTCCTTATGAGCATTTCTCTGATGATTTGCGCTTCTGGAGCGTGGGGGCGGAGTTGGCTTTCCAGGGGTCAGAACTTGAAGCAGCTGGATTCAGTCAGGTTGAGTCCTGGCTAAAACGTTATGATGCTCGTAAGTGGCTGCGTTCCGATTATGTATTGAAACTTCAACATGGGGAGGGGAAGATCATTGCAACTACCCTTGCCTTAGCTGGCGGAATGGGTAAGCAACCCTTGGGGCTTTTAGCCAATGTTTTTGCCCGGTGGTTTATGGACCAAGCTCTCCAAGATTTGGTGGAGGATACCTAAATGGATTTTCACATTACCCGGCAAGATTTTGTAATTGATGGGAAGACGGAGCCTTTGCTCTCGGCAGAGATACACTATTTTCGGATGGCTAGAGAGGCTTGGTCTATAGCCTTGGATCATGTGGTGGAAGCTGGCTGCAATGCAGTGGCCTTCTATATTCCTTGGTTTGTCCATGAATATGAAGATGGTGTCTTTGATTTTGCCGGTAAGCAGCGAGCTGAGACAGATTTACATGCCTTTATTCAGTTGGCTTCGGAGCGCAAGTTGTGGATTCTTTTCCGACCCGGACCTTATATTTATGCGGAGAGTACGGATTTGGGCATTCCGCGTTGGTTTAGTCAGCGCTATCCCCAGACTCATCCTCTGACCTATAAGGATGGCCAGTATCAGCCTTATGGCATGAAATATTATGCTTCCCATAATCATCCGGCTTTTCTCAACCGGGTACAACTATGGTTAGAAGCAGTTATGGCTGAAATAAGACCTTATTTGGCACCCAAAGGCTCTATTGTAATGATTCAGCTTTGTAATGAAATTCCCGGTGAAGATCATCGGGATGAGAATCCGGAGACCCTTGGTTTGGGTGATCCCGAGGGTCTCTGGCCTCAGTTTCTTAAAGCTCGCTATGGTACAGAGGCAGCTTTGTGCCGAGCCTATGGCATTTCTGATGTGCTTTTTAAAAATTGTCCACCTCATCTCCTCCGCGAAAGCGATGAGGAGCGTTTTCAACGTGATCACTTGGCCTACTACTATGAATATTACTATCCGACTTATTTTTCTCGTCTAAAAGCTATGCTGGGAGAGTTGCCCCCGGAAGTATATTTGTTTCATAACGCTTATAACCCCAAAGCCTTATCCCTGCATTATCAGAACCAGAAGCAGAACCCCTGGTTAGTCATGGGAGTGGACTGCTATTATTCTATGACCGGCGCTTTAGATTTAGCTTCAGCTACCTATTTCAATGATTTTGGTGCCCGTTATAGCCAAGCTATGTTTCAGAATCCCCCTTGGGTAGTAGAGCAGGAGTGTGGCTATTGGCATGACTTTCCTACTGTCTATGGATCAGAATTATATATCTGGAATCTTTGGAGTGTAGCCGCCGGTTATAAAGGATTGAATCTCTATTTGTTTGCTGCTGGCGAAAATATACCGGGTATGGGATTTTTTGGAAGCAGCCATAATTGGCAAGCGCCCTTAAAGCAGGATGGATATCCAGCCACCAATTATCCTTCCGTAAAAAAGTCTTTGTTAGAAATACGGGATAATTTCGCACTGCTTACTAAAGCTGATGCATATGATATGATTTTGGTTCTTCCAGAGCAAGCCGGTCTGATTTGGACTTCCAAGGCCAATGTGGTCAAGGATACCTTTTTTCTGTTGCGAGCCATGAACCTGTCACCTAAAATAATTTTGGCTGATCAATTGGCCTCAGAGAATCTAAAGGGTAATGTACCGATCTGGGTAGTGGGAGGACGGGAGCTTAATCGGCAGGCACAGACAATTTTAGCCGAGCTGGTTGGCCACTGCCCGCTGATTGTATCCGGTATGGTTCCCTACCTGGATCAAGAGGGTGAGCCCTGTAATATTCTGGCAGAAGCTATAGCAGTTGAGCCGGAGGCCTTTACTTGGACTGCTGTTGAGCAGCAAAAAATTCTTTGGCAGGGAAAGGAAGTATTTATCGGTCAGGGAGTTCAGCCCCTTGGGGCGGCTGAAGATTCAGTCTTGGCATATGTGGCTGAGACCAACCAACCGGCTGCCTGGTTAACGCCTCAAAGGGTATTGATTATGCCTTTTCACTTAGAAATGATTTTTTGGCAATTGGGAGAAATGGTTTTAGACTTTTTAAGGCTTTTAGCAATAAAGCCCTTAGTTGAGGGGGCAAGACTGCTGCGAGTATTTCCTAAATCCGATGGCTCTGCACTTGTTTTTAACTTACACCCTCAGTCAATTACAGAGACGGTTACAATTTTTCAGCATACACAGACTTTGACCCTAAAGCCTTATAGTTATATTTATTTGGAGGACGAACATGACAGAAGAACTTTGGCTAATTAGCGATGATGTACCCGAAAATAGCAAGGGCTTTGAAGGCTTTGCCACCCAAGGAAATCCCTATTACCATCTCCGGGCAAGTTTAGAAGAGGGACTATCGGCGGCTCCTCAAGATGAAGAATATATGCGCCTTCCGGCCAATGTTACTTTGGAGAAGCCGCGCCATCCCCGTTCAAAAAGCGGCTTCTATATTCCCGGCATTACCGGACGCCATCCTCTATTGGGGGAGGTAATCGTTAATTTACCTAGCCCCATAGTCTTGCGCCTGAAGGTGGCAGATGAAGTCTTTGATATGGACAGTTCAGATTATCGAAATTATCAGCGTCAGCTGGATGCCAGAGATGGTGTGCTAGAGCGTTCCTTTGATTGGCATACTAAAAGTGGCACGGTGCTCCATTGTGTGTTCACCCGAGCAGCTCTTTACCAGCAGTCCCAGCTGCTTTGGCAGAGTCTACAGATTAGGGCAGATCAGGACTGTGTGGTAGAGGTCTATGCCGAAATTGATGGGGCAGTAAAGACCAACGGCTACAACCACTTTGAGACGGTTGAGACTCTGGCTGGGGAGAGCTGGTTGGGGCTTAACCTAACTACAGATACCCAAGGTCAAGTAGCTATGCTCAGTCTTATAGAAGCGGCAGAGACCTTTATGCCAAAAGGAAAGGGACTCGCTGCCCAGCTTACGTTATCTGCCGGAGTGGAAACCCAGATCAAACGTCTGACCCAATTTACCAGCACCATGGATAGCCATTTTCAGCCCTTAGATCAACCGAGTGTAGAGACGGCCAAAGCCGTATTGAAAGACCGGATGTCAATTTTTCCATCGCTTCTAACGCAGCACCAAAAAGCTTGGGCAGAACTCTGGTCTCATAGCTTCGTGGAAATTGAGGGCGATGATCAGGCTCAAAAACAAGTAAATATGGCGGTCTACCATTTATTGCGTACTGCCCATCCCGGGGAGTCCCGAATGGCTGTTTGTGCTAAAGGCTTTGCGGGAGAAGCCTATTTTGGCCACTTTTTCTGGGATAGTGAAGTTTATTTGTTGCCTTTCTATCTGTATACCCAGCCTGAAGCAGCCAGAAGTTTAACCGAGTATCGTTTAAGAACCTTACCCGGAGCAATCCAAAATGCCAAGTCTCTGGGTTATCCCGGAGCGAAATATGCATGGGAAGCCTCCTCTGACGGCACGGAACAGTGCCCTAATTGGCAGTACTGTGACCACGAAATTCATATCAATGCCGATGTGGTCTTTGGCATCTGGCATGATTTTTGTGCCAGCCACGATCTGGACTTTCTCCGGCGTAGCCTGCCGGTGCTTATCGAAACTAGCCGCTACTGGCTAGCGCGGGTAACTTGGCATGAGGATGGCGGAATTTCCCTGGATGGAGTAATGGGGCCGGATGAGTATATTTGCTTTTGTAAAAATAACGCTTATACCAATTTTATGGTGCGGTATGCTTTAGAGATCACCTTAAAGGCTTTAGAACTAGCAGGCCAAACAGGCCAAGATCTTAGCGAGCAGGAAGTAAAGCAGATTCGCCAAGTCATTGAAAAATTACCTGCCCCAAAGACCGATGAGGGTTTAGTCTGGCAATGTGAAGGGTTCGCAGACTATGCTGAGCCGGAATTTGATCGTCTTTGGCCTGACCGTAGCCGTCCCTTCGGCACCTTTATTTCCCAAGAGCGTAACTATCGAATAAAGGCCTTAAAACAGGCTGATGTTCTTATGTTGCCTTTCTTGTTTCCCACTCTTTGGAACAAAGACACTTTGGCACAAAACTATGACTATTATGAACCCTACACTACCCATGATTCTTCCCTTTCTTATGTGGTTCATGCAGCCCTAGCGGCTCGATTAGGTCGAAAAGAACAGGCCGAAGATTTTTTTGTACGAGCCGGAAGTATTGATTTTGGCAGCGGAGCTGCTGAAGGCGTTCATATTGCTAATTGTGGTGGACTTTGGCAAGCTGTAGTTATGGGCTTTGCCGGGTTTTTACCGGCTTACGCTACCGAGGCTCAGGAGCCAGCCTTTGCCCCGGCTTTACCGGCGCATTGGAAGAAAGTCTCCTTCCCCTTGCTTTTTCAGGGTCGCCGCTATCACGTGACTGTCACAGCTGATGAAGTAATTTGCCAGCTGAAGGAGGAAATTTAGTTATGATGGGATACGATTTATCAAGCTTATATGTACAGACTAAAGGCAAAACCGCTCGGGTTTCCAGTTATGATACCAGCGGCGGTAACCATGATTGGATTGATTTACCGGCAGGTGATACCAAGGTAATTGCTGAGCTGAACTGTACCGGAATCATTCGCCACATCTGGTGTACCCACTGGACAGGAGACGCTAATTGGCAAGAGGAAGAAGGTGCTCTGCGCCGGCTGATTCTTCGGATATACTGGGATGATGAGCCTACCCCCAGCGTACAAGCCCCTTTAGGCGATTTTTTCGGCATGCCCTTTGGCCGCAGACAGGCTTTTCAATCCGCTGCCTTTGCAATGGGGCCGGAGAATGGCCGCTCCATGAACTGTTTTTGGCCAATGCCTTTTCGGCGCAAGGCCAAAATCACGTTGGAAAGCCGCTGCCAGAATCACACAAACTTCTATTTTTACATTGATTATGAGCAGTGGGATAAGCTTCCCCATGAGGAAGATGTCGGTTACTTTCACGCCCTTTATAATCGGGAGCGGGACACCGCCGGTTGGGCTCCGGCAGAAATTGGTCTTTTAGATAAAGAAAAAGCCAATATACCCGGTGAGCCGGACTGGTTACCAGCAGCTTGGAAGGCCAAAAATCTTGACGGAAAGGACAATTACGTCATTCTGGAAGCCAAAGGTCGGGGACGTTATGTAGGTTGTAACATGGGTATCAACATCCACACTCCCCAGTGCAACGAATGGTATGGTGAAGGGGATGATATGATTTTTATTGATGGTGAACCCTGGCCACCAAGACTTCATGGCACAGGAACCGAAGACTATTTCGGTACAGCCTTCTGCCCTACTCAGCCTTTCTTTGGCCTTTATAATGGACTCAGCCTATATAGTGGCAGACCGGAGCCTAAGGGCTACAAGTATATCGGTGAAAACGCGATGTACCGACTACATATCTGCGATCCGATTCAATTTGAGAAATCTATTCGGGTCACCATCGAGCACGGTCATGCCAATAAACTTTCCGGTGACTGGTGTAGTACGGCCTATTGGTACCAAAGTGAGCCGCATCTTACACCAGCGGAAGAAATCGATGTAGAACCCTTTGAATCAGATACAGAGGCGAATTGCCGAGAAACAACCTAAGGTAACGTGCTACGTCATAAGCACGAAGGAGGTTCTATGAAAAAGCAAGGCATCTTAAATGCTCCTATTGCCAGCCTGTTAGCCCATCTTGGCCACACCGACCGCATTGTTGTGGCTGATTGCGGTTTGCCTATTCCCAGAGAAGAACAGCGGATTGATCTGGCACTATCTCTGGGTAAGCCAGACTTTCTCGAGGTCTTAGCGGTGGTGTTGACTGACATGAAAGTGGAAGCTGTTATTTTAGCGGAAGAACTAAAAGCCAGTCCAGCGTTTTTAGCGGACGTGCTGGCAGTTTTGCCAGAGGGCACGGCAGTAACTTATATGCCCCATGAACAGTTTAAAGCTGAAACGCACTCTGCCAAAGGCATTATCCGTACCGGGGCTATTATTCCCTATGCTAATATTATTCTAGTATCTGGGGTTATTTTTTAGTTGTTAGTGTGGGCGTTTTGGGCATAGAAGTGATAGGATAGGCTGCACCCAAGTTGGAGGCAGCCTATCCTGTATTCGTTAGTTACGGGAAATATGATGGATATTTTGTTTGCGGTAAAATTTTTTCGATACTAACAATCCCATCAGGCAGGTTCCCGCCAATAGAGCCAAAAAAGATAGGAGAGTATGCATTTGCGTGGGTTGCTCCCCCGTCTTTGCTGCTTTCACAGAACCAGATTTAATGGTAAATGTACCCTCTGTGGCCTTAACGTTATAATTTTTATTATCCTCTACGCTTACGTGTATAGTGTATGTTCCGGTTTGCTCTCCTTGGTCACGGAACAATGTATAGCCTAATGTATCACTTTTTGTTACTCCCATGATTTTGGCGGTGAATAAGGGGTCATCTTCCATATATTTTTTGCTTGTATTCTCTACAGCAATGGTTACGGTTCTAGGTCTTATAGATAGCGTTCCATTTATTTTTTCAATATTCGAAAAATCCGCTGTTACATCTTGCTGCATTTCATCTCGAATAATAATGCTTGTAATGTGGTTATTATTTGTTTTAGTATCCTCTACATTTGTTACTGAACCTACAATTGTTACTTCCATTGTAAAACCATCTGGTAAGCCAGTCTGTGTGAAAGTTGCATCTGTCAAGGGCAAACCATCGTAATCTTTGCTTTGGCTTGCGGCAATTACTTTTATGGGATCATCCTTAGCAGTTACAACAAGCTCACCACTTAAATAGGTTATCTCGTAATTTTCAGCAGTTACCCCTCTACATGTAACGGGATAGGTTCCCATATGATCGCCATCCCTGTAGGGGCAGCTTATTATTAAATTACCCTCTAGCACCTCGGGTAATTCACCATTAACGAAACCATCATAAATTGCTTGAAAGGTGGGGGATTCATCATCATACTCTATGATTTCATCGAGAATATCAATTGACAGAGGAGTAGGTATTATCATAAGAGAGCCATTTATATTGTTAATATTGGTAAAGTTGTCGGTCACATCTTCGTCTTGAGAATTTATTATCTTAACATCAGTGACTGTGTTATTTCCTTCCATGCTATCAGCTACATCCGTAGCGGATCCGGTGACGGTGGCTAAAACCCTATGCCCCTTAGGTAAAACACCTTCTACTGTGAAGCTGTTATCGGAGATTGGCAATCCATCGTAGGTTTTAGTAGCACTTGACCCTATTACCGTAATGGATTTAACATAAGGTAAAATAGTTAGTGTCCCATTTATATAGGTGATTGTATAATTGCTAGCGATGCCGTCAGAAACCGAAATAGTATATACACCTACTTGGTCGCCTGGACTATAAGTACTAGTTATTGTAACCGGTTTTTCTAAGACGGACTCGCATTCACCATTTACAAACCCCGAATATGTGACTGTATAGGTAGGTGCAGAGCTGGAATATTCTACCTCTTTATTATCTGCCATAGCAAGCAGTGTAGCAGGTGTGATAGATAGGGTGCTAGAAGTTTTGATAATGGGAGGAAAATAGTCGGTTACATCTTGTCCGTCCTTATCACGAACAATGACACTTGTTACTTCATTATTTAAAGTGGCATTATCCAATACATTTGTTATAGAACCACGAATTACCACATCAACGCTAAAGTCTGCAGGAAGTCCATCTACCTCATAAGAATTGCAAGTCAGAGGGGTTCCATCATATACCTTAGAGGCGCTTGCCGCTGTTACTGTAATTTGATCAGCTGCGTTTGTGACGGTAAGCGTTCCGGCGTAATATGTAATATTATAGTTAGGGGTAGTTGCTCCACCGCAAGAAATAATATAAGTTCCTGGGGTACTACCACTTCTGTAAAAAGTTGATGCTTTAGGAAGTGTAAGCAATACCTCTTCTGTCTCTCCTGGTACAAAGCCAGAATATGTGAAGGTATACTGGGGATCGGAATCATTATAGGCAATAGTTTTATTATCGACTCTAATACTCAGTTGCGCTTTTGTGACTCGTAAGGTTCCTGCTTTAAGCGTAATATTATAATTGCGGTTTACCACATCATTATTAGCATTTTTTATTATTAGGGAAGTAATAGTATTCTCTGAAAAACCTACATCCTTTTGATAACCTGAGAAAGCAATTGACACTTTATCTCCAGGCATTAGTCCTGATCCTGTAATTGAGTAGCTCGCGCCTGCAATATTGGTACCATTGTAGGGTTTAACTACATTACCAGCACTAAAGGTAATATTCCTAGGAATGATATACAAGTAACCTTCTTTAATATTTTGAAAATCACCTTTTAGTTGATAATTTAAATTAATAAATCGAAAATTTTTAACACTGATTTTATAGCCTTGAGAAAGAATTTCTTCTCCAACTTCTCTTTTATACTCGACAATATAGTCTACTCCCTCTACTAAATACTTAGGTAGTCCTCGTAACGTTGGCTTTGGATCTTTCTTACCCATTTCTTTATAGTTATCATTGACTATTAAATTTTCAGGAAATACATCAATTTCTACAGTCGCTTCCAAATTTTCCGTGGAAAGCGGCTGATCAGCTACTTCATATAGTGCTTCAATATTTACATCGTCTTGGACATTCAGGTAGGCAGTCGAACTCCAGCCAATAAATCTTTTTCCCTCAGGAGTAGGAATGCTACGTGGGGGATCAGCAGATTCTCCCAGAGCTACTGCTTGAAGCTCTCCGATTGGCTGTTTTTTAAAATCGAGAAACTGGACATTAAAATAAATGTCTTTCTCCTCGTTAGAATTTGAATTGGTGGCAGCGCTAAACGCAGTATTACTATAAACAGAATGAACTTGCTCCTCAGAGGAAGGACTATTCGTTTCCGGTGATAAACTGTTGTTCCCCGGTCTAAACTCACTAGAATGGTTCAGTGAAAATGCAGTCGTGGGAAATATAGAAATTATCAGAGCTAATACTAATAAGGCTGCCTCAATACGTCGTGATATCTTACTACTCAATTTTGGATTTTTCATCTTATCAACTCCTAACTCTATCATTTTTGTTCTCTTAAAATGGTTATTAGGGATCTTTGTTTCATTCCTTTCTGCCTGTAAGATGAGTTTTAATTGCATTTAAATTTTAACAAAATGTGAATAAAAATTCAATATAGTTCGCAAATTATATATTTTTTGGACATATTATTTTGTGAGCCTTAGAAACGAACAATTTGTTTTAGACTCGTAAGATAAATCACTATAATGTCTGGGTGCTTCAAGATTGAATATTTTTTTGGTGTTGTGCGTCATTGGAGAATTTTCTGGTATGATTGAACTACTCAAAAGCATTTCATTTCCAAAAAATCTTGTGGCAATAGCAAATAATCAACGACTTCTATAGATATTGATTCATTAGAAGAATTTTTGCAGGTCTTTAAAAAATTGAAAAAGAGAAAACAGGTATGAGTGATGTCATTTTTTAAGATAACTCTGAAAATTTCATTAGTTTATCGCTGGTCGGTTGTTTTTCAAATCATTGGCTCTATCCTTTTTATTGCCCTAAGCATTCTGCTTTGGCGTTTTCTGTATCAGGGTACTCCGACTATGATTTCGTACATGACCAAGTACACAATTGTTTCAAACATCTTAAGTATGTTTTATGCCCGAGGAATAGCCCAGCAAATCGGTGACAAGGTCGTAAGTGGCTCCTTTGTTACTGACCTCATAAGGCCTGTCAATCTATTTTCTATGTCATGGCAAATGGAGCTTGCCAATATCTGTTCAAGTTTTCTTTTAAAGGGGTTACCTATTCTTATTATTTACAGTCCATTTCTGATTGTAAATGCAAGTTACTACAATATTCCCACGGTTATACTGGTGATAATTTTAGGCCATATTCTGTTCTTATTGATTTACGCCCTGATCGGTTTTCTTGCATTTATACTCATAGAAATATGGCCTTTTGGTCGCTTGTTGGATGATACAATACGGTTGTTAGCAGGCGCATTTATTCCCTTGGCACTTTTGCCGGAATTCCTCAGAACGATAGCTTATATTCTACCTTTTAGGTTTTTATATTCCTTTCCCTTAGAGCTTCTTTTAGGGAGCGCAGACACGAGCAAATTAGTAGAAAACTTTGCTATAATGATGACTTGGATTTGCGTATTTGCTACATTAAATGTCATTGTGTATCGGCTTGCCGTGAAAAAGGCCGTTGTCCAAGGGGGGTAGATATGGAGTTTTTAGGAATATATGGCAGTTACGTCAAAATGTTTTTTAAGGCTCGAATGGAATATCGCTTTTCCTTTTTTCTCGGAATTTTTGCTAATTTCTACTGCTACTTTATTACTTACATAACCTTTTGGGTGATAATACAAAATTTCGGTTCGATTAACGGATGGTCATTTAATGATCTTTCCCTTCTATATAGCCTAAATTTGCTAACATATTCTATTACAGGAATGCTATTCTGGGGTGTGCTGGGACTTGAACATCAGATTACCTCTGGTAATTTAGATGCCTGTCTAATACGGCCGATGGGGGTAATTAAACAATTGATCTGCAAGAAATTTACAGATACTTTTATCGGACAAGCCGTTGTTACTATCATTTTTTTAACCATCGCACTTCAAAACTTACAGGCGATCATGTCACCACTGAAATATGTTTACTTAGTAATAATAATTTTCAGTGGCGTACTCATCCAATCAGGGGCGATGATTCTTTTCGGTAGTTTAAGCTTTTGGATGAATCGGTCTTTAGAACTTTCCGATATATTGTATTATAATCTCAGGATGTTTATTCAGTATCCCCTATCAATTTTCCCCATATTCGTAAGGCTTATTTTAACATTTATCTTGCCCTGGGCATTTATTAACTACTATCCGGCACTGCTATTACTCGGGAAACAAGAAGTACCTCATTATGCATTTATGGGGTTTCTGTCACCAATTATTGGGATACTATTTTTCTTGTTGTCTATATTTGTTTTTAACCGTGGGCTACGGCGTTATTCCAGCAGTGGAAGTTAGGATGGGATTATGGCACAACTGATCCAAGTAAAGAGTTTATACCGTAATTATAGGGTTACCAAACGTGAGGGTGGTTTCTTTAAATTTATGTTTTCTCGTAAATTTGAAGTTATTCACGCTGTTAATAGCATCAGCTTTTCCATCGGGAAGGGTGAACTTGTAGGTTTTGTTGGGCCGAATGGAGCGGGAAAATCTACAACGATTAAAATGTTATCTGGCATACTTACGCCAACTTCAGGTGCAATTTCGGTCTTGGGCGTCGATCCATTCAAGAAACGTAAACAAAATGCATACCATATCGGCGTTGTCTTTGGACAACGTAGCCAGTTGTGGTGGGACTTACCCATCGGTGATACTTTTAAGTTGTTAAAAAAGATATACAAGATACCAGAGGATATTTATGCAAGAAATCTAGATCTATTCAAAGAATATCTTGAACTTGAAAATATCTGGAATCAACCCGTTCGACAGTTAAGCCTTGGGCAGCGTATGAGAGCGGAAATTGCTGCTGCTTTGATGCATAATCCTGAGTTGTTATTTTTGGATGAACCAACGATTGGACTTGATATTGTGGCGAAGCGGCAAATTCGGGAATTCATTTTGAAGCTTAACCGCGATTATAACACTACGGTTATATTAACTTCTCATGATATGAAAGATATTGAAGAGATCTGCAATCGTATTATTTTGATTGACAAGGGTATTATTGTTGTAGATTGTCCTATGGAGGAATTGAAGAATAGCTACAATAAGACCAAAGCCGTAGTTAAAGTAAATCTTAACGAACCTGTCCCCGTTTTTGAGATCGCCGGAGCAATAGGAAAATCCGAAGCAAAGGGCTTGAAATGGAGTTTTGAAGTGGATAAAAGCGTCACGACCACAGGTCGCTTACTTTATGAAATTTCAAAGGCCGCTGAGATTGGCGAGATCGAAATCAAGGAGCAGGCCGTGGAGGATATTATTCACGATATTTATAAAAATGGGGTATAAAAAGGTCTGCTAAGTAGGGCATGGCTCATAGTGTCTTGGAGCTAATTTATGATGTTGACGAATAATAAGCGGTAACCGGAATTCCTTTTGAAGTCGCGAGGCATCTTCAAAGTGAAGCCGGAATTTTTATTGACAAATTTTATATGAATCAATCTGCGTACATCAACGGTATGTACTTAGAAAATTTGGGAGCTCCAATAGGGAGGAAAGCTGAGGTACAGCATTATATTGGGATTGTGATCGGTTCAGAAGAATCGCATTCATATCTAGTGCTTTGGCTCCAAGATAATCATCTTTTAAGGAGTCACCAATCATGATTGCTTGCTGTGGAGCGCAGCCCAAAGTCTTTAGCACGTAGAAGAAAGCATCTGAACTTGGCTTAACACAGCCGATAGCTTCACCAACAAAAATATGATCAATATATTTATCTAAAGCTGTGACTTTGTACTTTTCCATCTGACCGTCTAGTGGGCCATTGGTGAGAATAGCCATTTTTAACTTAGTGGTTTGGACTTTCGTAAAGAAAGGAATAACGTCATCAAATAGAGTAATCTTTTGATTTGTCTCCTGCATGTAAAGACGATTAAACGTCATTACTAATAGCTTCTTTTCATCGCTATCCTGCAAAAACAATGAAAGCACATCGCTAAATCGGTGAAAGCGGTATTCTTCCCTGCTTATAGTTTGCGCCAGAAATTTACTAAATAGGTCAGGCTCAATTATCTGGTAAGCTTCCCAAAATTTATTGAGATCAACCTTAATGGTAGATAAAATTTTTGAGATTACTATTTGGGCATTCTTCTTAGCCCTTTGATAATCGCATAAGGTATCATCCAAGTCGAAAATCAAGCACTTAATCATATCTGTGTCTCACCAACTTTCTGAAGGATACGCTTATCTACGAATTTGTCAAACTTAATCTAGCATATTTAAACCAGAGAAGAAAGGAAGCTAAGTTTTGTATAAAGAACTAGCTAGGAAAATTAAAAGCCTATAGGAAGGCTCACGCCTATACTTAACTGAGCAATTGTTTATTTGATGAAGAAGTGATATATACTAAAAATACTGCTGATTCGACGCCTTATACAATGCTAATACTATTTTAGTTGCTGGTGACTGATTAGAAATGATATGGTAGAGCTGCACTTTGGTTGGGAGCTATTTTTGTACTTAGAGCTGGGAATATTGAGATGAAGGAATAAGGGGGCATAAGATTTTGCGTTTAAGTATTGATCAGATTGATGGTGACACCTATGTTAGACTTGTTTGCCCCCAAGAAAAACTTTGTCAAGAAATTGGCGAACCATCTTTAAAGCGCAATCGAGTTTTTCGACTCACAAATAACAAAATATTGAAAGTTTATGGTGAACATTCTCGTTGGTTGCGAGAAGTGAGTTCGTTAAGATTTTTACAAGACAAAGCTGTAAGCTGCCCTTTTCTTTATGAAACAGGTAAGGATTTAGACTTCGATTGGGCGGTAATGAGTGCTGTACCCGGCATAGTAATGGCAGAAAAAATGGACGTTGATGGTATTAACAAACAGGCATCTTTGTATGAGCTTGGTGTTTATCATGCTCGTTATCATCAAGCTTGTAGTGTAAATTACTGCGGTGATTGGAATTCCATTAAAATAGATACATCATATGGTGCTTTCATCAAAGGATTTCATTCAGCGTTTATTCAGACAATTCAAAAGGAACAAACACATGATTCAAATGATTCAAAGCTTTTCAAGAAATGCGTTTCCCTGATTACAACGTTTGATTCCAGATTTGATTATCAGGGAAATTTTACACTCTGTCACAATGACTTTCATCCGAGAAATATATTAGTAGATCCAACCACTTCTAGGATTGAGGGGGTAATTGATTTTGAGCGAAGTTTTTTTGCCGAACCTCTTTTTGATATGACCAGAGTACTTCTATTGGACACCCTTGAAAGTATTATTGCTTCCGCCTATTTGAGAGGATACGAAGATTACGTGGGTTACAGAATAGATAAAAATCGATTAGTCTATTATTTGCTTTTGAAATGTATCCATGTTCGTTCTTGGTCATATGAGATTGCGCAAGATTATTACTTTAAATCGAAAAAATTATTAGAAAATATTGTGAATGAATATTGTGAAGAATCGTGCAAATGAATGCTGAATCACCAAGCCTCATGATTGAGGCGGTATACAGTTTAGCGCTTTTTATTATCTTTTCTTTCAGTTCCTCTCTACCTCTTTACTTCTTTACTTCAACGTGGTAAAGTAATAAAGCAAATAAAAGTTCACCAGACCATAGGAGAAGCATGATGAGTGATTATCGGTTCTATACCCCGGATGGGGTGAGTGATTTATTGGTAGAGGAGCTGGCCTATCGGCGTCAGGCTGAGGCTAAGCTTCGTAGATTGTTTACTTGCAGCGGTTATCAGGAGATCCAGACTCCGGGGATTGAGTTTTACGATGTTTATGCCGGTGGAGCTTTTGTGAAAGCAGAAGAATTATATAAATTGACGGATCAGGAGGGTAGGCTACTGGCACTACGCTATGACGGTACAGTCCCTTCTGCACGGTTGGCGGCGACTTTACTGAAAGAGGAGACGTTACCGCTGAGACTAGCCTATCTGGAACCGATGTATCGTTTTCGAGAGTCTGGTGGGGGGCGGCAACGGGAGTTTTTGCAGGCCGGTATCGAATTGATGGGGGTCTCTGGAGCGGAGAGTGAGGCCGAAGTGATCTCACTAGCTATTAAGGCAGCTCGGGAAACGGGGCTGGAGGCCTTGCAGGTCTCTATTGGCCAGCCGGACTTTTTTCGCGGGCTAATGGAAGACTGGGGGATTCCGGAAGCGGATGCAGCTAAGATTTCTGCGGCTATTGACCGGAAGGATATTCTGGCTTTGGAGGAAGCGGCTCACCGCTTTCACTTGCAGCCGGAGGAACAGACAACCTTGCTGTTGATTCCGGAGCTCTTTGGCACCTATGATACTCTAGAGCGGTTTTCTCAGATGGTGAGTAATCCCAAGTCCTTAGCGGCGCTGGAGAACTTGAAAAATATTTTGGATATTTTGGGCGACTATGATTTACTGGATTACATCTCGATTGATTTGGGGATGCTAAGTAGTTTAGATTACTATACCGGGGTTATTTTCAAGGGCTTTACCTACGAGGTGGGTTTTCCGATTATTTCCGGTGGACGTTATGACCAGGTGGTTTCGGTTTTTGGACGGGAGTTGTCGGCGGTGGGCTTTTCTATGAATGTGGATTTGTGCTTAACGGCCCTTCAGCGTCAGGGGAAGGCTTTTCCGAAGAAAGCCAATGAGGTTTTTCTGACCTTTAGTCCGGAGCAGGAGGGACGCCGCAAGGCTTTTGCTTTGGCGGAGCAGCTTCGGCAAGAGGGGCTGACAGTGGTTGTAGATAATCAGGGGCTAGATCAGGTGTCGGCTATTGCGTTGGCCAAAAAACAGAATTTTCAACGGGTTCTTCGGATTGAGAGGGGTCAGGAGATAAGGTTATATCAGGAAGATTGAGGTTTTACTATGTCAGATATGATTACGATTGCCTTGTCTAAGGGGCGTTTGGCGGAACAGGCCATTGAACTGTTAGAGGCGGCGGGATATGACTGTCGGGCGGCTAAGGAGAAGTCTCGGCGGTTAATTTTGGAGGCACCGGAAAGTGGGCTGCGTTTTATTATGGCCAAACCGGCTGATGTACCCACCTACGTGGAGTATGGGGCAGCGGATATTGGGGTAGTGGGCAAAGACACTTTAATGGAAGAGGGGCGTCAGCTTTATGAAGTGATTGATCTGGGTTTTGCGGCCTGTCGAATCTGTGTCTGTGGCCCCAAAGCCTTGGCGGGCAAGCTTGATCAGATTCCTAATAAGCGGGTGGCTACCAAGTATCCTAATATTGCCCGAAGTTATTTTAGCACCGTAAAGCGGGAGAGTGTTGAAATCATTAAGCTTCACGGCTCGGTGGAGTTGGCACCACTGATCGGCTTGGCGGAAGTGATTGTGGATATTGTGGAGTCCGGTCGCACCTTGGAGGAAAATGGTCTGGGAGTTTTGGAGGATATCGCGGCTATTTCAGCGCGGGTGGTGGTGAATCGAGTCTCTATGAAAATGAAAGCCCAGACTATCCAGCCACTTTTGGAACAATTGCGTCTACAGGTTCAGGGGCGGGAGGAAAAGAAATGAAATGTCAACGTCTAAAAGGCCGCCGCTCCGAACTGGCTGAGATTATAAAAAAGTTAGGCCTTCGCAGTAAGATGGATACGGCCGAAGTGAATCAGCGGGTTAAAGAGATTCTGACGGCGGTGAAGAGCCGGGGCGACCAGGCAATTCTGGATTATACGGAAACTTTTGATCGGGTACGCCTTCGTTCGGAGGAGCTCTTAGTTAGCAAAGCTGAGATTGAAGAAGCTATGGCAGAGGTAGAGCCTAAGGTTATTAAAGCCTTAGAAGCGGCAGCTGAGAATATTCGCCGCTTTCATCAGGAGCAATTGGAAAAGGACTATTTCCTGAAAGTTGGGCAAAGCTCTCGAGTGGGGATGCTGGTTCGACCCTTGGGAACAGCCGGCATTTACGTGCCTGGTGGCACAGCGCCACTGCCTTCCACGGTATTGATGAATGTAATTCCGGCTCAAGTAGCCGGTGTGGAGAATATTGTGGTCTGCACGCCCCCTAATGGGCAAGGTAAAATAGCCCCGGTGATTTTGGCCGCAGCAACTATTGCTGGAGCTCACCGGATCTATAAAGTGGGGGGCGCTCAGGCTATTGCGGCTATGGCCTATGGCACAGAGACCATCCCAGAAGTAGATAAAATCTGTGGCCCAGGAAATATTTATGTAAATACCGCCAAGCGTCTCCTCTATGGCCAAGTGGATATTGATATGTTTGCCGGCCCCAGTGAAATTTTGATTATTGCCGATGAGACGGCGATTCCAGCTTTTGTGGCAGCGGATTTATTGTCCCAGTCTGAGCATGATCCACTGGCTTCTGCCATACTGATTACTACCAGTTCAAGATTGGCGGATCAGGTGGCGATGGAATTGGAAGGCCAAAGTGCCAAACTTCAGCGTCAGAGTATTTTAGAAAAAGCCCTGCGGGATTACTGTGTGATAGTGGAAGTAGAGAGCCTTGAGGACGGGATTGTTTTTGCCAATGCCTTAGCGCCGGAGCATCTAGAACTCTGCGTAAAAGAGCCTGAGGCTCACCTGCCTCTGATCAAAAATGCCGGAGCTGTGTTTATGGGCAATTATTCTCCCGAGCCTTTGGGTGATTATTTTGCCGGACCCAATCATACACTGCCAACCTCGGGAACGGCGCGGTTTTTCTCACCCTTGGGTACCTACGATTTTATGAAGAAAATGAGTGTGATCGACTATAGTGCCGAGGATTTAAAGGACTCTTGGCAGACCATTGTAACCTTGGCTGAAGCTGAAGGTCTAGATGGTCACGCCAACGCTTTACGGGTACGGTTTGAATCCACTGGGAGGTCAAAATGAGTCGTTTTTGGAATCAAAAAACTAAGAGTATCAGTCCCTATGTTCCCGGTGAACAGCCTAGGGCAAGAGACAAATACATTAAGTTAAATACTAATGAGAACCCTTATCCCCCTTCCCCAAAGATTGGAGCCTTCCTTACATCTTTTGAACCGGAAGAGCTGCGGCTCTATCCGGAGGTGCATTGTTATCGCTTGAAAAAAGCCTTGGCTGATTCCTTTGGCTTAGTGCCGGAGCAGATTTTTTGCGGTAATGGTTCTGATGAGGTCTTGGCGGTGGCTTTTCAGGCCTTTTTTGAGCGGGGAGAAGAGGCTGACCCTATTATTTTTCCAGATATAACCTATAGTTTCTATAAAGTTTATGCCGAACTCTATGATATCCCCTATCGTACCATTCCCCTTGAGACGGATTTCTCTTTACCGTTAAAGGCCTTTAAAGGTTTTTCCGGTGGGATAGTTTTGGCGAACCCTAACGCTCCCACGGGCTTGGCGATTCCTCAGGAGGAGCTGTTGAAAATTATTCAGGCTAATCCTGATCAGGTGGTGCTGGTGGATGAAGCCTATGTGGATTTTGGCGGTGAATCGGCTCTTAGCCTTTTAGGGCAATGTCCTAACTTGGTTGTAGTAGGAACCCTGTCTAAAAGCGCTTCTTTGGCCGGGCTGCGCGTGGGCTATGCCTGCGCCTCTCCGGAGCTGATCCAAGGATTAGAGCGAATTCGTGATTCTTTTAATTCTTATCCAGTGGATACCTTGGCTATGGAGCTGGGGGCACTGGCTGTGGAAGATCGGGAATGGACTATGAGTAATGTCGTTAAAATCATCGCCACTCGTAGCTGGGTGGAAGAGGCTTTGTTAGAAAGAGGTTTTAGCGTAATCCCTTCAAAGACAAATTTTCTGCTGGTAAAACCGAAAGGTATTCAGGCGGAAATACTCTATAAAAATCTAAAAGAAGAGGGTATACTGGTAAGGTATTTCGCCACTCCCAGATTAAAAGATTACCTGCGTATAACCATTGGTACAGACGCGGAAATGAACAGCCTCATAAAGGCTATTGACGGCTATATCAGTAAGCTATAAGTGAATCTGTTACAGGTTTAAGCCAGGGGTTAAGGATCAGAGGAGAGTATTTTTCAGATTAGGCAGGAGGGTATATGATCGACAGTCGAAGTGCTAAAGTAAGTCGAACCACCAACGAAACCACCATACGTTTGTATCTGAATATAGACGGCATGGGCAGCTACGATGTGAACACCGGTATTGGCTTTTTTGACCATATGCTGGAAGGCTTCACCCGACACGGGGGCTTTGATCTTACCGTGGCCTGTGAAGGGGACTTATTTGTAGACGGCCATCACACCGTGGAAGATGTGGGGATCGTTCTGGGACAGGCCATCAAGGAAGCCTTGCAAGATAAACGGGGAATTAACCGTTTTGGCTCCGCTTTTGTACCCATGGATGAGGCTCTAGCCAGTTGTCATATTGATATTTCCGGACGCGCTTTTCTGGTCTATCAGGCCGAATATTCTCAGCCTCAGCTGGGAACTATGGATACAGCTTTAGTGGAGGAATTTTTCCGTGCTGTGGCGATGAATGCAGGTATTACTTTACATTTAGCCTGTCCCTATGGAAAGAATGACCACCACAAAATCGAAGCCTTGTTCAAGGCTTTCGCCCGGGCTTTGCGGGGGGCAGTACAGATTGACGATGTCTTTGCCGATCAGATTCCATCAACCAAAGGAGTGTTATGATATGCCAATACAAATGAATACCGATTATATTGATTTGCCGGTTTTTGTTAAGGGAAAAGTCAGAAATGTCTATGATTTAGGCGATAGTCTGCTTTTGGTGGTGACGGATCGAATATCGGCCTTTGATGTAGTTTTTGAAGAAGGGGTTCCGGATAAGGGGCAAGTGCTAAATCAGATATCTGCTTTTTGGTTTGACTATACTCGCAATATTTTGCCAAATCATGTGATTTCGACCGACCCTTCGGATTATCCTCAAGGCTTAAGTCAATATAAAGACGAGCTAAAAGGCCGTTCGATGTGGGTGAAAAAAGCCCAAATGCTTCCAGTGGAGTGCATTGTGCGGGGCTACCTTGAGGGCTCGGCGCTGAAGGAATACAACAGCACTGGTCGGGTCAGTGGGGTAAAGATGCCGGCCGGATTACGACAAGGGGATAAGTTGCCTCAGCCTATGTTTACACCTTCTACCAAGGCGGAAACCGGACACGATATTAACATCACGTATGACCAATTAGTAGAGCTGATCGGCTCTCAAGAGGCCGAGGAATTAAAGTCCGCCAGCCTAGCACTCTACGAAGCAGCTTCGGCTTATGCTTTAGAGCAGGGATTAATTTTAGCCGACAGCAAGTTTGAATTTGGCCGAATTGATGGTGAATTGGTTATCGCTGATGAGCTCTTTACTCCAGATTCTTCCCGCTTTTGGGATGTGAAAACCTATTGTCCGGGGAAACCTCAACAGAGCTTCGATAAGCAGTATCTGAGGGAGTGGCTGGAAACCTTGGATTGGGATAAGAACTACCCTGCACCTACTCTGCCAGAGGCCGTTATTGACCGAACTGCAGCTAAGTATCGTGAAGCCTACAAATTACTCACCGGAAAGGATCTGTAACCTTATGGGAGATCAGAAGACTTCCCGTCGAGAGATTGGCATTATTGATTATGGTATGGGTAATCTAGGTTCGGTTTGCAAAGCCATGAGCTATCTGGGCTATCGTCCCAAGCTTGTGGATTCCCCAGAAGGCTTAGCTGCAGTTTCCGGCTTGATTTTACCGGGAGTGGGGGCTATGGCTCCGGCCATGGCTGCTTTAACGGCTAAAGGCTTGATTTCTGGTGTGCTGGATTATGTTCGTCAAGGCAAGCCCTTTTTAGGTATTTGCTTGGGGATGCAGATGCTTTTTGATTACTCGGAAGAAAATGGCCAGACTACCGCTGGTCTGGGCTTAATTCCTGGTAAAGTGGTACGTTTTCCGGTGGCTGAGGGTTTTAAAATTCCTCAAATTGGCTGGAGCCAGTTAGCTGATAGTCAGAGTGAACTTCTGGTGGCGGGTGATTGTTTTTATTTCGTTCACTCCTATTATTGTCAACCCAAAGATCCGCGTCATATAGCAGCCCGTGCAGAGTATAGCTTTCCCTATACGGCCGCTGTGGCCAAGGATAATATTTTTGCCACCCAATTCCATCCGGAAAAAAGTGGTGAAGCGGGGCTGGTATTTTTACAGGAATGGCTGCACCAAACCAGCATATGAACCTTATATTGCTAGGTGAAGTTTGCTACAGGTCGTGGGAATAGAGTATGGAAAAAAATAGTTCGCTACCTCTGCTTGATACCTAGCAGAGTGGCCTAATTCATAACCAGCTAGATTAGTAGGAAGGGACAGCAGACGTATGATTATATATCCGGCAATTGATTTATTAGGGGGCAAGTGTGTCCGGCTACAACAGGGGGATTATCAAAAAGTAACGGTCTATTCCGATGACCCGGTGGCCATGGCTGAGGATTTTGCTCGTCAAGGGGCCACCTGGATTCATATTGTAGATCTTGATGGAGCCAAATCAGGCGACGGTATCAATCGTCCTATCATTTCTGCAATTGCTAAATTAGGAATACTTAAAGTGCAGACCGGCGGAGGCATTCGTAATATGGATAGCCTACAAAGCCTCATTGAGGATAGTCAAGTATCCCGCTGTGTAATCGGCACGGCGGCTATTCGTGATCAGAAATTTTTGGCACAGGCTTTAGCCACTTATGGAGACAAAATCGCGGTAGGGCTGGATGCAAGAAAAGGTGAGCTAGCTTTAGATGGCTGGACACAGAACTCCGGTGTGAAGGCCATAGATTTTGCCAAGGAATTAGAAGCCATGGGTGCTACTACTGTGATCTATACCGATATTGATCGGGACGGCATGCTCACGGGTCCGGCTGTCTCGCAAACGGCGGCCTTGGTTCAGGGCACCAAGCTGGCGGTGATTGCTTCTGGAGGGATTGGCTCGGAAGAAGATGTGACCAAGATTGCTACTACCGGCTGTGCCGGCGTTATTATAGGCAAAGGCATATATGAAGGAAAGGTGAGGTTGGCGGCATGCTTGCAAAACGAATAATTCCCTGTCTGGATGTGAAAGATGGCCGGGTGGTAAAAGGTGTTAATTTTTTAGGTCTGCGGGATGCAGGAGATCCGGTTGAAATTGCCAAATTTTATAATATTTCTGGGGCTGATGAGCTAGTTTTTTTAGACATCTCCGCCACTTTGGAAGGGCGTAAAACTATGCTCCAGATGGTAAATGCCGTTGCCGAAGAAGTATTTATTCCCTTTACCGTGGGCGGAGGTATCTCTACTTTGGAGGATATTCGCCAACTTCTCCAAGCTGGGGCTGATAAAGTCTCTTTAAACTCCGCCGCTATTGCCAATCCTCAGTTGATAGCCCAGGCTGCCGGTCAGTTCGGTTCCCAGTGTGTGGTGGTAGCCATTGATGTGAAGTCCTGTCCAGATCAGGAGGATATCTATCCCAGTGGCTATGGCGTATTTGCCGCTGGCGGAACCAAAGAGACGGGAAAAGATGCTTTAGCTTGGGCAAGAGAAGTAACAGCGCTGGGAGCGGGAGAGATTCTTTTGACCAGCATGGATAAAGATGGTACCAAGAGTGGTTATGATAATCGAATCACTAAAATGATCAGCTCCGAGCTTTCCGTCCCCGTAATTGCTTCCGGAGGCGCAGGCACTATGGAAGATTTTTATGATGGAATAGTCAGCGGTGGAGCGGAGGCCGTCTTGGCGGCCAGTCTTTTTCACTTTAAAGAGATCCAGATTGCTGATTTAAAGGACTATTTAACGCAGCGTGGGATACTGGTGCGTAAACTCAGCTCGGAGCTGAGTCGTTGGCAGAAGTGCAAAAAAAATAGTGATGGGCTGATTCCGGTAATTACCCAATCCGCTGAAGATGGAAGTGTCTTGATGTTGGCCTATATGGATTTTGAGGCCTTCAAAAAAACTTCCGAAACCGGTTACATGCACTATTATTCCCGTAGCCGAAAGCGCTTATGGAAAAAAGGCGAATCTTCCGGTCACGTGCAAAAAGTCGTAGAGGCTTGGGCGGATTGTGATCGGGATACCTTCCTATACAAAGTCGAGCAATCAGGCCCAGCTTGTCATACCGGTTCGGCTACTTGCTTTTTTACAGCAATAGATGAATTATAAGTTAGAGATAATAGGAAAAGAGGATAAGAAAATGGAAGAAAAACTTGATGCTACCCTAGAAAAACTTTATGCAATTGTAAAGGATCGCCAGCAGAATCCGGTAGAGGGTTCTTATACTAATTACTTATTTCAAAAGGGCTTAGAAAAGATTTGCAAAAAAGTCGGCGAGGAATCTTTTGAAGTGGTTATTGCCGCCGGAACCCAGTCCAAAGCGGAATTGGTCTATGAAATATCTGATTTGCTCTACCACTTAACGGTACTGATGGTTGAGAAAGATGTTTCGTTGGCAGAAATTGCTCAAGAACTAGAAGGTAGACGCTAATAAAATATTTCTGCCTTCATTGACAGTTTAGGGCAGTTGTGTTAAAATTTCGTTTGCTATTGCCGTTTCGGTCTTTTTTTTATGCGCAATCCGGCAGTATAGATGCCAATTCATGGAGGTGTTCAACATGGCTAGCAAAGCAGGCGCCCGGGACAAGCTGACTATGGCTTGCGAAGAGTGCAAACAAAGAAACTATCAGACATACAAGAACAAGAAGAATAACCCAGACAGAATGGAGCTTACCAAGCATTGTCCATTTTGCCGCAAACACACAAATCACAAAGAGACGAAGTAAGTGGCATTTTGCCAACATTGTTATGAGAGGGTTGTGACCAATGGCAGATAAGAAGACTAAGCCTAATATCTTCAAGCGTATCGGACAACGTTTCGTAGAAGTGAGACAAGAGCTGAAACGGGTTATTTGGCCTACCAGAGAGAAGTTGATTCAGACCACAGTAGTTGTTTTGGCAGTCATTCTGTTGGCAACGGTTTTTCTGGCGCTTCTTATTGGTGATGGTGGTCGCTTACTCTTAGAGAAAGTTGGCTTCTACGCTGCAACAGCAACAGAGAGTTCATTAGCGGATGTTAGTGCTACAACTGCTCCTACCGTTGAATCTACCGGAGCAACTTCTGACACCGTCAATGTGACACTAGAATCCACGGCAGCAGAAAGTGCGTCTACTACTACGGCTGGATCTTAAGAGAGATGCCCTGTAGAGAGCATGAAACTGGTAGGAGAGGCGCGTAATAATGAACGAAGAACAATACCCAAGAGATTCTAAACCAGAGGCAAAGTGGTACGTTATTCATACCTACTCTGGCTATGAGAATAAGGTTAAGACTACCCTTGAGACTGTGATTGAGAATCGTGGTCTTCAGGATATGATCCAGGACATTTCCGTACCCATGGAGGAGCAGATCGAGGTCAAGGATGGCAAGAAGAAAGTCTCCATGAAGAAGATCTATCCAGGCTATGTGTTAGTCAAGATGGTTTATACGGAAGAGATCTGGTACATTGTTCGTAATACCAGAGGTGTTACCGGCTTTGTAGGTCCCAGCTCTAACCGTCCGGTTCCTCTGTCCGATGAAGAGCTTATGCTCATGGGTCTGGAGTCTAACTGGCAGCCCACAGTTGATTACTCTATTGGTGATTCTGTGAAGCTGATCGCAGGCCCCTTTGCTGATTGTATCGGCGTTGTGGAAGCGATGAATCTGGAGCGTCATTCCGTGCGGGTAAGAATTTCCATGTTTGGACGTGAAACCCCCATTGAGCTTGATTTTGCTCAAGTTATTCGTGTGTAATTTTTATTGTTAGCTTATCCCGTCCTTTAGGACGAATTGATATTGGGACAGCGATAATTTTTAGGATAGGCGCTGTCAAAGATTATTTTTGGGAGGTGGCCGCATATGGCAAAGAAAGTCACAGGGTATATTAAACTTCAGATACCCGCAGGCAAAGCAACGCCAGCACCACCGGTAGGACCAGCCCTTGGCCAACATGGTGTAAATATTGCCCAGTTTGTTAAGGAATTTAATGAGAGAACAGCTAAAGAAGCTGGTATGATCATTCCGGTAATCATTACCGTTTATGCCGATCGTACATACTCTTTCATTACTAAGACTCCTCCGGTGCCTGTATTGCTTAAGAAGGCATGTAATATCGAGAGTGGTTCGGGAAAACCGAACAAAGACAAGGTCGCAAAGCTGCCTTTTTCTGAGTGCAGAAAGATTGCGCAGATCAAGTTGGTAGATACCAATGCCGCTGATGTGGAGGCCTGCGCACGCATGGTTGCCGGTACAGCACGCAGCATGGGTATTGTGATTACCGAAGACTAACGGCGAGGAGAGTAGTAACAATGAAAAGAGGCAAGAGATATCAAGAGCTTGCAAAGCTCGTAGACAGATCCGTCTCCTACGATCCTACGGATGCAATCCGGCTGGTACAGGAGACCGGTAAAGCTAAGTTTGATGAAATGGTAGAATTACATGTTCGTTTGGGTGTTGACTCAAGACATGCAGATCAACAAGTTAGAGGCGCTGTAGTTTTACCTCACGGTACTGGACGTACAAAGCGCGTTCTCGTTTTCGCTAAAGGCCCTAAAGCTGATGAGGCTACCGCTGCCGGTGCTGATTTTGTCGGTGCCGAAGAGTTGGTTGACAAGATCAGCAAAGAGAACTGGTTCGAGTTTGACGTAGTGGTTGCTACACCTGATATGATGGGTGTGGTTGGACGTCTGGGTAAAGTATTAGGTCCTAAGGGATTGATGCCTAACCCGAAATCAGGAACCGTTTCTATGGATGTAGCTAAGGCTATCGCTGATATTAAGGCTGGTAAGATTGAATACCGTCTTGATAAGACGAATATCATTCACTGTCCAATCGGTAAGGTTTCTTTTGGCCAAGAAAAGTTAGAAGAAAACTTTAAGGTTATCATGGATGCAATTATCAAAGCTAAACCGGCTGCCGCTAAAGGCCAGTACCTGAAGAATGTTTCTTTAGCTAGTACCATGGGTCCTGGAATCCGGATTAATGCAGCTAAGCTGTAAGCTTAACATTTATTATTTGTAAAATATACTCGACCTAAGACAGCAGGACACCTTTGGGTGGTAATAATATTCCTGCCGAGGCGGATCATTTAAGGGATTTAGTATGCCTTTAAATACCTCCTCAGCTTCGGTCGAGGAGGTATTTTAAATTTTAACAAGGAGGTGCCACTACCTATGCCAAGCAAGAAGATTTTGGAGGCCAAGCAGAAGATTGTTTCTGATTTGGTTGTAGCCTTTAAAGAAGCCAAGTCTTTTGTTTTTGTGGATGCACGTGGTCTAACCGTTTTGGAAGACACCGAAATGCGTGCTGATTTCCGTAAAAACAATATCGTTTACGAGGTTATCAAGAACACAACCCTGACTTTGGTATTCAAAGAACTGGGAATTGATGGTCTGGATGAAGTCTTTAAGGGTCCTACTGCAGTTGCTTACTCTACCGAAGACATCATTGCTCCAGCCAGAATGGTTAAGCAATATGCCGATAAGTACGAGAATCTCTCAATTAAGGCCGGTATACTGGAAGACAAAGCCATTTCTATGGCCGAGGTCAATGCATTGGCTTCTATTCCTTCCAAGGAAGTTCTGTACGGACAAGTTGTTTACGGACTTATTTCTCCTATCGCCAAGTTGGCAATCGCATTACATGCTATTGCTGAGAAGCGTGAGAACGAAGGTGAAGTTTCTACAAGTGCTGTTACAGAGACGGCAGAACCAGCTCCGGCTGTTGTTGCTGCTGAAGAGGCTACTACAGAGACAGTTTCTGAATAATTATTTTAGCCGGGAAACGGCAATACTATGGAGGTAAAATAGAATGGCTAGCGAAAAAGTTACAAAGTTTATTGATGAAGTCAAGGCTCTTACCGTGATGGAGCTGAACGAATTGGTTAAGGCCTTAGAAGAAGAATTTGGTGTATCTGCATCTGCAGTTGCAGTTGCTGCTCCTGCTGGTGGTGCTGGTGCTGCTGCCGCTGAAGAGCAAACAGAATTCACTGTTACTCTTAAGGATGCTGGAGCAACTAAGATTGCAGTTATCAAGGTTGTACGTGAGTTGACAGGATTAGGCCTCAAAGAAGCTAAGGATCTTGTTGATGGTGCTCCTAAGCCAGTTAAAGAGAATGTCTCTAAGGAAGAGGCAGACGCTGCAGCTGCTAAGCTGAAGGAAGCTGGCGCTGAAGTTGAAATTAAGTAATTAATTGATTTCTTACTTTCACTTTTTAGCTCGAAGAGCGTAGTAAAGAATCTTCCTTAGCCCATTCGGCAGGGAAGATTCTTTTTGCTCTTTTGTAGCTTTCAAACCGAATTCGATATGTTTTCGTTCTTGCATCATGACCGACGCGGCAAAAAGCTAAGGCTATTCCAGGGGTTTGCCTCTGCCATAGGGGTGGCCAATGTAAGCATAATTTAGTTGTTTTACTAAGAAATGGCTGTGTCATCGGACAAAGGCGAATAGGGAACAAAATTTCTTGATCTAGATTACTAGAATGATTAAGGGGCTCGTAAAGACCATCTAACACTTGCTTGTACCAGATCAATAGAGGCAGACTTATATGATTTAAGATATGAATATTAGCTCCGCCATAGGAATCAAGGATACCTCTAAAAAGAAGCCATTCTCGAAAAATTACTTCTAGGCGTGTGGCGATACTCCTACTCATGCTAAAAGAACCATTGCCTGATAAAGCTAGGTAGAGTCCTTCCTCATTTATAGCTATTGATCTTTCAAATTTGCGTTCTAACATATAGCGTCTTCCTCTCATATAAGGGTTGTTTCTATTTTAAATTTTAAAAGAGACGATAAACAGAGAAAATTTCGACAAAAAGCAGCAAATTTACCTAATCTGTTGTTTTAATGAATTGACAAAGTACAGGCTTTTTTTGTACTGTTAAGGTTCAAAGCCTAGACTATAGTAGATAAGAGGAGTAAGAGAATGAAAATGCTTAAAAAATTTATGGCACTGGCCATTAGCTGTGCCCTTCTTGCTGGCGTTGCAGCTTGCGGTAACTCAGCCAAAGATGATTTTGAAAAAGAGACCACTAAAGCGGCTACCAGCAGTGCAGCGGCTACAACTAAAGGTGACGGCAGTGAAGCTTCAAAGACTAATACCGGGAGCGGAACAAAGACACCTGGAAAGTTGGTAATGGGAACGAATGCAGAATTTCCACCTTTTGAATTTTTGGAAAATAACGAGATTGTCGGGATTGATCCGGCAGTTATGGCGCTGATTGCCGAGGAAATGGGACTTGAGCTAGAAATTAAAGATATGAAATTTGATTCTTTGCCAGTTGCCTTGCAAGGTGGTCAAATTGACATTATTGCTGCAGGCTTTACTGTTAAGCCTGATCGAGAAGAATCCATGTCCTTTTCTATGCCTTACTACACAGCAGCTCAGACAGTAATAGTTGCTAAAGATAGCACTCTAAGCAAAGCAGAAGATTTGGCGGCGCTTAATGTGGGTGTTCAATCTGGAACTACCGGTGAATTTATTGCAGAGGAATATGTGGACAACACGTCTCAGATTAAAGGCTTTGCTAATGGTATGTTAGCTGTAGAGGCACTAAAAAATGGTCAGGTGGATGCTGTTATTATTGATAATAACCCTGCTCGGGTTTATGCCCAGCAGAATGCCGATACGTTAAAGCTGGTTGAAAAGCTCTTTGATGATGAAGAATATGCCTTTGCTGTAGCTAAAGGAAATACAGTTTTACTGGATCAAGTTAATGCAGCCTTGACCAAGATTAAAGAAGACGGACGTTTTGATGAGATCGTTACACGTTATATGAAATAATTACCTGCTGTAGCTTAGTAAATACTAAGCTACAGCTCGTTATTTTTATTGAGAGGCGCAGGGGGAAGAATGAATTTCTTTACCGATTTTGTTGAGACTTTTTCCCGTCAGATTTTTCTGACACTGATTAAAGATGATCGGTTTATGTACTTGGTAGACGGTTTTGTAGTTTCCGTACAGATCACCTTGTTATCAGCTGTAATAGGTATCATTTTAGGACTATTTATAGCTATATGTAAGCTTCAGCGCAAAGGGCCACTGAATTCCTTTGCAGAAGGTTATATTACTTTGATTAGAGGCACTCCAGTGGTGGTGCAGCTTACAATTATTTATTTTATTATCTTAGCTCAATCAGGTCTTCCGGCTATTATTGTAGCTTCCATTGCCTTTGGTATTAATAGTGGTGCCTATGTAGCCGAGATTATTCGTGCCGGTATTGCTGCTGTAGACAAAGGGCAGATGGAAGCTGGTCGCTCTTTAGGATTATCCTATTACAAGACAATGCAGTATATTATAATCCCCCAAGCAATTAAGAATGTTCTTCCGGCTTTAGGCAATGAATTTATAGTTTTAATAAAGGAAACCTCGATTGCTGGGTATATTGCTATTGCTGACTTGAATAAAGGTGGACAACGGATTGCCAGCATTACCTATGATGCCATGGTAGCCCCCCTATCGGTGGCGTATATTTATTTGCTCATGACAACCAGCATGGCGGGACTTATTAATCGATTGGAGAGGAGGATGAAACGTAGTGATTAAAGTTATTGATCTTCATAAATACTTTGGAAAGCTCGAAGTCCTCCGTGGGGTAAGCGCAGAAATTAGAAAAGGTGAAGTGGTTTGTGTTATCGGGCCATCTGGTTCGGGGAAAAGTACTTTTTTACGGTGTCTAAATCTACTGGAAGAGCCCACAAAGGGCGAAATTTTCTTAGATGGGGTTTCGCTTATCGAACATAAAAGAAGTATTGATAAACTAAGGCAGAAAGCTGGTATGGTTTTCCAACAGTTTAACCTCTTTCCTAATCTAACAGTACTGGAAAATATTACCTTGGCACCCAAAAAAGTCCTAAAAAAATCCGATGCCGAGGCAAAAACTTTAGCTACAGAGTTGCTAGAGCGAGTTGGCTTGGCTGAAAAAGCTGATCAATATCCCAATCGTTTATCCGGTGGACAGAAGCAAAGGGTAGCCATTGCCAGGGCTCTGGCAATGAACCCAGAAATTATGCTTTTCGATGAACCGACTTCGGCACTAGACCCAGAAATGGTCGGGGAAGTTCTGGATGTTATGCAACAGTTGGCTAAGAGTGGTATGACCATGGTAGTGGTTACCCACGAAATGGGCTTTGCCAGAGAGGTGGCCGATCGAGTCTTCTATATGGATGAGGGTATTATTTATGAAGAAGGCACACCTGCGCAGATTTTTGGACAGCCCCAAAAGCCCCGTACTCAAGAATTTCTGAGTAAAGTGCTGTAGGAGGTAGCCAATGCAGACAACAAAATTTATTTATATCATGATGTGCGTGCTTTTTATACTTCCCTTAGTTGCCTTTAATATTAAGCGGATTGTCACGAAGCGCCCAGAGGGAGTCTGGCGGATTAAGTGGCCTTTCTTGGGCTTTATAGTGGCTCTTAGTGCCCTACTGATAACTTTCTTAGTGATGGCCTACCAGACAACGCTTTTTACTCGCTATGAAATTGCCGCTGAACGCTATATTGGCTATCATGCGGAATACGCTACAGGTAAGATTAATTTGGAAGAATATATTACTGCGACAGACAAACTACGGGTAGAACCTTTAGAGCCAGGGCAGGCGGAAGCTTTGTTGGCTCTAGCAGGTGCTCCCACTAAAGCTGTGCGGTTCCAATTTGGTGATGCCATTTTGCCTGAAAAATATAAAGATTGGGCAGAGCTTGCTGCTGTTGATTTGGTTGATAAGGAGAATCCGATTTGGATTATCTATTCTATTGATAATGCTAAGACGCAGCAGTATTATCTTATTTGCTTAAGATGGACGGAAACAGAAGGCTGGAAAGTCTTAGAGCATATCGCAGCTCCAGAGAATTTGGGACAGCAGTTTCCTGGGATTAGTCAGTACATCCCTAATGCCAAAAACGGCAAGTGGTTCTATATCTCCTCTTAACTGTAAAGATCTCTAATGGGCTCAGAAACTGAGCCCATTAGTTTTTTAGAGACTAACTTACAAAATTAGCTGCTTTATGGTTGACTATAAGTCATAGAGTAAAGTAGAAAGATATGAGAAAATCTTACTTAATAAAAAAGAGATAATTCGGGAGCATTACTGCCTAGCCCTATGAAGGTGCAAAACTTACTTCCACCTACTTCCTTCTTACACCGGATTTTACTTTTGCAATTGAGGAACTCGAGAATGGTAGATAATTTTTTTAATATCTGTTGACAATCTCTCCCAGACTCGTTATAATACATCGTGCGTGCGGGATTAACTCAGTGGTAGAGTGTCACCTTGCCAAGGTGAAAGTCGCGAGTTCGAATCTCGTATCCCGCTCCAGATGCCCTTGTAGAATCACTTCTACGAGGGTTTTTTTATGTCTAATCCTGTTAAATCAAAGGGTGGAATAAAGCTCTCTTCACAGGTTCCTTGTTCTTGGATATATACGCTCTCCATGCCCCTTTGGCATAAATAATCAATCAGAGCATCGTAGTGATCTTGGCGCAGTAGGTGGTCTGGGGCAAGTTGGGCAGAAACCGACCACTGGCCTTGGTGCTGAAAGCTTTGGGGAGGCGTATATTGATTCATCAAACTTAGATAGATTTTATCTCCATAGGTATCACATAAGTACTCCAGAATGTGGCGGCTGTCAAATAAATAGCCCGGAATCATCAGATGCCGTACAAGCATACCCTTTTTCATTAGACCATCTCCTGTAATAAGGGGTTCACCCACTTGCCGGAACATTTCTTGAAGGGCAGCTTGGGCGACTTCAAAATAGTCCCGAGCAGTGACAAATTTATCAGATACTTTGGAGGAATAAAATTTTACGTCCGGTAAGTAGATATCTACTATACCTTCCCAACGTTTTAATGCTGCTACCTCTTCGTATCCCCCAGTGTTTGCTATGATCGGCAGAGTGAGACCTTTATTTTTGGCGATACGTAGACTTTCGATTAGGGGAATACTAAAGTGCATGGGGGTTACCAAGTTGATATTGTGTGCGCCTTGCTCTTCTAAATTCAGGTAAATAGCTGCCAGTTCTAAAGGGGTCAACTCCTTACCTACTTCCCCTTGACTAATTTTCTGATTCTGACAAAAGCTACAGTGCAAAGAGCAGCCACTAAAAAAGACGGTTCCCGAACCTCTTGTGCCAGATATGCAGGGTTCCTCCCAAGGATGTAGGGCAGCTCGAGCGGCTTTGGGCAGAATTCCACTTCGGCAGATGCCTTTTTCACCCACATTTCGATTAACACCGCAATTTCTGGGACAAAGGGTGCAGTTGGATAGGGTAGTAGATAAGTAATTTTTTGTCATGGTCATCTCCATCTCATTCTATATAATGAAGTCTATCATATTCCTACACTTAACTAAAATGATTCGGGATTTTATTGACACATTCAATTTAGCTGATTAGAATGATAAAGTATTCAAATAACGGGATCTTCTATATGGAATTTCCCGTTATCTTTTTTCCTTGCAGCCCTCTGTTAAGCAGAGCAGAAAGGGAGGTTACTTTGTCTCAAGAGCTTCATGAAGAGTGTGGTGTTTTTGGCATTTATAGCGAGTCAGAGGGGCTGGAGATTGCGCCTCTCATATACTACGGACTTTATGCGCTGCAACACCGGGGTCAAGAGAGTTGTGGGATTGCTGTTAATCAGGATGGCCTGATTCAATGCCACAAAGGCATGGGCTTGGTTGGAGATGTTTTTTCTGCTGAAATAGTAGAAAGATTAAAAGGCAGTATTGCTTTAGGTCATGTTCGTTACTCGACTTTTGGTGAAAGTTCCTGGCGTAATGCGCAGCCTTTAGTGACGGAATATGCTAAGGGAACTCTTTCACTGGTTCATAATGGTACTCTTACGAATGCGGAAGAACTTCGTGATCGGCTGGAAGAGAAAGGGGCTATTTTTCAGACGAGCATTGATTCGGAAGTTATTGCCTATGAAATTGCTCGGGAACGTTTGCAACAAAGCTCTATCGAGGATTCCGTCAGAGGCGTCATGGGACGGCTGAAGGGAGCCTATTCCTTACTTATTATGAGCCCAAGAAAATTGATCGCCGCTCGTGACCCTTATGGCTTTAGACCTTTATGTATCGGTCGCTTGGGAGAAAGTTACGTCTTTGCATCAGAATCTTGCGCGCTAGATAGCATTGGAGCTACATTTCTTCGGGATGTTGAGCCGGGAGAGGTCGTTGTCTGTGACCAAAACGGCCTTACATCTCATAGCAAAGAAAGGGCTGTTCCTAGCATTTGTATCTTTGAGTATATCTATTTTGCCCGGCCAGATAGTGTGATAGATGGGGTGAGTGTATACGAAGCGCGCAGGGAGGCAGGCAGAATTTTAGCCGCTCATAGTTGTCCGTCGGCAGATATTGTAATTGGGGTGCCGGAATCAGGTTTAGATGCGGCTACGGGGTTTAGTGAAGTATCTGGGCTGCCCTTAGGAAGAGGTTTTGTAAAAAATAGTTATATTGGGCGAACCTTTATTCGCCCGGGACAGGCTAAACGCCAAGAAGCTGTTTCCATAAAATTAAATCCAATTCGCTCTGTAATTCAAGGAAAAAGAGTGGTTCTGATTGATGACTCCATTGTTCGTGGTACTACCATGGCTCATATTGTACGACTTCTAAAGCAGGCCGGGGCAACTGAAGTACATGTTCGCATCAGTGCCCCGCCTTTTTTACATTCTTGTTATTACGGGACAGATGTGCCGACTACTGAAGGCTTAATTGCCCGTCAATATAGTCAGGAAGAGATTTGTGAGCAAATTGGAGCGGATTCTCTGGCTTTTCTGCCGGGTGAACTTTTGCCTCGTATGCTCTTTTCTGAAGAAAAGCATTATTGTGATGCTTGTTTTAGCGGCAAGTATCCAGATCGAAACGCAAACGTGGAATAATGGCGATTGAGGGAGAAAAACAGAGATAAAGCCAGAATTATACATCTAATTTAAAATAATGGTTGACAAAGCGCTTGGCTAATTGTATGATGGGTAAGCGCTTTTTAGAGTGAGACAGGTCTGCAAGAGTAGACAGAAAGATAGCAAGGAGGAAACAGCCCCATATGAAGACGTATGTTGCCAAGCCCGCAGAAATTGAGAGAAAATGGTACGTCGTTGATGCTTCCGGTATGACACTTGGTCGTTTGGCTAGTGAAGTCGCCAAGATTCTGCGTGGAAAGCACAAAGCGATTTATACCCCTTTTACAGACACAGGTGATTATGTAATCGTAATTAATGCCGCCAAGATTGCCTTGACCGGTAATAAGTTAGATCAGAAGTATTATCGTTACCACACAGGTCACCCAGGTGGCCTTAAGGAAATGACATATAGAAAACTTATGGCTCAGAAGCCAGAGAAGGCCTTTGAGCAAGCTATTAAGGGTATGCTTCCGAAGAATTCTTTGGGTCGTCAGATGTACAAGAAGCTGAAGGTCTATGCTGGTGCTGAGCATGAGCATGCTGCCCAGAAGCCAGAAGCATTGACGATCAACGTATAAGAGTAGGGAGGATAGCATATTATGGTTAAGAAATCTGGAAAAGTTTATTTCTATGGCACCGGCCGTCGCAAGAATGCGGTAGCTTGTGTTCGTATTTTGCCTGGTGAAGGTTCTATCACCATTAATGGCAAGGATATTGATCAGTATTTTGGTCTTGAGACCTTAAAGCTGATTGTTAATCAACCTTTGGTTGCCACTGGCACAGTAGGTAAGTTTGACATTATCTGTAAAGCAGTTGGTGGCGGTGTTTCCGGCCAAGCTGGTGCTATTCGTCATGGTTTAGCTCGTGCTTTAGTACAGGCTGACGAAGAAGCATACAGATCCATCTTGAAGAAGGCTGGTTTCCTGACTCGTGATGCACGGATGAAGGAAAGAAAGAAGCCGGGTTTAAAGAAGGCCAGAAAGGCTTCCCAGTTCTCCAAGCGTTAATGGATGCCTGTATCAGCCCCAAGAAAGGATTCGTTCTTTTTGGTATGTTGACAGAGATATCTTGTTAAGTTGGTTTTAATCACGGCGTACTCTCCAGACCTGGAGGTTGCGCCGTGTTTTTTTAGGAAGGAATGAGATGATGATTTACATCAAAAATGTCCGATTAATAACAATGGAAGCGTCAGGTATCGTTGAAAATGGCTGGTTAGCGGTTAAGGATGATCGCATTTCAGCTTGGGGTACTATGAATAATTGGCCTGCGTTGGAGATGACTGCCCAAGTGGTTGATGGTCAAGGCGGCTGGCTCTTGCCGGGGTTAATTGATATACATTCTCATCTGGGCATGTTTAATGATGGTCTTGATTTCGAGGGCGATGACGGTAACGAGGATACCGATCCAGTGACACCGCAGCTGCGAGCCATTGATGGGATATATGTTGATGCCTGCTTTCGTGAAGCCTATTTAGCAGGGGTTGCCTTAGTAATGAGTGGCCCGGGAAGTGCGAATGTTTTTGGCGGCGAGTTCACTTTGATGCGTACTTACTGCTCCACGGTAGACCAAGCCGTAGTTCTGCCTGCGGCTGCACAAAAGATGGCTCTGGGTGAAAATCCAAAACGGGTTTATGGGAAGGATAATAAGGCCCCTGCTACCAGAATGGCCACTGCTGCTCTTATCCGTGAGACTTTATTCAAAGCCAGAGAATATAATGAGAAGCTACTGGACTACGAGACAAAATATCATGCTTATGAGGTGGCGCTTCAAAACGGTGAGGAAGATGCGGCCGAAAAACCGGACAGGCCGGATTTTGACATGCAACTGGGGGCGTTAATCCCGGTGGTTCGAGGACAGCTTCCGGTGAAGATTCACGCTCATCGTCAAGATGATATTTTGACGGCGGTGAGAATTTGTAATGAATTTGGGCTGACGTACACCCTGGACCATTGTACGGAAGGTTACCTAATTGTCGATCAACTGGTTCAAGAATATCAGGCAGGATTGGCAGCAGGACGGGGCTCCGGTCAAAAAGGTGGCCGTCTTTTGGGGATTATTGTTGGTCCAGTTATTGGCGATCGCTCCAAACCGGAATTGGCTCATGCTACAATAAATAATGCCGGTGTTTTACAGGCCGCTGGTTTACCGGTGGCAATTATGACCGATCACCCTTGTGTTCCTCAGCAATATTTGGCTTTGTCTGCGGCTATGGCTGTTCGGGGAGGGATGTCCCCGGAATCAGCTTTAGAAGCACTAACCATTACAGCGGCTAAAATTGCTGGGGTTGATGATCGCTATGGCAGCTTAACTTTAGGAAAGGTGGCGGATCTAGCACTTTTTTCTGGAAATCCATTGGAAAATTCCAGCCGCTTACTACTGTTTCTAGGCGATGGTAAGATTATTTATCAGGAGAATAAAGAGGTTTAGTAAATGGTGCAGGAACAAAAAGATTTTTATCCAGTTATCTCGGCTATATCACATAGTCCAGAAGAAACAGAAGCCCTAGGTGAAGTATTGGCGGCTTGCTTGCGAGCCGGTGATGTCTTAACCTTAGATGGTGATTTAGGCGCTGGCAAAACCGCTTTTACAAGAGGTTTGGCACGAGGACTTGGTTTAGATAGTTTTATTTCCAGCCCAACTTTTACGCTAGTTATGGAACATCCTCCCACGCAACCGGATAAGCCGACTTTGTTTCATTTTGATGCCTATCGTTTGCGGGATGAGGAAGATTTTCTAGATTCAGGTTTAGACGAGTACTTTCACCGGAATGGAATTTGTGTCTTGGAGTGGGGCGAGCGGGTTAGACCTATTTTGCCTGCCAGCAGTATCTCAGTTAGGCTCTGGGGTAAAGAGAATTCTCGCCATATTGAATTACTATGGCCTCTTGGCAGAGCCGATGACTATGCTCACTTGCAGTCGCATTTTGCTACTTCGCCTGAGAAAGAATAAAGGAGTCAGTGTATGTTGCTTTTAGCCTGTGATACTTCGGGGAAATCCTGTTCGGCGGGTCTTTTTTTGGAGGGGAAACTCTTAGGAAAAAGTTTATTGGCGGCAGGCTACACCCATGGAAGTAGTTTTATGCCCATGGTTGATAGGCTGCTTATGGACTGTGGAAAAAGTTACCAAGAGTTGGATTTCTTGGCCTGTACTGTTGGGCCGGGATCTTTTACCGGCATAAGAATTGGCGTAACGGCAGTTAAGACTTTGGCGGCAGTCCTGGATAAACCCGTCATTGCGGTTTCTAGTCTACGGGCTTTGGCTCATCCTTATATGAGAGATAGGCATAGCGTGGTTGTGCCCATGATTGATGCCAGAAATCGCCGGGTATTTAGTTCGGTTTATGCGGCTGGCGATGAAGTGCTGGAAGAGGCTCCCCGAACCGTTGAGGAACTGGTGGCTTTTTGTCAAGGATTTATAAGCCAACATGGCCAAGAAAAGAAGCTTCTTCTGTGTGGTGATGCAGCTGACCTTTATCAAGCCGATTTTGCTGGTCTTAGCTGCCAAGTAGACGAAGGCTGGGGACGCGATATTCAGCCGGAGTCAGTGGCGGCAGAGGCTCTTTCTCTGCTGAAGCAAAAAGTAGTGGAGCATATCGATGTAGCTGACTTTTTTTCGGCTGAAAAACTGCTGCCGCAATACCGAGCTCGTACCCAGGCAGAAAGAAATAGTAGGCCCAAGGAGTAAATTATGTGTAGCCCGAAGTTTGATTTTTCACCTCAATACTTTCAGGTTGGATCGGAAGCGGCTGAAGATATCTTTCACGTTGAGCAGCAATGTTTTGCAAAGCCTTGGAGCCAAAACTCTTTAGAGACTTTTTTAGAAAATTCTCAGAGCTATTGTTTAGTTGCTAAGGTCCAGAATAAAATTGTCGCCTATGGTGGTCTACTCTGGGTTTTGGATGAAGGTGAGATTACGAACATTGCCGTTCTTCCCGATTTTCAAAGTCAGGGCATTGGGCAAGAGCTGGTAAAGGGGCTACTTAGTTTCTCTCGCAGGCAAGAACTTTCCTATCTTCATTTAGAAGTGGCGGAAAATAATCTTAAAGCCCTTAGACTCTATCGGCGTTTAGGTTTCCAACAAGTGGGGCGCCGGAAGGGCTATTACGAGGATGGACAGGTGGATGCCTTGCTTTTTACTTATCTGATTTAGCAGAAAAAACATGTTTCCCCATGATAGAATCCTCTGGCTTGGGAGGAAATGTCTAATTTACTCTTTTGACAGCGCTTTTTGGTTGACAGAGATTAAGTCAATCCCTATACTTATTCATAACAGATTGTGATAGTTCCGACAGGACTTCAAGGAGGATGAAAGATGGTTTCTCGAACCGTTGTATTTCAGTGTGACGAGGCTCTTCAGATGAAAGCAGTTGCCGTTCTGATCCAGAAAGCTTCTTCATTTCGTAGTAGCATTTATTTGAGTCGCAGTGGCCGTAGGGCGAATGCTAAAAGCTTGCTGGGCGTGATGTCTCTTGGGATCGAGAATCAGGCAGAGATTGAGATTACTGCAGAGGGTGAGGATCAGGAGGCAGCGCTGGATGCGTTAGTTTCTTATTTGGAGAATCCTAGTGTGGTATGAGTTTTGAACCAGTAGTTTTTGATGCCCGATTAGATGTTGTTCCAACGAACCCGGGGGTTTACCTGATGAAGGATGCCTCGGGTTCTGTTATTTATGTTGGTAAGGCTAAGAATTTGCGTAATCGCTTACGGAGTTATTTCACCAAGAATCCTTCCGGTAACGAGAAGGTCTTGGCAATGATATCCCATATCGCTGACTTCGAATTCATGATTGTCTCTAGTGAACTAGAGGCGCTATTACTTGAAGCAAATCTTATTAAGCGGCATATGCCTCAATATAATATTCTGCTAAGAGATGATAAAGGTTACCCTTATGTCTGTATTACGATGAACGAAGAGTACCCACGTATTTTTCGTTCTTTTCGTATTGGAAAGGATAAGGAACAAGGTGCCCGCTACTTTGGACCCTTTTTGGCAGGGGATTTATATCGGGCCTTAGCTACTTTGAGAGAGATTTTCCCTACCAAAACTTGCCGTCGAGTGCTGCCCAGAGATATTGGTAAGGAGCGCCCTTGCCTTAATTATTACATTGGTCGTTGTGTTGCACCTTGTAAGGGTGACGTGCCGGCATCGGTATATCGAGATGTAATGGAAGATATTTGTCGTTTTTTTGAAGGTAAATATGATGGCATCCAAAAAGACATTGAAACCCAAATGCTGGGGGCGGCAGAGGCAGAAGATTATGAGAAGGCGGCGATTTATCGCGATCGGCTCCTTTCGCTCCAAAAAATTATGGAAGCACAAATGGTTACATTGTCTGTAGAAAAAGACTTAGACGTGATCGCTTTAGCCAAGGATGCCGGAGAGTTCTGTGTCCGAAAGCTTGAAGTTCGGGGCGGGCGAATTACTGGATCGCTAACCTTTTTCTTGCCGGACAAGAAAGAGGAAGACGGTGACATTTTGGCTGCCTTCATAGAACAGCATTACCAAGATGTTAGTTTTATGCCGAAAGAAGTACTTTTGCCTTCAGAACCGACGGAGGGTGAAGATTTGCGCCTGCTGCTTCAGCACTGGTTTGGCTATAAGCCCAATTTACGCGTACCTCAGAGAGGTGATGGCTATAAGCTCTTGCAGTTAGCAGAAAGGAATGCTAAAGAAGCACTCTTGCGCCGGGTTCTACGGGTGGGGGACTCTGAGAATGCTCTGTCTTCGGCACTGCTTGATTTAGCAGAACGACTTGGCTTAGCTGAATCACCCGGGCGAATCGAGGCTTTCGATATCTCTAATCTAGGCAGTGATGATAAGGCTGGAGGCATGGTGGTTTTTAAGAATGGTCGCCCGGATAAAGCCTCTTATCGTTTGTTTAAGATCAAAAATAAAGAAGGGCAAGATGACTATGGGGCTATGACAGAAGTACTAGAGCGAAGATTTTCTCGCAAAGAAGATAGCGGCTTTGGGCTGCTTCCGGAGGTGCTTTTGATGGATGGTGGACTTCAGCATGTGCGGGTTGCAGAAGCTGTGCTGAAGAAACTTTCTTTGGACAAAAAGATTTATGTTGCAGGGATGGTAAAAGATAAAAGACACCGAACCAGAGGGTTAACCCTTCCTTCAGGTGAGACTCTTGAACTGGCCGAAAGGGCTGCTACCAACGCCGAGGATTTGCTTTTGCTACGACTTATTACAGCGATCCAAAACGAAGTCCACCGCTTTGCTTTGTCTTATCAACGGAAATTAAGCAAGAAACGTCATCTTTCCTTCCGCTTAGAAACCATAGAAGGCATTGGACCGGCCAAACGAAAAGCTTTGCTGGCGCATTTTACTACCATTGGGCGAATTGCTTCAGCGGAGGTGGCGGAGCTGCTGGAAGTCCCGCGAATTTCTGAAGAGAACGCAAAAGCAATTTATAACCATTTTCACCAGAACGATAGGACTGAGCAGACCTTGGCTAAGGAGGAATGATCTAATGGCAATTTTTGCATTATCAGATCCTCACTTGGCTCTAGGGGTTAATAAGCCAATGAATATTTTTGGAGAGCGTTGGCAAGACCATGAGAAGCAGATTGCCGCTTTCTGGCGACAGCAGATTTCAGCTCAGGATACGGTAATTTTGCCTGGAGATATTTCTTGGGGTATGACTCTGGAGGAGGCCAAGCCGGATCTGGCCTTTCTTCATGACTTGCCAGGTAAGAAAATACTGCTAAAAGGCAATCATGACTACTGGTGGGCGACTATGCGCAAGGTTGAAGTTTTCTGCCAACAACAAGGTTTTGATAGCTTGCTATTCTTGAAAAATAATGCCTATCTCTTTGATAACCGGGTTATTTGCGGAACCAGGGGCTGGAGTCTGCCGGGGGATGCCGACTTTACTACTGCAGATCAAGTTATTTACCAGCGGGAGCTGGGGCGCTTAGAACTTTCATTAAAGGCCGGGGAAAAGCTTCTGGCTGAAAGTTTTCAAGAAAATAATCCTGTGCCGCCGAAATTGATTGTGGCAATGCACTTTCCACCGGTTTCTTGGCTGAATCAAGAGAGTGGTTTCCACCAGATACTCAAAAAATATCAGAGCTGTCTTTGCATTTACGGTCATTTACACGGAAGAGGTCTGCAGAAAGCTTATGAAGGTGTTTTAGATGGTGTGGAATACCGCTTAACATCGGGGGATTATATTGGCTTTAAAGCCTTGCAGCTCTAAGGTAAATTAGGTTTTTTTGTGCTTGCGCGTTTTTCTAGGCTGCGATATAATGAAGCACACTCTTGACAAGTTATTTTATTGAACCTTATATAGTGGAAAGGAGGCAGAGTAGTGGCAGATAGTATGACGGGCTACGGACGAGGCGAACTGGTTTGTGGTACATGTCGATATGTAGTAGAGCTTAAGTCTGTAAATAACCGCTATTGTGATGTTCAAGTCCGTATGCCCCGCACCCTTTTGGCACTTGAAGGTATGATCCGTGATCGGGTGACGGAAGTCTTGGCTCGAGGTAAGGTAGATGTTTTTATTACTATTGAAGAGCAGGGGACCGGTAGAGTTAAGGTTCAGACAAATTTAGATCTGGCCGCCAGCTATTCTCAGGCGCTGTTTCAGATTGCCGCCACCACAGGGCGTCCCGATGATGTGGGTATTGATGTTATTGCTAGGTTACCTGAAGTTTTGACCATGGAAACCGCCGAATGGAAGCCGGAAGCTGTTCAAGAAGACCTTTTCAGAGCCTTAGATCAGGCTCTGGAAGATATAGCACTTATGCGTCAGCGAGAAGGTAGCGAGCTAAAAAGCGATATCCTAGAAAAGGTAAAAGAATTAAAGCAGCTCCATTGTCAGGTCGCTCAGCGAGCGCCCCTCGTAGTTGAGGAGTATAGAGTCCGCCTGCATCAACGTCTTCAACACCTGTTAGGTGATAAGGTGGAGCAATTTCTTGAGCCGGGCAGAATGGAGGCGGAGATTATTGTTTTTGCTGATAAATGTGCTATTGATGAAGAATTAGTTCGTTTGGATAGTCATTTTTCTCAAGTAGAGGAGACACTAGCAGCCTCAGGACTTATCGGTAAGAAATTAGATTTTCTTTTGCAAGAGATGAATCGTGAGACCAATACTATTGGCTCCAAGGCTAATGACAGAGAGATTACCAGTATAGTTGTTGAAATGAAAACCGGCCTGGAGAAGATCAGAGAACAGATTCAGAATCTGGCCTGACTTTTTCGGGCTTTTATTTTAGCAGGAGTGGAGACAGAGTGAGTTTTATTCGAATTGGATTTGGGAACTTAATATCAACTGAGCGGCTTGTTGCTGTAGTAGGACCAGAGTCTGCGCCTATTCGGCGATTGATACAAGATGCAAGAGATCGGGGCGCTTTGATTGATGCGTCCTCAGGACGCAAGTCAAAATCAGCTCTGATTATGGATAGCGACCATATCGTTTTATCTGCTTTGGCAGTGGAAGAGATAGATGTTTTACTGGAAAAGGATAAGCAAAATTTAGGCAATGGGGGACAGCAACTTGAAAATTGACAACAATGAGAAAACATGCCGAAGTTTAGAAGGTATATGCAGAAAAGGACTTTTAGTCTCGGTTTCAGGCCCGTCGGGAGTGGGAAAAGGCACAGTAATTGAAAAGGTGAGGGCGCGCTATCAAGACATCGCTCATTCCGTTTCTGTGACTACCCGCCAGTGTAGACCGGGAGAAGAGGAAGGTGTTGCTTATTTCTTTCGAACCGTGGAAGAGTTTAAAGATATGATGAGTAAGGGAGAGATTGTCGAGCATGACATCTACCTAAACAACTACTATGGAACTCCGCTGCCGCCGCTGCTTGACTTGATTAACGGTGGACAGGACGTTTTATTTGACTTAACAGTTTCGGGAAGCTTGACACTTATGGAGAAGTGCGATGCTGTGGTTACTATTTTCTTGCTGCCACCTTCGTTGTCGGAATTAGAACGACGATTGCGGCAAAGGGGAACCGAGTCGGAGGAGGTTATCCAACGTCGCCTGCTGGAAGCCAGTGTGGAGATTCCTAAAGCGGATCTTTTTGAATACTTAATTATTAATGATGACCTGGACAAGGCAGCTAATAAAATTATCTCTATTATTGAGGCCGAAAAGAGCCGATATTTTCGCCAAGCCGGAACAGAAGACATTATTCTACAAAGCTAACTTCTCAACGTAGTTACGTTGAGAGTGCTAATAAAAGACGAAAGACACATTTGAAGGAGGCAATTATGCTTGTAAAACCATCACTCGAACAATTACTGCCCAAGGTAGAAAGTCGGTATACATTAGCCATGGTAGTGGCAAAAAGAACCCGCCAATTGGTGGATGGTGCGGAGCCCATGGCCAAAGCCGATTCGCCTAACTTGGTAACTCTGGCTTGTGAAGAAGTATATCAGGATCAGGTAGCTTGTGTTTCTGGCCACCATACACCGGTAGTTCCTCTGCGTCCCGAAATTGAAGAGGCTCGCCGCTTGGCCCGGGAATTGGCTGCAACACAAGCCGCTATGGAGCTTTTTCCAGAGCTAATGGATCAGGAAGCCCGCCGGGCCAATGTTTTATTTGATCATGAGATGCCTGCTGAGGCCGCTGCTGAAGAGGCAAAAGCATCCCTTGTAACCGAAGTTGTAGCAGAGGATGAAGGCGCCGAAGAAGTAGAAGTTATGACTGAAGTTGAAATCGAAAATGAGGAAAGTGAGGAAGAATCATGAATCCTCAGGACAAATCTATGGAGAAGATTGTCGCTTTAGCAAAGACAAGAGGCTTTGTATTTCCTGGATCTGACATTTATGGTGGTTTGGCAAACTCCTGGGATTATGGTCCTTTGGGTGTGGAACTCAAAAATAATGTCAAGGCCGCTTGGTGGAAGAAATTTGTTCAAGAGAGCCCCTATAATGTAGGTGTTGATTGTGCCATCTTGATGAATCCTCAGGTATGGGTGGCTTCAGGACATGTGGGTGGATTTTCAGATCCTCTCATTGACTGCAAGCAGTGTAAAGCTCGCCATCGTGCTGATAAATTAATCGAGGATTGGAATCTGGAACAGGCTATTGAGCAGCCGGTAGATGGCTGGGATAGTGATCGGTTGGTTGCATACATAAAAGAAAAGAATATTCCTTGTCCTGCTTGTGGGGGACATAATTTTACCGATGTGCGTAAGTTTAACTTAATGTTCAAAACCTATATGGGGGTTACGGAAGATAGTCAGAACGAAGTGTATCTGCGGCCGGAAACTGCCCAAGGTATTTTTGTAAACTTCAAGAATGTTCAACGCTCTTCCAGACGGAAAATTCCCTTTGGTATTTGCCAAATTGGCAAATCTTTTCGAAATGAAATTACCCCTGGTAATTTCATTTTTAGAACGAGAGAATTTGAGCAGATGGAATTGGAATTCTTTTGTGAGCCGGGCACAGACTTAGAGTGGTTTAATTATTGGAAAGAGTTTTGCTATCGTTGGTTGATGGATTTAGGCCTGAAAACAGACGAAGTGCGGACGCGGGATCATTCTCCTGAAGAGTTGGCTTTCTATTCAAAGGCAACTACGGATTTTGAATTTCAGTTCCCTTTCGGTTGGGGCGAACTTTGGGGTATTGCTGATCGTACAGACTATGACTTGAAGCAACATATGGATCATGCTAAGGAAGACTTAACTTATTTTGATCCTGCCAAAAATGAAAAGTATATTCCCTATGTAATTGAACCTTCACTGGGGGCTGACCGGGTAACGCTGGCATTTCTCTGTGCTGCCTATGATCAAGAGGAGCTGGCGGAAGGTGACGTAAGAACTGTTATGCGTTTTCACCCTGCACTGGCACCGGTTAAAATTGGCATCCTACCCTTGTCAGCTAAATTATCAGCGGCATCGGAAGGGATTTTTCAAAATCTAAGTAAAAAATATAGCTGCGAATTTGATGATCGCCAGTCTATTGGTAAGCGCTATCGCCGACAAGATGAAATCGGAACTCCTTATTGTGTAGTTTATGATTTTGACTCGGAAGAGGATCATTGCGTGGAGATTCGTGAGCGGGATTCCATGGCTAAGGTAGAATATAGCCCTGGAAATGTTAGGTTCCCTATTGACAAATTGGATGAGTTTTTTGCGGGAAAGTTTGATTTTTAAGGTTTCATATGAGTGCTTAGCACCATGGAAATAATTGTCGAATCAGAAAAGAAAGCGGAGGATGTTTAGATGACAAAGTATGTCTACATGTTTACCGAAGGTAACGCAAGCATGAAAAATCTCCTAGGTGGAAAAGGAGCAAACCTGGCAGAAATGACCGGTTTGGGATTGCCTGTTCCCAGAGGCTTTACTATTTCCACCGAAGCCTGTAATCGCTACTATGAAGACAATGAAACCATAGCCCCAGAAGTGGAAAAACAAATTTTTGAGACACTAGCTCAGGCAGAAGCCGTGGTAGGTAAAAAACTCGGTGATGTAGCTAACCCCTTTCTGGTATCTGTTCGCTCAGGTGCCAGAGCCTCAATGCCAGGAATGATGGATACAATTTTGAATCTTGGTTTAAACGATGAAGTCGTGTTAGGTCTGGCTACACTGACTGGAAATGAAAGATTTGCTTATGACAGCTATCGGCGCTTTATTTCTATGTTTGCCGATGTTGTAATAGAGATAAGCAAAAACAAATTTGAAAGCGAGTTAGAAGCGGTCAAAAAAGAACTTGGCGTTGAGCTCGACACCGAACTGGATGCCCCAGCTATGAAAGAGGTTGTTCGCCGATACTTGGCTGTATATCAGCGAGAAAAGGGGGAAGCTTTTCCTCAGGATCCCAAACGACAGCTAATGGAGTCGGTTAAGGCTGTTTTTCGTTCTTGGAATAATGACCGAGCCATTCTCTATCGCCGCATGAATGATATTCCCGGTAGCTGGGGAACTGCTGTCAATGTACAGGAAATGGTATATGGTAACATGGGCGATACTTCTGGTACAGGTGTAGCCTTTACTAGAAACCCTGCCACCGGCGAAAAGAAGCTCTATGGTGAATTCCTGATGAATGCCCAGGGCGAAGATGTAGTCGCGGGTATCAGAACCCCTAAGACCATTGACCAGCTCAAGCAAGTCATGCCCGAAGTCTATCAGCAGTTTGCTTCTATTGCTGAAACCTTAGAGAAGCACTACAAAGATATGCAGGATATGGAATTTACGATTGAGCGTGGGCAGCTTTTCATGCTTCAGACTCGAAATGGAAAAAGAACTGCTGCTGCAGCAATGAAGGTTGCTGTAGATATGGTAAAAGAAGGTCTAAATACGAAGGAAGAAGCTCTATTAAAGCTGGATCCTAAGCAATTAGATGCCTTGCTGCATCCTACCTTTGATCCCAAAGCTCTAAAGGCCGCTGAAGTTATTGCCAGAGGTCTGCCGGCCTCTCCGGGAGCCGCAACCGGAAAAGTTTATTTTTCTGCAGAGGCGGCCAAAGCCGCTAATGATTTGGGTGAGGCGGTACTTTTAGTTCGTTTGGAAACTTCTCCAGAGGATCTGGCTGGAATGGATGCCTCCAAAGGTATTCTGACAGGAAGAGGCGGCATGACATCGCACGCAGCTGTTGTTGCCCGGGGCATGGGCAAGTGCTGTGTATCCGGTTGTTCTGACCTGATCATCAAAGAAGATGAAGGATACTTTGAAACTAAAGACGGAAACCGTTACAAGGAAGGTGCTTGGATTTCTCTTGATGGAAGCACCGGAAATGTATATGCTGGAGAAATTGCAACGCAAGAAGCCAGCTTGTCTGGAGATTTTAAAACCATTATGGAATGGTCTGATGAATTTAGAACCCTTAAGATTAGAGCCAATGCAGATACCATAAGAGATGCGAAGGTGGCTTTTGATCTGGGTGCAGAAGGCATTGGCCTCTGCAGAACCGAGCATATGTTTTTCGAAGCTGAGCGAATTCTGGCTTTCCGTCAAATGATCGTGGCTGAGGATGAGAGTAAGCGTCGTGCGGCATTAGATAAAATTCTACCTTATCAACAAGCTGATTTCATTGGACTTTTCCAATCAATGAAAGGTTACCCCGTAACAATTCGACTTCTTGATCCGCCGTTACATGAATTCTTGCCACAGAACTCTGAGGATGTGGCTGAGCTGGCCGCAACCTTAGGTATGGATGCAGCGAAGTTACAAGATTTCATTCATAACCTTCATGAGATTAACCCCATGCTGGGACATCGGGGATGCCGACTGGCTGTTACCTATCCAGAAATTGCTGAGATGCAGACCAAGGCAATTATTTCTGCGGCTATAGCAGTTAACAAAGAAGGCGGAGCTCAAGTAATTCCAGAAATTATGATTCCCTTAGTGTGTGAAGTCAAAGAACTAAAATACGTTAAGCAGATTGTTGTTTCTACTGCGGATAAACTCATTGAAGAAGCAGGGGTAGAACTAAAGTATATGGTAGGTACCATGATAGAAATTCCTCGAGCGGCTTTAACTGCGGATGAAATTGCTAGTGAAGCAGAATTCTTTTCTTTTGGAACCAATGATTTGACACAAATGACCTATGGCTTGTCACGGGATGATGCCGGCAAAATTTTGGATGCTTACTATCAGAAGAAGATTTTTGAGAGTGATCCTACAGCACGGCTAGATATTTCTGGTGTTGGCAAGCTCATGGAAATTGCCAGCCAAAGTGGCCGACGTGTAAGACCAGGTATAAAATTGGGAATATGTGGTGAACACGGTGGAGACCCTTCCTCCATAGCATTCTGTAATAGTCTGGGTTTTGCCTACGTTTCTTGTTCTCCTTTCCGTGTCCCGATTGCTCGTCTTGCCGCCGCCCAAGCTGCGCTGACGCAAAAAATCTAACACACATAGGTTAATTAGTTACGATTCCCTGCTACTAAATACTCCCCTTCACCTTTAACAAAAGGCGAGGGGGAGTATTGTTTTGTTTGGAAAATGTTCGAAAAGTGGCTCTGAATGCTATAAAATCAAGAAATTAGAAAGCTGCTTTAAATAGTATATAAAGAGAGGTTAAAAATCGTAAAACTTTTTTTAGAAAAACTGTTGACAGAAAGGCGGACATGTAATAGAATCAATATCCGGTCGAGGGAAACCGAAACCGCAAGATACCCGCCAGAGCACTGGCAAACGAACCGAAAAAAACTTCAAAAATAAGTGTTGACAGAACGGATCGTCGGTGGTATCATAGACAAGCGCTTCAGAGAGAAGCACAGCACCGGACCTTGAAAATTGAATAGAAGAGCAGAAAAAAGACGAGCCTAAATCAATTCAAAAGAGTTGAAATAGAACAAGTAAACAAA
>CAZFHA010000014.1:0-99056 GCA_964518595.1 uncultured Oscillospiraceae bacterium
CTGGGCAAAGAGAGTAATATTTCTTGAAGGCATCCGATCCAGATCAAAGTTCCAGTTCTGACCACTGCCATTTTGCAGTGTATTCCAACCGTTAAAAGTGTGTCCCAGTCGGGTAGGATTACCGGGATCGGTGGCAAGCGCTCGAAAAGGAATTAGCTGGTTGCCGGGAGTAGGGCTATCCCCATTATTAACATCAAAGGTCATCGTATAAGTATTAATCGACCACTGGGCGAAAAGCTTTGTATTGGCTGCTGGCATTCGGGTAGTGGCAAAATTCCAAACCGTACCGCTACCATTAGCCGCCGTATTCCAACCAGTGAAAGTATAACCTTCACGCCCGGGAGGGACTGGTTCTGTAGCCAAGGTATCAAAGACTACCAGTTGATTGTCTGGAGCATCCGTTTCACCTTCATTTACATCGAAACTTAAGGTATAACTGTTAATTGACCACTGGGCAAAGAGCTCTGTATGCGCTGCTGGCATTCGTGTTAATCCAAAATTCCAAGTGATTCCACTGCCATCGGCAGCCGTGTTCCAACTGACAAAACTGTGACCTAAACGTGTAGGAGGAACAGAGGGTGCGGTGGCTAGAGTGTTGAATACCACACTCTGAGTAAGAGGGGTAGTACTTGCATCCCCACCATTGACATTAAAACTCAAATTATAGCTATTAATTGACCACTGGGCATGAAGGGTTACGTCATATCCTGGCATGGTAGTGCTATTAAAATCCCAGGTTGCACCCGTTCCATTGGGCAGAGTATTCCAACTTTGAAAGGTATGCCCTAACTTAGTCGGAGCAGTAGGCTCTGTAGCAAGAGTTTCAAACACTAAAGTCTGGGTGAGGGGTGTCGTACCTGCATCTCCTCCATTGACACTAAAACTTAGGTCATAGCTATTAGTCGACCACTGAGCAAAGAGTTCTGTATCCGCAGCAGGCATTCGGGTAGTATTAAAATTCCAAGTAGTTCCGCTGCCATCAGCCGCCGTATTCCAACTGACAAAGCTGTGACCTACTCTTGTAGGAGGAACAGAGGGAGCCATCGCCAAGGTGTCAAAAATCACACTCTGCGTTGTTGGCGGTACGCTATTCCCGCCATTGACATTAAAGCTCAATTCGTAACGATTCACCGACCACTGGGCAAAGAGCTCTGTATCCGTAGCAGGCATGCGAGTCGTGTCAAAATCCCACGTCACTCCTGACCCATCAGCTGCTGTATTCCAGCTTACAAAGCTGTGACCTTCCCTTGTGGGAGGAACAGACGGAGCCGTCGCCAAGGTATCAAAAACCACGCTCTGAGTAGTAGGAGGCACGCTATCTCCACCATTGACATTAAAGCTCAAGTCATAACTATTAACAGACCATCGGGCAAATAATGTTACGTTGTTAGCCGGCATGGTAGTGGTGGTGAAAACCCAGGTGGTTCCTGTTCCATTGGGCAGAGAATTCCAACTATGAAAACTATGCCCTACTTTAGTCGGAACAGTTGGCTCTGTAGCAAGAGTATCAAATACTACGCTCTGAGTAAGTGGCGTTGTACCCACATCCCCACCATTGACACTAAAACTCAAGTCATAGCTATTAATCGACCACTGAGCAAAGAGCACCGTATGAGCCGCCGGCATCCGCGTGGTGGTAAAATCCCAAGTTATGCCTGACCCATCAGCCGCGGTATTCCAACTGACAAAACTGTGACCTACTCTTGTAGGCGGAATAGACGGAGCCGTTGCCAAAGTATCAAAAACCACGCTCTGAGTAATAGGAGGTACACTATCTCCACCATTGACATTGAAACTGAGATCATAACTGTTAGCTAACCATTGAGCATGGAGGATAACATTATATCCCGGCATAGTCGTATTGTTAAAATCCCAAGTTGTTCCCGTTCCGTTAGGCTGAGTATTCCAACTTAGAAACGTGTGCCCTAATTTGGTTGGGGCAGTTGGTTCTGTACCAAAAGCTCCAAACACTACGTTTTGGGTAGGTGGTGTAGTACCTACATCTCCCCCATTGACACTAAAGCTTAAGTCATAACTATTAATCGACCACTGAGCAAAGAGCTCTGTGTGCGCTGCTGGCATCCGCGTAGTGGTAAAATCCCAAGTTATACCGCTGCCATCAGCCGCGGTATTCCAACTGACAAAAGTATGACCTACTTTTGTAGGAGGAACAGAAGGCGCCGTTGCCAAAGTATCAAAGACCACACTTTGAGTCGTGGGAGGCACACTATCGCCACCATTGACATTGAAACTGAGATCATAGCTATTAATTGACCACTGCGCATGAAGGGTTACATCATATCCCGGCATAGTCGTACTGTTAAAATCCCAGGTTATGCCCGTTCCATTAGGCAAAGTATTCCAGCTATGAAAGCTATGCCCTACTTTAGTTGGATCGGTTGGTTCAGTGCCCAAAGTTCCAAATACTAAAGTCTGGGTGAGGGGTGTAGTACCTGCCTCTCCTCCATTGACGCTAAAACTTAGGTCATAGCTATTAATCGACCACTGAGCAAAGAGCTCTGTATCCGCAGCAGGCATGCGAGTCGTATTAAAATTCCAAGTAGTTCCGCTGCCATCAGCCGCCGTATTCCAACTGACAAAGCTGTGACCTACTCTTGTAGGAGGAACAGAGGGAGCCATCGCCAAGGTGTCAAAAATCACACTCTGCGTTGTTGGCGGTACGCTATTCCCGCCATTGACATTAAAGCTCAATTCGTAACGATTCACCGACCACTGGGCAAAGAGCTCTGTATCCGTAGCAGGCATGCGAGTCGTGTCAAAATCCCACGTCACTCCTGACCCATCAGCTGCTGTATTCCAGCTTATAAAGCTGTGACCTTCCCTTGTGGGAGGAACAGACGGAGCCGTTGCCAAGGTATCAAAAACCACACTCTGAGTAGTAGGAGGCACGCTATCTCCACCATTGACATTAAAACTCAAGTCATAACTATTAGCAGACCATTGGGCAAATAATGTTACGTTGTTAGCCGGCATGGTAGTGGTGGTGAAATCCCAGGTGGTTCCTGTTCCATTGGGCAGAGTATTCCAACTATGAAAACTATGCCCTACTTTAGTCGGAACAGTTGGTTCTAATCCAAGTTCTCCGAACACTATGTTTTGGGTAGGTGGCGTGGTACCTGCATCCCCACCATTGACACTAAAACTCAAGTCATAGCTATTAATCGACCACTGAGCAAAGAGCACCGTATGAGCCGCCGGCATCCGCGTGGTGGTAAAATCCCAAGTTATGCCTGACCCATCGGCCGCTGTATTCCAACTGACAAAATTGTGACCTACTTTAGTCGGAACAGTCGGTTCTGTAGCCAGAGTATCAAATACTAAATTCTGAGTAAGTGGCGTTGTACCCACATCCCCACCATTAACATTAAAACTCAAGTCATAGCTGTTAGCTGACCACTGAGCAAAGAGTGTCAAAGGGTTTCCCGGCATAGTATTCACATCAAAATTCCAATCTGTGCCACTGCCGTCCGCTGCCGTATTCCAACCGGAAAAACTATGCCCGATTCTGCTTGGGTTAGAGGGTCTTGTTGCAAGGGTATTATATGTAACCGACTGATCCGCAGGAGCCTCTCCCTCCCCCTCATTTAAATCAAAACTAAGCAGAAAATTTGCAATCGACCACTGAGCAAAGAGTGTCACAGGATTTGCCGGCATTCGGGTAGTGGCAAAATTCCAGGTAGTACCGGTACCACCAATAGTGGTATTCCAACTGACAAAATTATGCCCAACTCTTGTGGGATTACCTGGATTGAAAGCTAGGGTATCAAAAGGAACCGATTGAGTAGTTGGAGTGGCACTATTACCACCATTGACATTAAAGGCTAGATTGTAGTTATTCCTTGTCCATTGAGCAAAAAGCGTAACATCATTTGGAGGCATCGTAGTCGTAGAAAAATTCCAATTCGTGCCACTACCATTGGCCGCCGTATTCCAACCGGCAAAAGTAAAACCTGTCCGGGTTGGCGTACTGGTAGGTGCAGTAGCTAAAGAGTTTTCCTGCACCGTTTGGGTTCCTGGTATAGTGCCCGTTCCACCGTTTAAATTAAAGCTCATGTTGTAGGTAAACAAAGGTAAAGTCTGCATAGCAATGGCTTGTAAAGCCGTTGCTCCACCAGTAGCTCCGGTAAAACCAAAATAAGCCAAATTACCGCCAAAAAAGGTATTATAGTTGGCAATAGGAAAATTTCGTATGTTCCCATTTACATTAACACTTAAGGTGCCGGAGGAACCGGAGGGTGCCCAGCTCACTGTAACCGGCACCCAAACCGAATCAGTAAAGCCCATAGCCTGAAAACTTGAGGCGGAATTATGATTCGCAAGACCAAAGGGGTTGGTTGGAATTACAAAAGCCATATGGCGGGAAAGATTGGGGGTGGTAGTATTTATACTCATGCCCTCATCGAATCCACCCACATTATTATTAACGTAAGGATCAAGTTCAAAGGAGACAGCATTGGCTAGTGGAATTGCATCCGGCTGGGCGGGGCGTATATAAGAACCTAATGCTCCAGCTATCCCTCCTATTGCAGAGGTTCCACGAGGATCATTTTGCAGCGTAATAGTCATACCATCCCCACCGGTTTGTCCAGCATTAACACCCATTCCTTGTGACTGAGATCGTCCCCAGTACACATACAATTCAGTGGAAAAACTAAAGCGTAAATCCATTCTTCCTGTAGTCCAAAGTGCTCCCCCCAAATTACTCAGATTATCGGTGATAACTACAACCTGAGGCAAGGAAGAATCAATATAAGAAGAACCTACACTTACAAACCGACTTGAAATATTGGTTCCTGTACCGGGAGGAGCCACCATAAATTCTCCGCTTGAAGTAGCGGCTTTGGCAGGAATATCAGGTAAGACAAAGACCAAAATGGCAATAGATAAAAGTAGAGCCATCAAACGTTTTTGCAAGGTTTTCATCTAGCATCCCCCCTGCTCATTCTAACGAAACTATGTATACTTCATTTTTCTTTGCCAGAGTCTCCGATGAGAAGACTCGCTCCAGTCCAACAGTTGCAACAAATTAAAAACAACCCTATTAATACGAATTAATTATACTACATTTTCACAAAAACTTCATCTATTTTCACTCCAAAGACACAATGACCATGACAAACAACTAAAAATCGCAAAAAAATCAGATTAAGATTCCCTTTCCCGTAGTTAGTAGCCCAAAAACAAGCAGACTGTTAAAAAGGCATCCCCCCAAAAAGAGGATGCCTTCTTTTGTGTCAAATGCTAATTCCGCTTAAAGAATCGGTAGCTATTTGGTAGAGTGATTTTCTTTTTTATCTTTTTTTCTCTTAACCAAAATGATACCGGTTGTCAAAGCACCCAGCGCCAAGGCAGCCGCTGCAATAATAATAGTAATCCCTTGGGTCTCACCAGTTTTAATAATAGGTGTAGGCTTAGCTGTAATGGTAAGTTTTCCGGGGTTAGTAGTCACCGTATAATTGGGGTTTTCACCAGCCTTAACATTAATGACGTACTCACCCACAGTCTCACCGGCTACTCGTTCCAGTTCATAATTGAGTGTTTCATTGTTCACAGCACCGGTAACCATAGCAGTTAACGTAGGATCTTTAGCACCAACCTCTTTACTAAAACTGTTGGCAGTAATAACCACATCTTTCGGTGTAATCCAGAGAGCACCTTCAGACTTTGAGATGTTACTAAAGTATGCTGTTACATCCTCGTTAGCATGGTTGTAAATAGTAATTTTGCCAATTGTATTATTATGGAAAACTGTGGTAGGCTCCATTTCAGCTAAATTGGCATCTGTCCAAATCAATGGATCCACATTAGTGACTGCACCGGTTACTTCAACGCTTAGATGATACCCTTCAGGTAGGCCCGTTTGGGTAAAGTTATGATTTGTTAAAGGCATACCATCATAGACTTTTGTAGCATCGGCAGAGGTTACAACAATAGCTGTATGGTTCTCCGTCACCACCAATGCTCCCGGTTGATAATAAATAGTGTAGTTAGAAGCACTAGCTCCCTTACCGGTAATGGTATACGTCCCAGGAATCGATCCTTGCGTATAAGTACCTTCCGCTACTGTTGGTGCAGTTAAAACAGCTTCTGTCTCGTTGTTCACAAATCCACTATAAGTAACTGTATAAGCGGGAATCGGAGCACCATAAGGAACTTCCATATCCTGCATCTTAGCTACCAAAGGATCAGTTGTGACACTAAGAGTACCTGGTACTAAAACTACATTAGCAAAGTCTGCTGTAACGTCAGTCATAGTATCATCATAAATGGTAAAGCTGGTAATTACATTATTGTTATTGGTTGTATCAGCCACATTTGTAACTGTACCACTCACCGTAGCCTGTAAAGTATATCCGTCCGGTAAACCAACTACATTGTAGCCAGCATCAGTCAGCGGAGAACCATCATAGGGCTTACTGTTACTATCAGCCAACACTGTAATTTGATCCTCGCTGGCGGTAACTACCACCACGCCAGGCAAATAGGTAATTACATAATTTGCCGCTGCTGCACCAAAATCAGTAATACTATATACACCCGGCTCATCGCCTTGATGGTAGGTTCCGGAAAATGAAACAGGCGAGGTTAAAACGGCTACGGTTTCTCCATTAACAAAACCAGTATAAATAGCGGTATAGATGGGTTCAGGATCAGTAAAGGAAACAACGAGATCTCTAGCTTCAATAGTTAGAGGTGCTGGTGTAATGGTTAAGGTACCGTTGACTTTATTAAGGTTAGAAAAGTTAGCCGTTACATCCTCATTAGAGGCATTACGGATAATTACGGAGGTAACCACATTATTACCTATCAAACTATCAGCAACGTTTGTAGCCGAACCGGTGACAACAGCTTCCAGAGTATAGCCTGTCGGAAGTGTACCCACAACGGTGTAACCTGAAGCAGTTAAGGCAGTCCCATCATAAACTTTAGTTGCATAGGCCGCAACCACTGTGATGGTCTGGCTGTATGGCATTACAGTCAAAGTGCCAGGAACATAGACAAATGTATAATCTTGAGCCAATCCTCCTGAAGCACTGATGGGGTAACTTCCTGTGGCTGCGCCAGTAACATATGAACAGGTAATCGTTCCCTCTTCACTTATGGCACTTTCATCTTCACCAGGCACAAAACCAGCATAAGTAATATGATAGACCGGTGGAGCGTCACCAAAGGTAACAGACTCGTTGTCCACATTGCCAATTAAGGTCTTAGGTGTAATGGTCAAAGTTCCGTTCACCGCTGTAATATTAGAAAAATTAGCGGTTACATCGATATTTGAGCCATCTTTAATAATCACCGAAGTAATTTGGTTATTACCCGGGACACTATCTGGCACATGAAGAGCAGTGCCAACCACTGTAACCTCAGCTGTAAAGTCTTGAGGTAAAATTCCTGAAGTAAAATACGTACTATTTGTCAAAGCCGTTCCATCATAAATTTTGCTGTCTGAAGCCGCTGTAAATACCAGCTGTGTGTCATTCTTCTGCACGGTCAATGTTCCCTGCTGATAGCTGAAAACATAATCGGCTGCCGAAGCACCACTACCAAAAATGTCATAGCTTCCGGCGTAATCACCAGGGGCATAGGCACAGGTAGGAGTAGTAGGGGTTAATAATACGGCTTCCGTCTCACCATTAACAAAACCTGTATACGTCGTGCCATAGGTAGGGGCAGGATCAAGATAGGAAATTACTTGATCATCCATCTTAGCCGTTATGGTTGCGGGCGTGATGGTTAAAGTTCCATCAATTTTAACAATATTCGAAAAATTTCCTGTTACATCTACCATAGCATCATCGTAGATCGTTACCGTACCCACTACATTATTTCCAGGAATACTGTCAACAACATGAGTGGCAGAACCACTGATAGTTACTTGAGCAGAATAACCAGCCGGTAAGCCTATAACCGTATAATTGGAAGAGGTCAAGGGTGTTCCATCATAGGTTTTACTGGCATAGCTTGCCAAAACTGTAATCTGATCGCTGTCAGGAGCTACGGTTAAAGTACCGGCCAAATAACTAATGCTATAGTTAGCGGCAGTAGCCCCAGAACCGGTTATTGGATACTGGCCAACCGGATCACCTTGAGCATAGCTACAGGCAGCCGTTGTTGGATTAGTTAGAACTGTTTCTGTCTCACCATTTACAAAGCCTGTGTAGGTCACCCCATAAGTGGGAGCCGGATCATCAAAAATAATCACATAATCCGTCATCTCAGCTGTCAAAGCAGCCGGAGTTATAGTAAGGCTTCCGTTTACAGCCAAAATATTAGGGAAAAAGGCTGTTACATCTTGGTTAAGAAGATTGCGAATAATAATGCCGGAAACTACATTGTTGCCAACAGCACTATCGGCTACATTGGTAACAGAACCTGTCACAGTAGCTTCCAAGGTAAACCCAATCGGTAAACCCAGCACGGTATAATCATCATCCGTCAAAGGCGTACCATCATAAGTTTTGCTGTTGCTATCTGCAGTTACAATAATCTGCCGACTATTCGTCTGAACTGTTAGAAGTCCGGGCAGGTAGGTGATAAGATAGTTAGCCGCCACTCCACCCGAAGGGATAATTCCGTAGCCGCCAGGGGCATCACCCTGAACATAACTGCCGGTCAAAGTTACCGGAGTAGTTAATACAGCTTCCGTCTCTCCATTCACAAAGCCAGAATAGCTGGCTGTATAGCTAGGAACCGGATCATTAAAGTTAACAATATAGTTGTCAGCTACTACCGTTAAGGGTGCTGGTTGGATAGATAAAGTTCCATTAACCAGCACAATATTGGAAAAGTAAGCTGTTACATCTTCACTGGCTCCATTTAAAAGAACCACATCAGAAAGTTGATTATTACCGGATACGGTATCCGCCACATTAGTCACAGAACCGCTGACAGTTGCAGAAAGGTTATAGCCCACTGGCAAACCGGTAGTTATATAGTTATTGTTAGTTAGAGCATTACCGTCGTAAGTTTTTGTCGCACTGGCAGCTGTAACGGTAATTAAAGTAGTATTCGGCGCTACCGTAAGAACGCCAGGCAAATAGTTTACCGTGTAGTTAGGAGCTACCACATTGGAAGCATTTATAAGAAACATTTGTGGAGCATCACCTTGAGCATAGCCGCAAGTTAAAGTAGCTGGTGTGGTAATTACCGACTCGTTTTCACCATTGACAAAACCACTGTAGCTAACTGTGTAGGTAGGAACAGGGTCTAAATAGTTAATGCTAATATCTGCCGCCTCAGCAGTAAGGGGCGCAGGTATAATCGTCAATGTACCAGGTGCTAGTATAATGTTAGGAAAATAGGCTGTTACATCTTGGTTAGCAGCATTATAGATTGTCACCCCAGTCACGATATTATTATTTGCCGTATTATCGGCCACATTAGTCACAGAACCGGAAATAGTAACAGACATAGTAAAGCCAGCTGGCAAACCCGTTTGAACATAAGTATTTTTGGTTAAAGGTGTGCCGTCATAAGTCTTGCTACCACTACCGGCAGTAACCGTGATCTGGCTCGTATTAGGTAAAACCGTTAAGGAAGCCGGTTGATAACTAATACTATAGTTAGCGGCTGCCGCACCGGAGACTGAAATAGGATAAGTGCCGGGAGCACTCCCTACAATGTAGCTACAAGAAGTCACTGCCGGACTGGTCAGAACTGCTGTAGTTTCACCATTCACAAAACCAGTATACGTTAATGTATAGGTAGGTATAGGATCACCGTAATTCACAATCTTATTATCGGCCTTAATTAATAGAGGTGCCGGTGTCACAGTTAAGGTACCATTAATCTTGGTAATGACATACCAACTGGTAACATCAGCATTAGATGCATCCCGGATTGTTACTGCGCCTACAGTATTGGCAGAAGAGCCGACTACAGTACGGCTACCACTAATGCTTACTGTAGCAGTATGACCGGAAGCAAGCCCTGTAAGTCCAACGGTATAGCCACTGTTAGTCAAAGGAAGTCCATCATATACCTTTGAAGCAGAATTTGCAGTAATGCTAATATTCCTTGTGGTAATAATCAAACGACCTTCTTTTATAGAACTGGGATCACCTTGCAAGTCATAATTAGAGTTAATAAAGTAAAAAGTTTTGACCGTTACGTGATAGCCGGTACTACTGATACTTTCAGCCGGAGTTCTCTGATACTCTACATAATAATCCACTCCATCCACTAGCCCGGCAGGCATACCTAAAAGTACCGGTCTGGGATCAGGAGTACCATACTCTTTACTGGTATCACTGACAGTTAATGCTGTTGCCCAGACGTTTATCTTTTTAGCTGCCGGAGCAATACCCATAAAAGTCCCTTCCACCTGATCCATATAGGTGGCTCGAATATCTAAGTCAGCTTGAACATTCAGATAAGCATCAGACTCCCAGCCACTAAAGACCTGTCCTTCAGGCGCAGGAGCCTCTGCGGGAGGAACTGCAGCCTCGCCCTGGGCTATAGTTTGAGCCTCACCCACTAAAGTATCGGAGTAATCAAGAAATCTTACGGTAAATTCTGGAACAGAGCTCTGTTGGGTAGAGCTGTCAGCCCCAGATGTATCCGAACCTAAGGCTTCGGATTGGCTTGGATTATTTGTAACCTCTGTCGCTTGTGCTTGTACGGGTAGCTGAATCATGGCCGCCCATAAAGTACTGGCAAGGGTTAGAGCTAAAATGCGTCGGGGTAAGCTGATTCGTGGTTCTCTTTTTTTCATTTTATCAACTCCTAACTGCACGATGTATCGTCTCTCAATCTATATAGCCAAATCATGCCATATTCAACCCGAAAACAAGACTGAATAGGCATAATAACACTTATGGAAAGAATACAACCTTTTCACAGAAATGTCAATTATGTGTTTTTTTTGTGAATTAATTCTTCACAAAATAAAATTGTTACTGAGTAAGTTATTGATAAAAGGAAATTTCAACAACACTTGCCTATCATTTTGTAACGTGCTAATACGTAAAATATGATTAAAATTTGCAGTTAAATATGGTAATTGAATATCTAGATTATGATTTTCAAAGGCAATATTATTGACATTTTGTTCTCTTTGCTTGCAAATAAAGAATCTATAACAAAATAGTAAAATCATAGCCAATTTAGGTTGGTTTTTCTCCGAAACCACTGGGCAAAATTTAGAGACGCAAACGGTTTTAAGTCTAGCCCTCAAGGTCTACGTCACACATTTGTCAGCCTAACAAAAAACGACCTCCCCGTGCAGCTACTAAAGGCTATCGTCGGACACAGTGCCAATATGGACACCTTTGGCCATTATGGCCACGAGGTGGACGGTGAAAAGCAAAGGACGGCTAAAATTTTGGACGTCACTTTTCGGACTCTCTTTGACGGTACCAAAGATTAGTTGTACCTTTGGTAGTACCTCTAAGACATGTAAAAACCCCAAAACCTTACAGGTTCTAGGGTTTATTGTGGTGGAGGCGAGGAGAATCGAACTCCTGTCCGAAACCATATCCTCTGAAGCGTCTCCGGGTGCAGTCAGTGTATAGAGTATTCCCCTCTGTATCAGGCCCGCTGACAGGCCGATACCTCCGGTAGCTTCATAAATACATCTCAACGGCAAAGCTTAGATTGAGGCGTTTCCCCGTTTAACCTGCCAACAGGTAAGGTCTGCTGTCTGACATCCCAAACCCACCCAGCAGATCGGATGGTAGGATGCGAAGCTGATTAAGCAGCTACGAGTTGTGTTTTAGAGTTTGCAATTACTTGCTATCCCGTTTTTTAAAGAGGCCAACGAGAATCCTCTACCCGCTTCTCCAGTCTCAACGACCCCGTCGAAACCAGTGCGCCCCCAAGTTAACTTGGTACTCTTATTATCCCATATTTCGGGCTAAATTACAAGGTATTCCCCCCCTCTAATAGAATTTCAAGCTGATTTTCCACTATAAATTGAAGGGTTCTATGCAATAACTAAGCCCTTTATCAGAAAGACAATAATTCTATTTTACCTTATGAGAAGATTGACATATAATAATAAAGATTGAGAGGTAGTAGGAATGAAAGAAGCAGTGGTAGTAGGATTAGGTTTTGCTGGAGGAGTTATGGCAAGAGAACTGGCTGAAGCCGGTTATCAGGTTGTAGCTTTGGACAGACGTAATCATATTGCCGGCAATATGTATGAAGCTCTTAGAAGTAATGGACTGCGTGTGCATCTCTATGGGCCACATATTTTTCATACTCACTCTGACAGGGTGTATCAATACCTGCAGAAATTTAGCGACTTTTACCCCTACACCCATAGGGTATTGGGAAAAATTAATGGCAAACTCATCCCCATACCTTTCAACTTTACCGGAATTGATCAGCTCTTTTCTGAAGAGAAAGCCGCTATGCTGAAAGAACAGTTAAGCCAAGCCTTTCCTCTTAAAGATCGGATCAGCGTTTCCGAACTACTTGAGCATTCTAATGACAATATTGCCCAGTTGGGGCAATTTATTTTTGAAAGAGTTTTTGTAAACTACACGGCTAAACAATGGGGCGTTCCTGTTAGTGAGGTAGATACTTCGGTGATTAATCGAGTTCCTGTAGTAATTGGCTACGATGACCGATATTTTTCTGACCCTTATCAAGCCATGCCCAAGGAGGGATACAGTGCTTTGTTTCAGGAACTTTTGTCCCACCCCAATATATCTGTTCAACTAGGCTGTGAAGCTAGTGACTATCTGAAATTGGATTTTTCTCGTGGGGAAGTCAATTTTAGAGGCAGTCAGTTTTCTGGCCCCCTCTGCTATAGTGGTGCTCTTGACGAGCTATGTCATTATCAGTTGGGAGAACTACCCTATCGTAGTTTAGATATGAATTTTGAGGATTTAGATTGTGAAGTCTTTCAACCTACAGCGGTGGTAAATTATCCCAATGAGGAAGACTATACACGAATCACAGAATTTAAACACCTTACCCTCCAGAAGGCAGCGGGAAAAACCAGCATTTTAAAAGAAATACCCAAAGCCTATCAAGTTGGAAAGGGAGAAGTCCCCTATTACCCTATTCTCGGAACGGAGAATCAAAACTTATATAATAGGTATCGGAATTTGGTTAAAGACTTTTCTCAACTTTATCTTTGCGGCCGACTGGCTGAATACCGCTACTATAATATGGACGCAGTTATTCATCGTGCCCTAGAAGTTTCTGCTCAGATCATTGAAAAGAAATAAGTGTATCCGCCGCCCCCCTACTTTTAAACAGAAAGGACAGGAGAAAGTAATGAATCCCTGCACACCCAAGCTTAGTAACCCTGATATGAGTTGTCTCTATATTGTAATTCCTGCCTACAACGAAGAAATGAATATCGAGAATGTGGTAGAAGAATGGCATCAAATTGTATCTCAAGTGGGGGAAGGATCCCGCTTAGTGGTTTTTGATGATGGTAGTAAAGACCAGACCTATAGCAGGCTTAAAGCTTTGGAAGAACAATATCCTCAACTGCAAGCAGTTACCAAGGCTAACTCCGGGCATGGCGCTACACTACTCTATGCTTACGAGTATGCACTGTCGGCTGGTGCCGATTATATCTTTCAGACTGACAGTGATGGGCAGACACTGGCCTCGGAATTTTATGAATTTTGGGAGAATCGCTTACTCCATCCGGCAATTATTGGCTATCGCCAACATCGGCAAGATGGTTGGTCTCGGGTGTTTGTGACTAAGGTTCTCAAACTGGTCTTGCGTATCATCTTTAGAATCAAGGTTACAGACGCTAACACCCCTTATCGTCTCTTTCAACGACTAACCTTGGAACGCTATCTGCCGCTTATCCCGGAAAATTTTAATCTATCCAATGTTTTGCTTACGGTGCTCATGTTGGATCAAGGCGAGGATGTGCTTTTTCTGCCCATCACCTTCCGTCCCAGACAAGGCGGCAAGAACTCAATTAATTTACGCCGAATTTTTAAAATCGGCCGCCAAGCGCTGAAGGATTTTCGTCAAATTAGAAACAGCCTTAAGAAAAGCCACTAAGCTATAGCCTTTTGCGCTACCAGCTACGTTTGGCTAGAATACCTTCCATGGTATCTGCAACCGCTTCACAGCTGTCTAAAATTCCTTCTAAAGCATCATAAACGCTCTTTCCCTTAATAATCTCAACAGCATCTTGATTTTGAGAAAAGAGCTTTTTGACGGCCTTTTGATAAATTTGGTCGCCTTCCTCCTCTATGGAGTTTACTTTTATAATCAGCTCCTGTAAAAGAACGGTTCCTTGAAGGTTACTGCACTCAGCAGCGGCCTCTACCAGTAGAAGACAACTCTTTTCTATCAATCTGGTTAACGCTAAAGCCGAATCAGACAGGCTTGTTATCCCCAGCATTTCAAACAGGATCGCCCCCTCATCAATTGCATCAATCAGACTTTCAAACTGATTGCCTAAGGCCAAAATATCTCCACGCTCCAAAGGGGGAACAAAATCTCGGTTTAGTTGATAACAGAGTTTATGAAAAAGCTCGTCTCCTTGATTTTCAATCTCATGGAGTGTCTTTGCCAGAACCGAAACAGATTCAAGGTTAACGGATAAATCTGCTAGAATTTGAGCGCCTTTAAGGGCTAATTCTGCCCCTTGATTAAAATAATCAAAATAAGAGTCTTGTCCTCTACCCATGCCAAACCTCCTGTACTACGAGTATGGTAATTCAAATACACTTGGTCTAGTGCCATTCTAGAACTCTATAATAATAGTAATTTGAAAGTATACTATATTTTATCACAGCCAGTTATCTAAGCTCAAATTCTTGGTAAAAAAAAATCCTTTTCTGGTCGATATAAAATTTTTCATTTACAAAACAACACTATGCTGGTACACTTTCAAGTGAATGATCATAAATAAATGAAACATTCTTCACCTAATTCTAAATCTAATTTAATCTAAATCTAATTCAGTCCAAATCTAATTCTGGTTCAATCTAATTCTGGTTCAATCTAATTCTGGTTCAATTTAAATCCAAGGAGTGTACGTTATGAATAAAATTAAGGGTCTTAGACGTAGGCATAAGCCTATCATTCTGTTAGCTATATCCCTTGCCGTTCTTGGCATATTAAGCCAAATATTACTGAATCCTACCGTCTTTGCTAGTTCTTACAAAAATCAAGAAACTACCCCGATCTCCATTTCCCCTTCTGAGAGCTCACTTCCATTTCTTCCCAATGAAACAACAATAATTACTTCTGAAGAACCTGCTTCGCTACCCGTCTCAGACGAAAGTGTAAACCAAACTACCACTTCAAATGCTCAAACCAGTAATCCTGTCACCGCTTCTCCTACTATTGCAGCTGCCAATTTTGAGATGATTAGTCCGGCAATTGACCAGAGCAGAAATGATCTAGGTATCTTGGACTCACTACAGATTGAAGATCAGTTTGGTTCCGTTATCAATTCCAATGGAGCTGAAATGGTAAGGGGCAGAGTCTATACTCTCACTTACCAGTGGTCCTTAGACGAACCAACCAGTGATTATCAAAATAAAGTCGCTACCTTCTCGCTACCCTCAGTCTTTGATGCCAGCAGCATTTTCCCCACCAGTATGCCACTCTATTACAATGATAATGGAGTAAATGTTCAGATTGGTACCATAACCGCAGATACTACTACGGGTATTGTTTCCGTAACTTTCAATAATAATCCCATTTTAGGAACAAAATCCAACATCCATGGTTGGCTGGCCTTAACAGCTGAATGTGATACGACGTTAAATAGCACGCAGATTACTGTAGGTTGGGATGGTAATAATGAAGAAAAAATAAGTGTCAATATTGTAAACGAAGGCATAGGTGATAAAGTAGCCACTTTGAATAAATATGTTAAAAGTGGAATGACAGGCAGCCAGCCCACAGTGAAGCAAGACGGCAGCGGACGTTTTTATATTACCTTTAATATAGAAGTACTCATAAGTCAAAACTATTCCGAGCTTACAATCCAGGATATCATTTATGCCGGAATGGAGATTGATCCGACTTCTATCAAAGTACAATCCCGTCCCATGGATGGAGCAGAGTACTATTCAACTACAGACATTACATATAAGACTAATTACGATCTTTGGAGTACCACCAATCCTACCGGAGAGCAATCCCTTAAATATGATATTACCCCCAGTCTGCAAGGGGCTAATGCCATTACTACCACAGCCAGCGGATTTGAAATCAAATTAACAAATGTAGTCTTTGATGCCCAGCTGGCCTCTCGTCAATTAACCACCAAACCCCTACAGATGCGCTATAAAGTTGAATATAATACATTCCTTACCGGAATCGACCCAATGGCAACTCTGGCTGAAGCGCAAACAACCTTTGAACTGCAAAATGCAAAAAACAGCGTAGCGCTTAAATCCACGGCTGACAACATACTTGCCCAAGCCAATTGGAATAAAGGTATTCTTGGGGGCGGAGCAGAAGGTGAAGTTCGGGATGTGTTAGTAAAAAAAGTTGATAGTGTCACTTTGGGCGAACTTTCTGGCGCCCACTTCAACCTTTACAAGCAAAATGCCTTCAATCCAAATCTCTGGGAACTGTATAGAGCAGATATCATAATAGCCAATGGCTCATCCCTAGTAGATGGCTTAACCTTTGGTACCTACCGACTAGAAGAGACGATTGCACCGGCAGGCTATCTCCTCCCTGATTCACCCTTTGATCCCTTTACCATTGATGGCAATACACCTACCACTGACTTTACCCTTACCTTAACCAACCTTCAGGACGCCCAACCCACGGAGACTACAACTCCTACAGAAACTACCACAGCAACTGAATCTACGGCTCCTACAGAAACCACCGCACCGACCGAGTCTACGGCTCCTACAGAAACCACAACACCGACTGAGTCTGCAACCACGAATTCTACAGAAACTGGATCCAGTGCAGAAACTACCCCAACTACGAGTACATCATCTAGCGAGACGAGCAAAGGTCAAGTAAAAGGTGTCTCTAAAACCGGCGAAGAAGATCAACCGCTTACAGTTACTCTTGCAGCTATAGCCCTAATTGCCTCTGGGATTATCTTAGTTGTTCTAAAGGCAACAGGTAAAAAAAGCAAGCGAGACACTACCGTTAATTAAGGGCAAAATCAGTTAATCTACAGAATCTCGAAATCAAATCTGTAAAATGGATTAATAGACTCAAAATTACTCTTTAAGAGGCTGGTCTAGGCCTTAATTCCAACGCTTATACCTATATGGGGCTATCTCGAAATGAGATAGCCCCTTTTAAAATGGAAAAAACAATTTCAAAAAAATTGTAGCAATAGAAAAGCGGTCAATTACCCCTAATACGAAGACAGGTTAAAGAGTATTTCTCCACTACTTGTCTGCAATACGCAAAACATTTGCATAAAAAAAATTGACAAACTTCTCTACAGAAATTCATCAACTTTTATTGGTCGAGGTGAAGAGACTCGAACTCCCGACATCCTGCTCCCAAAGCAGGCGCGCTACCAACTGCGCTACACCTCGTCAACCACCTTATGGCAGCACAAGCTATTATAGCGGAAGATAAACATCTCCGCAACACTATCAATGAATAATTATAGTATTTTTCCTTCAGCTTCTGTTAAACTCCTGAAGGCGAGAAACTCGACCAACCTTACCTTAAAGGAAAGTAAGCCTCAGCCTTTTAAGAACAACAACACCTAGGCGAACCCAGTAACCTAGAGAACTTCAGCAGTAACTCGTCAACCTGCCCAAGTTTGTACAAGAATAATAACTACTAGGGATAAGATCAACATCGCAAGGAGAACCAAGGAAAACTTAAGCATCATGCCCAGCATCTGCCGACCAACGCGAAAGGCCTGCTTGCGTTTCTGGGCAGCAGTCAAGGGAACACGATTACGAGTACGTCCATCATACAAAAACATACCGCAACCACTACAAACCGAGCGTACATTAGGATTATCCAATTCACAACGAGGACACTTCATAGGCAACTCCTGTCTTTTTGTAACTTTTAAGACCATTATAGCGAATAATGGAGCTTTTGATTCGACTAATTATCACTTTCTTCAAAAAAAGCTATTTTTTTCTCCGCCAGCAAAGAAATTCGAGCCATGTACTCTGTCACATCCTTGGGGTTAGGACAACGTTCTAAGCGCCCAGCGGGAAAAATTCGCTTACTGATACTTCCGGCACCAAAGGCCAGAACTGACCGGCTGTCACTCATCATGGCTACATTATAACTACAAGCATGACCAGGCAATGTATAACCGGTATTCTCCAGTTTGGCTAGAGTATTTTTTTGACGATACAAGTAGTAAGGGCGATACCCAGCCTGATAAAGAGTTTCTTGCGAGAACTGAACCATTTCTTCTACGATCTTTGCCTCTTCCTCATAACGACCAAATTGGCTCTTAGACAGCTTAGCCGTACGTTTATGTGCCAAGGTATGAACGGTAATATTCTCTGCACCCAGATCGATAAGCTGCAAAAGCGAAGTCTTAAAGTCTGCCAAGGTCTCTTCTGGTAGTCCGGCAATCAAGTCCGAATTAATAGTTTTAAAGGAATAGGCACGCGCTTCCTTATAGGCACGTAAAAAGTCCTCCCGGCTATGTCGGCGCCCCAAAAGTTCCAAGGTTCTATTATTTAAAGTCTGAGGGTTAAGGCAAATGCGCTGAACCCCTAACTGAGCCATAGTTTCCAGTTTCCCTTTGGTGATGGTATCCGGTCGACCTGCTTCAACAGTAATTTCAGGAATTTTACTGAAATCCAAAAGCTTTGCCGTCTCTGTCAAAAGCTGATGAAACGCCTCATCACTATATACTGTTGGGGTTCCACCCCCCATATAAAAACTCTGAATTGGTCTTGCTGCTTTTTTTTGATATTGACTCATCTCTGCTAACAGAGCCTCCAAATAAGGGGTAAGCAGTTTAGTGCTACCACTAGCCTCCTGAGAAATAAAGGAACAATAGATGCAGCGACCAGGGCAAAAAGGAATCCCCACATAGACACTAAGACTCTCCGATGGAAACTGCTCCAAAATTTGATCTTCAGCAGCAGCCGTCTCGAGGGCTAAAGCTGCCTTGTCCCGTCTTACATAATACTGCTCTTCCAGTGCTGCCTGGCTTTGACACTCTCTGGCCATTAAAGTGGGGCGTATACCGGTAAGAGCTCCCCAAGGAAAGCTCCTGTCTAAAAAACGACTCAACAGCAGATAGAGCTGCCGCTTGACTTCACGCTTAGGTACAATTTGATCCTGAGGGCTCAGACTCTGCCATAGGCCAGCTTCGGTATAAAGCTCTGTAGTAACGCTACCACCCTCTAAGCGGCTGACAACCCTTAGGGCTTGCTCCCCAGGGGCTTCTAAGCAATTCGCTTCTATGGCTTTCGCTTCTCCGAAAAAAAGCTGCAAAACATCTAACAAGGGATAGGAAAAGCTATGTCCCTCTAAAAATACTTCGATCATGATTTCTCCTCTGTATTAACAATATAGTAATCATAATAGGAAACAAGCAAACTAGTAATTTGGTTATAGGATTTGAGTCCTTCAGACTGCCGGTTGCTCTTTAAATATGCATCATTAACCTGATTGGAAACCTCACGCACCGGTCCCTTAAACTTTAGCCAGTAGGCGTTATAGTCTTCCCAATCGCGCCAAACCGCCTGATCAAGTAATCCAGTCACTTCTGCATAGGCCTCTTTGTCTAAATCAAGCAAATCTTTAGCACAATAGGCAAAAGCCATGGAGTAGCCGCTGTAGCGAAAATCCGGACGTGAGCTGGAGATGCAGGCCAGTAAAGCTGCCATATTGGCATCTTGCTCCCGGGCAATACCTCGAACATGAGCCACTTCGTGGCAAACCGTAGCCGGAAATAATAGTGCCGGCTGATCTACATTAAGATTCGCTTCACCCCAAAAAGGGAAAAACATTCCGGTTATCCCAGTATAAGACCAGAGAGCTGACAGAGCGACGGCTTTGGGTCTGGCTCCATTCCCGGCTAATACGGGAAATTTTTCCGCTGCAACATCCATGGCTTCGTTACCTGCTGCTAAGGTTTGCCACAGATCTGTAGATAGTCCCATAACGCCCCTACTATCCTCTGGAAGCTGCTTACGAGTATCCACCATCTCCTCAGCCAGCCAAAGACAGGTAGCCTTTAATGTAGAGATTTTTTCAGCCATAAGCTTTTCATCAGCCAAAGAAAAACTATCATTCTGTGGCAGTGACAAACTCTCCGACAGAGGTTTTCTCATATAATTAAGTCCCAGAAAAAGAAAAAAAACAGCACTTAACAGACAAGCGGATATCGCTAGTGTTAAGCAAGTACGATAAAGATACCTCTTTCGTTTAGAGCTACGTGCAAGGCCAATAAAATAACTAATTACACCTACGGGTAACAGTATAAATATCGATACCAAAGTAGCTTCCGTCCAGGAAAAGGGAATCCATGAAGAAAATGAAATAAGAGGATAGGAAAGATGCGGAAAAACCTTTGAACTATAGTATTCAACCCAGTTTGGATGTCTTTCTAATAAAGTTGGAAGCAGAAAAAAGAGAGTAGCCAAGCCGCTCCAAATCAATAAAGGTATTGATTTTTTCAGGTAATTTAGTAAGCTCAACTAGCCTATACCCCTCTGCCATATCTTGTTTTTTACCAAACTCCAAGATAACGCAAACCGAAGAGAATAGCAAGCAGGATTGGCTGATGAACCAGATAGATCAATAGAGAATGACGCCCCACCCATTGGAATGGTCTGGTGAATGTCAGAAAAGCATTCGGTACCGCCGGGAATAAACTTTGGCGGTCTTGATAGGCAATCCTTCCAATTACCACCCCAATGAAGAAGAACCCTAGCCAAGGAAGTATTGGCAAGTAGTCTGCCATTCCCAAATGATTGACAGGCAAAAAGCCCAAAGGCAAAAGCCAATAATCCGTCACAGAATAAACAAAAGTTAATTTCTGCCATTGAATAAGCAGCGCCCCCATTAACAGTAAAAAAACCAACCGTCGCAAATTACCCTTGGACTGCTCTTGCCCCTCTTGCTCCTCTTTGGCAATTTTTTTATTTTCCCAGAGGCAAAAAAGTCCATATAGTAAGGTTCCCACCGCCAGTAAATGTAGAACATTAAAAAAAACATACTGCTCTATCTGGCTGACAACTGAAAAGATTCCCATGGCTAAGGAAAGACCTAGGGCAATAGCAAATAGCTTTATGGATCGTTTTAGATTGCTCTTGGAGAACTGGGAACTAATCCCTGAAACCAGAACAAATACACCAACGATAAAGGGTTGCATAATATACACAAACCACTTATCTTCCTGAAAAGCAAATAAATCAAGTCCCAATAAGTAACGAAAGTCTACGATTATATGCTGTAAAACCATTAAGATAATGGCCAGCCCCCTTAGAGCATCTAATTCAAAGGCACGTCCTGTTCTCTTCATTCATCCTCCGAGCAAATAGCCGCTCCAATGGCTGTGGCAAACTCAGACATTTCCGGCACATGGAAGCGCACATTATATAATTCTGAAAAGGCCGATAATAATTGATGGCACTGACGTAAATGTGTCATTCGTCCAGTAAAAACCACATCTTTTAAACCGGCATTACGAGCCGCTAAGACCGCCATTGTACCAATGGACTGAAAGACCAAATTAAATATACCAATGGCCAGATCCTCTCGACTAGCATTATCCGACATTTTTCCAAAATTCGAAGCCGTGGTCTCCATGGACAAGCCAGGAATTTCAATTCGGGAGATATCGCCAATGCTGAGATCCACCGGCTGAAGATGTCCATGCTCAGCCATATCTGCCAACAGGTCAAAATCACGAATATTTAGAATTCGGTTAGCCAACCCCAGCACGGTGCCTCCCCCAATACCAGAACCAATGATATGGCGGACGGTTTGAGAGGAAGCATTAACAAAAGCCGTTCCGGTTCCCATACTCACTACAATGGCCTGTGGCAGGGCAGACAGAAATAAACCGCCTAATCCAGTTGCCAAAAACTCCTGTACTGGTTTCGTGGGAATACCAAGAAGATCACCGGAAGGTAGGGACGCCCCTACTCCGGTGATCTTTAAACAATCAATTTCTGAAATCTGTAGATGATTAACATCTAAAAACTTACCCAAGGCACCAAAGGCTGAAGCAACGGGATCTGTTGCCCGAACCATATCCCTACTGATGATCTGGCCATCCAGAAGACCTACAATCTTGGTAGTACTGCCTCCTACATCCAAACCAACAATAATTCCCACACCTATGTCCTCACTTAGTTGAAAATAAGAGTAAATCAGGAATACTTAGCGAGCCATGCGGAAAGGATCAGCGTAGTCCAAAGTCTCACGTGGAGATGTCATCTCCCGATCAACTAAACTAACGTTTCTGGGAACTGCCACAAAGGTATGTGCCCGGGCATCAATAGGCTTAACATTACCGTCCATAGCATAGGTAGAACCGGTGATAAAATCAATGATTCTCTGCGCTACCTTCGGGTCAGTATTCTCAATATTACAAATCACCGTGTGACCTGCACGTAAATGATCGCAGACCTTCTGAGCAGATTGAATATTGTTAGGGCTTAAAATTAAGAGTTGATGCTCACCCGGGTTCGACTTCAAAGGTACAACCTTGGGAGCAGCTGCAGGGCCACGTAAAGGGGCGCTATAACCTTGGTTAGGTTGAGCACCATATTGGCTGGGTTGCTGTTGATAAGGCGCCGATGCATAAGACGGAGCCTGCTGGGCGTAAGCTTCCTGATGCCCATAATCATAATGATCTGTCATCTCATCTTCATAACCATAATCATTATCATAGTCTGCATCCGGATCCTCTGGGTACCCAGACATTTTATCTACAATCCTCTTAAAAAAACCGGCCATTCTTACACCTCCAAAATCGTCGCCTCCACTTTTTGGTTCACCAAAGCAGCACAAGCCTAACAGAGTACTAACGAAATACTATAGTCAGTATAGAATTCCTTACTTCTCCATGCAAGAGCAAAGGGCAACAAGTAAAATAGATGTAATAGGACAGAAACATTTTGGCTTTTTTGTGACAAAAAAAGGCAGATTTTTTAACAAACACCGGTTTAACCTGATTTATTAAGGGGCAAATTTGAAGAAATAATAGTATACCTTGAATGATAGTTTTAGTTGGAAAGCGTTTCTAAAAAAGGAATACAAGCCTTAAGTAGTACTTGATAATCCAAAATATAGCTACTATGATCTTCACCCGGTAGAATTTGCCACTTGGCGCCTCTGATGGAACCAGCAATATTTTGTTGAGATTTTGGGCTAATAACATCTTTCTCGCCATAGAGTAAAAGTACCGGTTTTTCTATTTTAGCTAAATCAGCCTCACGTATATCTGGTTGGGTAAGCATAAGGTTAAGCTTAGGGTCTGGATGGCAAAAGTATTGCCAGCGCATCTGAAGGCGCAAGGAAGGCCAGAGCTGAGAAGGCTGGCTATTAGCACCGCAACAGATCAGTGCTTTAGGTAAATCGGGATATTGAATGCCCAGAAGTAGACCAAGAATAGCGCCATCGGAAAAACCAATAATCACAGGCTCTTCAAGAGCTAGGGACTTACAAAATGCCGCTACATCCTCAGCCATTTGCAGATAATCCAAGTAGGGAGTCTTCTGACTTTGTCCATGTCCCCGACTATCCAAAGTATAGACAGTATAATCCGCCGCCAGAGCAGAAGCTGCCTGGTCAAAAAGGGTATGATCCTCCCCGTTGCCATGGAGCAGAAGTAGGGGGCTTCCCTTCCCCCGCTTCTCGTAGAATAACCGGGTTTGATTTACACAAATAAACATCCCTTACCTACTTGGCCTTGGGCCGAAGATACCGGTTCCAATGCGAATATGGGTAGCACCTTCCAAAATAGCGTCTTCAAAATCCTGACTCATTCCCATAGAAAGAACTGTCCAATCCTCAGGCCGAGTAGAAGCTTTAGCTAATGCTTCGAAGCAGACTCTAGCTTTTTCAAAAACGCCTCTGGCTTCGTGGGGATAAGATTGAATGGGCGCCATGGTCATAATGCCGCAAAGCCTCACCGTGTCAAGCTGAGCCGCAACATCCATCACGCGACTAAGTTCCTCGGGAGCAAAGCCGTGTTTACTCACCTCACCGGAAATATTTACCTGTAAAAGCCCCGAACAAATCCGGTTCTGCAACTTAGCAACTCGACCCATTTCTTCCAGTAAACTAAGAGAGTCAATTGAATGGATGAGGGTAGCGTTTTCGATTGCTAGTTTTACTTTATTACTCTGTAATGTGCCAATCAAGTGCCAACTCGGGGTTAAATCTTGTTCCTCCAACAGCTTGCGTTTGCTACTTAATTCCTGTACGCGATTTTCCCCCAAATCCTTTAGACCACATTCTAAAGCCGCTTGAGCATAATTTGCCGGAAAAAACTTTGATACGCCTATTAAAGTTAGTCCATCCCTCTGCCGATCTGCCCTCAGCAGAGTCTGGCTGATTTGCTCTTCCAGACGAGAAATATTCTCTTTTATGTTTTGCTTAAGCACTTGATAATCCAAATTCTCCACAGGTCTTCCCCCTACCTTATTCCAGCTTACTTCCCACACTTACCGTGTTGGGATTGGTAATGATGATTGTACTTTCGTTAGGAGTATCAAAGCCTTCAACAGGCTTGATAATAGCATATTCACGATCCCAGGCCGTAACCTCTACAGTTACCTTCTGCGCATATCCAGATGAATTAACAATAATAGCAGCATGGTTAGAATCAAAATCCTGGTCGACTAAAGCTGACAAGGGCACCCGTAGGCCGGATACGGGTTTTGAGACAATAATATCTAGTTCAACTACCCGACGATCCAAAAGCCGTTCCACTTGTTCTGTAGTAGAAAAAATTACAAAAGCCCCTTCATTGCTATGTATAGCTCTAACAACTTCACAATTTGTGAGTAATACCCCTTCATCCGGAACCCTGATGCTATGAACTGAGCCAACTTCGAATTGTGCTACCGCTTGATTGGGAATAATTGTCACAAAATATTGACTATCATTTCGGCAAATTCGCAGAGCATTTTCATTAGCTTTTAATTGTGATCTAGCCGTTAAGGTCGCAGTCGCTGTACTCATATACTCCCGATATTTATCAGGAGTAAGTGTACTAACCATCTCCGGCTTTAGTTCGGTGGAAAGTTCATCTACTTTGAAAGATACAATCCCAGGCTCTGAGGCCATAATAGGAGGAGCACGACTACTCAAGGTTGCATCATAATCTGCCTTAGTTGCCATCAAACTATTTAATTCTTCATCATTAAAATCAATACTTTGCAAATCGTTATCACGTTCGTCCATGCGAACTTGGATAGATGCGGCGTAGGAATTCATATCGGTTATTTTATTCTTGCTAGCTTCATTTCTAATCTGTTTTATGATGGGCAAAATATTAGTATTCGCTTCCAGAACCGCCGTTGCAGCCGCAGCATAGGTGTTCTCCTTCATCAATTGGCGCTGTCGATCGACAATGTTCATCTTAACCGTACGTAACTCTGCTGCTTTTTCCTGCATATCCTCCGGGATAATCGTAGCGAGTTGGTCACCACTAGAGATTCGGCTACCTTCCGCTGCTAAGGGTATTAAAGTACCCTCCGCCGAGGAAGTCAGAAGCTTTTCTTCACGAATAATCAACCCGGAAGCGCTAACCGAACGCTCAATGGTTCCTGTGGGAATAAAAGAATAGTTAGGCTTAGCCGCCACGTAATCGGTAATGTAGAGCACTGCTGCTGCAGTTACAGCTAAAATTAAAAGCACAACTACAGCCAGAATCAGTGAAGCAGTCAAAGTCCGCTTACGCTTAATACCTTGCAAATGAGCCTCATGGCTAATTTTTTTGGTTTTACTAACGGAGGTAGGACTCGGTGATTTATTGCCTCTTGTCCCAGTATGTACGGGTTTCTTTGTCATGACTTGCTCCTATTTATCTAGCCTTTCTTAAAGGGAAAAACTGTTACTCTCTTTTTGTCTCATCAGGGCGACGGCAGACATTGCTGCCAGTTTCACTTGCTCGTAAACCAATCCACCTTGCATGTACACCAGATAAGGCGGTTTAATCGGGCCATCAGCGGAAAGCTCTACCGAAGCACCCTGAATAAAAGTTCCTGCCGCCATCACCACTGGGGCATCATAACCGGGCATAGCCCAAGGCTCTGGGCGCACAAAGGAATCTACCGGTGCACAGCGCTGAATGACTTGGCAAAAATCCACCACCTGTTCACCGCTTTCTAGCTGTATACTCTGAACAATGTCCCCCCGGATTGCCGCAGCCGACGGCTGGGTGACAAAACCAGCAGCAGCAAATAAAGATGCCGCAAAAACCGCCCCCTTTAAACATTCAGCGGTGATATGAGGGGCTAAAAATAACCCCTGAGCAATGGTTCTGGTAAAACCTAAGGACGGCCCTACATGAGAACCCAGTCCCGGCGCAGTAAAGCGGGAGGCAACTTTCTCAACCAGATCCCCGCGACCCACAACATATCCACCGGAAGGGCAAAGTCCACCACCAGGATTCTTAATCAGTGATCCAGCGCATAGATCAGCACCCAAAGCACAGGGTTCCTGTTCCTCCACAAACTCCCCATAGCAATTATCAACAAAAATAATAATCTCTGAAGATACGGCTTTAACAGTCTGAATAATTGCGGTTAAATCCTCCGCTAGAAGGCAACGTCTTGTAGTATAACCTTTCGATTTCTGAATAAAAACCAGTCGGGTTTGGTGAGTAATGGCAGCCCGTATAGAACTTATATCGGGAGCACCATCTGCCTTTAGATCTACCTGCTTATAGGCAATACCAAAATCTTTAAGAGAACCCATACCGGTGTCCTCAGAATCGGCTATACCAATCGCCTCTGCCAAAGTATCATAGGGGCGGCCTGTGACAGAAAGCATCTCATCACCGGGACGAAGCACCCCAAAGAGTGACTGCACAATCGCCTGGGTGCCGGAGCTAATTTGAATACGTACATAAGCCGCTTCAGCACCAAAAAGATCAGCATACATCTTCTCAATCTTCTCACGCCCCATATCATCATAGCCATAGCCTGTGGACTGGGTAAAATGAGCGTCAGACACTCCAGCCTTGTTAAAAGCGTGCAATACTCTTAATTGATTATATTCCCGAATTTTCTCAATACGAGCCAAAGCTGAAGCAGCGGTTGCTTCAGCCTGTCGGGCCATCTGATAAATATCTTGACTTATGCCATAAGGCTCATAGGGATTGTTCATTAAACGCCGTAAACCTCCTCTGAAGTGAGGACACGAATACCGGCCTCCTCCAGCTTAATCAGTGCCAGTTCCGGATCTTGAACCCGAATAACGACAACCGCATCCTCCGAAGTACGCCCTACATAGGCGTACAAGTATTCTAAAGAAAGTGAGCCCTCCGACAAAATCGATAAGGCATGGTCAAGGGTACCCGGCTTATCCAGAATCGCAATGGCAATCACCGGTGTGCTACTAACCGTAAAACCTGCCGCAGTCAAAATAGTCAAAGCCGGTTCCGGCTTATCTAAAATCATTCGCAATATGCCATACTCGGTAGTATCTGCAATATATAAGGCTCTGATATCAATATGATTGTCACCTAAAGTCTTAGTTACTTCGGCTAATCGACCAGACTGATTTTCAAGGAAAACATTGATCTGTTTTACAAGCATATATACCTCCTTAACTCTCCATCCACAAGGCAAAAGTTGACTGCACATTTACTATATTAATTGATTATACCGTATGTAGAGTCTTTCTGTCTTGTGCTTTCTTTTAGCGGTAACAAAAAATTAATTCGCATCAGGTAAGAAAACGGGCTTTCTCCGCCACTGCTCAGGCAAATTCACCTTCGATTAATACTCACCCAGGTCTCCCCTCTTTCTCATTGCAGTTTTGCTAAAGAGATACTCTTAGTCCTTTCAGGTTAAAATCAGGCTCGTTTTGAGCAACTTAAAAAAATGACTGTCTCAAAATTTCACTCTGAGACAGTCATTTTTATTGGAATAATTCATTATTAGTCTAAAAAGACTCAGACACTACAGCGCTTCATTTCTTCCGAATTGAAAAGCTTGGAGATTGAGAGGTATAGTATCTGGTTTTTTAGCAAAAACTTCCATTATGGCTTCGTCCCAGAGACTGCCCGGAATATTGGCATGAGCTGAAAGTGCCCCCAACATAACAAGGTTAACAGCCTTGGCAGTGCCGGCTCGAAGTGCCAAGCCCATTGCATCCAAACTGATAACTTGACTCTGGCTTTCATCGGCTTCTTCTAAAAGCTCCGGTATCCGCTCTGGATAGGTAGCCTTTCCCATAAGTACGGGCAAGGGATCAATATGTTGACGGCTAAGAATTAACACACCGTCTTTTTTCAAGAGCTTCGACCACCGTAGCCCTTCTAGCTCTTCAAAAGCCAAGCAAAAATCAGCCGTTCCCGGTTCAACCAAGGGAGAATAGACCTTTTTACCAATCCGAACATAGGTGATTACCGAACCGCCGCGCTGGCTCATGCCGTGCACTTCCGAAACTTTTACATCCAGCCCCAGTTTCAGGGCAATCACACCCAATAACTTTCCAGCGATTAAGGTACCTTGTCCGCCGACACCGGCTAAGACAATATTTAACTCTAAATCCTCGGCAGCTTTTACATCCTGCTTCTTTTCCTCACTCATACCGGGCGTCCCCCTTTTGTCAAAGCTTCAAATTTACATAGATTCATACAAAGTCCGCAAGCATTACAGTTATCCCAATCGATTACCGGCTTACCTGTGCGACCTTTTGTTAGTGCCGGACACATCATGCGCATACAAGCGCCACAGGCTACACATTTATCATAGTTAACCACGGTTCGATCTTCTTTACGGCCTTTACCAATTGGAATCAAGGCACAGGGACGCCGGGCAATTATGACGCTGACTCCCGAAACCGCCAGTTCTTCTTTGAGCATTTCTTGGCAAGCGAAGGTGTCAACAGGATCCACCACTCTTACTCTCTCTACCCCAATACTATGGCACAACGCCTCAAAATCTACAGCCGGAGAGGATTGTAGACGGATATCAAGACCTGTGGAAGGATTTTGCTGATGTCCGGTCATCCCGGTAATGGAATTATCAAGGATCAAAACGGTAATATTACTCTTGTTATAAACCGCATTGATAATGTTGGTGATTCCGGAATGGAGAAAAGTTGAGTCTCCCAGCACCGCTACGGTTTTGGTCGAAGCCGCGCCCTCGGTGGCCTTGTCAAAGCCATGAGCCATACCTATAGATGCACCCATGCAAACACAGGCATCCATGGCGGAGGTTGGCGGTAGCGCCCCCAGAGTATAACAGCCAATGTCCCCCATAACCTGAAGTTTAAGTCTGGAAAGGGCCAAAAATAGACCCTTATGAGGACAACCAGCGCACATTACCGGTGGTCTTCCTGGAGCCAGCGGTAGCTCCGCCTGAGCGATAGCACCAGTTTTTTCCGGCGCTGAGCCCAAAGCCTTAGCAATCATGGCAATACTGTATTCGCCCTGTAGAGTGAATAGTTCTTTGCCCTCGCAAGGAATACCTCTGGCTCTTATTTCGGTCTCCAGAAAGGGATCAAGCTCTTCGATAATGACTAACCGTTTTACCGCTGCCGCAAACTCACGGATTAAGGCTTCCGGTAAAGGCCAAATCATACCTAATTTCAGGACACTGGCCTCAGGCAAGGCTTCTTTCACATATTGATAAGCCGCACCTGAGGTAATAATTCCCAGCTCAGGAGATCCTTTCTCCCAGCGATGCAGTCCAATATTTTCTGTATCAGCTGCGGAATCAGCAGCAAGTCTAACCAAACGCTCTTCCACCACCACATGACGTTTTACCGCCATAGCCGGCATCATAACGTATTTATCCATATCCTTTTGGTAAGGCCGGATCGTAGCAGGAAGAGGATCGCCTAACTCCACCAGCGAACGGGAGTGAGAAATTCTTGTCTGCAACCGTAGCATTACCGGCGTGTCGTACTTTTCTGATATTTCGTAGGCCTTAAGTAAAAAGTCCTTACACTCTTGGCTATCAGAGGGTTCCAGCATAGGCACTTTAGCTGCTCGGGCATAATTACGGCTGTCTTGCTCATTTTGAGAGCTGTGCATACCCGGATCATCTGCAGCCACAAAGACCAGACCGCCATTCACACCGGTATAAGCTACGGTAAATAGTGGGTCGGCCGCTACATTGACCCCTACATGTTTCATACAAGTTAGTGCGCGTGCTCCGGCAAAAGATGCACCGATAGCTACCTCAGCAGCGACTTTTTCATTTACCGCCCACTCACAGTACATGGATTCATACTGGGAGGCCGCTTCTGTTATCTCTGTACTGGGTGTACCAGGATAAGAAGAGACGACTTTTACGCCGGCCTCATATGCGCCTCTGGCAATAGCTTCATTTCCTAAAAGGATTTGTTTCAAAAAAATCCCACCTTCCTAATGGTTTGTCTTATTGAGTCGGTTACGTGATTAACCCTTGTGGTTTTATTAAAATAGCTTGCCTCGTTTATCAACTACCCGCTTCGCTTTTCCGGCGGTACGTTCCAGAGTCTTAGGATTCAGCAAAGTAACCTTTACGTCAATCTGTAATACTACCCGGATCTTATGGCGAATCTCGCCAGCCAATTGCTCCAAACTAGCATACTTATCCAGTAAATTCCCGTCAAGCACTTCAACTTGTACTTCCATCCGGTCCATGAACTTCTCGGTAGTTACAATGAGCTGATAATGTTGACCAATACCTTCTATGCCCATAAGAACAGCTTCGATTTGGGAGGGAAATACATTAACGCCCCGAATAACCATCATATCATCTGAGCGCCCCTTCACCAACTCCATCCGCCTTGTAGTTCTGCCGCATTGACAGGCCTCATTCTGGAGGCAAGTAATATCTTTAGTCCGGTAGCGCAGCATGGGAATTCCTTCTTTGGTAAGGGTAGTAACCACTAATTCGCCGTCTGTGCCATCGGGCAGCACTTCTCCCGTCTCTGGATTGATAATTTCGGCAATAAAGAAATCTTCATTGATGTGCATTCCGGCATGTTCTAAACATTCAAAAGAAAATCCCGGGCCGCAAAGCTCTGTTAAACCATAATTTTGGGTATCGTTAATGCCTAAGCTGTATTCAATTTGTCTACGCATTTCTTGGGTATGTCCCTCACCGCCAAACATGCCAATTCGTAGGTAAAGATCATCTCGGCTCATACCATTCTCGCTCATGACTTCAGCTAAATGCAGAACATAGGAAGGGGTAGCAATCAGCACTGTAGCCCTTAAGTCCTGTAAAAACATCAGTTGCCGTTCCGTATTGCCGGAAGAAATGGGAATAACAGAAGCTCCTACTCTTTCCAGTCCATAATGAAGTCCAAAACCACCGGTGAACAGTCCATAGCCAAAGGATACTTGAGCCGTATCTTCAGCTGTTACACCAGCGGCCGAGGCCATACGGGCACAACATTCTGTCCAGTTCTCCATATCATTACGAGTGTAGCCTACCACAATCGGCTTCCCCGTAGTGCCGGAAGAGGCATGGTAGCGTACAATCTGATTATTGGGCACAGCGAACAATCCGGTGGGATAGTTGTCTCTCAAATCATTCTTGACGGTAAAGGGAATCTTGCTCAGATCCTGCAGAGTCTCGATATGCTCCGGTTTTAACCCAATATGGTCAAATTTTTGACGATAAAAAGGCACATTATCGTAGGCATACTTTACTTGCCAGCGTAGCCGCTCCAGTTGGAGAGCATTCCGCTCTGATTGCTTCAAGGTCTCATTACTGTTCCAAATCATGTCTTTCTCCTTTAAAGAATCCCTTAGATCAGAGAATCAACGAATTTCATCTGCGGGCAAGACCCGCTTTTGCATAGCCGACACAGCGATATCATAGCCGGAAAAAGCATGATCCACCGTTTTCTTATCCAGTTTAGGCGAAATCAAAGACACCACAGGTACTAAGATTAGCCCAAAGAGCATGGCAAAAGCACCGGCATTAATAGGGGAAGCCAGATTCACCGGCCAGTCCGTAGGAAAACTAAAGCTATGGCCAAATAATTCTTTATTGGAGAGCACCAGGTGAGCTAAGGTCACAGTGACACCACTAATAAAGCTGGCCCAAACCGCAGCTTTTGTAACACCTTTCCAAAATAAACCATACAGAAAGGGTGCTAAGAAGGAACCAGCCAAAGCGCCCCAAGAAATAGACATAAGCTTACTGATATAGAGGTTCTGTGTACGGTAAGAGAAGATAGCCAAGACCATGGACACGAGGATAAAAACCGCAATCAATATCCGAATCCATAAGACTTTTTTCTTCTCGGTCATATCCTTAACAACCGTTCCACCGATAAAATCTAGGGTTAAGGTAGAACTGGAGGTTAATACCAAGGAGGACAGGGTAGACATAGAGGCCGACAAGACCAGTACCACCACTAAAGCAAAGAGTACAGCCGGTACAGCTTTACTCAGCAGCTGGGGAATAATCTGATCATACATCAGTTTACCACCGGAACCGGCAATTTCTTCTGGAGTAACAAACAAGCGACCGAAGCTGCCCAGAAAATAAGAACCAGCGGAAATTACGATGGCAAAAATAGTCGAAATAACCGTACCGGTTTGGATGGCCTTCTCATCCTTAATGGTATAGAACTTGTGTACCATTTGCGGTAAGCCCCAGGTTCCAATGGAAGTAAGAATAACCACCCCCAAAAGATTTAGCGGTTCCGGGCCAAAGAAGGAAACATATACCCCCTGCATTGGCGTATTGGGGGCAGAAAACTTTGACAGATCTACCATGGCTTGCATTAAACCACCCTTTTGACCCAAGGTGACAAAGAGCACCAAAATAATTCCGGCCAACATAATGATCCCTTGAAAGAAATCATTAATAGCCGTAGACATATAACCACCCAAAATTACATACACTGCGGTCAATACACACATGGCCACAATACACATTTCAAAACCGAATTGCACCTTGTCCAGGCCTAATGCCATGGTAAAAAGATAAGACAAACCGTTAAACACAGATGAAGAATAGGGAATGAGAAATACAAACACAATAGCACTAGCTGCAATCATCAGCTTCTTGGAGTTGTAACGCTTGCCAAAAAACTCCGGCATAGTAGTAGCTTCCAAGTGCTTGGTCATGATTCGTGTCCGCCGTCCCATTACTTTCCAGACTAAAAGACTACCAATAAAGGCATTCCCTAAGCCAATCCACAGAGCAGACATGCCATAAGCCCAACCGAATTGACCGGCGTAGCCAATAAAAACCACCGCCGAAAAATAGGTGGTACCATAAGCAAAAGCTGTGAGCCAAGGACCCACCGAGCGCCCCCCCAGCAAAAAGGCACCTACACTCTTAGTATGCCGCCGGGCATAGATCCCAATAGCAATGGTAATCAAAAAGAAAATCGAAATAAAGAGCACATTAATTCCTACCATACTTCCTCCCTACTTCCTGCCCAATAAACAAAGAAACTCCCCCAGTTTTTTCAGGCAAAAAAATACTACCGCTTTATAATAGCAAAAATTTTTCTCCTCGCAAGGGAAAGACGGAAAAAAGTTATAATTTTTCTGATCTGACATTGCCCAATAAGGGCACTATATCTATATAATCATTATTTTAACTATATGGTTTTACTGGCTGCCGGTAGGATATCTGCCCCCCAAGCCGCTTATATTTCCCGTCCACTCCACAGCCGAAGCAGCCCGGCCAGAAGCTGCTTAAGTATAGCCACCAAGAGACAGCCTACGGCTGCCAGCAGAAAAGCCACCAGTGCTATGAAACCAGAAAAGGGCGAAAAGGCAAAAAAATCAGGAAAAACCAAAAAAGCTCCCATAAAAGCGCCACTGAGCAAAAGTACCATCAAGAAACGAAAACGACTTAGAGGCAAGGATAGTTGCACTACCAAGAAGAGCCCAATCACGCCCATGTAGAAAGTTGATAACGTTGAGATATCTTTGTCACTCCAAGCAAATAAGCTTTCCAGAGACTGAATGACCAGAAGTCCAATAGCTACACTTAGACCCGAGGGAATGGCATGGAGAATAATCTTTCGGGCAAAATTATTTTTAACTCGCCGGGTGTCAGGCCGCAAAGTAATCAAAAATGACGGAATACCAATGGTCAAAATGCTTACCAGTGATAATTGGATAGGCGCGTAGGGATAAGGGCGTTGTAAAAAGATAAAGACCAACGCCAGAATAGTGGAATAAACGGTTTTATTTACGTACATAGCGGCAACTTTTTCAATATTATTAATTACCCGCCTACCTTCGTTTAGAGCCGGTGCCATTACCGAGAAATCACCGTCTAAGAAAACCAGATCCGCCACGGATTGGGAGGCTTCACTGCCACCGGCCATGGCTATACTGCAGTCAGCTTCTTTTAACGCCAGCACATCATTAACTCCATCTCCTACCATGGCAACATCATGCCCTTCGCGCTTGAAGAGCTTCACTAGGCTCCGCTTTTGGAAGGGACTTACCCGACCAAAAACAGTGTAATATTCTGGGTCTTTTTTTACTTCAAGAGGAAGTTCTCCTAGAAGCGCCGAGGGATCTTTGCCCAGGTCAATGTATTTTTCGGCCGCTTCTATTCCGGCCTGGGTAGCAATATGAGCGGCGGTACCGGGATCATCTCCGGTTATTACCTTGAGCTTAACCTCTTCAAAGGCAAAATAACTCATGGTTGCACCTACCGCCGGACGTAAACAATCTTCCAGCAGAAGTAAGGCGATTGGCTGTCGTAATACCGGATTTTCAACGCTTTCCTTCGAACCTTTTACCAGAGCCAAGACCCGAAAGCCTTCTGCCGCATAGGTAGAGGCCACTGCTAAAAAATCACTGTCATGAGGCAGAAGAAAAGAAGGTGCGCCCAAAAGAATGGCCCCCTCCTCCCAGAGAGCACCACTAAACTTTCGGACGGAAGAAAAAGCTATTAATTTTTCAGGCGTTGTCTTTTCCTGATCCGTAGAAACAAAAACCTTGGCTAAAGCCTGAGCTGTGGGATTTTCCTCCTGGCTGACAGCGGTCAATTTAACTAGCGCCCTCTCGGCTTCTGCCAGCGCAAAGTTACTCCAAGGCACAATTTTCTTAAAAACTAATTGTCCATTGGTGAGGGTGCCGGTTTTGTCTAAACAAAGCAGATCAACTCTGGCTAAGGCCTCGATGGCCGGCAAAGCTTGTACCACTACCCGCCTGCGCCCCAAATTAATTACGCCTACGGCAAAAGCTACATTGGTTAGCAGAATCAGTCCCTGAGGAATCATTCCCACCAAAGCCGAGGCTGTACCCAAAACTGCCAGCTCTATATTCATGCCTTGGCTAATTTTAGAAAAAAACAAAATCAGACCTACCGGAATGATTCCTATAGCCAAGACTCTTACAAGGCGGTTGATTCCGCGCATGAGCGGCGATTTTTTCCGCCGGGTGATTTTCGCTTCTTGGCTGAGGCGCGAGACGAAACTATTCTCCCCTACAGCCGTTACTTTCATGTAGGCCTTTCCAGCCATCACCGCACTGCCCGAAGTCAGAGTATCCTGAGGATTCTTAGGAATATCCTCCGGCTCACCACTGATGTTAGCTTCATTGACCATCAGCTCTGCCGAGTAAAGGCAAATACCGTCTACCGGAATTTGCATTCCTGGCTTAAGGAGTAGTACATCATCAACAACGATTTGGTGAAAATCAATGGCAACGGATTTACCCTCACGAATCACCGTGACCTGAGATTTTTTCAAAAGACTTAGTTTGTCCAAGGTTCTTTTGGCTCTGAATTCCTGAAAAATACTAATGGCAGTGGAGAATATGGCTACGCCCAAAAATAACGCATTTCGAATTGTCGAAAAAGATAAAATCAGAATGGCTAAGGTCAGATTAACAAAATTAAATAAGGTGAATAGATTATTACGCCAAATCTGCCAAGGCGAGGGGGTTACCCGGGGAAGTGTACGATTACTCAGCCCCTTATGCTCCCGTTCTGCCACCGCTGTCCGGCTCAGCCCACCAATGCTATCTGCCTCCGGCAAGCCCCAAAGCGTTTCTTCCTTCATCCTGTGTCTACACACTCCCGATTTGGTATTATTTTTATGAATAATAATACCATAAACTCTCCCATCTAGTGGTAGAAAAGTTGATCACAGTAAAGCTACTTAAATTTTATTTCTTAAGGCAAGGCAATCAATGTCCAGTGGTGTGCCACTGCATCTCCTGACATATCCGGCACTGGAATACCTGCTCGCATCAAGGTAGAGCCTAAATAGACGGCTTGACTGGTTTGCTCCTGATAATAATAATCAGCCCGCAGCCCTACCGGGAAAACACGCCGCAAATAATTATTGGCTTGAGCCAGAACTTGAACATAGTATAGCAGTGCGGTTTTTTGATCCTCCGCTACCACCATCCAAGCAGAATCCTCTCCATGGCATTTTCCCTGTAAGCGGTAATAACTACCGGCGGCCAGCATAGAACGCCAAGTTTTATAGTAGCTAATTTGCTCTGCAATAGCCGCTTTTTCCGCTTCCGGCAGCTTCGTAAGGTCTAGTTCGTAACCAAAAGCACCAGTCATAGCTACCAAAGCTCTTGTAGATAAGGGAGAAACCCGCCCGGTCTGATGATTGGGCACCGCCGAGACATGGGCAGCCATAGCACTTAAAGGATAGAGCAATGAAGTTCCAGCCTGAATTTCTAAACGGGCAATGGCATCCGTATTATCACTGGTCCAGGATTGGGGGAAATAGTAAAGCATTCCTGGGTCAAAGCGACCTCCACCACCGGAACAGCCCTCAAACAAGATTTCGGGAAAGCGCTGGATGAGCCGCTCTAGCAGAGCATAGACCCCTAAAATGTGGCGATGACTACACTCCCCTTGCTGCTCAGGTTTTAGCTTCGCCGACCAGACTTCGGAAAGATGACGATTCATATCCCACTTTACATAGGAAATTCCAGAATCAGCCAACAGAGACTCCATCTTATCAAACAAGTAATCTTGAATGTCTTGTCTTGACATATCAAGCACCAGTTGAGAACGGGAAAGCTGACAACTGCGTCCAGGCATCTGCAGGCACCAATCCGGATTTTGCCTTAGTAGCTCTGCATCTAAAGACACCATCTCCGGTTCAAACCAAAGACCGGTAGCCAGCCCTAACCGAGCAAATTCACTGGTCAGACTCTTTATATCCCCACCTAATTTTTCTTCATTGACGTCCCAATCACCTAAGCTGGAAGTATCACTACTGCGTTTACTAAACCAGCCATCATCAATTACAAATAGCTCAATGCCCAAAGGTGCGGCTTCCTCGGCCAAAGCCAACAATTTGGAGCGGTCAAAATCAAAGTAGGTCGCCTCCCAATTATTGATTACAATCGGCCTGTCTTTATACTGATATTCTCCCCGGCAAAGATGATGACGAAAAAGCCCGTGAAAAGTTTGGGACATTCGGTTTAAGCCCTGATCCGAGAAAACAAGCACCACCTCTGGCGTTGAAAAACTTTCGCCTGGTGCTAAACCCCAACTAAAATTTTCCGGATGAATCCCTAAAAGAATACGAGTATCGGCAGTTTGAGTCTTTTCGATCTCAATCTGAAAATTACCACTGTAAACCAAGGCAAAACCATAACAGATTCCCTGAAACTCGGTAGTTTCTGCTTTTACAAGGGCTACAAAGGGATTATAATGGTGGCTGGAAGCCCCTCGGGTGCTACCAATACTTTGTTTTCCATGATGCAGAGGCACTCGCTGCCGATTACGTTCCGAAGCCCAACGCCCGTAAAGACTAATCCACTCAAAATCACTACCGAAAAAATCCAGCGAACAGGACTGGGCTGATTTTAGTTGAATTGGCGTAGAAGCCGTGTTGGAGACTCGCAGGTGGCGAAATAAACCACTATAGCCTTCAATAAGACTATAGAATAAATCACAGCTTACCCCCGAGGTACTGTCTTTAAGGGTTACCACTAAAGTTACCGCCTGATTACTCTGGGCATAATGAGCCGGTAAACCCGCTATCCCAGGCTTACCGGAGATAATTTTATGGGAACAGTAGCGCATATCCGTCCCATCCGAACCATCTTCAAGAACAATTCGCAGACCAGCCGAGCGGTAATCCCCTACCCCAAAACTACCCAGCTCCTGAGGAATCGTATCTAAGGAAAAGCCCCGATTCCCTGCTGCCGCCTCCGGATTACCGGAGAATCCCCGGTCTTTATAGACCAGCAGATAAGACACATCCATTTCATCTAAGGCCGGACCAAAGTAGAGATGAGCCAGAATTCCCCCCGGTAGAATCTGCATAATATAGGAAAAATCTCCGCAATCTAACTTAAAAATCTGCTTTGCTTCATCAAAGGTAATCTTCATAAGGCTCTCCTCTACTTGCTGTCTGCTCATTTAAATCGCTACCATTCCTACTGCATTGATTAATCAAAAATCATTTAACCGCTGATCCCACTGTCATGGCCTTAAGTACCTGATCACTGAGGAAAACATAGATTAAAATAGTCGGTAAGCTGGCAATCACCATAGCCGCTCCCATGGCGCCCCAGTTGGTGGTGAACTCGCCTTGAAAAAACAAAAGTCCCAAAGGCAATGTTTTGAGATTTTCTTTACTAATCAAGATAAGTGCCATAGTAAACTCATTCCAAACGCTAAGGGAGATAAATATCATTACCGTAGCAATAACCGATTTGATAGAAGGAACAACGATACTAAAAAAAGTACGGAAAATATTTGCACCATCCATACAGGCCGCCTCTTCCAGCTCCTTTGGCAATGAACGAAAGAAACCACAAAAGACCATGGTGGCAAAGGCCAGGTTAAAGGCAATATAAGGCACAATAACCGCTGTACGAGTATTGGCAATGCCCAGATTCCTAACCAATATAGCTAGAGGAATCATAATAACCTGAATAGGAATAAATAATCCTAAAAGAATATACCCTCGTAGGAAGCTTTGCCCCCGAAAACGCATTCGCGTAATGGCATAACTAAACATCAAAGCAAAAAGAATGGCAAAAATTACTGTCACCACGGTAGTTATAACACTATTGCCAAAATAGACCGGAACATTGTAAGCCGTTAAAGCTGTAACATAGTTTTCAAACCGTAACTGGGTCGGAAAGCCAAAAGGATTCGTGATAAAGATTTCATCATTATTTTTAAAAGAATAAAAAAACATCCAAATAATAGGATAAAGAGAGGCCAAAGCATAAAGGGCAAGTAATAGCTGACCAAGAATAGTTAAAGGTTTTATTTTTTTACTTTTCATCCCTGCCTCCTCCTTAATAGACCACGGCTTCACGAGCAATTGTCTTATTAATAATAAAAGTAGCCAGTAAGCACTGTAGTACTAAGATTACTGCCGCGGCACTACCATAGCCATATTCATTTAGTCGGAATGCCGACCGGTGCATGAGAAAAGTTAAGGTGTAAGTAGCATTTCCGGGTCCACCACCGGTCATAATGTACATGTTGGCAAAAGCATTAAGACCACCGGTGACAGCCAAGACAAAACAAACTTTATAACTCTCTGCCATCAGGGGAATAGTAATTTTAAGATGAGTTTTAATCTTTCCACAGCCATCAATTCGAGCGGCTTCTAAATAGTGCTCAGGAATAGATTTAACTGCTGTGAGAATGAGAATAAAATGATAGCCCACATACTGCCAAGAGTTAGTAAAAATTAATACGTAAATTGCTGTACTCTCATCCGCCAGCCAGTTTTGGCGATAAGGAAGTCCCATAGCCTCAAAAATCTGATTGAGTAGCCCTACCTGAGGATCAAGAATCGCCAACCATAGCTGGCAGACCACTGTAATGGAAAGTACCACCGGGATAAAAAAAGACACTTTAAAAAATTTGCCTAATTTTCCATAATGGTTGGCCACTGCCAAAGCTAAGATAGTCCCAATGGAAACCTGAAAAACAAGCTGTATTATGGCAAATAAGAATCCATTACGTAAGGCCGTATGAAAAATCTTATCCTGAAATAATTCAATATAATTATCTAGCCCATTAAAGGTTGCCTGGCTAAGTCCATCCCACTCTGTGAAGCTTTTAATAAAAACTTGGCCGATAGGATAAATCACCATGACAGTAAATATAAGCAGTGCAGGCAAAACAAACACGGCGATAGCTCGCCGATTATGTAAATATCGATTCATTATTATTCTCCTCACCCGTGATGGAAAAGGACGCAGATGCCTCACCTACGTCCTTTTAAGCCTAAGGTTTAACTACTTGAGTGACTTCTCAATAGCCGCTAAGAATTCCTCGGCGGTATAGCCTCCGGCAATCATTCTCTGACACTCATCTTCCAAAGTAACTTTCAGCTTGGCATTACCAATACCCCAAGCAAAAGCCGTAGTACTAGTAATCTTAGGTAAGTATTCGCTTAGTTTTTTCATCATAGGGGGGTATTCTTTTTGGATGGGTAGGTCTACTTTTGTAGCTACAATTGGATTCGCTCTTTGGGTGAATTTGAACTCGGCATATTTTTCAGCCATGAAAGCAGCTACTTCTGCGGCAAGCTTAGGATACTTCGTGGTGGGTGAGACCGCAAATCCGCCAACAGAACCACTGCCGCTGAAGGCATAGCGACCGGATTCAACTTCATCAGCGGAAGCCGCCGGGAAAGGTATCCAATCCACTTTATCCCCTAAGGCTTTAGTGGAAGCTTCAATTTCCCACTGCCCGTTGATAAACATGGCCGCACCGCCGGTATGAAAGAGCGAAGCCGCTTGATCATAATTCATATTAGTAGCACCCTTTTGAACCAGCCCCTTCGCTATCAGTTCCTGAAAACGCTGAGCTGCTTCTTTATAAGCCGGGTCAGTTATGCTAGTTTCCCCCGTATCAAGACCTTTTATGCCCAGGGGTGTATAGCGGGTTGCAATTAAGTCGAACAAAGAAACACAGGGCCATTTTTCTTTGGCAAAAATAGCCAGAGGCGTTACGCCAGCCTCTTGGAAAGTCTCCACAGCGGTTAAAAGCTCCTCGTAGGTCTCTGGAATCTTTACCTTATTCTTTTCGAATATTTCCGTATTCACATAAAGCATATTCATTTCATGACCGGCATAGGGAAAAGCATAGACATTCCCATCCGGATGATAGAGCATATTCTTGGTGCCCTCATACATCTTATCTGCAAAACCTAGTTCCTTCGCATAACCACTGAGATCCATGATATTTTTAGATTTAACAAAAGTATTGATCTGATCAAGACCTACATTGAAAATATCTGGCATATCTCCGGTAGCCGCATAGGTTTTGAGCTTCTGTCCATCGTCCTGAGCCTGAACATCCAGTTCTAATGTGACATTGGGCATAGCTTTTTTTAGCTCTGCTACAGCATAATCGTAGGGTAACTTGGTATCCTCATCGGCATATTGGGTATAGAATTTTAGGGTAACTGCTTCATCTTTAGCTGGGGTGGCTTCAGCTCCCCCTTGGCTAGGCGCCGAGGTATTTCCGGCACAAGCGGTCATTGCCAGAGTTAAAGCCAATGTTAGAATCGTTGCAACAATTTGTCTTTTCTTCATGGTATCCCTCCTCATAGGTAGTAACATGGATGAATGTAGCTTCTTCTTACTGCACTCATTCTATGTATATATTCACCAGACAGTTAGATACAAAACGCTGCACATTTGTATTATTCGCTTCAAAACAACTTTTTTTGATAGCTTGCCTCTGCTTTTTTCAGCATTTCTCGTGCGGCTTCCTCCGTGGGGAGACTGGCACAGAGCATCAATCCCTCCGGTTTAAGCTCTGCTAAAAGCGGATCAAGATCCTCCCAAGTGATATCAATATGAATTACCTTACCGGCAGCTTGGATTTTTTTCAGTATGGGAATCCAGTGAGCCGCTGTTGGGTTGCCGGCACCATAAACCCACTGAATGCCTGTAAGAGAATCAATTTCCAGTAGCTTATCCAGGTGTTTTAAGGCACCCGGCCCGTCCAGATGAAAAATAGAAGCATCGTAAAGAGCAATCTCTTGTAAGACCACCGGTAGTACAAACTCATCGAACATCTCTTCCGAAAGCATACACATGAAATCACAAGATACGTTAAACCAGTTCCCCGGATGCCAGGCACTCATCCAATGGGAACTACCTTTTTGGTGCTTTCCGGTCATAGCGAAAAGGCGTTTCATCATGTCTTGATAAAAGCCAAAAGCTTCTTGTGTACGCCTTTTCACTTCATCGGGTTCGTCATACAGATCAAAGCATAATTCTTCCGGCCCCCGTAGGGATACCAAGCCGTCAAGTCCACCGTGCATGTCGGTAATCCCCACAAAATAATCACCGGTCTTAGCATCTTCCACCAAGGCTTCAACAAGTTTTTCCATCCGTTGCCACCAAAGATTGGAATTTGGATCAAAGCGAAAAGCCTCACGCTCACTAAAGGGATTCGGCCCAGGATGAGCCCAGCTGGTATCTTCCCCAAAAACAATTTCACTACCCAAAACAGCACCAAAAAAATCCGGCCCGTAATTGGGGCAAAGCAAAGGATAACTTTCACCGGCATAATAGGTATGGGCAAATTTTTCCCGATTACTTTTAATAATATAGTCGGTATTAAGCCATTTCTCTTCCAAGGTCAACTTTGAAGGCTTTAGGTTGGCTGTACTCCCCTTTGGAGCTGTTACATGCAGCAGAGGGCGCTGATGATTTTCCTTGGCCCAGAACTCTTCATAACGCTTAGAGACATTTTTAAAATCAATATCCTGATACATATTCATCACCTCCGGCACATAGTAACCAAATTGCGCTCTAAAACATAGGGAAAATTCGCTTCAAGCTTGTAAAATATAAGCTATCGGTTTAAGGTACAAAATTCAGAAGGCGACAAACCATAATACTTTTTAAAACATTTGCTAAAGTAAGCGCCATCGGAAAAACCCACCTGAAGAGCTACCGCTGACAGTTTCATCCCTGTTTGGGTCAGTAACCTCTGGGCTTCATCAAGACGCACCTGCAAAATATAGTTAGTAATAGTATTTTTACATTCTTTTTTAAAAACTGCTCTTAAGTAGCTGGAATCAACGAACAGTTGCCGGGCAATAAATTGGGTCGACAATTCACTATTTCCATACTGTTCTTCGATAATAGTCTTGGCCTGCTGTGCCAACCGGGCTGAGCGGCGTAGCTTCTTCCCGGCTACACAGCTAATTGCCCCTCTATAGATATCCTCCACGTAAGACTGACAATCGCCTAACTGACGCTGCTGCCGCAAAGTAATAAAAGGCTGAAAGTCCTCTCCATAGGCCTCTTTTGGGGAAAGACCGATTCGACTAAGGTGACTTAGGCATAAATTAATTAAAGTAACACAAATTCCATAGACCTCTTCTTTACTTATCGCAAAGGCTAAAAGCTCTTGAAAAAAACTTGTAAAATATTCCTGAATTTGCTTAATATCACCTTGTTTCAGCCCTTCACCTAAGAGACTTTCATCAATAATCGGGTGGCCATGATTCTGCCCCTGTCTTTGACTTTCCGCAGTGATAATCCATTGATTGGGCTGCCAAAATCGGTTCTCCAGAAGTTTGCTAACTTGAAAATACTGACTTTCTGCCTCTTGTAGCTGGGAAAAAGTACCGCCGATTGCCGTTGCCACAGCTAAGCGCAGATGCTCCCGAATATTTTGGCAAAGCTCTGAAAGAACCGGTAAAAGAAAAGGCGGTTGCTCAGAGAAAAGCACCAAGCAAACAATGTCTTCTTTAGCCCCATTAAAAGCCAGATAACTAAGACCCTTGGCGGAGAAAAGTTCTTCTAAAATATTTCTGATGCTATAGCGCCAAAGATCAAAATGAGCCGTATTTTCAAAGTATTCATCTTGAAAATCCGCTGCCAGTAGAACAAACTGTCCAGCAGAAAAGGTGGTTCCTGATGCAGACGCAATTAATCCATCAATTTGAGCACGATACAAGGGGTAAGCCCCAGTAATTAACCCATGTAAATAGAATTGTTCCGCTAATTGGGAATGTTGAAACTGCTTTAAAGACTCTTCTTTTCTACGAGAAATATCTTCCGCTACCCCTTCTATAACCGCTACCAACTCTTGCGGTTCAAAGGGTTTTAGCAAATAATGCTTTACTCCCAGAGTTAAGGCCTGCCTGGCATATTCAAATTCGCTATGTCCGGTAACAAGAATAACTTCCAGAGGGGCAAAGTCTTGTTTCGCCTGTTCCGCAAAAGCTAAACCATCCATAAGAGGCATGTTTATATCTACCAGAGCAAGATCCACGGGATACTTTCGACATAATTCCAGCGCCTCCAGACCATTCTTAGCTGTTGCAACCACTGAAATGCCATACTGTTCATAATCTATGACCGTTTTAAGATAGCGTAAAAATATCTCTTCGTCTTCAACAAGAATAGCCTTAAGCATCTGCTTCCCTCCTGAGTATACTTTGCCGTGGCAAGTGTAGAATGACCTGAGTTACAGCTCCAGCTTTCAAGATAATACCGTACTTATCCCCATAATGTAGTTTAAGCCGCTGATGAACATTCAGTAGGCCAAAGGACTTACTATCCCTTTGGCATAAAAGCTCATCGGGATGGTTTTGTGAAAAACCCACCCCATTATCTTCAACATAGATATACAAATCCCCTTCTTCACTCACTGCAAAAATACGAATATGACCTGGTTTACCTAAAGGCTTAATACCGTGGTAAATTGCATTTTCAACTAAAGGTTGAATGGAGAGCTTTAAAATCGCATTATCAAGCCATCTATTGTCTACCTCTATTTCATATGTGAGTATATCATGGTAACGGATGGTCTGAATTTTTAAGTAGTCCTGAATATTTCTTAATTCCCGCTCTAAACTAATCTCCTCTTGTCCAGAGCTTAGTGCAACACGATAAAAATCCGCCAAGGCCTTAATAGTCTCTTTAGCCGCCTCTTTTTCGCCTAAATGAGAAAGAACATAAGCAGTATCTAAGGTATTGTAAAGAAAGTGGGGTTGAATCTGGCTTTGAAGGAGAGCCAGTTCGTGCTTACGCTTTTCTTTCTGCTCCCATCTAACTTTTTCAATCAGCTGATCAATCTCTTCCATCATAGATGAAAAATTTTGCTGAAGCAGGCTGATTTCATTTTTAGCCTGAGGCAGATGTTCTTCAGAACCATGAGCCTTTCTAATAAGACTGATTTTGGTACAAAGCCTTAAGATAGGCCGAGTAAGCAAAGTTGAAAAGGTAAAGGCCAAAAGTAAAGACAGAGCAAAGAGACCCAAAGCAATTAGCAGCATGAAACTACCTATAACCATCTTATTGGGTAGCAGCTCATCCACAGGAACAGAATAAACCAGTCGAATGTTCAGTTCAGGGAAACTATCCTCTACCTGAATATACTCCCGACCGGCTATTTGTACGGAATTGTCTTTATCTGTAACCGCTGGAAAAGAATTGTCTTTTAAAAACTCAGACCCCTCTGTGGCCATGAGAATTTTGCCAGAAGAATCCATCAAAGCATAGGCGGAGTGAGGCGTAAATTGAAGTTCATTAAAGCTATACTGCATAGTAGCCTCGTCTAAAAGTACGAATAAGCTACCTAAATAATCACCACTATCAATGTCTACGACTTTTTTTGCCAAAAACGGACCGGCAAAACCATCCGCCCCGGTTGCAAAACTTTGGTAGGAGCTCATAGGCAGCCAAAAGGCCTTACTGCTGCTTTCCTTTACAGTCTTAAGTAAAGCTCGGTTATCTTGTTGAGCAAATTGATTGGCAATAAGTAAGTCTGAACTGAATATGCGTCCAAATTGATCGCAAAATAAACTGGCTTTCACATCTGAAAAGGCCGCTGCACCATAGTTCAGCTGCCTTTCTACTAAGTTTTTCTGACGAATATCTAAGGGTTCTCCGGCCACCTTTAAAAAATCAAGACCATTGAGACCAATTAACATCATATTGGCAGAGCTCTCGGCATTTCTAAGACTATTAGCCAGGCTATTTTTTACCACCCCTAAGTTATTGCCGGCCGCTAAAGAGGTATAGTTAAGCACCAGATACCGGCTAAGCCAGTTATTTCCCCATAACATAGAAGCTAGGACAAGTAAAACTAAAAGCACATACCCACTAAGGATCTGCCAGCGAATATTTATCTGTCCAAAACCAGAAATGGCTCGAGAAACTATCTTCACAACATGTCTTCGCTTTCATTTGGAATATAATCACCTGCATTATACTCTCTTTCAGACAAAAAATGAAAGCCGATTTCCAGTTATTTTCGCACTTTGTAGGGAGATCCCATGCCTAAACCTTTGCCCGGTTTAAGAGGTAGCTCTAAGACAAAAGTAGCACCGCCTCCGGGGGTATCAAGAATTGAAAGGTCGCCTTGGTGGGTTAATGCCAGTTCCTTAGCCACCGCCAGCCCCAGACCAAAATGATCCCGCTGATTGCGACTTTTATCTGAACGGTAAAAACGTTCAAAAATTCTGCGTTTTTCTTCGTCATTTACCCCTTCACCGTGGTCAATTACTGAAATAGTCACTTTATTGCGCTTAACCGCTGCCTTCAGGACTACTTCACTCTGGGCCGGAGCGTAGCGCAAGGCATTATCCAGCAAGACTGCCAAAATCTGCATAATTCGATCTTCATCCCCTTTAATAGTGGGCAGGCTGGTGTCAGGAAGTTCTAGTTTCAGATGCAAATTATTCTTACTCATCAGACTGTAATAACGTTCGACAGATTCAATTAAGACAGTATCCAAATCAATATCTTCCAAACGCAGCTGCCAACTGGCCACATCGCCTCCGGCCAGAATCAATAGATCATTTACCAACCGACCCATTCGCTCTGATTCTGCCTGAGCCGCTTTATAGAAACGTTCAGCTTTAGCCTGATCTGCTCCTCCCAAAGCCGCTGCCAGACTGCTGTTAATCGCCGCCAAAGGACTTCTGAGTTCGTGACTGGCAGCAGCAATAAACTCTTTCTGCGATTCAAGATTTTTCTCCGTGGAACGTAGTACAATCCGAGCTAGAAACCAGTTAATAACCAACAAGACCAGGATTCCAGCCAACCATATTCCGCCATAGGTAAAATATAACATCAGCATTTGCTGATTCGCCCTTTGGGTATCTTGAAGAATAGCGATATTCATGATCGGCTCATTCTCAGAAATAAAGCCTTGGAGCATTACACTTTGAAATGTTCCACCATAATACTCTCCAATTTGACCAACATAGATCACGGCAGAATAGCCGCCAACAGGAACGTCAATCGCATATTCTGAGCTCACGGCTTCCTCCCCTGATTCCACTGCCTGTGCCGAAATAATGGCGGAAGAAGTCGTGATCGGGGAAGCAATTGCTATATTAGAAGAATTGATAACCCCTAATCGATCCATAAAAAAAGCGGTTACCCCTTGTGTTGTGATGTCTTCCTGATTGGTTGTTCCACTAGCCACTTCTTGCTCTAAATATTTCCATAAAAGTTGTCTGTCTAATTCCGTTCTCCACCCCGGAGGAAAATCAACCAGACTACCATCTTGTTCCAATATAACGATAGCCTGATTATCTTTTTCGAAAGTAGTAAACCAGTCCTCGTCAAACTCCTTCTGTACCGACAAACGAAATAGAACTTGGTCAACAGTATTGCTAAAACTCAGGCTCTGGCTCTCTTTCTCCTGACCTACGGCCATATAGAGAGCAAAGGCCATGGCACCGGTTAGAGAAAGAGCCGTGAGCAAAGTAAAAATCAGAGTTAAGCGTCTACGGAGCTTATTTAACATGATTGCTCCTCCAACCGATAGCCTACCCCACGAACAGTAACTAGCTTCATACGGTCGCTTACCGAGTCCAAACGACGGCGGATAAAATGGGCGTAGCTGTCTAAAATAGAATCATCCACATCTGCATCCGGCCCCCAAATTCTGCCAAAAAGCAGACTCCGGCTTAAGGCCTGTCCCCCGTTCTCCATAAGAAAACCTAAAAACTCTCCTTCTTTTTTGGACAGGGTACAGCGTGCCTTATCACCTTCTAGGGTTAAGGCATCTTTATCTAAAACTAAAGTTCCAAAAGTAATTTCTTGACGTTTGCGAATGGAACCGGGGCGCCTGGCCAAGGCTCGCACTCGAGCTAAAAGCTCACGCACATCAAAGGGCTTTACCAGATAGTCATCGGCACCGGCATCTAGACCATCCACCCGATCCCCAATCCGATCTAAGGCAGTCATGAGAATAACCGGAGTATGAATGCCCTTAAGCCGAGCTTGTCGCAGTACTGACAGCCCATCCAGTTCCGGGAGCATTCGATCTAAGATCACCAGATCATAAGCACTCTCAACCATATAATAGAGTCCCAACTCTCCGTCTGGGGAGTGGTCGACTTCATAGCCTGCTTGGCGGAGTTGTTCTACAGTAGCTTCTGCTAAAGCCATATTGTCTTCTATTAGTAAAATTCTCACAAAGCTCTCCTACTTATATGCTTACATTGTCTGCCTTTTTATTGTTGGTAGAGACTGATTACCCAGTAAATTTACTTTCACCGTTCTATTATACCGACTTTAAAACAATAAACCTTAAAAAAACCTTAAAAAATTCTTGAAGGTTTCTTTAAGGTTCTTTCAGCTACACTCAAAAACAAAAGCCGGACACACAGCAAGACGAAACACAATACCGGCACGAAAGGAGTATGACAGAATGAAAAAACTTAAAGGAGGGCTTTGTCTATTGTTATCCGGACTGATTTTCAGCCTTGCGGCCTGTGCTCCCGCCGCATCCGGAAGTGAAAGTCAAAGCGGAGGTAGCGAAGCAACTACCCAAGGTCGTTATGTCGAAACAAATATTACCCCTGATAGCAGCCAAAATACGCCCTATATGTACCAAGGTGAAAATAATACCTTAGGAGCCTATAGTGAAGACTTTAGTAAACATTACGAAAGTTCTGATGGTGGCAAAACCTGGAAAACTACAGAAGGTCCCGGGGTTAAAAATCCTGAACTCAGTCAACTATCCCCCTCAGGAAATTATAGCATCTCACCGCAAGGTGATATTTTTACCGAAACCTACAGTATAGATCCTACCACCGGCCAGTCCGGTGACGGGAAAGTATATAAATACAGCCGTGACGGTAAAAAAGAGACCTTTTCTGTTCCAGAATTAGATGAAGCTAAAGAAAAAGGTGATGTTGTCTCTCTGGCTCAGTTGAAAGCACTGCCCCAAAACCGCCTACTTCTGAGTTGGTTCACCTTAAAGGATCAGGTAACACCGGAAAGTTCAACTTCAGACCCCAGCGACAGTCAACCGGCAGCCAGCGAAGCCTCTGCCAGTTCTGAAGACAAAGAGCAGTCCTTTGCTCCCTCTATAACCGGGTCAGGATCTGCCCTTTATGACACCTTAGGCTTCAAATCCGTAGCTGATCTGAAAGAAGATAATTTTTTCCTTTCCACTGCCGATGCCAATAATTTCTATTTCCTTTCTATGGACAACAAACTCAAAGGTTTCAAGCTTTCCGATGGAAGCAGCCTGTCTTTAGATAAAGAGTTAAAAATTCCTATGGATGAGTCTTTCGGATTTTCTCAAATTTTTACAGACGGTGAAGAAAATTTTTATCTTATCACAGCTAAAGGTATCTTCAAGTTAGGTGCTGAGGAACCAGAAAAAATTATGGACGGCATTGAATATGCCTTCGGTAATAGTAATAGCGTGGTTTCTCAAATTTTAGTCAGCGGAAAAAGCTTTATTCTTGCCTTAAAAGAAGGCGATACCACGGGATTTTACCGCTATGACTGGGATGAAAACGCCAAGATTAGCCCAGAAAACACCCTAACGATTTGGAGCTTAAGAGATTCTGATTTTCTTCGTTCCGTGATTGCCCTCTATAAAAAGACCAATCCAGACGTGTATGTTAAGTTAGAGGTCGCTTTAGCAGAAGATAGTGCTCAGACTGTAGATGACGCAATACGCAGCTTAAACACTCGTCTCTTGGCCGGTAGCGGACCGGATATCCTCTTACTGGACAATACCCCGATTGAATCCTATATCTCCCAGGGTCTGCTAGAAAACATTGAATCCCTCATTGATGTAAAGGATATTTATTCTAACCTCATCGATGCGTACAAAACCGATAAAGGCATCTTTGCCCTCCCCGGTCGCTTTAAGCTCCCATTACTATCAGGCGCTCAAAGTTCAGTGGAAAATATCAAGACTATTGAAGATTTCATTAAAGCCGTTGAAGCCGGTTCAAATGCCTCTCCTGCCATGGGATCAACTGATCTTGAGCCAACCCAAGAATCTGGGAATAAAGATAATCTCCCTTTTACATCCTTCAGTGACTTTAACGAATGGTTTGATCTATTGTTCGCTACCAGTGCCTCTGGAATTTTCCAGAATCAGCAAATTGACAAAGCCCAGTTAGAGGCCTTCCTCGCAGGACTGAAAAAAGTATCTGATCATTATAAGCTAACCGAAAAATCAGCCGAAGGCGGTATGGGTGTAGTTTTCGGTAGTGGTGCCGGTGATGCCACAGCCTTAAGCGGTTCTGCCAGTGGACTGCTCATGGAGCAGAGCCAAAGTGCCGCCTACTTAGCCGAAAATCTCTTAACATTGCGCTTTTTGGCAGCCGGTAAGGGTATGACGAATCAAGTCTTTAACGGTTACACTCCCGGAAGCTTTAAGCCTACCAATATCTTGGCTATGAGCGCTTCTTCTAAAGTAAAATCCCATGCCGAAAACTTTATTAAAGCAGCTTTCTCCCCAGAAGCTCAAGGCGTTAGAGTCTCCGGTGGCTTACCTGTTAGCCAAAAGGGTATGGAAAAACAAATTGAAGCAGTAAAACAGCTAGACTTAGGTCAAAGTGTTGGTGAATCGAGTGACTTGTCAGTGGATTTCAATAAGCTCTTAGCCAATCTTACAACCCCCTTCTCAACAGACGAAACCTTAACAAATACAGTAAAAACAACGGCAGAAAAATATTGTCGTGGTGAAATGAGCCTAGAAGAGGCGGTGAAGAAAATTGAGCAAGATTCCAAGAACTACTTGGCGGAACGCCGCTAAATCCATTGCCCTCCGTGGGAAACGGAGCTGGCGCAGTGAAGGTGCGGGAGCAGTAATTTTTCTGCTCCCCAGCTTCCTGGGGCTATGTATCTTCTTCTTGATCCCTTTTATCGATACGGTAAGACGCAGCTTAATGAATGCTACAGGCACTGAATTTGTAGGCCTAAATGGCTATAAATCCGTAATTGAGAATTCAGCTTTTCAATTGGCCGCCCAAAACACCGCCCGGTTCATCGCTGTCTGCGTACCTTTACTTTTAGTGTTAAGTCTACTCCTGGCATTAATGATGCGTTTTCTACGCCCCGGAGGCAAACTTTTTAAAACTCTATATCTTTTGCCTCTAGCTCTTCCCGTTGCCGGTATGGTGCTACTCTGGAATGTTCTCTTTGCCCCTAATGGTCTACTGAATAACTTTCTACAGAGTATCGGAGCTGAAAGTGTTGATTTTTTAGGAATGACAGGGATTTTTTGGCTACTGATTGGCACCTATCTATGGAAAAACATCGGCTATAACATGCTCCTTTGGCTATCTGGTTTAGATGGCATTTCCGAAAGTTTATATGAAGCTGTTAAAGTCGATGGCGGTGGCAGTCTTAAAGCGTTTCGCTATGTAACTTTACCCGGGCTTATGCCCACCTTGGGTCTGGTTTTTATTCTGTCACTACTCAATAGTCTTAAAGTATTTCGGGAAGCCCTATTGGTGGCAGGCAGTTATCCACCGGATAGTATCTATATGCTCCAACATTTATTTAATAATTGGTTTGCCAATCTGGATATTGTTCGTCTATGTGCCGCCTCGGTTATGCTCTGCTTGGCACTCTTAGGCATCATTCTCTTGGTTGGCCGCGTAGTAGGGAGAACAAATGAATGACAGCAAAGAAAAGACTTCCCCTATCTAAAATTCCTATATACCTAGTTCTTCTGGTTGGGGTAATCCCAATTATCTGGATACTATGGTTTATTCTCACCGGAGCCTTAAGACCACTAGATGAACTTCAGGCTACTTTAGGTCCGGTACTGAACGAAAGTAGTGATTATTATGCCAGCTGGCCTCTACTCCCCAGTTGGCCCACCCTCCAGCCCATGGCTGAGTTGCTTTTGGACACACCACAATTTTTCCATATGTTTTGGAATAGCTTTAGTATCACCTTTCCCTCGGTAATTGGCCAAGTCCTCATCGGGGCACCAGCCGCTTGGGCACTATCCCGCTTCCGCTTCCGAGGAAGACATGTACTGTTTACCTTATATATCGTTCTTATGCTCATGCCCTTTCAGGTAACTATGGTTCCCAACTATCTGATTGCCGATAATTTATCTCTATTAGACACCTTATGGGCAGTTATCTTTCCCTTTGCCTTTTCGGCCTTTCCAGTTTTTATTATGGCAAAAAGCTTCGACGCCATTCCCCGTGCTCTTTTAGAAGCTGCTTCCATTGACGGTGCAGGTCGTCTAAGTACCTTTATTAGAATTGGACTTCCACTGGGACTGCCCGGTATCTTATCTGCAGCAGTTCTAGGTTTTATTGAAGGATGGAGTGCCGTTGAGCAGCCTCTAGCCTTCTTAAAAGATAAATCGCTCTGGCCATTATCCCTGTTTATGCAGACCATAGTGGCAGAAAAACTCGGCATGGCTATGGCTGCCTCGCTAATTATTGTGACCCCCGCCCTACTAATTTTTCTTTTCGGACAAAAATATCTAGAACTTGGCATCCAAGCCACGGGAATAAAGGAGTGAAATGATGAGACAAGAAAATCGGGAAAACCTTCCTACCCAGACAGATACAGCCCTTTCCTCCTCAAGCCGTCAAGCAGTGGTAGAACCTACCCATACCAAGACGCTGGGAAAATGGCATCCTTTTGCTAAGCTACAGCACTTCCGGTTACAAGACCCGCAGCAGCGTAGAATCGCCGGGTGGTTTATTCGCTTTATTGCTGCCATGGTTATTCTGACTTTGGTTGCCAGAGGCGCAGCAGCAGCCACTTTACCTATGGTGAATACCATCTCCCCTCAAAAAGGCGAAATCACGCAAGAGGTCAGCGGAAATGGCACAGTCAAAACCAGAGAAGCTCTCCCCATTACTGTCCCGGAGGGTTTACCAATAGAATCAATTTTGGTTACACCCGGACAAAAAGTCGATGTCGGCACGCCGCTGGTACGTTTCTCACCGGAAAAGGTCGAAGAAAAACTAGCCCGAGAAAGAGCCGAACTGGATCGTCTCAATCAAGAAGTTGGTGTCTTGGAGCGAGGCGAAAGCCACGACAATTCGGCCTTAGTAGAAGCCCAAGCCGCTCTGGAGAATGCCCGGCAAACGGCAGCTCAGACACGCCAAAACCTGCAGCGCAACATTGATACAGCTAGCCAGGAGTTAACCGACAGCCAAAATAAGCAAAACTCGGCCCAAGGGGCTCTGGACGCATTAGCCCCTGACGCCCCAGCCGAAGAACGACAGGCACTAGAGGAAGCTCTCACCTTGGCCAAGGAACAAGTAAAGTTGGCTGAAGATAAGCTCTCCAGCGCCCAATACGAATACCAAACAGGAACAGCCTCTGCCGACAGAGAAGTAGAAAGCGCTTCACGCCGACTCACAGCCGCTCAAACCAGTGATAATAAAGCGCAACAGCAGCAGAGTGATACCAATGCAGCCAACCGTATCAAAGCCGAAAGTCTGCGTCTCGATATCGAAACCCAAAACAAAAAAATTCAAGCTTTAGAAACCATTAAAAGTCAGGATTTCCACTTAACCGCCACTGTAGCCGGTCAAGTAACTGAAACCAATCCTATTCCAACGCAAGATCAGCCGGCAGTAAAAATATCCACAGCCAGCGGCGGTTTTCAAGCAGAAGCCCTGCTTAACAAAAAGGATGCCCAGAAAGTGGAAGTAGGACAAAAAGCTGACATTTCCGACGGACAGCAGTACTTTGCCAATACCTCTACTGGGGTAGTAGAATCCCTCTCAGATCCTGACAGCGAAGGAAATGTTAAAGCGATACTTCGATTGGAAGGCGATAATTGGAAAGAAAATCAATCCGTTCAAATTAGTATCGTTCAGAGCAAACAAGAATATGGCCAAACAATTCCTTTAACCGCCCTTCGGGAAGATAAATCCAGTTATTACGTATTAGTAGTAGAAACCCAAACCGGTGTAATGGGCGTCGAAAACATTGCCCGTTCCATTCCGGTAGAAGTTAAAGCCAGTGATAGTAAAAATGCCGCTATTGAAGGAACACTGGCGCCGGATGCCAAAATTATCAGTGACAGCAATAAGCCGGTCAGCGATGGAGACCGGGTAAGGATGGCCAGCCAATGAAAAAGAAGAAGCGAAGAATAGTTATCTTTATGGTCATACTCATGGGACTTTATCTTTTTGGCTTCAGCCAGCTTTTAGGAGCCGTCTCTGCCATGGAAGATTTCTACCCCGCTTACTCCTTGCGCTATCATACCCCTCTAAACGATTCCGCGCTCACTTCTGCCCGCAGCTATGCTAAAGAACCGCAGAGCCTATTTTGGCCCACCTTTTGGCGACAGGGAAAAACCACTATTGAGTCTAAATTAGGCCCCATAGAAACCTCGGCTTTGTTTTTTAACGGCAATGCAGAAACAGTCTATCCCGCTAATTTTTTGAGCGGCGGCTACCCAGGAGCCCTTCCGGGTAAAAGCTGTGCCCTTTCCGCCGATCTTGCCTTTCAGCTTTGGGGAAGCCTCGATGTAGTGGGAAAGACTTTACGACTAGATGGTTACGAATATACCGTTAGCGGTGTTTTTGCAGGGGAAGAACCTCACCTTCTGGCTGCAGAGGAAGCACCACCTTTAGGAGAAGGCTGGAAGCAAGTGGAGTTAGAAGTCCAAAAAGGTGAAAGTATTTTTGGTGCTGATCGAGAAGCTGCTAAAACTTTTGCTACCAATGCCGGACTGGGTCAGCCCGATTCCATCATTAGCGGCCCCTCCCTGAATCAACTTCTCGGGATGAGCATCTACCTGATACTACTACTGCCTATAAGCTTGTTTCTTCTCACCATAAAAAGTTACTTTCCCAAAAAATCCTCGCACTTACGGTTTATTATCTATTTTGTTATCGCTCTGGCACTAGCAGTTTGGTTGCCTAATCTTTTATCAGCCGCTCCCCCTTGGCTGATTCCCAACCGCTGGAGTGACATGTCTCACTGGCAGAATGTTGGTAACCTAGTAAGTCAGCGTCTAATGGAGTGGTTTGCCCTTATTCCTACAATGAAGGATGTACTAGCTAAGATGCAACTGCTTGCCTTAGGAATTTGGTGGCTCTCCCTTATCCTTCTACCGATCATCATTTACTACTTTAGGTTAAAACTCCTCTATGTAAAAGAAGTTGAATTAGCCAAAGACAATGATATTTTGGTTTACTCCACCATCGAACTTGAGACTACTGCAGAAAATGCCAATAGCCTTACCGATCCTCTAGAAGACTGGACACTTCCGCCTGTGGCTGAGGAAGATTATCCTTAGAGCTCGTAATAGCCTTTTAGGAATGATTTATTTCTCTAGGCAGCCGCCGTGATAGCAAATCACCTGCTCATAAGGCAGATTAACTAGCTTATTAAAACTCACTTCCGCTAGTTCAGGATCACTGCAAAAGCGGGGCTCTGGCAAAGCCAGCCCTTCAGAAGTACAAGCTACCGCATCACCGGCTAAGAGTAGCTTTGATGTAGGCAGCCAAAAGCTAACGTGACCGGGTGTGTGACCGGCGGTATCAATCACGATCATGTCTTTTAGAAAGGGCAAGGGTTCGCCGATTACTAATTCCTGAACCTGAGGAATTTTGAAGGCCTCACTGTGTTTTAGAATCAATTGATAAATCCCTTCCTCCGCCGGAGTACGGTTAGAAATAGCCTCCAGAAGCAACTGCTTTTCTGGAGGCTTTTCTCCGCGCAAATAGGCGGCTTCCACAGGTGAAGTATAAATTTCTGCTCCTCGGGAGGCAAAAAAAGCCGCATTCCCTACATGATCCAAATCATGATGGGTTAACACCACCCGAGTCACCATTTCCGCGGAAAAACCTAATTTCTCTAATTGCTCCAAAAGCTCTTCCCTGGTCTGTGGCAGACCGGTATCAAATAGAATCACCTCTGATTGATCCCAATAGAGACAGGGGTAAAAATCACTATGGTCTGTATGCAAATGCAGCATGGCAAAATTATTACTAAGAGGCATCATGGCTATAACTCCAATACTTTTCTTCCATTGTGCCACAAAGCTGTTAAGGTTAGTAGTATCAATAAACTTATTTCACTTCTGCTTCCACGTGTTGTGAAAAAGAAATAATTTTGGCCGGACAGCGCCCTATGGCCTGCTGCAGATGATTATGCTCCTTGTCTTCCTCTGCAGGCAAAATCGGCTGGGCACTCACAAACGCCTTACCATCCTTCATGGCAAAATGTTCCGGGCTGATCTTGGCGCAGAGGCCGCAGCCGATGCAGTAATCTTCCTGAATCAAAAGCCCTTCCGTTGCCACTAATTCTGGATGCAACTTCATAACATCTTCCCGCTTGATCCATTTAGAGCTTAAAAAACCAATGATAAAAATAGCGATAGTAGTAAGAACCCAACGCACAAGCATAAATTGCGGCCCCAAAAACTTAGCTTCGTTAGCTAACATGGGTAACTTGATTACTGCCCAGGTACTGAGAAGAATTACGATATTTCCGATAGAAGCGCCTTTTTTCAAAAGAGCCACACAAACAGGAAAGGCTGCATAGACCGGTCCGGCGGAAAAACTCCCCAGCAGGAAAGCAAAAATACTCCCCTTTATGCCCGAATTTTTCCCCAGATTTTTCTCAATCATAGACTTGGGCACCCAAGCCTCCAAAAGAGCCGTTAGCAACATGATCACCGGCATAATAATCAGCATTTCTTTAAAATAGTAGATACTGTTTTGGAAGGCACTTAGAGCCAAGGGTCTCTTCACCAGAAGCAAACCAATATAGAGGAGAAAGACTACAAACAATAGCTTATTGGCTTTTAGAATTTTTATAACCCGACTCATAGAAATACCCCCATTATCACAGCTATCAAAATGGCAAAGACAAAACTCAAAGAATTTCGGATCAACGTAAACTTGAGACCAAATTCTTTTTTCTCTAAAGGAAAAGTCACCACACCTACCATAGTTAACGTAGTTATGAAGGCAACAATGGGCATAATCCCGGCTCCCACATCTACCAGAGACCCGGCTAAGGGAAAGGCGACAAAGGCCGGAATCAAGGTAATGCAGCCAATCAACGCAAATACAATAGTAGAAATAAAGGTATCACTGCTGTTTACATATTGTCCCATGGTTTCTGGCGGTATCAGAGCTAAAATCAAACCGATCAAAAGTAGAATGGCAATCATATCACTGCCAATACTCTTCATCATGCCAAAGGACATCTTCACAGAGGTAAAGGTTTTTTTACGATCCTTAACAATTGAATAAATAAACCAAGCCAAAGTAATCACCCAAAGGGCAATGGTAAAGAAATCCATCTTAGACCTCCCTGGTGAGCTTTTCGTAAGCCGAGGGACTGGGCGCTTTTACCACAAAAAATTCCAACTGTTCTTGGTTTTGATTAGAGACATTCATCTTTGTCTGGTAAGGAATATTCACAATACTGCCTTGGGGATAGGACACAGAAGGTCGATCTGCCAGCCCTAAAGTTACCTCACCTCGAATTATGATCATATAGACATTGGAATTAGCATAGTGCTCCGGAAGTGCATCTTGATAATTAAGTATCATATGATTAATCATAGCTACCTCATCATCTATGATTTTTTCCACCAACTTAGTTTTAGATTGATTAAACGGATATAATTTTTCCATCTTTTTGCCCTCTTTTCAAAATACTAAGGCTACTTTACAATAAGAGAACAAAATAAAAAGTTACCAAGGTTACTTTTTGGGAGGAAATATGTCATTAGACAAAGAACTTCGCCACCTACCCCTCTTCGCTAAACTTCCCGAAGCCTTACTGGCGGAAGTCCTTGCGCCGGAAAATAGTCACGTTAAAAAATTTGCCGGACAAAGTATGATTCACCAAGCCGGAGATCCTTGTCGAAACCTAGAAGTAATACTTTCCGGTACAGTTATTGTCCAAAATTTAGATCTACATGGTACGGCGGTCACTGTAGCTACCTTTGGTAAGGGTGAAACCTTAGGTAGTAATTTACTCTTTTCCCGCAGGCGCCCCTTCTATCCAATGATTGTATCAGCCAAAAGCGATGTGAGCCTCCTCTCTTTCAGCGGGGAAATCATTCTCAAAGTTTGCCGGGAAGACTCTACCTTTTTACTTAACTTCCTTGCAGAAATCTCCGATAAATCCCAAGTCTTAACCGGAAAAATTGCCGTCCTCGCCCAGAAATCCTTGCGGGAAAAAATCTGGGACTATCTAAGGCAAGAAGCCCAAAATCAAGGTAACTCTGATCTAACCTTGCCCATCTCGAAAAAAGAATGGGCCGAACTACTAGGCGTAGAACGACCCTCTCTGTCTCGTGAATTAAGTAAGATGCGCCAAGAAAAGCTAATTACCTTTAAAAACCGTCAGATTAAACTACTTGATTCGGATAAATAGACTGCAAAAAAATACTCATACCTCATACTTAAAATGAACCACATCTAGCAGCAAATTATTTCGATCAAATTCGTTGGTTTGAACATGGGTTTGCTGAAATCCCACGCGTGACAAAATTTCTATGCTTGCAGGATTAATAGAAACGGCATCGGCGTAGATCACTTGAGCCTGCGTATGCTTAACGATATAGTCTAATAGTGTAGTAGCTACTTCATAGCCATAACCTTTCCCCCAGTATTTTCTATTAAGTTGGTAGTAAAAAGCATACTCTCCCTTCAAGATATCCATTACTGGAAAACCACACAGCCCTATGACTTTCTCATCAAGTAGGATAGAAAAATTCACTGCGGCTCCATGTTGAATATTCTGATCAACAAATATCTTAATCCTTTCTTTACAGGCCTCAATAGAAGCCATCAAGGGAACATAGGTATATTTAATGACTTCATAATCAGACCATAATTCAAATATATCTACAGCATGTTCAAAACTAACTGGAATAAGCTTCAGTCTCTTTGTCTCAATCATTTACTTTCTTTCCCCCCTTAGACCCCTTATATGAAGTGGCTCTTTTCTCGCCAATAAACACGTAGTAACCCTCCTCTTCATAGATTTTCACCCCACCAAAGACAGAAATAAATTTATTCTTATACCAAGTCTTACGCTTGGTAACCATGTATAATTTCCCGCCTAATTTCAAACGGTTAAAACCTTTTTCAATAAAGGCCTTAGCAACGGAAAAATCTGTATGATAGGGTGGATTACTCAAAATTAGACTAAAGCCACTTTCTTCTAAACCATGGAAAGCATTGGAAAAAACAATAGTAACCCCTTCCACCTGATTAAGCAGAGCATTTTGGCGGGCACAAGCTAGGGAATTTTCATCCACATCCGTCATGAAAACCGCCTCCGTTCCAGTGAACTTTGCAGCCAAAATTCCCACAACGCCGTAACCACAGCCTAAATCCAATACCTTGTCATTGGAGGAAAACTCTACCTGAGATAAGAGAATTCTCGTTCCCTGATCAATCTGGTTGGGGGAAAAACCTAAAGGATTGGTCTCGAAAATCAGATCATGGTTTTTTAGGGTAGTCTTTATCATTATGGGGTTACCTTTCAAATTTTTATTACTAAGCCTCAGGACTCTACCAAGGTAACAGCTTCATAGATTTGTGGGGTTGCAAAAGTCTTACTAAACATCGCATCGGAAATTTTGCTTTTCATAATTTTCTTACCGTCCCTTCACATTCCCAGGTCGCAGGTACTCTTTGCCTGCTTCATTAATCTTCAAACGGATAGCCGACCATTTTTCATCCAAAGAAACTTGCGCTACCGGATGCCACCCTTTAGCCAGCAATAAATCCCATAGACTATCTCGATTAATATCATATTTTTCTTTGCCGGAAGATTTCGGATAAGACAGCCAGAACAAACTATCCTGAGAGGTAAGTTCCTGGGTAGAGGCAAAATATTCTTCAAAATCCCTTTGACTGGACACAAACAGATGCACAAAATCCTGCTTCCCCTCCTGATTCCACCGGAAGTCATCGCTATAAGGATAATCCTCGGGAGCTTGCAGCACCGTGGCTGACATACCGGGCTTAAGTTTTAATTTTTTGAATATAGCTGTATCCATAAGCTATCCTTTCTTCGGTAAACCGACTGCGCAATCAGGGGCTTAAAATAGTATCACCACTACTGCTACAAGTGTAACATAGCCCAAATACCATTTTCAAAATAATTTATAGAGGAATCTTGGCCTTAATTCCCTGGTCACTGAGGCTATGAATCAAGGCCATAAGCTGCTCTTTAGGTATATTCTGATTTTGACTAAACCAATAGCTCATTATTCCTACCATGGCCGAAAGAACATACTCCAACGTATAGTCCAGCTCTATCGCTGACTCTGCCTTATTAGCAAAAAATAAAAGCAGCGAGGCCTTGATCTGATTCTTTAATTTACTGGCAAAAGCCGGGTCGCCTTTCTCACCTAAAAGAATAGAGTAATAATGGTGATTCTTCTCATAAAGTTGGATAAAATTATCTAGCGGAAGACCAAGACTATCCCCCGATAGGCTGGAAAATGCCGGTAATTCCTCAACATTTGGAATTAGATCCTTTTCAACTTCTTCCAAAAGCTGGTAAATATCGGTAAAATATTCATAAAAGGTGCCGCGATTATAACCGGCCTTGGCAGTGATTTCTTTAACGGTAATTTTTTCAATCCTTTTAACTGTATAAATCTCCCAAAAAGCCTCAATCAAGTTTTGTCTTGTCTGTGCCGTGACTTCCGGTTGTTTTTTCACGCTCTTCCTCCTAGTAAATCCGACAACCCAACCTATTTTGTTGGTTGATACCGTAATATAAATTGCTATATGCTATTTACAGTACAACACCATGTGGGATGATTCAACAGGAGAATATTTATGATAACCATTTTGTGCTCAGGTTCAAGAGGAGATTTTCAGCCATACATTGCTTTAGCGCAGGAAATAAAAGCTCAGGGCTACGATGTTCGCATCTCTGGCAGTAGCGATTTTCAAGACTTCATTGAAAGCTATGGCATCACCTGCTTCCCCCTGAAAACCAGTCTTTCGGATCTAAATGTTGATCCAAAACTACTGGAAAAAGCCGGTTCCTCTGATAACCCGCTCAAAATGCTACTGGCCTTTAATAAGATGAAAAAATATGGTGTATACATGGTGGAAGATATGTACAGAGCCTGCCAAGGCAGTGATTTGATTATCTACCACCCCGGTTGCACCATCGGTTACTTCGCCGCCCAGGAAATGAACATTCCGGCTATCATGGCCTCTCCCTTTCCCATGCACAAAACCAAAGAATATCTGTCCGTGGTCATGTATGGCAAGTCAAAGCCCAGCCGCAGAAATATTGCTATCAGCTACAAAATGATCCAAACTATGCTCTGGATGGCTTCTAAACCCTCGGTGAAAAGCTTTTTAAAAAAGAAAAACGGCACTCTGCCCCCGGATTTTGGCTGCCCTTTCGAAAACGTCTCCCCCCGCTATCCGGCTATTATTTCTTGTAGCAACTATGTCTTTCCCAGACCCCAGGACTGGGATAACAATATTCATCAGAAGGGTTATTGGTTTACCCAAGAGTCCACCGCCTATACACCACCTAAAAAGCTGCAAGACTTTTTGCAACAGGGCGAAAAGCCTGTCTACCTAGGCTTTGGCAGTATGACGGCTCTGGGAGATCATCATGATCTCCTTCAAATCGCCATCGACGGTCTAAAAAAGGCCGGAAAAAGAGGGATAATCTCGGGTCTATCTGGTAGTGAATCCTTGCCGGATAGCATTTGTACCATTGATGCTGTCCCACACAGCTGGCTTTTTCCCCAGATGGCTGCCGTCTGCCATCACGGTGGAGCCGGAACTACCGCCGCCGGGTTTCAAGCCGGTGTACCTAGTGTAATCATTCCTTTTTCCAACGACCAATTTGCTTGGGCACATCGAGCCTTCGATCTCAAAGTAGGGGCTCCGCCCATTTACAAGAAAAAACTCACTGCTGATGCTCTGGCCGATGCTATCACCTTTGCCCTCCAAGATCAGATCATTACCAATGCTCAAAGACTGGGTGAAAAAATAGCTACGGAAAACGGGGTAAAGTCTGCTGTAGAGGTAGTGATTGGCTGTCTGGAAGCTGGCCGGATAGGAGTTTCTAGAAAATGAAAATAACGAAAAAGAAATGGCTAATTCCCATAGTGCTTCTACTGTCTGTTCTGTCTCCATTCATATTAATAGTAGTATTTGGCACACTATTTTCCCTGATTCGTCTATTTACTGGGGCACACTTTACCGATTCTTTTTCCTATTATCTGGAAGGTGTTCTATCCTTATCACCTTACTACCCATACCTAACCACAATTCCCCTTATCGCTGTGCTTATCCCGTTATTTATCAAGTTTAAGCGCAAAATCCAAGGCATCTTGAACAAAAGTCTCGTCTAGCTTGTTATCAAACATCTCTACTCCTACTATTCAATAAACTGTTTTAACCTGTTCTCTGTCTGGTTTTGCACTTGCAGTAGATTGAAAGGATACGCAGCTCAGATTGTTTATCAAGGATTAGTTATTGGTTTCAGTGTACGGGTAACCCAAAATTAAAAACGCAGTGTTATTGATGACGACTTAATTTCAATGTTTTGCTTTACGGTAGACGCCAGAAATCTTTTGAAGCTTTCTTCAGCAAGAGGTGTTTCTATCATCGGAGCAAGTGTAATTTCTTTGAACAGCTCTTCTTTTTCGCTTAAAGCATATTTCAATTCGATATATGGAGTTATTATGCCACTCTCACCAGCGCGAAATCTAGTAGACAGATTATATTTACGCAGATAATCATTATCCAAATCTTTATCAATGATTATCACAAACCTATACTCTTCTTCGCAAGAAAATGCTGGATGCTTAAAAAAAAGTTTCTGCTGATTAAGATAACAAAATAACTCTGATTGAAAATTTAAAGAATCTACTTCGTCTTTTGAGTTTCCCAATTGAGCATATAGCTTATCTAATTTATCATATATTACCTTGACCTGTTCTTGTCTATCATAGATTATCTTTCCTTCAGTAAATTCGAATTGTCTATATTTGTCTTGACAATCTAAAAGCATATCTTTTAGGCAAGAACATTTGATGCCAAGATTATAGCCATGATATTTGCCGTTTTTTACATAATAATTCCACATATTTGCAGTGTCTGAATTAAGTGATGTACATAAAACGTAATATCGCTGTGTACCGAACCCCTTTTCTTTGCACCCTGAACTTGGATTATAATTAATCTTTATTCTTTCGTTTTCATATGGTGACCCGGAAAAGCGAGCAATCAAATACTCTAAGTTAATAACTTCACCTTCTCGCTCTTTACTGATTATCTCATATGCTTCTCTAAGCGGATCAAGAATATGAGTAGCCTCACCTCTATCATTGAGGAATTGACAATCTGTAAATCGAAGCGCTTTATCCTGTAAAATTCCTAATATACCATCGGGAGATGTATAATGATAGGCTATATCAATCATTTATTGTCACCTTCTTTCTGTTGGGTTAAATTAAATTTCAAATTATAGATAACATCACACTTACCAATAAAGAACCTTCCTAATATTTGGGAATTAGTTGATTAGCTCAGATTAAATGCTTGCCACTACGCCAATCGCTTCGCACATAGCTTAAAAACTCTTCTTTATCAGTCAGTTCCGAACCCGAAACATGATCTACGATTATAATTTGAGGAAGTATTCCGCAAATATTCCCAATAGAATTTATCTCATTGAATATAGTTTTGTACATTTTTTGTACTGCCGCTATATCAGCTGATGTTTTTGTTTCCGGCTGCGGAAAATATACTTGACTTGGCTGATCAAAAAACATTGTAGTTAACATCGGTGCTTCTGGGTTTCTGCAGAAATAACGTAGCAAGCTTAAAAATAAAGCAATATGACAAGACACCCAGTTTGCTCCACTTCCCATTTCATATAGGAATATCTTATCACGATGATTTTGATGATGATATATATCAAATGTTTCATTGGTTAGCCCAAAATTTAAGTTGATTGGTCTATACTCGTCTTCAAAATCTAAAGTTAAAGCGAGTCTATTCATATTATCAGATATAAAAGTCTGTGCTTTCTGCATTTCAATGTCTAAATTAAAACCGTCAATCTCAGCTTCAAGCTTTTTTATTTCCAAACGCAGCTCTTCTACGTCTTGATCAACATTCTTAAAAATACCGGTATTAACCATATCAGCATAAAGGCTGATTTTTACTTTTGCATACTCAACTTGTTCTTTCTTTGACAGCAATTCCTTCGAGTTTATATAATTGCGCTCAATATCCTTGATTCTCCTCCATGTCAGCTTAATTTTCTGAATAATCTCATCTCTAACACCTGATAGTTTTCTGATTTCCTCAGAAAAATCAGCAGTATATTTAGATGTTATTTCCAATTCATCTTCAAGCCACGATGATGCATTTAATATATTCTGGTCTGATGCCTTCATATCATCACAAGAATTCCCACATAAAGGGCATAGATAATTGATATCATCCTCTGGAGATGAAATTTTAGTTTTTTCTTGGAGTTCATCAAGAACATTAATAAAGCTAGCACCAGCCTTATTAGCATTCTCAATATCACTTATTTGTACAGATATCTTGTGTTCTTGGTCTCTATAATTCTCTAATTCACGACAAATTTCATGGTATCGCTTCATCATTCCTTCATTGTTAAATAGCGGAGAGTCATCAAACCTTGGGAGGTCACTGGCTGTTTTAAGCATCTCGGGTAGTGAAACAGAGTTGTCAAAAGGCAAATCAAATAGAGCAAAATAATCTTCGATCAAAGGACTGAATTCCTTTTTAATTTTTTCTGAAGCAACTCTGTTGGTTTCCACATTCCTTATCAACTTTTTTAACTTAGCTTTTAGTTCATTAAGGCGTATCAATTTGCTGTAATACTCTTGCTCCACCAAGCCAGCAAAAATAGGGAATTGCTGAATCACATCTTTGCGCTTGTAAAAATCACTAAATCTATAAAACAAAGCAAATTTACTTGCCATCAAATTTTGATGTTGAAATAAATATGAAACCATATTCCGCAATGAAGCTTTTTTAGGTCTTGCATCTATGTCGTCGGCCTGCATATTCGATACCATAAGCCCTAATGCGCTCTCAAGTTTAGCTTGAACTTCTTTAGGTGATTGCAAAGGCTTATCAACAAAATATAATAAGCTAAGCGTTTGGGGATCAAAATCTTCTCGTTCTTTAGTCAAGTACATTTTGGATCCGAGCAAGACACTTTGTCTTGCAATTACATAACAGTGATTTTGTATCACCAATGTAATACAAAATAATGTAGTAAACTCCGTAATCTTTCCCTTTGGAATAGTAGATCTCGAACTACATAAACAGTAATCAATAATTTCTACCAAAGCGCTTTTTCCAGTTTTAGAGTCACCAGTAATAATATTGACGCCTTTTTTTAGCGGCACAATTCTTTTTTCTTCACTGTTGAGAAGCACTATTGAACTAATATAGCTTTTCACTTATTCTACCCCCAGAAAGTAAGAAATATGATCCTCTGTGGATTTAGCAAACACAACACCTAAATAGTAGGCGGCTTTCATCCAATTAGAAACAGATTTGTTATAGTTTTTATAAGAGACAGTTCTATTTGTGTCCACAAAACGTCCGTGAATTGATATAAAACATTGACTATATAGAATTATTATTACTTTTTTGGTCACAGGTTTAAGCATTTCATACCGTGATAAAAAACCAGATAACCTAGTTTTTCCTGATAATTTTATATTTTCATCAAACTCAACTTGCGACTTAAACAATGACTCTAAACGGCTAGTAGATTTAGCAGAAGCAAGCTTTTCTCTTGATGGAGCATAAAGCAAAATAGGTAAAACCATAAAAATGAGTTTTAAATCACATGGTTTTCCATAGCCGGATAAAAACAAAATAATCAATTGCTTGAAAAAATGTGGATTAAGAGATAAGGTTTCAATATCTTTATGACTCATAAGCGTCACCCACATCCCACACAAAATCCTTATCATCAACAATGCTATGCACGATTCCGTTTTGAAAAAAAGATTGATTGGCGACTATACTTCCAAAGTCTTTTGCTTCCCACCCAAGCACGTCCGAACATAATTTTCTTGATGCGATTAATTCTTGACTGCGCTCTGAAAAAAATCCATTATTGAGAAATGACTCTTTGGCATAAAACATTCGATTACTTAAAGATACTCTATAGGCATGCAAACTTGTAGTATATGAAATATTATCGCTAAAATAGCGCACAATGGTTTTGGTGGCCTTCCAATAGTCTAATATTGCAGAATGTACTATTTTTTCATATTCAATGTTTTCAAGTTCCTTTATAAAATTTTTATCTTTAGCTGCTGCATATTCTGTACTGTCTGGCTCAGCAGATAGGAAATCTAAAGGAAGTGGAATTAAAGCTACTTTCATATATGAAGAAGCAATGGTTTGAGCAAGTTTCTGAAAAACATCAAATGATACTTCCCATTTGTGTGGGGGCTCTACTACTTGCTTGAGTACAATACCTAAAAGTGAAGCGATATAATTGTCTCGGTTTTCTTCCGGAATAGTAACAAGATAAGATGAAAACCGAGCAGAGATTCCTTGAATTTGGGGTTGAAGGTGTTCTATTTGAAACTTTTCAAGTAAATTGCAAATCTGTTCTTTAGTAAGATTTTCGCTGCTAAAAATATTATTGTAACAAGGCCGAAAGATTTTTTCAGTCTTTTTTGATTCATTCCCAATTCTGAAAAGAATATCATATTTCTCCGCTTTTTTTTTGGAGTTCCAGTTAGAAAACATACTTGTGTTTGCAATATTTGCTGTGGTGAAAAGAACTAATTGGTTGAATTTCATGCTGTTAGAAAAATCTATCACCCAGTTATTTAAGGTATTCCATAATTCAGCATCTCGATCTAAAAGACTATGTAAGCCAGTATGGTGTTTTACTTCTTTTTGAAAGATTTTTTTATTACTGGAAATTAAAGTAATATCACCTTGAATTTCAATTTGTATTTTATCTCCAACTTTCATTTCGAAACAATCTAACAAAGCTATATAATATTGGTATATATCACCCAACTTAGAAAGAGTAGCATCATTTCGTTTTCTATTCATTTAGATCACCTCTACTCTGCGGGGTATACATGTAACAGTTATAACTAAAAAAATAATGTGCTCTTTAACTTTATAAAATATCATTTTTGAAATCTCCATTATCGCTAAACTTCAAAGTAGCCAAAGCCCCTTCTGAGACTTGCATGATTGTTGTAACTCTACCCTTAGTCCTAGTTCAATATTGGGCTTTACTCTCTTTAATTCTCAGTATCTATTTTCTAATCAGCTAGTAATATCTCCACTTCCTCTAATTATCATCCAATTCAAAATCTTTAAAACTTCCCTTATTATTTTAGAGTATCTATATATGTCGGAATAGATTTGTAATTTCCATGTTTCCTCTCCCATGTTCATAAAGCAACTTGTCTTTATCGGCGTAGCAACACTTCTTTAATTCATTACTACTCATAGCAAATCCTCTAATATAATTACACTAATAGAAATGACATAATTTGCCCTTTGTTGAGTAAGCGCCAATCCTTTGCCCCGAATTTTATAAGCGCTGCTTGGTCTGTCATCACTCCCCTCCTCTTAGTTTAATATCGTAATTATACTGCATATTTTGCATTCACTCAATTATTTATTAATTAAAAGCATTGCGGTTACGTTTCCTTTTATATATTCGGCTTTATACTTTTTCTTGAGTTTCTTAGCCCAGATTCTGGGGGAAAGACTTTTTACCGCTTGAGAAGAAATTATAATCTAAATAAAGCAATAATCCGAACCCTTCTCCAACTGGAAATAGGTTCGGATTATATTGGTCTGGTGCGATCGACGGGACTTGAACCCGTACCCTCTCGGACACGCCCCTCAAACGTGCGCGTATGCCAATTCCGCCACGATCGCATGATCATAATAAGGAGGGGAACGCTTTACAGCAAGGGTTATTATACCCGTGTAAGGCGCCTCTGTCAACTCCCTAATTTCGTCATAAAAAGGGGTACATGAACCCCGAAGACAGCCCTCGAAGACAGCTTGCTAGTCAAAGCTTTTAGAGTATATCTGCCAAAGTCAACTCCCTTCATTTTTAGCAATCATTGAATAATTTTATCCATAATAATCAGAATGGTATTTCCGTAACATGCTTACGTCTACCCGCTCCGGTTAGGATTATACTCATAAGATTCGATACAGTGATATAATTGTTCTGAAAACTACAGCTAAGATGCTTTCCAATGAGTATAAATTCAATAACTAACACAGGTAATTGGGAAACAAGTTATTATTTTCAACGTAGCCCAAAGGCCTTATTTCTATAAAGGAGAATAGTAATGCACACTGGCTATGAGATTATTCAGTACCAACAGGGGCTAAGCGTCCGAATCAGTATGCATAGAGTAGGCCACTATGAACTTCATTGGCATAAGGAATTTGAACTGCTTTTGATTTTACAAGGAACGGTAGAGCTGACTATGAATGGCACTTGTCACACGCTTCAGGAAGACGATCTTTTTCTCATCAATCCGGGAGCCATTCACAGTACTTCGGGGGATAAAGAGAATGTAATTATCGCCATCCAAATTGATCCTGAGTTTTGTTCAAAAACCTATCCCGCCTTAAGTTCTGCCGGATTTATCTGGCCCAGTTCTCCCGAGAAATCCTTGCCCAATGACTTTTGCGCTGAGCTTCGCACTTGTGTGGCTAAGATGGTCGAAGAATATCGTCTAGGTAAACCGGGCATGACGCTCGCAATTGAAGGTCTTTTGTACCAATTAGTCCTCTCACTGGTGCGTCATGTTCCTAGACAATCTGAAAAGGGTGACTCCTCAAAGAATAAAAACGAGAACTTACAAAGAGAGCGAATTATAAAAATAACCGAATATCTTCATGAACACTATGCCGATAAAATTACATTAGATGAGTTGGCGCAAAAGGAGCATCTGAGTCGACACCATTTGTCACGCTTTTTCAAAACTCAACTGGGCATTTCTTTTCAAGATTATCTTCATACCCTTCGGCTTAACAAGGCTATTAAATTGCTGCCTAATCCAAAAATCCGTATCAGCGACGTGGCTCTAGACAGCGGTTTTGCTAATGTTAAATCCTTCTGTAAGGTGTTCAAAGATTGCTATGGTCTTACTCCCAGTGAATATCGAAACCGTCAGGGTCTGACCTCATTTATCGAAAACTCTTCGACCTACTTAGACTTTGATTCATTAAGTGCTTTAGAGAAGCTGAGGTCTTACCTTCATTTAGCTAACACCGCCCCCAGACAGCAGACAGTAGATACAGATATCTGTACTGTGAGGATAAAAGGTAATTTTCGTCAAAAGGGTATGCCACTTTTTAGTCGTTGGGAGCAGCTTTTTTCCATTGGGAGAGCCTATGACGGTCTGCGTGGAGATGTCCAAGGCCATATCCGCCAAGCGGCTTCAGAGCTTGGGGCAAAGCACTTGCGCTTTCACGGTATTTTTAGTGATGAAATGCGAGTGGTATCACGGAACAAAAATGGTAAATTGGTTTTTAATTGGCAACATGTAGATAGCTTTTTTGATTTTCTGTATGAAATTCAGGTATACCCTTTAACAGATTTGACTTTTATGCCTAGCTGTATGAAAAGCAGTGATGCAGGCATTTTCTGGTACAAAGGCAATATCAGTGCTCCTTCCAAACTGGAGGAGTGGGTTGAGCTGGTTCATGCCTTTGTCACGCATTGTATCAATCGTTATAGTGCTGAGTGGGTACGTCAGTGGTATTTTGAAATATGGAATGAACCGGATTATACTTGGGTGGATGCTTTGACATGTGATTATCATCAGTTTTTTAAGGCCACCCACATGGCCTTAAAGGAGATAGATTCTCAGCTTCAAGTGGCTGGCCCTTCTATTTTACACCCCATGGGTGAGTCTATCTGGCTTAAACAGTTCATTACCTATTTGAATCAAAATCAGCTAAAGCTGGACGCTTTCACATTTCATATTTATGGAGAGCAAGACTATTTCACCCATGATTCAAATATAATCCCTGTGCTGGGGGATATGAATGCACCTAAGCGCAGTATCGAAAATTACTACGAACTGTTGTCTGAGCTGAATCTGCCACCAGCTAAAGTTCTCATTACCGAGTTTAATATTTCTGTGATTCATAAGAATTATCTTTTGGATACAATGTTTGCCGCCTGTTATGTCCTTCACAGTTATTTACAAAATCACCATCTGGTTCAGGGTATTATCTATTGGACTCTAAGCGATGTTTTTGAAGAGGATCCCGAGCCCTTGCCACTTTTTGGTGGCAATTTTGGCATGCTTACATCTCAAGGCATAGCCAAACCTGTTTGGTATGCCCATTGGTTTATGCACAGGCTAGGGGATGAGATATTGGCACAAGGGGATGGCTATATTATCACTAAAAGAGGCTCTGCTCTGCAGATATTAGCCTATAACCTCATATCCTACGATCACTTTTTTAGAGAAGGAGACCGCTCTTTACTCAAGTATGATGACCGCTATGGTGTATTTGAACATGGCCAAACCAAGAATATCTCTATCTACTTAGAGGGTCTCTCCGGTAAATACCAGCAGAAATCTTATCGTTTGGATCGTGAGCATGGCAGTGCCTTTGACTTATTTCAAAAAATGGGCATGCCGGAGAATATGAGCCGCGAAGAGTATGAAACGCTAGAAGGGCTGGCAAGGCCTTCATTGTTTCTGAAAACCGTTATTATTAAAGACAGTTTTCAGTTGGAAGTAAGCCTTCCCCCGCATGGTATTCAATTTATCAGTCTAACTAAATGGTACGAATAAATGCGATTATATTCCTGTCATCAAGCCTTTCAAGAGATACATCTTGAAGGGCGAGAATTTTTGTCTATCTACGCAAGCTAAATCGAAGTAGAAAAGCTTCATTTTTCAAAGTTTTGCTCCCTTTCAACACCTATATCTTTCAATATCCCCTTACGAAATTAGCAACATAGCACAAAACGCCCTATAAAAGAGCAATTAATTGGGTGAATTTATCGAAAGTCTACCATTATAATGAGGGTAATACAAAGTAGTAACAGGTGAGGAGAATGATGTTGGATAGACGAGAAGAAAAATCACTACCCCATGGTGACCTAATTGGGCAAATGACTTTGGAAGAGAAAGCAAGCCTGATGTCTGGAGCTAATTTTTGGAATACCAAGGCTATAGAACGTTTGGGCATCCCCTCTATCATGTTAACTGACGGCCCCCACGGCTTACGAAAGCAAGGCGGCAAAGCCGATCATTTAGGCCTAAACAAAAGTATCCCCTCTACCTGCTTTCCAACCGCTGCCACGCTGGCCAACAGTTGGGATATAGCTTTATTAGCGGAAGTAGGCAGCTATCTTGGTAAGGAGGCGGCCAGTGAAGATGTTGGCATTTTATTAGGACCCGGGCTCAATATAAAGCGTAACCCTCTATGCGGCCGAAACTTTGAATATTTTTCCGAAGATCCTTACCTTTCCGGTACACTAGCAGCGGCTATGGTTCAAGGGATTCAGAAGGAAGGCATTTCAGCCTGTCCTAAACATTACGCAGTAAACAGTCAAGAAACCCACCGGATGAGTATTGATGAAATCGTCGATGAACGGGCACTACAGGAGATTTATCTGGAAGGTTTTCGGTTGGCAATAGCAGAGGGTAAGGCGAAAACTATTATGACCTCTTATAATAAAGTTAACGGAGAATTTGCCAACGAAAATACCTATCTGCTCCAAGAGGTACTCCAAAAGCAATGGTCTTATGACGGATTGATTGTGACAGATTGGGGTGGAAATAACGACAGAGTGGCCGGATTACTGGCTGGTAATGGCTTGGAAATGCCTTCCACTAATGGGATGACCGATAGAGACATCCTGCAAGCAGTAAAAGATGGCCGGGTTTCTGAAGCACTGCTAGATCAAAGAGTATCTACCCTGCTTAGCCTGATAAATCAAGTTATCCCCGCTCTTGGTACAGGTAAACGCTATACTCCAGAGGAGCATCATCAGCAGGCAACTTTGGCAGCCACCCGTTCGATGGTATTACTGAAAAATGAAGATACCATTCTTCCCCTTGACAATCCGTCTAGCAGAATCGCTGTTATTGGTGACTTTGCCAAGCATCCCCGCTATCAGGGTGCCGGAAGTTCGCTGATTAATCCCACTGTTTTAGATAATGCTTTAGATGCCCTTCAAACTAGCAAATGTAATATTATCGGCTATGAACAAGGATTCCACCGACTTGGCCGCCCTAGTTCAAGACTTCTGCATCAAGCCGTAAAGTTAGCAGGAGAAAGCGATATTGTTTTGTTATTTTTAGGCCTTGATGAGGGTAGCGAAGCAGAAGGTGTAGATCGCCAAACTATGTCCTTACCTAAAAATCAACTTCAACTAGTAAAAGCCTTGTTAGATACCCATGCCAAGATTGTCCTTATCCTCTCCGGCGGTTCGCCCGTGGAACTTCCTTTTGCAGCTAAATTGTCGGCCATTCTCCATGCCTACCTTCCCGGACAAGGTGGTGGTACTGCCATTGCTAAGGTTTTACTTGGAGAATATAATCCTTCCGGCAAACTGGCTGAAACTTATCCGTTATCCTATCAAGATGTACCTAATAGCCGCTATTTTCCGGGTCAGGAGGCCACCGCCGAGCACCGGGAGAGTATTTACATTGGTTATCGCTATTACGATACCACTCAAACACCTGTACTATTTCCCTTTGGCTTTGGGTTGTCCTATACGAGCTTTGCTTATCGCCAGTTGGAAGCTTCCATAACTAGCGTAAGGCTCTGGGTTAAAAATACTGGCCAGCGTTCCGGAGAAGAAGTTGTACAAATTTATGTAAAACCTCTTGCTAGTCAAGTCTTTCGTGCTGAAAAAGAATTGAAAGGTTTTGCCAAAGTTTGGCTTGAGCCTGGGGAAGAAAAACATCTGGAAATTCCACTTCCCTCCAATTCTTTTTCTTATTATCATGTGGGTCAAAGGACTTGGGTTATAGAACCAGGGGAATATGAAATTCTAGCAGCTGCCTCTTCCCGGGATATCCGTCTTAGCAGCAAGGTAACAGTTGAAGGTCTGGCAGAAGTTTCGCCATACCGACAAGACATTCTGCCCCACTACTTTAGCGGAGCTGTTCGGAATGTAACGGAGACAGAATTTTCCCAGCTTCTGGGGCGTCCTCTCCCCCCTCCCTTGTGGCAAAAAGGTCAACCCTTGGGTTACCGAAGTTTACTGGTTCAAGGCAAAAATGCCGGATTTTTCGGTAGGCTTCTCTATCGCTTACTCCGACTTGTCTATCACATATATCGCTGGCGAGGAAAACCCATTATCGCTAACAATGTTTTGTTTGTTTCAGAACTTCCTTATATAAGCCTTGCCCGGATGTCTGGAGGGCGGGTAAATATGGAAATGTTGGATGGTCTGCTACTTATGGTCAATGGTTCTTTTTGGAGGGGGCTCTCCGCCTATCTCAAAGCTGCCAGAAGAAAGAAGAAATATAGTCAGGAAAAATGAGCAGGAGGTAATAAAAATGAAGCGAAGTGAACGTAAAAAACAGGTCAAAGAGGAATTCTACGCAGCTAAGGAGCAGAAAAAGCTCTGGAAACAGGAAATCGCGCGCCTGTCGCCGGAAGAACGGCTGGCGGCTAAGAAACAAAAAAAATTGGAAAAGAAAACCATCAAGACTCAGCGTAAGCAATCAATTAAGGCTATGGCCAAGCCAGACAAAAAAGCCGCAAAAAAACATGACAGAATGTACCGCCGCTTTAAGCACCGCCCCCGCCGTCGGATTATTCTCGGTGTCGTACTTCTACTGGTAGCCTTTGGTGTAGCTGCAATTTTCCCTATGGTATCAGATGTGGTACAACTAACCAAAACCACAGATAAGCTCACTACCAATAGTCCAGAAGCGATCTCTGCCAGAAAGAATGGTCAGGCCGTTTCGGAAGAAATTGCCAACGAAGGGATTGTTCTGCTAAAAAATGAGGATAATTCTCTACCGTTGAAAGACAAAAAACTTAATGTCTTTAGCATTGCTGCCAGCAATATTCGTTACGGTGGCGGCGGCTCTGGAGGTGCCGACCAATCAAGTGCGGTCACCTTATACGCTGGACTAAAAAATGCCGGTATTGAGTATAACGAAGATCTATACCAATTTTATCAAAAACAAGACGGCAGCAAACCGAAAAAACAGTCCAACGGATTAATGCAAATTGTTAATATGTTTCTAGGAAAGGTAAAGACAGACGAACCTTCAGTTGATTATCTCACCGACGATGTGATCAAGCAAGCCAAAAGCTTTTCCGGTAATGCCTTAATTGTTTTAGCTAGTGAAGGGGTTGAGGCGGCAGATTTTGAAAAAGACGCCTTAAAAATTACCCCTAACAAATTAGCACTTCTTGATAAGATAACCCAGAATTTTGATAATGTAATTATTGTTATTAATTCCGGAAACACCTTAGAATTAGGCTTTTTGGAAGATTATCCCAGTTTAAAATCGGCTCTTTGGATTGGCACACCCGGTCCTTTCGGCACCAATTCTCTGGGAAAAATCATCGCCGGGGAGCTCAATCCCTCTGGAAGAATCACCGATACTTATGCCTATGATACAGCAAGCAGCCCCGCCAGTGTGAATTTTGGAAACTACAAATATACTAACTTAAATGGATTGTCCTTTGTAAATTATAACGAGGGCATCTACGTAGGCTATCGCTATTATGAGACTTACTATAAGGATGATGAAGCCGGTTATAAGAAAGTGGTACAGTTCCCTTTTGGTTATGGACTAAGTTATACCAGCTTTGATTGGAAAGTTGAGACACATAACTTTGATCAAGATAACATAGAGGTTCAAGTTAAGGTAACTAATACCGGCACAGTTTCTGGCAAAGATGTAGTTCAAGTCTATTTTTCAGCCCCTTATCTCCCCGGTGGTATCGAAAAATCCGCCATCGAGCTAGGTGGCTATGCGAAAACAAAGCTGCTGGCACCCCAAGAATCAGAAACCGTAACCATTACTTTTCCTGTAAGAGACATGGCCTCCTACGATATGAATAAGGAGCAGGCTTATGTTCTGGATAAGGGTACTTATGAGATTAAAGTTGGTCGCAATGTCCATGCCATCGAAGCCACCATGGATTATACGGTAGCAAGCACTATTATCTACAAAAACGATGAAGTTACCGACACCCCTCTTCAAAACCGTTTTGATTATGCCAATGGCAACCTAACATATCTATCTCGCAATGACTGGGCAGGCACTTTCCCAGACAATACCAACCTAAATTACGATGCCTCGGCAGAATTAGTAGCCCAGATCGCGGCTAAACCGCCTAAAGGCCAGGGAGAGGTGTCCACTACCAATGCTGATAATGGCATCAAGCTGGCTGACTTAAAGGGTCTAAACTATAATGACCCGAAGTGGGAGAGGTTTCTTGATCAGTTTACCATTGACGAAATGAAAGAAATGGTAATTAATGGTGGCTATCATACTATTGCCGTTGACCGCTTGGGCGTACCTTCCACTGTACTTTTAGATGGTCCCGCTGGAATTAACTTTTTCTTTGGTAATGTCACAGCCGCCTCCTATCCTACAGAAGTTGTTTTAGCCTCTACATGGAATGATGAGTTGATTTGGCGGATGGGTGAGGCCGTGGGCATGGAGGCTAACGCCTATGGGGTACAAGGCTGGTATGCACCAGGAATGAATTTGCACCGCACCCCGCAAGGGGGACGTAATTTCGAATACTTTTCCGAAGATCCCCTTCTATCCGGCAAAATGGGAGCTGCTTTAGTAGATGGAGCCCAGAGCCGTGACATCATCGTATTCATGAAGCATTTTTTGCTGAACGAGCAAGAGACCAATGCTCGTTCCGGTCTAATTGAATGGGCAAATGAACAGGCTCTACGGGAACTATACCTCCGCCCCTTTGAAATCACGGTTAAAGAAGGAAAAGCCATGGGAGCTATGTCCAGCTTTATCTTTCTCGGTTCAAAGTGGAGTGGCGGGAATCCGGAACTGCTTCAAGATGTCTTGCGAACAGAATGGGGTTTTACCGGTATAGTGTCTACGGATGCCGTCCTGGGGGGCTGGATGGATTTAAATCTGGCTATTCGTTACGGCAATGAACTCATGCTTAATGTCTCCCCCAGTGGCAATAAAAAATACTTTCAAGCTCTCTATCAGGAAGATCCCATAGGCATTACTCTTGGACTTCGGGAAAGGGTGCATAATATAACCTACACGATTTTACAAACAGATGCTATGAAATAATTAGACTCTTTAGTTCAACTCCCTAAACCTTCATAAATGGCAGTAATGTAACCGCCACTTTAGCTAGTTACATTACTGCATATTTATCAGCGGATTAAGAGAATATGAATGTTAATGGCAATCCCCACTACTGCTAAGAGCAAAGCCACCAGTAAGCTTTGAACTAGTGCCGCCGATAGCCCCAGTGCCAGCCACAAAAATATAATTGCTTTCAGTCGACTTTGTTTTGAAAGGCCGGTTTTTTCACGATAATGAGTCAGAAGCTCACCAAATAAGGGGATTTTTTTCAGCCGAGCCAACCAAGTCGGCCGAAGACCTCCCAAGCAGGCCGCTGCTATAAGCAAAAATGGCGTAGTGGGCAGAACCGGTAGAATCATACCGGCAATGCCCAACCCCAGGGAGAGTATTCCTCCAATTAATAGCAACAGATGTCTAAAAATCATAGTTTGCCTGTAGCCTTAAAGCGATCTTCTTGGGTCATTGCTGCCAAAGCAATCACGCGGGCAGCATCAAGCCCCAGAGCTTCCGCCAGAGCTAAACCATACTCTTTGTCTGCCAGATAACAATGAGCACTATGGCGATATTTAATATTTTCTGTCACCAGAGATATATTGCGGCAGGTATTTTCAATTAATAATTTTCTCTTCTCCTCTGTCATCAAACGATAGAGGTCACCGGCTTGATAGAAGCAGTTATCAGTTTTATCCTGATGGGGATTGTAGCGATCTGCTGCACCATTCAGCGGTTGAGCCGGCTCACGAAAGGCATCCTGCTGTTGCCAAAGTCCAAGGCTATTAGGCTCATACCCCTTAACCGCACCATAATTGCCATCGACCCGCATCGCTCCATCTCGGTGGTAACCCTGCATGGGACAACGTGGTGCGTTCACCGGAATTTGATGATGATTCACCCCTAAGCGATAGCGCTGAGCATCACCATAAGAGAACAAACGCCCTTGAAGCATTTTATCCGGTGAAAAACTAATGCCCGGAACTACTTGTGCAGGATTAAAGGCCGCTTGTTCTACCTGTGCAAAATAGTTATCCGGGTTCTTATTCAGTTCTAATACCCCCACTTCTATTAAGGGGTATTCTTTTTGACTCCAAACTTTCGTAAGGTCAAAGGGATTTTCGTGGTGCTTCTCGGCCTGATCTTCGGTCATAATTTGGAAGTACATGGTCCATTTGGGGAAGTCACCCTTCTCAATGGCTTCGAAAAGGTCTCTTTGATGACTTTCCCGATCTTGACCAATCAAGGCTTCTGCCTCTTGATCACTAAGGTTTTTGATGCCTTGTTGGGTTCTCAGATGGAATTTAACCCAGAATCGTTGATTTTGGGCATTAATCAGACTAAAAGTATGACTACCAAAACCATGCATATGACGATAACTAAGAGGAATTCCCCGATCAGACATAACAATAGTAACTTGATGGAGAGCCTCCGGCAACAGAGTCCAGAAATCCCAATTATTTTGAGCGGAGCGCATGTTGGTTTGAGGATCACGCTTAACAGCATGATTCAAATCAGGAAACTTTAAGGGATCACGCAGAAAAAATACCGGGGTATTATTGCCAACCAAATCCCAATTCCCCTCTTCGGTATAAAACTTTATGGCAAACCCGCGGATATCCCGCTCGGCATCAGCCGCTCCCCGCTCGCCGGCAACAGTAGAAAAGCGAACAAACAACTCCGTTTTTTTACCGATCTTTTCAAAAATTTTGGCTTTCGAATAGGCCGTTACATCCTGGGTCACAGTAAAGCTACCAAAGGCACCGCTGCCCTTAGCATGCATCCGCCGCTCCGGTATCACTTCTCGATCAAAATGCGCCAGCTTTTCCAAAAACCATACATCCTGCATCAGCATCGGACCTCTGTCTCCGGCGGTTAAACTGTTTTGGTTATCTGAAACAGGAGCGCCAGAAACATGAGTCAAATTTTTGTCATCCATACTACACATCCTTTCTAATCAGAGAGTCAAGTTTTATTTATTTATGATATATTTTATTATAAGCTAACTTGCTTGCAAAAGGAAATCTTTGTCTTGTCATTAAGGAAGAATTTTGCCGTTATAGAAAAAAGAGACCAGCATCTACCGCACTGTCTCTTTCTCTTACGCTCTTTTTAACTGAAACTTGCTACTATTCTAGTCAGGGACAGTTTCCCAAGCATCTGCCAGTAAGACCAAGGCCAAGCCCTGCCCCCAGCCCTGTAGCCAACGCTTAGGGACATTTCTGTAACCCTCTCTGTCTTTCATCACGGCAGTACCGCCGGAAACATTCATTACCTTCCCCTCTGGAGAAATCTGAGTAAGTACTTGATCCAGAGCTCTTTGGGCAGCATCTCCATGCAGGGGATTTCCACCATTAATCATGGCTGCAGCGATACCAGCGGTAGCGGAGACTTCCCCGTAAGATTCCAGATCATCCAAAATCGTGTGCCACAGTCCGTTTTCCATTTGTAGAAGCCGAAGCTGGCTGAGCTGGTCTCGCAGCGAACAATCAATATCCATAAAAGTCGGATAGAGATAGGGCTGAGGCAAGATCTTTTGGACTCTGGACATGGTATAGGCCGCCCAGGCATTAGCTCTGGCCCAATAGAAACCCGACATATGATCCTGCGCTACATGGTCATAGCCATGATACCAAAGGCCGTTAGTCTTATCTTGCAAAAATTCAATGTGCCAAAAATACTGATTGAGAGCATCTTCAATCAGTTCTTGCCGCTGAAATTTAACCCCTGCGCGTAGCATAAAATATGCAGCCATAAAAAGTGTATCCGCCCAGCATTGCTCTGGAAAATCATTCTTAACCGAAACCGTGTGTTGGAGAACACTCTCTCCGAACCGAAGTGCTTTATTCTGCAAATAATCCAGCTTACTGTCAATAATTTCGAGATAACGGTCTTCCGCGGTTACCTCATATAAGGTTAAGAGGCAATGACCCATAGCACAGGTATTTACAGTCCAATCCGGCAGCCCCAAGGCGATATAATTGTCTACCCAAGCCGCCAATTTCTCCATGTAGACGCTCTTTTTTGTTACTTCGTAGGCTCTGGCAATTCCGTAGAAGGCTACGCCACAAGGCCAATCCCAAGTTAAATCTGTCCCGAAGGTTTTGTCTACAACCAAATCAATAGTCTTTTCCAGCCTTTTCTGATCTACTTGCAGTTGTATCATAGTCATCTCTCCCTATTCTCTCGGCTATATCCTATCGCTTTAACTTGCCTTACCTCACAAGCCAAAACCGGTGCCGATTAAAACCGACACCGATCTTGGTTTTTTTCCAGCCTTGACCAGCTTTAGAATACATATTCTCCCGCATCAATGGCTATCTGTTTTTCGTCAAGTATCGACTGATAACCAGCACTAAGGAACTGTTCCTTAGCAGCTTCATAAGTAGCTGCAAAGTCACTTTCTGGACAAGTAACACATTTAACATAGAGTTCTTGCCAGAGAGTATTAAGATCAGCCTTGTACTCTGCCACACTTTCGATCTGCACCTTGAATAAGGCGTCGGGTGTTCTGTAATCTTCTGTGTCTTTATAGTAACGAATCAGGTCATCCACAAGAGATTCATAACCGGGTGGTGACCAAGCCAGACGATTGGCTTCCCAGAAAATCTCTTCATTCTCGTAGCGCAGTCCTTCCGTAACCAGACACCAGTAATCTTTATTATTATTGGGTGATAGTGCGGACTCACCTTTAAAATCAGCGACTTTGATAGGAACACCTTTATCATTTAAGTTGTAGTTTTGACCTTCGATACCATTTTGGAGCATAAAGAGATTCTCCGGTTGGCTCATCCATTCCAAAAACATCCACAAAGCCGCCCGTTCCATATCGGTGCTTTCATAGTTGACACCCATAATCATACCAAAAGGCCAATAGGCACGACTCTGGGGCTTGTTGCCTTCTGGAACAAGAGCTTCCGGTGGCAATACGGCTAATTCTGCCTCAGGATTATTGGCTACTAAAGCATCAATAACGTCTGTATTACTGGCTAAATATAAGTTGAATGTCCCTACTTTTCCGGACACAAACTCAGCTTTCCATTTAGCGTCATCATCACGCAAGTAAAACTCCCGATCCACAATTCCTTGATTATACTGATAATTCATATTCTTTAGAAACGCTTCAGTGGCTGGGGTGGTGAAATCAGCAACGGATAAATCCGAATACAAAGCTCTTTCCTTCTCTTCTACCGGCCAGCTACGGAAGGGGTAGTTATAAACAAAAAAGTTGCGAATTAAGCTTGCACCCAGAACACCCAAATTCATTTCTTTCCACTTCATCAGCATTTCGTTAAATTTTTCTTGGCTGGTCAGGTCTTCCATTTTGTATCCAGCTTTTTCTACCCAGTCTTTTCTGATTAAAGTCGTGAAGTTATCGGCGGCCGGGCGGGTAGCAAAAAAGAAGGCATTTTCGCCGTTTATCGTGCCATATTTTTCCATCTGGTCTCCGGAATATTGCCAGAAGGTAGGTGCGTAAAAAGAGATTTCATCCCAATTTAAAGGCTGCATAACGCCTTCTCCAAAATAGGTCAAGGCCTGAGGCATATCATAGTGAAAAATCACATCCGGAGCTTTATGGGAAGCCAAAAGCTGCTGAAAGTCGTTCACTTCCGTAGAGCGACCAATAGCCACATACTTAACTTCTACATTATACTTATCGCCAAACTCTTTTTGAATCCAGCGGGTCCAGTAGTTATCCGTTACGTTCCAGCCTTCAAAGGCACGGTCATAAACCGGAATCTCTAAGGTTACTTTTTCAGGGAAGCCGCCTGTGTAGTCGGTAAAGCTTCCCACTGTACCCTCTGCCGAGGTGCCTGGAGCTGATGTGCTATTCCCCGCAGCCGAGCTTTTGGCAGCGGTAGTGTCGGCGGTATTGCCTTGACAGGCGGCAAGGCTGCTAAGACTCAGAACAGTGGCTAAAATTAGGGCTGTAAACTTCTTTCTTTTCATGTTCTCCTCCTCTTTAATCTTTTCCTATTAATATTAAGCAGCAAGCTGCTAATATCCTCAAATAATTGACCTTTAATCACTCTTTTACCGCACCAATCATGACTCCTTGGACAAAATATTTCTGAATGAAAGGATAGATCAGCAGGATTGGTAGTGTAGCAAAAACCACGCAAGAGGCTTTCAGAACTTCCGGATTACTGATGGTGATTTGGCTGCCTTCCAACTGAAAGCTCTCACTGGCTTGAACGATTAAATAGTAGAGTTTCAGTTGTAATGGGCGTAGGTCGGTTCTTTGTTTGATGTAGAACAGAGCATCTTGGTAGGCATTCCAGCGACCAACTGCATAAAAGAGCGATAGAGTAGCGATAATGGGCTTGGACAAGGGAACGACAATGCTCCAGAGAATTCGAAAATGTCCGGCACCGTCAATCCGGGCTGATTCCTCAAGGCTAACCGGAACACTACTACTTAAGACATTTTTCATGATTAAAAGGTTATACGCACTAAATGCTAGGGGCAGAATCAAAGACCAAAGGGTATCCAGCATTTGAAGAGAATTAATCAAAAGATATTCCGGTATGATTCCTCCTGAAAAATACAGGGTAAATAAGCAAATAAAGGTTAAAACCCGCCGCCCCTTAAGCTGGGGGCGGGATAAGGCATAGGCCGCACAAGTAGTTAAAAACATCCCCAGCACTGTAAAAGAAATGGTGACAAATATACTGATAAAAAGTGATCTTACAATACTGGTATCGGCAAAAATTTTGCGATAGGCGTCAACGGTAAAACCCTTGGGTAAAAGGAATACCTTATTGGCAATTACATAAGCATCCGTACTAAAAGACTTTGAAATTACGTGCATGAAAGGTAGAATACAAGTTAAACAAACCAGAATAATAAATAGATATAGAACCGCCTGCCAGATACGGCTACTTAGACTTTCTTTGTACCAATGTTTTTTTGTGACAATTTGATGTAAATCCTTGCTCATACTCCACCTCCTACAGTAAGCCTTCTTCGCCCAGCTTCTTGGCCACAAAATCCGCCACCAACACCAAAGTCAAAGCTATTACCGATTGGAATAGCCCTAAGGCTGTAGCTCGGCTGAATTGCCCCCCCTGAATACCCCAGCGGTATATCAGTACCGGTATTGTAGTCGTAAATTCCGTAACCATAGCATTTTGCATGGCATAAATTCTTTCAAAAGAGCCACCCATTAACTTACCTAAGTTCATAATGAGCAGAATAACGATAGTACTTCGAATAGAGGGCAAGGTCACACTGAAGCATTGCCGTAGTCGACTGGCGCCATCCACGGTAGCTGATTCGTATAGTTCAGGATTAATGTTTGAAATGGCTGCCAGATAAATAATCGTTCCCCAGCCCATAGCCTGCCATACCCCAATCATAACATAACTAATAAGCCAGTTTTTATCTTCCTGCAGGAAGGGAATCCTTTGGCCGCCCATGGCCTCAATAATATTATTTACCAGGCCAGAACTCATACCAAAGAGTTGATAAGCAATCGCCCCAATAATGACCCAAGAAAGGAAGTGAGGCAGATACATTATCGTTTGGGAAGTCCGTTTAAACCAACGAATGCGTACCTCATTTAGAATCAAAGCCAGAATAATTGGCATGGGAAAGCCCAGAATTAAGTCTAGGACATTTAATAGAAGCGTGTTACGCAAAGAGGGCATGAAATCCCGATGGGAAAAAACTTGCCGAAAAACATCAAAGCCTACCCAGTTACTGCCAAAGAAACCTTTGGCGATCTTATAGTCCTTAAAGGCCAAAACCAAGCCAAACATAGGGCCAAATTTAAATAATAGAACAAAAAGCATGGGCAGTAAAAGTAAAGCATAAAGCTGCCAATCCCGCCGCAGATAAAAAAATGGACCTTTCTTTTCTAGCTGACGTTGATGCAGCAAGTCAGGCTTTTTTCTAAAACTCTTCTCAGGTATTTCTTTTTTACTTCTTGTCTCCATATGCCCTCCCGAATAACCCCAACTTCATAGCTCACTACTGATGAATTTTTAGCTTTTGAATCTGCCCCTACTGTAGAGCCAAAGGCCTAACTCTGTAAATGAACAGTTTTGACAATCACTTTCATTTTTGATTTTAGAAAAAACCCTTTATATTTAGGGCGTTTCACTAGTTAAAATGTTTTTTGATTTAAGCAAAAAGTACCGAAAGGAATCAATAACAGAAATTATCTCTAATTTAATTATCAAAAGTGATAAAAGCAGCTCAAAAAATAAACGACTACTCACTCTTTTCCAGCCAAAAACCTAGTCAAATTGCACAACAAAACAATCAGTAATTTTACAGGATAGACCCTCAATAACACGTTCAAAGACCACAATCATTATTCGGATACCATAGGTTTAGTGGATAGGGGCTGGTTTGGGGCATATTGGGGGCAACAGCTTTAGTCAATAGTTCAGGTAGAAATTACTTTCAGACTAGGTTATTCTCTTTTCCGCGCAGAGGGTTGGCTGTTAGCGGATTTAAATTCTCCTGGGGTCAAGCCCTCGTATTTTTTAAAAAAGCGGTTCAAACTCTGAACATTACGGTATCCGGTAGCAATGGCAATTTCAGAGATGCTCATCTCTTTCTCCAGAAGCAAAACTTTTGCCGCCTGAATACGAAGACAATTAATGTAATCCAGCATACTTTTCCCGGTAGATTCCCGGACGAGTTTACGCATATAGGAGTAGCTAATACCAATTTCCTTGGCCATATCTTCAAAATAAATATCTTCACTATAATGTTGTTCCAAATAGCGTAGAATCCGCCCTAAATATCTTTCATCTTCGTGACTGCTTCGCTCCATATATTCGAGAATATCCCCATAGAAAGCCAAAAGATATTCCTGAATTTCATCTAAGGTATCGCAACCGGCCAAAGCATCATAAACATTGCCTCGATTAGCAAAAATCAACGAGGTATTGATGTTCATCTCCGACAAATACTTAATGGTAACCCCCAGTAGCTGATTATAAATGAAGCGGATATTATCATAAGAAGTGGTTTTGTTCTCTAATATCTTAATCTGAATATTTCTAAGCTCCAGTACAATCATGTCCAATCGGCCAATAGCAATGTAATTAAGAATCTTGCTCTCAATATTCTGCGGATAAAAATATTTTTTTGTCTCTTTCTGCTGAGACTGCCAATAGATAATGGAATTACCCCCTCTGGTCATGCGCAAAAGCACAGCTTCGGTGGCCTGTTTTGCCCCTTCGTGAATACCGGAAAGCCCCATTCTTGGCTGCCCCACTCCAATAGTCACCGTAGTTCCGAAAATATCTTCGGCTCTTTTTTGCATCTCAAGAAACAGACCTTCATAGGTGAGAACCGGCTGGTGCTCCGAGATATCCGGCCAATTAATCACCACAGCCATGTAACTATCCGCCAATCGGGAAGTGCCAATCTGTCCTGAACCTGAAAAAAGTTCCTCAATAAAGCTAAAAAACAAATAACGATGATATTCTCGGAGTTCAGAGTTAGTTTTCTTTCTGTAATCCGCATAACGGTCTAAGGCAATCACTACCACAAGAAAAAAGGCATGAGGAAAGGACTGCTTTAGCAGTTGGGCATCCTGATCCTCCAGATGTTCTGAGGTAAGTATATTGCGCAGTGCCAACTTCCGGGCATCTTTTTCCCGGCGCCCCAAAAGCTCCGCTAATTGATTCTCATTCTGGCGAATCTTCTGGAAAGCGGCTTGCAAAAAAGCCATTTCATTCTTATCATTTACCCCTAGCATATCGCTCTCTTGGCGGAGGTTCTTGACCAACGAGCGCATAGGCTTGGAAAGCCACTGGACAATAGCTAAGGCAGCCGCCAACCCGAAAAGTAACAGAAGAGCCATCAAAATTTGTGTGTTTCGACTCACTTCGGCGGTTTGTCCCGACAGACTGTCTAAAGACTGAATTGATAGATAGGACCAATCAAAATAGTCTGTTTTCAGGTAGGTATAGAGGGTGTCCCTGCCATCTTTCTTTTGGATAGCATAGCCGGAAAGATTGCTGGGGTTTAAGAGGTTGGGAAACGAGGCCAAAGCCTCCGCTGAAGTTAAAAAAGCCTCATCTTCAGGATCAGAAATAATTTGCTTCTGCCCATCTAATAAATAAGTACCATAGCCGGTGCTTTCAGCCCCGGTAGGATTAAGCTTCTGGGCAATATAACTCTCCTTTAAATTTACCACAATCGTGGCGTTAACCGCCGTAGTCAGTTTGTTTAGAGAGTAGACATAGGAAATAACATTACTACGCAGTCCTGAACTGCGTCCCAAGCGCTCCTCTGCCAGAGTAGTCTGAGACATAACCCGCGGTACCCAAATCCCTGCCGGTTGGCGGTTCTGACCGGAAAGACCTTGAAGCCAAGTAAGACTGGGGTAACTCTCTTTAGGCACGACCCCACGATCCGTTGAGATAACAAAATCCGAGTCATTTAAAATCAGAAAAACCGATTGGATTCCCGGATTGGTCTTGGCAATGGAGAGGAGCTCACGCTCAATTTTCTGCGCCCGAATGCCATTTTCGACATTTTCCTGAATAGAGCTATACTCCTTCAGAGAACCGTAGCTATTAAAATCCACGGTAGACACCCAGCGCTGAACGCCAGAGCTTATGTTCCCCAAAATACTTTCGGTCACCTGACGGCCAGACTGCAAATTTTGTACCGATACTGATGCCAGCTCGGCCTGAGAATATTGATAGATTGAGTAATTACTGTAATAGGTCAGAATCGCACAAGGTATAACCAAGATAAGAAATAGTATTAACGTCAGTTGAATAGCAAAGGGTAGTTTTTTCAACAGAATCCCTCCCTAGAACAAGAATGATGTTAAGAAAGAAGTGGCAAGTACCGGCATTCCCATCCTTCTAAATTACAATGTATTATACCCTTTCCCGTAGTGATATTACCCTCTTGTTTTAGACCTGTTATATTATTCACCACTAAAATTTGACTCTCCGGGAAAAAATTACATTCCAAATACCTGTTATCTGCCAGATAATTCACTTTTTCCTTGACGCGATTTCCAAAATGCAGTAAAAGTTGCCGTAGGAAAGAGCAGTTATCGGCACTATGAGAATAAGAGGCCAGATAAATACCGTAACCTTCATGAAAAGCATTCACCGTTAGAAGCGGATTGTCTTCATGAGCCAGCCAGACCTTCGTCTTTGGACTGGTCAGGAAAACCCCTTCCAAAGGCTTCTCGATCTGGGGTAAGGCCAAAGCAGCCTCCTCAACGGTAAAGAACCAGCGTCCATGACAGATACGCTCTCCCCTTTCCCTATCCACCCCCAAGACCGCTGCCATGCGAAAAAAATTACTATAGCCTGCTAAAGCCGAGGGCTCACCTACTCCCAAAAATACTCCACCCCCAGCTGCCCAAAGGGTTAGAGCCGAAATCAACTTTTCATTATGCCAAATCCTACCCCCACTCCAACTACTTCCCTCGGTTCCGGCATTAATAATCACATCAACGCCCTCTGGAATACCTTGCTCCAGATCCTCCGCCCCAAAGAAAGATATCTGCACCGGGAAGCCGGAAAGGCTTTCTAACAGATTAATCAGATCCAAGTTAGGATTTTCGTGAAAATGTCCCGAACAAGTGAAGCTGCGCAAGCTCCCCCAAGCAGTCAAAACTGCCACGTGAACCGGTAGTAAAAGTGGCTTTCCCTCTCGATGTAGCGCCTGAATCTGTCGAAACTCCTCTGTAATAGAACGAATCTGCGCTACGAAATCCGGAAAACCCTCTGTTAGGTGTAAATACCCACCTAATCCAATCCGGTCAATGGGTACTTGCAGTAAAGCCCGTCGAATCTGGCGCCAATAGCTTCGCGCTTCTTCGGCAGGGTCTCCACCAATCATAAAGCTGGGAGCGCCACCCAAACCGGTGGGAAATAAATAAGGATGGAGCCGCAGCTCCTTCGCCGCCGCGCCAGACACTCCGGCACAAAGACGCACCTCAAAGCCGGAAAAAACACATTTAATCAGACCATCAAAGCCAAATTCGGCAAAATTCGGACTATAGGGTTCCAGACCGATCCAACTGTCATCATAAAAAACAAACGCCTTCTTCTGATACTGATGCACCACCGCTACTAATTTTCGGCCAAAATCCAAAACAAGGCGCTGTACAAAGGCCATCCAATCCTTTTGCCGCTCTGAGGGCGCTCTGTGGGTAGCATGAAAATAGCCCTTATGAATAAAATCCTCCGCCGACAAGTGATATCCATATTGCTGAGAAAACAAAGCCAACGCTCTGGGACTTACGGTAAAATCATAAGAAGCCCAGTCTGTAAAAAGATGACGATTCCTGACATCCGCTCCCCAAATCCAGGCAAAGTTATAAAACAACGAGGTAAAGCGTACCACTTGGGTATGAGGATGACTTTCACACCAGTCCCTTAGCCACAGAAGTAAATACTCTTGAACTTCGGGATAAACTGGATCTAACTGCATAATATGCTCTTGATTCCAGTTATTCGTTGTATGGTTATACATGGATATCTCTTCCCAGATTCGATATGCCAGAAAATTCACTGTATAGGAATGCCCTGGGATAAGATTCGTCATATAGACACATCCCGCCTCATAGTGCCAGTGGGAAGAAGGCAATTCCTGATTCGTGGTACGGTCAAAGACCTGCCAGAGAGCCAAGGCTTCCGGCAATTCGTTAAGGTTGAATTGTTCGGAAAAATAGCCTGCCAACAAATCAACACAGCCCCAATCCTCCAGAACCGTCACAGGCCGACTCATCAAAAACACTTGCTGCCGAGAAAAAAGATTATCCTTTATCCATTGGTTATGACCCCGAATAATACAGATCGTCGAGTAAATCTCATAGCCAGCCTCCACAATCTCTGCCGACAAAGCTGTACCATCACTGTCCCTCACAGCGTCAGCCCCCCACTCTTTGGCCAAAGAAAAAGTAAGTTCCTCATAACCGGCTTCACCCGGCAAGGTAAATCCGCCACTATACCTACTCATATCAAACCCTCCTCGTAGCTCGCATTTATACGCCGTCCTAAAGAATCTTGCTTGCTCCAATCAGTCCCCTTATATAGACAAAATAAACCCTGGTAAAAATTCTGCCTTACTACCAAAAGGCCATCAAATTACTATACATAGCAGTCCCTCACCAAGAGGGCATAACCGCCGGACAGTGCATCTGAACCTGAGCGGCACGCAATTCAACAAAGCAACCGCACTGCATACAAACACCCATATCCAGATCTTTACAACCCAGACAAGCCTTTAGCCGTAGCTCGTACTGCACCTCCGACACCCGATCAGCCTCCGGTAGCTGTTGCCGATATTCCTCTATCTGCCGCCCAAGATCGCCACCCTCACCATCACGAATCAAGCAAGCCTTACACTGTCTTTGTATCACTAACCACACCACCCATCGAAATTTCCAAAGCCAACACCGAAACCGGCGGCATTTCAAAAATGACGCAATTCCTATCCACCCTCAAGTCAGAAAAAGCTCTGGGACAAACCTCATCAGGAGCGCTAAAGCGATTATGCGCCTTCATATCAGCACGCAAAATATCACCGCGAGCCCCTGTAATTTCACCTTCGCTAAAAATACAACTTACCCTTTCAGAAGTCTCCAAAGATACATTAACCAAGGTCAGATGAATGACCCCCTTTTCATCTTGGGAAACAGAGCAATCCAAAGCAGAAAGCTCACCCTCATCCGTTTGCACCTGAGCGGAAACTAAACTACTCTCCAGCAGCCGATTCCCCTGGTGCCCTTTATACAAATCAAAAACATGATAGGTAGGAGTCAAAATAAGGCGATCGCCTTCGGTCAGAATCAAGGCCTGCAGCACATTAACCGTTTGCGCCAGATTAGCCATAACCACCCGGTCACAGTTACGGTTAAAAATATTCAAAGTAAGGGCGGCAGTAATCCCATCCCGCATAGTATTCTGTTGATACAAAAATCCCGGATTCGTACCCGGCTCCACATCAAACCAATTCCCCCATTCATCCACCACCAGACCCACTCTTCCCTGAGGATCATACCGAGACATAATCTGTCCGTGCTTCTTGATCAGCTCGTCCATTTTCAATGCCTTCTTAATAGTCCGATAATACTCGTCAGCCGAAAAATCCACCGCCGACCCCTTCTTCTGCCAGCTCTCACCGGGAACCGTATAGTAGTGGAGGGAAAGAGCATCCATATAAGGAGCGGCAATCTCCATCACCTTCTCCGTCCATTGATAATCATCCCCGTTAGCTCCGCAAGCAATCTTCATGATCCGGTTTTCGCCGAAATTCTGAATATAGGTCTGAAATTGTCTATACAGATCAGCGTAAAACTCTGGCCGCATATTCCCACCACAGCCCCAGTTTTCATTGCCAATCCCCCAGTAAGGAACTTTCCAGGGAGACTCTTGACCATTGACCCGGCGCAAATCAGCCATGGGCGACTGACCGGGAAAAGTCATATATTCAACCCATTCGCTCATCTCTTGAACCGTACCACTGCCCAGATTGCCATTGACATAAGGCTCACAACCAATTTGTCTGCAAAGCTCCATAAATTCATGAGTGCCAAAAGAATTATCCTCCGTCTGACCGCCCCAATGGGTGTTAACCATCTTCTTGCGCGCAGAAGGAGCACCAATGCCATCTTGCCAATGATAGGTATCAGCAAAGCATCCACCAGGCCAACGTAGTACCGGAATCTTGATCCGCTTCAAGGCTTGCACCACATCCCGGCGCATCCCATTGTCATTGGGGATAGGAGAATCCTTCCCTACAAAGAGCCCACCATAGATACAGCGCCCCAAATGCTCGGAAAAATGACCATAAATATTCGGATTAATTATCGGCTTCGCTTTGCTAGAATCAACCATTAAATAATTCATAACGCCTTGCAACTCCTTTTAACACGATCCAACCATTACTATCTACTACGACTGTAGTATAGATTCTTGCCGCAAGAGAAACAATGATATATAGTGGAATAAACTAACCTATTCTGCTACAAGGAGAAGCTTATGTTTGAACTGATGCAAGCAGGACACCGCTACACCTATAAAGATGGCTTAGAAATCCATCGGCCGGAAGGAACCCAACATTTTGTCTTTATCTACTTTCGCAGTCCAGCGGTGCTTAAACTTCAAGAAAGCTCGCGTCCGGTGCTTCATCACGCCATATTACTCACACCCCAAGAACCACATTATTACCGTTACACAGAGAAACCCTATGTGGATGACTGGATTCATTTTCAAGCAACTATGGCGGAAGACTTTTTAAAAGATATTGGCTTTCCCCTGAACCAGCCCTTTCCCGTAAGCGATGAACACTGGATTAGCGACAGTGTAAAAGCGCTCCACGATTTAGAAAAAAGCCAAAGCCCCTGGCAACAGCAACTGGTTGACGCTCACTTCATCCAACTATTTTACGCACTGCGTACCCATCAAGTACCTACGCAAAACCACACCATCAGCCAATACTATTCCGTCCTCGCAAAAATACGCAGCGAATTCTACAGCCACCCGCAAGGACAAGTAGCCATAAAAGAGCTCGCCCAAGCCGCCGGAATCAGCAGCTCCCGCTTCCATCACCTCTACCGGGACTTCTTTCAAACCACCGTCCTCCAAGACGTAGTCGCCGGTAGACTCAATCGAGCCTGCTATCTCTTAGAAAACAGTAGCCTCCCCATCTCCGAAATCGCCGACCGCAGCGGTTACAATAACGAGGTTCACTTCATGCGCCAGTTCAAAAAACACTTTAGTCGCACCCCCGGCCAGTATCGGCGCAGCAGGTCAGGGTATCAGGGACATCCAGCAAATCTAGTGTGAGAGGCTGTTATAAACAGATAATGCAAAAGGTAAATCATAACAATAATAATATTTACTAAAAATTGCCTATTTTATAAATTAGAGCAAATACGTAATGATAAATTCACTATCTCCTCACGTATTTGTTCACGATCTATGCATTGGCGTCCATCCCATGTAATTTTACTCACATCATCACCACCATAAATTAATTGTCCCAGTTCTACATTTCTAAATTTTGATACAGCCAATAGTGCCGAAGCTTCCATTTCAACAGTCAAACAGCCTTCTGATACTCTTAGGTCTATTTTATCTTCTGTCTCCCGGAATATAGCATCGGTAGTCCATGTTTTTCCTTTCAAATAAGGGATATTTTCTTCAATTAACTGCATTTCAATTTTTTTTATAGTTTCATATTCATAAGCAATCTCTCTTGCTGGCTTTATGTAATGATATGACAATCCTTCATCGCGTATAGCTGAACAGGGCAGAATTATATGGCCTACAGAAATATCATTATGTAAAACACCAGCACCGCCACAAACAATAAATTTCTTACACCCCAAAGCAATCAGCTGCTCCAATTCATAGGCGGCTCCAGCAGCCCCTAAACATCCTAAAACAAGGCAAATTCGTTTACTATTACAGGTTGTTTCATAAACTGGAATATGTAAAGCTTCGGAAGCAATATGTGTAAGTAGCCTAAGCTCACCTTGATCTCTTTTATTTTCAATAACACTTTTAAAAAAAGCAATTACGCAATAATCAGGTAAAGATATATTATCAGTATTCTTTGAGTTTCTTATCTTTTGTTTGGGATCAAGTTTAGCTACTTTATTACTATCATATTCTAGTATGGGATATTTTTCCTTGTTAATCATGAAGCCTCCTCCCGACGTCGAAATATTCAGATGGTGTTTTTGAGAAGTTGAGACCCTCGGCAATGCTATTGAACCTTGTCTCACTTTCAACCGATTTTTCTCTGTTCTCTGTTTCCGCCATGATCTTGGCATTTTCTTCGCCTTTCGCTCTAAATGTGTCTCCTTTTCTTGTAGTTTTTTCTGTTCTTCCAAGAATGTCTGATTCTTATAGTATCCATTCCAGAAAAGTGCATTCCAGCCCCTTGTGCAGCGTTAGCAACTTCATCCACTTTATTGGCAGTATGATCATATGCTTTATTTTAGTTTTGATCTGGATTTAAATACCCAAATTTACCTAAAGAATATTATAATAATTTGATGCTATGTATCATGAGGAGATTCAGTATCCTTTATATTTTTTTAAAAAATCTATCATGGAAAGCTTATTCACATTCTCTAATATCTCCTCATCCTCTTCCCACCAAGTATCACCTAAATATTTTTTGCTATCGGCATAATACCAAGGTATCAGTAAAGAATATACTTCATCCTTTTTCTGAATTAGATGATACAAATATATATTATCTGTTAATTCTATTGCAAAATCGACATCTACCAAATATAAAATTTTAAAATAATCATTGCTTGCTTGAGTTTTTACGGCAGAAACATACGACTTGTATAAGAACGAATTTTCTAAAAATTCGCAGTCAATTTCCTCATTGTAAATGGCTTCAATAGCTGTTTTGTAGTCGTTGTTATTTATAAAAGATTCTATATTTTTATACTCCTTATCGCCATACTTTAAAATATAATTTGAGTTAACAGAACCAAGCTCCATTATCTTATTTCTAACTACTACTTTCTTCATAATTATTCTAACCTCTGCTTTTTCAATTACAAGTTAAACTTATAATCATAACTTAACCGATAATCTTATTTTTCAGTGAGTCGCTAAATGTGCGCAATTTTATTGACGGTACCTGAAGAATTATTGGAAGACCCTCCATCTTCCCCCTCTGGTAATGCTGTACTTCTTTTCGTAACCGGTAAACAAGCCTGCTTTCTATATACCGAAGCCCTCTGGTAGTAGGCAGATGTTGCTATATCAATCTTTTTAGCTAAATAGTTGGCCTGTCCAAGCATCTCCGTCCGTATTTTTTAAAAATCAGAATAATCAGAATACAAAATATCCTCTTCCGACAATCCGTCTGGATACTTTTCTCTTGGATAATCAGATTTAATCATTTTTAAAAAATATTTAATTGTGTTTTCTAATGCAGTATCAACATTTTCCCCAAAGCCCACAGCGCCTTCAAAACTCCCGTCAAAACTTCTTTTGATCTGTATGTCTGTATAACCTGTAAACTTTCCCTCGTTACTTTCAAAAATTTTCACCTTCATTTTGGCATATGGTAGAATACCTATCATCCATACTTGAAATTCTCCCACACACTTATCAATGCCACTTAAATTTTCCAGTTTAATTTCTTTCCACATTTTTTCACCTATTATTTTACTGTTTTCCAAAGGAAATAATTTCTATTGTTTCTTTAATTATATCAATATATTTTCCGGTTTTATAATATCTATATACGCCCTCCCTTAGCAGCTCCGCTCTTTTTGCCTCTGTATAGGGCTTGCCATAGTCGTAGGCTTTCTTAGTTCAAATATTTTTTACTCAGATTCAAACAAAATATTTACGAGTATATGTATAAATCAAAATCAAATTCAGCTTTTATACTGCTAGCAAATTCTATAGTATCTGCACTCAAAAAAATAGCAGGTTTTTTCCCATTCTCAATATTAATCACGCTATCAAATCTATAATGAACATTATACTTTTGCTTAAGTTTTAGTAATATATGTTTTTTTAAAATTAACTGCTTAATAATTTTATTTAATGGTTCGTTAATATCAAGAGTTTCTTCATATCCTGCACTTAAACACCAACAAGAATAGGTTCTAAATATACCTCTATCTCTTATCTCTTCTCCCTCTACCCAGTAGTCAGTTGGTTGAATTGACATTTCTTTTGTGATAATCTTAGGATCAAATTCATGACCTATAATTCTAAATTCAACCATAATATTCGTATTTGACAATTCAAAAAAAGAATGTGACATTAAGTTCCTCCTATTTGATAAATTCACTTGTTTCAATCCCTGTACCTTGCCCCCCTTTTCTAAATATCCAGAGCCTACCATCAGATTTATTTATATAAATATCATACTGTGCAATTTGAGCTTTTTCACCAAGATAATCCTTTTTTAGCTGATGAGCATCAATCCCTTTACTTTTCAAATATCTATCATCGGCTTTATTAAAATTTGCAGCCTTCTGAATCTCCTCCACAGCCCTGTCTAAATCTTCTCTAAACTGACCAACAGAATATTCAAAGCTAATTCCAGCCGTTGCGATAGCTCCCGCAGATACAGCCACTGATGCAATTAAGGGCGTGGATATAGCGATAGCAACTACAGCACCACTACCGCCGGTAAAGAATGTGCCACCTCCTACTATAGCTATAATGCCTTCAACACCTACTACAATACTTTGAGCTCCCAGTACCATTTGTCCAGCACTTAACCCTATACTTGATGCACTACCTACCGTTCTTCCTAGAGAGTAAAATAATTGATTTTCAACTTGACTGTCAAGATTCGCCTTTAGAGTGTTATAAAAATTTGAAATTATAGTGTTAGAATCTATGTCTTTTTTAAAAACAAACTTGAATAATTCATCTCCTACACCACTTGCGGTATATAACTGCGGAAGCACATACCCTTCTGCTAACGCTGATATATAGCCTGTGTTGTAGTCACGAAGGTTATTCCCTACCTGTTGGAGCACATCCCAAGGGGACTGCGTTTTCGGTGTTGGCGGTTCACTACTCGCCCGATTCGTAACCGGTAAACAAGCCTGCTTTCTATATACCGCAGCTCTCTGGTAGGCAGCCGTTGCCATACCACTCTTTTTAGCTAAATAGCCTGCCTGTCTAAGCATCTCCGTCCGTTTTGCCTCTGTATAGGGCTTACCATAATCGTAGGCTTCCGCCCGTAATCGGTTTACCTCCGTGGCACTTTTAATCGGCTCAAATAAATTGCGACTAGGATCATTAAAGAAATCATCCATTTCCTTCTGGAGCAAACGGTAGAGTAAAAATATTATTCAGAAAATGTCTGATAGGATTCGTTATCCAGTTCTTTTTTTTCATATACAGTTACTCCCGGAAGCGCGATATCATCCCAATATTGGAATTGTCCTCGAAACCTAGGGTTCATTATAGATAAAGCGTATAACCCTTGATTATTGGGATCTATAGTATCTTCATAGTAATAAATTATATAGATTATGTAATCTCTTTTGCTAGTCGTTACATCAAGTCGAAAATCAACATGCTTTGATGCTAATCCATAGTTAAGGCTCTCCCCCGAAGACCAAGAATGCTGTTCAGCAGAGATTATCGTCCCCTCGAAAAAGGCAAAGGCACGTTCAATATTTTCATCTAAATCCTCCGCCTTCTCCAAGGCCTTTTTAGAAAATAGTGACTTAATTGCCTCTGAATCACGATTACTCAATGCTTCTAAAACTTGTTGTTCCATTTTATCACTAGCTTTGTGATCTCCATTTGGTATATACCTACACCCACTAAATCCAGCAATTATAGCCATAACCATCACCCCTGAAAGAACTAATGATATTATTCTCTTTATCATATTAATCTCCTTAGTCTCCTGTCTAAAAAGTAAAAGTAGCGTAAAGCGATACTCGATCAAATATCCATCCAGGCTTGTCATGGTTTTCGTCATAAAACGCATCAAACATTTCTTGTTTACCTGTAAAATCAAGCGTAAAGGAAGCCGTTAAATCACTAGCATTCACATCGGTATAGTAAGGATTAAAACCTGTTGCCCACCAAACACCATCACAAGGGTGTTCCTTATCCTTTTGAGGGTCATAATCAATTATGGTCTCTCCTTTGTATTGGAGATTTATGGTCATAGGCATGGCCAAATTAGTATCTGTCAACCAGTGCTCATCTATTGGGGAAGTAGCATCAGTATAGAACTGGTGGTTTCCAAAGTTCAGCGATAACCCAGATTCTTTGGAATAAATGCCCATCTCTAACCCAGCACCCAGATCTAAGTAATCTCCCTTCCAAGCCCAGAAAACATACTCTCTTCCATCTACACTAAATTCAAACTTTTTCACGTCCATGGACGTACCTGCATGGAATGCAGCATCATAAGCTGGATTATAGCCAAAAAATTGTTGCCATACATCCGGTCTAGTATGGTATATCCCGGTATCTTTATCTTGTTCAAATCCAAGGGTCGAATATACTGACTTTATGAGCTCATTTTGCCCTTTGTTCTGGGCTATCTGTTTTAACAAAGGATTTGAGCCAATCGTATGAGAAAGCCACCGCGAGAGCTGCAGAGCACCGAACACCTGCTCCGGCGGCTCACTGCTTGCCTTAGGTGTCACGGGTTTGCAAGCCTCTCTTCGTAGCTCCATGGCTCTTTGGTAGGCTGCCGTTGTCCAAACATTTTTGGTAGATAATTGCTTTGCTTCAGCCAAAAGTTCTCGGCGATGGTTTAGCGTATAAGGCGCAGTATAATTATAGGCTTCATTTATCTTCTTTTCTACTGCTACCGCACTCTGTAAAGACCCCGGTAAATTTCGAGCCCCCATACTATACAGTTCATTGAGTGTGTTTTGTAGTCCTACAGGTTTGACCTGTGGCTTCAAAGGAGCTAACGCTTTTTTCTCTAGTAGGGGATTCTTAACCGGCGGCATCTGTAGCTTACCTCCCCAAGCCGGTATCGGTGCATGCCCACTGGGATCGCTATAGTTTACCGGATTATTCTCGGTATATAGATACAGGTTACGGCTTAAAGGACTGCTAATCTCGCCCAAATAGCTATCCTCAGCCACAAACCGGCCACTGCTGCTGTCATAGTACCGTGCCCGTAAATAGGTCAGCCCGGAACCCGGGTCATAGGCCTCGCCGCCATAGCCGTAGAAACTACTTTGGAAGGGGGCTTCTGTCAGAAGCTCGCCATAGGGAGAATAGCGGTAACTCTGGCTGCTGCCATCTTCCCCTTGGGTCTCATGTACATTGCCTTGACCGTCGTAACTAACCTGAATTAACTAGAATGGTCAACCAAATATAGATTGAACGGCCGTGGTGTACCATGTCCATTATTAGTGCAATGAATAACATCCTCCTCCCAATAGGGCAATACCACTTCTGCAAAACTTCTAATAATTTGTTCTTTCCTTCGATAATCATCACACATAAAAATTTTATAATCATAAATTATCAATGCGAAACCGCTGCATTTATTATTATAAAGAAGCCAACTTAAATCCCTTATCCAGTCTAAATATGCATCCATGTTTCTGTATTTATTGAACAAATCAGGAAATTCAAATGCTTTTGACACATCCCTAAAGAAATCTTCAATTCCATGTATCTTACTGCCGAATAATTCTGCAACGAAAATATTTCTAATTTTACATTCTTCTATGATACTTTTTGATTCAGATTGTACGATTGTAGTGATTTTATTTCTCATATATAACTCCATTTCTGCCGTTAAGTGGCAAAGAATACCTCAAACTGCCTGCAACTTTAAGGGTGCAATATCTTTATTTCCAAGAAGTAATTTCACGATATTTAAATTTAAAAATTTAGCACCTATTCTTTCCAAGCTTAATCACTCTGCTATCTCTTGGTCTTTAACTGCTATTTTCATCTCATTTTCCTCCTTAAAACAGATTTCTTGGAGAGTGGCGTTACTCTATGATTCCCCCTATTCTTGATGGTGAACCAAATTATTACAATTATTTGATTTTAATAAACGTCGAATAGTGATCTGGAGTATAGTACACAGAACCATCGGCACCCTTTATTAGCCTTTCAGCGTCTCTACTTACACCAATGGGAGTTGCATTAACATCAAACTCTTTGTAAGTCGTACCTGTAGGAAGTAATCCATCTGAGTTTTTATATATACCACCTGCATTAGCTTCATTTACTCCTTGTTGTATTTGCCCTTTATAATTTCCATTCCATCCGTTGCTAGAATATCCTTTATATGCCTCTTGGACATTACTCGGAAGTTCATCTATATTTTTTAATGCTATACCTGCGCCCTCAGCAATCTCATCCGCTTTCCCAGCTCCCTTTGCTACATCCGCAACCTCATCTAGCTTTCCTGCACCTTGCGCAGCCTCAGCAACTTCATCCATTTTATTTGCTGCCTTAAGCGAGTCTGCAATCTCGTCACTATATTTTAAATACTTTAACTCTCCTGCCAATGGAACAAAGCCAAATACGGTTATCCCGAAATTCCCCCAGTGCTCAGGTGTATTTTCCCAATGAGATAGCATATATACAGTATCTCTTCCATCTGCTGCTGTACCAACAACTGGAATAAGACCTATGGCTACACTTCCGATTACTCCAGGAATTGACATTGAACCAGCATATTCACCTAGAATTGCTTCCTTTGCACCCGTTTTCAAGGACTGCCAAATACGGTTAAACTCGTCACTTTTGCTTAATAGCACTGCTGTCTCAGGTGACAGACCATACGGATTTGCAGTAGCTTGCATTGTAAGGAGAAGTCGTAATGAAGAATTATTGGAAGACCCTCCATCTTCCTCCTCTGGTAATGCTGTACTTCTTTTCGTAACCGGTAAACAAGCCTGTTTTCTATATACCGCCGCTCTCTGGTAGGCAGCCGTTGCCATACCACTCTTTTTAGCTAAATAGCCTGCCTGTCTAAGCATCTCCGTCCGTTTTGCCTCTGTATAGGGCTTACCATAATCGTAGGCTTCCGCCCGTAATCGGTTTACCTCCGTGGCACTTTTAATCGGCTCAAATAAATTGCGACTAGGATCATTAAAGAAATCATCCA